>NZ_SMLK01000001.1 GCF_004681975.1 Ramlibacter humi
GTCTCCCAGCGCCTTCCCTCCATCTCCTCCCAGCGCCAGCCTTCAAACCCGCTTCCCGATTCCGGACAGCAGTGCGCGCAGGCGGGAATCCATGGCTTGCGTCCGCCCTGGATTCCCCCTTCGCGGGAATGACGAGGTTGGGGCGCCCATCGCCGCGTAGCACCGCGCGTTTCAGGCGCCTTCGCGGTGCCACGCGTCTGCCGGCATCAGCGCCAGCCACGCGTGCACCTTGGCCGCCGCGCCATGCGCCACGGCCCAGGCCAGGTGTTCGCGCAGGCGCTCGCGCTTGTCTTCGTCGCCGGTGCGGTCCCAGAACTCGGCCACCAGCGGCGGCGCGGGGATGAAGCCGTAGGTGTCGTGCCGCACGTCGGGCAGCAGCTCGTACAGCGCGGTCCACGCATGCTGTTTCGGGCACACGCGGCCTTCCTGCGTGGCGAGGGCCAGCAGGTCGTCCAGGGCCGGGAAGGGCATCGAGCCGCTAGGGCCCGCCGCGCTCGCGCACGGCTTCGCACAGCTCGTGGAAGCTTTGCGCCACCGCGATGCGGCTGGCTTCGGCGGCTTCCATCTCGGCGTAAGGCAGGGGACCGTTGTGCTGGAGGTAGCGGTCCAGCGCTTCCTGCAGCACGCGAGCGTGTGGCTCGAATTCGTCGCGCGACTTCAGCCACGATTGCAGCGACTTGCGGATATTGTCGTCAGCGGAGGGCATGGCGGTACGCACGGATGAGCTGCAAATTCTATGCGACGGACACGCACATCCGGCGCACGCATTTGTAACGTTCAGCCGGTGCCGCCGGTGGCCAGGATCGGGTTGCGCGCGTCGAACCAGCCCTGGTGCAGGTGCAGCATGAAATGGCTGGTCCACGCTTCGGTGGGATAGAACGCCGCCCCGCACGGCGCGTGCACGCGGATGCGGCCGCCGTCCAGCACCTGCGCCTCGAAACCTTCCGGGTCGCGGCCGGACAACCGCACCAGTTGCCGCAGCAGCCTCGTCTCCAGGGAAGAAATTCGCGCCATGTCCGTCGCCCGCGTGGAGAGGCGTTGTAGCACGCGCGCGTTCAAGCCGGTGCGATTCCCTCGTCCTGCAGTTGCTGCAACTGGTACAGGCGCTGGTACAGGCCGCCGTCGATGGCCATCAGCTCGTCGTGCCTGCCCTGCTCCGCAAGGCGGCCATGGTTGAGCACGGCGATGCTGTCGGCGTCGCGCACGGTCGACAGCCGGTGCGCGATGGCGACGATGGTCACGCGGCCGCGCAGTTCGGCCAGCGCGCGCTGCACCACCTGCTCGGTCTCCGAATCGATGTGCGAGGTGGCTTCGTCCAGGAACAGGATGCGTGGTTGCCCGGCCAGGGCGCGCGCGATGGCCAGCAGCTGCTTCTGCCCGACCGACAGCCGCGCACCGCCTTCGCCCAGCGGCGTGTCGTAGCCTTGCGGCAGCGCGGCCAGGAAGCCGTGCAGGTGGGCGGCGCGCGCGGCTTCCTCGACCTGCCCGCCGGTGAGCGTGCGTCCCATCGCGATGTTCTCGCGCGCGCTGGCGGCCAGCAGGAAAGGGTCCTGCGGCACCAGCCCGACGCTGGCGCGCAGGTGGTCCTCGCCCAGTGCCTCGATGGGCGTGCCGTCCAGCCGCACGCTGCCGGGCGGCGCGGCGTAGAAGCGCAGCAGCAGCGACAGCAGCGTCGTCTTGCCGCTGCCGGTGTGCCCGACGATGCCGTAGAAGGCGCCGGCCGGGATGCGCAGGTCGATGCCGCGCAGCACCGGATGGCCGGGCAGGTACGAGAAGTCCAGCGCCCGGATGTCGATGGCGCCGCGGGTGACTTCGCCGTGCTCCGCGGCTTTGGGTGCCTCCGCTTCCTTCAGCAGCGCATGCACGCGCGCCGCGCCCACCAGCGCCTGCTGCAACTGCGCGAACTGCATGGTGATCTGGATCAGCGGTTCGATCACGCGCGACATGTAGTTGATGAACGCGTACAGCACGCCCACTTCCACCGCGCCCAATGCGCCGCCCTGGCTGCGCAGGCCGAACGTCCAGATCAGCCCGGCCAGCAGCGCCACGTTCAGCAGGTCGAGCACGGGCCGCAGCAGCCAGGCGTTGGCGCGCAGCTCGGTCGCGCGCGAGGCGTAGTGCGCCTGGTTCAGCGCCGCGAAGCGCTCGCGGAAGCGCGCCGTCGCGTTGGCGGCCTGCAGCACCGGCATGCCCGCGATGGACTCGGCCATCTGCGCATTCAGCTCGCTGCGCAACTGTCGCGTGCGGGCCACGGCCGGGCCGGACAGCCGCTGGTACAGCGTGACGATCACCGCCACGGCCGGGACCATCGCCGCCACGATCAGCATCAGCCGCCAGTCCAGCCACAGCATCGCCACCGTGGCGCCGGCCAGCAGGATCAGGCTGTCCAGCACGACGAACAGCACCTGCACGAACAGCGTCTTCACCGCCTCGCTGTCGTTGGTGACGCGGCTGACCAGCTGGCCGGTGATGGCGCGGTCGAAGAAAGCCATCGGCAGCCGCATCACGTGCGCGTACACCTCTTCCCGCACGCGCTGCACGGAGCGCATCGCCACGCTGCCCAGCCGCACCATCTGCCCGTAGCGCAGCGCGGTGGCCAGCCACCCCGCCGCCAGCGCCCCCAGCAGCAGCGCCAGGATTTCCGGCCAGGTGCCGGTGCGAGGCAGGTAATGGTTGTCGATCAGGTACTTGCCCACCAGGGGCCCCAGCGCTTCCAGCCCGGCGGCCAGCACCAGCCACGCCACCGACCGCAGCACCAGCGAACGCTCGGGCCGCGCGGCGCGCAGCAGCAGCGCGGACGCGTCGCCCCAGACGGCGCGTCGCGTCACGCGTTCCGCGGTCGGCTTGGCGGGAGAAGAAAGGACGTCAGCTGGCATCGAGACTGGCCTGCAGCTGCTGGTAGCGCCATTGCCGCGCATACCAGCCGCCGGAAGCGGTGAGGGTGGCGTGTGTTCCCTGCTCGGCCACACGGCCGTCGCGCAGGACGATGGTGTGGTCGGCGTCGGCGACCGTGCTCAGCCGATGGCTGACGATCACCACCGTGCGGCCCACGCGCTGCTGGCGCAGATGGGCCAGGATGCGCGCCTCGGTTTCCGTGTCCACGGCCGAGAGCGCATCGTCCAGCAGCAGCAGCGGCGCGTCGGCCAGCAGCGCGCGGGCGATGGCCACGCGCTGGCGCTGGCCGCCCGACAGCGTGACGCCGCGTTCGCCCACCGGCGTGTCGTAGCCGCTGGGCAGCCGCGCGATGTCGTCGTGCACCGCGGCCAGCCGGGCGGCGATCTCGATCTCTTCGCGGCTGGCCTCGGGACGGGCCAGCGCGATGTTCTCCGCGACGCTGGCGGAAAAGAGGAAGGCTTCCTGCGGCACCCACGCCACCGCGTCGCGCAGCGCGTCGAGCGTGTAGTCGCGCAGTTCGTGGCCGTTCCAGCGCAGCGCGCCGGCATCGGGCGCATGGTGGCGCAGCAGCAATCGCAGCAGCGTGGTCTTGCCCGAGCCGGTGGCGCCGACCAGGCCGAGTGTCGTACCGGGCGGGATGGAGAGCGAGACGTCCTGCAGCGCGGGCTTCGCGATGCCGGGGTAGTGGAAGCTCACGTGCCCGAGGTCGATGGGACCGGGCTCGACCGCGCGCACGCGGCCCGTGTCGTCGACCGTGAGCGGCGCATCCAGCACCGGCTGCAACCGCGACCACGCCGCCTTGCCGCGCTCCAGCAGCGACAGCACCCAGCCCGCCGCGAACATCGGCCACAGCAGCTGGCCGAGGTAGAGGCTGAAGCTGGTGAGCTGGCCGATGGTCAGCTGGTCGTGCCACACCAGCCAGCCCCCCGCGCCCAGCGTGAGCATCGTCGCCGCGCTGAGCGTGAATCCGACGGCGGGCTCGTACGCGGCTTCCCATCTCTGCGAGCGCAAGCCGGCTTGCGCGGCCTCGGCCGCCAGCTGCGAGAACTGCCGTTCGCTGCGCGCCTGCAGGCCCAGCGCGCGGATGGTGCGAACGCCTGCCAGCGTTTCCTGCACGTGGTCGTTGAGCGAGCCGAAGCGTTCCAGCGACGCGCGCGACGCGTCGTGCACGTGGCGCGAGATCCACCAGAACGCGACGCCCATCAGCGGGAAGGGCAGCAGCGCGAAAGCGGCCAGCCGGGCGTCCACGCCCAGCGCCATCATCCCGACCACCAGCACCAGGGTGAGCGTGCCGTCGAAGCCGGCGAGGATGGCTTCGCCCGCGGCCATCTCGACCGCGTCGATGTCGTTGGTGGCCAGCGCCATCAGGTTGCCCGTGCGGCGGTCCTGGAAGAACGCGGGGCCCTGGTGCGACAGTCGCGCGTACAGGCGCTGGCGCAGTTCCACGCCCAGCTGGTAGGCCGCCGCATAGAGCTTCAGCCGCCAGCCCACGCGCAGCAGGTACACCGCGATGCCGGCCGCCACCAGCCATGCGAGTTCGCGCTGCAGCTGCGGCAGCGTGAGGCGCTGCGCCACCAGCTGGTCCACCACGTGCCCCACCTGGCGCGGGATCCAGACGATCAGCACCGCGATGCCGGCGAGCATCACGCCGGAAACCGAGTAGGCGAACCAGTGGCGGCGCAGAAACTGGCCGATCAGGCGGTAGAGGGACATGCGGGGAGGGGCGCGCGCGAAGGCGGCGCGGGGAAGGGCGGATTCTAGGCAGCCGGTGCCAGCCCGGCCGGGCGTGGGGACATCGCGCGGCCGCGGCGGCGCATCCGCTGTGCTCTTGACTGGAGTGATACTCTGGAGTAATACTCCAGGCCATGGATGACACAACCACTCGTGAAAGGCTGCTTCGGGCGGCGGCCGAGGTCTTCCTGGCGCAGGGTTTCGGCGAAAGCTCGATGGACCTTGTCCGCCAGCGCGCCGGCGCCAGCAACGGCAGCCTCTACCACCACTTCCCGACCAAGGCGAGCCTGGCCGACGCGCTGTATGCGCAGACCCTGCGCGAATTCCACGCCGCGGTGATGGTGCCGATCCGGGGCCGCGCGTCGGCGCGCTCCGGCGTCAAGGGACTGGTGCGTGCGTATGTCGAGCGGGTGATCGCCCAGCCCGGCCAGGCGCGGCTGCTGCATGAACTGCGGCGCACCGGCCAGCTCGAAGGCGGCGCCGGCGAATGGGAGCGCGCGAACGCGCAAGGCTTCGGCTTGCTGCGCGCCTGGGTGGATCGAAAGGTCGACGCGGGCGAACTGCGGCCGTTGCCGTTCCCGGTCTGGATCGCCATGGTGTTCGGGCCGCTGCTGCAACTGACGCCGGCCTGGCTCGCGGCCGGCACGCCGCAGGTGCCGCCCAAGGTCCGCCAGGCGCTGGAGCAGGCCGTTTGGTGCGCCGTCGCGCCGCCGGGAGAGGCGCGATGAGCGGGTCGCAAGCGGAACTGCTGGCCAGGGGGCGTGCGGTCCTGGAGCAGCAGCCCTTCAGCCAGCTGCTGTCGGCGCGGCTCGATGCTTTCGAGCCGGGTGGCGCGACGCTGTCGCTGCCGATGGCGGCCCGCCTGCTGCAGCAGGACGGGTTCGTGCACGGCGGCGTGCTCGCCTATCTCGCCGACAACGCGCTCACCTACGCCGGCGGTTCGGTGCTCGGACCGGCGCTCACGTCGGAGATGAAGATCAATTACTTGCGGCCCGTGGTCGGCGAAGGGCGGCTGGTCGCCGTGGCTACGGTGGTGGGCAGCGGACGCACGCAGGCGGTCTGCCGCTGCGACGTGTTCCTCGACAACGAAGGCGGCCGCCAGCTCTGCGCCGCCGCGCAAGGCACCATCCGGAAGGCGTGACTGCCGGGCGGCGGCTGGCGCGTCTTCAGCGCAGCCGCTGCGTCATCGCGTCCGTGTCGCCCGCCGCGCCGGTGGCCGTCCACGCGATCGCCAGCGCGCCCCAGGTCATGGGCGCCGCTTGCAGGTTGCGCTGCGCCGCGATGGGCGTCGCGCCGCCCATCGGCCGCGCGATCGCATCGAACCGTTGCGCGGCCAGGCCCGATCCCGTGTCGAGGAAGGCGACGAAACCGCCGTCGCGCAGCGCGGCGCCGCCCGCCACCGCTTGCGGCAGCCCGCCGGGTTGGCCTCGCGGCTGGCCGTCGGCGGCGAACAGCTGCAGCGCGCCGTAGCCTTGCACCGGCTGCAGCAGCACGCTGCCGCCACCGGCCAGCGGCACCAGCGTGCTGCCTTCGGCGACGCCGGGCGCGCCCGCGGGCAGCACCGGCGCGCTGGCGCCCTGGAACGGGTGGTAGCGCAGCACCGTGCGGCCCTGCAGGCGATGGAAAGTGGCGAGCAGCCAGCCCCCGTTGGGCGTGGCTGTGAGCGCGAAAGGCGAGTCGATCTCGCCTTGCGCGGCCATCGAGGCGGCGCCGGCGGCCCGGCCGGAGGCATCGAAGCGCTGCACCCAGAACTGCGGTGTCTTGTGCGTGCCGTCGTCGTCCACCAGCGACCAGCCCACGAGGAAGCCGCCGTCGTCCCAGCGGATGAGCGCGGGCGCTTCCACGTAGCGCATGGTGGCGGCGCCGATGCGGTTCTGCAGCACCGCGCCGACGTCGGTGTCACTGACCGCCGTGCCGTCGGCGGCCAGGCGCTGCACGCGGATGGCCGAGCGCGTGATCCAGGGCTTGTCGACCGAGGAGGGCGAAGCCACCGGCGTGGCGACCACCAGGCCGCCGTTGGGCAGCGGCATCGCCGCGGGCGCGCCGAGCAGCGCGTCCACGGAGACGGACAGCGCGTCGCCTTCGCGCGCGCCCTGCGCATCGAAGCGCTGCGAGCGCACGCGCGCCTGCGCGCCGGCACCGTCGGGCTCGAGCCAGGCGACGGCATGGCCGCCTTCGGCGAGCGCACCCACGGACAGCAGCGCCTGTTGTCCGCTGGTGGCGGGGTAAATGGGCACGGCCGCTTCGGCCGTGAAGGTGGAGGTCGATGCTGCCTGGGCGTTCACGGTCGCTCCTGTCGGCAAACCGCTGCCGGTGACCGCGCCGCCACCGCCACCGCCGCCACACGCGGCCAGTGCGGCGGCGAGGATCGCCATTGACAGCGAAATGGTGATCCTGTGCGCCGCTTTCCTCCCCGCGGCAAGGGTACTGCTGGTGGTCATTCCAAGATGGCCTGGTGGTGGTCGGGCCATCGTAGGAATGCGAAAACGCCGCCCCTGTAGGACGGCGTGAGGCTGAGGTAGCCCGAACGGGCCGTGGCAGCGCTGCGGACGTCAGGCGCGCACGGCCTTGCAGGAGTAGCAGCCGCGCTTGGCGTTGTGCAGGTGCAGGTAGGCCGTGTCGGCGCGGCCGAGCAGGCGGCGGATCTCGCGCCCGATGTCCGCGCCTTCGGCGACGGAGGCGTCCACGATCATGTGGGCGTCGTCGTAGGCGCGCAGCGAGATCACGCGCTTGGTCACGTACGGCGGCAGCTCGCCGGGCGCGAGATCGGCCAGCGGCACGCCGCGGCGCACGAAGATGGGACCGGATGCGCGGTACGGCGAACTGGCGGGCTGGTGTTCGAACGGGAGCAGCAGCAGTTCTTCGCCGAGCGCCGCCTCGCCCAGGCTGACGCGGCAGGGATAGGTGTCGGCCGCGTCGGCGAAGCGCCGCACGATGCCGCGCGAGCGCAGCTCGCCGTCGTCGAGCGCGAATAGCGGCTGGAAGAAGGCAGGGTCCAGGCCCTGCAGCTGGAAGGTATCGGCCATGGCGGTCTCCTTGGGGTGTGGAGGAGATCGTCGGCGACCCGTGCCCGCGGCGCTGGCCGGAAACGGACCTGTGATGCGGTCGCGTTCAGCCGCGCGCGTCCATCACCAGCTGGGTCTGCGTGACCACCGCGCAAAGCTTGCCCGCATCGTTGGTGATGGTGGTCTGCCACACCATGGTGGTGCGGCCGCGGTGCAGCGCGACGCTTTCGCCCCGTACGGTGGTGCCCACCTTCGCGCCGGAGATGAACTTGGTGCTGGAATCGGTGGTGGTGGTGATCTTGCCCTGGGGCAGGTTGACCACGGTGCCCACGGCGCCCAGCGTGTCGGCGAAAGCCATGTACGCGCCGCCGTGCAGGATGCCGCCCGCGGTGCACAGGTCGGGGCGCACCGGCATCTCGGCGACGATGCGCTCGGGCGTGGCTTCGAGCAGCTTCACGCCCATCAGGCCGGGGAACAGGGGCTGCAGCACCGCCTGGAGCCGTTGCACGTCCATGGTCACTCCGCCCAGTCGTAGAACGACGCGACCTCGCGCCAGTCGATGACCACCGTGCCGTTCAGCGGCACCGCGAACGTGCCGTACGCCGGGCCGGTGCCGGACAACGCCTTGGCGTACGCCGTGCGCATGGCGTCGAAGGCGGTGGTGGATTGGGCGAGCACGGTGAATTCCTGTTGCGTGCCCGAGCGGTAGACCACGCGCGCATGGAACGTGCGGTTGTTCTCCGCCGAGACTTGCGTGACGGCGGTGCTGATGCGCGTGGCGGGGCGCGCGTGCTGCGGCGCGGCCGGCTTGGAAGCGGGCGTCTTGGTGGCCATGGTGTCCTTGTGTCGTTTGGCGTGCGCGAGCTTAGCCCGCAAGCGCGCGGCTGAGTGCGGCCGCGGCCAGCAGGCGGGTGGAGTCCAGCGTGGGCAGCGCGCTGTTGTGATCGCCCAGGATCAGCGGGATCTCCGTGCAGCCCAGCACCACCGCGTCGCAGCCTTGCGCGCGGAAGCTTTCCACCACCGACTGGAACCAGCGCGTGGTGTCTTCGCGGAACACGCCGTGCACCAGCTCGTCCATGATGAGCCGGCCCATCTGCTCGCGCGCTTCGTCGGCGGGCTGGATGCAGTGGATGCCGCGCGCGGCCAGCGCCTGCGGATAGACATCGCTCTTCACCAGCCACGCGGTGCCCGTCAACCCGAGGCGCCGGAAGCCCCGGGCCGCGGCTTCGTCCGCGACGACTTCGGCGATGTGCAGCCAGGGCAGCGGCGACGCGGGGCGCACCAGGTGCATGGCCTGGTGGATGGTGTTGTCGGGGCAGATGAGGAAATCGGCGCCCGCCGCCTGCAGCCGCTGCGCCGATTCCAGCATCAGGCCGGCCACGCCCTGCACGTCGCCGCGGTCCAGGCAATCGACGTACGCCTGCAGCGAGGGCGTGTGCATGGAGATCGGCGGATGCGCGTGGCCGCCCAGCTTCCGGTTGCCCATGGCCACGAGCGTGCGGTAACAGAGCGCCGCGCCTTCGGCCGAACAGCCGGCGATGCCGATGTGCAGCGGCGCTCCCATCTCAGTCCCCGTGCAGGTAGCCGCGCTCGAGCGCGAGCGGCTCGTTGGCGAACCGTGCCATCGCGGTGGCCATGCGGCGGAAGCCGAGGCGGCGGTAGAAAGGTTCCACGCCCGGCTTGGCGTAAAGCAGGATCTTGGGATAGCCCTCGCATGGCGCGAGCAGGCGATCCATCAGCTCGCGGCCCAGGCCCGTGCCCTGCAGGTCAGGGTGCACGGCCACGTCGCACACGTAAGCCACGTCGCAACCGTCCGCGAGGACGCGGCCCACGCCGACCAGCCGCCCCTGTTGCCGCGCGAACCAGCGGAAGCGGCTGCCATGGAAGGCGACCTTCAGCAGGTCCGGGTCCTTGTCACCCAGCGGCGCGACCCGGTACAGGGCCGAGAGCTCGCGCCAGTCGACGTCGTGCAGGTCGCTGGACCAGTGCAGGGTGGTATCCATGGGCCGCATTCTGGCCGCGCCCTCGGAGGCTGTCATCCCGGCGAATGCCGGGTCGAGCCCGGCACGACAAGGATCGGTTCAGCGCCCGTTCGCCTTGCGCCAGGCGGCGAAATCGTCCTTGGTCTTCGGGTCGGTGGCCGGGTACAGGCCCAGGATGCCGCGGCCGCCGCGCACTTCTTCGGCGACGAAGTCCTCGAAGGCGGTCATCTCGAAAGCCTCGTCGGCCAGTTCGCCGGCGATCGCGGCGGGCAGAACCACCACGCCTTCCTTGTCGCCAACCATCACGTCACCGGGCCAGACCGCCACGTCGCCGCAGCCGATGGGTACGTTGATGTCCAGTGCCTGGTGCAGCGTGAGGTTGGTCGGCGCGCTGGGGCGCGAGTGGTACGCGGGCATGGCCATCTGCGCGATCTCGGGCGAGTCGCGAAAGCCCCCATCGGTGACCACGCCCGCGCAGCCGCGCACCATCAGGCGCGTGACGAGGATGGAGCCCGCCGAAGCGGCGCGTGCGTCCTTGCGGCTGTCGAACACCAGCACCGCGCCGGGCGGGCACTGTTCCACCGCCTGGCGCTGCGGGTGCTGGCGGTCCTGGAAGACGGTAATCGGGTTCAGGTCCTCGCGCGCCGGGATGTAGCGCAGCGTGAAGGCTTCGCCGACCATGTTCGGCAGGTTGGCGTTCAGCGGGCGCACGTCCTGGATGAACTGGTTGCGCAGGCCGCGCTTGAAGAGCGCGGTGCACAGGGTGGCGGTGCTCACCGCCATCAGCTTGTTCTTGGTTTCGGGCTTGAGGGGCATGGTCAATAGATCGCCGGTTCGGCCGTTGGGCCGCCGAAGCCGGTCTCGAGGTAGTCGAAGTCGCAGCCGGTGTCGGCCTGCTGGATGTGCTGGCTGAACATGTAGCCGTAGCCGCGCTCGAAGCGGCGCGGGGGCGGCGTCCAGGCGGCGCGGCGACGCGCCAGCTCTTCATCGCTCACGTCCATGTGGATGCGGCGGTTCGGCACGTCGACCGTGATCAGGTCGCCGGTCTTCACCAGCGCCAGGTTGCCGCCGACGTAGGCCTCGGGCGCGACGTGCAGCACGCAGGCGCCGTAGCTGGTGCCGCTCATGCGCGCGTCGCTGATGCGCATCATGTCGCGCACGCCCTGCTTCACCAGCTTGGTGGGGACGGGCACCATGCCCCATTCCGGCATGCCGGGGCCGCCTTGCGGGCCGGCGTTGCGCAGGATGATCACGTGGTCGGCGGTGACATCCAGGTCGGGATCGTCGATCGCCTTCTTCAGCGACGGGTAGTCGTCGAACACCAGCGCGGGGCCGGTGTGGTTGAGCAGGTGCGGGCTGCACGCGCTGGGCTTGATGACGCAGCCGTCGGGCGCCAGGTTGCCGCGCAGCACGGCGAGGGCGCCTTCCTGGTAGATGGGATTGGACAGCGGGCGGATGACGTCGTCGTTGTAGACCGCGGCGTCTTCAAGTGTCGCGCCCACGGTCTGGCCGGTGACCGTCATCGCGTCCAGGTGCAGCAGGCCGCCGTCGGCCAGCGTCTTCATCAGTCCGCGCATGCCGCCGGCGTAGTAGAAGTCCTCCATCAGGTACTTGTCGCCACTGGGCCGGATGTTCGCGATGACCGGCACCTTGCGCGAGAAGGCGTCGAAGTCGTCCAGCGACACCGCGCAGTCCTCGCCCGCGCGGCGCGACATCGCCACGAGGTGGATGATGGCGTTGGTGGAGCAGCCTTCGGCCATCGCCACCGTGATGGCGTTCTCGAAGTTCTTGCGCGTGAGGATCTTCTTCGGCGTGAGGTCTTCCCACACCATGTCGACGATGCGGCGGCCGCAGTGGGTGGCCATGCGCTGGTGGTTGGCATCGACCGCGGGGATGCTGCTGGCGCCGGGCAGGGCCAGGCCCAGCGCCTCGGTGATGCCCATCATGGTGGCGGCCGTGCCCATCACCATGCAGGTGCCGGCGCTGCGCGCGATGCCGCCTTCGATCTCCATCCACTGCGCCTGGTCGATGTTGCCGGCGCGGCGCTCGTCCCAGTACTTGAATGCGTCGCTGCCCGATCCCAGCGTCTTGCCTTTCCAGTTGCCGCGCAGCATGGGGCCGGCCGGCATGTAGATGGCGGGGATGCCCATGGACAGCGCGCCCATCAGCAGGCCGGGCGTGGTCTTGTCGCAGCCGCCCATCAGCACCGCGCCGTCCACGGGGTGGCTGCGCAGCAGCTCCTCGGCTTCGATGGCGAGCAGGTTGCGGTAGAGCATCGTCGTCGGCTTGACGAAGTTCTCGGCCAGCGAGATGGCGGGCAGTTCCAGCGGGAAGCCGCCCGCCTGCAGCACGCCGCGCTTGACCTCTTCCACCCGCTGCTTGAAGTGCGAGTGGCAGTTGCCGATGTCGGACCAGGTGTTGAGGATGGCGATGACGGGCTTGCCCTGCCAGTCGGCATGGTCGTAGCCCATCTGCATCGCCCGCGAGCGGTGGCCGAACGAGCGGAAGTCGTCCGGCGCGAACCAGCGGGCGGAGCGGAGTTGGTCGGGGGATTTGCGGGTCATGGTGAAGAAGCTGTCATGGCGGGCTTGACCCGCCATCCACCTCCGGGAGAAAGAGCGCGCGGGCCGGCCGTTCCGGGGATGGATGCCGGGGCAAGCCCGGCATGACAACGTGAGGTGGTGAGGGGCTTATTCTTCCTTGATCCCCGCCGTCTTGATCACCTTCACCCAGCGATCGTGTTCGGCGGCGACGAACTTCGTGTAGTCGGCCGACCCCAGCGGCGGCACCACGAAGCCGGTGGACTCCAGCCGCTGGCGGACGTTGGGCGTCTGCATGGCCGCCACCAGCGCCGCTTCCAGCTTGTCGGCGATGGGCTTGGGCACGCCCTTGGCCACCGAGATGCCGGACCACGACAGCGCGCTGAAGTCCTTGTAGCCCGACTCGTCCAGCGTCGGCACGTCCGGGTACAGCGGGTTGCGCTTGATGCTGGTGACCGCCAGCGGGCGCAGCTTGCCGGCCTTCACGTGCTGCAGCGCGACGTCCTGGTTGATGAACATCACCGGGATGGTGCCGCCCAGCATGTCCGTCATCAGCGGGCCGCCGCCGCGGTAGGGGATGCCGACCATGTAGATGCCGGCGGTCTGCTTGAGCAACTCCATCGCCATGTGGCCCGACGCCGCGGGCGTGTAGCCATAGCTGAGCTTGCCGGGGTTCTTCTTCGCTTCCGCGATGAATTCCTGGATGGTCTTCCACGGCGTGGACGGGTGCACCACCAGCAGGTTCGGGCCCTGGTGCACCTGCGTGAGGTGGATGAAGTCGGCCTTGGAGTCGTACGGCACCTTCAGGCTCAGGCCGTGCGCCACCGCGTTCTGGCCCACGCCGGTCTGGATGAGGGTGTAGCCGTCCGCCGCCATCTTCAGCGCGCGGTCGGTGCCGATCACGCCGCCCGCACCGCCGATGTTCTCCACCACCACCGGCTGCTTGAGCTGCCGGCCCAGTTCGTCGGCGATCAGGCGCGCCATCACGTCACTGGTGCCGCCCGCGGGAAAGGGGCAGACCAGCTTGATCGGCTTGTTCGGGTAATCCGCCTGCGCGCGGGCGGCGAAGGGGAACGCGGCGGCGCCCGCCAGGGCGGCGGCGGCGCGCAGGACGGTGCGCTTGGTGGCCATGGTGCTTGTCTCCTTGACTAACATACTAGTATCCTAGCATCTGGCCACCGGCGATAATCCTCCGCGTTTTCCCCATGCCCCGAACCCGACCGCAGATCCCCGGCCTTGCCAGCGCGCCAGCGAAAGCGCCCGCGCCCGCCGCCGGCGCGGCACGCGGCGCCATCGGCCGCGGCGTGTACGACGCCATCCGCACCGCCATCCTCGACTGCACTTTCGTGCCGGGCATGGCGTTGTCGGAGCAGGCCGTGTCGGAGCAGCTGCAAGTGAGCCGCGCGCCGGTGCGCGAAGCCTTCCGGCAGCTGGTGGTGGAAGGCCTGCTGGAGGCGGTGCCGCAGCGGGGCACCTTCGTCTCGCGGCTGGACCGGGGCAAGATCGCCGACGCCATCTTCGTGCGCGAAGCCATCGAATGCCGCGCCGCGGAACTGGCGGCCGCGGCGCCGCTGCCGCAGAAGAAGAAGCTTGCGCAGATCGTGCAGTGGCAGGCGGGCGCGTCCGCGCGCAAGGACTACTCAAGCCACCTGTCGGCCGACGAGGAGTTCCACCACGCGATCCTGGAGCTGGCCGGCCACCCGCATGCGTGGAACTCGCTGCGGCTGGCGCGCACGGGCATGAACCGCATCCGGCACCTGGCGATCCCCACGGTGGGCAGCCACCGCATCGCCATCGACCACCACCGCGCGATCGTCGACGCCATCGTGCGCGGCGACGGCCGCGCGGCCGCCAAGGCGATGCAGGTGCATATCCATTCGCCGCTGGTTTTTTTGGACGCCATCGCGAAGGCGCACCCGGAGTACTTCACCGGCTAGCTTCGGCCGCCCGCAGCACGGTGGCGACGATGCGGTCGCAGCGCGCGCCGTCGAAGCGGAAGGCGTCGCGCTCGGCGAAGTCCAGCTCCTGCGCCATCGCCTCGCGCAGCAGCCCGCGCGCGCGGAAGTAGCGGGTGCGCACGGTGGCCTGCGGGATGCCCAGGCACTGCGCCGTCTCCTCGATGTTCAGTTCCTCCACCGCGCGCAGAACGAACACGGCGCGGAAATCCTGCGGCAGGCCGTCGATCTTGCGTTCCAGCAGCGTGCGCAGTTCCGCGCGGCCCAGTGCTTCGTCCGGCGCGTCGGCGGAGTTGCCGCCCGGTTCCTCGTTCATGGCGTCCGGCTCCCCTTCGTCCCCATGCAGCGTGGCGCCGGCGTGGATGGGGACGATGTTGTGGCGGCGCGCCTGGCGGCGCAGGCGCGACATGGCTTCGTTCACCACGATGCGCGTCAGCCAGGTCGCCAGGCTGGCTTCGCCGCGAAACGAATGCATGGCGCGGAAGGCGTGCAGGTAGGCTTCCTGCAGCGTGTCCTCGGCTTCGGCGTCGTCGCGCAGCAGCGCGCGGGCGGTGCGGAACAGGCGGCGGTTGTACTGCCGCATCAACCTTTCGAAGGCCGCGGCGTCGCCCGCGCGCACGCCCGCCGCGATGGCTTCGTCGCCGCCGGCGGCCGGGGCGAGTCCGGGGACCGCGCTCATTTCACCGTCACCGAGCCTTTCATGCCGGGATGGTAGGTGCAGACATACGCGACCGTGCCGGCCGATTTCGCGGTCCAGCGCCACGACTTGCCGCTGGCGATGGCGCCGGAATCGAACTTTCCGGCCGCGGTGGCGGTGTGCGGCACCAGGTCCTTGTTGAGCCAGATGACCTGGTCGCCCTTCTTCACCTGCAGCGCTTCGGGCTGGAACTTCATGTTCTCGATGGTGACGGTGTGGGTGGCCGCGGCCGCCAGCAGCGGCAGCGCGGCAGCCACCGCGGCGGCGGCGCGGAGCGGGCTCATTTGCCCAACTGCGCCTGCAGGTGCTGGGCGTGCTCGAGGTGCGCCTGCAGCGTGGGCCGCACCTTCTCGATCAGCGACTTCAGCTCGGGGTTCTTCGCCGAAGGCAGCAGCGTCTTGTCCACGGCATCGATCACCGCCTGGTGATAGGTCACTTCGTTGTCGACGTAGGCCTTGTCGAATTCCTTGCCCTTCAGGTCCTTCAGCTTGGCCAGGTTCTCGTCGCCGCCTTTCTTCAGGCTGGCGCTGGTGTCGTTGGGTTCGGGCTTGAGCTTGAGCTTCTTGGCCAGGGCCGCGGCCTGCTGGTTGACCGAGGTGTGGTCGGTGACCATCTGCTTGCCGAACTTGCGCACGTCATCCGTCGAGCCCTTTTTCTCGGCGACCTTGCCGGCGTCGATGTCGACCTGGTCGGCGGTGACCACGATGTGCGCGATCTGCGCATCGTTGGGTCCCTGTTGCTGGGCATGGGCCGGCGGCAGGAAGCCGGCGGTGAACAGCGCCGCGCAAAGGGCGGTGGCCTGGAATGCTTTGCTCATGGGTTGCTCCTGTGGGATTGCAGGAGGGTGGACGCCACGAGTTCCGCCGGCGTTCCCGCGCGGCCGTGGCCGGCATGGATGGGCAGCGGCTCAGGCCGCCTTGCGCACGTCCGGGACGTAAGGCCGGCTGGTGAAGTGCTCGGCGTTGCCGTCGCCCGCGAACTTCAGGCCGGCGCGGCGGATGGCGCCGTCGTCCACCACGTCCAGCGGCACGTGGTAGCGGTCGTCGCTCTTCCAGACCGTGTCGTTGTCCGTCCGGTTGTAGCAGACGAGCAGGGTCCAGCGCCGGGCGTCGGAGTGGTTGGCGTCGCTGCGGTGGATGGCGTTGCAGTGGAAGATCAGCGCGTCGCCGGGTCCGAGCTCGCAGTACTCGATGGCGCAGCGCTCCAGGATGGGTTCCATGCGGCGCGGGTCCACTTCGTTCTGCGTGGGCGACAGCGGCGTGTGGTCGATGCGGCCCATGCGGTGCGAGCCCACCGCGATCTGCAGGCAGCCGTTCTGCCGCGTCGTGCGGTCCAGCCCGATCATCACGGACAGCATGTCGGGGCGCAGGCAGCCGGTGTAGTACCAGTAGCCGTAGTCCTGGTGCCATTCCCACGCGCCGCCCACCTTGGGTTCCTTGGCGGTGAGCTTGGACTGGTAGTGGTACACCGGCCCGCCCAGCAGTTGCGCGGCGGTGTCGGCCATTCGGCGCGAGCGCGCGGCCAGGCCGTACACGCTGTCGCCCGCGCGGTTCCACAACGCGATGCGCGTGCTGCGCCCTTCCACGTCGCGGCGATCGAGGATGGCGTCGCGCACCGCCGGGTCTTTCTCCATCGCCTGCGTGAGCAGGTCCACCTCGTCGGGCGCGAACAGCCCGCGGGCATAGGTGAAGCCCTTGGCTCCGAATTCGGCGACCTGCTGCGGACCGAGCACCGACGGCATGACTGTCTCCCGTGTGGTTGCGGATCACTCTAGGCGCGGCCGCACGGCCGGGCATCGGGACTCGCCCGGTGGATGGCGGAACTATTTCGCGGCACCGGGGCAGGGTCCACCCGAATGCCCCACCACCGATGGGCTGGCAATATTGAATGTCTTAAATAAATCACGATGACACCGCTCCAGCTCGCCGCCAACGAAAACCCGCTGGGCCTGCCCGCATCCGCCCGGGAGGCGGTCGCGCGCGTGCTGTCCGGCGCCGACCGCTACCCCGATGCCAACGGCACCGTGCTGCGCCGCGCGCTCGCGCAGCGGCTGCAGGTGCCCGAAGAAGGCATCGTGCTGGGCAGCGGCTCCAGCGAGATCCTCACCATGGCCGCGCAGGCGCTCGTGCGCCCGGGCGAGGGCATCGTCTCCTCGCAATACGGCTTCATCGTCTACACGCAGGCCGCGCGGCTGGTGCACGCGAAACACGTGGTCGTGCCCGCGCGCAACTTCGGTCACGATCTGCGCGCCATGCTGGAAGCCATCGATGCGTCCACGCGGCTGGTTTACGTGGCCAACCCGAACAACCCGACCGGCAACTTCATCGAAGGGTCCGAGCTCCTCGCTTTTCTGGAGCGGGTGCCCGGCCATTGCGCCGTGCTGCTCGACGAGGCGTACACGGAATACCTCGAACCGCAGCAGCGCTACGACGCCGTCGGCTGGACGAAACGCCTGCCCCAGCTGCTGGTCGCGCGCACCTTCTCCAAGGCCTACGGCCTGGCCGGCCTGCGCGTCGGCTACGGCATCGCGCAGCCGGCGCTGGCGGCGCGGCTGAACGCGCTGCGTCCGCGCTTCAACGTCACCACGCCCGCGCTGGCCGCCGCCGCCGCGGCGTTGGCCGACGAAGATTTCCTCGAGCGCACGCGCGAAACCAACCGGCAGGGCATGGCGCAGCTGTCCCGGGGCTTCGCGCAACTGGGCCTGCGGGCGCTGCCTTCCGCCGGCAACTTCGTGCTGGTGGAGGTGGGCGACGGCGCCGCGGTGGCGCGCGCCCTGGCGCAGCGGGGCATCCTCGTTTCGACGCTGGAGCCCTACGGATTGCCGCGCTGGCTGCGCATCAGCACCGGCCTGGCCGACCAGAACGCGCAGGTGCTGCAGGCCCTGGGCGCGCTGAAGCTTTCCCCGACGGCCTGAACTTTCATCCAACCAGGAGACAAGCCATGAAACGCCGCCACTTCGCCGCCGCCGCGGCCGCCACGCTGGCCGTGCCCGCGGTCTTTGCGCAAGACCGCACCGTGAAGATCCTGGTGGGGTTCCCGCCCGGCGGCTCGGCCGACGTCATCGCTCGCCTCATGGCCGAGAAGATGCGCGTGACGCTCAACCAGAACGTCATCATCGACAACAAGCCGGGCGCCGCGGGCCGCGTGGTGCTGAACGAAGTGAAGCGGGCCGCGCCCGATGGCCAGACGCTGCTGCTGTCGCCCAGCGGCGCGATGGTCATCGCGCCCTGGATCTACAACAACCTGGGGTACGACCCGATCAAGGACTTCACGCCCATCTCGCGCGTCAGCACGTTCGACTTCGCCATCACCGCCGGCCCGGGCGCGCCGGCCGGCGACCTGAAGACGGTGCTGGCGTGGATGAAGGCCAATCCCTCGAAGGCCAGCTACGGGACTTCGGGCGCCGGCACGGTGCCGCACTTCGCCGGCCAGCTGCTGGCGCAGGCCACCGGCGTCCCGCTCACGCACGTGGCGTACCGGGGTGGCGCACCGGCCGCGCAGGACCTCATCGGCGGCCAGATCCCGCTGATGGTCGACACCGCTTCGGAAACCATCGAGCACCACAAGGCCGGCAAGGTGCGCATCCTGGCTGTCACGGGGGAGACACGAAACAAGGCGCTGCCCGAGGTGCCGACCCTCAAGGAAATCGGCATCAACGTCGCCGCCGACGCCTACTTCGGCCTGTACGGCCCGCCCGGCATGGCGCCGGACCTGGTGGCGCGCCTGGACCGCGCGGCGGCCGAGGCGCTCAAGCAGCCCGACGTTCAGGAGAAGATCTATTCGTACGGCCTGGTGCCCAACCATGGCCCGGCGGCCGAGCTGGCCGCCATCCAGGTCGCGCACCTGAAGCGCTGGGAAGCGCCGATCAAGGCTTCCGGCTTCAAACCGGACTGATGCACAGGGCCGCCGCGGGCTGGGGCGCCTGCGGCAGCAGCGGCACGCGCACGACGAAGGTCGTGCCGCGGTCCGGCCCCGAGCTTTCCGCATGCACGGTGCCGCCGTGCAGTTCCACCAGCCGGCGCACCAGCGCCAGGCCGATGCCCAGCCCCGTGCGCTGGTGGCTGCGCTGCCCCCGGCTGAACATGCCGAACACCGATTCCAGCTCGGCCCGGGCCAGGCCCCGGCCCGTGTCGGCCACGCGCAGCTCGCACCACGATGCTTTCGGACCGGCGCGCAACTGCAGCCGCACCTCGCCGCCTTCCGGGGTGAACTTGGCGGCGTTGTGCAGCAGGTTGGTGATCACCTGGGTCCAGCGCAGCGCATCGCCGCGCACCCAGGCCGCGTCCTCGCCCAGGTCCAGCAGCAGCTGCTGGCCGCGCTCGCCGAACATGGGGTCGCAGGCCGCGGCGGTGTCTTCCGCCACCTGGCGCAGCGACAGCGGCTTGCGCTCGATCAGGACCTGGTCGTTGACGATGCGGCCGATGTCCAGCAGGTCCTCGACCAGGTGCGACAGGTGCCGCACCTGCCGGCGGGCCACCGGCAGCGCGCGGTCGAGCAGCTTGGGGTCGGTGCGGCTGCGGTCGATGACTTCAAGCGCAGCGCCCAAAGGAGCCATCATGTTTCGCAGCTCGTGTGCGACGGTGGCAATGAAAACGTCTTTCCGCTCGCTGTCCCGGGCGGCGCGGTCCAGGGCCGCCTGGGCCGAACGGGTGCGCAGTTCCTGCTGGATGTCGAGCGTCTGGGCATCATGGTGGTTATGCATGTGTCGCTCCTGAGGAAGTGGCTCGTAGGATGTATGTGACTGTGCGATTCCGTCAGTGCGCATGATCACGCAATGCCATACGATTTGTATGTGCTTGTAAGGAATGGCGCTTGTTTCTTCCGGCCTTGGCAGTACCCTTCGCTGTTCCGGCAACGGCACGAGGAGAAGAACAATGCCCGAGCAGCCGTCAGGACAGGGAGCGCGCGCGCCCTGGGGGAACGTTTTGCTGCAAAGCTTTCCAGCCGAGTTGCAAAAGAGCCTCGAGAGTGAGCTGGAGCCGGTGAACCTGCCCACCGGCAGCATCATCGCGGCCGCGGGCCGGCCGGTGCGCGTGATCTATTTCCCGGTCGACGCCGTCGTGAGCCTGCTGCACACCGACGACGAAGGCGCCAGCGCGCAGGTCGGCCTGGTGGGCTGGGACGGCATGCTCGGCCTTGGCGCGTGCTTCGGCGCGCCGCACCGGTCCACCGCGCTGGTGCTGGCGGGGGGGCTGGCACTGCGCTGCAACGCGCAGCCCTTGCAGGACGCCTTCGAACATTGCCCTTCCGTGCGGCGCAACATCCTGGCCTGGTCGGGCAACCTGCTCGGCCAGGCATGGCAGATCGCGCTGTGCAACCGCCACCACGCCCCGGCGCCGCAGCTTTGCTCGCTGCTGCTGCTCGTCATGGACCGCGGCGCGCACGGCGAGCTGTCGATGACGCACGACCTGATCGCCCGGCTGCTCGGCCTGCGGCGCGAGACCATCAGCCAGGCGGCGATGAGGGTGCAGGAGCGCGGCTACGTGCGCTACACCCGCGGCCACATCCGCGTGCTGGACAGGCAGGGGCTGGAGGAGATGTCGTGCGGCTGCTGGCGCAGCGCGGCGCTGGCGCCCCACATGCCGCCCGAGCCCGCCGTCACGACGGGCTGACCTTTTCGCCGCGCAGGGTGCGGCTGCCGTTGCCGCCGCCGTCGCCCGCGTCGCCGTCCCGCAGGATCAGCGTCACCAGCACCGCGCAGTCGGTCCTCGCCCGCAGCGAATGGGGTTCGGCCGCGGGCAGCACCAGCACGTTGCCCGGCCGCAGCTGGCGCACCCCGCCGGGCGTGACCACCTCGACTTCCCCCTCCAGGCAGTGCACGGTGCATTCGTCGGCGACGTGGTGCTGCGGCTGGTCCTGGTGCGCGCGCAGCACCAGGTGCAGCAGCTGCACGCGCGAAGTCTTGATCAGGCTGGTGCTCACCGCCTGGCCGAGCGCCTGGCCCAGCGGGGCGACGTTGATGATGTCCAGCAGGCCGGCATGCGGCAGGGCCATGGCGTTCTCTCCGTGTCATTCGTGGCGCGGCGGCGCCTGCCTCAAGGCTACGGGTTCGCGCGCGGGGCGGCTGTAGGCCACGGCCGATGCGCGTGGGTGGAACCGCTGGGCTGGCCGCCGGCTGAGCCATGCCATCATCCGCGCATGAACCTGCTGGCGTCGATGCGCTACCTGATCGCGCTGAGCGAGCACCGCCACTTCGGCCGAGCGGCACTGGCCTGCCACATCACGCAGCCCGCGCTGTCCAACGCGATGAAGGCGCTGGAGGACGAATTCGGCGTCGTCATCATCAAGCGCGGCCGCAACTACGCCGGCCTCACGCCCGAGGGCGAACGCGTGCTCGCGACCGCCCAGCGCATGGTCCGCGAGCACACGGTGCTGCGGCAGGAACTGGGCAGCGAGGCGGACCGCCCGCGCGGGCCCATCCGCATCGGCGCCGTGCCGACGGCGATGCCGGTGCTGTCGCGTTTCGCCGCGCGGCTGCAGGCGCGCCATCCGGGCATCGTGCCCAGCATCCTGTCGCTCAGCTCCAGCGAGCTGGAAGCCGGGCTGGAGCGGCTGTCGCTGGACCTGGCCCTGGGCTACACGGAGCGCATGAAGCTCACCGGCGCGCAGCTGAAGGCGTGGCCGCAGTACACCGAGCACTACTTCCTGCTGCGCCGCGCGAAGAAGCCGCACCCGTCGCAGCTGCGCATCGGCAAGCCGATGCGCTGGCGCGATGCAGCGGCCTTCCCGCTGGTCATGCTGACGCCGGAGATGCACAACCGCACCATCATCGACAGCGCCTTCGTCACCGCCGGCGCGCCGGTGAAGCCGGCGATGGAGACCAACGCCATCCTCACACTGCCGCTGTCGGTGTTCGCGGGCGACATCTGCACCGTGATGCCTGGCGCGCTGGTGAGCGCGGTGCTCGGCTACCGCGAACTGGAAGCGCTGCCGCTGGTGGAGCCCGACGTGCGCACGCCGATCGGTTTCATGGCGCAGGCCGGCGTGCGGCCCTCGCGCGCGCTGGACGCGGCGCTGGCGATGGCGCAGGACGGCGAGTGGCTGCGGCACGCCGCCGCGCACTCGGGCCTGCTCACCGCCGGCGGTCGGGCGAAGCCCCCCGGTTCCTAGGCCAGGTGCGCCTTGAAGAAGGCGATGGTGCGGTCCCAGGCCTGCTTGGCCGCCGCGGCGTCGTAGCGCGGCGTGGTGTCGTTGTTGAAGCCGTGCTGCGTGCCGGCGTACTGGAACACCTGGAAATTGGCCTCGGCCGCCTTCAGCGCCGCTTCGTACGCGGGCCACGCGGCATTGATGCGCTCGTCGGTTCCGGCCAGCTGCACCAGCAGCGGGGCGCGCACCTTGGCGGCCTCCTGCGGCGCGGGCGTGTTGCCGTAGAACGGCACCGCCGCATTCAGGTCGGGCAGGCGCGTGGCCAGCCAGTGCACCATGCCGCCGCCCCAGCAGAAGCCCACCGCGCCCATCTTGCCGTTGCCGTCCGGCCGGGCACGCAGCCACGCGGCGGCGGCGAGGAAGTCCTCGCGCGTCTTCGCCTGGTCGAGCGTGCCGAACTTCTCGCGCGCCTTGTCCTCGTCGCCGGGATAGCCACCCAGCGGGAACAGCGCGTCGGGCGCGAAAGCCATGAAGCCGTCCAGCGCCAGGCGGCGCGCGATGTCCTCGATATGCGGGTTCAGCCCGCGGTTCTCGTGGATGACCAGCACGGCAGGCAACTTGTTCGCGCCGGCCGCCGCGGGCCGCGCGAGGTAGCCGCGCACCTGGCCGTAGCCGGCGGGCGAGGGCAGGGTGGCCCACTCGGTCTTCACCCGCTTGTCGTCGGGCTTCACCTGTTGCCCGAGCGCGAAGTCCGGACTCAGGGCGGCGAGCAGCCCCGCCGCGGTGACGCCGGCCTTGGCGAAGCGCTGCGCGCCCTTCAGGAACCCGCGCCGGTCCACGTCGCCGTGCACGTATGCGTCGAAGAGGATCAGCAGGTCCTGGTCGAAGTCCTGGGCGGTGAGGCGGGGCGGCATGCAAGGTCTCCTTGGCAACGGGTGAGGCCCCCAGCATAGCGAGCGGACGTGAACGCCGCCGATAGCCGGAAAGCATGCCTGGTGCGGTGCGTCATTCATGGCTTGAATCGGGACATGCGCCGATTCAATTTGACGCTGTCTCAGCCGCACTTCCACACTGCGCGCGCGCTCGAAGTCAGGCGCGACCCTGCATATCGGAACGGAGACAAAAGCATGTCAAGCGTCATTGGAGACGTCCGGGGCTACGGGGACAAGGCCCCCGGGCTGCTGGACAAGGAACGCATCATCGCGGGACCCGGTTTCAACCGCTGGATGGTCCCGCCGGCGGCCCTGGCCATCCACCTGTGCATCGGCATGGCCTACGGCTTCTCGGTGTTCTGGCTGCCGCTGTCCAGGCAACTGCAGCTGGCCGGCACCGGCGCGGCATGCGGCAAGGACGTGGGCTTCTGGGCGCAGCTGTTCGCGACCGGCTGCGACTGGCAGGTGTCGACGCTGGGGTGGATGTACACCCTGTACTTCGTTTTCCTCGGCTGCGCGGCCGCCATCTGGGGCGGCTGGCTGGAACGCGCGGGACCGCGCAAGGCCGGCGTGGTCGCGGCGCTGTGCTGGTGCGGCGGCATGCTGATCTCGGCGATCGGCATCAAGACCCACCAGTTCTGGATGATGGTGCTGGGCTCCGGCGTCATCGGCGGCATCGGCCTGGGCCTGGGCTACATCTCGCCCGTGTCGACGCTCATCAAGTGGTTCCCCGACCGGCGCGGCATGGCCACCGGCATGGCCATCATGGGCTTCGGCGGCGGCGCGATGATCGGCTCGCCGCTGGCGGTGGACCTGATGAAGCACTTCGCCACGCCCACCACCAACGGCGTGTTCGAGACCTTCGTCGTGATGGCCATCGTCTACTTCGTCTTCATGCTCGGCGGCGCCTTCGGCTACCGCGTGCCGCCCACGGGCTGGAAGCCGGCCGGCTGGACGCCGCCCGCGGCGCAGACGAGCGACGCCATGATCACGCAGCGCCACGTGCACGTGAAGAAGGTGTGGGGCATCCCGCAGTTCTGGCTGGTGTGGCTGGCGCTGACCATGAACGTGTCGGCGGGCATCGGCGTGATCGGCATGGCGTCGCCCATGCTGCAGGAAGTGTTCGGCGGCAGCCTGATCGGCGTGGCCAGGAAGTTCACCGAGCTCGACAAGACGCAGCTGGCGGCCATCGCCACGGTGGCGGGCGGCTTCGCCGCGCTGCTGTCGCTGTTCAACATCGCGGGCCGCTTCTTCTGGGCCAGCATGTCCGACAAGTTCGGCCGCAAGATGACCTACACGATCTTCTTCGTGCTGGGCGGCGTGCTGTACGCCAGCCTGCCGGGCTCGGCCGCGGCGGGCAGCAAGCTGGCCTTCGTGGGCGCGGTCTGCATCATCCTGTCCATGTACGGCGGCGGCTTCGCCACCGTGCCGGCCTACCTGGCCGACCTGTTCGGCACCCAGTTCGTGGGCGCCATCCATGGCCGCCTGCTGACGGCCTGGTCCACGGCGGGCATCCTGGGCCCGGTGGTCGTCAACTACATGCGCGAATACCAGCTCAGCATGGGCATCCCGCGCGAGCAGGTCTACAACCAGACCATGTACATCCTGGTGGGCATGCTGGTCATCGGCCTGGTCTGCAACCTGATGATCCGCCCGGTGGCCGACAAGTGGTTCATGACCGACGCCGAGCTGGCGCGCGAGAAGCAGCTGGCTCACGAGAAGGCTGCCGCCGCCGAGGCGGGCATGGCCGGCGCCGGCAGGAACCAGGAAGCCACGCCGGTGGCCAAGGTCTGGTTCGCCTGGCTGGTGGTGGGCATCCCACTCGCGTGGGGCACGTACCGCACGCTGCTGGCCGCCGCCAAGTTCTTCAGCTGACCATGAGAGGACAATCGGGCGTCCGATGAACCATCCTGTCCCGAGCGAGCAGGTCCAGGCCGTGGCGCTGGCCACGGCCGACCAGCTGCGAGAGCGCATCCGCCGCAAGAGCCGCCTGAAAGGGCGGCAACCCGACGAGCAGGCCCAGGCCGAGGTGCGAAGCTGCCTCGGCCCGCCGCCGGCGCAAGGCTGGCGGCGCGACCTGCTGATCGAGTACCTGCACCGGCTGAACGACACGTTCGGCGCGCTGCGCGCGCCGCACCTGGTGGCGCTGTCTCGCGAGATCAACGTGCCGATGGCCGAGATCTACGAGGTGGCCACCTTCTATCACCACTTCGAGGTGGTGGAGGCGGGCGAAGCCGTGCCGGCCCTGGTGGTGCGCGTGTGCGACAGCCTCTCGTGCGAGATGGCGGGCGCGCGGTCGTTGCTCGACCGGTTGCCGGCGCTGCTTGGCCGCGAGGTGCGCGTGGAAGCCGCGCCTTGCCTGGGACGCTGCGAGCAGGCGCCCGCGGTCGCGGTGCACCAATCGGCCGTGCCATTCGCGACACCGGAAACGGTGGCGCAGGTGGCGCGGCGCGGCCGCATCGACGCGCAGCCGCCGCAAGCCGTGGCGGCGTTCGATCCCGTGGCCTGCGTCAACGGCAGCGTCTCGCCGCCGGTGGGGCAGGTGCAGGAGATTCCCTCGTACACCGACTACGCGACGTACCGCGCCAATGGCGGCTACGCGCTGGCTGCCGCCGTGGCCAGCGGCCAGGTGCGGCACGAAGCAGTGCTAAAGGCGATGGAAGACTCGGGCCTGCGCGGCCTGGGTGGCGCCGGTTTCCCGGCCGGGCGCAAGTGGCGCATCGTGCGCGACCAGCCGGCGCCGCGCATGTTCGCGGTGAACATCGACGAAGGCGAGCCCGGCACCTTCAAGGACCGCACCTACCTGGAGCGCGATCCGCACCGCTTCCTGGAAGGGCTGCTGGTGGCTGCGCAGGTCGTGGGCACCGAAGCGGTCTACATCTACCTGCGCGACGAGTACCACGCCTGCCGCGCGCTGCTGCAGCAGGAACTGGCGAAGCTGCGGGCCGACCCGCCTTGCCCGCTGCCGCCCATCATCGAGCTGCGGCGCGGTGCCGGCGCCTACATCTGCGGCGAAGAGTCCGCGATGATCGAAAGCATCGAGGGCAAGCGCGGCGAACCGCGCATGCGCCCGCCGTACATCGCGCAGGTCGGCCTGTTCGGCCGGCCGACGCTGGAGCACAACTTCGAGACGCTGTACTGGGTGCGCGACATCGTGCAGCGCGGCCCGCAGTGGTTTTCCTCGTTCGGCCGCAACGGCCGCAAGGGCTTGCGCTCGTTCAGCGTCAGCGGCCGGGTGAGGTACCCGGGCGTGAAGCTGGCGCCCGCCGGCATCACCGTGCGCGAACTCATTGATGAGTTCTGCGGCGGCATGCAGGAAGGCCACGAGTTCTATGCCTACCTGCCGGGCGGCGCCTCGGGCGGCATCCTGCCGGCTTCGATGGGCGACATCCCGCTGGACTTCGACACGCTGCAGCCGCACGGCTGCTTCATCGGCTCCGCCGCGGTGATGGTGCTGTCGAAGCACGACCGCGCGCGCGATGCCGCGCTGAACGTGATGCGCTTCTTCGAACACGAAAGCTGCGGCCAGTGCACGCCGTGCCGCGTGGGCACGGCCAAGGCAGCGGCGCTGATGGACGCGCCGCGGTGGGACAACGCCACCCTGGACGACCTGTCGAACGTGATGGGCGACGCGTCGATCTGCGGCCTGGGCCAGGCCGCGCCCAACCCGATCCGCTGCGTGCAGCAGCACTTCGCCCATGAAATCTGACCTGCCCCTCGTCGCCTTCAAGCTGGACGGCCAGGACGTCCAGGCCATCCAGGGCGAAACCATCCTGCAGGCGGCCGACCGCCTGGGCGTGGAGATCCCGCGCCTTTGCTACAAGGAAGGCTACCGTGCCGACGGCAACTGCCGCTCGTGCGTGGTGGAAGTGGCCGGCGAGCGCGTGCTCGCCCCCAGCTGCTGCCGCGCGGTGACGCCCGGCATGGACGTCCAGGCCACCAGCGAGCGCGCCCGGCGCAGCCAGAAGATGGTGGTGGAGATGCTGCTGGCCGACCTGCCGGAGCGCGGGTACAAGTGGACCCAGGCTCAGGGCGATCGGGACGGCGACGCGGGCCAGCACGGCGAATTGAGTGAATGGGCCGCGCGCCTGGACATCACGCCGCGGCCCGAGCTCACGGCGCTGCGCCGCGACGAGCCTGCGCCCGACGTGTCGCACCCCGCGATGGCCGTCAACCTGGACGCGTGCATCCAGTGCACGCGTTGCGTGCGGGCCTGCCGCGAGGAGCAGGTCAACGACGTCATCGGCTACGCCGGCCGCGGCCTGGACAGCAAGATCGTGTTCGACCTGGACGACCCCATGGGCGACAGCACCTGCGTCGCCTGCGGTGAATGCGTCCAGGCCTGCCCCACCGGCGCGCTCATGCCCAAGACCATGGTGGGCAGCCAGGTGGTGGACCGCAAGGTGGACTCGGTCTGCCCGTTCTGCGGCGTCGGCTGCCTCATCACGTACAACGTGCGCGCAGGGAAGATCGTCAGCGTCGACGGCCGCGACGGGCCGGCCAACCACGGCCGCCTGTGCGTGAAGGGCCGCTTCGGCTACGACTACGTGCACCACGAGCAGCGGCTGACCAGGCCGCTGATCCGCAAGGCGGGCGTGCCCAAGGACGACGGCACCGCGCCCCGGCCGCAGGACTGGCGCGAGGTGTTCCGCGAAGCGACGTGGGAAGAGGCGCTCGAACTCGCCGCGGGCAAGCTGCGCGGCCTGCGCGACCAGTACGGCCCGAAATCGCTGGCCGGCTTCGGCTCCGCCAAGGGCAGCAACGAAGAGGCCTACCTGTTCCAGAAGCTGGTGCGCACGGGCTTCCGCAGCAACAACGTCGACCACTGCACGCGGTTGTGCCACGCGTCCAGCGTCGCGGCGCTGCTGGAAGGCGTGGGTTCGGGCGCGGTGAGCAACCAGGTCAACGACGTCGAGAACGCTGACCTCATCATCGTCATCGGGTCCAACCCGACGGCCAACCACCCCGTGGCCGCGACGTGGATGAAGAACGCGGCCAAGCGCGGCACGAAGATCGTGCTGGCCGACCCGCGCATCACCGACCTCGGCCGCCACGCCTGGCGCGTGATGCAGTTCAAGGCCGACACCGACGTGGCCATGCTCAACGCGCTGATCCACGCGGTCATCGAGGAAGGGTTGGCCAACGAAACCTTCGTGCGCGAGCGCACCGCCAACTTCGAGGCGCTGCGCGAGAACGTGAAGGGCTACAGCCCCGAAGCCATGGCGCCCATCTGCGGCGTGCCCGCGCAGGTGCTGCGCGAGGTGGCGCGCGCCTACGCCACGGCCAAGGGCGCGATGATCCTATGGGGCATGGGCGTCAGCCAGCACGTGCACGGCACTGACAACGCGCGCTGCCTGATCGCGCTGGCCAGCGTGGCCGGGCAGATCGGCAAGCCCGGCAGCGGGCTGCACCCGCTGCGCGGCCAGAACAACGTGCAGGGCGCCAGCGACGCGGGCCTGATCCCGATGATGTTCCCCAACTACCAGCGGGTGGACAACGCGGGCGCGCGCGAGTGGTTCCAGAAGTTCTGGAACACGCCGCTGGACGACCGCCCCGGCTACACGGTGGTGGAGATCATGCACAAGGCGCTGGCCGACGACAGCGACCCGCACAAGATCCGCGGCATGTACATCATGGGCGAGAACCCGGCCATGAGCGACCCGGACCTGAACCACGCGCGCCACGCGCTGGCCAGCCTGGAGCACCTGGTGGTGCAGGACCTGTTCATGACCGAGACGGCGTGGCTGGCCGACGTGGTGCTGCCCGCTTCGGCCTGGCCGGAGAAGACCGGCACCGTCAGCAACACCGACCGCATGGTGCAACTGGGCAAGCGCGCCATCGACCCGCCCGGCGACGCGAAGCCCGACCTGTGGATCCTGCAGGAGATGGCCCGCCGCATCGGCCTGGACTGGAACTACGAAGGCGAAGAGTGCGGCGTGGCCGCCATCTACGACGAGATGCGCCAGGCCATGCACGCGGCCATCAAGGGCATCACCTGGGAACGCCTGCAGCGCGAATCCAGCGTGACGTACCCCTGCCTGTCGGAAGACGACCCCGGCCAGCCGGTGGTGTTCACCGAAAGCTTCCCCACGGCCGACGGCCGCGTGAAACTGGTGCCCGCTGACATCATCCCGGCCGACGAAAGGCCCGATGCGCAGTTTCCGTACGTGCTGATCACCGGCCGCCAGCTGGAACACTGGCACACCGGCAGCATGACCCGCCGCGCCGCGGTGCTCGACGCCATCGAGCCGATGGCGACGGCGTCCATGAACGGCAGCGACATGCAGAAGCTGGGGCTGCAGCCGGGCGACGTGGTGACGGTGCGCTCGCGCCGCGGCGAGGTGGCCATCCACCTGCGCCGCGACGACGGCACGCCCGCCGGCGCGGTGTTCATCCCGTTCGCCTACTACGAGGCGGCGGCCAACCTGATGACCAACCCGGTGCTCGACCCGTTCGGCAAGATCCCGGAGTTCAAGTACTGCGCCGTGCAGGTGGTCCCGGGTGGCACGCCGCGCGCGCCGGCGGGCTACGGCACGGGCGCGGTCTGAGCGCATGTCATGCCGGGCTCGACCCGGCATCCATCCCCTGGACTGCGGTTGCGCGGGTCCGTCTTTCCGGCGATGGATTGCGGGTCAAGCCCGCAATGACACGTCCAGGGACTCCTTCACAATCCGCCTCGATGAGTTCCTTCACCGAGGTCGCCGCCACTGCCGCCCGCCTGCTGGCCGGCGCCGAGCCGCAGCTGCTGGCCATCGTCGGCCGCTCGCTGTCCGTCAGTGCCACGGCCTGCGCCATCGGGTGCTCGGTCGGCTGCCTGTTCGGCGCCTGGCTGGGCGTCGCGCGGTTCGCCGGCCGCGGCGCGGTGCTCGCGGTGCTGCACACGCTGCTGGCCATCCCCTCCGTGGTGGTCGGCCTGCTGGTGTACCTGGTGCTCTCGCGCTCGGGCCCGCTCGGGTCGCTGGGCTGGCTGTTCTCGTTCAAGGCGATGGTGGCCGCGCAGGCGATCCTGGTGCTGCCCGTCGCGGCGGCGCTGACGCGCCAGCTGGTGGACGACGCGGAGCAATCGCATGGCGAGCAGCTGAAATCGCTGGGCGCGGGCGGCGCGCTGCGCGGCTTGCTGCTGGCATGGGATGAGCGCTACGCCATGCTCACGGTGCTGATCGCCTGCTTCGGCCGCGCGATCTCCGAGGTGGGTGCGGTGATGATCGTGGGCGGCAACATCGAAGGCTTCACGCGCGTGATGACCACCGCCATCGCACTGGAGACCAGCAAGGGCGACCTGCCGCTGGCCGTGGCGCTGGGCGTGGTGCTGCTGGCCATCGTGCTGGCGCTCAATGCGGCCATCGCGCTGATGCGGCGCTGGCGGCTGGCGCACGCGGACGTCCCTGCGGCGATGCACGAGGTGGGCGCGTGATCGAGCTGCGGCAAGCCGACGTGGCCATCGGCCGCGCGGCCATCCTGCATGGCCTGTCGCTGCGCGTGGCGAGCGGCGAGCGGCTGGCGCTGATCGGCGCCAACGGCAGCGGCAAGAGCACGCTGCTGCGGACGCTGCACGGCCTGCTGCCGGTGGCGGCGGGGCAACTGCAGCGCGACACGGCGATCCGGCAGGCGATGGTGTTCCAGCGGCCCTTCCTGCTGCGCACTTCGGTGGCGCGCAACCTGGCCTTGGGGCTGTGGCTGTCGGGCGTGCCCTGGCGCGAGGCGATGGGGCGTGTCGAGCCCGCACTGGCCCGCGTAGGCCTGCAAGGCGCGGCGCAGCGCAATGCGCGCCACCTGTCCGCGGGCCAGCAGCAGCGCGTGGCTTTCGCGCGCGCGTGGAGCCTGCAGCCGGACCTGCTGTTCCTCGACGAGCCCACGGCCAGCCTGGACCCGCCGGCCAAGCGCGAGGTGGAGGCGCTGATGGCCGGCTTCGCACAGGCCGGCACCACCATGGTCTTCGCCAGCCACAACCTGGGCCAGGTCAAGCGGCTGGCCACGCGCGTGGCCTACCTGGAGCAGGGGCGGCTGCTGGCCGATCTGCCGGTGGCGGAGTTCTTCGACCGCGGCCGCCTGGCTTCGGTGTCCCGCGAAGCCGACTTGTTCCTGCAGGGCGAGATGGCTTAGCGCCGGCCGCGGCGCGCGATGACCACGGACGGGTCGCGCAGCTCGCGCTGCTCGTGCAGGCGCTGGAACTCGAAGCAGGACAGCGTGATGATCGGCTCGGGGCCGAAGCGCAGGCTCACCGCGTAGTAGGGCGTCTCGCCGCCGCGCAGCGGGTGAACCGCCTGCACCTTCCAGTGCAGGCCCGCAGGATCGACATAGCGTTGGCCGGGAACGGGGACGGGAACTGCCTGCGGGGTCATCGATGCTCCTGTGTCCGCCATGGGTCTGCGCGGCGGTGACCGCATTAGCGCAGCGGTTTGGGAATTCCTCCCATGCAGTCGAAACCAGGCGTTAGAAATCGCCTCCGGCGAAAAGGATTCGAAGCGCCGCTTACGTCTTCGAACACGGATGTGTTGCGTCGCCCGCGCGTCGGCGCCGCCGATCCCGCGCTGCTACATTGCGCCGAACCACCGCCGAGGAGCGCCCCATGAAGACCCGCATCACCGAACTGTTCGGCATCCGCCACCCCATCATCCAGGGCGGCATGCACTTCGTCGGCTTCGCCGAGCTGGCCGCGGCGGTGTCCAACGCCGGCGGGCTGGGCATCATCACCGGCCTGACGCAGCGCACGCCGGACGACCTGGCGAAGGAGATCGCGCGCTGCCGCGCGATGACCGACCAGCCGTTCGGCGTGAACCTCACCTTCCTGCCCGCGGTGAAGCCGCCCGACTACCCCGGCTACGTGCGCGCCATCGTCGAAGGCGGCGTGAAGATCGTCGAGACCGCCGGCAACAACCCGCAGAAGTGGCTGCCCGCGCTGAAGGAAGCCGGCGTGAAGGTCATCCACAAGTGCACTTCGGTGCGCCACGCGCTGAAGGCCGAGGCCATCGGCTGCGACGCGGTCAGCGTCGACGGCTTCGAATGCGGTGGCCACCCGGGCGAGGACGACGTGCCCAACTTCATCCTGTTGCCGCGCGCCGCGGAAGAGCTGAAGATCCCGTTCGTGGCCTCCGGCGGCATGGCCGACGGCCGATCGCTGGTGGCGGCGCTGGCGCTGGGCGCGGATGGCATGAACATGGGCACGCGCTTCATCGCGACGAAAGAAGCGCCGGTGCACCAGAACGTGAAGGACGCGATCGTGAAGGCCACCGAGCTGGACACCCGCCTGGTGATGCGCCCGCTGCGCAACACCGAGCGCGTGCTGGACAACGCCGCCACGCGCCGCCTGCTGGAAAAGGAAAAGGACCTCGGCGCCTCGGTGAAGTTCGAGGACATCCTCGGCGAGGTGGCGGGCGTCTACCCGAAGATCATGCAGCAGGGCGACATGGACGCCGGCGTCTGGTCGTGCGGCATGGTGGCCGGCCTGGTGCGCGACGTGCCCAGCTGCCAGGAACTGATCGATCGCATCATGGCCGAGGCCGAGTCGCTGATCCGCGACCGGCTGGCGCGGGCTCTGGGATAGGGACCGAAAGCGGACTCCCTTGCGCAGAGGTCGCAGAGCTAGCGCGGAGAACGCAGAGCAAGCAAGGAAAACCCTTCAATGGTTTTCCTCCGCGGTCTCCGCGTCACCTCTGGGAACTCTGCGTCAGGGTGTCCGCTTCCTGCCGCCCTCAACGCCGCGCGAACACCGGCTGGTCGAAGTGCGCCACGCGCGTGCTTCGGCCCGCGATGCACACCTCGCGGAACTGGTACAGCACTGCCGCCGTGGGCGCCGCGATCCAGTGGCGCCCCACGGGCATGCGCAGGATCTGACGGCCGGGTTCGTCGGAGGGTTCCAGCAACGGCGCATCTTCGCGCATGAATTCGCGCACGCGCAGCCGGTGAACGCTGCCGACTTCGGCGGCGTTCGGGAACAGGTCCGTGGCCGTGCCGGCCCAGGCGACGATGGGCGTGATGACGAAGCCGGATCGCGTCACGTAGTCGTCCAGCCGGCCGAGGATGTCCTCGGGCTCGAGCACCAGGCCCACTTCCTCGCGCAACTCACGCAAGGCCGCCGCTTCCGGCGTCTCGCCTTCGTCCAGGCGGCCGCCAGGCAGCGCCCATTGGCCGGAGTGGCGCGACATCGTGGCCGCGCGGCGCGTGAGCAGGATGGCCGCTTCGCGGCTCCACTGCGCCGGCGCTTCCAGGCCGTGGACCGCCGTGCCCAGGCCTTCTTCCATCAGGGCGACGACGACGGCAGCGGCGTGGTGCGCGCCCGCCGCGGCGTACTGCACTTCGAACGACTGCAGGCGCGAATGAACGGCCGCGTGCAGGGCCTGGTCCAGCTGCATCGTGCTCAGGTCACCGGCGCCGGGTTGAAAAGCACCAGCGCGTTGTGCAGCTTCCACTGCTCGGCCCAGGTGCGCTTGCGGCCGCTGGCCACGTCGAGCATCAGGCGGAACATCTCCCAGCCGACGTCCTCGATGGTGGCTTCGCCGTCGGCGATCTTGCCGGCGTTGATGTCCATCAGGTCGTGCCAGCGGCGGGCCAGGTCGGTGCGCGTGGCGACCTTGATGACCGGCACTTCCGCCAGGCCGTAGGGCGTGCCGCGGCCGGTGGTGAACACGTGCAGGTTCATGCCGGCGGCCAGCTGCAGCGTGCCGCAGATGAAGTCGCTGGCCGGCGTGGCGGCGTAGGTCAGGCCGCGCGTCCGCAGTTTCTCGCCGGGCGACAGCACGCCGGTGATGGGCGCGCTGCCCGACTTGACGATGGAGCCCATCGCCTTCTCGACGATGTTCGAAAGACCGCCCTTCTTGTTGCCGGGCGTGGTGTTGGCGCTGCGGTCCACCGCGCCGCGCTGCAGGTAGGCGTCGTACCAGCCCATCTCGCGGATCATGGCCTGCGCGATCTCGGGCGTGGCCGCGCGCGAGGTGAGCTGGTCCACGCCGTCGCGCACCTCGGTGGTTTCGGAGAACATCACGCTGGCGCCGGCGCGCACCAGCAGGTCGGCGCAGAAGCCGACGGCGGGGTTGGCCGTCACGCCGGAGAAAGCGTCGCTGCCGCCGCACTGCACGCCGACCACCAGTTCGCTGGCCGGCACGGTTTCGCGGCGGCGCGCGTTCAGGCGTTCGAGGTGCTGCTGCGCCTGCTTCATGATCGACTCGACCATGGACATGAAGCCCACGTGCTGTTCGTCCTGCAGGCACACGACGTCCAGGCCGGCGTCGCGTTCGTCTTTCAGCGGGATGCTGCCGGGCGGCAGCAGGCGTTCGGGCTGCAGTTTTTCGCAGCCCAGGCTGACGACCATCACTTCGCCGCCGAAGTTGGGGTTGAGCGCCAGGTTGCGCAGCGTGCGGATGGGGATGACCGCGTCGGGCGCGTCGATGGCCACGCCGCAGCCGTAGCCATGCTCCAGCGCCACGACGTCGTCGACGTTGGGGTAGCGCGGCAGCAGTTCGGCCTTGATGCGCTGCACGGCGAAGTCGGTGACGCCGGCCACGCATTGCACGGTCTGGGTGATGGCCAGGATGTTGCGCGTGCCCACGGAGCCGTCGGCATTGCGGTAGCCCTCGAAGGTGTAGCCCTCCAAGGGCGGCAGCGGTTCGCGGCGTGCGTTGGCGATGGGCAGGCGGTCGTCCAGCTCGCGCGCTTCGGGCATGCGAAGCAGGCGCTCGTGCACCCAGCTGCCGGCGGGGATGTCTTTCAGTGCGTAGCCGATGGGGACGTTGTAGCGCAGCACGGCAGTGCCTTCGGGCAGGTCGACGAGCGCGACCTTGTGGCCTTGGGGGACCTTGTCTTTCAGTCCGAGTCCCGACGCCAGCACGGTGCCCGCCGGCAAGCCGCCGTCGTTGGCGACGATGGCCACGTTGTCGGCGGGGTGCATGCGGATGGTGTGGGGAGGGCGGGGGGCGATGTCCATGGTTGCTGGCGCTCTGCTGCTGGGAATGATTGTCGCGCAGCCTTGGTGGGGGGCGGGGGCGGGGGGCGCGTGGCGCGGGTGCGGGTGCGGTGGCTCTGCGGGCGCGGCGGGTGGCGCCCGGCGCGGCCTCATGCTCCAGCGGCCGTGCTTCGCTGGCGCTCGCACAGGCTTCCCGCCGAATTGGCCGAACCCGGGACGGCCGGCGCAACTCGTCGACGCGCTACGCGCGTCACTCAGACACTCGCCGGAGCTAGTTGGACAGTCGCATCGCGCGCTGTCGCGCGCGATGCTGTCCCGGGTTCGGCCAATTCGGCGGCGCTTCCAAAATCGGCCGCGCCAGGCGCCACCCGCCGCGCTGGGACCAGCGTGCGGATTCAAAGAAGGTATTGCACCTGCAGCGCGCAGCCCCTCAACGGCGTCATTCCCGCGAAGGCGGGAATCCATCGCTTCCACTACGGCCGTTGAATGCGGACGCCATGGATTCCCGCCTTCGCGGGAATGACGCCATTTGGAACCCGCGCACTGGTTCCATGCGCCAGGCCGGGCACCGCCTGGCGCGCCGCTCCATGAGCCTTCAGACTTCCGCGATCAGCTCGATCTCCACGCAGGCCCCCAGCGGAATCTGCGCCACGCCGAACGCGCTGCGCGCATGCGCGCCCGAATCCCCGAACACCTGCCCGAACAGCTCGCTCGCCCCGTTCGTCACCAGGTGCTGCTCCGTGTAGTCGGATGCGGAATTTACCAGGCTCATCAGCTTGACGATGCGCTTGACCTTGCCCAGGTCGCCCACGGCGGCGTGCAGCGTGCCCATCAGGTCGATGGCGATGGACCGCGCGGCGGCCTTGCCTTCCTCGGTGCCCATGGTCTTGCCCAGCTGGCCGACCCAGGGCTTGCCGTCGCGCTTGGCGATGTGGCCCGACACGAACACCAGGTTGCCGGTGCGCACGAAAGGCACGTAGGCGGCGGCCGGGATGGCCACGGGCGGCAGTTCGATGCCCAGTTGCTTCAGCTTGTCGTAGACGCTCATCGTTGCTCCAGGTTCATGTGGGCCGAAAAGGCGGCATTGTGTCACTGGGCCAGGGCAGCCGCTTCCTCCCGCGCCGGCGCGACCGTCACCGCGACGTGCAGCGTGTGGTGCCCGCCGCCGTGGATGACGCCGCGCATCGGCGAAACGTCGGAGTAGTCGCGGCCGATGGCCAGGCGCACGTAGTCTTCGCCCGCGACGCGGTCGTTGGTGGGGTCCAGCTCGATCCATTGCCCGCGCCCGCCGTCGGCCGGCAGGTACACGGAAGCCCACGCGTGCGACGCGTCGCTGCCCACCAGCCGCGCCTGTCCCGGCGGCGGCTCGGTCAGCAGGTAGCCGCTGACGTAGCGCGCCGGCAACCCCAGGCTGCGCAGGCAACCCAGCATCACGTGCGCGAAGTCCTGGCACACCCCCTTGCGCAGCGCCAGCGCTTCCAGTGCGGGGGTGCTGGCGTCGGTGGCTTGCGAGACGTAGGCGAAGTCTTCGTGGATGCGGTGCGCCAGTTCGCGCGCCGCATCCACCAGGGGCCGCCGGGGCGTGAAGCTGGCGCGCGCGTAGGCCGCGAGATCGGCGTGCCGCTGCACGTAAGGCGACGCGAACAGGAACTCGGCCGCGGGGTCGTATTCCGCGCTGCGGTGATAGCGCAACCGCTCCCGCGCATCCTCCCAGGCCAGGCTGGTGGCGGGCAGCTCGTGCGCGCTGGTGGACACGACGCTCTCGGCCACCACGCGCAGGTGTTCATGCGCGGCCTGCAGGCCGAAGAAGCAGCGCGTGTTGCCGAAGGCGTCCTGCGATTCGCTCCACTGCACCGGCTCGGGCTCGATGCCCAGGCTGTGGCGCAGCAGCCGCTGGCCGTCGCGGTCCTGCGGGCGCAGGTGCGCCATGTGCTGCGCGGTGCGCACCGCGGGCGAGTAGTCGTACGCGGTCTCGTGAACCACTTGCAGCAGCACGGCTCAGGCTCCCACGCTCAGGCGCGAATCGCCGGAGTGGCTGAAGTAGCGCGCGCCCAGCGAATCGGACAACTGCCACGCGGCATGGCCGCACTGGTGCAGCAGCTCGATCAGCGCGCCGTACCGGCCCGAAGCGTCGCGCGACCCCAGCGCTTCCAGCGACCAGGCCTGGGGGTCGGGGATGGCCAGCGCGACGTCGGGCATCTGGCCCGGCGCGCTGCCTTCCAGCTTCGCCAGGCGGCCCCGCAGCGTCTTCGTCACCCACGCCAGCGAGCGCGGGTTGTCCTGGTCCATCACCAGCAGGTCCAGCAGCGCCGGGATGTCGTGCCGCTGCTGGTACTGCGCGTGGAAAGTGATGGTGCTGTCGAACAGCGCCACGATGGCTTCGAAGCCGCCTTCGTGCTGCACCGCGCCGGTCTCGAAGCCCGTCGCGAGCGCGGACGACAGGAAGCCGAGCCGTTCCAGATGCCGGCCGGTGGACAGCAGCCGCCAGCCGTCGTCGCGCGTCATGCGGTCGGTCTGCGCGCCGGTCATCGCGGCCGTGTGGCCGGACAGCTTCTCCAGCACGCGCAGCGCTTCCACCGACGAGTATTCGCCGTCCGCCGATCCCCGCTCGCAGGCGTGGATGAATTCTTCCTGCGCCCTAACGATCAGGTTCCAGTGCTCCTGCGAAAGCCGGTCGCGCACCGCGGCGGCGGCGCTGCGCAGCGCGCGAAGGTTGAAGCCCACGCTGGTGGCGTGCTCCGTGTCGGCCAGCGCGGCCACCAGCGAGCGCTCGAACACGCGGCGCGACGCGGCCGGCGAAGGCACGTTGGGCAGCACCAGCCCGTGCTCGTCGGCCAGCTCGCCCAGCCACGCCAGCAGCGGGGCCGAGGTCTGCTCCTCGCCGTTCAGGCATTGCAGCGTCAGGCGCGCCAGGCGCGACGTGTTCTCGGCGCGCTCGGTGTAGCGGCCCAGCCAGAACAGGTTCTCGGCCGCGCGGCTGGTGACGGTGCGCGTACGGTGCGCCGTGTCGCTCACGTCGTGCCGCAGCAGGCTGGTGGGGTCGACTTCGCCGCGCGTCATCACCCACGTGTCGGCCGAGCTGCCGCCGCGCTGCATGGAAGCGATCTCCAGCGTGCCGCCCGCGATGCGCGTCAGCCCGCCCGGCAGCACGCGCCACGACTGCGGGCCGTCGGACACCGCGAACACGCGCAGGATGACCGAGCGCGGCGTCAGCCGGCCGTCCTTCCACGTCGGCATCTGCGACAGCGGCTGGTACGCCTGCACGGTGTGCTCGTCCGGTTCGCGCACGATGCGGCCGGCCCATTCGTCCAGCTCGCGGCGCGACAGGTAGCGGCCCAGCACCGCGCCCGCGCCGGCGCCGCCGTAGGTGTTCTTCAGCACGCCCGACGCGAGCTGCGGCAGCACCGCGTCCAGCGCGGCGCGTTCGCCGCACCACCAGGTGGGGATGGAAGGCAGCTCCAGTTCCTGCCCGAGCAGCTCGCGCGACAGCGCGGGCAGGAAGCCGAGCAGGGCGGTGGATTCCAGGAAGCCCGAACCGGGCGCGTTGGCGACGAGCACGTTGCCCGCGCGGATGGCCTGCAGCAGCCCGGGCACGCCCAGCCGCGAATCGGAGCGCAGCTCCAGCGGGTCGAGGAACTCGTCGTCCATGCGCTTGAGCAGGCCATGCACCGGTTCCAGGCCGCGCAACGTCTTCAGGTACAGGCGCTGGTCGCGCACGGTGAGGTCGCTGCCTTCCACCAGCGTCAGGCCCAGGTAGCGCGCCAGGTACGCGTGCTCGAAGTAGGTCTCGTTGTAGGGGCCCGGCGTGAGCAGCGCGATGCGCGAGTCTTCGCCCGCCGGCGACATGGCGCGCAGGCCGTCGAACAGCGCGCGGTACGTGGCCGCCAGCCGCTGCACTTTCAGCGCGCCGAAGGCTTCGGGGAACAGGCGCGAGATGATCAGCCGGTTTTCCAGCAGGTAACCCAGGCCCGAAGGCGCCTGCGTGCGCTGCGACACCACCCACCAGTGGCCTTGCGGGTCGCGCGCCAGGTCGAAAGCTGCGATGTGCAGGTAGGTGTCGCCCGCCGGGGTGACGCCATGCATCGGGCGCAGGTAGCCGGGGTGGCCCTGCACCAGCGCGGGCGGCAGCAGGTTGCGCGCCAGCACCTGCTGCGGGCCGTAGACGTCGGCCAGGATGCTGTCCAGCAGCTTCACCCGCTGCAGCACGCCGCGCTCGATGCCCTGCCAGGCTTCGGGTGTGAGGATCAGCGGGAAGAGGTCCAGCGACCAGGGGCGCTGCGGGCCGTCGTCGTCGGCGTAGACGTTGTAGGTGATGCCGTTGTCGCGCACCTGGCGGGCCAGGTTGCGCAGTCGGTGGTCCAGGTCGCCGAAGCCACCGGCGCCCAAGTGCCCGAAGAAGCCGGCCCAATGCGGCGAGATGTCCGGCCCGCGCGGACCGTCGGGCAGCGCCGCGGCGGCGCGCAGCTCGTCGAAGTGGCCCGTGGCCGCCCAGGGCGCCAGGGCGGCGGCCAGCCGCGCCGGGCTTTCCTCGGCGGCGCCGCCGAACAGCGAATCGATGGGCGTTTCCACGTCGCCGGGATTGTCCCACCCCGCGCGGCGAACGCATCCGTGGGCTGTTGTGCGACGGAGACGCGCGTGGCGATGCGTCCCGCGCCGGCCGTCAGGGCCAGGGCTGCACGGTTGCCGGTTCCGGCGCAACGCCTTGCGCGCGCGCGGCGGCGTCCTGCGCGGCCATGGCCTTCAGGTAGCCCTCGCGCGTGCGCAGCCTCTCCCAGTAGGCCGCGACGTTCGGCGGGAACTGCGGCGCCAGGCCGATCAGTTCCGCCAGCATCAGCGCATAGCCCACCGAGATGTCCGCGCAGGTGAAGCGTCCCGCCGCCAGGTACTCGCTCGACGCGAGGACGCCTTCAGGCCCGCGCAGGCGCGCCAGGAACCACTTCGCATAGTCCTGCGCCACCTGCGGCTGGCGGCGTTCGGGCGGCTCGAAGCGCTCGTAGCGCAGCACCAGCGTCTGCGGGAAGGTGAGGGTCGCCTCGCCGAAGTGCAGGTAGTTCAGGTAGGCGCCGAAGCCCTCCTCGTGGGATGCCACCGCCAGCGGCGAAGGGCCGTACTTCGTGCACAGGTAGTGGCCGATCGCGGCCGACTCGGTCATGCGCGTGTCGCCGTCGACCATCAGCGGGATGGTGCCCAGCGGATTCAGCTGCAGGTACTCGCGGGCGCGCACGCGCGGCGGGAACGGCAGCATCTTCAGCTCGTAAGGCAGGCCCAGTTCCTCCAGCGCCCACAGCGGGCGGAACGAGCGGGCACTGACGCAGTGGTAGAGCGTGATCATGGCGGGATGTGGCGGATGGGGTCGTGCCAGCATAGCGGCATGGCCGGCCGGCTGGCATGATGCCGCGCCAGGGAGCGCGCGGCGCTCTCCTTCGCGACCATTCCAGCCCCATGACCACCGACACCCCCATCTTCGAAGTCCTGCCCCGCGACCTGTCGGCCTACCGCCGCGGCAACACCGGCATCGACTATGTGCACCGCTTCGAATCCGGCAAGCCCGGCCCCCACGTGCTGATCAACGCGCTGACGCACGGCAACGAGATCTGCGGCATGGTCGCGGCCACGCACCTGCTGGACGAAGGCGTGCGGCCGCTCATCGGCACGCTCACGGTGAGTTTCGCCAACGTCGCGGCCTACGAGTCGTTCGACCGCGCGCGGCCCTTCGACAGCCGCATGCTGGTGCACAACCTCAACCGCGTGTGGTCCGACGAGCTGCTCGGCGGCACCGGCGACAGCCCCGAGCTGCGCCGCGCACGCGAGCTGCGGCCCATCGTCACGGCGGCCGACCACATCCTGGACATCCACTCCACCTCTCAGGACGTGGAGCCGTTCTGGGTCTATCCCGCTTTCGACCGCAATGCGAGCGTGGCGCTGGCCATCGGGCGGCCTCCCATCCACCTGGTGATGCCCAATGGCCTGGGTTCGGGCACGCCCGTCATCCAGCACGGCCGCCACGGCCTGCGCGACTCCAATGCGGGCGCCGCCGTGGTCGTCGAATGCGGCGGCCATTTCCGGCAGGCGAGCGCCGACCTGGCGGTGCAGGTGACGCTGGACTTCCTGGGCTACTACGGCCTGATCGAGCGCTCGCTGGAATGCGGCTCGCAGCCGCAGCACCGCTACGAGCTGCTGCGCACCGTGGTCATCCAGACGCGCGAGTTCCGTTTCACCAGGCCGCTGAAGGGCTTCGAGACTTTCAAGGCGGGCGACCTGATCGCCGTCGACGGCAGCGAGGAGATTCGCGCGCCCGAGGACTGCACCATCCTCATGCCCGCCAGCAAGATCGAGCCGGGGCGCGAGGCGCTGTACATCGCGCGGGTGATCTGAAATGCGGAAGCGGACACCCTTGCGCAGAGGTCGCAGAGGGGACGCAGAGTTCGCAGGGAAAACCTTTAAAGTCTTCTTCTCTTCTCTCTGCGTCCTCTGCGCTCCCTCTGCGACCTCCGCGCAAGGGTGTCCGTCTTCGATTCCGAACTTGGGAGTCCAACATGGCTGAAGCTTTCATCGTCGCCGCCACCCGCACCGCCGCCGGCCGCCGAAATGGCCGGCTGTCCGGCTGGCATCCGGGCGACCTGGCCGCCGAAGTGCTGAACGCGCTGGTGGACCGCGCGGGCGTCGATCCCGCGGCCATCGAAGACGTGCTGATGGGCTGCGTCAGCCAGGTCGGCGAACAGTCCACCAACGTCGCGCGCAACGCGGTGCTGGCGTCGAAGCTGCCGGAATCCGTGCCCGGCACCTCCATCGACCGCCAATGCGGCTCGTCGCAGCAGGCGCTGCAGTTCGCGGCGCAGGCCGTGATGTCCGGCACGCAGGACCTGGTGATCGCCGCCGGCGTGGAAAGCATGTCGCGCGTGCCCATGTTCACGTCCAGCGAACTGCCGCGCAAGAACGGCCTGGGCTTCTACATGAGCCCGCGCATCCAGCGGCGCTACCCGGGCGTGGAGTTCAGCCAGTTCATGGGCGCCGAGATGATCGCGCGCAAGTACGGCCTGAAGAAGGACCAGCTGGACGAGTACTCGCTGCGCAGCCACCTGCGCGCGAAGGCCGCCACCGAGGCGCGCCGCTTCGACACCGAGATCCTGCCCGTGCGCGCGTGGAAGCAGGGCGAGGAAGCCGCCGATGCGATGCACACGGTGGACGAGGGCATCCGTTTCGACGCTTCGCTGGAAGGCATCGCCGGCGTCAAGCTGCTGCAGCCCGACGGCGTGATCACCGCCGCCGGCGCCAGCCAGATCGCCGACGGCGCGGCCGGCGTGCTGGTGGCCAGCGAGAAGGCCGTGAGGACCTTCAACCTGAAACCGCTGGCGCGCATCCACCACTTGTCGGTGATGGGGCACGACCCGGTGGTGATGCTGGAAGCGCCGATCCCGGCCACGCACGCGGCGCTGAAGAAGGCCGGCCTGAAGATCGCCGACATCGACGCGTTCGAGGTGAATGAAGCTTTTGCGCCGGTGCCCCTGGCCTGGTTGCAAGCCACGGGCGCCGACCCCGAGCGCCTGAACGTCAACGGCGGCGCCATCGCCCTGGGCCACCCGCTGGGCGCTTCGGGCGCCAAGCTGATGACCACGCTGCTGAACGTGCTGCAGCAGCGCAAAGGGCGCTACGGCCTGCAGACCATGTGCGAAGGCGGCGGCATGGCCAACGTCACGATCGTCGAATCACTCCGCTGAAGGCGGGAGCGGACTCCCTTACGCAGAGTTCGCAGAGGAAACGCGGAGGACGCGGAGAAGAAGAAGAAAACCTTCAAAGGTTTTCTCTGCGATCTCTGCGTCCCCTCTGCGAACTCTGCGTAAGGGTGTCCGCATTCAGCGGCTCACGGCTGCCACCAGTTGCCCGACGCCACCAGCAGCGGAATGAGCTGCAGTTCCGAGTCGTAGTACAGCGTGCTGAAGTTGGTCGTGTTGTACGAGAACAGCGAGTTCAGGTAAGTCTGGTGCGCGCTGCCGGTCATGGCGCCGCACAGCTGCGGGCCGATCATGCCCTTGGGCGTCCAGTTCGGGTACGGGCGCATCAGCGGTGAAGGCATGCTGCCGTCCATCGCGTAACCCGTCGCCGTGCGCGCCGGGTCGCCGCCGGTGTCGGCCTTGAAGAAGGCCATCATCTTGTCCAGCACGTTCTTCCAGCGCACGTCGCCGCTCAGCACGTAGTCGGTGCCCCAGCGCCACGGGTTGCGCTGCGCGTTGGCGTAGTAGTACATCTCGGTGCCGACGAAGTCGCCCATGTAGCCGGGCGAAGGGATCGGCGTGGCGGTGTTGGTCTGCACGATGAAGTCGGGCATCAGGCCGGCCGAGGGCGAGTACACCGTCTGCATGCGGTTGATCAGCCAGTAGCAGCGGTCGATCACGGTGGTGCTCCACCACGTGTCGCCGGTCGCGCGCGCGAACGCGCGGAAGTGGCTGATCATGTAGTCGGACGTGCGGCTCACGTCGGCGGTGGACAGGCCCTTGGTCGTGCCGTCCGTCTTCATGTTCCACGCCTTCAGCGCGTTGATGGTGCGGATGGCTTCCTGCTTGTAGTTCCAGGTGCCGGCGGAGCCCCACTGGCGGTCGGCCATCAGCAGCGCCATCGCGATGTCCAGGTCGCCGTCCATCGCGTTCCAGCCGCCGCCGGCGGCGTCGGTCGAGGAGCCGTTGATGGTCAGGCGCCAGTCCATCAGGTACTGGCCACCGTTGCCGGCCGGGATGCTGTAGGCGGGACGCGCACGCACGGTCTTGAGCAGGCCGTCGAAGATCGTCTTCGCGCCGGCGTCGTAGCCCGCCATCACCACCGTGATCAGCATGCCGTAGCCCATGCCTTCGGACACGGTGAGGTAGTCGGTGGAGCTGCCGAACTTCACCGCCTTGCCGCCGGACAACGTGGGCACGTCGACGATGGCCACGGCCTTCCACGCGTCGTAGCAGCGCTTCACCGCCGTGTCCATGCTGGCGTTGGACACGTTGTTGGGCAGGATGCCCGCGGCATACGCTTCCAGGCGCGAGCCGAACGGGTACGCGGGGCCACCGGCCGGCGCGGGAGAGGGCGCAGGCGTGGGAGCAGGTGCTGGCGCAGGGGCAGGGGCGCCGCCGGGAGCCGGGGCGGGCGAGGGCGCCGCCACGACGCCGGTGACCGCGTCGCTCAGCGTGCTGCCCGTGGCGGTGCCGGCGGCCTCCGCGACGGGCGCGCTTGCGCCGCCGCCACCGCCGCCGCAAGCGGTCAGTGCCGTTGCGAACGCGGCCGAGCCGCCCTGGATGAAGATGCGCCGTTTCATGCCACCACCGATGGGAAAGCGGCCGGCCCGCACGAAAGCGTGCGGCGCCCGCCGCGAGTTGACGGACGCCGAGGTGTTCAGGGTGTTCGGCCGCCGGCACCGGAACCGGCATGACTGCGAAGCCACCTGCCCAACCTCGACAGGAGGCGCGAATGTAGTAGGAGGTGTCCGACAAGCGCATCAGCCGTTGGCCTACGCTGGTAACGAGGTGCCGCAAATGCTTCAGGGCGTGCGACGAACGGCCGTTCGCGAGTTTGTAGTCCAGTCCGGGCCTGGCTCAGCAATCCATCACGGTCGAGACAGGCTTGTGGCTCAGCTGAGTCACCGGTGCGAACTCTGCATTGCGAACCGCGCGTGCCCGGCCTCAACAGCTCTTACGTTTGGTCAACGTCGCACGCGGAACCGCCTCACCCGGGAAAGCGCGACGCGCGCTTGTCCTACAAACCGGCCGAGTCGCGGAGCGTTGACTAGAAGCCGTGTACTCGGCTCACAACCTCTGACCTTCTGACAGGAGATTTCGCGAAATGAACAAGACCCTCATCGCCCTCGCCATCGCCCTGGGTGTCGCCGGCGGCGCCATCGCGCAAACCAGCGGCAGCACCGGTTCCACGGCCAGCGGCGGCGGCACCTCCGGCGGCAGCAGCAGCGCCACCACGACGCCCAGCACCTCCGGCGGCAGCACCGCCGGCATGGCCGGCGCCGGCGGCGACAGCAAGGCCATGCAGAAGCAGGCCAAGGCCGACTACAAGGCGGCCAAGGCCAAATGCAAGCCCATGAAGGGCGACGAGCAGAAGGCTTGCGAGAAGGACGCCAAGGCTTCGTACGACAAGGCCGAAGCCGACGTCAAGCGCGCCAAGGCCGACGAAAAGGCCGCCAAGAAGTCCGCCAAGTCGACTTCCTGACCGGCTCGCCGCCAGCAAAAAAGCCGGGCAGTGCCCGGCTTTTTTCTGGGGAGCGCCTGTTCGGGGCGCTCACTTCGGCAGTTCGTTCTTGTGCTGGATGATCTTGCCGACCAGGCCGTACTCGATGGCCTCTTCCGCGGACAGCCAGCGGTCGCGTTCGATGTCGGCCATCACGCTGTCCAGCGGCTTGCCGGTTTCGCGCGCGATGGTCTGGGCGATGCGTTCGCGCGCCTTGATGATCTCCTGCGCGTGGATGGCGATGTCGCTGGCCGGGCCGCCGGCGCCGCCGCTGGGCTGGTGGATCAGGAAGCGGGTGTTGGGCGTGCAGAAGCGGCGCTCGCGCGGCACGGCCAGGTACAGGTGGGTGGCGGCGCTGCCGACCCAGCCGGTGCCCACCATGTTCACCGGCGCGGCGATGTACCGGATGATGTCGTGGATGGCGTCGCCCGACTCCAGGTGGCCGCCGGGCGAGCTGACCAGCATGTCGATGGGCTTGGACGATTCGGCGTCCAGCGCGATCAGGCGGCGGGCGATGTCGGCGGCCGAACGGTCGCTGACTTCGCCGAACAGCAGGACGGTGCGCGACTTGAAGGCCTTCTCTTCGAGGAAGGCGTTGCGCGGTTCGGCGGTGGACGGGCCGGCGGCCGGTTCGTCGTGTTCGTGGGGCGTTTCCATGGTCGTCATGTTTCGGCGGTTCAGGCGTTTTTCAACCCCCGGATCATGCACCGGCCGGCACGGCCGGGTTGCGCGCGGGGAAAAACGCCGCAAAAAAGAGGCCCCCAGGTGGGGGCCCGCGAATGAGCGACTCATCTTCCCAAAGGACCGACCATCCCGCCGGCCGGAACGCCAGTCACGCGCTCCGCAAACCAGTCTAGGGGCGTCGCCGCGCGAGTGAGAGCGGGTAATCCCCGGGGCAGCGTAAGCTCCTCCGCGGGGAACTTTCACGCAAGGAGGCCGGTATGGAAGCCACGACAGCAACGCACGCAGCGCGCACCGCAGAGTCCCTGCCCGGTCCGCGCCCCTGGCCCGTGGTGGGCAACGGGCTGCAGCTGCGCCTGGATCGCCTCCACCTGCAACTGGAAGGCTGGGCCCGGGAGTACGGCGCGCCGTTCACCTTCAACATCCGCAGCCGCCGCTTCGTCGTGGTGGATTCGCCCGAGGTCATCGGCCAGGTGCTGCGGCGCCGGCCCGAGCAGTTCCGCCGCAGCGAGAGGCTGGAGAGCGTGTCGCGCGAGATGGGGTTCCTCGGCCTCTTCGCCGCCAACGGCGACACGTGGCGGCGCCAGCGGCCGATGGTGCTGGCGGGCCTGGATCCGGCGCACATCCGCGAGTTCTTCCCGGCGCTGGTGGCCGTGACCGACCGTTTGCGCCGCCGCTGGCTGCGCGCGGCGCAGGCGGGCGAGACGATCGACCTGCAGGCCGACCTGATGCGCTTCACGGTGGACGTGACCACCGGCCTGGCTTTCGGCGAAGACCTGAACACGCTGGAGACGCCCGGCGACGACACCATCCAGCGGCACCTGAACGTGGTGATGCCGGCGCTGTTCAAGCGAATCCTGTCGCCGGTGGATCCGCCCGCGTGGCTGCGGCGGCTGCGCGAGCGCGAGCTGCAGGCGCACATCCATGAACTGCGGCAGGCGGTGCAGGGCTTCATCGCCAAGACGCGGAAGGTGCTGGCCGGGCAGCCCGCGCTGCGCGACAGGCCCCAGAACCTGATCCAGGCGCTGGTGGCCGGCCGTGACCGAGAAGGCAGCGGCCTCACCGACGAAGACGTGGCCGGCAACGTGCTGACCATGCTGCTGGCGGGCGAGGACACGACCGCGAACACGCTGGCCTGGATGTTCTGGCACCTGCACCGCAACCCCGCAGCGGCGGCCGCGGCGCGCGCGGAAGTCGATGCCGTGCTGCAGGGCGCGGCCGGCGTGCAGGACCTGGCGCAGCTGGGGCGGCTGGACCTCGTCGAGGCCTGCGCCAACGAAACCATGCGCCTGAAGCCGGTGGCGCCTTTCATCATGAACCAGGTGGTGGAAGACACGCAGGTGGGCGACGTCGCCGTGCGCAAGGGCCAGTTCGTCATCTGCCTGATGCGGCCGGGCGGCCTGGACGCCGCGACGTTCGCGCAGCCCGAGGCGTACGACCCGATGCGCTGGCTGGGCGAGGGCGCTTCGGCGCACGCGATGGCTTCGGCCAAGCGGCACACCATGCCTTTCGGCGCGGGGCCGCGCATGTGCCCGGGGCGCTACCTGGCGCTGGCGGAGATCAAGCTCGCCGCGGCGATGCTGCTGGCGAACTTCGAGCTGGTGGACGTGTCGCCGCCCGGCGGCGGCGAGCCGCGGGAGACGGTGTCGATCGTGATGTCGCCCGTGGGGCTGCGGATGAAGCTGCGGGCGCGAGGCTGAGCGCCAGTGCTGCGTCATCCCTGCGAAGGCGGGAATCCATGGCTTTCAGGTGCACGAACACGGGAGCCGTGAATTTCCGCCTTCGCGGGAATGACGCTTCAGCGGGGTGTCACGGGTGCGTGGCCCACATCTCGCGCAGCTGCCGCTTCAGCACCTTGCCGATGTCGCTGCGCGGCAGTTCGCCGATGTAGCGCACGCCGGCCAGGCGCTGCGTCTTCCCCAGCTGCCCGTTCGTCCACTCGCGCAGCGCCTCCGGCTGCGGCGCGCCGGGCCTCACCACCACGTACGCCGCGGGCGACTCGCCCCATTCGGCGGAAGGGATGCCCACCACCGCCGCATCGGCCACGCATGGGTGCTGGCGCAGCACCGCTTCCAGGTCGCTCGGGTAGATGTTGAAGCCGCCGCTGATCACCATGTCCTTGCGGCGGTCCATCAGCACCAGGAAGCCGTCCTCGTCGAAACGGCCGACGTCGCCGGTGCGGATGTAGCGGCGGCCCTCGGCGTCGAACCATTCGGCTTCGCGCGTCTTGCCGGGCTGGCCGTGGTAGCCGGTCATCATGGCGCCAGAGCGGCCCACCACTTCGCCGAGTTCGCCGCGCGCGACCTCGCGGCCTTCCTCGTCGATCAGCCGGATGTCGTGGCCTTCGGCCGGCTTGCCCACCGTGTGCAGCTTGCCGGGGAATTCGTGCGCGGCCAGCATGCAGGTGCCGCCGCCTTCGGTCATGCCGTAGTACTCGGTCAGCCCGCCGGGCCAGCGCTTCAGGATGTCGGCCTTCAGCGCGGCGGAGAACGGCGCGCTGGTGCAGAACTTCATGACGAACGACGACAGGTCGTACTTGTCGAAATCCGGGTGCGACATCAGCCGCGTGTACTGCACCGGCACCAGCATCGTGTGCGTCGCGTGCTCGCGCTCGGCCAGGGCCAGGTACTGCACCGGGTCGAAGCGGCCCTGCATCAGCACGGCCGTGCCGCCGCGCGACAGCGCCGGGAAGAAGCACACCAGCGTGGTGTTGGAGCACAGCGAGGTGGCCAGCAGCGCCACCGACTGCGGCCCGTAGCCGCCCGCTTCCGCGCGCCCCATGTGCGCCCAGCGCATGCCGTGCGGCTGCACGATGCCCTTGGGCGTGCCGGTGGTGCCGGACGAGTAGATGATGTTGAACGGCCACTCGGGCTGGATGTCCACCGGCCGCGGCTTCGAGCTTTGGGGCAGCAGCCAGCTCTCGATCGCCGCCGCATCCAGCGCCGTGCGCGGCACCGCGATCTCCAGCGCGGGCACGGATGCGTCGGCGAAGAGCCGTTTCGCGCCGCTGTCGGCCACCATGCCGGCCAGCTGCTGCGGTGTGGCGCCGGTGGGCAGCGGCGCGACCGCCACGCCGGCGCGCAGCGCGCCCAGGAACAGCAGCGCGTAGTCGATGCTGTTGGCGCCGCTGATCGCGATGGATTGCGTGGGTTGCACGCCGTCGCGCTGCAGCGCGGCGGCGATGCGGTCCATCCAGCCGTCCAGTTCACCCCAGCTGACGCGCCGGTCGCCCTGGACCAGCGCGGCGTGCGCAGGGCGCGCGGCGGCGTGCTCGCGGACGAGTTCGCCGACCGTGCGGAACGGAGGCAGGGCGGAAGGGGCGGGCGTGCTCATGGGGCGGCCATTCTGCCTCTGACCTGAAACCTGCCGCTTCGCCTACGTCACATCGACACGGACACCCTTACGCAGAGGTCTCGGAGGTTTCGCAGAGGACGCAGAGAAAGAAAAAATTGGAGCATTCACTCTGCGATCTCTGCGAAACCTCCGCGTACTCCGCGTAAGGCGTCCGCATTCGTTTCTACAGTGCCGCCAGCATCTCCGGCGTGACCAGCACCACGCCGCTTTCCGTGCGGTAGAAGCGCTCGGCGTCCTCCTGCGCGTCCTCGCCGATCACCATGCCGTCGGGGATGCGGCAGCCGCGGTCGACCACCACTTTCGACAGGCGCGCGCCACGCCCGATCTCGCAGGCCGGCAGGATCACCGCTTCGCGGATGCGGCAGCACGAATGCACGCGCACGCTGGAGAACAGCACCGAGTGCGTGATGTCGGAGCCGGTGACGATGCAGCCGCCCGAGATGATGACGTTGCCGATCTCGCCGTTGCGGCCGTTCTCGTCGGGCACGAACTTGGCGGGCGGCAACTGTTCCTGGTGGGTCCAGATGGGCCAGTCGCGGTCGTAGATGTTCAGTTCCGGCAGGTTGGACGCCAGGTCCAGGTTGGCGGACCAGAACGCTTCCACCGTGCCGACGTCGCGCCAGTACGGGTCGTTGCGCGTGCTGGCCGGCACGCTGGACATGCCCAGCGGGTGCGCCAGCACCTTGCCGGTCTTCACCAGCCGCGGGATCACGTTCTTGCCGAAGTCGCGATCGGAATCGGGCAGCGCGAAGTCTTCCTCCAGCAGCCGGTACAGGTCCTCGGCGTTGAAGATGTAGATGCCCATGCTGCCCAGCGCGCGGTCGGGCTTGCCGGGGATGCTGGGCGGGTCCTTGGGCTTTTCCAGGAAGTCGGTGACCCAGCGCTTGCCGTCGATGTGCATCACGCCCAGCGCGGTGGCTTCCATGCGCGGCACCTCGATGCAGCCCACCGTGCAGCGCGCGCCCGACTCCACGTGGTCCAGCAGCATCAGCGAGTAGTCCTGCTTGTAGATGTGGTCGCCGGCCAGCACCAGGATGTATTCGGGGCCGTAGCTGCGCAGGATGTCGATGTTCTGGTAGATGGCGTCGGCCGTGCCGCGGTACCAGTCGGCTTCGTTCACGCGCTGCTGCGCGGGCAGCAGGTCGATGAACTCGTTGGCTTCGCCGCGCAGGAAGTTCCAGCCGCGCTGCAGGTGGCGCAGCAGCGAGTGCGACTTGTACTGCGTGAGCACGCCGATGCGGCGGATGCCGGAGTTGATGCAGTTCGACAGCGCGAAGTCGATGATGCGGAACTTGCCGCCGAAGTACACGGCGGGCTTGGCGCGCCGGTCGGTCAGTTCCATCAGCCGCGAGCCGCGGCCGCCGGCCAGCACCAGCGCGACGGTGCGCTTGGGCAACTGCCGCGCGAGGCTCAGCCTTTCAGTGGTCCGGGGGTCGCTGCCGTGCTGCGCGGTGACGAGCAGGTGCTCGTACGCGAGGTCTTCCTTGGCCATGGGGTGGTGTGTCCTTGCTCAGGCTCACTTTGTCCCGCAGCCGCGCTGGGCCCGATGTAGGACGCTGCCGATTCGAGGCGACGTGAAAGCGGACTCCCTTACGCGGAGGTCGCAGAGGAAACGCAGAGTTCGCAGAGAAAACCTTGAAGTTTTCTTGCCTTCTCTGTGCCCTCTGCGTTTCCTCTGCGACCTCCGCGTAAGGGAGTCCGTTCCCGCTTTTCAGCCGCGTGACTTCGCCCACATGTCATACCGCGCCTTGTTCTCGGCGTTGGGCGGTGAACGCGCGCGCCACGATGCGCGGGTAATCCGGCGCCAGCGGCCTGGTGCCGCGCATCCAGACGTTGCGCAGGCCGTGCTTGAGCAGCACGGTGGTGAGGGTGGCGGTGGTCACGCCTTGCAGCGCCTTCACCACGGACGCGTCCAGCGGAAGAGGGTCGGTTCCCCGTGGGCGCCGATGCTACGTTGAACCATCGGCTTACGGGTAAGTCCCGCGTCGGGCCCGGTTGTGGTGGCATGCCAACGCAGCGGAGAATGTCCGCATGACTGCCGAACTCACCGAGGACGCGGCGCGGCGCGAGCTGGCCGCCTGCTACCGCCTGTTCGACCACCTGGGCTGGACCGAGGCGATCTTCAACCACATCACCCTGCGCGTGCCGTCGCCGGGGGGCAGCGCGCACTACCTCATCAACCCCTTCGGGCTGCACTACTGCGAGGTGTCGGCTTCCAACCTGGTGAAGATCGACGTCGAGGGCAACGACATCGACCGCACGGGCCGGCAGGTGAACCGCGCCGGCTTCGTCATCCACGGCGCGGTGCACCAGGCGCGGCCCGACGCGCATTGCGTGATGCACGTGCACACCACCGCGGGCTGCGCCGTCTCCAGCAAGGAAAGCGGGCTGCGGCACGACAACTTCTACAGCGCGATGCTGTACGGCGACGTCGGTTACCACGACTATGAAGGCGTCACCACCGGCCTGGACGAGCGGCCGCGAATCGTCAAGGCGCTGGGCGACCGCAACCACCTCATCCTGCGCAACCATGGCCTGCTGGCCGTGGGCGGCACGGTGGCGCAGTGCTTCCACCGGCTGTGGACGCTGCAGCGCGCTTGTGAAATCCAGCTGGCCAGCGACGCCGGCGCGGGCCCCAACCGCGAGATCCCCGTGCCGGTGCTGGAACGCGTGCCGGCCACGCGGCTGAAGACCGGCGACGACAAGTCCGGCGGCGTGGCGCAGCTGATGTTCGACGCCATGCTGCGCAAGGCTGGCATTTCGCGCGACGCGCTTTGACCGACGTATCACCATGAGCAATACCCATTTCGAAACCATCCGCCTCGGCGGCAACCTCGGCGCCGAGATCCGCGGCCTGGACCTGCGCAAGCCGCTGTCCGATGCGCAGTTCCAGGCGCTGAACGCCGCGTTCGTCGAACACCAGGTGCTGGTCTTGCGCGGGCAAGACATCTCGCTGGAAGAGCAGATGGCTTTCGGCCAGCGCTTCGGCGAGCTGTCCATCCACCCGTTCAGCCCCAACCTGGACGACAAGCGCGAGGTGATCGTGCTGGACTACTCGGCCGACAACCCGCCCGCGCTGACCGACCAGTGGCACACCGACGAGACTTTCCGCGCCGCGCCGCCTTCCATCACCATCCTGCGGTCCAAGGTCGTGCCCGAGTACGGCGGCGACACCTGCTTCGCCAGCATGACGGCGGCGTACACGGGCCTGTCGGAACGCATGAAGCAGTACATCCACGGCCTGGAAGCCATCCACGACTTCAAGCCGTGGCGGCACCTGTTCACCGCCTCCGAAGCGCACCAGAAGAAGCTGCGCGAGCTGCAGGAGCAGTTCCCCAACCCTTCGCATCCGCTGGTGGCGGTGCACCCGGTGACCGGCCGGCGCGTGCTGTACTGCAACGCGCAGTTCACCGTGAAGATCAAGGGGCTGAAGGACGACGAAAGCCAGATGGTCCTGAACTACCTGTACGGGCGCGCGGCCATCCCCGAGTTCCAGCTGCGCGTGCGCTGGCAGCCGGACATGCTGGTGATGTGGGACAACCGCAGCACGCAGCACTACGCGCCGCACGACTACTACCCGCAGCGCCGCACCATGAACCGCGTGACCATCGCCGGCACGCGCATCGTGGGTGTGCAGGGCCCGTACACGCCGGAGGAGGGCGTGGCGCCGCTGCCCGACGGCCACCACGTCAAGCCGCAGTCCGGCGCGAAGCGGCCGGTGCGAGAGTTCGAACGCAACCTGATGTGAGGAGACGGCCATGAAAGGCACCCTGACGGGCATCACCCGGCGCGACCTGGTCCTGGGCGGCGCGGCCGCGATGGCGGCGCCTGCGTTCGCGCAGCCGGCCTATCCCGACCGGCCGATCAAGCTGCTGGTGCCTTTCCCCGCGGGCGCGCTCACCGACAACCTGGGCCGCATGGTGGCCGAGCGGCTGCGGCCCGTGCTGGGCCAGCCGCTGGTGGTGGAAAACCGCCCCGGCGCCGGCACGCTGCTGGGCGCCAGCATGATCGCCAAGGCGCCGCCCGACGGCTACAACCTGATGGTGGCCACCAGCACCACGCTGGCCATCTCGCCCGCGATGTACTCGCCGCCGCCGGCCGTGCCCGCCGACTTCATCGGCGTCGCGATGATCGGCGTGGTGTCGCTGCTGCTCGTGACGCGCGCCGACCTGAAGGTGGCCAACCTGGGCGAGCTGGTGAACGAGATGCGCGCGCACCCGGCCAAGCTGAACTTCGGCTCGCCGGGCGTGGGCACCATGCACCACCTGATCATCGAGATGATCAAGACGCAGGAAAAGGTGCAGGCCACGCACGTGCCTTACCAGGGCAGCATGGCCGCGCTGTCCGACCTGATGACGGGCCGCATCGACTTCATGTTCCTGGACGCGGTGGCCGCGCTGCCGCAGCTGCAGGCCGGCAAGATCAACGCCATCGCGGTGGCCGCGTCGCGCCGCATGCCCGCCCTGCCCAACGTGCCGACGGTCGCCGAGACCTTTCCCCAGATCGACCTGCAGGCCTGGCAAAGCATCGCCGCGCCCAAGGCCACGCCGGTGGCCATCGTCCAGCGGCTCAACGCCGAGATCAACAAGGCTTTCGACACGCCCGACGGCCGCGCGGCGCTGCAGAAGGTGGGCGTGGACTTCGTGCCGCTGACCGTGCAGCAGATGAACGAGCTGATCGCGAAGGACGAGAAGCGGCTGGGCGACCTGGTGCGCGCGGCGGGGTTGAAGGCGAGTTGAGAAGGCGGACTCCCTTGCGCGGAGTTCGCAGAGGGCGCGCCGAGTCCGCAGAGAAGACTTCTGGATTGTTTGACTTCTCTGCGCCCTCCGCGCTTGCTCCGCGAACTCTGCGCAAGGGAGTCCGATCCCCCTTCCCCGGCCCCAAGGCAGAATCCGGGGCATGAAAGTAGCCAAAGACACCGTTGTCACCATCACCTACAAGGTCGCCGACCTGGCCGGCCGCCTGCTGGAGCAGTCGAAGGAACCCATCGCCTACCTCCACGGCGGCTACGACAACACGCTGCCGGGCATCGAGAAGGCCCTGGACGGCAAGGAATCCGGCGACCAGGTGTCGGTGGAACTGCAGCCGGCCGACGCCTTCGGCGTGCGCGACGAATCGCTGGTGCGCGTCATCCCCAAGGCCGAATTCCCGCCCGGCGTGAAGGTCGGCGGCCAGCTGGAAGGCGTCACCGACGGCGGCCAGCCCCACGTCTTCCACGTCATGAAGATCAAGGGCCCCGAAGTGCACCTGGACGGCAACCATCCGCTGGCGGGCAAGGCGCTGAAGTTCGTGCTGAAGGTCACCGGCGTGCGCGCGGCGCTGCCGGAGGAACTGGAACACCGCCACGTGCACGGCGAGCACGGCCACCACCACTGACCCCACCGGAGCCGGTTCATGAAGTTCCGCATGGCGGAGAACTCGGTCTTCGCGGTGCTGCTGCGTTCGCAGTGGTGGATCAGCTTCGTCGTCGCCGCGGGTGTGGTCGTGGTCACGCAGTCGCTGGTGCCGGTGGAGTACCGCAACCTGGCGTCGATGGGGGCGTTCCCGTTCGTCGTCATCGGCTGCATCGCCTTCGCGCGGCAATGGCGCGAGCCGGGCGAGAAGGAATCCGAAACGCTGCTGGCGCAGGCGCGCGCGATGGCCTGGCCTGCTTTCGAGGCGGCGCTGCGCCGCGGCTTCGAGCGCGAAGGCCGCCAGGTGCGGCCGGCCACCGGCGGCGCCGACCTGCTGCTGGAAGGCAAGGGCGGTCCCACGCTGGTGAGCGCCCGCCGCTGGAAAGCCGCGCGCCACGGCGAGGAAGCGGTGCAGGCGCTGGCCAAGGCCATGCGCGCGCAGGACGTGGGCCGTGGCGCCTACGTCGCGCTGGGCGAGCTCACGCCGCAGGCGGCGAAACTGGCGCGCGAAGAGGGCATCGAAGTGCTGGGCGGGGCAGCGCTGGTGAAGCTGCTGCGCGCCTGACGTTCAGGGCGCGGCCAGCCAGGCCGTCGCCTCTTCCAGCACGGTGAACGTGCGCAACTGCAGGCCGGCTTTCTGCGCGGCCTTTTCGCTGGTGCCCGTGCGGTAGCGCTGCGGCACGATGGACGCCACCCGCTCCAGGTGCGCCAATCTTTCGGCGATGTACGCGCCCAGCTGCAGGTGATCGGTGAAGCTGATGGCCTGCGTGTGTTCCACGCCCAGCAGGTTCATCCCGGCGCGCCGCCAGCCCTGCTTGGCGCAGACCGTGGCGACCAGGTCGGCCAGCCCGTACAGGTCCGCCAACGTCGCCAGCCCGTGCGCCTCCACCATCAATTGCCCGGGGCCGTAGTGCAGCGTGAACGTGAGCGGAGCCATGTCCGCGCAGTCTAGCGTGCGCTGGCGATGCATGCGGCGGGATCGGACAGCCTTGCAGAGCTCCGCGTTCGGCAGCCCGCATTCCTGCCCGCTTTGCCTCTACACTGATCGCCGCCGCGCGCAACCCGCGCGGCGTGGGCCGACCACCCAAGGTGGCGGCCGAGAGGAGGAGGACGACGGCCACCCGCCGCCGTGTTCCGCCGTTTGCAGACCTGTTGGCGCGCCAAAAGCGCGCGGAGCGATTGCATGAACCAGCACCAGCCGTTGCGGCTGCACGTGCCGGAGCCCAGTGGGCGGCCCGGTTGTGCCACCGACTTCTCGTACCTCCACGTCTCGGAAGCCGGCGCCGTCCGCAGGCCGCCGGTGGACACCCCCCACTTCGACACCCAGGACCTGGCGTACAGCCTGGTGCGCGTGCTCGACCCCGAAGGCAACGCCGCCGGCCCGTGGGCGCCGGACATCAGCACGGCCCAGCTGCGCAAGGGCCTGCACGCGATGATGAAGACGCGCATCTTCGACGCCCGCATGCTGGTCTGCCAGCGCCAGCGCAAGACTTCCTTCTACATGCAGGCGCTGGGCGAGGAAGCCATCGCCTGCGCGCACGCCGCCGCCATCGACCCCGGCGACATGTGTTTTCCCACCTACCGCCAGCAGGGCCTGCTGCTGTCGCGCGACGACATCTCCATGGTCGAGCTCATCTGCCAGCTGATGAGCAACGAGCGCGACCCGATGAAGGGCCGCCAGCTGCCGGTGATGTACTCGTACAAGCGGGCCGGCTTCTTCTCCATCTCGGGCAACCTGGCCACGCAGTTCATCCAGGCGGTGGGCTGGGCGATGGCTTCCGCCATCAAGGGCGACACGCGCATCGCGTCGGCCTGGATCGGCGACGGCGCCACGGCCGAGTCGGACTTCCACACCGCGCTGACCTTCGCGCACGTGTACCGCGCGCCGGTCATCCTGAACGTGGTGAACAACCAGTGGGCCATCTCCACCTTCCAGGCCATCGCGGGCGGCGAGTCCACCACCTTCGCGGCGCGCGGCGTGGGTTGCGGCATCGCATCGCTGCGCGTGGACGGCAACGACTACCTCGCGGTGTACGCCGCTTCCAAGTGGGCCGCCGAGCGCGCCCGCTCCAACCTGGGCCCGACGCTGATCGAGTGGGTGACCTACCGCGCCGGCGCGCACTCCACTTCGGACGACCCTTCGAAGTACCGTCCCGCCGACGACTGGGAGCGATTCCCGCTAGGCGACCCCATCGAGCGCCTGAAGAAGCACCTCGTCAACCTGGGCGCCTGGAGCGAGCAGGAACACGAACAGGTGCGGCTGGAACTGGAAGCCGAAGTGAACGCCGCGCAGAAGGAAGCCGAGTCGCACGGCACGCTGCTGGACGGCCACATCCCCAGCCCGGCGACGATGTTCGAGGACGTCTACGCCGACATGCCCTGGCACCTGCGCGAGCAGCGCCAGCAACTGGGAGTCTGAAGATGGAGAGAAATCGGACTCCCTTGCGCAGAGAGCGCGGAGGTTTCGCAGAGGACGCAGAGAACTCAGGAAACCTCTCGATCACTTCTTTCTTCTTTGCGTCCTCTGCGAAACCTCCGCGGCCTCTGCGTAAGGGTGTCCGCGTTCAGGAGCTCTCATGCTGACCCAGACCCGCGATTCCAGAGTAGAGGCCGCCGAGGGCAGCCGCAAGCCCATGACCATGATCCAGGCGCTGCGCTCGGCGATGGACGTGATGATGGAGCGCGACGACAACGTGGTCGTGTTCGGCCAGGACGTGGGCTACTTCGGCGGCGTGTTCCGCGTCACCGAAGGGCTGCAGGCCAAGTACGGCAAGAGCCGCTGCTTCGACGCGCCGATCAGCGAAGGCGGCATCGTCGGCGCGGCGGTGGGCATGGGCGCCTACGGCCTGCGGCCGGTGGCGGAGATCCAGTTCGCCGACTACTTCTACCCGGCCAGCGACCAGATCGTGTCGGAAGCCGCGCGCCTGCGCTTCCGCTCGGCCGGCGACTTCACCTGCCCGATCACGGTGCGCATGCCCTGCGGCGGCGGCATCTACGGCGGCCAGACGCACAGCCAGAGCCCGGAAGCGCTGTTCACCCACGTGTGCGGCATCCGCACCGTGATGCCCAGCAACCCGTACGACGCCAAGGGCCTGCTCGTGGCGGCCATCGAGTGCGACGACCCGGTCATCTTCCTGGAGCCCAAGCGCCTGTACAACGGCCCGTTCGACGGCCACCACGACCGCCCCGTCGTGCCGTGGAGCAAGCACGAGCTGGGCAACGTGCCCGAGGGCTACTACAGCATCCCGCTGGAGAAGGCGGCGGTGTTCCGGCCCGGTTCGCAAGTGACCGTCATCACCTACGGCACCATGGTGTGGGTCAGCGAATGCGCCGCGCGCGAAGCGGGCGTGGACGCCGAGATCATCGACCTGCGCTCGCTGTGGCCGCTGGACATCGAGGCCATCGTGGCTTCGGTGAAGAAGACCGGCCGCTGCGTCATCGTGCACGAAGCCACCAAGACCAGCGGCTTCGGCGCCGAGCTGTCGGCGCTGGTGCAGGAGCACTGCTTCTACCACCTGGAAGCGCCCATCGAGCGCGTGGCGGGCTGGGACACGCCTTACCCGCACGCGCAGGAGTGGGCTTACTTCCCCGGGCCGGACCGCGTGGGTGCGGCCCTGAAACGAGTGCTGGAGGGCTGAGCGATGGGTGTCTATGCGATCAAGATGCCCGACATCGGCGAAGGCATCGCGGAAGTGGAACTCGTCGAATGGCGCGTGAAGCCCGGCGACTCGGTGAAGGAAGACCAGGTCGTCGCCGACGTGATGACCGACAAGGCGACGGTGGAGATCCCTTCGCCGGTGAACGGCAAGGTGCTGGAGCTGGGTGGGCAGCCGGGGCAGCTGATGGCCGTCGGCGCGGAGTTGATCCGGCTGGAGGTGGAGGGGGCGGGGAACGTGAAGGAGGGCGCGAAGGCGCCCGCTGTTGCGGCCGCTGCCGTGACGGGCGTGCCGCCTGACCAGAAGGACGACATCACGCACGAGAACACGGCCGTCGAGCCCGCACCATCGGGCGCCCTCTCCCGCTCGCGGGAGAGGGAAGGGGTGAGGGCAGAAGGTGGCCCAAGCGCCGGCCACCCTCACCCCAACCCTCTCCCGCAAGCGGGAGAGGGAGCAAAGCCGCCGAGCGTCACGCCGCCGCCCCGCCGTGCCCCCGGCGAAAAGCCCATCGCTTCTCCCGCCGTCCGCCGCCGCGCTTGGGAGCTCGGCATCGAACTGCAATTCGTCCACGGCAGCGGCCCCGCCGGCCGCGTCGAGCACGGCGACCTGGACGTGTACCTCGCCTCGCGCGGCCAGGCGCAAGCCGCCACGCCCGCGCGATTGCGCGAAAAGCAGGGCGAGGAGCAAGTGCCCGTCATCGGCCTGCGCCGCAAGATCGCGCAGAAGATGCAGGAGGCCAAGCGCCGCATCCCGCACTTCAGCTACGTCGAGGAGATCGACGTCACCGAGCTGGAAGCGCTGCGCGCCAAGCTGAACGAACGTTACGGCGCCGCGCGCGGCAAGCTGACGGTGCTGCCCTTTATCGCCCGCGCGGTGGTGCTGGCGCTGGAAGAGTTTCCGCAGATGAACGCCCGCTTCGACGACGACGCGGGCGTGGTCACGCGCTACCAGCCGGTGCATCTGGGCATGGCCGCGCAGACCGACGCCGGGCTGATGGTGCCCGTGCTGCGGCATGCGGAGGCGATGGACCTGTGGGCCTGCGCGAAGGAAGTCGTGCGCCTGGCCGAAGCCGCGCGCACCGGCAAGGCCACGCGCGACGAGCTGCAGGGCAGCACCATCACCATCAGCAGCCTGGGCCCGCTGGGCGGCATCGTCACCACGCCGGTGATCAACCACCCCGAGGTGGCCATCGTCGGCGTCAACCGCATCGTCGAACGCCCCGTGTTCCTGGGCGACGCGGTGGTGAAGCGTTCGCTGATGAACCTGTCGTCCTCGTTCGACCACCGCGTGGTCGACGGCATGGACGCGGCCCGGTTCATCCAGGCCATCCGCGCGCTGCTGGAAACGCCGGCGCTGCTGTTCGTGGAGTGACCGGCCGATGAAGACGATCGAGAAGAAGCTGCTGGTCATCGGCGGCGGGCCGGGCGGCTACGTCGCCGCCATCCGCGCGGGGCAGCTGGGCATCCCCACCGTGCTGGTGGAAGGCGACCGGCTGGGCGGCACCTGCCTGAACATCGGCTGCATCCCTTCGAAGGCGCTGATCCACGTGGCGGGCGAGTTCGAGAAGGCCACGTATTTCAGCGGCGACCACCCGCTGGGCATTCGCGTGCAAAGCCCTTCGCTGGACCTGGCGCGCGCGCAGAAGTGGAAGGACGGCGTGGTGGGCAAGCTCACCGGCGGCGTCGGCGCGCTGCTGCGCAAGGCGGGCGTGCGGGTGGTGCAGGGCTGGGCGCAGGTGGTGGACGGCAAGACCGTGGAAGTGGCCACGCGCGAAGGCGAGCCGGTGCGCATCACGTGCGAGCACCTGCTGCTGGCGACGGGGTCGGTCCCGGTGGAACTGCCCAACCTGCCGCTGGGCGGGCCGGTGGTGTCGTCCACCGGCGCGCTGGACTTCACCGAGGTGCCCAAGCACCTGGTGGTTGTCGGCGCCGGCTACATCGGCCTGGAGCTGGGGATCGCCTGGCGCAAGCTGGGCGCGGACGTGGCGGTGGTGGAAGCCGCCGGCCACGTGCTGCCTGCCTACGACGAGGAACTGACCAAGCCGGTGGCGGCGTCGCTGCGCAAGCTGGGCATCACGCTGCACGTGAACTGCAAGGCCGAGGGACTCACAGACACCGGCGACGGCCTGCGGGTGCGCAGCGCGCAAGCCGACGAGTACGTGCTGCCCGCCGACAAGGTGCTGGTGGCCGTGGGCCGCGTGCCGCGCACCGCGGGCTTCGGCCTGGAATCGTTGCAGCTGGACATGGCGGGCCGCGCGGTGCGCATCGACGACCAGTGCCGCACGTCGATGCGCAACGTGTGGGCCATCGGCGACGTCGCGGGCGAGCCGATGCTGGCGCACCGCGCGATGGCGCAGGGCGAGATGGTGGCCGAGATCATCGCGGGCGAACGCCGGCGGTTCGCGCCGCAGGCCATCCCCGCCGTGTGCTTCACCGATCCGGAACTGGTGGTGGCGGGCTTCACGCCGGAAGAGGCGCAGCAGAAGGGCATCGAAGTGAAGGTGGCCTCGTTCCCGTTCGCCGCCAACGGCCGCGCGCTGAGCATGGAAGCGGGCGAGGGTTTCGTGCGCGTGGTGGCGCGCCAGGACAACCACCAGATCCTGGGCTGGCAGGCGGTGGGGCAGGGCGTGTCGGAACTCGCTGCGGTGTTCTGCCATTCCATCGAGATGGGCGCACGGCTGGAGGACGTCGCGGGGATCATCCACGCGCATCCGACGCTGGGCGAGGCGGTGCTGGAGAGCGCGCTAAAGGCGCTGGGGCACGCGCTGCATATCTAGCGCCAGTGGCGTCGTTCCCGCGAAGGCGGGGATCCATGGCTCCCGGATTCGCGTCGCCGAGAAAGCGAAAGCCGTGGATCCCCGCCTTCGCGGGGATGACGCCTTCATCTTCGCGGGGATGACGTCTTCAACCAGCCAGGTGGCTAAGCCGCCGCCCGCTGCACCCAGCTCGGCTCCGCTTTCGTGAGATACGCCTGCCGCAAGGCCAGCAGCAGCCCCCACGAAGCAATGAGCCCGATCGACAGGCACAGCAAGCTGTGCAGCGCGGTCGCCATGCGGCGCTCCGTCATCGAAGGCACCGCGTTCACCGCGGGCGCGCTCTCGCTGCCCGGGCCGCAGGCGCCTTCGACCACCTTCGCGGCCGTGTGCCCATCGGCGCCCGCCACTTCCACCCGGCAGCGCACCACCTCTTCCGCCGAAGCCTTCGCGCCGATCAGCGCCAGCGCATAGCCGGGCGCGGGCTTGCTCGGCGCCCACGGCGCGAAGCCCACCCAGCAGGCCATCAGCATCAGCGGCACCGCCAGTGCCACCCACGTGGCCACGAAGCGGCGGAAGTTGCGCAGCGTCATGCCCTTGCGCGTGTGCCGCTTCGCGTGGCAGCGATGGCATTCGGACACGTGCGGCGCCACCACCGTGTGGCAGAACGGGCAGCGCAGCTCAACCTTGGGAGTAGTCATGCCGGAACTTTTTCTTCGCGGTCCGACATGATGGCGTAGCCCGGCCGTTTTGTGGTGAGGGCCACGCGGTGCGGCGCGACTTACTTCCGGCGCCCGCCCGCCAGCAGCAGCACGCCGCCGCCCACGATGGCGGCGATGCCCGCCCACAGCGGCACGTTGACGTCCTTGCGCTCTTCCACCTTGAGTTCCAGCGGACCCACCTTCATCGCGGTGTGCTCCTGCGTGTACGAAAAGCCGCCGTAGAAGACCGCCAGCAGGCCCCCGATGATCAGGACGACGGCGGTGATGCGAAGTGCGTTCATGGTGTCCTCCCTTCGGACAAAGAAGATGAGCTTGCATTGCACGCCGGTCCTGCAAGCGCAGCCGTAGGACCGCGCATGAGCCGGCCGTCGGCGGACCGCGCTTGCTGTGCAGTCGCCGATGAGCTGCACAATCCGGGCCCATGCTGCTGAAGGTCGGCGAACTCGCGCGCTCCACGGGCCTGACGGTCCGCACGCTCCACCACTACGACGCGATCGGGCTGGTGAAGCCTTCGGCGCGCTCGGAAGCGGGCTACCGCCTCTACGACACCGGCGACGTCGCGCGCCTGCATGCGGTGCAGGCGCTGCGCCACCTGGGCCTGCCGCTGGCCGAAATCGGCCCGCTGCTGGACGGGAAGGGCGCGCCGCCGGAAGCCATCCTGGCGCAGCAGATCCAGGCGCTGGACCGCCAGGTGCGCCAGGCCACCGAACTGCGCGACCGCCTTTCGCTGCTGCGCGAAGGCCTGTTGCGCGGCGAAAGCCCTTCGCTGCAGGACTGGGTGGGCAGCCTGTCGCTGATGGCCACCTATGGCCGCTACTTCGAGGCGGGCGAGCTCCAGCGCATCCTGTCGGGCTGGAACCGCAACGCGGCCGAATGGGACCAGCTGAAGGCCGGGGTGCGCGCCGCCATGGATGCGGGCCTGAAGCGCGACACGATGGAAGTGCAGGCGCTCACGCGGCGCTGGATGGGCCTGGTGTACCGCGTGATGGGCGGCGACCATGACCTGATGCAGCGCTGGGGCCAGATGTACCGGCGCGAGACGTCGGCGCACGGCCTGAACGGCGCGCCGCCCACGGACATGCTCGACTTCATGGAAGACTCGATCGAGTTCCGCCTGGGACTGCTGCGGCAGCACTTCAGCGTGGAAGACCTGACGGCCATGCGCTGGCCCGAAGACACGGAACGGCGCCTGCAGGCCATCGAGGACGAAAGCTGCGAGGCGATGGCTGCGGGCCGCGCGCCCGCCAGCAAGCAAGCCCGTGCGCTGCGCGCGCGCTGGCAGGCGCTGCTGGGCGAAGCGGCTGGCGGCGATCCGGCCCTGCTGGGCCGCATGCTCACCCTGCACCGGGCGCATCCGCTGCTGCTGGCAGGCGGCCCGCTCAGTGGCGAGGTGCGGGCCTGGCTGGTGTCCGCGGGCGACCCCGGCGCTTGACCCTCACGTAGCGTGAGGCTTCAGAGTCCTGCCCTGATCGCAAGGACTCGAGGATGACCCCCACCACTTCATCGCGCGCGGCGCTGTTCGCCGACCGCAACTTCCGCTGGATCGCCGCGGGCAGCGCCGTGTCGCTGCTGGGCGACCAGTTCACCGCCATCGCGCTGCCCTGGATGGTGCTGCGCCTGACCGGCGACACCGTGGCGCTGGGGCTGGTGCTCGCGCTGATCGGCGTGCCGCGCGCCGTCTTCATCCTGGCCGGCGGCGCTCTGGTGGACCGCCTGTCGCCGCAGCGCGTGCTGATGGCCACCAAGTACGTCAACACCGCGCTGCTGGCGGTGCTGGCGTGGGGCGTCTGGGCGCACGCGCTGCCGCTGCCGGCGATCTACGCGCTGGCGCTGGCCATCGGCGTGAGCAGCGCGTTCAGCATCCCCTCGGCCACGTCGATGCTGCCGCATGCCTTGCCGCCGCAGCTGCTGCCGGGCGCCAACGGCGTGATCATGGGCCTGCGCCAGCTGAGCATGTTCGCGGGACCGCTGGCCGCCGGCCTGCTCATCGCGCTTTTCGGTGACGGCGGCAGCGGCGCGGCCGACGCCAACGGCATCGCGATCGCTTTCGCGTTCGACGCTTTCAGCTTCGCGCTGTCCGCATGGACCCTGGCCCAGGTGCGCACCCGCGCTCCCGGCGCGCCGGCCGCTGTGCAGAACCTCTGGTCGTCCATCGTGCAGGGCCTGCGCCATGTGTGGAACGACGCGCAGCTGCGCACCTGCTACCTGTACTGGACCGCGGTGGCGCTGCTGGTGATGGGGCCGCTGCACATCGCGCTGCCCGTGCTGGCCAACAGCCGGCCCGAACTGGGCGCCGGCGCGCTGGGCCTGATGGCGGGCGCGCACGGCGCGGGCACGCTGCTGGGCATGGGGGCCGCCGGCAGCGGCGCGAAGCTGCGCATCGGCACCCTCGGCACCAGCGTGCTGCTGGCCGACGTGCTGATCGGCCTGCTGTTCATGCCCTTGGGCGGCATCCACGCCGCGTGGCAAGGCGCGACGCTGATGGTGCTGGTGGGCGTGCTGGGCGGCTTCATGCAGGTGGCCATCTTCACCTGGGTGCAGCGCCGTGTGCCGCAAGCGATGCTGGGCCGCGCGATGAGCCTGTTCATGTTCATCTTCATGGGGCTGGTGCCGGTGGCATCGGCCGCCGCGGGGTGGGTGATGAAGTGGGTGCCGCTGCCGATGCTGTTCGCCGGGTGCGGGGCGATGCTGGTGGCGGCCGCGGGGTTGGCGTGGGTGGCTACGCCGATCCGGCAGGTGAATGACGTGGCGGTGGCGTGAGGGCGGGCGGCGGCAGCCGGTCCAGTGGGCCGGCCGTGCCGCCGGCCGCCACCTTCAGCACGTGCGTGTAGATCATGGTCGTGCTCACGTCGCTGTGCCCCAGCAGCTCTTGCACCGTGCGGATGTCGGTGCAGGTCTGGAGCAGGTGCGTGGGGAAGCTGTGGCGCAGCGTGTGCGCGGTCACGCGCTGATGCAGGCCGGCGATGGCCGACGCGGCCCGTAGCGCGCGCTGGAGCCGATCTTCATGGACGTGGTGGAGCCGTTCGGCTCCGCTGCGCGGGTCGGAAGACGTTGAAGGCGAGGGAAACGCCCAGAACCACCCCCAGGTGCGCCCAACGTTCGGATACTTCCTCTCCAGTGCGTACGGCACTTCCACGCCCGGCGCATGCGCCAACCGGTCCTGGCGCCAAAGCGTTTGTGCGAGTACCAGCTGAGACTGCAGTTCGCCGGCGATGGACAGCGGCAGCATCACGACACGGTCTTTCGCGCCCTTGGCCTCGCGCACGACGATGACGCGGCGGTGGAAGTCGATGTCCTTGACGCGCAAACGCAGAACTTCCATCAGCCGCATGCCGGTGCCATAGAGCAGGCGAGCCAGCAGGGCGGCTGCCCCTGCATGGCATCCAGCAGACGATGCACTTCCGAGTGCGACAGCACCGCAGGAATGCGCTTACGCGCCGGTGGCCGTTGCAATTGCGCCATCCATGGCAGCTCCTGCCCGAGCACGTGCCGGTAGAGAAAGAGCAAGGCGCTCAGCGCTTGCTTGTGAGTGGACGGGGAGACGCGCCGGTCCGCCGCCAGCATGATGAGGAACCTTCCGACCTCGGGGCCACCCAGATTCTTTGGGTGGCGCAGGTCATGCCAACGCACGAAGTACTTGACCCAGTACACGTAGGCGCGTCCGGCGCGCAGACTGAGGTGGCGGTGGCGTGCTTGTGCGCGGACCTGGTCGAGCAGGCGCGGCTGATGTGAAGGCAGCTGGGCGTCCGTTGGCGCTGGGGAGGGAAGCATGCTCCCGGAACGGCTTCGCGTGGAGAAGGTTGGCCGCGTTTCGTTGACAACGGAACCTGCTCCAGGCGCGTTGCTGCCCCTCGGAACGGGTTGGCTTGTGTGCTGTTTCAGGGTGCGTATAGTCGTACCTGAATAACCAAAGGGGGAGGGAAAAGTCTTGAAGCATCAACGACATGCAGTCTTCGTGAGGACGAGGTTATTCGGCATCTGCGGCTTTGCAGGTTCCGACATGCGCTCCAAATTACGTTAGACGGCACGATGCGCATCGCGATCAACTACCGACTCACGGGCACAGGTTGGTCCGAATGCGTGATCTCGTGCGACGAGAAGTCTTGTGTCACGACCGCCTCTTACCTCTCAGATGCGCTGGGGAATCTGGTGCGCGCTGCTGTGGCGGTGCTCTCAGGGTTCAGTGCCCTGATATTCAGCTTTGAGGAGGAGCCTGGCGAGTACCGCTGGGTGATTCGCAGCGCGCGATTGAACGAGATCGACGTCGCCGTGCTGGAATTTCCTGACCTATATGGCGGGCGGCCTGACCACGAAGGCAAGGAGCTGCTTCGAATCCGGTGCATTCCGGAGGACTTTGCGCAGGCAGTCTATGAAGCGGCTGCTCGCGTTCTGGGGGAGGAAGGTGAGACCGGCTATGCCGAAAAGTGGTCCGAACACGAGTTCCCCACTCATCAGCTCGTAGAGCTTGGGCGCCTGCTGGAGAAGTTGGGCCATGCCGTCTAACAGGTCGTTCGACTCGGACACCGGAGTGCTTGCCTGCGCTGCGCGCACTCGCTTCCCCGGCGCCGGTCAACTCCAACGTTAGGCGGCAAAGTCCGACATCGCGACAGAATCCACCATCATGAAATTGGGTGAACTCAAGTCCCTGGGTCACAATATTGCCGGCTCTTTGGCAAGCGGCATCGGACTGATGATTGGCGTTTACGACATGAACGTTTTTGCCGAAGCCTCGTCGTCATCGGAGGGATTCGTCACTGTGGACTTCCTGAACGCTTCATCTACAGGCGCTTCCGTTTCTGCCAAGCTCGGTCGCGCCATTGTCTTGTACAAGGATGCCTTGCCAGCGTTGTGCGCAAAGCATGGTCTGGACCTTGGTGAGATCAAGATCGTTCAGGTGCGGTACGGAGTCGACCCAGTGTACGGTCCTCATTTCACAGTCACGGTTGAAACTGCGGACGGCCGCCGTTCCGCAGATCAGTACCTCGGAGTACCCGGAAGGCGTTTGCGCCGAGGCCATTCCAGCAGACTTAGGGACAGCCACTAGTGAAGTTGCCGCCTAGCAAGTTGTTCGACGCGGACGCACAAGTGCGTCCGCGCTTTCAGCGCTCCTGGTGCTTGTGCGCCGGTCAACTCCGACGTTAGAGCTCACTGGTGACACACACATTCACCCTCTCCCGAAGCGACTTCACCTCGTTCCAGCGGCAGGTCGTGAAAGTCCTACGAAAGACAGTACCTCGTAGCTGGGCTTTCCTGCTGCAAATGGCTGTTTGGCTATTTATCGGCTTGGCGGTGTCGACCTATCTCCGACTGTACGACGCAGCCTCCGAGTACCGGCGCCCGCTCGCCATCGTTGGCGGACTGACTGTCCTCGCCGTGGTGGTATTTGTGCTCGCGAGGGTCGCGCCTGGCCGAATCGTTCAGAAGCACCTCCTCAGGGACAACGGTTCGCTCCTCTCTCCGCAGACCATCACTCTTGACGAGGAGGGGCTTGTTGTGATCACGCTCGAAGGTCAGGGGTCGTCCCGGTTTGCGTGGGCCGCTTTCATCGGACGTACCGAGGATGAGCGCAACGTGTATCTATTCCTTGAGCCAAGCTACGGGTTCATCATTCCGAAGACCGCGATCGCCGGCGCAGGGCAAGAACTGGTTGGGCGGAAGCTCCGTGAGCTCTAACAGGTCGTTCGACGCGGACACGGAGCGGCATTGCGCCGCGAAGCGTGCTTGTGAGCGTACGCCTCGCGGCGCAATGCCGCCGCGCGCCGGTCAACTCCAACGTTAGACCTCACTAGTGAGTGCCTGATGGAGTTCAACCGTTCCGAGCGAACCATTCTTCGAGAACTCGCCTCCGAGGTGTACGAGGCGGAGGCCCGGAAGGTCCTTGCAGAATTGGACGCCTCGTTCCGCGAATGGCGCAAGAAGCAAAGGCTCAGCTCGGACCTGTTGGCGGACATCCATGCGTTCCACCAACGTGATTCGCGTGATCTCTGGGCTACGTACCAGGGATTGGACGACGCTACGGTTGTCGCGCGTGGAGTAGCGTTTGGCTTCCTGCCGAAGAAGAAGGTCCCGAGCCAGATCCTCCAGAAGTTGGACCTGGAGTTCTGGAAGGGCATGGCACGTGAAAGGCGCGGGTGATGTCCAACAGGTTGGTCGACTCGGACACGTTGCGGCAAGGAGCCGCACAGTGCCGTTGGAAATCCTGCACCGTGCGGCCCCTTGCCGCAACGTGCCGGTCACCGCAGATGGCACATCCGATCACTCGTGCGTTTGTGCAACTGGCCACCGTGACAGCCCTGGCGGCGGTGGTGCTCATTGCGTACGCTTGGTTCGCAGAGTCGCGCGGGGAGTCGCGAGCTCGTGAATTTTGCGATCACGTCAGAATTGGAGAGAGTTCGGCGACGCTGCTGGAGCGGGCGTACGCTGCAGGCGCAGATCGACGGCAAACTCGATGGCTGAAGGTAGGAGCGGAGGAGCCTTGGCTTCCCGTCACATTCACCGGGGCGACTCCGCTGTCTCGCCACATCTGCTCGGTTCGCGGAAGCAGTGTGGTGAGCGAGTCCCGCTATGTCTACCTCGACTAAGCGGTCTAATAGGTCGGTCGAGGCCGACACCCAGCAGCAAGGCGCCGCGAGGGGCCGTCGGATGTTCTGCACCTCGCGGCGCCTTGCCGCTGGGTGCGGCTCACCTTCACGTTAGATCGCAAGATCAGCCATGTCCCGCAAGTTTGGCACTGCCTCGCTAATCATCGCAGTCTTCTCGTGCCTTGGTCTCGTGTCCGTTTGGCACATAGGCCGCTTAGGAGTACTGTTTGGCGGTAAATTGCTCGCCTTGGTTGAGTGGCTCGGACTGGTGACGTCGAATCCCTACGCAGTCTTGAAGTCGAGCAGTGTCTTTTCGTTGAACGACGCCAACGCTGTTCTCTGGTTCACCTGGTTTGCGGTCGCGATGGCGCTTACGGCAGTTGCTCTCGCACTCTGGGCGGAGTTTCGGGGCGAATCGAGTGCCAATTCCGCGGCAGGTTTCACCGTCGCTCTTCTCGGGATCGGCATCTTCCACCCACCTTCTGGTTTGGTCGGAGGCTTGCTTGGTCTTGCAGCGCTCTCGGTGGTGCGGCGAAGGAGGGACGCCAGTGCGATCTAACTGGTCGTTCGACACGGACACGGAGCCTGCCTCGCTTTCGTTGACACTCTTGCCCAATGGAGAGAGTGGTGCAAGCCGCCGGCTGCCTCTATGCTAGGTCTCATGAAAATCTTTGGCTATCCGGCAGGCGCGCCCTTGAACGACCATGGGCTCGTTGAACTGGAAGAGGTGTCCTTTGCGGCTGATGCAGATGCGCTGCGCTTGATCGCCGCATACCTGCTTTCGGCCGCGGACGGGATGGACGCGGCTGGAGCCAAATTCGGGCACGTGCATGCACAGGACGAGGTCCAGGGGTGGTCCGCCACCTGGCCCGACGTCATTGTGGCCCGGGGTGACCGTTAGGCCTCATGTACAAGCTCTCTCATCTCGTCGACGGCCGCTGGACGCAGCACTCCTGCAAGCCGGCGTTCTCCGTCGGGCGCAAACCATCAGGTCGCGTGGAGAACGTGTGCAACGACGCGGACGCCGGCGCTTGGAACATCAATGCGCAAGAGGCGACAAGACTGCTTTGAGACGTTCTTCCCCCGGGAACCCTAGGTCATCAATCCGCCATGGCTGCCATCTTCGCTTTCAAGTGCTCCTGTTGTGGCAAGGTCCATGAAGGCTCTCCTTCCTACGCCTTCAAGGCGCCCGACCACTATGCTTCCTTGAGCGAAGAGCAGAAGGCGGCAATGGGGCGCATCAACACCGACCTGTGCACGGTCACTCGTGGCGAGGGCACGGACTACTTCATTCGTACCGTGCTGGAGATTCCCATCCACGGAGTGGCGGAGCCATTCACCTGGGGTGTCTGGGTATCCCTCTCGGAGAAGAGCTTCAAGCGCTATGTGGAAACCTACGATGAGCCGGTTGAAGGTGACGGGTTCTTCGGCTGGGTCTGCAACGCGATTCCTTGGTACCCGCCGGCGGAGCCGCTCGCGACCGATGTCGCCGTTCAGCTTGGCGGCAAAAGGCCGCTTCTGTTCCTCCACCACGGGGGTTCGGATGATCACCCCCTCATCGTCGATCAGAGGCGTGGAATTTCAGTGGCCAAGGCACAAGAGATCGCCGAGTTCTTGCAGCATCCGGCATGACCTGCCATCAGCACTCAGGGTGCCTCCCTCCCGGCAGGGTAGGCGGAGTACGCATCCCTGCAGCCTCATTGCCTAGCAGGCTGGTCGATACGGACGACGGCGCAAGCCGCGGCGCTGCGCAGGAAGGTGTGGCGTCGAATTCGGTCTGTTATCGGTTGCGGTGAGAGTTTCTCGCGGCAACAATACGCAGCCGCAATGCTTATGTGGTGCGCTCGTCCCAGCGTTCGCTGTGGCGCAGCCGCGAGACCGCGGCGCGAGAGGCAGTGGGGCCTGTTTTCACCGGGAGTCTTCCATGCAAATCACCCTCGCCAGCCTCTTCGTCGAAGACCAGGACCGCGCGCTGGCCTTCTACACGGGCATCGTCGGCTTCGAGAAGAAGCACGACATCCCCATGGGCACGTTCCGCTGGCTGACGGTCGTTTCGCCGGAAGGCGCGGCGGGCGTGGAGCTGGTGCTGGAGCCGATGGCTTTCCCGCCGGCGCGCACGTTCCAGAAGGCGCTGTTCGACGCGGACATCCCCGCCACGGCCTTCATGACGAAAGACATCGCGGCCGAGTACGCGCGGCTGAAGGCGCGTGGCGTGAAGTTCCGCGGCGAGCCCATCGCCATGGGCCCGATCACGGCGGTGATGTTCGAGGACGGCTGCGGCAACCTGGTCAACCTGGTGCAGCCGGCCGGCGGGGCATGACCGCGGGGAACGATTTCGACTCGGCCGCATGACCAGCGCCGCTTTCAGCGCACTGATCCTCGGTGCCGTCCTGAGCGCGGCGGCGGCGCTCGCGCACCTGGCGTGCATCGCGATCGGCGCGGCCATTTGGCAAGTCAGGTGAGCCTCCTCATGACTTCCGTGTCCCCATCGCCCCTGCTGACCGACCTGAACGAAGGCGTCCTGACCTTGACGCTGAACCGGCCCGGCAAGCTGAACGCCATCGACAACGACCTCGCGCAGGCGCTGCTGGCCGCGATCGAAGCAGCCGGCGGTAACCGCGACGTCCGTGCCCTGCGAGTCCGAGGCAACGGCCGGGCGTTCTGCGCCGGCCGCGACGTGGGCGCGGCGCCGACGGAGCGCGACCTGGTGCTCGTGCAGGCCGTCGCCACGGCACTCGTGCAGTTGGACAAGCCTGTGCTCTTCGCGGTGCACGGCTGGACGATCGGCGCCGGGCTCGAATGGATGCTGGACGCGGACATCGTGGTGGCGGCCAGCAGCGCGCGCTTCAAGCTGCCGGAAGCGTCGCTGGGCGTCTTCGTCACCGGCGGGCTGAGCGCCACGTTGGCCGCCTATGCGGGCCTCGGCCGCGCCAAGGCACTCACGCTGCTGGGGGGCGAGTTCACGGCCGGGGAGGCGCGCGCCTGGGGGCTCGTGTGGCAGGTCGTCGCGCCCGAAGAACTCGAGGCCATTTCGCTGCAGACGGCCAGGCGGCTGGCTTCGCTGCAGCCGGCGGTCGCACGCCAGTTCAAGCGGGTCCTCAACCAGGTAGGCCTGGCGCACTTCGATCGTGCGATCGAGCTGGAAAACCAGGCGCAGCGGACGCTTGGCGGTGAACCGGGCACGGCATGAGGTGACGGGGGCCGGCACCGCTGCGTATAGTGGCACCGTCGCTGCCATCAGGAGCCGCCGCGCATGTCTTCCGCCATCTACGGCGCTTTCTTCTTCACCGTGGCACTGCTCGTGACCACGGCGTACTTCATCATGGGCGGTCTGCCGCTGCTGGTCCTGAAGCACGATGTGCCGCTGGACGCGCGTTTCATCCGCGGATTCTTCAACGTGTACTACGTGGCCGCGTTCTGGGCGGGGCTGGGCGCTTCGGCCAGCTATGGGCTCTGGGGCCGCCCCGTCTTCGCCGCCGGCACGGCGGCGATAGCGGCGGCCGCGTTCCTGTTGCGGCGGCACCTGCTGCCCGCGATGCACCGGCTGGGCCTGCGCATCGAGGCGAACGATGAAGGCGCCATCCGGCGTTTCCGCCGCATGCATGTCGCCGCGCTGCTGATCAACCTGGCGCTGCTGGTGCTGCTGGTCTGGGGCGTCATCCAGCTGTCGCAGGCGCTGGCCGCGAAGTAAAGAGCGTTGGCTCAGCAGGCCCCTTCGCCGGGGATTGCCCACAATGCGTTTTTGCTTTTCGCTTCGGCAGGAGCGCATCGTGACATTGAAAGACATCCCCAACGCCGATCTCATCCGTGCCGTGCTCGACGGCCAGGTCGTGCAGGTGACGCCGAACGACGACGGCTGGACGGACATGGACCCGGCGGTGGCGGTGGCCACGCTGGTGCGCGGGGCGCCGGGCCTGAAGTTCCGCCTCAAGCCGCGTTCGCTGGTGCACTGGCTGCCGGTGTACCGCGGCAAGGACGGTGTCGGCGTCGGCAACGTGTACCTGGACCGCAGCCGAATCCCGCGCGAGCTGCCGGCCGGGCCGGTGGTGAAAGTCATCCGGCTGGAACTGGACGCCGGCACGCTGGAACCGTTGTCCGTCACCGCGGAACCGCTGGAAGGTGACGGCAACAAGGCGGCCCGCCCGCCGATGTCCGTGCACGAGAGGGACGCGCAGGCCGTGCAGCGCGTGTTCGACGACCTTCGCGCCGAAGCCTGACTTTCACCATCGTCGTTGGCGAAGCGCTTCACGGCCATCGCCGCGGAGCGCCGATCGTGCGCGATGGCCCGTCCAGCCGATAGCGTCTGCATGGTGGCCGCGTAAGGTCCCGCCCATTTGCGGCAAGGCGGCTCATGGGCACAGGTCTTTTCATCTTCATTCCGGTCACGGCGGTCGTCCTGGGGCTGTCCGCTGTTTCGATGCTCGCCACGGCCAGGTGGCAGAAGGTGCTGTTCGGCATCCTGTTCGCGCTGGCTTTCGCGACGCTGCAGCTCTTCGCGTTCGTGCAGTCCTTCGCCATGGTCTATTGCGAGAACTGTGCCGGCCGGCCGTTCACCTGGCGCGAATTCGCCGCTTTCGTGATCCTCGTCGCGCCTTTTGTCGTTTCCGTCGCGTTCTGGGCCGCAGCCGTCTGGTATCGGCGCCACCGTGGCAGGGGCTGACCGGAGAAGACAGGCTCCGGCCCCCAGCCGGTACAGTGGTGCGATGAGCACCACCCTGCACCACGACCGCGTGCGCGTCACGCTGGGCGGCGACGGCGTCGCCGAAGTCGCGCTGGCGCGCGCCGACAAGATGAACGCGCTGGACCCGGCGATGTTCCACGGCATCGTGGGTGCCATCGCGCAGCTGCGCGAAGAGAAGTCGCTGCGCGCCGTGGTGCTGCACGGCGAAGGGCGCGCGTTCTGCGCCGGCCTGGACAAGAGCAGCTTCGCGGCCATCCTCGGCGGCGACAAGGGCTTCAGCGACCTGATGGCGCGCACGCACGGCCTGGCCAACCATTTCCAGCAGGTCGCATGGGGCTGGCGCGAGCTGTCGGTGCCCGTCATCGCCGCGGTGCAGGGCGCGGCTTTCGGCGGCGGCCTGCAGGTGGCGCTGGGCGCCGACGTGCGCTATGCGCGGCCCGACGCGAAGTTCTCCGTGATGGAGATCAAGTGGGGTCTGGTGCCCGACATGTCGGGCGCGGTGTTCCTGGCCGAGCTGGTGCGGCCCGACATGGCGCGCGAACTCGCGTTCACCGGCCGCATCGTCGAAGGCACGGAAGCGGCGGCCATCGGCCTGGCCACGCGCGTGTGCGAAGACCCGCTGGCCGAAGCGCGAGCTGCAGCGGCCCGCATCGCGGCCAGCAGCCCCGATGCCATCCGCGCTGGCAAGCGGCTTCTCAACGGTGCTTCGCCCGTGCGGGCCGACGAAGTGCTGCTGGCCGAATCGCGCGAGCAGCAGGCGCTGATCGGCAGCCCCAACCAGCTGGAGGCCGTGCAGGCCGGGCTGGAGAACCGCGCCGCGCGGTTCCGCTGACGGCACGGGCGCCGCGCGGCGGCTGCCCTGCCGTACCAAACGCTACAAAGCCGCGCCAGGCGGCATGGACGGCGCGGCTTGCGCGGAAGAAGCTGTCGGCCGGTCCGCGGTGCCCACGGCGCCCGGCCGTCGACACCGCACGGCCGCCACCCGCAGGGCGGCCGCCAGGCGGACCCGAGCTGCGGTTTCTTCGAGCGAGGACTTCCATGAAGCGCTACATGATCGAACGCGACATCCCCGGCGTGGGCCAACTCAAGGGCGCGGAGCTCAAGGGTGCGGCGGCCACTTCCTGCGACGCGCTGGCCGCCCTGGGCGGCAAGGCTCAGTGGGTACAGTCGTACGTGACGGACGACAAGACCTTCTGCGTGTACATCGCGGAAGACGAGGCCGCTGTGAAGGAGCACGCCAGGCTCAGCGGTTTCCCCGCGACGCGCATCACCGAGGTGCGCGGCATCATCGACCCGATGACCGCTGCCTGAGCGGTTGTCGCACGGCGCCATGCGCCGTTGGCGGACGCGACCGGCGGGCGCGCCCCGCCAGGATGGTCCTCCATGGAAGACGACCTGCTGGAAGCGCTCGCGCATTTCGAACGCGCTGCCCGCCTGGTGCTGGGCACGACCGCGACCGCCGCGTTGCTCGGCACGCTGCTCGCGCGCCTGTTCGCCGCGGCGTGAAACGCCGCTTCAACGCGGCGGACCTTCCAGCCCCACCGTCAACGAATCCAGTTTCATCCGCCACGCCGCCACCGCCGCTTCGCTGCGCGAGCGGCCCAGCGTGAGCAGCGCGCGTGCGGTGGCCGGCGTCCGCAGGCGCGTGAACGCGGCGGCGTCCAGGCGACATTCGATGCGCGCGAGGCCGCCTACCCGAGCGCCGTCCCACCAGAGCCGGAACATCCGCGCTTCGTGCCATGCGCGCGCGGGCGTTGAGAGCAGGAAGGCGATCATGGCGGCCACCAGAGGCACGGCGAGGCTCGCCACGTCGTTCGGATCGGCCGGCGTGAGCGCAATCCCCAGCAGGTGCCGCAGCAAGAGGACGGGTGCGACGGCGGTGACGAGCACGAGCGCCGTGGTCGCCAGCCATTGCCGCAGGTACGGCCCGAAGCCGGTGGGCGATCGCACCGCGTGGCCGTCCACCGTGGCGGCGGACACGCGCAGCCGGTGCCACTCGTAGCCTTGCCGCACCAGCAGCGGATACGCCACCAGCGCGACGGCCGAGATCGGCCACAGCCAGCGCAGGTCCGGCGCCGCGCCTTGCAGCTTCGCCGTAACCCATGGCTGCGCGACGGCCCATGGCAGCCCGAGCGCGAACAACGGCCAGCTTGCGCGATAGATCGCCGGCCAAGTTGCCGTGAAGCGAAGGTGCATGCCGCGCCACGACAGCGCGTCGAGGGACCTCGCGGCGGACACCGCCCACAGGTACGGCAGCATCAGCACGCCGCCGGCGATCACCAGCGGCATCGGCGGCCCTTCGCCGAATTCACCGGCCACGCGCAGGCCGACGAAGAGCAGCAGCAACAGCAGCGCGGGCAGGCGCGAGCGGGGCACGTCGGTCCACTGCACCGATGTGCCATCCAGCGCCGTGTTGGACGCGAGATAGCGCGCCTGGCGGCGGCGGACGACAGGTGTGTACAGACCACCGAGCAGCAGGTTCACCAGCCTGTCGCGGCGCAGGTGGCGGCGAAGGTCTTCGCCGCTGCCGGTGAAGGCGAAGGTGCTCCGATCTTCGCGCATGACCCGGTCACCGGAGGTGGATGCCGGGTCAAGCCCGGCATGACAAAGCTCGGGGCGCCGTTCCTGCCCCTTGCTGTCATCCCGGCGAATGCCGGGATCCACCCCCGGCATTCCGTTCACGCCGCCGCCGTCACGCGGATGCCCCGGAACTGGCCGGGGGCGACCGCCTGCGCGGGGCGCGGGTAGGTCTCCGGATCGAACCGGTACAGCAGCTCCGCCTCGCGCGCGCGGGCCGTGGCCACGTTGGCCAGCTTCACCGGACCGTAGCCGCGCATCGACAGCGGCACCTTCGCGATCTCGGTGGCGACGGCCAGGCGGTCGGCCGACAGGACCGGCAGCAGCGACTCCACGCGCTTGCTGAAGTCGGCGATCAGCTGGCGCTCCAGCCGCCTCTCCTGCGTGTGGCCGAAGAGATCGAACACCGAGCCGCGCAGGCGCCGGCCGTGCGCCAGCACGCGCAGCGCCGGCATCATCCAGCCGCCCAGGCGCACCTTGCGCGGACGCTCGCCGTGCTTCGGCCGGCTGAGGAAGGGCGGCGCCATGTAGAACTCCAGCGACAGGTCGCCCTCGAACTGCTGGCGCAGCGAGCGCAGGAACTCGCCGTCGGTGTACAGGCGCGCGACCTCGTACTCGTCCTTGTACGCCATCAGCTTCAGCAGCGACTGCGCCACGGCGCGCGTGAATGGCAGCGAGGCGTCCAGGCCCAGCGAAGCCTCACGGGTGCGCACGCGCGCGACGAAGTCGGCGAAGCGGCGCGCGTAGGCCGCGTCCTGGTAGCCGGTGAGGTGGCGCATGCCCAGCGTGACGATGGCGTCCAGGCTGCTGCCCGCGGCGGCGGATTCCGGCGAAGCTTCGCCGCGCAGCAGTTCCGCGACGGCTTGCGCGTCGGCCGCGGCCAGCCGCCCCAGCGAGAACGCCAGCTGGTTGTTGCGCACGCCCACGCCGTTGAGCTCGATGGCGCGCATCAGCGCCGCCAGGCCCACCGGCACCAGGCCGCGCTGCCACGCGTAGCCGAGCGCGAGGATGTTGGAAACGATGGCATCGCCGATGAAGGCTTCGGCCAGCGCCTGCGCATCCAGCGTTTCCACGCGGTCGGCGCCGGCGGCGAAGCGCAGCTTCTCCAGCAACGCGGGCACCTTCAGCGACGCGTCCGGGTTGCGCAGGCTTTCGGCCACCGGCACTTCGTGCGTGTTGGCGAGGATGCGCGTGCGGCCATGGCGCACGGTGGCCAGCGCGTCGGGCGAGGCGCCCACGACGAGGTCGCAGGCGAGCAGCGCGTCGGCCTGCTGCGTGTCGATGCGCACCTGGTTCAGCCGCGCCGGCACGTCGGCCAGGCGCACGAAGCTGAGCACCGAGCCGCCTTTCTGCGCGAAGCCCATGAAGTCGAGCACGCTGGCCGACTTGCCTTCCAGGTGCGCGGCCATGGTGATCAGCGCGCCCACGGTCACCACGCCGGTGCCGCCGACGCCGGTGACGAGGAGGTCGTAGGGGGCGGTCCAGGTGTGCGATGCCGGGATGGGCAATGCCTCCACCCGGCGCTGGAATTCGCCGAGAGCCGTCTCCGCGTCATTCCCGCGCAGGCGGGAATCCATGGCGCCCGCGTCGACGGCGTCCATCGAAGCCATGGATCCCCGCCTCCGCGGGGATGACGCCAATGCCCCCGCCCTCTTGCGCAGCTGCCCGCCCGACACGCCGACGAAGCTGGGGCAGAACCCCTTCACGCACGAGTAGTCCTTGTTGCAGCTGCTCTGGTCGATCTTGCGCTTGCGGCCCAGCGGCGTTTCGGTCGGCAGCACCGCGACGCAGTTGCTCTGCACGCTGCAATCGCCACACCCTTCGCACACGCGGTCGTTGATGAAGACGCGGCGCGCCGGATCGACCAGCTCGCCTTTCTTGCGGCGCCGGCGCTTTTCCGCGGCGCACGTCTGCTCGTAGATCAGCACGGTGACGCCGGCGATCTCGCGCAGGCGGCGCTGCACGGCATCCATCTGGTCGCGGTCGTGGAACTCGGTGCCTTCGGGAAAACGCGAGTGGATGGCGTCGTACTTGCGGATGTCGTCGGACACCACCACCACCTGCTTCACGCCTTCGGCTTCCACCTGCCGCGCGATGCCGTCGACGCTGATGATGCCGTCCACCGGCTGGCCCCCGGTCATCGCCACCGCGTCGTTGAACAGGATCTTGTAGGTGAGCGTGGCGCGCGCGGCCACGGCCTGGCGGATGGCGAGGTAGCCCGAGTGGTAGTAGGTGCCGTCGCCCAGGTTCTGGAACACGTGCGGCACCTTGGTGAACATGGCGTGCGACACCCAGTCCACGCCTTCGCCGCCCATCTGGATCAGGCCTTCGGTGTCGCGGTCCATCCAGCTGGCCATGAAGTGGCAGCCGATGCCGGCCTGCGCATGCGAGCCCTCGGGCACGCGCGTGCTGGTGTTGTGCGGGCAGCCGGCGCAGAAGTAGGGCAGGCGCTTCACGCTGTCGGCGTCGTTGGACAGCAGCTCGGGCAGCGTGAAGTCGCGCACCAGGTGGCGCCGGTCCAGGTCGGCGAAATGCTTCACCAGCCAGGTGGCCACGATGCCGATCAGGCGCGAAGGCCGCAGCTCGCCCAGCGCGGACACCAGCGGCGCGCCCTGCGCATCGGTCTTGCCCACGATCACCGGCCGTTCGGCCGCGTTGTAGAACATGGCGCGCAACTGGTCTTCGACGACGGCGCCTTTCTCCTCGATGACCAGCACTTCCTTCAGGCCGCGCGCGAAGTCGCGCATGCGCGTGGGCTCGACCGGCCAGGTGAGGCCCAGCTTGTAGATGCGCACGCCGTGCTTGGCCAGCGTGTCGGTGGAGATGTCCAGCCGGCGCAGCACCTCCATGAAATCGCCATGCGCCTTGCCCGCGGTGACGATGCCCACGGTGGCGTGGTCGCTGCTGACCACGTGGCGGTCGATGCTGTTGATGCGGGCGAACGCGCGCACCGCTTCCAGCTTGGCGTGCAGGCGCTGCTCGATCACCAGCGAAGGCAGGTCTGGCCAGCGGTAGTGCAGGCCGCCGGCGGGCGGCGTGTAGCCGGTGAGCGTGCGCACGGTGTCCGCGTCCTGCCACGCGGCCACGCGCGCGTTCACCAGGTCCAGGTCGACGGTGGATGCGCTTTCCACCACTTCCGACAGCGCGGTGAAGCCCACCCAGTTGCCCGAGAAGCGCGACAGCTGCCAGCCGTACAGGCCGAACTCCAGGTACTCGGCCACGGTGGCCGGCGAGACGATGGGCGCGTGCCAGGAAATGAACGCGTGGTCGCTCTGGTGCGGCATGGACGACGACACGCAGCCGTGGTCGTCGCCCGCCACCATCAGCACGCCGCCGTGCGGCGACGCGCCGTACGCGTTGCCGTGCTTCAGCGCGTCGCCGGCGCGGTCCACGCCCGGGCCCTTGCCGTACCACATGGCGAACACGCCGTCGCAGGTGCGCTCGGGGTCGGCTTCCACGCGCTGCGTGCCCAGCACCGCGGTGGCGCCCAGCTCCTCGTTGATGGCGGGCAGGAAGCGCAAGCCGGCCTCGTCGAACTTCTTGCCGGCCTTCCACACCGCCTGATCGACCATGCCGAGCGGCGAGCCGCGGTAGCCGCTGATGAAGCCCTGCGTGTTCAGCCCCGCGGCGGCGTCGCGCTGGCGTTGCATCAGCATCAGGCGGACCAGCGCCTGCGTGCCGGTGAGAAAGATCGCGCCGCTGCGCGCCCACAGGGAATCGCTGAGCTGGTAGTCGGGGCGGGCGAGGGTGCTGGTGTCCATGGCTTGTCTCCGGGGCCTTGTCATGCCGGGCTGAACCCGGCATCCACCTCCTGCACGCCGTCCACGCGCGATCGACTTCCCGGAGATGGATGGCGGGTCAAGCCCGCCATGACGGCGATGGGAAGAGGTTAGCTGTGCTCGCGAGGAAATTGTTCCTTTCATTCCTGTATTCAAGGCTATGGAAGAGAATGGTGTTCTCCAAATCGACGGACGAAAAGAATGGAAGAACTCGACCGCCACGACGTGCTGCTGCTTGCCGAACTGCAGCGCGACAGCCGCCAGACCGTGCAGCAGCTCGCCGCGGCCACGGGCCTGTCGAGCACGCCGTGCTGGAAGCGCGTGAAGGAAATGGAGTCGTCCGGCGTGATCCGCGGCTACACCGCCCTGGTGGACCGCGAGCGCGTCGGCCTCACCCTCTGCGTGCTGGCCGAGGTGAACCTCACGCGCCACCACGAAGACGACGTGCGCAAGTTCGAGCAGGCCGTCGCCGCTGAGCCGCGCATCGTCAGCTGTTACGCCACGACCGGGCAGGCCGACTACCTCATCAAGGTGCTGGTGCCCGACATCAAGCGCTACGAGAGCTTCCTGCACGACACCATGTTCAAGCTGCCCGGCGTGACACACGTGCGGTCGAGCGTGGTGCTGAAGGAGGTGAAGTCGGAGACGCGGCTGCCGCTGGACGTGCCGGGGAAGGCTCCTGCGCGGCGGGCTCGCCGCTGAAAGCGGACACCCTTACGCAGAGTTCGCAGAGGAATCGCAGAGTCCGCAGGGAAGAAAAAAAGCTGAAGGTTTCCTCCGCGATCTCTGCGTACCCTCTGCGAACTCTGCGTAAGGGTGTCCGCGTTCGCGCCGCTTGCACCCCGCACCGACTTCCCCTATTATCGACCGACCGGTCGGTTAATTCCGTCCGCAGCACACAGGAGACCGCATGTACACGCAGGCGATGGACACCATGGGCAAGGACGAGGGCGCGCGCAAGCCGGTGCGCTCGGCCGACGAGATGCAGCTGGAAGAGCGGTTCGAGGCGCGCATCGCGGCCGGCGAGTTCATCGAAGGCAAGGACTGGATGCCGGACCACTACCGCAAGACGCTGGTGCGGCAGATCAGCCAGCACGCGCATTCGGAGATCGTGGGCATGCTGCCCGAAGGCAACTGGATCTCGCGCGCGCCGACGCTCAAGCGCAAGGCCATCCTGCTGGCGAAGGTGCAGGATGAAGGCGGCCACGGCCTGTACCTGTATTCCGCTGCCGAGACGCTGGGCACCAGCCGCGACCAGATGCTCGACGCGCTGCACGCGGGCAAGGCCAAGTACAGCTCCATCTTCAACTACCCCACGCTCACCTGGGCCGACGTGGGCGTCATCGGCTGGCTGGTGGACGGCGCGGCCATCATGAACCAGGTGCCGATCTGCCGCTGCTCGTACGGGCCGTACGCGCGCGCCATGATCCGCATCTGCCGCGAAGAAAGCTTCCACCAGCGCCAGGGCTTCGAGTCGCTGCTGACGATGATGCAAAAGGGCACCGATGCGCAGAAGGCGATGGTGCAGGACGCCGTCAACCGCTGGTGGTGGCCGTCGATCATGATGTTCGGCCCGCCCGACGACCAGTCGCCCAACACCGCGCAGTCCATGCGCTGGGGCATCAAGCGCGTGAGCAACGACGAATTGCGCCAGCGCTTCATCGACGCCACCTGCGAGCAGGCCAAGGTGCTGGGCGTGACGCTGCCCGACCCCGAACTGAAGTGGAACGCCGAGCGCGAGCACTACGACTTCGGCCCCATCGACTGGGACCACTTCTGGGCCGTCGTGCAGGGCCACGGCCCCTGCAACAAGGAACGCCTGGCCGCCCGCGTGAAGGCGTGGGACGACGGTGCGTGGGTGCGCGAAGCCGCGCTGGCTTACGCCGCCAGGCAGCAGGCCTCGCCTGCGCAGATGGCCGCATGAATACGGGGTCCGCAGCGCAGAGGACGCAGAAATTCGCAGAGGACGCAGAGCAGGCAAAAGGAAAAGTCTTTATGGTTTTCCTCTGCGATCTCTGCGCTTGCTCCGCGTCCTCTGCGCTGCGGACCCCGCATTGAATTCCGGAGACTGACATGAGCGAAGAGAAGCAAGAGTGGCCCCTGTGGGAAGTGTTCGTCCGCAGCAAGTCGGGCCTGGACCACAAGCACTGCGGCAGCCTGCACGCGGCCGACGCGAAGATGGCGATCCAGCTGGCGCGCGACGTGTACACGCGCCGCCAGGAAGGCACCAGCGTGTGGGTGGTGCGGTCCGACCAGATCGTGGCCAGCGACCCCGGCGAGAAGGACATGTACTTCGACCCGATGGAAGACAAGGTGTACCGCCACCCGACCTTCTACAAGCTGCCCGACTCGGTCGACCACATGTGAGGCCCGCATGAGTGCCGCATCGATCCAACTGAAGAACGATCCCGCCGTGCAGTACCTGCTGCGCATCGGCGACACCGCATTGGTGCTCGGCCAGCGGCTGGCCGAATGGACCGGCCACGCCCCGCAGCTGGAAGAAGACATCGCCCTGGCCAACATGGCGCTGGACCTGGTGGGCCAGGCGCGCGCGGTGCTCACGCGCGCGGGCCAGCTGGACGGCCATGGCTACGACGAGGACCAGCTGGCTTTCCTTCGCGAGGAGCGCGACTTCCGCAACGTGACGCTGGTGGAACTGCCGCGCGGCGACTTCGCGTTCACCGTGCTGCGCAACGCGATGATGGCTTCGTTCTTCCGCCTGCTGTGGGACAGCCTGAAGCATTCCAGCGACGAGGAACTGGCCGCCATCGCCGGCAAGGCGGTGAAGGAGGCGCGCTACCACCAGCAGCACGCGTTCGACTGGGTGGTGCGCCTGGGGCAGGGCACCGACGAATCGCTGCGCCGCCTGCGCACCGCGCTGGACCAGCTGTGGCCGTACACCGCCGAGCTGTTCTCGGAAGACGAGGTCGACGAGCAGGCCGGCGCCTCGGGCCTGGGCCCGCGCTGGGCCGACCTGTCGGACCCCTGGGACGCGCAGATGGCGGAGCTTCTCGGCGAGGCCGGGCTCGAGATCCCCAAGGGCACGCCCTTCGTCTCCGCCGGCAAGCGCGGCGTGCACAGCGAGCACATGGGCTTCCTGCTGGCCGAGATGCAGTACTTGCAGCGCGCCTACCCGGGCGGCGTGTGGTGACTCCCATGGCGGCCGACCGCGTGCAGCGGGCCTGGGACGTGCTGGGCGAGGTGCTGGACCCCGAGGTGCCGGCGCTGTCGGTGCGCGACCTGGGCATCGTGCGCGACGTCATCGACCACGGCGAAGAGCTGGAGGTGGTGCTCACGCCGACGTACTCGGGTTGCCCTGCGACCGAGGTGATCGAGCAGAGCGTGCTCGGCGCCTTGCAGGCCGAGGGGCTCGGCCCGGCGCGCGCGACCTTGCGCCGCGCGCCCGCGTGGACCACCGACTGGATCACCGACGAAGGCAAGCGCAAGCTGCTCGACTACGGCATCGCACCGCCGGGGCCCGTGCTACCCGAGGGGGTCTCGCCCATCCGCATCGTCCGCCGCGAACCTGCGATCGCCTGCCCGCGCTGTGGCAGCACCCACACCGAGCGGCTGTCGGCTTTCGGCTCGACCGCCTGCAAAGCGATGTACCGCTGCGTGTCCTGTCGGGAACCGTTCGAACATTTCAAGCCGATATGAATACGGGGTCCGCAACGCAGAGAACGCGGAAATTCGCAGAGGACGCAGAGAAGGCAAGGAGAAAAGCCTTTCTGGCTTTTTCTCTGCGATCTCTGCGCTCGCTCTGCGTCCTCTGCGTTGCGGACCCCGCATTCAAGGGCCTTCAACATGAATAACCCTCTCTTCCACCCGCTGAAAGTCAAGGCCATCACCCCCGACACGCAGGAAGCGGTGATCGTTTCGTTCGAGGTGCCGCCGGACCTGCAGCCGGTGTTCGGCTTCACGCAGGGCCAGTACCTCACGCTGCGCAAGGACATCGACGGCCAGGACCTGCGGCGGTCGTATTCCATCTGCGCAGGTGTGGACGACGGCGAGCTGCGCGTGGGCGTGCGCAAGGTGCGCGGCGGCGTGTTCTCCAACTGGATCAACGAATCGCTGAAACCCGGCGACACGCTCAGCGTGATGGCGCCGCAAGGCCGCTTCTTCGTGCCCATCGACCCGCAGGCGGAGCACCAGTACCTGGGCATCGCGGGCGGCAGCGGCATCACGCCCATCCTGTCGATCATGAAGACCGTGCTGGCGCGCGAGCCGCACAGCCGCTTCACCCTGATCTACGGCAACCGCAGCCTCAGGTCCACGATGTTCAAGGAAGAGATCGAGGACCTGAAGGATCGCTACATGACGCGGTTCGTGCTGCACCACGTGTTCTCCGACGAGCACACCGACGCGCCGCTGAACATGGGGGTGATGAACCGCGACAAACTCGGCGAGTTCCTGCGCACCGTGGTCCCGGCCGGGCGCATCGACCACGCTTTCGTCTGCGGGCCGTTCCAGATGAACGACGAGGCCGAGGCCGCGCTGCTGGGCGCGGGCGTGCCGGAAGACCGCGTGCACATCGAGCGCTTCGGCGTGCCCGCGCCGGCCGCGGGCGCCGTGGGGGCGGTGATGCACGAAGCCAAGCCGGGCGACGCCGAGCAGGCCAAGGTGGTCATCGTGCGCGACGGCCTGCAGCGCGAGATCACGTTCACGCGCGACCAGCCCAGCATCCTGGACTGCGCTTCGGCGGCCGGCCTGGAAGTGCCTTTCTCCTGCACCTCCGGCGTGTGCGGCACCTGCCGCGCCAAGCTGGTGGAAGGCGAGGTGCGCATGGAGCGCAACTTCGCCCTCGACAAGAAGGAAGTGGCGGCCGGCTTCATCCTGACTTGCCAGGCGCACCCGGTGAGCGAGCGGGTGGTCCTGTCCTTCGACGAGCGCTGAGCCGCCATGGGCCGAGGACGCCACGCCGGCTACGACGACCAGCGCGGGGCCATCCTCGCGGGCGCGGCGCGGCTGTTCGCGATGCAGGGTTACTCGGCTACCTCGATGAACCAGGTGGCGCAGGCATGCGGCCTGTCGAAGGCGACGCTGTACCACTACTACCGCGACAAGTACGCGCTGCTGTTCTCGATCGCCGACACGCATGTGGAGCGGCTGCAGCGCATCGCCGTCGAAGCGGCGGAAGGGCCCGCCGGCGAAGCGAGGTTGCGCACGCTGATCGCGCGGCTGGTGGAAGAGTACGCCGATGCGCAGGACGAGCACTGGGTGCTGACCAGCGAGGTGCGGTTCCTCGAACCCGCGGACCGGGCGCGCATCGTGAGCCGCGAGCGCGAGGTGGTTTCCGCGTTCGCGAAGGCAGTCGCCGCGCTGCGGCCGGACCTGGATGAGGTGGCGCTCGCAAAACCGCTGACCATGCTGCTGTTCGGCATGGTCAACTGGATGTTCACCTGGCTCAAGCCCGACGGCACGCTGGACCACACGGCGATGGCGCCGGTGGTGGCGGATTTGTTCCTGGGCGGGCTGGGCGCCGTGAAATCACCCGAAGGCTCCTTCTCCCGCTCGCGGGAGAAGGCGGGGGATGAGGGCGACGGCCGCTCCACCCTCACCCCAACCCTCTCCCGCCGGCGGGAGAGGGAGAAAGACAAGGAGACCCCATGACCCTCACCACCCTCCAAAGCTACATCGCCGGCCGCTGGATCGGCAAGGAGTCCGCGCAGGTCCTGCGCAACGCCGTCAATGGCAAGCCCGTCGCCGCCACGCACGCGGAGAAGCTCGACTTCGCCGAAGCCGTGCAGCACGCGCGCAAGGTGGGCGTGCCCAACCTGCTGAAGCTGGACTTCCAGCAGCGCGCCGAGCGGCTGAAGGCGCTGGCGAAGTTCCTCGCCGACCGCAAGGAGGAGCTGTACGCCGTCAGCGCCCACACCGGCGCCACGCGCACCGACGGCTGGATCGACATCGAAGGCGGCAGCGGCACGCTGTTCGCGTATGCCAGCGTCGGCACCAACGAGCTGCCTTCCGGCAACGTGGTGCACGAAGGCCCGGCGGTGCCGCTGGGCAAGAAGAACGCTTTTGCCGGCACCCACATCCTGGTGCCGCGCGGCGGCGTGGCGGTGCACATCAACGCGTTCAACTTCCCGGTGTGGGGCCTGCTGGAGAAGTTCGCGCCCAGCTTCCTGGCCGGCGTGCCCTGCATCGGCAAGCCCGCCACCGCCACCAGCTACCTCACCGAAAAAGCCGTGCGGCTGATGGTCGAATCGGGCCTGCTGCCCGAAGGCAGCCTGCAGCTGGTGATCGGCGGCACCGGCGACCTGCTGGACCGCCTGGAAGGCGCCGACGTGGTGACGTTCACCGGCTCGGCCGACACGGCGGCCAAGCTGCGCGTGCACCCGAACGTCATTCGCCATTCCATTCCGTTCAACGCCGAGGCCGATTCGCTGAACATGGCCGTGCTGGCGCCCGACGTGACGCCCGACGACGAGGAGTTCGACCTGTTCGTCAAGGAAGTGGCGCGCGAGATGACGGTGAAGGCGGGCCAGAAGTGCACCGCCATCCGCCGCGCCATCGTGCCGCGCAAGTACGTCGATGAAGTCTCTTCGCGCCTGCGCGCGCGGCTGGCGAAAGTGGTCGTGGGCGATCCCTCGCTGGAAGACGTGCGCATGGGCGCGCTGGCTTCGCTGGACCAGAAGGCCGACGTGGCCGAGCGCGTGAAGGCGCTGATGAAGAACGCCGAGCTGGTGTTCGGCGAGAAGGACGGCTTCTCGCCCAAGGGCGACGGCGTGGCCGAAGGCGCGTTCTTCGCGCCGACGCTGCTGCTGGCGAAGAACGCGATGGGCGACGACTCGGTGCACGACATCGAGGCTTTCGGTCCGGTCAGCACGCTGATGCCGTACGAAGACCTGGACGAGGCGCTGGCGCTGGCCGCCAAAGGCAAGGGCAGCCTGGTGGGCACGCTGGTGACCAAGGACCCCGCCACCGCCGCGCGCTTCGTGCCCGCGGCCGCGATGACGCACGGCCGCATCCTGGTGCTGGACCGCGAAGCCGCCGCCGAGTCCACGGGCCACGGTTCGCCGCTGCCGATGCTCAAGCACGGCGGCCCCGGCCGCGCCGGTGGCGGCGAGGAACTGGGCGGCCTGCGCGCGGTGAAGCACTACCTGCAGCGCGCCGCCGTGCAAGGCTCGCCCACGATGCTGACCGCCGTGACCGGCGAGTTCGTGCGTGGCGCGAAGGTGCGCGAAAGCGAGATCCACCCCTTCCGCCGCTACTTCGAGGACCTGCAGGTCGGCGACTCGCTGCTGACGCACCGCCGCACGGTGGGCGAAGCCGACATCGTCAACTTCGGCGGCATCTCGGGCGATTACTTCTACATGCACTTCGACGAAGTGGCGGCGAAAGACAGCCCTTTCGGCAAGCGCATCGCGCACGGCTACTTCGTGCTGTCCGCCGCCGCGGGCCTGTTCGTCTCGCCCGCGCCGGGCCCGGTGCTGGCCAATTACGGGCTGGACACGCTGCGCTTCGTCAAGCCCGTGGGCATCGGCGACACCATCCAGGCTCGCCTGACCGCCAAGCGCAAGATCGACCGCCGCAAGAAGGACGCCAAGGGGCAGGGGCAAGGCGTGGTCGCCTGGGACGTCGAGGTGACGAACCAGGACGGCGAGCTGGTGGCGAGCTACGACATCCTGACGCTGGTGGCGAAGCGGGGGTGAATCCGGACACCCTTACGCAGAGTTCGCGGAGGGGGCGCAGAGGGCGCAGAGAAGAGAAGAATCCCTTTTGATGTTTTCTCTGCGGTCTCTGCGCCCCCTCCGCGAACTCTGCGTAAGGGAGTCCGCCCCCGCATTTCCGATAATCCCCCCGTGACTTCGATAGACGACCTCCGCCACCGCCTGCGCGCCGCCGGCGCCGGGCCCGCGCACGAGCGCCGGGTGCTGCGCCTCTGGTCGCAGGCGCTGCCGCAGGACGACGGGCCGCGGGAGCTCGCCACCTTCATGCCGCATTCGCTGCTGGAGCAGTTGCCGGCCGTCACGGAAGGATTCGCGCGGATCGCGCAACTCGTCTCCCGCCATCCCGGCGAGGACGGTTCCGAGCGGCTGCTGGTGAAGCTGGCCGACGGCCAGGCGTGCGAAAGCGTGCTGCTGCCGCGCGGCGGGCTGTGCGTGTCCACGCAGATCGGCTGCGCGGTCGGCTGCAGGTTCTGCATGACCGGCCGCGAAGGCCTGATCCGCCAGCTGGGCAGCGCCGAGATCGTGGCGCAGGTGGCCCTGGCGCGGTCCATCCGCCCGGTGAAGAAGGTCGTCTTCATGGGCATGGGCGAACCCGCGCACAACTTGGCGCACGTGATGGACGCCATCGACTTCCTCGGCACGGTGGGCAACGTCGGTCACAAGAACCTGGTGTTCTCCACCGTCGGCGACGAGCGCGCTTTCGAGCGCCTGCCGCGCGGCCCGGTGAAACCGGCGCTGGCGCTGTCGCTGCACACCACACGCGCCGACCTGCGCGCCGAGCTGCTGCCCCGCGCGCCGCGCATCACGCCCGACGACCTCATTGCCGCCGGCGACGGCTACGCGCGCGTCACCGGCTACCCGCTGCAGGTGCAGTGGACGCTGCTGGAAGGCGTGAACGACACCGACGAGGAGATCGAAGGCATCGTGCGCCTGCTGCACGGCCGCTGGGCCGTGCTGAACCTCATCCCGTACAACACCGTGCCGGACCTGCCTTTCCGCCGGCCCGCGTGGGAAAAGGCCGCCGAGATGGCGCGCCGCCTGCACCGCCGCGGCGTGCTCACCAAGCTTCGCCATTCCGCCGGCCAGGACGTGGACGGCGGCTGCGGCCAGCTGCGTTCGCGCGCGCGGCGCGAAGCCGTGGTGCACTGGGCCGCGTAACCGACCCCGATCAGGACTCCAGCGCCGACTGCAGGGTGGCGAAGTCCACCGGCTTGGTCAGGTGCTGGTCGAACCCGGCCTCGCGCGAGCGCGCACGGTCGGCCGCCGCGCCCCACCCGGTGAGGGCCAGCAGGCGCGGGCGGCGCGTCTGTTTGAGCTGCCGCAGCCGGCGCGCCACTTCGTAGCCGTCCATGTTAGGCATGCCGATGTCCAGCATCACGACGTCGGGTTGCACGCGCTGGAAAGCCTCGATGGCCGCCGGGCCGTCATGCACCGCGATGCAGCTGTGCCCCATCAGCTGCAGCAGCATCGACAGCGTGTCCGCCGCGTCCTTGTTGTCGTCGGCCACCAGCACCTGCAGCTTGCGCCCGGCGGCGGGCTGCCCGTCCAGCGTGTCGTGCGCGGTGGTGTCGCCGCGCTGGGCCGCCACGGGCAGCGTGATCGTGAAGGTGCTGCCCTGGCCGGTGCCGGGGCTGGCCGCCGAGACGTCGCCGCCGTGCAGCTGCACCAGCTGCTTCACCATCGTCAGGCCGATACCCAGCCCGCCCTGCGCCCGGCCGCGGCTGTTCTCGCCCTGCATGAACATCTCGAACAGGAAGGGGATCAGCTGCGGCGTGATGCCCGCGCCGGTGTCGGCCACCTGGATGGTGGCGTGCCCGTCGGTGCGCCGCGCCGTCAGCGTGATGCGGCCGCCTTCGGGCGTGTACTTGGCCGCGTTGTTCAGCAGGTTCGCCACCGCCTGCGCCAGCCGCGTGGGGTCGGCGTCCAGCCACACGGTCTCGTGCGGCAGCGAGGTGAACAGCTCGTGCTTCGCGGTGTCCAGCAGCGGCTTGCAGGTTTCCACCGCGGTCTTCACGATGTCGGCCAGCGTCACGCGTTCCTTGCGCAGTTCCAGCTTGCCGCGCGAGATGCGGGCCACGTCCATCAGGTCGTCGATCAGTCGCACCATGTGGTTCACCTGCCGTTCCATCACCTCGCGCATGCGCGCGGCGGCGTCGCTGCCCGGCGCGCGCTGCATCACCTGCAGGCCGGTGCGGATGGGCGCCAGCGGGTTGCGCAGCTCGTGCGCCAGCGTGGCGATGAACTCGTCCTTGCGCCGCTCGGCTTCCTGCGCGATCTTCTCGATGCGCTTGCGCTCGGTGATGTCGCGGAAGTACAGCGCGATGCCGCCATCGGCCAGCGGGTACGCATTGATCTCGATCCAGCGCTGCCACGGCTCGTAGAAGTACTGGAAGTGCTCCGGCTCGCGGCGTTCCATCACCCGGTTGTACTTTTCCTCCACCAGCGTGCCGCGCGCCGCCGCGTAGACGTCCCAGTGGTTGCGGCCCAGCACGTCCTCGCGGCGGATGCCGTTGATGCGCTCGGCCTCGGCGTTGACGTAGGTGAAGCGCCAGTCGCGGTCCATCGCGAGGAAGCCTTCGCCGATGCTCTCCAGGATGCCGGTGATCTCCTGGCGCAGGTGGCGCTCGTTGGCCAGCGCCTCGCGCCGGATGCGCGACGCCGCCAGCGTGCTGCCCACGCGCGCGACCAGTTCGCGCGCGGAAAAGGGCTTCACCAGGTAATCGTCGGCGCCGGCCTGCAGGCCTTCCACGCGCGCTTCCTCGCCGGCGCGCGCCGACAGCATGATCACCGGCGTGGTGGACAGCGCCGCGTCCTCGCGCACGCCCTTCAGCAGGCCGAAGCCGTCCAGCCGCGGCATCATCACGTCGGTCAGCACCAGGTCGGCGGGTTCGCGCCGCAGTTCCGCCAGTGCCACTTCGCCGTCGGGCACGGCACGCACTTCATGGCCCTCCGCCCGCAGCAGGCGCGCGATGTACTCGCGCATGTCGCCGTTGTCGTCGGCCAGCAGCACGCGCGCGCCGCTGCGTTCCGCGGAAGTGCCGGGCAGCGTGGCGGCCGATTCCTCGCCCGGGATCCAGCCCAGGGCTTCCTCGACGAACGCGCCGCCGCCGGCCGAAATGCCGCGGTGCGGCTCGTCGCGCACCTTGCCGGGCGGCAGGTGGGCCTTGCCGGTGGGCAACCGCACTTCGAACGTCGTGCCTTCGCCCAGCCGGCTGCGCACCTGGATCGCGCCGCCGTGCAGCTTCACCAGCTCGTGCACCAGCGCCAGGCCGATGCCGGTGCCTTCGTGCGTGCGGCCCTGCGTGCCTTCCACGCGGTGGAAGCGCTCGAACAGGCGCGGCAGTTCCTTTTCGGGGATGCCGTGGCCGGTGTCCTGCACGGCCAGCACGGCCTGCCCGCTTTCCTCGCGCAGGCCGACGTGGATGCCGCCGCGCAGCGTGTACTTGAACGCGTTGGACACGAGGTTCAGGACGATCTTCTCCCACATCTCCGCGTCCACGTAGGTCGGCGTGGCCGTGGGATGACAGTCGATGTCCAGCCACATGCCGGCCTTCTCGACGGCGGAGCGGAAGCTGCTGGCCAGTTCGGCCGTTAGCGCCGCCAGGTCCACCGGCACGAACGTCGCGCTCACGCGGCCGGCCTCGATGCGCGAGAAGTCCAGCAGCGTGTTCACCAGCCGGTGCAGGCGGCGGCCGTTGCGCAGCGCGAGCGACAGGGCCTGGCCCGCTTCGCCCTTGAGCGATCCTTCGTCCGCCAGGTCCTGCAGGGGACCCAGCATCAGTGTCAGCGGCGTGCGCAGCTCGTGGCTGACGTTGGAGAAGAAGACCGTCTTGGCGCGGTCCAGTTGCGCCAGCGTCTCGGCGCGGTCGCGGGTCTCTTCCACCGCCCGCGCGTTCTGCACCGTACTGGCCAGCTGGCTGGCGACAAGGTCGAAGAACGAGAGGTATTCCCGGTCCAGCGGCCGCGCGGGGCTGGCCGCGGCCACCAGCACACCGAACGGCTGCTCGTCCGCGGCGCGCGAGACAGGCAGCACTCGCACGCACTTCACCGGCTGCTCGGCCAGCCCGATGGGCAGCCCCGGGATGCCTGGGGGCACCGGCACCGTGGTGGGGACGTGGGTGGCGAACACATGCTCCGCGTCCCACAGCCGCGGCGGCTCGATGGCTTCACGCGGCGCCTGGACGTTGCACCAGGCCTGCAAACGCAGCCTGCCATCCGCATCGGCCAGGTACAGCAGGGCGAACGGCAGGTCGTCGGGGTTCATGGCGACGATGTCCATCGCCGTGGCGCAGGCCTGTGCGACCGTTCCCTGCACCAGCGCCTGCGCGGCCAGCTGCGACAGCGTGCCCAGCCGGCGCGCGCCCAGCACCTTGCCCGTGGTGTCGGTGCTCGGGCAGAACAGGCCGCCGACGCCGCCGCTCTCGTCGCGCACCGGGCTGTACGAGAACGAATAGAAGACTTCCTCGGTGCAGCCCTCGCGCCGCATGAACAGGCGCACGTCGTCCTGGAAGCTGGCCTGGCCGTGGCCGAACACCTTGTCGGCCAGCGGGCCGCACACGTCCCAGATCTCGGCCCAGACCACCGACGCGGGGCGTCCCAGCGCCCACGGGTGCTTGGCCAGGCTGAGCACCGAGATGTAGGCGTCGTTGTAGAGGAAGGTGGCTTGCGGTCCCCAGCCCAGCCACATGGGCTGCTGGGAGTTGAGCATCAGGCTGACGGTGGTCTTCAGGCTTTGCGGCCACCGCGCCACTGGCCCCAGGGGGGTGGCCGACCAATCGTGGGAGCGGATGAGTTCGGCGAGTGCGCCGCCGCCGGACAGGAAGCCGGTGTCTCCGCCGGCGCGGTTGGATTCGGTACGCTCGCCCATCGTTTTCTCGCGCCGCCGCGGCGCAGGGGGCGAGTATGCGTCCCGGATGAGCGCCGTCGCTCAACTATGGGTGCCGTCCTACAGCGAAGCTCTTCAGCGCGCGAGCATCCAGCCGCCCAGCAGCGCCAGCCCCGCGAACAACGTGCGGCGGAAAGCCGCTTCCGACATCGCGTCGCGCAAGGCCTGGCCCAGCCACATGCCCGCCAGTGCGGGCGCCACCATCACCAGCGAACCCGTCGAAGCCCGCAGGTCCAGGTGCCCTTGCCAGGCCAGCGCGGCGGCCAGCGCGACCGTTGACGTGGTGAAACAAAGGCCCATCGCCTGCGACAGCCCGCGCTTGTCCAACGACAGCGATTGCAGGTAAGGCACGGCGGGCAGCACGAACACGCCGCTGAAACCGGTGAGCACGCCGCTGGCGAAACCGGCCGCAACACCGATCGGGCCTTGCAGCCGCCCCGGCAAGGGCCGCGGCCGCCAGCCCGCGAGCCCGATGCCGCCGTACACCAGCAGGCACACGCCCAGCAATTGCCGCCCCCAGGCTGTCGCGGCGCCGGAGAAGAAGACGGCCACCACCGCCACGCCCGCGAGCGTGCCCAGCAGCATGCCCCACAGCCGCCGCGACAGCGCCGCGAACTGCGGGCCCGCGGCCGCCTGCCACACGTTGGTGACCAGCGATGGCACCGTCAGCAGCGCGGCGGCCGGCGCCACCGGCATGAACAGCCCGAGCAGGCCGATCGCCACCGTGGGCAGGCCCAGTCCCAGCACGCCCTTCACCGCGCCCGCGAGCACGAACACCATGGCGATCGCGAAGAAGTCGGGCAGGGCGGGATGGATCACGCCCGGAGTGTGCGGACGCGCCGCCGGACGCACCATCAATCTTTGCTTGAGGCTGCCATGGCCGCGCTGCCTATGATCCGGCGATGCGCTTCGACCTGACCGACTTGCGTGTCTTCCTGCACGCCTACGAAAGCGGCAGCATGACCGGGGCCGCGTCGCGCGCGCACCTCACGTTGGCCGCGGTCAGCGCGCGCATCCGCGCGCTGGAAGACGACGCGCAACTGCCGCTGCTGCGCCGCCATGCGCGCGGCGTGGCCGCCACGCCGGCCGGCGAGACGCTGGCGCGGCACGCGCGCATCGTGCTGCAGCAGGTGGACCAGCTGCGGCGCGAGCTGGCGCCCGCGGCGGTCGCCGATCCGGACACCACGGTGCTGCTGGGCAACAGCTCCGCGCTGGCGCGGCCGCTGGCGGGCCTGCTCGCCGAAGCGCTGGCCTCCCATCCCGGCGCGCGCGTGGTCGTGCGCGAAAGCGCGAGCGAGGTGACCGCGCAGGCGCTGCGGCTGGGCGCCGCGCACCTGGGCATCGTCAGCGATGCGGTGGACACGGAAGGCCTGGTGGCGCAGCCGCTCGGCGACGACCCGCTGGTGCTGGTGGTCGCGGCGTCGCACCGGCTCGCCCATGAATCCGCGGTGTCGTTCCGGCGGCTGCTCGAGCAGGACTGGGTGGGCTGGAGCGAGCCCGCCGCGCTGCACACGCACCTGGCGATGCATGCCTTCCGCGCGGGATCGGCCATCCGCTACCGCGCGGCGATCCCTTCGGTGCGCGGCGTGCTGGAGCTGGTGGCGCGTGGAGTGGGCCTCACCGTGTTGCCGGCGGCGTTGCTGCCGCCGGGTGCGAGGGAAGGTCTGGCCGTCCGGCCGCTGGAGGAAGCGTGGGCGCAGCGCCGTCTGCTGCTGTGCCGCGGCATGGCGGCGGAGACGCCCGCGGGCCGCCATCTCGCCGAAGCTGTCCGGTCACGCTGGGACGCGCTGGCGGCTGACGCGCGCTGAAACCGGCGCGGCCCAGAATGGCCCGATGACCTCCGAGCGCGAGAAGATGCTGGCGGGCGAGCCGTACCTCGCCATGGATCCCGAGCTGGTGGCCGCGCGTGCCCGGGCGCAGTCGCTCTGCGCGCGGCTGAACGCGCTGCCGCTGGGCGACGCCAGCCGCGCCGGGGTGCAGCGCGAACTGTTCGGCGCGGGCGGCGGGGCCGCGATCGTGACTTCGCCGTTCTTCTGCGACTACGGCACGCAGATCGAGCTGGGCGAGGGCGCGTACTTCAATTTCAACTGCGTGGTGCTGGACGTATGCCGCGTGCGCATCGGCGCGCGCACGCTCATCGGGCCTGCGGTGCAGGTCTACACGCCGCTGCATCCGCTGGACGCGGTGGAGCGAAGAGGCACGGAGTACGGGGCGCCAGTGGACATCGGCGAAGACGTGTGGATCGGCGGCGGGGCGATCGTGCTGCCCGGCGTGACCATCGGCGACCGCGCGGTGATCGGAGCGGGGAGCGTGGTGACGCGCGACGTGCCGGCGGACGTGTTCGCGGCGGGGAATCCTTGCCGCGTGATCCGCTCTCTTGTTCCCTCCCCCTCCGGGGGAGGGCGGAGAAAATTCAGGTGAGTTCGACGAACACCGGCTGGTGATCGGAATCCTGCGTCTTCGCATCGACGACCAGCCGCCGCACCCGATCCTTCAGCGACTCGCTGACGAACACGAAATCGCATGCCACCGGATCGGGCCCGTAAGTCCGGTCGTAGAGCCGGAAGGTCGGCTCATGCTTCGCGTCCCCGTTCAGCAGCCGCCAGCTGTCCCACCATTGCGCTTCACCCGGCGCGGTGAGGTGCGCGTATTCCGGCTCGGTGGGTTCCAGGTTGAAGTCGCCGCACAGCACCGCGTGCGGCGTGTGCACGCGGGTGCGGAACGGCGAACCGTCGTCGCTGGGTTCCGGCGGCGCGGCGGCCTGCGCGCCGTATTCGGCGTGCAGTTCGCGCACCGCGCGCGCCTGCGCCATGCGCTGCAGCTTCGAGTAGTACTCCAGGTGCGTGGTCATCACGCGAACGGGGCCCAGCTGCGGGTCCTGCACGGTGACCACGGTGCACATGCGCGGCATGCTGCGCACGTTGTGGTCGGCGGGGTAGGGCAGCGAGTGGTGCTGCACCTGCTTGACCGGCAGCCGCGTGGCGACGACGTTGCCGAACCGGCTGGGCCGGCCGGCTTCGTCGAACTCGTTCACCGCCGCACCGAAGAAGAGGAGATAGTCGGGCAGCAGCTCCGACAGCTCTCCGGCCTGGTCGGCCGCCACGCCGTTGGTCAGGCGCGGGTAGTTGAACGCGATCTCCTGCAGGCAGATCACGTCGAAGTCGGCCAGGCGTCTGGCTGTGTCGACGATGCGCTGCGGGCTGACCTTGCCGTCGAGGCCGCAGCACCACTGCGTGTTCCAGGTGACGATCTTCATGGGCTTACTTGATGCCGGCTCGCATGAAACTCTGCACGAACTGGCGCTGGAAGAGAAGGAAAGCCACCAGCAGCGGCGCGGCCGTCATCAGCGTGGCGGCGGTGATCACCGACCAGTCGACGCCCTGGTCCACCGACGAGAACACCTGCAGCCCGACGGTGAGCGGGCGCGCGTTGACGCTGTTGGTGACGATGAGCGGCCACAGGAAGTTGTTCCAGTGGAAGCTCACCGACACCAGCGCGAACGCCGTGTAGACGGGTTTGGCCAGCGGCACGTACACGCGCCACAGCACCTGCAGCGGGCCGGCGCCTTCCACACGCGCCGCCTCGTCCAGTTCCTTGGGGATGCCCATGAAGGTCTGGCGCAGCAGGAAGATGGCGAAGGCGCTGGCGAAGTAGGGCAGGCCGATGGCCAGCAGCGTGTCCACCGTGCCCAGCTGCGACATGGTGCGGTAGTTCTCCACCAGCAGCAGGTCGGGCGTGATCATCAGCTGCACCAGCACCAGCGAGAAGGCCAGGCCGCGGCCGGGGAAGGTGAACCGCGCGAAGGCGTACGCGGCCAGCGTGGCCAGCACCAGCTGGGCGGCCAGGATCATGGCCACCAGCAGCGCCGTGTTGAGGAAGTAGCGCGCGAAGGGCGCGGCTTCCCAGGCGCGGCGGAAGTTGTCCAGCGTCAGCGGCGCCGCCAGGGCGAAGCGCGTGGCGTACTCGGTGGGGTGGAAAGCCGTCCATACCGCGTAGGCCAGCGGCAGGATCCACAGCAGGGCCAGCAGCCACGCCGCGGCGGTGTCCAGCCGGCCGGGCTCGTTCCAGGCCAGGTGTTGCTCGCTCTTCATCGGTAGTGCACCCGCTTGTCCAGCACGAAGAACTGGAACAGCGCCACCGTGGCGAGCACCAGCACCAGCACCACCGTGATGGCGGCGGCGTAGGCCGTGTCCCAGAACTTGAAGCCCACTTCGTACAGGTGGTAGAGCAGCAGCGTGGACGCGTTATCCGGCCCGCCGCGCGTGAGGATGAAGATGTGATCCACCATGCGGAAGCCGTTGATCACCGCGTTGACCAGCACGAACAGCGTGGTGGGCATCAGCAGCGGCCACTGCACGCGGCGGAAGAAGTACCAGCGCGACGCGCCTTCGATGGCAGCGGCTTCGCGCAGGCTGGGATTCAGCGTCTGCAGCGCGGCCAGGTAGAAGATCATGAAGAAACCGGCTTCCTTCCACACCGCCACCACCGTCACGCAGGCCAGCGCGGTGGACTGGTTGCCCAGCCAGTTGTGCGAAGGCAGGCCCAGCGCGCCGGTCAGCTGCTCCAGCAGGCCGTATTGCGGCGTGTAGAAGAACAGCCAGATGTTGGCCACCGCGATCATCGGCAGCACGGTGGGCGTGAAGTAAGCCATGCGCACCAGCGCGCGGCCGGCGATGCGCTCGTTGACCCACAGCGCCATCAGCAGGGCCAGGCCGATGGACAGCGGGATGGTGGCGCCCGCGAACCAGAGGTTGTTGGTGACGGCCTTCCAGAAGACCGGGTCTTCCACCATCGCCTGGTAGTTCTCCAGCCCCACCCACACCGGCGGGCGCGAGCCCTTGGGCGTGGAGCGGAAGCTGTCGATGAGCGTGGCGACCGCGGGCCCGTGCGTGAAGGCCAGCAGCAGCACCAGTGCCGGCAGCAGCAGCAGCCAGGCCTGCACGGCACCGAAACCTGCGGCCGCCGGGGCGGCCCGGCCGATTCCACCTGGATCCCCGCCTGCGCGGGGATGACGGGCCTCGCTGGCGCTGGAACCCGCTGGATCCCCGCCTTCGCGAGGATGACGGGCCTCGCTGGCGCTCGGTCCCGTCACTTGTACGAGCGCAGCAGGCGGTCGGCTTCGCGCTGCGAATCCTGCATCGCCTGCGCCGGCGTCTTGGTGCCCGTGAGTGCGGCCTGCAGGCCGTCGTTCAGCGCCTTGGTCACGCGCTGGTTGTCGTGCGTGGAGAACTCGGCCACCGAGTTGGCCAGCTGGTCGCGCGCCACCAGCGCGGCGGGAAAGTCGCGGCCGTACTTGCGCAGCGCGTCGGTGCCGTAGGCGGCGGGCGACACGGCGACGTAGCCCGTGTCGATGCTCCATTCGGCGGCGCGCTCGGGCTGGGTCATCCACTTGGCGAACTTGAACGCGGCTTCCTGCTGCGCGGGCGAGGCCTTCTTGCTGATGAAGAAGTTGCCGCCGCCGGTGGGCGAGCCCTTGCGCTTGTTGCCCGGGATCATGGCCACGCCGAAGTCGAACTTGGCGTTGTTCTTCACGTTGGTGAGGTTGCCGGTGGTGGTGAACATCATGGCCACCTTCTTCTCGAAGAAGTCCTTGGGCGTGGTGCCCCATTCCACGACGCCCGGCGGGTGCACGCCGGCCTTGCCCAGGTCCACCCAGTACTGCAGCGCCTCGACGACCTTGGGATCGTCGAACTTCACCTGCGTGCCGGCGTCGTTGGCCAGGATGGCGTCGTTGGTGGTGGTGAGCGTCTGGAACAGCCAGTACGGGAAGCCGCTGGACGGGATCTGCACGCCCCACTGCGTGACCTTGCCGCTCGCGTCCTTCTTCGTCAGCTTGGTGGCGGCGGTCTTCAGGTCGGCCCAGTTCTCCGGCGGGCGGTTGGGGTCCAGGCCGGCTTCCTTGAACAGGTCCTTGTTGTAGAACATGACCACGGTGGAGCGCTGGAACGGCACGCCCCAGGTCTTGCCGCCGGTCTGGCTGTTCATCATGAAGGCCTTGTAGAAGCCGTTCAGCCAGGCCTTGTCGTCGGCGGTCTTGACGAAGCCGTCGATGGGCACGATGGCGTCTTCGTCGATCAGCGTGAACATGTCGGTGGACAGCAGCACCGCCACCGTCGGCGGCGTGCCCGCCTTGTGCGCGGTGAGCATCTTGACGATGGTTTCCTGGTAGGTGCCCGAGTACACCGGCGTCACCTTGATGCCCGGGTTGGCCTTCATGAAGTCGGCGGCCAGGCCGTCCATGGTCTTCGTGATGGGGCCGCCGACGGCCACCGGGTAGAAGAAGGTGATCTCGGTGGTGCCTTGCGCGAGCGCGGCATTGCCCCAGCCCAGGGCCGCGGCGGCGGTGGCGGCCAGGGCCAGCCGATGGAAGGTCTTGCGTTGCATGGTGCTTCTCCTCGTGGTGATCTCATGGGGCGCTCAGGCCAGGCGCCGGCCCTGCGAATCGAAATGGTGGGCGCGTGCGGCCGGCCATTGCAGCCGCACTTCGGAGCCCGCGGCCAGGTCGGCCTGGCCGGCGGTGCGAACGGTCAGCGTTTCGCTGCCGACGGCGCAGTGCGCGATGAGGTCGGCGCCCAGGTATTCCACGCTGCGCACGATGCCCGGCACCGCGCCGCCCAGCGTCACGTCCTCGGGCCGCACGCCCAGCCAGTGCGCTTCGCGCCCGGCGGGCACTTCGCTGCCGGCGATGCGCTGCGCTTGCACGCGCAGCAGGTTCATGGCCGGCGTGCCGATGAAGGCGGCGGCGAACGTGGTGGCGGGCCGCGCGTACATCTCGCGCGGCGTGGCGGCCTGCTCGATGCGGCCCTTGTTCAGCAGCACCACCTGGTCGGCCATGCTCATGGCTTCGGCCTGGTCGTGCGTGACGTAGACGACGGTGAGGCCCAGGCGCTGCTGCAGCTGCCGCAGTTCGGCGCGCATCTCCTGGCGCAGCTGCGCGTCCAGGTTGGACAGCGGTTCGTCCATCAGGCAGACCTGCGCCTGCGCCACCAGCGCGCGGCCCAGCGCTACGCGCTGCTGCTGGCCGCCGGAAAGCTGCGAGGGTTTGCGTTCAAGAAGGCGTGACAGGCCAAGGAGTTCTGCGGCTTCCTTGAGGCGCTTCGCCGCTTCTTCCTTGTCCACCTTGCGCACGGAGAGGCCGAAGGTGATGTTGCCGGCCACGGAAAGGTGCGGGAACAGCGCGTAGTTCTGGAACACCATCGCGATGTTGCGCTGCGAAGGTGGCAGGTTCGTGACGTCGCGGCCGCCGATGGAGACGGTGCCCGTGCTGGCCGTCTCGAGGCCGGCGATGATGCGCAGGGTGGTGGACTTGCCGCAGCCGGAAGGACCGAGCAGCACGCAGAAGCTGCCGGACGCGATGTCCAGCGTGATGCCCTCCAGCGCCGTCGTGTCCCCCCAGTGCTTGCCGACGCCCGCGAGCTGGATGGATGCCATGCGGACCAGTATAGGAACGGGCCGTGACGATCCATACGCGGAATGACCCGAATGGCGGCTGGCGCCGGTCCGTCCCTGCGCTAGGCTGCGCGCCATGACCCTGAAGATCCTCGCGCTGTGCGGCAGCCTGCGGCGGCAGTCGCGGTCCCGCGCGCTGCTGCAAGCCACGCGGCAGCTGGCGGGCGACCGCGTGGCCGTCGACATTTTCGAAGGCCTGGGCGACCTGCCGCTGTTCAACCCGGACCTCGAAGACGACGCGCCCGCCGCCGTGCGCCGGTTCTGGCAGGCGGTGTCGGACAGCGACGCATTGCTCATCGCCAGCCCCGAATACGCGCATGGCGTCACCGGCACGATCAAGAACGCGCTCGACTGGCTGGTGGGCTACGTCCCCTTCGCCGGCAAGCCGGTGGCGGTGTTCAACCCTTCGCACCGCGCGGAGCATGCGGATGCCGCGCTGCGCGAAACGCTGGCGACCATGGCGGCGCCGCTGGTGCCGGGCGCGTGCGTGCGCATCCCGGTGACGGCGGGCGACTGGGACGTCGAGGGAATCTGCGCCGACCCGCGGTTGTCGGCGATGATCGATGCTGCCTTGCAGGCCATCGCTTCCTTCCAACCGCCCGAACCATGAGCCAAGTCCTGATCCGTCCCCTGCGCCGCGAAGACCGCCAACCCTGGCAGCGGCTCTGGGACGGCTACAACGCCTTCTACGGCCGCGCCGGCGAAACCGCGCTCGACCCGCGCATCACCGAAGCGACCTGGGAGCGCTTCTTCAACCCCATCGAGCCGGTGTTCGCCCTGGTGGCGGAAGTGGACGGCCGCGTGTCGGGCCTCGCCCATTACCTCTTCCATCGCAGCACGACGAAAATCGAACCCGTGTGCTACCTGCAGGACCTGTTCACCGCGCCTGAGCTGCGCGGCAAGGGCGTGGGCCGCGCGCTGATCGAAGGCGTGGCCGCGCAGGCCAGGCAGGGCGGCGCGCAGCGCCTGTACTGGCACACGCAAACCACCAACGAAGCCGGCCGCGCGCTGTACGACAAGGTGGCCAGGCACCTGGGCTTCATCGTCTATTCCCGCGATCCCCTTTGAGGAGAGTCCCATGACCCGCGTTCGCGTCGCCAGCTATTCCATCTCCCTCGACGGCTTCGGCGCCGGCGTCGACCAGAGCCTGCAGAACCCGCTGGGCGTGCATGGCCCGGACCTGCACGGCTGGTTCTTCGGCACGCGCACTTTCCAGCACATGGTGCTGGGCAAGCAGGATGGCAGCGGCAGCGACGGCCTGGACGAGGACTTCGCGCAGCGGGGCTTTCGCAACGTCGGCGCCTGGATCCTGGGCCGCAACATGTTCGGCCCCGTGCGCGGGCCGTGGCCCGACGACAGCTGGAAAGGCTGGTGGGGCGAGGAGCCGCCGTACCACGTGCCTGTGTTCGTGCTGACGCACCATGCGCGCGAGCCGCTGGCGATGAAGGGCGGCACCGTCTTTCATTTCGTCACCGGCGGCATCCACGAAGCGCTGCAACGTGCGCGCGAAGCCGCGGGCGGCCAGGACGTGCGCATCGGCGGCGGCGTGCACACCATCCGCCAGTACCTGCAGGAGAAGCTCATCGACGAGATGCACCTGGCCGTGTCGCCGGTGCTGCTGGGCGCGGGCGAGAACCTGTTCCAGGGCCTGGACCTGCGGAAGCTGGGCTACCGCTGCGTGAGCAGCGCGGCGTCGGAGAAGGCCACGCACGTGGTGATCGCGCGCGAGGGCACGTGATGGCGGACGACCTGCCGCCGCTGCCGCAGCCGCCGTTGGGCCGGTATCGCCACTACAAGGGTGGTGAGTACGAAGTGGTGGGCGCCGCGCGCCACAGCGAGACGCTGGAACCGCTGGTGCTGTACCGGCCGCTGTACAACGACAGCGGGCTGTGGGTCAGGCCGTACGGCATGTTCTTCGAAGACGTGGAGATCGACGGCGCGCGGCGGCCGCGATTTCAGTTGCTGGCGTAGTGCGCAGATCGACACCTGGCTGAGTTGCACGGAGCACTGCTGCACCGTCGCCTGCACTATCCGCTGCGTATCGACAGCAGTCGGTGAACGCGAAGCCGTGGGATGACTTGAGTCAGCCGTGGTCGGCGAGGCCTCGATCTTCGGCTTCGCGCAAAGTGATCATGTGACCTCCATGGCCGCTACTCCTCGGCCGCAGCGACACCGGCGCTTCCGGTCATGTCGACGAAGAGCGGCAGGAACGCAGGCAGCGTCTCAGGCCGCTGCCAGTCCCGCTGAAGTTCGCAGTACAACTGGGTCACGCTCAGCATCTTCGCGCCGGCCTGCTCGATGCGGCGCAGCGCCAGTTCGTGCGCTGCGACGGACGTGCCGCCCACCGCGTCAGCCAGCGCGTACACCTCGAAGTTCTCGCGGAGGGCGTCGAGCGCCGGGAAGGTGAGGCACGCTTCCGTCCACAGCGCGGCGATGATCAACTTTCGCCGTCCGGTGGCTTCGACGGCCGCGCGGAACTCGCGATCTTCCCAGGCGTTGATGGAGGTCCGGTCGTAGGCCGGGAAACCGTCGAGCATGTGGCGCAGGACCGCGATCGTGGGCTTGTTGCGCCCGCTTTGCACGTTCACGGTGGAGTGCACCACCGGCAGCCCGTACGCAATGGCCGCGCGCGTGGCACGCGCGATGTTGCTCACCAGCCGCTGCCTCTCCATCGAAGCGATGGAGTTCACCTGCACCGGCTGGTAATCGATGAGAAGGAATGCCGAGTTCTCGGGGGTGAGTAACGAGTCCTGGACAGGGTCCCGGCGTGGTTCGCTGGCCATGCAAGCTCCTCGACAGTTGGCGACGATTCGCGGCGCCGGAAGTATGCGCCGCGCGCCGGCTCCTGTGTGCGGCCGCACCCCGGCGGCGGTACTGATGAGAACGAACAGGTGTGAGAATCGTTCGGACCCCAAGGAGACTGACATGGCCGACGCGACGATCCCCCTTGATCCAGCCAAGGATCCCTTGTCCGCCACGGGATTCCGACGTTCGCGCTCGCACCGGCACTGAGTCGTGCATCGAGTCGCGCATCGCCATGAACAAGAGCCGGCTCGAAGCATTCAGCGACGGGGTGCTGGCGATCGCACTGACGATCATGGTCCTCGAGCTGCGACCTCCGCATGGCGAAGGCGTTGCCCCGCTGCTGCCGCTCCTGCCGAAGCTGCTGAGCTACGTTCTCAGCTTCGTCTACGTGGGAATCTACTGGAGCAATCACCATCACCTGCTTCACACGGCAACGCGCGTGACGGGAGGCGTTCTCTGGGCCAACCTGAACCTGCTGTTCTGGCTGACGCTGCTGCCTTTCGGCACGGCGTGGATGGGCGAGAACCACTTCGCGCCCCTTCCGTCCGCCGCGTACGGTTTCATCCTCACGATGGCCGCCATCAGCTACTACATCCTCGAGCGCGTCATGCTGCGTGTCGAAGGACCGGACTCGCGTCTCGGGCTGGCTCTGGGCCAGGACTGGAAAGGGAAGCTGTCGGTGATCGCGTATGTGGCGGGCATCGCGGCTTCGTTCCTGGTGCAATGGCTTGCGCAGGCGATCTATGTGGCCGTCGCACTGGCCTGGCTGGTTCCGGATCGGCGCATCGAGCGGGTGGTCGACAGGAAGGGAACGTGACGCAAGGCGGTGCCAAGCGTTGCAGTACCGACTCAGGGCTTACCCGAGGCTGGCGTGCGACCGCGCGTCTGGTCAGCGCGCCTTCAGACTCGCGACTTCATGCTGGTCGCCATTCAACCGAAGACAGGAGACGTCCATGACATGGCAACAGGTGTACGACCCGATGGGCAGCATGGTGCTCTCCACATTGCTGGCGGCCATCCCGGTCGTTGTGATGCTGGTGGGGCTTGGGTTCCTGCACATGAAGGCGCATATCGCGGCACTGGCGGGCCTCGTGGCGGCGCTCGTGATCGCGGTGGTGGCTTTCGGCATGCCCGCCGAGATGGCCGGTAAGGCGGCCTGGCTGGGTGGACTCACCGGGTTGCTGCCGATCGGCTGGATCGTGCTCAACATCATCTTCCTGCACCAGCTCACGGAACGGAACGGTTCCTTCACGGTGCTGCAGGATTCCATCGCGGGCGTGACGGAGGACCGCCGCCTGCAACTGCTGCTGATCGCCTTTTCGTTCGGGGCCTTCTTCGAAGGCGCGGCCGGCTTCGGCACGCCTGTGGCCGTGACAGCCGCCATGCTGATCGGCCTCGGGTTTTCGCCGCTGGCGGCTTCGGGCCTCTCGCTGATCGCGAACACGGCGCCCGTCGCCTACGGGGCCCTGGGTACTCCGATCATCACGCTGGCCAAAGTGCACGGCTACGACGTCAACGCGATTTCCGCGATGGTCGGCCGCCAGTTGCCGTTCTTTTCGCTGCTGGTCCCGTTCTGGCTGATCTGGGCCTTCGCGGGCTTCCGCGGCATGCTCCAGGTCTGGCCCGCCATCCTGGTCACCGGCCTCAGCTTCGCCATCCCGCAGTTCCTGGTGTCCAACTACTTCGGCCCCGAACTGGTCGACGTGATCGCGGCGGCGGTGTCCATGCTTTGCCTCTCGCTGTTCCTGCGGGTGTGGAAGCCCGCCCGGATCTGGACGTCCGTGGTGCCGCGCGGGCACGAAGCCAGCGCCGGCCAGGCGTCCGCCGCGGCGGCGCGCAAGCAGCATCCGCGCGGCGACGTGCTGCGCGCCTGGATGCCCTGGGTGCTTCTGGCCGTGTTCGTGTTCCTCTGGGGCCTGCCCGTGATCAAGAACGCGCTCAACGGCCTGTTCGCGCCCAACTACCCGATCGGCGGGCTGCACAACCTGATCGAGCGGGTGCCGCCGGTGGTTCCGAAGAACACCAAGGAAGGCGCCGTGTACGCCTTCACGCTGCTGTCCGCCACCGGCACGGCCATCCTGCTGGCCGCCGTCGTGGGCGGCTTGGCGGCACGCTACAACCCGCTGCAACTCGTCAGGGTGTACGGGGCGACCTTCTGGAAGGTGCGCTACTCGCTCATGACGATCGCGCTGATGCTGGCGCTGGGCACCGTCACGCGCTATTCGGGGCTGGACACCACGCTGGGCCTGGCGTTCGCGGCGACCGGTCCGCTCTACCCGTTCTTCGGAACGCTGATGGGCTGGCTCGGCGTTGCGCTGACCGGGTCCGACACGGCCTCCAACGTCCTTTTCGGCGGCATGCAGAAGGTGGCCGCGGGGCAGCTGGGCCTGCCAATGAACCTGATGGGCGCGGCCAACAGTTCCGGCGGCGTGATGGGGAAGATGATCGACGCGCAGTCCATCGTGGTGGCCTCCACCGCGACGGGATGGGTCAACAAGGAAGGCGAAATCCTGCGATACGTGTTCTTCCACTCGCTGGCGCTGGCCGCCCTGGTGGGCATCCTGGTGACGTTGCAGGCGTATGTGCCGCCCTTCACCGGCCTCGTCATTCCCTGACTCATGCGCGCACGGGGCGGCTCAGCCGCTCCCCAGAGCCTTCTTCATCGCCTGAACCCCCGCGCCCATCATCTGGCCAACGGGCCCGGCCAGCTCGTCGGGCAGCAGGTCCACCGTCCACACCAGGCGGCTGCCGCCGCCGGCCATCTCGTGCACTTCCACCGCGGCGTTGTAGTGGCTGGCGCGGCCGCCCTCGGTCTTGTAGACCAGCCGGCGCATCGCGTCGTCGCGCGTGACCAGGCGCTCGCGCACCTGCATGCCGTTGGCGAAGGTGATGAACCGCACGTTGCCGCTTTCCTCGGCCGTGCACGCGGTGACGAAGCCGGGCACCAGCTTCTCGTGCAGCGCGGTGAAGTCGGCCACCGCGGCCCAGGCTTGCGCGGGGGCGGCGGTGACGGTGAAGTCCTGTCTCAGCGTGGCCATCAAGGTCTCCTTGTCGTGGGGGTGGCGGGACCGGCCACAGCTTCGGACTGCAGCCATTCGATGAAAGCCTGGGCGTCGGGGTTGCGCGCACCGGCGGGCCCCAGCGTGAGGAAGTAGCCGCGCTGCGACGAGGCGGGTGTGCGGAAGGGCGCCACCAGCTTGCGCTGGCGCACCAGGTCGGCCAGCAGCGGCAGCCGGCCAATGACCACGCCGTGGCCGGCCACGGCCGCGGCCACCGCTTCGCTGTACTGCGTGAACCGCATGGTGTGGGCCATGCGCACGTCGTCCAGGCCCATCAGGTCCAGCCAGGGCTCCCACTCGACGGTGGGCGGCGCGTCCTTCATGTCCACCGTCAGCAGCGTGTGCCGCGCCAGGTCTTCCGGCACCTTCAGCGGCCGCCGCGCGTCCTTCAGCAGTGAAGGCGCGCACATGGGCTGCACCGCTTCGGCGAACAGCTGCGGTCCCACGCCTTCGGCCATGGGCACGAAGCGCACCGCCAGGTCGACCTGTCCGCGCTCCAGGTCCACGATGTTCAGCGTGGCCGAGATGCGCACATCCACATCCGGGTGCGTGGCCGTGAAGCGCGCCAGCCGCGGGATCAGCCAGAACGACGCGAAGCCCGGGGTGCAGGTGATGGCGATCTGGCGCGTGCCGGCGGTGGCGCGCACGCGGGCGGCGGCGTCACGCAGCCGCTCCAGGCTGTCGTCCACCGCGCGTTGCATCACGCGGCCGGCGTCGGTGAGGGCGAGCGAGCGGTGGCGCCTTTCGAACAGTGCGACGCCGAGAGAAGCCTCCAGTTGCTGGATCTGCCGCGTGACCGCGGGTTGCGACAGCGCCAGTTCCGCGCCCGCGTTGGTGAAGCTCAGGTGCCGCGCCGCCGTTTCGAACGTGTGCAGCAGGTCCAGCCGCAGCTGGCGCGAACGGGGCTCCGGCGGTGCGGGTGCCGGCGTTTTCGCATTCGTTGTATGCATGCTTGGCATGCTCAATCACCATTGGAGATTGCCATACGCGCTCAGTATAGTGATTCGCATATTGCATGCGAGGTGCCCCATGAAGATCAACCAATCCGGACGGTTCGCGATGATGCGCAAGACCCTGGTGGACCTGCCGCCCGAAAGGCCACTGGACGTGGCGAGCGCCGGCGGCACGCTGTGGCTGACGCTGGACGGCGATCCGCGCGACCTGGTGCTGGAGCGTGGTGAGCGCGTGCTGATCGAAGCGCCCGGGCGGGTGATCGCGTATGCCTTTGACGATGCGGTGCTGGAGGTCAGGGCTGTGCAGGAGCCGTCGACGGTTGTCGCGCGGCGGGGATTTGAAGTCGTGCCGGCTTGAGTTATTCACGGCCCGACATTCCGGGGAAGCGCGGCGGGTGGCGCATGGCGCGCCGCACGGCCTGCAGACAGGCGCGTACCGCTGTCCGCATTCCGGACCATTCGGTTAGGCTCATGCCCGTACAGCAGGAGACGACGATGGCCCGACTCACCGCCGATGAGGTCGCCCACTACAACGAACACGGCTGGGTGAAGCCGCGCTGGCGCCTGCCGGCGGATCGCACGGCCGCGATGAAGCAGGCGCTGGACGAGCTGATCCGGCGCAACCCCGGCGTGCGGCCCGAGAAGCTGGTGTCGGCGCACGTGGAGGGCGACAACGGCGAAGGCGTCCGCGGCAGCGCGGCGTTTCTCGAACTGGCGCGCGACCCCGAGATCGTGGATCTGGTCTCCGGCGTGATCGGCGACGACGTCATCCTGTGGGGCTGCCACGTGTTCTGCAAGCCGCCGGTGGAAGGCTTCGAGACGCCCTGGCACCAGGACGGCCACTACTGGCCCATCCGGCCGCTGGCCACCTGCACGGTGTGGGTGGCGCTGGAGGATTCGAAGAAGGACAACGGCTGCCTTCGCGTCATCCCTCGCTCGCACACCGGGCGGCAACTGCACGACCACCTGCACGAAGACCGCCAGGACCTCACGCTGCAGCAGCGGCTGGCACCCGGCACCTTCGACGAGGACGACGCGGTGGACATCGAACTGGACCCCGGCGAGATGTCGCTGCACGACGTGTTCATGATCCATGGCGCCCGCGCCAACACGTCCAGCCGCCGCCGCACCGGCGTCGCGTTGCGCTACATGCCGGCCACCTCGCACTTCGACCGTTCGCTGCGGCCGGTGGACGGCAAGACCGGCGTGTCGGTCAACTTCGCGCAGCGGCCGCTGTGGCTGCTGAAGGGCGTGGACCGCAGCGGCAGGAACGACTTCGTCACCGGCCATCGCCGCTGATCGCATGGACATGGCTGCATCGCACCTCGTCTTCGTCTTCGGCACGCTGAAGGAAGACTTCCCCAACCACGCCACCAACCGCGGCGTGCGCGTGCCGGGCATCTTCCGCACCTGCACGCCTTACCCGCTTTACCTGGTGGGGGAGCGGCATTCGCCCTGGATGGTCGATCTGCCCGGGCAGGGGCATCCGGTCAACGGGCAGCTGTTCCGCGTCGATGACGAAACGCTGGCGGCGATGGACCGGCTGGAGCGCGTGAGCGAGCCGGACGGCTACCGCCGCGTGCTGCTGGACTTCGAAGGCGGTGAACCGCCGGGCCGGCGGCAGGCCCACGTGTACCTCAAGCCTGCCGGACAGTTGACGCCGTCCGACATCCGCGTGGGGCCGCTGGCGGAATACTCGCTCGAGCACGCCGCGCTGTACCGCCCCCGCAGCTGAACCCGCGCACGGCCACCAGGAGCCCGCATGAAGCCACGCATCTCCCTCATCACGCTCGGCGTCGACGACCTCGAGCGCGCGCTTTCGTTCTACCGCGATGGGCTTGGGCTGCAGACGCCCGGCATCGTCGGCACCGAGTTCGAGCACGGCGCCGTGGCGTTCTTCGAACTGGCGGGCGGGCTGAAGCTGGCGCTGTGGCCGCGCGCGAGCCTGGCGCACGACGTGACGCAACCCGTGGGACCGCGCAGCGCCACCGAGGTCGCGCTGGCGCACAACGTCCGTACGCGCGGCGAGGTCGACGAAGTCATGGCGCAGGCCGGGCGCGCCGGCGCCAGCATCGTGAAGAAGGCACAGGACACCTTCTACGGCGGCTACGCCGGCTACTTCGCCGACCCCGACGGACACCTGTGGGAAGTGGCCTGGAACCCGCAGATGCTGCCGGACGACTGAACCTTCGTTGCGCGGCGCGCGCGGCGTCCTGCGCCATGCTCTCGCGGCGCTCTGACCTGGGGAGAAGCCCGATGAGATTGAAGGTTCATCGGCGACGAGATCACCATCAGGTTCTACCTGCGGGGGATCAAGATGACCCGCGTCGTCTGGGCGGCAGAAGCAGCCAGACGCCCTGGTCTGATAGCAGCTGGGCTTCGCATGCGCCCGCCGCCTACAGCGCGGACGGGGCAGGCGCGGCACGCTTGCCATCGACGTACTTGAATCGGGTATCGCGATGAGCTTCGGCCCGCTGTTCATGCTGAGGACTCGCGGCCGTGGGGCCAAGCCCTCTTCGGCAGACGAGGTCTGGCCGGCACTGACGGGCTGGCTGGAAAGGCGCGCAGCCCGTTCCGCGCCAGCGGGCGCGGACATGCCGCGGCGCCGCGCCGGCGACAAGCCGGGCCGGGAGCGCGAACCCAAATGAACGCCAGGGCCGACTTGTCGGGCCGGGTGACCGATGCCCTCGTCGCCACGGGGCAGTGGCTGGCCGGCGAGGGCTACCAGTTCATCGCGCCGACGCCGGCGACGCATGCGCGGGTGCTCGCGCGCGAGCCGGATCGCAGGGCGCGCGACCTGCGCGACGTGTTCGGCTGGAGCCGGGCGTTCGGCGGCGACTTGCTGCCGGCCGGCATCGTGGAGAGCCTGGACGCTGCCGGCCTGCTGGACCGTGAAGGCGCCGGCCTGCGCAGCAAGGTGCGCTTCTCTTTCCTCGAAGGCCAGCTGTACGCGCACTCCGCTTACCCGACCACGCAGGCCGACGCGGTCTTCTTCGGCCCCGACACCTACCGCTTCACTTCGCTGATCCTGCAGGAGCTGTCACGGCGCCCGTTCGCCGAAGGCTCCGCGCCGCGGCTGCTGGACGTGGGCTGCGGTGGCGGCGCGGGTGGCCTGGTCGCGGCGCAGGCTTCGCATGCCGCCTCGCCCAGCCTGGCGCTCGCCGACATCAACCCGCGCGCGCTGGCTTTCGCCGCGGCCAATGCGGCGCTTGCGGATTTCCACGCCGTGGCTTTCGCCGCGGGCGACCTGTACGCGCCGCTCGAAGGCGGGTTCGACCTGATCGTCTCCAATCCGCCTTACCTCAACGACGCCGCGCGGCGCACGTACCGCCACGGCGGCGGCCGCTGGGGCGAAGCGCTGTCCGATCGCATCGTGCGCGAAGGCCTGCCGCGGCTGGCGCGCGGCGGACGGCTGGTGCTCTACACGGGCGTGGCCATCGTCGACGGCCGCGACGCGCTGCTGGAAGGCCTGGCGCCGCACCTGCGCGAATGCGGCTGGTCCTGGTACTACCGCGAGCTGGACCCCGACGTGTTCGGCGAGGAACTGGACTCGCCCGCGTACGCGGAAGTGGACCGCATCGCGGTGACGGCGCTGGTGGTGGAGCGGCCCGCGCCATGAGGATCCTGGGCATCGGCGACAGCAACGACCTGGCCGCGCCGGCCGGTGCGCCGGACGACCTGCTGGACGTGGACCTGGAATTGTCGGACGGGGTGCAGCGCGCGGGGGATGACGGCGTGCCCCCACCCCAACCCTTCCCCGGCGGGGGAGGGAGCAAGCGGGTCAGCGGCGCGCCGCCGCAGCCAGCGTCAGCTCGTTGTGCCCTTGCACCGACCCGCTCTCCGGCACCACCTCGCCGGTGCGATCGGAGATGCGCCCGAACGACGCGGCCACTTGTTCGGCCATGTCCTCGCCCGTGCCCAGGTGCACGCCGCGCGTCAGCGTGATGTTCGCGCGCTCGAAGACGCCCGCGCCCGCATTCAGGATCGTGCGCGTCGGCGCATCCTCGCCTACCAGGTACAGCAGCCCCGGCGTCACCGCGGCGGGCTGCAGCGCGGCCAGCGCTTCGGGCGGCAGCAGGCCTTCGGTCATCTGTGTGTGCGCGGTGGGCGCGAGGCAGTTGACGCGGATGCCGTACTTCTCGCCTTCCAGCGACAGCGTCTGCATCAGGCCCACCAGCGCCATCTTGGCGGCGCCGTAGTTGGACTGGCCGAAGTTGCCGTACAGGCCCGACGAAGACGTCGTGTTGACGATGCGGCCGTACTGCTGCGCGCGCATGGTTTCCCACACAGCCTTGGTGCAGTGCACGGCGCCCATCACGTGCACGTCCATCACCAGCCGGAAGTCGGCCAGCTCCATCTTCGAGAACGACTTGTCGCGCAGGATGCCGGCGTTGTTCACCAGGATGTCGATGCGGCCCCAGGCGTCGAGCGCCTGCCTTGCCATCGCCTGCACGGCGTCGAAATCGGTCACCGATGCATTGCTGGCCATGGCTTCGCCGCCGGCCGCGCGGATCTCCTGCACCACCGCGTCCGCCTTGGCCAGGTCGTTGACGACGACCTTGGCGCCGCGGCGGGCAAGGGCGAGGGCGTGTTCGCGGCCGAGGCCGCCGCCCGCACCGGTGACGATGGCGACGCGGCCGTCGAAGCGGATGGACATGGAATCTCCTGTGGGGTGTTCGTGGAAAGAAAAGGGTCGGCCGCGAGTGTCCCAGCCGGGGCGCCGCGCGGCTGTCGCCGGATGGTCAACTCAGCGGGCCGCGCTGGTTTTGCAGGGTCTCGAGCAGGCAGGAACGGCAGAGCCGCAATGCTAGCCGCGAAATGCGGACCCCCTTACGCAGAGTGCGCAGAGGTTGCGCGGAGTCCGCAGATAGAGCTTTCAGATGTCTTCAAGGACTCTCCGCGTCCTCTGCGAGCCCTCTGCGGACTCTGCGCAAGGGAGTCCGCATCGATGGCCGCTCACCCCAGCACGTGCTCCCCCGCCGCATCCAGCCGCGGCGGCGTCTCGTAGGTGTGGTGAGGCGCCGGCGAAGGCACTTCCCATTCCAGGCCGTGCGCGCCGCGGCCGTCGGGGTCGTTCCAGGGGCGCTGCGGCGCGGGCTGGCCGTGGCCGCGCATCACCGGCAGCACCACGGCGAAGAGGAAGTACACCTGCGACAGGCCGAAGCCGAACGCGCCGATGGTGGCCACCTCGTTGAAGTCGGCGAACTGCATGGGGTAGTCGGCATACCGCCGTGGCATGCCCGCCAGACCCAGGAAGTGCATCGGGAAGAAGGCGATGTTGAAGCTGATGATCGAGGTCCAGAAGTGGATCTGCCCGCGCCGCTCGTTGTACATGACCCCCGTCCACTTGGGCGACCAGTAGTAGAAGCCGGCGAACATCGCGAACAGCGAACCCGCCACCAGCACGTAGTGGAAGTGCGCGACGACGTAGTAGGTGTCTTGCAGCAGCAGGTCGATGGGCGCCAGCGCCAGGATCAGGCCGGTGAAGCCGCCGATGGTGAAGACGAAGATGAAGCCGATGGCGAACAGCATCGGCGTCTCGAAGGTGAGCGAGCCCTGCCACATGGTGGCGATCCAGTTGAAGATCTTCACCGCCGTGGGCACCGCGATCACCATGGTCGCGTACATGAAGAACAGCTGCCCCGTCACCGGCATGCCGGTGGTGAACATGTGGTGCGCCCACACGATGAACGACAGCACGGCGATGGCGGCCAGCGCGTAGACCATGGACGTGTAGCCGAACAGCGGCTTGCGCGAGAACGCCGGCACCACGTGGCTGATGATGCCGAAGGCCGGCAGGATCATGATGTAGACCTCCGGGTGCCCGAAGAACCAGAACAGGTGCTGGAACATCACCGGGTCGCCGCCGGCCGAGGGGTTGAAGAAGGTGGTGCCGAAATGGCGGTCGGTCAGCGTCATGGTGATGGCGCCGGCCAGCACGGGCATCACCGCGATCAGCAGGTAGGCGGTGATCAGCCAGGCCCAGCAGAACAGCGGCATCTTCAGCAGCGTCATGCCCGGCGCGCGCATGTTCAGGATGGTGACGATGATGTTGATGGAGCCCATGATGGAGCTGGCGCCCATGATGTGCAGCGCGAAGATGGCGAAGTCCATCGAGGGCCCCATCTGCAACGTCAGCGGGGCGTACATCGTCCAGCCCGCGGCGGGCGCGCCGCCGGGCAGGAAGAACGTCAGCACCAGCATCGCCGCCGCGGGCACCAGCAGCCAGAAGCTGAGGTTGTTCATTCGCGCGAAGGCCATGTCGCCCGCGCCGATCTGCAGCGGGACCATCCAGTTCGCGAAGCCGACGAAGGCCGGCATGATCGCCCCGAACACCATGATCAGCCCGTGCATGCTGGTCAGCTGGTTGAACAGCTCGGGGTTGAACAGCTGCAGCCCCGGCTGGAACAGCTCGGCGCGGATCAGCAGCGCCAGCACGCCGCCCACCATGAACATGGTGAACGAGAACACCAGGTAAAGCGTGCCGATGTCCTTGTGGTTGGTGGCGTAGACCCAGCGGCGCCAGCCCGACGGCGAATCGTGGCTCTCGTGGCCGTGGACGGTGGGGTCGAGGACAGCAGTCATGGACATCTCCCGCGGTGGGAGATGCAGGTGGCAATCGCCATGCCTTGGGCTATTGGCGGTGCCGGTGGATCCAGAAGCTGCGCAACAGCGCCGGGACCACCGGCAGCAGGCTGACGATGCAGGCCAGCGCGAGCGGCGCGAACCACTCCTCCAGGCCGAGCGTGGCCAGCAGGAGCAGGGCGGCCGCGAGCGTCGCGGCGCACAGCGCGGCAAGGGGTGGCATGGCAGCCTGCGCGTGATTCGCGCCAGTGCGGCAAGCGGCGTGCCGCTTGCCGCGCGCGTCAGGCGGCCGACTTGCTCTTGCCGTCGTCGCCGGCCTTCGCGCGGCGGCGATTCGCCTCCGCGTAGGACCGGTCGATCTGGCGCGCCAGCGTCTCCGGCCGCGTGGCCTGCTCCAGCGCGGCGATCTCGTCATCGGCCTCTTCGATCACGCCCACCTTGCAGGCGATGCGCTCCAGCAGCTGCAGGATCTTCGTGTTTTCCTGCTCGGCCAGCAGGTTGATCTGCAGGTCCAGCTGGTTGCGGCGCTCGGCCACGCGCATCTCGTAGTTCTGCGCGATCAGGATGAACGACGACAGGAAGATCGCTTCCAGCGACACGCACAGGATGAGGAAGGTGAACGGGTAAGGGTCGAAGTGGTGCAGTCCGGGAATCGAGTTCCAGGCGATCCACACCGTGAACAGCGCGATGTGGATCCAGACGAACGTGATGTGCCCGCAGAAGCGGGCCACGATGTCGGCCACGCGGTCGGCGAAGGTGCGTTTGGCCTGGGCCAGCTGCTCCAGGCGGCGCACGGCGGCCACGTTCTCGCGAGTGACGTCGGCGACGCTGTCGGGCGTGCGGTAACCGCCGCGGTCGGCGGAAGGGGCGGCATCCATGCCGCCACTGTAGGGGGCGCGCGCTTGCCGGGCCGTGGGACGGCGCAGTACGTGCGCGTCAGCCGTTCTTCTTCATGGGCTGACCGGGGACTGAACTCAGCTTCGTCCACTTCTGGCCGTGCCATGCCGTGCCGTGCCGTGTTGTGTTGTGTTGTGCGGTGCCTGGCCGTGCCAAGCCGGGCCAGGGTGGGGAGGGTCTCCTGCCTCCATGTCCCCCGCCGCCTGAACGGCGTAGCTCCTCCTTGACTTACGGCAGGAGACCCTCCCCACCCTGGCCCTACGGCGCGCGATGCTGGAAGGCAGTCATCGGCGGCGGAGGTGCGGGGCCGCTCGAGCGGCCTTGAGGTCGGCGCGAATTCCCCGATGAGATTCGACGCGACGCAGCGCGGGGGACATGGAGGCAGGAGGCCTGCCACCCCCTGGCCCGGACCGGCTGCGCCAGAAAAAAGGCTCAGTCCTTCCGGAACGCAGGCAGCGGCACCATCACAGGCTGGCCTGGCGTGGTGCACCCCGTGTCACAGCACCGCCCCGGTTGCCTGTTGCGCGTGATGGCGCGATCGCCGGCGCTGGCAAGCACGCCGCGCTCCAGCAGGCGTTCCACCAACTCGACCTTGTCGCCCAGCGGGTAGTTGCGCCAGATCTCCTGCTTCATCGCGGCAGGCGAGCCGCCGCCGTGCAGGCTGATCAGCGAATACCAGCCGCCCTGGTAGGAAGCGGTGAGGTCCTCGATGAAGCGCGCGACCTCGATGCGCTTGTCGTACGGCACCGAGGGGTTGGTGCGCAGCACTTCGGCCAGCGTGGCGGCGGTGGCCGGGTTGTGGTCTTCGTCGGGGCCGGGCAGGGTGACGATGAGGCCGCCGGACACTTCGTGCGCCAGCCGGTGCATGTCGTAGATCTGCGTGGCCAGCAGCAGCTTGCCGATGTTGCTGAACACGGGCTCGGGCATGAAGCTGCCCGAATGCGGGTCGGCCTGGCCGTACACGCTGGCCGCCACGCCGCAGGCGTAGAAGCCTTCGACGATCTTGATCAGCTCCACCATGGGCTCGCGCAGGTTGGCTTTTTCGCCGGGGTCGAAGCCGTTGGCTTCGCACATCAGCGCGCCCGCGCCGATCAGCAGGTCGCCGAAGCCGGCGCGCGCGGCGATGCAGCTGTGGCGGTGGTGCGTGGCGTAGTTGTAGGTCAGCACCTGGCTGCGCTCCCACTCGCCTTCGTAGAACACGCGCTCCCAGGGCACGAACACCTTGTCGAAGATGACCACGCCCGTGGCCTGACCGTACTTGCGCGAGAAGAGGGCGGCGCCGTGCTCCACCTTTTCGCCGGGCCGCCCCGCGGGCCGCGAAACGATGGTGATGCCCGGGGCGTCCACCGGCACGGCGCAGCAGACGGCGAAGTCCCTGTCGGCCTCGGTCATGTTTCGGCTGGGCATGACCAGGAACTCGTGCATGTACGCCGCGCCGGTGACGATGGCCTTGGTGCCGCTGATGACGACGCCCTTCGCGTTGCGCTCCACCACGTGCACGTAGGTGTCGGGGTTGGCCTGCTGGTGCGGCCGCTTGCTGCGGTCGCCCTTGGCATCCGTCATGCAGATGCCCAGCGTGAGGTCTTCGTCCTGGAAGCGTTCCAGGTAAGCCTGGAAGCGCGCGCGGTGCTCGTTGCCGCCGCGTGCGTCGTCGATGGCGGCCGTCGCCTGCGCCAGCGCGTTCAGCGCGTCGTGTGCCAGGTAGCGCTGCGCGCAGCCCGTCTCCTGGCAGAGCGCGCGCACCGCTTCCAGCTTGTTGAGAAGGTCGCCCGCCGAGTCGTTGACGTGCAGCATGCGGTTGACCACGCGGTTGCGCGAAGCCTGCGTGGCCAGCGCGATGGGCGCGTAGCGCTCGTCGCGGGCGAAGTCGTAGGTGAACGCCATCGCGTTGACGCCGGGGCGCAGCGCGGGTTCGTCGGCGACCGATCGCACGAGCTGCCCGTCCACGTAGACCACCGGCTTCAGCCGCCGCAGCGACTCGCGGTAGCCGTCGCCGGACATCAGGTTGGCGCGGGTGGGGGCGGCGTCGGAGATGTTCATGCGGTCATTGCAGCACGATGCCAACGGTCCAGGCACGCGGCAAACCCCGTGGCGAGGCGGCATGGATGAGCTCACGCGAGAGCGCCGCGGCCCTAGACTCGCCTGGTGTCCCCACCGTCCAGCAGTACCGACAGCGAAACCGGCCGGCCCGCCTTCCTGCGCGGCGGCGGTGAACTCGCCGGGCTGATCGCCCGCTATCCGTGGTCCTCCACGGGCATGGGGCCCATCGATGGCTGGCCGGCGCACGTGCGCCACACGGTCGCCCTGATGCTGCGCAGCGACGTGCCCATGGTGGCGCTGTTCGGCGAGCCGGGCTACATGATCTACAACGACGCGTACTCGGGTTTCGCGGGCGGGCGGCATCCGCAGCTGCTGGGATCGCCGGTGCGCGAAGGCTGGCCCGAAGTGGCCGACTTCAACGACAACGTGATGCGCGTGGGCCTGGCGGGCGGCACGCTGTCGTACAAGGACCAGGAGCTGTCGCTCAACCGCCAGGGCACGCTGGAGCAGGCGTGGATGGACCTGGACTACTCGCCGGTGCTGGACGGCGAGGGGCGGCCGGCGGCGGTGCTCGCCATCGTGGTCGAAACCACCGAGAAGGTGCGCGCGCTGCGCCGCCTGGCCGGCGAGCGCGAGCGGCTGCACCAGATGTTCGAGCAGGCGCCGGGCTTCATGTGCGTGCTGCGCGGGCCGGACCACGTGTTCGAGTTCGCGAACGCGGCGTACCGCCAGCTGTTCGGCCGCGAGCTGCTGGGCTACGGGGTGCGCGAAGCGTTCCCCGAACTGGAAGGGCAGGGCTTCTTCGAGCGCCTGGACGAGGTGTATGGCACCGGCAAGCCCTGGCGCGCGGAAGCCATGCCGGCGCTGCTGGCGCGGCCCGGCGGCGCGCGAGAGTTGAAGTTCCTGACCTACGTGTACCAGCCGCTCTTCGACGAGGCCGGCCGCGTCGACGGCATCTTCTGCGAAGGCAGCGACGCCACGCAGGTGATGCTGGCCAACGCCGAGCTGCAGCGCACGCAGTCGTGGCTGCAGGAAGGGCTGGAGGCCGCGCGCATGGTGGCTTTCGAATGGGACTACGCCAGCGGCCAGGTGCGCTACTCGCCCAACGCGGCGCAGGTGCTGGGCTATGCGGGCGGCGACCCCGAGACCGGCTTCTCCTCCATCCACCCGGACGACGTGGCGAAGCTGCGGGACGAGATCGGCCGCGCGCGCGAGACGCTGGGCGACTTCCAGCGGGTGCACCGGCGGGTGCGCCGCGACACGGGCGCGCTGATGTGGACCGACACGCGGGGGCGCGCGTTCCCCGGCCCCGACGGCCGGCCCGCGCTGATGCGCGGCGTGGTGATCGACGTCACCGATCGCGTGCGGTCCGAGCAGGCGCTGCGCGAAGCGAACCGGCGCAAGGACGAATTCCTGGCCATGCTGGCGCACGAGCTGCGCAACCCGCTGGCGCCCATCGCCACCGGCAGCGCGCTGCTGGCCCGCGCGCCCGGCAACGCGGAAACCGCGCGCCGCACCAGCGAGATGATCGCCCGCCAGGTGCGCCACATGAGCGAGCTGATGGACGACCTGCTGGATGTCTCGCGCGTCACGCGCGGCCTGATCCAGATCGAGCATGCGCCGGTGGACCTCAATGGCGTGGTGCAGGACGCGCTGGAGCAGGCGCGGCCGCTGATGGAAGCCAGGCACCACCGGGTGGACGTCGACGTGCCGCCGGCGGCGGTGGTGGTGGACGGCGACCGCACGCGGCTGGTGCAGGTGCTGGTGAACCTGCTGACCAACGCGGCCAAGTACACCGCGCCCGAAGGCGAGGTGCGCGTCACGCTGTCGCGCGAAGGCTCGCGTGCCCGCATCGAGGTGGGCGACAACGGCACCGGCATCGAACCGGCGCTGCTGCCGCACGTTTTCGACCTGTTCACGCAGGGCGAGCGCACGCCCGACCGCACGCAGGGCGGCCTGGGCATCGGCCTGGCGCTGGTGAAGGCGATCGTCGAACTGCACGGCGGCGAAGCCGAAGCGCACAGCCAGGGCAAGGGCCGCGGCAGCCGCTTCGGCATCGTGCTGCCCGCGCTGGCCGTGGGCGAGACTTCGGGCGCCACCGCGCCCGCCGCCGCGCGTGGCGCCGCGCCGCTGTTCATCCTGCTCACCGACGACAACGCCGACGCCGCCGAGTCGCTCTCGTCGCTGCTGCGGCTGGACGGGCACGAGGTGGAGGTCTGCTACGACGGCCGCCAGGCGCTGGCCGCCATCGGCCGGCGCGTGCCCGACGTCTGCGTGCTCGACGTGGGCCTGCCCGACATCACCGGCCTGGAGCTGGCGCGCCGCATCCGCGCGCGGCCCGAGCTGGATGGGACCCTGCTGGTCGCGTTGACCGGCTACGGCCAGCCGCAGGACCGCGCGGCCACCGCGCACGCGGGCTTCGACCACCACCTGGTGAAGCCGGTGGAACCGCAGGCGCTGGATGCCATCCTGGCGGCCTATGCAGCCACGCACCCGCGCGAGGTGGCGGCGAAGTAGGCGGGTCCACGGACGAGGCGACAATCGTCCCGTGATCTTCGAGAGCTCCATCGACATTTCGGCGCCAGCCCCCGCGGTCTGGTCGATCATGGAACGCCTGGAACAGTGGCCCGACTGGGCGCCCACTTTCCGGAGCGTGCAGCGCGTGCGCTCTCCAGCCGGTGTGGGAGCGGCTTACCGCGTCGAGCAGCCCCGCCTTCCCCCGTCCATCATGACGGTCACCCGATGGGAGCCCGGCCGCGGATTCACCTGGGCATCGCGCAGCGCCATGCTGGGCGCGCGGGGTGAGCACGACATCGAACCGATGGGCGCGAACGCGTGCCGTGTGCACCTGGCCTTGCGCTTCGAAGGCCTGTTCGCGCCGGTGGCGGGCCGGCTGATGCGGCGCATGGTCGCCGCTTACGTTGACTCGGAAGCCACCGCCCTGAAGCGGCGCGCCGAAGGCCCTTCCGCCTAGTGCGGCGCCAGGTCGGAGACCGAGACGCCTTCGTAAGCCTCGAGCAGGTCGAGCACCATCTCGGGCGTCAGTGAGTCGGTGACGCCGCAGCCGTCCTCGTACGCGCCCTCGAACGCAAGCCGGAACGGCATTTCCTCGGACGCGCGCATCACGAAGAAGGAGGTGTCCACGCCGTCGGCGTAGTCGGCCAGGGCCAGTTCGATGCCGTTGCGCAGCACGATCGAAACCGAGTAGATGCCGGTCTCGCTGTCGTGCCTCACCGGGTCCACGTGCGCCTGCGGGAACTTGACCCTGATGGCCAGCGCCACGGCCTCCAGCAGGCGTCGGCGCAGGAGAAGTCCATGCGTCATGCGTCTCGTCTCCGTTCTGGTTGTGTCGAACACGGGGCGCAGTCTAGGCAGGCCGCCGGCACCGGTCCATTTCATTCTCCGGCGATGCGTGGGAAGCATCACCGGGTGCGCGTTCACGCCGCCAACCCGCAATCCTGGACCAGGAAGTCCCGCGCCGTCCTGCGGATGGTCTCCATCAGGCAGGCATCGCTGACCTGCGGGTGGGACATGAGGCAGATGTCGGTGCGGATCTGGTCTTCGGGCACGAGCGGCAGGATGGTGATCTCGTCCTGGGAGAATCCCTTGGCCGTTTCCGGAACCAGCGCGCAGGCCGCGCCGGCCGCGATCAGCGCCTGTCCTTCGAACAGCTCCTTGATGGCGGTGTAGGTGGGCGAGCGGCCGGTCCGCCTCATGATCTCGCCATGGACGTGGTCGAAAAGGGGCGGGTTGTCCCGGCGGTTCTGGAACAGCAGGCGATCGAAGGCGAACAGGTCGCTCAATTGCAGGGCCTTCTTCGCCGCCAGCGGATGGATCGACTGCAGCCCGATCACCCATTCAGCGGTGGCCAGCCTCGTGACGCCGCCGGCGGTGGAGTGCAGCGGCCGCTGGAGGATGGCGAAGTCCAGTTCGCCCCGCTTCATCGAGCGTTCCAGTTCGTGCGTGCGCCCCAGCCGGACCTCCACCTTGCGGCCGATGGTGCGCTGCAGGTCGGCGCGCAGCTTCTCGGTCTTGAGGGGATTGTTGTAGATCAGGACACCCAGCCGAAGGGGGCCGCTGGCCGTCGCCTCCTGCAGGGGCCGGAACTCCTCCTTCAGGATCTGCACGATCCTGGCCGCCGGCTCGATCAGGCGCGCGCCCGCCTCGGTCAGTTCGCAGCTGCGCGAAGTCCTGTTGAACAGGCGCGTGCCCAGCGCGCTCTCCATCTGCGCGATCGTGCGGCTCAGGGGGGGTTCGGTGATGAACAGGCGCTCCGCAGCCGAGCGGAAATTCAGCTCCTGAGCCAGCACGAGGAAGGCGCGGACATGCCGCAGTTCGATGCGATCTGCAGTGGACATCATCTAGGCGGTTCGGTTGCCGGCGCCTTGCGCCGGACCGGCAGCTCCCCGCGGCCATCATGTCCGCCCCGTCGCGGGGCACAAATACTGCAAGCGCACGACCGGCGTGCCGGACTTCACGCAGCCGGCGCGCGGCTGCGTGCGTCGAGGATCGCGGTGGCGAAAGTCGTCAGGTCCTGCACGATGCGGATGTCGCGTTCGCTGAACGTCTTGCCGCCCCGGTGCAGCAGCACCCACAGCGTGCCGATGAGCTTGCCCTGGCGGCTTCGGCCAGGCGCTGCACGGCGAGATCGGGGACTCGGCAAGCTCCTGCGACAACGACAGCAGCGCGTCGGTGGAGCGCGATGTCTTGAGGTTCTCGCGCGAAGGCTCCGGCGGGACGATGACATCCTCGACGGGTACGGGGCAGGCCTGCTCAGTCGCGCGGCGAGTAGGCCGATCCGGCGGCGCGCGCCGCTATTCGGTGGCGTCCGCATTCGCGGCACGCAAGGGGTCCGACACTTCCATCCAGTCGAGGTCGTTCTCCAGCGTGTGGAACGCGTCGTCGCCGATGTCGCCGGTTTCGCGCATCTGCAGCAAGGCGCGGCGCGCCGCGCGCACGGCCGAACGGAAATGCGTGTCGTACTCGACCCCGAACGAAGCGTGCGGGCCGTCGCCGCGCTGCACCTGCCCCAGGCGGATCTTCAGGTCCTTGCGCACCAGGTTCACCGCCGCCGTGCCGGTGGCCGGCAGCTGCGCCAGCGCCGCCTCCATCAGGCGATGGCGCGCCAGGTGCTCCTCGCGCGCCACCGGGTCGCCGTCGTGCAGGTTCAACGCGCGCAGCAGCATCTTCAGCGTCAGGCCCTGCACCAGCAGCGTGCCCAGCACCACGGAGAAGGCCGTCAGCACGATCAGGTCGCGGCTGGGGAAGCCTCCGGGCAGCGCCAGCGCCGCGGCCAGCGTGACGATGCCGCGCATGCCGGCCCAGGAGATCACCAGCCCGCTGCCCACGCTGGGCCGCAGCATGGGGCGGGGCGGGTGGAAGCCGAAGTGCCGGTCGCGCCAGCGGATGGCGGCGTTGAACGACATGTGCCAGGCGATGCGCACCACGATCACCGTCACCAGCACCGCGCCCGCCACCGCCAGGTACTGCTCGCGCGCGGCCGGCGCCAGGTCCACCAGGATGGGGCGGATCTGCAGGCCGATGAAGATGAAGGCGAAGATGTTCAGCGCGAAGATCACCGTGGCCCACACCGCGTTGGTCGGGATGCGGATGCGTGCCGGCGTGCGGCCCGGCGCGGTGCGGCCCAGCGTCATCGCGAAGCACACCGTGGTGAGCACGCCCGACAGGCCGACGTGCTCGGCCACCAGCCACACGGTGAAGGTGCCGATGAACTGCAGGATGATGGCCGTGGGGATGTGCTGCACGCGTTCCAGCAGGCGCTGCACGCACCAGCCCAGCGCCGGGCCCGCGGCCAGGCTGCCCAGCAAGCCGAGCAGGAAGGTTGGCGCCACCGCCTGCACCGAGAAACCGCCCGCGGCCACCGCGCCGACCGCCAGCCGGTAGATGAGCAGCGCGCTGGCGTCGTTCAGCAGGCTTTCGCCTTCCAGGATGCCCAGGATGCGCTGCGGCGGGCGCAATGGCCGCAGCACCGCCGTAGCCGCCACCGCGTCGGGCGGCGCGACGATGGCGCCCAGCGCGATGGCCGCGGCCCACGGCAGTTCGGGCACCAGCGCACGCGCGACGATGGCCACCGCGGCGGTGGTGAGCAGCACCGCGAAGACCACCAGGCTGAGCAGCGGCGCCCAGTTGTCGCGCAGGTCGCGCAGCGAAGCGTCGTAGCCCGCGTCGACGAGGATGGGCGCGACGAAGAGCGCCAGCACCAGTTCCGGCGGCAGGGTGGGGCTGGGCGCGCCCGGGATGAGCGCCAGCAGCACGCCGCCCACCGCGAGGAACACGGGGTAGGGCGCGCCCGCCCGCCGCGCGGCGGCGGCCAGCAGCACGGCGGCCACGAAGAGGGCGAGGATCTGCTCGAGTTCGCGCACGTGGCGGAGTTTAGGAGCCTTGCCGCCTGCTGCCGCGCTTGGCATTCGCCGCGGCCTGCCCGGAAAATGAAGGCACAGGAGAAACGCGATGGACATTCGTCTTCAACTGCTGGAGTCGTTCGAGGCCGTCGGCTCGGATGGGCAGCGCTACACCGTTCGCGCGTACGACCGCCTGGTTGCGGTGCCGGGCAGCGTGGACGGCTGGGAGCCTTCGGGCCAGATCGAGTACCGGCTCGCCGACGAGCGCCCGGTCGAGGCTGGGCCGGATGGCGCGCTGCGGGTGGCCGGGTCCAACCTGCTTCTCTCGCAGGTGCCGGAGCCGGCGCGCGGCTAGCCTCCTAAGCGCCGATGAAAAGCGCCACCCGGTACTCCACCCTCGAGCAGGCCCTGCACTGGGCCACGGCCATCCTGGTCGTCGTGGCGTTCATCTATGGCCCCGGCGGATCGGAAACCCGCATCTACTCCGCGGCGCGCGATGCGGATCGCCGGCTGCACGAGACGCTGGGCCTGTGCGTGCTGGCGCTCACCGCGGTGCGGCTGTGCTGGCGCGCGTTCTCCCCGCGGCCCGATCCGGTGGCGGTGTCGCGCTGGATGGGCTTGGCGGCAAAGGCCGTGCAGGTGCTGCTCTACGCCCTGCTCTTTGCCGTGCCGCTGACGGCCATCAGCGGCGCTTGGCTGGAAGGGCACCCCGTCACCTGGCTGGGCGGCGACATCGGGCCGTGGGTGCGCGAGTCGCACGGCATCGGCGCCACCCTCTCGGAGCTTCACGGCTGGCTGGGGGACACCATCCTCTGGCTGGCCGGCCTGCACGCGCTGGCCGCGCTGTACCACCACTTCGTGCTGCGCGACGGCGTGCTTCGCTCGATGGTGCCGGGCACCGGGCCCTGACCGCCGGCGGCGCCGCGAGCCGCCAGCAGGTACGGCAGTTCGCTGCGTCCGATGCCCAGGTCGTTCAGTTCATGCTGCGCGAGCGCGGCGAGTTCCCGGCGCGCGGCTCGCAGCCGCCGGCGCGCGGTCAGGTGGTTCAGGCAGAGGGCGATGAGGGTTTCCATGGCGCATTCCTGGCGAAGTCCCGTCATGGTGCCCGTCGCGGTCACATCAGGGAAGTTGAGTTTTCTGACCGCGCAGATCAGAATGACTGATGCGCCAGATCAACCTAGACCAGCTGCGGACCCTGATCGCCATCGCCGACCTGGGCAGTTTTTCGGCCGCCGCCCAGGCCCTTCACCTGGCCCAGCCCACCGTGAGCCTGCACGTGTCGGAACTGGAAGGCCGCGTGGGGGTGCCGCTGATGCTCCGGGGCGCCGGCCCCGCGCGCGCCACCCCGGCGGGCGCGGAACTGGTCGAGCGCGGCCGCCGGCTGCTGCGCGACCTGGACGAGGCGCTGGACGCCGCGAGGCGCCGCCACGCCGGCCTGGAAGGCCGGGTGCGCGTCGGGGTCAGCACCACCAGCATCGTGGTGGACCTGCTGCCGCCGGTGTTCGAACTGCTGGAGAAGCGTTACCCGGGCATCGAGGTGTCGCCGCTGTTCATCGGGTCGGACCTCTCGGCCGCCGGGCTGCAGGCCGGCACGGTGGACATCGCGCTGGTCTCGCTGCCGCAGCCCGCCGTGCCCGGCGTGCGCTTCACGCCCTGGATGCGGCACGAGATGCATGCGCTGGTGCCTTCGCAGTGGCGCGCCCCGAAGCGGGCGACGCCCGCATGGCTGGCGCAGCACCCGCTCATCATGAACGAGCCCGGTTCGCGCATGCACGCGCTCACCATGGAGTGGTTCGGCCGCGCGGGCTTCTCGCCCCGGCCGCGCATCGAGCACAACTACGACGTGGCCATGCGCGGCCTGGTCGCGGCCGGCTACGGGGCGGCGCTGGTGCCGCTGCGGCCGAAGGAGAGCCCGGTGGCGCACGACCGCGTGCGGATGCTGCCGTTGAGCCCACGCCTGGTGCGCCAACTGGTGGTGGGGCGTCGCGTGAACGAGTCGCGCGACGGCGCGGTCGCCCGCGTCGCCGAGGTGTTGCTGGAGCAGCGTTCCGGCGCCTGAGCCCGCGCGCGGCCGGCGCCGGCCCCTCATCCCCCGGGGGGGCGCCGACTGCCGTGACCGCGCCCCCGCCGGATCAGTCCTTCACCAGTCGATTCCGTATCGCGTAGCGGATCAGGCTCGCGTTGTCGCGGAGGTTGAGGCGCTCCATGATGTTGGCGCGGTGCGCGTCCACCGTCTTCGAACTCAGGCCGAGTTCGAAGCCGATCTCCTTGGCCGATTTCCCGCTCGCCAGCATGGTGAGCACTTCCACCTGCCGCTCCGTCAGCAGTTGGTGCAGCTGCGGCGCAGACGGCCGCAGCAGGTCCTGCGTGACGCGGCTCGTGAAATAGCTCCCGGTCTGCATGACGCCGCGCACCGCCAGCTCCAATTCGAATTTCGCCGCGTCCTTGCGGATGTAGCCGCAGGCGCCGCTGGCCACGGCCTTTTTCACCGCTTCGATGGAGTCGTCGGCGGACAGCACCACTACGCGCACTTCGGGGGATTCCGCGCGGATGCGCTCGCACACGGCGTAGCCATCGATGCCCGGCATCCCTATGTCCGTGATGACGATGTCGGGCCGCACGGTTTGCAGGATCCCGAGAAGCTCCTCGCCGCTGCCCGCTTCCGCGATCACCTGCACTCCGGAAATGGAGGTGAGGAGGGCGTTGATGCCGGACCGAACCAGCTCGTGGTCGTCGGCGAGCACGACGCGGATGGGCGCGCGTTCCTCTGGTCTCATGCACGTCTCCCTGATCGTTGTCTGGGCGCGGCCGAATCGCTTGCGCCGCCGCGTCACGGCGGGCCGGGCGTGTGCCGGGCCTTCTTTTGCGATCATGGAGGAACGCGCCGCGCCGATCAACGGCTTTCGCGTTTTCGGGATTGCGCGGGTGCAGAACTTTCTACTGTGCCTGCCGGCCTGCAGACCACTTGCTTCCAGCGTGTGGGCGCCGCGGCGGCGCGCGCCGGCCTTCTTCGATCCCCGGCGGCGCATGCAAGCCCCCGCCCGGCGGGCCCGCAAGGCGCGCCTCAGTGGATCGCTTCCGCCTCGACCCCGGCGGAGGCCACCTGGTCGCCGCCTGCCGGCGCAGAGCGCGTGACCTGGACGACGGCCGCGTCGGGCTTCAGCGTGCGCAGGCCCTCGCGCGCCGGATCGAGCGCAACCGCGCCAAGGAGCTGCACCGCGCCGGAATCGCGGCGGCGCTGGAACTCCACCTGCACCAGGACGACCGCATGCCCCGGCAGCACGACCACGACGGGACGGCCGTCCTGCAGGTCTTGCAGCACCTCCGGCGAACCCAGCCGCGCCTGGGCGCCCGCGCGGACGTCCGAGGCCAGCGACACGGCGCGCCCGGAAGCATCGTTCCACCTGCGGTTGAGCAGCGTGCCCAGTACCGCCGGCGGCACGCCGATGTCGACGGCGGAGCCCCAGTGCTGGCGCACGACCTGTTCCTGCGGCACGCGCACGCCATACGAGCGCAGCACCATGCTCACCGCGGCGGCCCAGCACCATTGGCTGGCGCGCTGGGTCTGCCTCATCTCGGCCACCGCGTCGGCGCGCAGCCCCGACACGCAGTGCTCCACGCCGGCCTCGGCCGCGGGACGGCACTTCGTTTCCGCCCGCGCCTGCGTCGCGGTGAACATTGCCAGGAAGGCCAGGATCGTCGCCCATTGCCCGAACCGCATCTCGCATCTCCAAGGATTTGCCTTGGGATGGAGGTTCGTTTTCCGGGCCCTTCCGCCGGCGAGCCATTGGCCAGGACAGGCTCGGGCGCTGACGCGGGTGGCTTAGGGCAGGTTCAGGTTGGGTAGGTCAAATCCCTAGTCCGGGTCCGCGCCCAGCCGCTCGATCCAGGCGTTCAGCCGTTCGCAGCAATGCGCAAACTCATCCATCGCGCGGCCCACCGTCCGGCGGTTTCCCTTGCGTGCGGCATCGCTGATGCGCGCGCAGACGGAGCCGAGTTCGTGCGCTCCCACCATCCTGCTGGCGCCCAGCATGCGGTGCGCCGCCTGCGCGACGAGCCCCATGTCGCCGCGCTGAAACCCGTCGCGCAGCATCCCGGCATCGGCGTCGTTGGTGCGGCGGAAGACCGCCATCACGTCGCGCAGGATCCGCGGGTCGTCGCCCCAGGTGTCGTGCACCTGCCGCAGGTCCATCGGCGCGCCCCCGGCATCGGGCGATTGCGTCCCGCCGCCGCCCGATGCCGGGGGCGCGAGCAGGCGGTCCAGTGCCTTGCGCAAGCTCTGCAGTCCGATCGGCTTGACCAGGCGGTCGTCCATGCCCGCCGCCCGGCATTTGTCCGCCTCGCCGGCGAGGGCGTGGGCGGTGCAGGCGATGATGGGCGTGCGCCGTCCGGTCCCGGCGCCTTCCAGCTCGCGGATCCGGCGGGCCAGTTCGTAGCCGTCCATTTCGGGCATCTCGCAATCGGTGATGACGATCCCGAACCGGCCCGATGCCCACGCCGCCAGCGCCTCCTGTCCGTTTTCCACCGTTTCCGCCGCGTAGCCGATGGTGTTCACCTGCCGCTGCAGCAGCATCCGGTTGGTTGGGTGGTCGTCCACCACCAGGACCAGGGTGCCCTCCGCCCGCGCCGCGTCCACGTCGGAGGCGCGCCGCCGCCAGACCGGTGCCGGCGGCGCCTCTTCCTGCGGCTCCTGCGCGGCCGCGTGGGCGCCCTCGACCACCTGCAGCGGGACGCGCAGGCTCATGGTCGTGCCCCTGCCCAGCTCGCTCTCCATCCCGACGCTCGCGCCCATCATCTCCGCGAGCCGCCGGCAGATGCTCAGGCCCAGGCCCGTGCCGCCCGCGCGGCGCGCCAGCTGCGCGTCGCCCTGGCTGAAGGGCTGGAAGAGCCGGCGCTGGTTCTCCGGCGAGATGCCCGCGCCGGTGTCGCGGACCTCGAAGCGCAGGTGCTGCACGCCGCCCGACTCGCACTCGAGCACGGCCAGGATCTCCACCGAACCGGCCTGCGTGAACTTGATCGAGTTGCTGACGAAGTTGCCCAGGATCTGGCGCAGCCGCAGGCCGTCGGCCCACAGCAGCGGCGCGATCCCGGGGCCCACGCCGTGGTGCAGCTGCAACCCCTTGCCGGCGGCCGCCGTGCCGAACAGGCGCTGCACCGTCCGCAGCATGTCGCGCGGCGAGGTGGGTTCGGCGTGGATCTCCAGCTGGCCCGCCTCGATCTTGGAGAAGTCCAGCACGTCGTTGACGATCTGCAGCAGCGATGCACTCGATTCGCGGACGATCTCCAGCGTGGCGCGCTGCTGGGGGTCCAGGGCGGTCAGGCCGAGCAGCTCGAGCATCCCCAGCATGCCGTTCATGGGCGTGCGGATCTCGTGGCTCATGGTCGCGAGGAAGGCGCTCTTGGCGCGGTTCGCGGCATCCGCTTCGGCGGTTCGCTGCCGCAATGCCTCGTTCAGCCGCAGGATCTCGTTCTCGCGCTCGATCTTCTCGGTGACGTCCTCCGCGATCCCGAGCAGGAAGCGGGGCTGGTCGAACTCGTCGAGGATCGGAATCTTGCGGGTGCGCAGCACGCGCCGGCCGCGCACCGGGATCTGCACCGGTTCGTCGACCGCCTCGCCGGCCGAGCCCTTGGCCATCGCCCTGCGGTCGCTCTCGGCGTCGGCCGCCGCCTGCTCCGGCGACAGGTAGCCTTCGGTCCTGCCGCCGACGATCCGTTCGCGCGGCAGGCCGACCAGGTTCTCCAGCGCCCGGTTCACCCGCACCAGCCGCAGGTCCGCCGCGTCCTTGACGTACATGATGTGCGGGATGTTCTCGATGACCTCGTCCAGGAACCGGTTGGCCAGGCCGATTTCCGTCGAACGCCTCTCCAGCGATTCCTTGCTTTCGGTCAGCTCCCGGTTGCGCTCCATCGCCGCTTCGTAGGTCGACAGCAGCAGGTTCAGGATCTGGGGGCGGCCCGCCGTGATGGAATGGTGCTGCCCGTTGAAGAAGATGCCCACCCCCCCGTGGCCGTCGTCGCTGCCGGGCATCCCGCGGCTGGCCAGCACGTCGTGCACGCGGGACACGATGTAACGCTCGTCGTAGGGCTTGGGCAGGAAGTTGTCGGCGCCGCATTCCAGCCCGCGGATGACGTCCTGCGCGTCCGACATCGTCGTGAGCAGGATCAGCGGGATTCCGGCCAGCGCGGGTTGGGCCTTGAGCCGGCGCGACAGCTCGTAGCCATCCATCCGCGGCATGTTCACGTCGCTGATCACCAGGTCCGGGCGCCGGCGCGCGACCAGTTCCAGCGCCTCGCATCCGTCCGCCGCGACCCCCACGTCGTGGCCCTGCTGCTCCAGGATGTGGCGCAGCCGCTCGGCCTGGGTGCGGCTGTCCTCGACGACGAGGATGTGGCGCCGCCCGGCAGGGGATGGGGACGCGGGTTGCTCCATCACGGGCCGCCGGTCACCAGGGCCAGCAGCGCCGGCACGATGCGCTCGGCCGGGAGCACCTGGCCGGCCGCGCCCAGCGCGATCGCCGCGCCCGCCATGCCGTGCACGGCGGAACTCTCCTCGTCCTGCGCGATGGTGGTCGCGCCGGCGTCGCGCATGCGGCGCAATTCCTCGGCGCCGTCGCGGCCCATGCCGGTGAGCAGGACGCCGATGGCGCCGGGCCCGCTGTACTGCGCCATCGTGCGGAAGAGGAATGAGACGGCCGGACGGACATGGTTCTCCGGCGGCTCGCGGCTCAGCACGATGCGGCCGCCCGCATCCACGCCCATGTGGAAGTCGTCCGGCGCGAGGTAGGCGTGCCCGGGCAGCGGCACCGTGCCATGCGCGGCGATGTGGATCGGCATGCCGCTGGTCTCGCCCAGCCAGCTGGCCATGCTGTGCAGGAAGCCGGGCGAGATGTGCTGGACGATGAGCAGCGGCGCGGCGAAGTCGCGCGGCAGCGCGTGCAGGATGGCCTGCAGCACCGGCGGGCCGCCGGTGGATGCACCGATGCCGACCACCCGCGGCGCCGCCGCCGCGCGGCCTGCGGGGCGGGGCGGCCCCGGTTCGCGCCGCCGCCGCACCACCTTCACCTCGGACATCAGGCGCACGGTCTGCAGAAGGTGCGCCATGCGCGCGCGCAAGGCGTCCCCGCCGCCGACGGGCTTTTCCACGCAGGCGAGGGCGCCGGCTTCCAGCGCGCGGAAGGCGATCGTCGCGTCGGCCGCGTTGCTGACGCCGCTGCACACCACGATCGGCAGCGGTGTCGACGCCATGATCCGCCGTGTCGCCTCGAAGCCGTCCAGCCGCGGCAGGTGCACGTCCAGCAGCGCCACGTCCGCCTTCTGCGCGAGCAGGAAATCCACCGCCGCCTGGCCGTCGCGCACCGCCCCCACCACCCGCAGCCCCGGGTCGCTCTCGATCAGCCGCACGATCTCGGCCCGGCTCGCGTCGGCGTGCTCGGCCACCAGCACCCGCATCCGTTTCGCTTCCTTCATCGGGCAGTCCTCAGATCAGGCGCTGGATGGTCTCGAGCAGGCTCGCCTGGTCGAAGCTGCTCTTGACGACGTACGCGCTGGCGCCGGCGTCGACGCCGCGTTCGCGGTCCTCGCGGCTCTCGCGCGCCGTCACGAGCACGATCGGCAGCTCCGCCGTCCGCGGGTCGGCGCGCAGGCGGGCGACCAGTCCGAAACCGTCCAGGCGCGGCATTTCCACGTCCGTCACCAGCAAGTCGAAGGGTTCGGCCTGCAGGCGATGGAGCGCTTCCAGGCCGTCGACGGCCGTGCCTACCCGGTAGCCCGCGCTCTCGAGGATGGACCGCAGCAGCGAACGCGACGTGATGGAGTCCTCCGCCACCAGGATGGACCGCGGCACCGCTGCCGTTGCCGCCGGCGCCGGCGCGGGTGGGGCGGCCGGGGCGCCGCGGCTGGCCCGCAGCAGGTCGCCCACCTGCAGGATGCAAGCGATGTGGCCGTCCGGCAGCACCGTGGCCGCGGCGACGTTGCGCACCCGTACCAGCGGCGCCTGCAGCGGCTTGACCAGCAGCTGCAATTCGTCGAGGACCTCGTCCACCGCGAAGGCGGCGCGCTGCTCGCCGGTGCCGAGAATGGCCAGCGCGTTGCCGCCGGGCTGTGGCCGCGGCGGCGCCGGCAGCTGCAGCACCTGCGCCAGTTCCACCACCGGGATGACGCTGCCGTCCAGCACCAGCGTGCCCCGCCCGTCGACGCTGCGCAGGTCGCCGGCCCGTGGCCGCAGCACGCGCTCCACCTGCGCGGTGGGCAGCACGAACCGCTGCCGGGCCGCCGACACCACCACGCCGCGGAAGGTGCTGCGCAGCGCGGGCACGACGATGTGGAACGCGGTGCCCGCCCCGGGGAGGCTGTCCACCGACACGGACCCGCCCAGGCGCGCCGCGTTCTCCTGCACGATGGCGAGCCCGAGGCCGCGGCCGGACAAGCCGGTCACCCCCGGGCTGGTGGACACGCCGGAGCGGAACACCAGCGCGCGGGCCTGGGCATCGGTCAGCTGCAGCGCCTCCGCGGCCGGCATCAGCCCCTCGCGGAGCGCCAGCTCGCGCAGCCTGGACGGGTCGATGCCGCCGCCGTCGTCGGCGACGGTGATCCGGACCTTGCCGCCGTCCACCTGCGTGGCCGTGAGTTCCAGCTGCGCGCGCACCGGCTTGCCCAGCCGCTCGCGCTCGGCCGGCGGCTCGACCCCGTGGGCGATGCAATTGCGCAGCAGGTGGTTCAGCGGGGCCTTCAGTTCGTCCAGGATGCGCTTGTCCAGGGCGATGTGCTCGCCGCGCACCTGCAACTCCGCCTCCTTGCCTTCCGCGCGGGCGAGGTCGCGCACCATCATGCGCAGCGGCGCGGCCAGCGTGTCGAAGGGCAGCAGCAGCAGCTTCCTGGAATTCTCCAGCAGGGTGTCCACGATGCGCCCGACCGCTTCGCGGTCCTGCTCCGCAGCGCGCGCCGCGGCGGCGAGCCGGTGCTTCAGGACCTGCGGCGCATCGGTGCCCGGGGCCGATACGGGCGAGACGCGGGAGGCGTGCGCCTGCCCTGCGAGCTCGCGCAGCTCCTCGACGCGCTGGCGGGAAGCCTGCTTGACCGCGAGCATCTCCTCGATCTCCAGCAGCCGCGCCTCCAGGCCCTCGACGCTGATGCGCACGGTTTCCACGGCGGCGGCCGGAGGTGGGGCGGCGTTCGGCTGGCCGGCGTCCATGGCGCGCAGCGGGTCCGCGTGCGCATTCGCCGGCGGCGTCCCGGCTCTCGCGGCCTGGGCCTGCACGAGCCGGCCCACCTGCTCCAGCTGCTGGTGCAGCGCATCCAGCGCTTCGCGCGTGGCCGTGCCGGGGCCGCGCTTCCAGGCGGCGAGCGTGTCCTCGATGCGCCGGCACTCGCCCTCGACGAGGCCGAAGTCGACCGCGCGGGCGGCCCCCTTGAGGCTGTGGGCCGCGCGGAACACCGTCTCGATGACCGCGGCCTGCCGCTCCTGACCTTCGCCGCGTTCCAGCTGCAGCAGGCCGTCCGCGATCGCCTGCAAGTGCTCCTGCGCCTCCACCGCGAAGGTGGCTCGCAGCTGTCGCAGGAAGTCGGCGTCGCCCGCTTGCATGCGCTAGAGGCGATAGGCCGAGACGATCTGCTGCAGGCGATGGCCCAGGTCGTTCAGGCCCTGGGCCGAGCTTTCGAGCTGGCGGGCGCTGACCATGTTCTGGCTGCTCGCCTGCTTGATGCTGTTCATCGCACCGGCCACCTGGTCCACGCCCACCAGTTGCTGGTGGCTGGACGCCGCGATCTGTGTGGCGGCCTGGGCCGCCTCGCCGATGCTGGCCGAGAGACCCTCGACCGCCACGCGCGCCACGGCGGTCTGTTCGCTGCCCGCCTGCACTGCGCGGGCGCCCTGGTCGGTTACCGCGACGGCCGCGGCCGTCGCGGCCTGGATGTCGCCGAGGACCGCGCGCACCTCGGCCGTCGCCTGCCGGGACTGCGCCGCCAGGCTCCTGACTTCCTGCGCGACCACGGCGAAGCCCTTGCCCTGCTCGCCGGCCTTGGCTGCCTCGATCGACGCGTTGACGGCCAGCAGGTTGGACTGGACCGCCAGGTCCTCGACGGTCGCGATGATCTGGCCGATGGTCTGGCCGTGCTGCGACAGCCGCGCCATGCTGGTGCCGATGCTTTCCATCTGCCGGCGGACGCGTTCCATGCCCGCGTCGAGATCCTCGGCGGACCGGCGGCCGTCCAGTGTCTGCTGCACCGCCTTCTGCGCGCTGTCCGCGACGTGCTGCGCCTTCTGGTTGCTCAATTCGGCGGTCTGGCGCACTTCTTCCACGGTGGCGGTCGTCTGCGCGACGGCGGCCGCCGATTCGGTCGCGCTCGACGCCAGCTGGCTGGTCGAAGCCACGATCTGGGTGGTCGACGCGCCCAGCACGGACACCGCTTCCACCATGCCGCGGATCTGATCGCGCAGGTTGCCGCTCATGCGCTGGAACGCGTTGCCCAGCATGTCGTCGGCGGATTGCGGCGCGATGCTGGTGCGCAGGTCGCCGCTGGCCATGCGTTCGGCTTGCGCGGCGATGTCCTGCAGGTACCGCGTCATCCCGGAGAAGGCGCGGGCCAGCGCGCCGACCTCGTCCGCGCGCGCGTCCTCGGGAATCTCCGCCCGGATGTCGCCGCGCTCGATGCGCGCGGCGTGCGCGGTCAGCTGGCGCAGCGGGCGCGCGATGGTCCGGGTGAGCAGCGCGGCCGCGAGCAATGCGGCCAGCACCGCCAGGCCGGTGCCGACGACGATGGTGAGCACGGCGTTGCGGCTGTTCGCCTCGGTCTCGCCGACTTGCCTCTGCAGGTCGGCGCGCGCCTCGTCCTGCATCTCGCGGACGACGCGCGTGATGTCGTTCGTGATGCCGAGGCCCCCGCCGGCCAGGATGCGCTGCACGACCGCCTTGCTCCCTTGGGAGCGGTAGACCTCGGTGGTCCCGCGCACGTGCTCGATGCGGTTCTTCACCAGAGGCTCGATGGCGTCCAGCCGGCGAAGCTGCGAATCGCCGGTGCCGATCAGCTGCCGGATCTCCTGCAGCAGCCTGGGGGCGCGCTCGGTCGCCGGGCCCACGGGCCGCAGGAACTGCTCGTCGCCGGTGAGGTAGTAGCTGCGCGTGCCGAGCTCGATCTCCTTGACCAGGGGCACGATGTCATCGAGCCGGTTGAGGATTCCCGCCGTGATCCTGCGCTGCTCGTTGGCCTGGATCAGGTCCGCGGTGGCTCCGTAGCAGGCAGCGCCCACGGCGAGCACGCAGGCCAGGACCAAGCCGAATCCGGTGGCGAGTTTCGCGCCGACGTTCCACTTCATGCTTCCTCCTTGCCCAGCCATGCATCGCTCATGGAAGGCCCCTCTTCGTTGACGAGAATCCCGGGGTCGGCCGCCAGCCGCTCGAAGTCGATCACCAGCAGCCGCTGCGCCGTGATGCCGCGCAGGTGCCTGACGCGCAGCGACGGCAAGGGCGGCTGCAGGTCGGCGCCGGGCAGCGTGCGCGCGCCGATCACCGCCTCGGCCAGCAGCCCGAACTCCATCGCGCCGCTGCGCACCAGGACGACGTGGTGCAGGTCGTGCAGCCCCGGCGCCGGCGTCTGCAGCAGCACCTGCAGGTCGAGGACGGCCGTGATGCGGCCCCGAACGTTCATCACGCCGCGCACGAAAGCCGGCGTGCATGGCACCGGCGCGAGGTGCAGCAGCGGCACGACGGCGGCGACGTGCCGCGACTCGATCGCGTAGTGCTCGCGCGCCAGCCGGAATTCCAGCACCTCCAGCACCGGGCCGGAAGGTGGTGCGGGGGGCGTCCGGGCCAGCGCCAGCGCCCGGGCCCGCAGGACGTCCCCCGGATCGGGCAGGGTTGCGGAAGGCGTGCTCATGCGGCGTCCGCCGGGGCGAGCCCGGACAGCAGTTGCGTGAGCCTTCCGGCGCTCAGCCCATCGCCTTCGGGCAGCAGGTCGCCGGGCTGGTAGCGCGCAAGCTGCACGCGCGCGTTGGCATAGTGGCGCGCGGCGGCCGCCGTTTCGCCGGCCTGGCGGGCCAGGTTGCCCAGCGCGAAATGCGCGAGCACGAACCCGGGCTCCAGGAACACCGCGCGCCGCAACGCGAGACGCGCCGCCTCGGCTTCGCCGCGCTCCAGCAGCACCATTGCGCGCAGGTAGTGTGCGGCCGGGTTCACCTTGTCCGCGTCGATCCAGCGCTCGCACCATTGCAGCGCCGCGCCGAGGTCGCCCCGGTCCGCCATCGACCGGGCCAGCGCCGCGGGCTCGTCCGGCGCCGCCGCCAGGCAAGACCGCGATGGGGCCGCGGGTGCGCAAGCGGGGACGGGCGCGCGGGCGGGTGGGCGCACGGGCGCGCAAGGCGCCACGGCGACCTCGGCGCGCCGCGGCGCGGACCGCTTGCGATAGAGGATCGCGCCCGGATGGTTTTCCACCGCCAACCGCGAAAACAGTGCCTGCGACGCCTCGCTCGGGCCCACCACCAAGCAGCCGCCGTCGGCCAGCGAACGGCGCAGCCGCGCCACGGTGGCGCGCGCGCGCTCCGGCCGGAAGTACATCAGCACGTTGCGGCAGAAAAGGATGTCCACCGCATCGGTCCCGCCGTCCGACGACGGGAAGCTGTCCTCGGCCAGGTTCAGCCAGCGGAAGTCCACCAGCCGGCGCAGGTGCGGCGCGATTTCGTGCCGGCCGTCGGCGCGGGGGAGGAAATAGGCGGCCTTCAGGCGCGCGGGCGTGGAACGGAAAGACCACTCGCCATAGACGCCGGCCCGCGCCTTTTCGAGGGCGGCCGGGTGGATGTCGGTGCCCGTGATCGAGACGCGCCAGCCGCGGGGATCGGGCAGCGCCTCGTGCAGCAGGATGGCCAGCGTGTACGCTTCCTCGCCGCTGGCGCAACCGGCGCTCCACACCCGAAGGTGCTGGTCACGGCCGCGGCGCGCTCGCACCATCTCGGGCAGCACCATGCCCGCCACGGCATCCAGCAGGGGCGGGTCGCGGAAGAAGTAGGTTTCGCCGACGGTCAGGTGCGCCGCCAGCCGCTGGACCTCGGCATGGCCGATGCCGGTGTCGAGCAGGCCGCGCACATAGCGCGGCACGTCGTCCTGCTGCCGTTCGCGCGCGGCGGCCTCGATGCCGCGGTGCAGCTGCGGGAACCGTTCGGGCGGGAAATGCAGGCCCATGCGCTGGGCGACAAGCGCGGCGAGCTCGCCCCACTCGGCTTCCTCCAGGCCCGCGGCGGTCACGTGCGCCCCTCCAGGGCCACGACGAGCGCCTCTTCCTGCGAAGGCGACAGCAGCAGCTCCACGTCGTGCACCAGCAGCAGCCCGTCGGGCAGGCGCGCCACGCCCGCCGGTCGTTGCAGGCCCGGCACCAGTGCCGCCGCGTCCAGCACCGCGGCATCGCACTCGATCACGCCGAGCGCCTCGTCGACCACCAGCGCCAGCAGCCGGCGCGGCGTTCGCAGGAGAAGGAACTGGTCGTCCGGTTCCAGCGGTTTGGCCGGCAGGCCGAACCTTTCGCGCGCCGCGTACACGGGAAGGACCTGGCCCGCCACGTCGAGGACGCCCAGGACGCCTTCCGGCGCGGCCGCGGGCAGCGGGGTCACCGCCGCCGCCGCGAGCACTCGCTGCACGGCCGCGAGAGCGACCGCGTGTCGACCGCTTCCCAGGCGGAAAGCGACCAGCCGGCGAGCGGCAGCGCTGTTGCTCATCGGATCGTGGAGCGGGTCCAGCGGGTCGTCCACGCGGGGACCGCGGCGGCCGGCATGGGAGCCGCGATGAAGGGACCCTGGGCGAGCAGGCAGCCCCAGTCGTGCAGCAGCTGCCATTCATCCTTGGTGCCGATGCCGGTGGCGACCGTGGCGAGTTGCTGCTTCCGGGCCAGCTCGAGGCCCACGGCCAGGCCGGCACGCGCGGCGCTGTCGCGGTCCACGCCGGTCACGAAGCCGCGGTCGAACTTCAGCGCGGTGAACGCCACCAGCGCGAGCCGGTCGACGTCCATGGCGCCGTGGCCGAAATCCTCGATCGCGAGTCCGAAGCCGTGCATCCGCAGGCGCGCCAGGTTTTCCAGCACGCGGGCCTGGTCGGCCTGCAGCGCGGCCTCCGGGATGCCCAGCACCAGGTGCCCCGGCGACAGGCCTTCGTTGTCGGTGGTCTGCCGGATCCGCGCCGCGGTGTTCACGTCGGCGAGGGAATCGAAGTCCAGGCGGACCCACACGGAGAGATCGCGCCCTTCGGCCTGCCAGAGGCGGCACTGCGCCACCGCCTTCTGCAGCACGAGCCAGCCGAAGTCCTCCTTCAGGCCCCTTGCCTGAACCGAAGGCATGAAGGCCGCCGGTTCGAGGATGCCGCGGCCCGGGTGGTCCCAGCGCGCGCCGGCGTGCATCGCGCGGACCGTGCCGCTGGCGAGCAGCACCTGCGGCTCGTACCAGAGCTCGAACTCGTTGCGCGTCCAGGCCTCGGCGATCTCGTCGAGCGGGAACGCCACTTCCGGCGGGACCTGCTCGTCCGCCATGCCCCGGTGCAGTTCGACCAGCGGCACGAGTTTGGCCGCCGCGACGGGCTTGGCGATGACGCCCAGCAGCCGGACCTTGTAGGTGCGCGCCATGTGCGCGATGGAGGCGAGCAGTGCCGGCTCGAGGGCGCTGGTGAGGATCACCGACACCGGCGAGCCCGCTTCGCTCAGGTGCCGGATGAACTCCATACCGTCCATGGCGGGCATGGAAAGGTCGGTGAGAACGATGTCCACCGGCCGGTCGGGGTCCCGCAGGACCTGCAGGGCGGCCCGGCCGTCGCCGGCTTCGCGCACCGTCGCGGCGCCGAGCGTCTGGAGCAGCCGCGTCAATGCAAGGCGCTGGAACTCGTGGTCTTCGACCACCAGGAAGCGCAGGTTCCTGCAGGGCATCGGCTCAGCGAGGAGTGAAGTCTTTTCCTGCTGCCGTGGCTCTATACATCCCACGAACGCTTGCGGATACCGTGGTCTTCATGGGGCCTCCCGACCTGTATTTTTTGCCGCTCGGAAAGTACAGTCTAGATGCGATCCACCGGGGCTGCCCTAGGGTGACCACCGAGGGCGCCCTCCCTGCGGCAAGCGCATCGATGGAGTTGATGTCTTCCGTTCTAATCTCCGCGGCGAGCTCAACCGTGGCGGCGCTGTTCGTGAGGCCGTGTTTCGTGGTGGCCTGGCGGAAGATAGAACCAAATTCCTCATATGACATCCGGCCGGGCCGCCGGTGCGGCAGGGCGACGATCCCACTGCCGCCGGGCTGGCGCAAAGATGTGCCACGGCCCAGCACCCGATGGAGCGCGATTGGTGCAACATCCCTGTCTCCTCCATTCGCTGTCGGGAGGTGACGACATGAACGGGTCGCGTGGCCGCCGGCCTTCACGGCACTGGTTGTGGCTCCTGCTGATTCCCTGGATCGCGATGGTCTGGGTGTCTTCGTACAACCGCGCCGACCCGCGGTTGTGGGGCTTCCCGTTCTTCTACTGGTACCAGCTGCTCTGGGTGTTGATCAGCGCGGTGATCACCGCGCTGGTGTACTTCATGACCCGCAACGGCAACGGCAACGGGGAGGCGCCATGAACGCGGTCGCCGTCACGGTCTTCGTGCTGCTGTTCGTGTTCGTCACGGTGCTGGGCTTCTTCGCGGCGCGGTGGCGGCGCGGGGACCTGGCGCACCTGCACGAATGGGGCCTGGGCGGGCGGCGCTTCGGCACCGTCGTCACCTGGTTCCTGCTGGGCGGGGACCTGTACACGGCCTACACCTTCATCGCCGTGCCGGCGCTCGTGTTCGGCGCGGGCGCGACCGGGTTCTTCGCGCTGCCGTACACGGTGCTGATCTACCCGTTCGCCTTCGTGGTGTTCCCGAAACTGTGGGCCGTGGCCAAGCGGCACGGCTACGTGACGGCTTCCGACTTCGTCACCGCGCGCCACGGCAGCCGCATGCTGGGCCTGGCCGTGGCGGTCACCGGCATCGTCGCGACCATGCCGTACATCGCGCTGCAGCTGGTGGGCATCGAGGTCGTGATCGGCGCGCTGGGGTTCGAGACGAAGGGCCTGGTCGGCGACCTGCCGCTGATCATCGCCTTCGTCATCCTGGCGGCCTACACATACACGTCCGGCCTGCGTGCGCCGGCCATGATCGCGATCGTGAAGGACCTGCTGATCTACCTGACGATCATCGTCGCGATGATCGTCATCCCGGCGCAGCTGGGCGGCTTCGGCGCCATCTTCTCGGCGGTGCCGGAGAAGAACCTGCTGCTCAAGCCGCCCGACGCGGGAAGCCTGAACGGCTACAGCGCGTACGCCACGCTGGCGGTGGGCTCGGCGCTGGCGCTGTTCCTCTACCCGCACTCCGTCACCGCGCTGCTGGCCTCTTCGTCGGGCAGCACCATCCGCCGCAACATGGCCCTGCTGCCGGCGTATTCGCTGGTGCTGGGGCTGCTGGCGCTGCTGGGCTTCATGGCCCTGGCCGCGGGCGTGAAGGACATGCCGCAGTACGCGCCGTACTTCAAGGCTTTCGGGCCGAACTTCGCGGTGCCCGCGCTGTTCCTGCACTTCTTCCCGCCGTGGTTCGTCGGCGTGGCGTTCGCGGCCATCGGCATCGGCGCACTGGTGCCGGCGGCCATCATGTCCATCGCCGCGGCCAACCTGTACACGCGCAACATCCACAAGGAGTTCATCAACCCCGGCATGGCGCACCACCAGGAGACGCAGGTCGCGAAGTTCGTCTCGCTGATCGTGAAGGTGGGGGCGCTGGCCTTCATCCTGGGCCTGCCGCTCACGTACGCCATCCAGCTGCAGTTGCTGGGCGGCATCTGGATCATCCAGACGTTGCCGGCCATCGTGCTGGGGCTGTACACGCGCGCGCTGGACCACCGCGGCCTGCTGCTCGGCTGGGCGGCCGGCATCGTCACGGGCACCTGGATGGCGGTGTCGCTGAAGCTGGCGAGCTCCACCTACACCATCCACCTGTTCGGCACCGCGATCCCCGGCTACGCCGCCGTGTGGTCGCTGGTGGTGAACCTGGTGGTCGCCATCGTGGTGAGCGTGGTGGTGCGGGTGATGGGCATGCGGCCGGCGGTGGACGCCACGCGGCCGGAGGATTACCTGGATCCGGTGGGCGGCTGAACGAGGGCTTCGCCCGGCGCGTGCACGCCGCCGGTGCCGTCGTCGTGCACGGGCCGCAAGCCCGGCCCGCCGAAGTGCACGTCGCCCAGCCGCCAGCCTTCCAGGTGGCGCACCGCTGCCCAGAAGCGCTTCAGCGTGTGCCACTGCATCGCCACCAGCCCGCGGCCGTTGTCGGCATCGACGACCGGGTCGCTCACGCCGGTGGGCCGCACGGGCTCGCCGTGAAGCGCCGTGCCGAACAGGCTGTCCCAGACCGACAGCACCTGGCCGAAATTGCAGTTGTGCAGCGCGGGCCGGTCGGGATCGCGCCGCATGTGGTGCAGGCGATGGAAGCGCGGCCCCACCCAGATGCGCGCGGCCCAGCGGCTCACCGATCCCAGTTGAAGGCGCAGGTTGGCGTGCGACAGGTTCTGCACCAGCTCGCTCAGCAGCACGAGCAGCGCGAACTCCGAAGGCTCCACGCCCAGCGCTATGCCCACCAGTGACAGCACGAACGACTGCAGCACGCCGTCCAGGTAGCTGCCCCGGTCGTTGGTCCAGCAGCTCATCTGCCGCTGGCTGTGGTGCATGCTGTGCAGGGCCCACCACCAGGGGATGGCGTGCTGCGCCCGGTGCATCCAGTAGTAGCAGAGGTCGTAGGCGGCGTAGTAGGCGAGGAACGCCGCCAGCGGATGCGCGGCGAACCAGGGAAACCACTCGCGCAGGCCGCCCGGGCCGGCGGCGGCCGTTCCGCCCGCGAAAAGGTCCGCGAAGGGGCGCAGCGCGAGATAGCTGAACAGCGGAAACAGCCCCAGCATGACCAGCGTGTACTGACGGTCCACCGTGGTCAGCTCGCGGTCTTCCCAGCGCTCGTGCGGCCAGACGCTTTCCAGCGGGCGCATCACGCAGGCGATGAGAAACACCTGCAGGCAGGCGATGAGCAAGGCCTGCGCGATCTCGCGCGCGTCGTCCGCGGCGGCGCCCGCATGCAATGCGGCCGCCACCGGCACCACGGCGTGCGCCGACGTCCAGTCGACGAGGTGGGACCACAGGAGGGCGAGGGTGTGCATGGGGATTTCGCGGGAGGACTGCGCCGATTTTCCCAAAGCGGCGGCCCGGCGCGCCGGCATGGCCGGGCGATAATCGCGGCCTCCTGACTCGACGGCATCGTCTTCCAGCCCGCGCCCGCCGGGCAAGGGAAAGACGGCCCGCGCGCACCGCGCAAGGCAGCCGCCGAACGCCGGCCACATGTTCTCTGTCTTCTCTCCCCGCCGCACGGGCACTTCGCTGCTGGCGACCACGCCCAACCGCTGGGACTGGGCGCTGCTGCCCATCGTGCTGGCCGTGCTGGCGGCGGTGGCCTTCGGGGCCATGCAGATGAGCCGGCCTTTCATCGTCGGCCAGCCCACGCCCATCACGCTGGACCCGCTGGAGCTGCCTTACTACCTGCTGCGCACCATCCTGCGCATGTTCCTGGCGCTGGGGTGCGCGCTGCTTTTCAGCTTCGTCTTCGCCACGCTGGCGGCGAAGTACCGTGCGGCGGAAAAGGTGCTGATCCCGCTGCTGGACGTGCTGCAGTCCGTTCCGATCCTGGGATTCCAGGCCATCGCCATCGCCCCGTTCATCGCGCTGTTCCCCGGCAACCTGCTCGGCGTGGAATGCGCGGCCATCTTCGCCATCTTCACGTCGCAGGCCTGGAACATGGCGTTCAGCCTGTACCAGTCGATGAAGACGATCCCGCCCGAGCTGAACGAGGCGGCCCGCGTGTTCCGCCTGTCCGGATGGCAGCGGTTCTGGCGCCTGGAACTGCCGTTCGCGACGCCCGGGCTGCTGTGGAACATGATGATGTCGATGTCCGGCGGCTGGTTCTTCCTGGTCGCCGCGGAGGCGGTCTCGGTCGCCAACCAGGACATCAAGCTGCCCGGCATCGGCGCGTACATCGCCGTGGCCATCGCGCAGGAGAGCGGGCGCGCCATCTTCTGGGCGATCGGCGCGATGCTGGCCGGCATCATCCTCTACGACCAGCTGTTCTTCCGCCCGCTGCTGGCGTGGGCCGACAAGTTCCGCTTCGAGGAATCGCAGGGCGACACCGCGCAGAAGTCCTGGCTGCTCGACTGGGGCCGCCGCAGCGCTTTCGTGCGGGCCGTCACCGACCGCTTCTGGTCCCAGATGCGCAAGGCGCTCGGCTGGTTCGGCGGTCCGCGCACGCAACGCCGCGCCGGCGCGGGGCAGGCCGCCGCGCCGGACGCGCGCTGGGGCCGGCTGTGGGATGCCGCGCTGCTGCTGGCGGGCGTCGCCGCGACGCTGCAGTTCTTCTTCTACGTGCACAGCGTGGTGGGCTGGCGCGAAGTGGCCCACGTGGCCGGGCTGGGGCTCATCACGCTGGCGCGCGTGCTGGTGCTCATCGCGCTGGCGTCCATCGTGTGGGTGCCCATCTCGGTGTGGATCGGGCTGCGTCCCGCGTACTCGCAGAAGGTGCAGGCGGTGGCGCAGTTCCTCGCGGCCTTCCCGGTGAACCTGATGTTCCCGCTGGTGGTGTACGTGCTGGCCACCTACCACCTCAGCCCGAACGTGTGGCTCAGCCCGCTGATGGTGTTCGGCACCCAGTGGTACATCCTGTTCAACGTGGTGGCGGGCGCGTCGACGCTGCCCAATGAATTGCGGCTGGCATCCGAGAACCTCGGCCTGCGGGGCTGGCTGAAGTGGAAGCGCGTCTACCTGCCCGCCGTCTTCCCGAGCTTCGTCACGGGCGCCATCACGGCCAGCGGCGGCTCGTGGAACGCGAGCATCGTGGCCGAATACGTGACCTGGGGAAAAACGTCACTGGTGGCCGACGGCCTGGGCAGCTACATCAAGCAGATGACCGACGCCGGCGACTTCCACCGCATCGCGCTGGGCATCGGCGTGATGTGCGTCTTCGTCATGCTGCTCAACCGGTTCTTCTGGCGGCGCCTGTACGTGCTGGCGGAAGACCGCAGCAAATAGGGATCGACCGACATGAAGGAATTCCTGCTCGACCTGCGCGGCGTCTCCAAGTCGTTCCGCACCGCGGAGGGCGCGCCGCGCCTCGTGCTGGACGGCGTGAACTTCTCGCTGGGCAAGGGCGAGATCGTCGCGCTGCTCGGCAAGTCGGGTTCCGGCAAGTCGACGCTGCTGCGCATCATGGCGGGGCTCATCCCCGCCGACGGCGGGTCGGTGGCCTACCGCGGCAAGCCCATCGCCGGGCCGGTCGAAGGCGTCGCGATGGTCTTCCAGTCGTTCGCGCTGTTCCCCTGGCTCACCGTGCAGCAGAACGTCGAACTGGGGCTGGAAGCCCAGGGCGTCGCGCCCGCCGACAGGCAGCAGCGGGCCGACGCCATGCTGGAACTCATCGGGCTGGCCGGCTTCGGCGGCGCCTTGCCGCGCGAGCTTTCGGGCGGCATGCGCCAGCGCGTGGGGATCGCGCGCGCGCTGGTGACCAACCCCGACGTGCTGCTGATGGACGAAGCCTTCTCGGCGCTGGACGTCCTCACCGGCGAGACGCTGCGCACCGAGATCCTGGAGCTGTGGGACACCAAGAGCATCCCCACCCGGGGCATCCTGGTGGTGTCGCACAACATCGAGGAAGCGGTGATGATGGCCGACCGCATCGTCATCCTGTCCAGCGACCCCGGTCGCATCCGCAGCGAGTACGTCATCGACGTGCCGCGTCCGCGCGACGCCGACTCGGCCGCGGTGCGCGCGCTGATCGACGAGGTGTACGGCCTCATGACCATGCGCGTCGCGCCGGCGCCCGCCGCCGCGGCGCAGGCAGCACCGGCCGTGGACTACCGCCTGCCCGAGACCGACGTCAATCGCATCGAAGCCGTGCTGGACCTGCTGGCCGGCCCGCCGTTCGGCGGCCGCGCCGACCTGCCCCAGCTGGCCGACGAAGCCGAGCTTCCGGACGAGGAACTGTTCCCGACCTACGAAGCGCTGGGCCTGCTGGGCCTGGCGCACGTGGAGAAGGGCGACATCAGCCTGACGCCGCTGGGGCACCGTTACGCGGCGGCGGCCCACACGCTGCGCCAGGAGATCTTCGGCCAGCAGCTGCTGATGCATGTGCCGCTGGCTTCGCGCATCCGCGAGGACCTGGAAGCCGAGCCTTCGGGCACCCTGGGCGAGGAACCTTTCCTGTCGGTGCTGCAGGAATCGCTGGACGCCGGCCAGGCCGGTCGCACCCTGGAGATCGCCATCGAATGGGGCCGGTACGGCGAGGTCTACGAGTACGACTTCAATGCCGGCGTGCTGAAGCTGCCGGACGGCGAGGCCGCCTCTGCCGGGACGGCCCCCTGACGATCAGTCCAGCGAAATCTTCTGCTCGCGGATCAGCTTGTGCCAGCGCGCCACTTCGTGGCGGTTGAGGTCGGCGTATTCCTGCGGCGTGCTGGCGACCGGCTCGATGCCGAAGTCCACCAGCTTCTGGCGCACCGCGGGCGTGTTGATGGCGGTGGCGATCTGCTTCTGCAGCGCGTTCACCACGTCGGCGGGCGTGCGGGCCGGCACGACGATGCCCACCTGCGCGGCGGCTTCGACGTTCTTGAACCCGAGTTCGGCGAACGTCGGCACGTCGGGCAACTGCGGCAGGCGCGTGGGGTTGGCCACGGCCAGCGCGCGAATCTTGCCGCCCTTGATGAAGCCGGCGCCCGCGGCCAGGTCGACCATCATCGCGGGGATCTGGCCGCCGGCCAGGTCGCTCAGCGCCGGCGCGGCGCCGCGGTAGGGGATGTGCACCATGTGCAGGCCCGCGTCCACCTTCAGCAATTCCATCGCCAGGTGGTGCGGGCTGCCGGCGCCGGCCGAGCCGTAGCTGATGGCGCCGGGGCGCGCCTTGGCCTTGGCGATGAAGTCGCGCGCGTCCTTCGCGTCCGAGCCCGGGCCCACGACCAGGATCATGGGGAACTTGCCCATCAGCGTGACGGGCAGCAGGTCTTTCTCGGGGCTGTAGGTCAGCTTGGAATACAGCGCGGTGTTGAACACCATGGTGCCGTTGTCGGCCGACAGGATGGTGTAGCCGTCGGGGGCCGAGCGCGCCACGTCCGCCGCGGCGATGGCCGTGTTGCCGCCCGGCTTGTTGTCCACCAGAACCGGCTGGCCGGACTGCGCGGACAGCTGCAGGCCGATGGTGCGGGCCAGGAAGTCCGAACCGCCGCCGGCCGGGTAGGGCACCACCCAGCGGATGCTCTTGGCGGGATAGCTTTGGGCGTGCGCGGCGCCGGTGGCGCCGAACAGGGCGGACAGGGCCAGCAGGCCGGTGGCGCTTCGTCGATTGATCAAGGGATGCTCCTCGGTGTGTCCGGTGGTCGGGTGGTGGCTGGATCGTACTCAATCACCTGCAACCAGCCCCAGCGCCGGCGGTACGAAGCCGCCTTGCGCCGGAACAGTTCCAGGTGCGGCGTCAGCGGGTTGGGCGCGAGCTTTCCCGCGTACAGGATGTCCAGCCCGTTCGGCGCGTGGAGCTCCAGGCCATCGCACGACGGCCGCACCCCCACGCAGGTGGCGGGAACCAGGAAGCAGTCGATGCCGCCCAGTTGTCCAGGATGGCGCGGTTGAAGCGGTTCGAAAGGATGCCGCGCAGGAAATCCTGCGGACCGGCGTGGTGGCCGTGCATGACGGGCCGCTAGAGTTCGCTCGCGTCCTTCAGCACGCGCCGCTTGATCACCAGCCGCGTCTGCGGGCCGGCCGCGGTGTTGGCGAGCTGCAGGTACGCGTCCACCTCTTCGCCTTCCCAACTGGCGTAAGAACCCTCCGGCGCGTTGGACGCGAGCTCCGCGCCCCAGGTGCCGCGGGCCCACGCCAGCAGGGACGAATACGAAGCGGGGCCGCCTTCGCGTGCCAAGTACTCGACGCGCGCGAGCTGGCCGTCGGCGATGTAGAACGTGGGCAGCAGGGCGACGCCGGCCAGGCGCACTTCGTCCGCCGACCAGCTGCCCACCAGCCCGCCGGCCAGCCGCGCGGGATGCGGCACGCGCTTGAGGCCCGGTTGCGCCTGCTGCATTTCCGGCACCGTCATGCCGAGCGACAGGCCGCCCGGCAGCGGACCGGCGATGGAGGTTGCGCAGGCGAAAGCAGCCAGCGCGATCAGCGTGCGCGCCGCGCGCGAGAGGAAGCGGAATCGCATCCGTGCAGCATAGACCACGGGGACGGCTGCCCGGGTTTTTCCGCTGTCATGGAACTGTCATGTTCCGGTAACTTGGCGGGGTCGCCATCTCTTTCTTCCGGGCCCATCACCGCCCGCCGCTTCCACATGAAAAAACCCCTCATCGCCGCGGCGCTCGCGGCCTGCGCAGGCAGCGCGTTCGCGCAGCAAATCAACGTGATCTGCTCGGTCCAGGCCGAGTGGTGCAGCCTGCTGTCCACGGTCTATGCGCGCTCCACGGGCGTGAAGGTGAACATGTCGCTCAAGGGCTCCGGCGAGGCGCTGGCGCAGCTGGCCGCCGAAAAGGAGAACCCGAAGACCGACGTCTGGTTCGGCGGCACGGGCGACCCTCACCTGCAGGCGGCGGAGCAGGGCCTCACCCTCGAATACAAGTCGCCCTCCCTGCCGCAGTTGCACGAATGGGCGCAGCAGCAAGCGAAGCAATCGGGCTACAAGACCGTGGGCATCTATTCCGGCCCGCTGGGCTTCGGCTACAACCCCGAGCTGCTGGCCAAGAAGAAGCTCGCCGTGCCCAAGGCCTGGGCCGACCTGCTCAAGCCGCAGTACAAGGGCGATATCCAGGTGGCCAACCCCGCTTCCAGCGGCACCGCCTACACCATGATCGCCACGCTGGTGCAGCTGATGGGCGAGGAGAAGGCGTTCGACTACCTGAAGGGCCTGCACAAGAACGTGGGGCAGTACACGCGCTCGGGCACGGCGCCCATCAAGGCCGTCGCGCGCGGCGAGACCGCGGTGTCCATCAGCTTCGTGCACGACGGCCCGCAGGAAAAGATGGCGGGCTTCCCGGTGGAGACGGTCACCCCGCAGGAAGGCACCGGCGCCGAGATCGGTTCCATGAGCATCATCAAGGGCGCGCGCAACCTCGACGCGGCCAAGAAGTTCTACGAGTTCGCGCTGACGGCTTCGGCGCAGGAACTCGCCGCCGCCGCCAAGCAGTACCAGCTGCCCAGCAACAAGGGCGCGAAGGTCGATCCCAACGTCCCCGACTTCAAGAAGATCAAGCTGATCAGCTATGACTACGCGAAGTACGGCGCCAGCAGCGAGCGCAAGCGCCTGATCTCGCGCTGGGAGAAGGAAGTCAACTCGCTGCCTCGCTGATGCGCCGCGCGCCCGAGCTGGCCATCCGCCTCTGGTTGGTGGCGGGTTTGCTGGGGTATGTGGCGCTGCCCTGGTACGCCATCCAGGACGCGGGCTGGTGGCAGGCCGTGCCGGGCGTCTTCGGCGGTCCCGAAACCGCCAACGGCATCACGCAGGCGCTCCTGCACGGACGCAAATGGCTGCTCGGCGGCTTGATCGGGCTGGCCATCGCCGCCGTCGGCCTGGGCCACCCACCGGGACGCGTGCAAGGCCGCTGGTTGCTGGCGGGCGGGCTCACCGGGCTGCTCACCCTCTTGGGCAGCGGCTTTCTGGTCGGCGCGAAGGGGTGGTCCTTCGCCTTCCTCGAGCGCGCTTTCGGCGAACTGGCCGCGCAGCAGTACGGCATGGGTGCGGGCGCCTTCGTGGTGCTCGCGGCACTGACGGTGCTCGCCGCGGCCGGCGTCGCGCGAATGGGGTTCTTCCGCGGCGACACCTTCGTCGCGGCCAGCGTGCTCGGCGCGGGCCTGCTGCTGCTGCTGTTCATCGCCTACCCGGTCGCGAGGGCCTTGTCGGCGGCGTTCCTCGATGACGCCGGGCACCTGTCGCTGCTCGCCATCTACGAACGCATCGGCAACGAACGCATCTGGGGCTTGTCCTGCCTGGCGGGCGGCGTGCGCTGCGGCGTCGCCTGGAATACGCTGACGCTTGCGCTGCTCACGGCGGCCGGCACCACGCTGCTGGGCACGCTGTTCGCGTTGCTGGCCGAGCGTGGCCCGCGCCGGTGGCAGGTGCCGCTGCGCGTGCTGGCGCTGCTGCCGATCATCACGCCGCCGTTCGTGGTCGGGCTGGGCCTGATCCTGCTGTTCGGCCGCGCGGGTGTGGTCAACCAGCTGCTGGAACACTTCTTCGGCGTCGAGCCCACGCGCTGGTTCTACGGCATGTTCGGCATCTGGCTTGCGCAGCTGTTCGCCTTCACGCCCATCGCCTTCATGATCATGCGCGGCGTGGTGCAGGGCGTCGCGCCCAGCCTGGAAGAAGCGGCGCAGACGCTGCGCGCGGGCCGCTCGCGCACGTTCCTCACCATCACGCTGCCGCTGCTGAAGCCGGGGCTGGCCAACGCGTTCCTCGTCGGGTTCATCGAGAGCATCGCCGACTTCGGCAACCCGGTGGTCGTGGGCGGCCAGTTCGCCGTGCTGTCGACCGACATCTTCTTCGCCATCGTCGGCGCGCAGAACGATCCCGGCCGCGCGGCGTCGCTGTCCTGGGTGCTCACGCTCTTCGCGCTCGGCGTCTTCGCGCTGCAACGCGCGATGCTGGGCCGCACTTCGTTCACCACCGTCGGCGGCAAGGGCGATGCGGGCCTGGCGATGCCGTTGCCCGATGGCGTGCGCCGGGCCGTGTACGCGGTCGCCGTCCCGTGGCTGGCTTTCACGGTGGTGATCTACCTGTTCGCCTTCGCCGGCGGCCTGGTGCAGACGTGGGGACGCAACTACACGCCGACGCTGCAGCACTTCAGGACCGCCTTCGCGCTGGAATGGGGCGCCTTCGGCATCGTGTGGGCGGGCACCGCTTGGGACTCGCTCTTCACCACGTTGAAGCTGGCGGCCGCCGCGGCGCCGCTGACGGCGGGCCTGGGGCTGCTCATCGCCTGGCTGCTGGCGCGCACGGAATTCCGCGGGCAGGGGCTCTTCGAGTTCGCCGCGCTGCTGGCTTTCGCCATCCCCGGCACGGTGCTAGGCGTGAGCTACATCATGGCTTTCAACGTGCCGCCATTCGAGCTGACGGGCACCGGCCTGGTCATCGTGCTGTGCTTCCTGTTCCGCAACCTGCCGGTGGGCGTGCGGGCGGGCACGGCGGCCCTGAAACAGCTGGACCGGTCGCTGGACGAAGCTTCGCTGATGCTGCGCGCGTCCACCGCGCAGACGCTGTGGCACGTGGTGCTGCCGCTGCTGAAGCCGGCGCTGGTGGCGTCGCTGGTCTACAGCTTCGTGCGCGCGATGACCACGGTGTCGGCCGTGATCTTCCTCGTGACGGCGGAGAACGACCTGGCCACCACCTACATCATCAGCCGCGTGGGCAACGGCGACTACGGCGTCGCGCTGGCGTACTGCACGGTGCTGATCGTGCTGATGACGCTGGCCATCGCGCTGATCCAGCTGGCAGTGGGCGAACGGCGTTTGGGCCGGCGCACGGCGGCGCCCGCGCACCAGGGGCATCACAAGATGGAGGGCCTGGCCTAGGGCGCCGGGCGGGAACATGAACGGCATCGAATTCCGCGACGTCACCAAGCGCTACGGCTCCGACCCTTCGGCCCCGCTGGCGGTCAAGGGCATCAGCTTCGAAGTGCCCGAAGGCACGCTGACGACCATCCTCGGCCCCTCCGGCTGCGGCAAGACCACCACGCTGCGCATGATCGCGGGCCTGGAGTCGCCGACCTCCGGCAGCATCTTCATCGCGGGCCGCGACGTCACCACGCTCGGCCCGGCCGAGCGCAACGTCAGCATGATGTTCCAGAGCTACGCGCTCTTCCCGCACATGAGCGTGATCGACAACGTGGGCTACGGCTTGCGCATGTCGGGCATCCCCAAGGCCCGCGCAGCGGAACGCGCGCGCGAGGCTCTGGCCGGCGTCGGGCTGGTGGGCTTCGACGACCGCGCGCCCGGCGAGCTTTCGGGCGGGCAGCAGCAGCGCGTGGCATTGGCGCGCGCGCTGGTGCTGGAACCCGCCGTGCTGCTGTTCGACGAGCCGCTGTCCAACCTGGACGCGCGGCTGCGGCGCGAGATGCGCGAAGAGATCCGCGCGTTGCAGCAGCGGCTGTCGCTGACGGTGGCCTACGTCACGCACGACCAGAGCGAAGCCCTGGCGGTCAGCGACCACATCATCGTGATGGACCACGGCCTGATCGCCCAGCGCGGCACGCCGGAGGAACTCTACGAACGTCCCGGGACGGCTTTCGTCGCCGGCTTCATGGGCGAGGCGATGCTGTTCGAAGCTTGCGCGTCAGGCGATGGCACCGTGCGGCTGGGTCCTCTGCACATCCCAACCGGTGCGCCGCCGGCGGCGGGACCCGTGAAAGTGGCGGTGCGGCCGGAAGCGTGGCGGTTGGATGCCGCGCAAGACGCGCCTTTCGGCGGCACGGTCACCAAGTCGGCCTACCTGGGCACCGCCTGCGAATACCGGGTGCAGACGGAGCTGGGCGACCTGTTCGTGGTGTCGCACGACCTGGCTTTCCGCCCGCGCCCCGGCGACCGCGTGGGGCTTTCGCTGGCGGGCCACGGCGTGTCGGTGGTGCCGGCGGCCTGAGCCGCCGGCGACTGCGGCGGCGAGCATACGCGTGCCTATGATCCGCCGCATGTCCACCTTCACCATCCGTCCCGCGGCGCCCGCCGACGCGGACACGCTCGCCGGGTTCAACATCGCGATGGCTTTCGAGACCGAGCACCGGCGCCTGATCCCCGAGGTGGTGGGCCGCGGCGTGCGCCGCATGCTGGACCAGCCTTCGATGGGCTTCTACCTCGTGGCCGAACGCGCCGGCGCCGTCATGGCTTCGGCCATGGTCACCACCGAGTGGAGCGACTGGCGCGACGGCCGCTTCTGGTGGCTGCAAAGCGTCTACGTGCGGCCCGAAGCGCGCCGGCAGGGCGCTTTCCGCGCGCTGTACGAAGCCATTCGCGAGCGCGCCATGAACGAAGGCGACGTCTGTGGCTTTCGCCTGTACGTGGAGAAGGACAACGAGGCCGCGATGGCCACCTACCGCAGCCTGGGCATGGCGGGCACGGACTACCGCGTGATGGAAGAGCTGCGCCCCGGCGTGGTGTACCTGCAGCCCGGAAACTGAAGCGGCCTCAGGCCGGCGCCCGGATCGCCGGCAGGCGGAACGTGAAGGTGGACCCCTGGCCGACGCCGCCGCTGTGCGCGGTCATCGTGCCGCCGTGCATCTGCACCAGCGCGCGCGCCAGCGCCAGGCCCACGCCCAGGCCGCTGTCGGTGGTGACGGCCAGGCCGGCGGCGCCCTGCGCGAACAGGTCGAAGATCTGGTCGAGCTCTTCGGTGCTGATGCCGCGGCCGTTGTCGGTGACCGAAACCTCCACGGTGCCGTCCAGCCGGCGCGACGCGACGCGCAGCAGCCCCTTCTCGGGCGTGTACTTGGCGGCGTTGACCAGCAGGTTCTGCAGCACCTGCGCCAGCCGCGTGGGATCGGCGTCCACCCAGGCGTGGCCGGGCATGATGTCCATCTCCAGCTGGTGGTGGCGTGCCTCGATCAGCGGCCGCACGGTCTCGATGCTGCGCTGGATGATCTCCTCCAGCGGCACCGGCTCGCGCCGCAGCTTGATCTTTCCGGTGGTCAGGCGCGAGACGTCCAGCAGGTCGTCCACCAGCCGCGTGAGCTGCGTCACCTGCCGGTCGATGACGTCGCGCAGCTTGCCCACCTGGCCCGGCACCTGGCCGTCGAGCTTCTGCAGGATGGTGACCGCGTTGCGGATGGGGGCCAGCGGGTTGCGCAGTTCGTGCGCCAGCATGGCCAGGAACTCGTTCATGCGCTGGCTGGACCGCTCCAGGTCTTCCAGCTTGCGCAGCTGCGACAGGTCCTGCGTGATCTTGGCGAAACCCACCAGTTCGCCGGTGCTGCCGTACATCGGCGTCACCGTCACCTTGCCCCAGAAGCGGCTGCCGTCCTTGCGCAAGCGCCAGCCTTCGTCCTCGAAGCGGCCGTGGCGGCGCGCCAGCTCCAGCTCGTTCTGCGGCTTGCCGGCCGTGCGGTCGGTGGGCGAGAAGAAGATGCCGAAGTGCTGGCCCAGGATCTCGGCGCCGGTGTAGCCGTGGATCATCTCGGCGCCGCGGTTCCAGCTTTGCACGCGGCCCTGCGCGTCGAGCATGAACACGGCGTGGTCGGAGATGCTGTCCACCAGCAGGCGGAAGCGTTCCTCGCTGCGGCGCAGTTCTTCCTCGTGCGCGCGCCGCTCGGTGAGGTCGCGCGTGACCTTGGCGAAGCCGGTCAGCTCGCCGGTGGCGGGGTCGCGCAGCGCGGTGATGACCACGTTGGCCCAGAACCGCGTGCCGTCCTTGCGCACGCGCCAGCCTTCGTCCTCGAAGCGGCCGTCGCGGGTGGCGCGGCGCAGCTCTTCCTCGGGCCAGCCGGTGGCCACTGCCTCGGGCGGGTAGAAGATGGAAAAGTGGCGGCCCAGCACCTCGTCGCGGCGCCAGCCCTTGAGCTTCTGGGCGCCGCTGTTCCAGGAGACGATGTGCCCCCCGGTGTCGAGCAGGAAGATGCCGTAGTCGACGACCGCCTCGATCAGCAACTGCAGGCGCTGTTCGATCGAGTTGCCGCTGGCCGGGGCGGTTGCGATGGCTGTCAAGACGGTGGGAAATGCCTTTGGGTGGCACGCCATTATCGGCGGCAAGGCCCGCGCGCGGAGCTCAGCAATGCGGCCTGTCGGCACGCGCGGGCGGCGCCGCGGCGCCGGCGTCCTACGGTTGCGGCGCCGCGCGGAGGCCACCATCGCGGGCCATGAAGGAAGAACGCGCGCCCGACCCGGCGGCCGATCCCGAACAGGCCGCCCTCGCGGCCGGCCTGCGCTACGTCAGCGACGAGGAGCCTGGCTTGTCACGCGAGCCGGCGAAGGACGGCTTCACCTACCGGCGCTCCGGCGGCGCGGAGGTGCGCGACGAAGCCACGCTCGAGCGCATCCGCAAGCTGGCCATCCCGCCCGCGTACACCGACGTGTGGATCTGCACGTCGCCCAACGGCCACCTGCAGGCCACCGGCCGCGATGCCCGCGGCCGCAAACAGTACCGCTATCACCCGCGCTTTCGCGAGGTTCGCGAGGAGACCAAATACGGCCACATGCTCGAGTTCGCGCGCGCGCTGCCGGCCATCCGCCAGACCATCGCGGATCACATGGCGATGCGCGGCTTGCCGCGCGAGAAGGTGCTGGCCACCGTGGTGCACCTGCTGGAGACCACGCTGATCCGCGTGGGCAACGACGACTACGCCAGGGAGAACAAGAGCTTCGGCCTCACCACGCTGCGCAACCGGCACGTGGCGGTGGAGGGCGGTCAGCTGCGCTTCAACTTCAAGGGCAAGAGCGGCAAGACCTGGCGGCTGCAGGTGCAGGACCGCCGCGTGGCCAAGGTGGTGCGGGCCTGCCAGGAGCTGCCGGGCCAGCGCCTCTTCCAGTACACCGACGACGGCGGCGAGGCGCGCGAGGTGACGTCATCGGACGTCAACGACTACCTGCGCGAGATCACCGGCCGCGACGTCACGGCCAAGGACTTCCGCACCTGGGCCGGCACCGTCATGGCGGCGCTGGCCCTGCAGGAGATCGAAAGGGTCGATACGCAGGCGGCGATGAAGAAGAACGTTCGCGCGGCGGTGGAGCGCGTGTCCGCCCGGCTGGGCAACACGCCGGCCGTCTGCCGCAAGTGCTACGTGCACCCGGAAGTGTTCGCCGCCTACGCCGAAGGCGAACTGCTGCTGCAGGTGGGCGGGAGGGTGGAGCGGGCGCTGGACACCGCCCGGCTGCGGCCGGAGGAGACGGCGGTGCTCACGCTGCTGGAGACCCGCCTCTCCCGCACCCTGGAAGGCCAGCTGGACCAAAGCCTGGTGGCACTGCAAGGCAAAAAGCATGGCGCCCGGCCCAGGCGTGGCAAGGCCTCGGCAGCGCAAGCGAAAACTTGAGGGCTTTTTTTCAAGCATCGTCCTGCCCCGGCTTAAGCCAACTGCCTAAGCGCAGGCGCAGGCGCGTGCCTAAGCTTCCACCCACGCCGAACGAAGGCAAGAGGAAAGGAGAAGCCCCATGTACCTGCCGCCCGAAGACCGCAACAGCGCGCTGTTCGCCCAGCTGGCCAAGTTGCAGTCGGCCGCCGCGCCCGCCCGCCCGCCTTTCGCCCGCGAACTGGCCGTGGCCCGCAACGAAGTGGCTCATTTCGCCAACGCCGGCGCCGCGCAACCGATGCAGGGCTTGCAGCGCCGCAGCCGGCTGCAGGAAGGCGTGGCTCGCTGACCTAGCGCGCGACGAGCGCGCCGTATTCGCGGATGGTAGGGCGGGCAGCCGCTTCAGGCGTCCGCCTGCCGCGCCGGGATGGCGTCGGTCCACAACGCCACGTCGCCGGGCGTCATCGTGCTGGCCGGCGTGAGGCGGCCGTCCACGTAGCCCAGCTGCTCGACGTCGTGCAGGTACTGTTCGCGCGAGAGCAGCGTGCCGGCGCACACGTGCGGGTCGGCGGCCGGCGGCTGGCGCACCTCCTGCAGAAGCCGGTTGGCCAGTTCGTCCATCACCCACGCGGGGATGCGGTGGCGCTCGCCGGGGTAGATGTAGCCGAACAGCGTCAGGTGCGCCAGCAGCACGCGCCAGTTGGGGCCGAAGCGCTGCAGCAGGCCGGGCCAGTCCAGCAGTTCGGCGTTCACCTGCAGCAGGTGCGCGATGTCGGCGCCGTCGTAGCGCTCGCGCTCCATGATGAAGGCCTTGGACAGCAGGCCGTCCTCGATGTTGGCGATGCGCACCGGCACGCCCAGCACCAGCGTCTCGGTGTTGTCGTGGAACCAGAGGTCGTCCACCGGCGTCACGCCGTTGCCGGAGTTGAAGATGAGGTCGATGAAGTCCTCGCCGCCGTACACCTTGGCCAGCCAGTGCGGGTACGTCATCTCGGTGCGCCAGCCGCGTTCGCGCATCAGCGCGGCCACGCGGTCGAAGTCCTCGCGGCGGATGAACAGGTCCAGGTCCTTGGTCGAGCGGCGGATGCCGGTGAAGCAGGCGTGCGCGAACGCCCCGCCCACCAGGAAGGGCACGCCCGCGTCGGCGAGCGTGCGCAGCGCGGCGCGGTAGAAGCCGGCCGTGTGCGGGGCGACTTCTTCCTCCAGCGATGTGGCGACGGGCAGGGCGGACATGGCGGCTCCGTGACAGGTTGCGGTCAGGGTAGGGGCGTGGCGGTCCGGCAGGCACGGCCAAGCTGCCCCATCGGGCGTCGGCGCGCGCCTACAGTGCGCGACGGTGGATGGACGATGGCCCAGCCTCGCGCCCCGGTGCAGCATGGTGCGGCGACTCCCATCCCATTCCCATGTCCAGAACCGCCTCTCCCGGCGTGGTGCGCTTCGCCGCTGTCGGCGACATCCACGTCACCAAGGACCATGCCGGCACGTTGCGCGGCTTCTTCGCGCAGGCCGCCGAGGCCGCCGACGCGCTGCTGCTGTGCGGCGACCTCACCGACTACGGCACGGCCGAGGAAGCCAAGGTGCTGGCCGACGAACTGGCCGCGGCCTCCTCGGTGCCCATCGTCGCCGTGCTGGGCAACCACGACTTCGAATCCGGCACGCCCGACGTCGTGCGGCAGATGCTCACCAAGGCGGGCGTGCGTGTGCTCGATGGCGAAGCCTGCGAGATCGAAGGCGTTGGCATCGCCGGCGCGAAAGGCTTCGCGGGCGGCTTCGGCCGCGGCTCGCTCGGCGCGTGGGGCGAACCGGCGATCAAGCTCTTCGTGCAGGAAGCGCTGAACGAGGCGCTGAAGCTGGAGTCGGCGCTGGCCAAGCTGCGCACGCCGCGCCGGCTGGCCATGCTGCATTACTCGCCCGTCAGCAGCACCGTGCAGGGCGAGCCCACGGAGATCCTGCCGTTCCTCGGCAGCAGCCGCCTGGAAGAGCCCCTGCTGCGCTACCCGGTGGACGCCGTGTTCCACGGCCACGCCCACCGCGGCACGGTGGAAGGCAAGACCATCAACGGCGTGCCGGTGTTCAACGTGGCCAAGCCGCTGCTGACGCGCACGCGGCCCGAGCAGCCGCCGTTCTACCTGTTCGAGGTGCCGAAGCCCTGAACGTCAGGCGGATTCGGCTTCGCGCTGGATCAGCTCGATCTTGTAGCCGTCGGGGTCTGTGACGAAGGCGATCACCGTGTTGCCGCCCTTGACCGGTCCCGGCTCGCGCGTGACGTTGCCGCCGGCCGCGCGGATCTTGTCGCAGGCGCCGTACACATCCGGCACGCCCAGCGCGATGTGGCCGTAGGCCGTGCCCAGCTCGTAGCTGGAGACGCCGTGGTTGTAGGTGAGCTCCAGCTCGGCATGGTCCGGGTTGGTGCCGTAGCCCACGAAGGCCAGCGAGTACTTCTGCTCCGGCCGTTCGGTCGTGCGCAGCAGCTTCATGCCGAGCACGCGGGTGTAGAAGTCGATCGAGCGCTGTAGGTCGCCGACGCGGAGCATGGTGTGGAGGAGGCGCATGGGCCGAATTATCCGCAGACCGTCATTCCCGCGTGAGGCGCGGAGCGAACGTGGGAATTTATGACGTGAAGTTGGGTTTTTTGGTGGTTGTCCGAAGAGCGCGCCTGGCGCGCGGAACCAGTGCGCGGGTTCCAATGGCGTCATTCCCGCGAAGGCGGGAATCCATGGCGTCCGCATTCAACGGCCGTAGTGGAAGCGATGGATTCCCGCCTTCGCGGGAATGACGCCGTTGAGGGGCCGCGCGCTGCAGGTGCAATACCTTCTTCGAACCCGCACGCGCGTCCCAGCGCGGCGGGTCGCGCCTGGCGCGGCCGATTCGGCGGGAAGCCTGTGCGAGCCGGAGGCGAAGCACGGCCGCTGGAGCATGAGGCCGCGCCAGGCGCCACCCGCCGCGCCCGCACGGCCTTCAACGAATCACTTCGCGCTCGGCAAATCAAACACCAGGCAAGTCGTAGTCGCGTGCGCGTACAGCGTTCCATCCGGTCCATACAGCCGCGCCTCGGCCGTAGCCAACTGCCGCCCGCAATGAATCACCTTGCCCTCCGCCCGCACTCGCGGCGCCTTGGCACCGATCGCGCGCACCAGATTCACGCCAAGTTCCGCCGTGGTGTATCCACGACCCGGCGGCATCTTCGTGTGCACCGCACAGCCCAGCGCCGAGTCGAGCAGCGTCGCGTACCACCCGCCATGCACCGTGCCCATCGGATTCAGGTGCGCGGGCCCCGGTGTGCCCTGGAACACCGCGCGGCCGTCGTCCACCTCGACCAGGAGGAAATCCAAGGTCTGCGCGATCGAAGGGGAGGGCAGTTTGCCGGCCAGCATGGCGCGCAATTGCTCCAGCCCCGACAGCCCGGCGACCTGCTCGGGCGTGGCCACGCCGACGCCGGCGCCGCCTTCGAAAAGGGCCTTCTGCTCGCGCTCCTGCGCCAGCCATTGCTCGAGTTGGTTGTTCTGCGTCATCGCGGTTGGCTCCGAAAGGTCATTGCATATGCAATAGTTGCAGGTACACTAATCGCCATGGACACCGCTGTCAAGCCGCAGGGCTGCACCAACCTCAAGCTGCGCCAGCTGATGCGCCGCGTGGCGCAGCACTACGACGCGGAAGTCGGCAAGACCGGCCTGAAGGGCACGCAGTACTCGCTGCTGTCGTACGTGTGCAAGCTGGGGCCCATTCGCTGCGTCGACCTGGCGCGCACCATGCAGGTCACGCCGTCCACCTTGAGCCGCAACCTGCAGCCGCTGCTGGCCGCCGGCTGGTTGGCGATGGAGCAGGGCGGCGACGGCCGCACGCGCGTGGTCACGGCCACCGAAGCCGGCCGCGAGAAACGGCAGGAAGCGCAGCGCCGCTGGCGCGTGGCGCAGGAGAGCCTCAACGCTCAGCTGGGGGCGCGCCGCGTGGTGGCGCTGCACGCCTTGATCGACGAATGCGGTGCGCTGCTCGCGCCCGCCGAACCGGGGGAATCCGATGACTGAAAGCAAACGCGTCCACCCGCTCTGGCTGGTGCTGCTGGCGGCCGCCGGCACCTTCGCGCTGACCATGGGCGTGCGACAGACGATGGGCCTGTTCCTCTCGCCGCTGAACACGGCCACGGGCCTCGGCCTGGCCAGCATCAGCCTGGCGTTCGCCTTCGGCCAGCTGTGGTGGGGCCTCACGCAGCCTTTCGCCGGCGCGGTCGCCGACAAGATCGGCACCGGCCGCGTCATCCTGATCGGCGCGCTGCTGGTGGCGCTGGGCACCGTCCTCACGCCGTACATGAACAGCACGCTGGGCCTGGTCGTCGTCATCGGCCTGCTGGCCGCGGGCGGCGCGGGCATGGCCGGGCCGGCGGTGCTGATGTCCGCGGTCACGCGGCTCACCCCGCCGGAAAAGCGCGGCTTCGCCACCGGCATCGTCAACGCGGGAGGTTCCACCGGCCAGTTCCTGCTGGCGCCCCTGGCCGCCACGCTGATGGTGGGCGTGGGCTGGGTCAACGCGATGCAGGTGCTGGGTGTCCTCGTGCTGTTTGCCTTGCCCGCGGCCTGGGTGCTCAAAGGCAACTCCGTGCAGGCTGCCGGCGCGGGACCCAAGCCGCAAGGCACGCGCGAAGCCATCGGGCAGGCGCTGCGCAACCCCAGTTACCTGATGCTGGCTTGCGGCTTCTTCGTCTGCGGTTTCCACGTCGCCTTTCTCGCCACGCACCTTCCGGGCGTGGTCGCCGCGTGCGGCCTCACTCCCCAATGGGCGGGCTGGGCGCTGTCGCTGCTGGGCCTCTTCAACATCGTGGGCAGCGTCGCCATGGGCTGGGCCGTCGGCCGTTGGCGCATGAAGTCGCTGCTGTCGCTGGTGTACGCCACGCGCGCGCTGGCGGTGCTGGTGTTCCTGCTGTCGCCGCGCACGGGTCCCATCGTGCTGGTCTTCGCGGCGGTGATGGGCGTCACCTTCCTGTCCACCGTGCCGCCCACGGCGGGCCTGGTCGCGAAGTTCTTCGGGCCGGCCAACATGGCGACGCTGTTCGGCATCGTCATGCTGTCGCACCAGGTCGGCGGCTTCCTCGGCGCGTGGCTGGGCGGCACCGTGTTCCAGGCGACCGGCAGCTACGACTGGGTTTGGTACGTGGACATCGTGCTGGCCGTGGGGGCGGCGCTGGTGCACTTGCCGATCCGGGAAGCGAAGTTGCAGCCCAAGGTGGGTGCCGCGGCGGCTTGAGTTCCTGGAGGTGCTTGCCTTGAGGCTGCGCCTGCGCGCCCGGCCTGGGCTCATTCTCCGGGGACGTTTGAGCGTTGACGCGCTCAAGCACTTCGACATCGCGACCGCGCCGGTCAGCTGCTGGAGATCGGCGCGAGCTGGCGGAAGGTGCGGCTGGTGAACGCCGCGGAATAGCAAGCCGCCGTGTCAGTCGCGCGGCTTGTCGCCGCCGCCCGTGGGCAGGGTCTTGTCGATCACCTCGTTGTCGGGCACGTCGTGCGGGCCGGGCTCGTCGGGTATCGGCCTGGGTTGCTGCGCCCGCGGCGCTTCCTCGTCGTCGGGCTGCTGCGGTGGGTTGCTGCCGGTCGCGTCCATGCGGTCCTCCCGGGAGTGGGAATGGGACAGCATCGCGCGTTCCCGCGGCAGCGCGGCGTAGGACGGGGCGCCGTTGGTGGATGAGCTTGCGCGCGCACTATGCTCCCGGCATGCACTCGACCCTCATGCCCGCCGCCTTCATCGGCCACGGCAGCCCGATGAACACGCTGGAGGACAACCGCTACACCAGCGCGTGGCGCGAACTGGGCCGCACGTTGCCGCGGCCGCGCGCCATCCTGTGCATCTCGGCGCACTGGTTCATCCATGGGAGCGCCGTCACGGCGATGCCGCAACCGCGCGTGATCCACGACTTCTACGGTTTCCCGCGCGAGCTGTTCGAGTTCGACTACCCGGCGCCGGGCGCGCCGGAGATCGCGCGCGAGATCGCGGAGGTGGTGCGTCCCGCCTACGTCGGCCTGGACGAAGACAGCTGGGGCCTGGACCACGGCACCTGGTCGGTGCTGGCGCACGTCTTCCCGAAAGCGGACATCCCGGTGCTGCAGCTGTCCCTGAATGGCGGCGAGGGCTCGCAGTACCACTTCGACCTGGGCGCGCGGCTGGCGCCGCTGCGCGAGCGCGGCATCCTCATCGTCGGCAGCGGCAACGTGGTGCACAACCTGCGCCGCATGGACCGTTCGCTGCGCGACCGCGCCTACGACTGGGGCGAGCGCTTCGACGCCGAGGTGCGCCGCATCATGACCACCGATCCCTCGCAGCTGCCTTCGGTGGAGCGGCATCCCGACTACCCGATGGCCGCGCCGTCGCCCGAGCACTTCCTGCCTCTGCTGTATTTGGCGGGGCTTGCGCATGCGGCGGGCGAGCGGCCTGTCCCGTTCGTCGAAGGCGGCACGATGGGCGGCATCACCATGACCGGCTACCTGCTCGGCGGCGCCAAGCCGGCCAGCCCGTCGTCGGGCGAAGCGGCGGGCGTGCCCGCAGGCGTGCCGGCGGAGCAGACCAACCTGTGACCACGCGGCTCGTGCTCGGCGACCACGCCACGCAGGCGGGCGATCTCGTCTTGCGCGTCGGCGTGGCCGAGGTCGCTGCGCTGTTCCGCCGCGACCCGCCCACGGCCGGGCAGATCGAAGCGGGGATCGACGTGGTGGAGGAAGCCATCGGCGCGCCCGCCGCGAAGTTCGCCGGCGCGACGCTGCAGGGCGAGGGCGCGCAGCTGGCCGCCATCGCCCGGGCCGCCGGCGTCGATGCCTCGCGCGAACCGCTCACCGCCGATGCGGTCGAGCGCGTGTTCACCCGGCTGGCGATGGCCGCGGGCGGATCGCTCCCTTCCGCCGACGCCTTGCCGCCCGGGCCGGACTTTGCTGCGACACTCCTGCTGCTGCGCGAACTGATGCACCACCTGCAGATCGGCGCGGTGAAACTGGAACCTCCGCATTCATTCCCTCCACCTTGACGCGGCCGGCAAGCGCATCAGCGCCCGGTCCTACAGCCGCGTTCGCGCGGATCGGCGACAAACGCGGGGCATGAACGTTCCCGCGGTCCACCGGGCGGCGCTCTGATGCCGCACCGCTTCCAACCCAGCGCGCCGCAGGCGCCGGTGACGCTGGACAACTGCGACCGCGAGCCCATCCATGTGCCGGGCCACGTGCAGCCGCATGGCGCGCTGCTGGCTTTCGGCGGCGACGGCATGCTGCACTGGGCCAGCCAGGACGCGGGCGGGCTGCTGCAGGCCATGCTGCCTTCGCTGGGCCAGAAGCTGGCGGAAGGCCACTTCGACGCGGACGGCGTCGCGCGGGGCGCGATCGAGGCGGTGCTGTCCCGCGGCTCCGCGCGCGTGGGCATGGTCGACCGCCACGAGGTCGCGTTCGGCTCGCGCACCTTCGACCTTCTGGTGCACCACAACGGCCACGCGGCGGTGGCCGAGTTCGAGATCCGCTCCGGCGACGGCGCGGCCGAGCGCACCGGCTTCGCCGGCCTGGCCTACACCAGCATGGCGCGCCTGCGGCAGCAGCGCAGCATCCGCGACCTGCTGGACACGGCGGTGGTGGAGCTGCGCGCCATCGCCGGCTTCGACCGGGTGATGGCCTACCGCTTCCGCCACGACGCCAGCGGTGACGTGGTCGCCGAAGCGTGCAGAGAAGACCTGGAACCCTTCCTGCACCGCCGCTACCCGGCCAGCGACATCCCGGCGCAGGCGCGGCGCCTGTATGTGCTGAACACGGTGCGGCAGATCGCGGACGTCGGCGCCAGGCCTGTGCCGCTGGTGGCGGACGTGCCTTCCACGCTGGACATGAGCTGGTGCAGCCTGCGCAGCGTGTCGCCGATCCACATCGAGTACCTCACCAACATGGGCGTGGCCGCTTCGATGAGCGTGTCCATCGTCATCGGCGGCCACCTGTGGGGCATGCTGGCCTGCCACCACATGTCGCCCAAGGTGGTGCCGTACGCCATGCGCACCGCGGCCGACGTGCTGGCGCAGCTGCTGGCCAGCAGCGTGCAGACCCTGTTGTCGGCCGAGCACTCGCGCCAGCTGGCGTTGGGCAGCGAACTGCGCGTGCGCCTGATCGAGAAGGTGACGCACGCCGACGCCACCATGGCCGGCATCACCCCGTTCGCGCAGGAGCTGTGCGCGCTGTTCCATGCCGAGGCGCTGGTCGCTTCGGAAGGCACGGAAACCTTCGTGCATGGCGGCGTGCCGGCCGAGGCGGCGGGCGAGCTGGTGCGCTGGCTGCGCGGGCACTCGCTGCCGCGCGGCATGCTGTGCGTGTCTTCGCGCGCGGAGCTGCCGCCCGAGCTGGCGGAAAGCCTGTGGCCGTACTGCGGCCTGATGGCGCTGCGCATGGAGGAAGAAGGCTCGGGCTGGCTGGTGCTGCTGCGCAAGGAGCAGGTCGAGACCATCGAGTGGGGCGGCCGGCCGGAGAAGCAGTACGTGCCCGGACCCAACGGCCCGCGCCTCACCCCGCGCGGCTCGTTCGACGTGTGGCGCGAGACGGTGCGCGGCATCACGCTGCCGTGGACCGACACCGAAAAGGAATTGGGCAGTTCGTTGCGCGGCGAACTGCTGCGCGCCACCGTGGCGCGGCAGGCGCAGATGGCCCGCGCGCGCGACCAGATGTTCGCGGTGCTGGGCCACGACCTGCGCAATCCGCTGCAGACCATCGCGATGGCTTCGCAGATGCTGCAGCGTGGCGCCGACGGCGCCAAGATCGGCCAGCGCATCAGCCGCAGCAGCTCGCAGATGGCGCGCCTCATCACCGACGTGCTGGACGTCTCGCGGCTGCAGGCCGGCATCGGCCTGGGCGTGCAGCCCGAGCCGGTGGACGTGGCCGCGGTGCTGCGCGAGATCGCGCAGGACTCGCGCATCGCGCATCCCAGCGTGGAAGTGGCGCTGGACGCGCCTTTCAGCTTCGTCGTGCCGGCCGATGCCGCGCGGCTGGAGCAGCTGCTGGACAACCTGCTGGGCAATGCGCGCCAGCACGGCGAGCCGGGGCATCCGGTGCGCGTCGCGTTGCGGCGCGAGGGCAGCGATGCAGTGGTGTCGGTCGCCAACCAGGGTCCGCCCATCCCGGGCGAACTGGCGAGCCAGCTGTTCAACCCGTACAAGCGGCAGTCGGTCGGCAACGAGCGCAACCGCGGCGGCCTGGGCCTGGGCCTGTACATCGCCAACGAGATCGCCCGCGCGCACGGCGGCACGCTCAGCTACCGCTACCAGGCGCCGGACGTCGTCTTCACCTTCCGCTGGCCGGGCGCGGGAGCCTAGGCGGCGCGCTCCGTCATCGGCCGCAGGCTGCGTCCCGGTGCCAGCTTGCGGATGCGCGCGGCGAAGCGCCAGCTGCGGGGCATTGAACCGAGCGCCTGGGCGCTCAGCCGATGCCGAGCCGCTTGCGCTCGGCCTGCATCTGGTCGGTGCCGTCGCGGCGGCCGATGATCCAGCCTTCCTTGGGCGCCAGCGCCGGGTACTTCACGTCCGCGATCTGCTTCCAGTCCTGGATCAGGTCGCGGTGCGCGATGCGCCACTCGCCGTCGCGCCGCTCCATGCGGTCCAGGTAGCGCGAGGAAGTGAACATGTCCATCGCGCCGCCGGGCTCGCCGGCCGCGCCGCCGGTCAGCTGCGCCAGCTGCGACTTGGCTTCCGGCGGGTACTGCTGGATGGTGCGCACGTAGGTTTCCACCAGCGCCACGTCGTCGGAAGCGAACTCGATCAGCAGGTTGCCGACGAAGTGGCTGGACGTGGCGATGGGCTTGTGCCGCACCAGGATCCATTCCACCAGCCCCTCGGCGGGGCCGATGTAGGGGCCATGACTGTCGATGGCGCCGGGCCAGAAGATGTCCAGCATGCCCTGCTTGTCCAGGCGGTCCACCGCCCGGCACCAGCGGTACATCAGGTCCTGGATCTGCAGGCGGTCGCGGATGCGCCCGGGACCGAAAGGATCGAGCGCCATCTCAACCCGCCTTCAGGCTCACGCGCTGCGACAACTCGCGCATCTGGTCCGCTTCGCGCTTCATCAGCGCGGCCAGGTCCTCCGGCGTGCCGCCGACGGGCACGATGCCGTAGCCGTCCAGCTTGGCCAGCACCGCCTTGTCGGCCAGCATGGCGTTCAGCGCGGCGTTCAGGCGCTGGATGATGGGGCGCGGCGTGCCCGCGGTCGCGCCGACGCTGAACCAGGGCGACGCGACGAAGCCGGGCAGCGTCTGGCTGAGCGTGGGCAGGTTGGGCAGTTGCGTCGAGGGCTTGGCCGACGTGACGGCCAGCGCCTTGATGCGGCCGGCCTGGATCAGCTTGAGCGCCGACGAGATCTGGTCGATGGAGAAGTCGATCTGGCCGCCGACCAGGTCGGTGAGCATGGGCGTGCCGCCCTTGTACGGCACGTGCACGGCGTTGACACCCGCGCGCAGCTTGAACATTTCGCACGACACGTGCGAGCTGGACGCGATGCCCGAGCTGCCGTACTGGAACTTGTTCGGGTTGGCCTTCATCAGCGCGATCAGCTCGGCCGGCGTGTTCACGGGGAGGTCTGCGCGCACCATCAGCACGTTCGGCGTTTCCGCGAGGTCGATCACCGGCGCGATGGAATCGATGGTGAAGGGCAGCTTCTCGTAGGCGAAGTGGTTGGTCACCATGGTGCCGACGGACCCCATGAGCAGCGTGTGGCCGTCGGGCTTGGCGCGCGCGACCGCGGCCACGCCGATGGTGCCCGTGGCGCCCGGCAGGTTCTCCACGATGACCGGCTTGCCCAGCGATTTCTGCAGGCTGTCGGCCACCATGCGGCCCAGGATGTCGGTCGAGCCGCCCGGCGGGAACGGCACCATGACCTTGACGGTCTGCTCGGGCCAGTCCTGCTGCGCGTGCGCGATGCCCGCCAGCGGCAGGGCGGCGCCCGCGGCGATCAGCTGTCGGCGTCGGATGTCCATTGCTTGTCTCCTATGTGGTGTGGGAATGCTTCAGGCCGCCCAGCGGGCGGCCAGTTGCGCGGCGATGCGCTGGCCTTGCGCCAGCCCGGCGCGCGCGCTGGGCAGGCGGCGCGCGGGGTCCAGCACGTTGTCGGTCATGGCTTCCAGCGATCCGGCGTCGGGCACGACGACGTGCACCTCGGTGCCCTGCGACTCCAGCGCGTACACCTCGGCGCGCAGGTGGCCGCAGACCGGGTCGCCGTCGCTCCAGCCGAGCGGCGCGACCACCAGCACCGACCTGGCGCCGGCGGCAAGGTCCGCGTTGGTGTGCGAGCGGATGCCGCCGTCCATCCACAGCGCGCCGCCGATCGGCACGCAGGGCCAGGCGCCGGGCACGGCGCAGCTGGCGGCGATGGCATCGACGAAGTCGACGCCGCTGGCGCGGTCGAACAGCCGGTGTTCGGCGGTGGCGGTGTCGACGGCCACCACGCGCAGGTTGCCCTCCGGCCAGTCGGCGGTGGGCAGGCGCGAGGCGATGATGTCGCGCCGCATCGGCAGCGGCACGGTCTCGCTGCGCAGCGCGTAGGCCGCGATGCGCTTGCGGGCGGCGACGACGTCGCCGCCCACCTTGTCGATCAGCTGCCGGTTGCGGGCGTCGGAGTCGGCCTGCGAATAGGGACGCGCCGTTTCCTTGGAGTCCGCGGGCGGCGCCAGCTGCGCGGAAAGCAGTTGGTCCAGCGGCACGCCGGCGGCGATCTGCGCGCCGACCACCGAGCCGCCGGAGGTGCCGATGATCACGTCGGCGCGCGCGATGTCCACGCCCTCGCGTGCCAACCCCGCGCGCAGGCCGGTGATCCAGGCGATGCCGGCGACGCCGCCGCCGCCCAGCACCAGCGCCTTCTTCACAGCACGCCCTTTTCGGCCAGGTCGGCCATCTGCTCGACGGTGAGGCCCAGCATGCCGCCGTAGACCTCTTCGTTGTGCTGGCCCAGGTCGGGCGCGGGCTCGATCGGCTTTTCCTGAACGCCGCCGAACTTGGGCACCACGCCGGCCATGCGCACCGGGCCGATGGCGGGGTCGGGCACCGAGGCGATGGTGCCCCGCGCCTGGTAGTGCGGGTCGTTCATGATGTCCTCGATGGTGTAGATGAACGAGTAGGCGAGCTTGGCCTCGTCCAGCTTCGCGCACAGCTGCTCCACCGGCTGCTGCTCGATCCATTGCGCCAGCGCGGCGTTCAGTTCGTCCACGTGCTGCCAGCGCTTCTCGTGCGTGGCGAAGCGCTCGTCGGCCAGCCAGTCTTGGCGGCCCATGGCCTGCGCCAGGCGCTGGAAGCCCGCGTCGGCGGACACGGTGAGGATGACGTAGCGGCCGTCCGAGGTGCGGAAGTGCTCGCCCGGCGCCGCGGCGAAATGCTTGTTGCCGCGCCGCTCGCGCACGGTGCCCAGGCGGTCGTAGGCCGGCACCAGCACTTCGGTGAAGCGGATGATGGCCTCGTACATCGCCAGGTCGATCTCCTGGCCTTCGCCGCCGCGCAGGTCGCGGTGGTAGATGGCCATCATCAGCGCGAAGGCGCCGAGGATCGCGGACTGGTAGTCGGCGATGGAAGTCCCGATGCGCACCGGCGGGCGGTCCGGGAAGCCGGTGATGCCCATCAGGCCGCCGAAAGCCAGCGCGATGCGGTCGTAGCCCGCGCGCTCGCGGTAGGGACCGGTCTGGCCGAAGCCGGAGATGCGCAGCAGCACCAGCCTGGGGTTGCGCGCCTTCATCTCCTCGTAACCCAGGCCCCACTTCTCCAGCGTGCCGGGGCGGAAGTTCTCCACCACCGCGTCGGCCTGCTCGACCAGGCGCAGCAGCAGCTCGCGGCCTTCGGGCTGGCGCAGGTCCAGCGTGACGGACTTCTTGTTGCGGTTCTCGACGCTCCAGTACAGGCACTTGCCGTCGACGAAGGGACCCAGGTCGCGCACGGTGTCGCCGCGCTTGGGTACTTCCACCTTGATCACCTCGGCGCCGAAGTCGGCGAAGAGCGTCGCCGCCACCGGACCGGCCACCATGGTGCCCAGGTCCAGGATGCGCAGGCCGCTCAGCAGGTGAGGGCCGGGCTGGGCGCCGACCTTCACGCCGACTCCCCGACCAGTCCCTGCGACTTGGCGCCGGAACGCGCGCGCACCACGTAGTCGGCCAGGCCGTTGCGGCGCGTCATGTGCCAGTAGTCGTCGTTGCGGAACGGCGTGGGCGCCACGACGCGGCCCTGCGCGTTGCGGTACCAGTTGGACATGCCCTTGTGCGTCCAGATCATGCGGGCATGCGCTTCCTGCACGCGCTCGTTGTACTCGTCGTGCAGGTCCTGGCGCACCTCGATCTCGAACGGCCAGTCGTGGTTGGCCATCGCCTGCTTCAGCAGGCTCATGACGTACTGCACCTGCGTTTCCAGCAGCGCCACCACGCTGCCGCCGTGGCCCAGCGCCGTGTTGGGGCCGGCCAGCATGAAGAAGTTGGGGAAGCCCGGCGTCGCCACGCCCAGGTAGGCCTGCGCGCCCTTGGCGTCCCAGGCTTCGCGCACCGTCTTGCCGCCGCGGCCCACCAAGTTGAACGACGACAACAGGTTGATGGCGTCGAAGCCGGTGCAGACCACCAGGACGTCGAACTCGTGGCGCGTGCCGTCGCGCGTGACCACCGCGTTGCCGTCGACGCGCTCGATGCCGTCGTTGACGATCTTCACGTTGTCGCGCGTGGCGGTGCGGAACCAGCCGTTGTCCATCAGCATGCGCTTGCCGAAGGGCGGGTAGTCGGGCAGCACGCTGGGCAGCAGGTCCTGGCGGCCGCCCAGTTCCTTCTTCACGTACTCGACGAACATCTCGCGGTGCTTGTCGTTGCGGCGGTTGATCGAGCGTTCCGGGTGCGGCCACGCCGGGTCGACCTGCAGCGACGAGTGCACGCGGTCGTTGAAGATCCAGGCCAGGCGCTGGCGGTACCAGGGCTGGTAGAACGGCACTTCCTTCAGCAGGAAGCGCGCGGCGGGCGGCACCGGCTTCTGGAAGCGGTCGAACGGCGCGGCCCACTGCCTGGAGCGCTGGAACACCGTGAGTTGCGCCACTTCGGCGGCGATGGCCGGCACGATCTGCATGGCGCTGGCACCGTTGCCGATGACGCCCACGCGCTTGCCGGCGACTCGGAGGCCCTTCGGCCAGCGGGCGCTGTGGAAGCAGGGGCCGGGGAAGGTGTCCAGCCCGGGGATGTTCGGCATCTTGGGCACGTTGAGCAGGCCCACCGCGCTGATGACGACGTTGGCGCGCAGCACATCGGCCTGGCCCGCCGCGTCGGACACGCGCACGGTCCAATCCATGTCGGCCTCGTTGTAGACGGCCGATTCCACCTTGGTGTCGAAGCGGATGTGCGGGCGCACGCCGAAGTCGTGCGACACCTTCACGAAGTACGCCTGGATCTCCTCGCGCAGCGCGAAGTAGCGCGTCCAGTCTTCCTTGGCGAAGGAATACGAGTAGATGTGGTTGGGCGTGTCCACGCCCGCGCCGGGGTAGTGGTTCTCGTACCAGGTGCCGCCCACTTCGCCGTTCTTCTCGATCACGGTGTGCGGGATGCCCGCGCCGCGCAGGCGGATGGAAGCGCACAGCCCGGCGACGCCCGCGCCGATGACGACCGCGTGGAAGTCTTCCGGCACGCGGTACCGGCCTTGCTGGTCGATGCGGAACTCGGCGTCCAGGCCCAGCCACGCGCCGACCATGGGGCCGTACGAGGCGGGCACTTCCTCGCCGACGCTGCGGCGGAGCATGTCCACCAGTTCGTCGATGCCGGGGTCGGGCAGGGCGGGCGCCTGGCCGGCCTTCCACGCCAGGATGGCCGTGCGCGCGGCGGCGCGCACTTCGTCCTGCACGTCCTGCGGCAGGCCGCCGCTGTCGTGGTCCTCGATGCCGTGGATGCGGGTGCACTGGTAGCGGTCACCCAGCCAGCGGCGCTCGCCGGTCAGGTGCAGCAGCACCATCAGCAGCGTGGGCACGTTGGCGGTGGGCAGCGCGCGATCGAGTTCGGCGGTCCAGTTCGGATCGGTTCGGGTGGTCATGGGCTTGTTTCGGGCAAGGCTCCGCCGAAGCCGCGGGCCGCGGCGGAGTCGCAAGGGACGTTGGAAAAGGGTGGGGTGCGGGCTTACTGGGCCTGCATGCCGGAGGTGCGCACCACGTCACCCCACTTGGCGTATTCGCTGGCGACGATCTTGCCGGCCTGCTGCGGCGTGCTGTGCCAGGGCTCGAAGCCCAGCTGCAGCAGGCGCTTCTTCACTTCGGGCTTGGCCAGCACCTGGCCGACCTGCTGGTTCAGCTTCTGCACGATGGCCTCGGGCGTGCCGGGCGGTGCGACCAGGCTGGTCCAGCCCAGCGCCTCGTAGCCGTTCACGCCGGCTTCGGCCATCGTCGGCACGTCGGGGAACAGCGGCGAGCGCTTGCTGTCCAGCACCGCCAGCGGCTTGAGCTTGCCGGTGCGGATGTTCTCCTGCTGCGCGCCGATGGTGTCCACCATCAGCGGCACGCGGCCGGACATCACGTCGATGGAAGCCTGCGCGCCGCCGGGGTAGGAGACGGACGTGATGTTCACGTCGGCCTTGGACTTGAACAGCTGCAGCGCCAGCTCGAAAGCCTGCGCGCCGGACGCGAACATCAGCTCGCCCGGACGGGCCTTGGCTTCGCGCACCAGCGCGTTCACGTTGTCGTACTTGAAGGCCGGGCTGGCCAGCAGGATCATCGGCGCCTTGGCCACCATGGTGATGGGCTCGAAGTCCTTCAGCGGGTCGTACAGGCGGGTCTTGGTCAGGTGCGGCCCGGTGGTCAACGTGCCGCTGACGCCCAGGCCCAGCGTGTAGCCGTCGGCCGGCGACTTGGCCACGACGCTCATGCCCAGCATGCCGCCAACGCCGGGCCGGTTCTCGACGACGAAACCTTGGTTGTTCATCGCCTGCAGTTCCTGGGCGACCAGGCGGGCGACGATGTCGGAAGCGCCGCCCGGCGGGTAGCCGACGACGATCTTCACGGGTTTGTTCGGGTAGGCCGGGCCCTGCGCGAGTACCGCGGGCGCGGCGACCGCCATGCAGGCGGCGAGGAGGAAGGTCGAGCGTTTCAAGACTTGTCTCCGGATCTCTGTCAAATGCGTCGGGCCAGTATGGGCCGGGGCCGCATGCGGGTGAACCGCGAGGTCGCTATTTGTGCACATGCTGAACATTCTGGGCTTGCGCTCTCTGGTGGTCAGCCAGGATGATGTGCACATGGTGAACAAAAAGGCTCCCGCCCCGCCCGGGGACACCGGCGCCCGCGTGCAAGGCGCGCAGACGGTGTTCCGCGCGATGGACCTGCTCAAGCTGGTGGGCCTGAACCACGAGCAGGGCATGTCGCTGCAGTCGCTGGTGGCCGCGACGGCCCTGGACCGTACGACCACCTACCGGCTTCTCAGTTCCCTGGTGCAGACGGGCATGGTGGCGCGCGATTCGCGCAAGCTGTATCGCCTGGGGCTGGAGGCGATGCAGCTGGGGCTCGCCACCATGAGCCGCGTGCCCATCATCGAGCGCTGCCGGCCGATGATGATCCGGCTGGCTCGCCGCACCGAGGACACGGTGTACCTGGTGGTGCGCAACGGCGACTTCGCGCATTGCGTTCACTACGAGGAAGGCGCGTTTCCCATCAAGGCGCTGGTGCTGCAGGTGGGCGGGCTGCGGCCGCTGGGCGTGGGTTCCGCGGGCAGCGCGCTGATGGCGACGCTGACCGACGCCGAACTCGCCGCGTTCCACGCGCGCCAGCGGGCCAGCCTTCCTCCGGAGCGCAGCTCGCTCGCGCATTTGCGTCGGCAGGTGGCGCAGACGCTCAAGCGCGGTTACGCCGCCACCGACAACCTGGTGGCCGACGGCGTCAGCGGCGTCGGCATGTACTTCGAGGTGACGCCCGGCACCTACGCGGCGATCAGCGTGGGCGCGATCCGCGCGCGCATGCAGGACGAGCGCCGGGCCTGGGTGGCCGGCGTGATGGCGGATGAGCTGGGCGCGTCGGGCTGGGGCGTGCCTTTGCCCTAGGCCTTTCCCTCGGGTGCGAAGTCGCGCAAGCGCCGGCCGCTTCGTCCACCAGTCCGCAGGGCGACCACTGCACGTTCGGCACGCCGCGCGAATGTCGAGATCTCGTGCCGGATCGCGAGCCTTCCGTTATCCACCCTGGCCGTCCTGGTGGTTGCGGGCGTGCCCGCCGGACCCGAGGCCGGTCAACCGCACAGCGCCAGCGTGCGCTCGTCGCGATCACCCCCGTAGTAGCGATCGAGCAGCCGCGCGAAAAGAGGTTCTTCCGGCGCGGCGAGTTCGAACAGCGTGAGGCAGGACCGCAGCTTCAGGTCGTCGGGGCTGCCGAGGATGTCGTGCGCGCTGAGGTTTTCCACCTGCATCAGCGCCTCGCAGCATTCGCGCAGGCGTGCACCGAGCAACGGGTGTTTCCAGTACGCACATGCTTCGTCCAGCGAACGCAGCCCGTAGCGGCGCGCCATGCCGCTGCGGCCCAGCGCTTCGTGCTGCGGAAAGACGAACCACATCCAATGCGTGCGCTTGTCGCCGGCGTGCAGCTCGGCCAGCGCGGTGGCGTAGACGGGCGCCTGCGCATCGACGAAGCGCTGCAGGTCGAAAGCATCCCGCGTGTCCATCCGCCCATCTTGCCGCGCCCCCGGGCGCGTGCGCCGGAATCCTCCACAATCGCAGTTTCCCAACGCAATCCCTCCAGGCTCTTCCATGACCTACCCCAACACCAAGCTCTTCATCAACGGCGAGTGGCAGGACGCCGCGGACGGCCGCACGCTGGCCGTGCACAACCCGGCCACGGGCCAGGAGATCGGCCGCGTGGCGCACGCGAGCAAGGTGGATCTGGACCGTGCGCTGGACGCGGCGCAGAAGGGCTTCCTGACCTGGCGCGACATGACCGCCGCCGATCGCAGCAAGGTCATGCGCAAGGCCGCCGGCCTGATGCGCGAGCGCGCCGAAGCCATCGGCCGCCTGCTGACGCAGGAGCAGGGCAAGCCGCTGGTGGAAGCCAAGGGCGAGGCCATGGCCGCCGCCGACATCATCGAGTGGTTCGCGGACGAAGGCATGCGCGTGTACGGCCGGCTGGTGCCGTCGCGCTGGAACCTGGCGGTGCGCCAGATGGTGGTGAAGGACCCGGTGGGCCCCGTGGCCGCGTTCACGCCGTGGAACTTCCCGATCAACCAGGTGGTGCGCAAGGTCGGCGCCGCGTTGGCGGCCGGCTGCTCCATGCTGGTGAAGGCGCCGGAAGAGACGCCGGCGGGTCCCGCCGAGCTGATCCGTGCTTTCCAGGACGCGGGCCTGCCGCCCGGCGTGCTGGGCCTGGTGTACGGCGACCCGGCCGAAATCTCCAGCTACCTGATCCCGCACCCGGTCATCCGCAAGATCACGTTCACCGGCAGCACGCCGGTGGGCAAGCAGCTGGCCGCGATGGCGGGCCAGCACATGAAGCGCGTGACGATGGAGCTGGGCGGCCACGCGCCGGTCATCGTCTGCGACGACGCCGACATCGCGCTGGCGGTGAAGTCCGCCGGCGCCGCCAAGTTCCGCAACGCGGGCCAGGTTTGCATCTCGCCGACGCGCTTCCTGGTGCACGAGAGCGTGCGCGAGGAATTCGCGTCCCTGCTGGCCAAGCAGGCGCAGGCGCTGAAGGTGGGCGACGGCTTGGCCGAAGGCACGCAGATGGGCCCGCTGGCCAACCCGCGCCGCGTGACCGCGATGGCCGAGTTCATGAAGGACGCGGTGGAGAAGGGCGCCAAGGTGCTGGCCGGCGGCGAGCGCATCGGCACGGCCGGCAACTTCTGGCAGCCCACCATCCTGGACGAAGTGCCGCTGCAGGCCAAGGTGTTCAACGACGAGCCTTTCGGCCCCGTCGCCGCCATCCGCGCGTTCAAGACGATGGACGAGGCGATCGCCGAAGCCAACCGCCTGTCGTTCGGCCTGGCCGGCTACGCGTTCACCAAGTCGCTGAAGAACGCCGACCTGCTGACGCGCCGCGTGGAAGTCGGCATGCTGTGGGTGAACATGCCCGCGATGCCGTCCGCCGAGATGCCGTTCGGCGGCGTGAAGGATTCGGGCTACGGCAGCGAAGGCGGGCCGGAGGCGCTGGAGGCCTACCTGAACGCGCGCGCGGTGGCGATCGCGAACGTCTGAGCGCGCTGCGCGCCAAGGCGCAAGCCATGGATCTCCGCCTGCGCGGGGATGACGCTCCGTAGAAAGAGGGCCTCCACGGGCCCTCTTTCCATTTCCGCGCACTCGCCGCCCACCGCGTCATTCCCGCGCAGGCGGGATCCACGGCTTGCGGGTTTCTACACCGGCACTGTGTAGTTCAATGTCATCCGCCCGCCGTCCACCACCACGATCTCGCCGGTGACGTAGCTCGCCGCATCGCTGGCCAGCCAGGCGACGGCATCCGCGATCTCGGACGGTTCGCCCAGCCGCTTCATCGGCGTGCGGCTCATGATGCGAGATCGCTGCTCGTCACTCGTCAGCACCGCCTTGGCCGCCAGCTCGGTGGCGATTGTTCCCGGTGCGACGGCGTTCACGCGGATGCCCTTGTCGGCCAGCGCCAGCGCCATCACGCGCGTGAGCTGGTTGATGCCGCCCTTGCTGACGTTGTAGCTGGCGATGGTGGGGATGGCGAGCACGCCGTTCACCGAGCTCATGTTCACGATGGACCCGCGCCCGGCCTTGGCCATCTCGCGCGCGGCGGCCTGGCCCACGAGGAACGAGCCTTTGAGGTTGACGCGCAGCACGGCGTCGAAATCCGCTTCGCTGACCTCGAGGAAATCCGAAGCCTTGAAGATGCCGGCGTTGTTCACCAGCACGTCCAGCCGGCCGTAGCGGCGCACGGTTTCGGCGACGAGCGTGTCGACCTGCACCTTGTCGCCCACGTCGCAGGCGACGAACAGGCCGCCGAGCTCCTTCGCCAGCGCCTCGCCGCGGTCGCGCGAAACGTCGGCGATGACGGGGATCGCGCCGTCCTTCGCGAAGCGGCGCGCGCACGCCTCGCCGATGCCCTGCGAACCGCCGGTGACGATGCAGACGCGGCCCTGCAGGCCGAAATTGACTTCACTCATGCCCGGATCGTACCTGCCCAGGCATCGACGAAGGCCTGCGCGCGCAAGCCCACCTCGGCCGCGGACAGGCCGGGCTTGAACAGCGCGGAGCCGATGCCGAAACCATCCGCGCCCGCGGCGCGGTACTCGGCCATGTTGTCGGCGGCGATCCCGCCGACGGGCAGCAGGCGCACGCCGCGAGGCAGCACGGCGCGCATCGCTTTCACCGCAGCCGGAGGAATGGCCTCGGCGGGGAAGAGCTTCAGTCCCGTGGCGCCGGCGTCCAGCGCGGCGAAAGCTTCGGTGGGCGTCGCCACGCCCGGCAGGCAGGCCAGGCCGAGCTCGCGCGTTTCCTGCACGACAGCGGCCGAGAAGTTGGGCGCGACGATCAATCGCCCGCCCGCGGCCTGGATCGGGCCGACTTCCTGCCGCCGCAGCACGGTGCCGGCCCCCACCATCGCCTGCGGGAAAGCGCGTGACAGCGCCGCGATGCTTCGCAGCGGGTCGGGCGAGTTGAGCGGCACTTCCAGCAGGCGAAAGCCCGCGTCGACCAGCGCGCGGCCGACGTCCACGGCTTCTTCGGGACGCAGGCCGCGCAGGATGGCCACCAGCGGGCAGGCGGCGAAAGCGGCGTCGAATTCGATGGGTTGGATCATGCGGTCGTGTCCAGGGTTTGCGCCAGCGACCACAGGCCTTGCCAGGTGGCTTCCGCGCCGAGTTCGCGCGCTTGCACGCCGAGGACGGACAAGGCGAGCGCGTAGCGGCGGGTCAGCGCGGGCGAGCCGATCAGCACGGGCTGCAACGCGCTGTTCTGCAGCCGCTGCGCGCGCAGTTCCTCGCCGATGACCAGGCCCGAGAGGTAGCTGCCGCCCGCGGCTTCGGTCAGTTCGCCGAAGAGCGAGAGCGCGCGTGCACTGAACGCGCCATGCAGCAAGCTGCCGGCGCGCAGCGCGTGCTGCACGCCGCGCAGGAAGGCGGTGTTGTCTTGCGCGCCCTCGGCCATGGTGCGCGCCAGGATGGTGTGCTGGCGCAGGGCTGCGTAGACCTCGCCGGTCATGAAGGTCGAGAAGCCGGTGATGCGGCCGCCGGCCACGCGCACCCACTTGCTGTGGGTGCCGGGCAGCACGAAGAGGCCGTGGTCCGTGTCCAGGCGCTGCAGCGCGCCGAACACCTGCACTTCTTCGCCGCGCATCACGTCGGGCACGCCGGCTTCGCGCGCGCTCAGGCCGGGCACCAGGCCGACCCGCGCGCCGCCGGGCACATCGTCCAGCCACAGCACGTGGTCCGCGAGCTCGGCCGCGCCGGCGGGGCAGGGGCAGTAGGGCGCTTCGCGCCAGCCTTGCCGGCTGCCGACCATGCCGCTGGCGAGGCAGGTGGCGCCGTGCAGCGGCCATCCTTGCGTGATGCGCTCGAAGACGGCGGGGAAGCCGCCTGCCGGCACTTGCAGGATGCCGTCGGTGCTGGAGCGCTCTTCCAGGACTTGCCCGCGTTCGTCCAGGCGCGCGGCGCGAAGGGAGGAGGTGCCCCAGTCGAAGGCGATGAGGGCGGTCATGGGGGGATGGTAGCCACGACGCTTGTCATGGCGGGCTTGACCCGCCATCCATCTCCGGAAAGACGATCTGGCGTGTCCGGCGGGCGGGCGGTGGATGCCGGGTCAAGCCCGGCATGACAGGGGCTGTTCCTCAGTGGTTGTCGCGCGGCACGAATGCGCCGCGCTTACCGACCAGGAAGTCGAGATCGACGCCCTGGTCCGCTTGCAGCACGTGATCGACGTAAAGCTTCCAGTACCCCGAATCCAGCGGCGGCTTCGGCGGTGTCCATGCCTTCATGCGAGCCTGCATCTCTTCATCGCTGATGTGCAGGTGCAGGCGGCGGTTGGGCACGTCCAGTTCGACGATGTCGCCGTTCTTCACGATGGCCAGCGGCCCGCCCGCGGCGGCCTCGGGCGCGGTGTGCAGCACCACGGTGCCGTACGCCGTGCCGCTCATGCGCGCGTCGCTGATGCGGACCATGTCGGTGACGCCCTTGCGCAGCACCTTGGGCGGCAGCGGCATGTTGCCCACCTCGGCCATGCCGGGGTAGCCCTTGGGGCCGCAGTTCTTCAGCACCAGCACGCAGGTTTCGTCGACGTCCAGGTTCTCGTCGTCGATGCGCTTGTGGAAGTCCTCGATGTCCTCGAACACCACGGCGCGGCCCTTGTGCACCATCAGCGCCGGTGTCGCGGCGCTGGGCTTGATGACGGCGCCGCGCGGCGCCAGGTTGCCGCGCAGCACCGCGATGCCGGCCTTGTCCTTGAACGGCTTGTCCAGCGGCTGGATCACTTCCGTGTTGTAGTTCTGCGCGCCTTCGATGTTCTGGCCCACGGTGGTGCCGTTGGCGGTGATGGCGTCCAGGTGCAGGTGCTGGCGGATCTCGTTCATCACCACCGGCAGGCCGCCCGCGTAGCAGAAGTCTTCCATCAGGTGCTTGCCGGAAGGCTGCAGGTTCACCAGGCACGGCAGTTCGGAGCCGAGCTTGTCGAAGTCCTCGATGGACAGCTCCACCCCGATGCGGCGCGCGATGGCGATGAGGTGGATCACCGCGTTGGTCGATCCGCCGATGGCGGCCAGCGTCTTGATGGCGTTCTCGAAAGCCTGGCGCGTGAGGATCTTCGACAGCTTCAGGTCCTCGTGCACCATGTCCACGATGCGGCGGCCCGCGTTGCGCGCGATGACGTTGCGGCGGCCGTCCACCGCGGGGTAGGCCGCGTTGCCCGGCAGGCCGATGCCCAGCGCCTCGACCATGCTGGCCATGGTGGAAGCGGTGCCCATCGTCATGCAGTGGCCGTGGCTGCGGTGCATGCAGCTTTCCGCTTCGAAGAAGTCCTGCAGCTTCAGCGTGCCGGCGCGCACCTGCTCGCTCATGCTCCACACGCCGGTGCCCGAGCCCAGTTCCTGCCCGCGCCACTTGCCGTTGAGCATCGGGCCGCCGCTGACGCCGATGGTGGGCAGGTCGACGCTGGAAGCGCCCATCACCAGCGAAGGCGTGGTCTTGTCGCAGCCCATCAGCAGCACCACGCCGTCGACCGGATTGCCGCGGATGGACTCTTCGACGTCCATGCTGGCGAGGTTGCGATACAGCATGGCGGTGGGGCGCAGCAGCGTTTCACCGAGCGACATCACCGGGAATTCGAGCGGGAAGCCGCCCGCTTCGTACACGCCGATCTTCACCTGCTCGGCCAGCGTGCGGAAATGCGAGTTGCAGGGCGTGAGTTCGCTGAACGTGTTGCAGATGCCGATGACGGGGCGGCCATCGAACTGGTCGTGCGGCACGCCCTTGCCCTTCACCCAGCTGCGGTACGCGAAGCCGTCGCGGTCCTGTCGGCCGAACCACTGCTGGCTGCGCAGCTCCTCGGGTTTCTTGCGGGGCTTGCTGGACGACGTCATGCGGGTAACTCCGGAGAAAGGTCATTCATATTATCGTCATACGATTGCCGCGATTTTTCTCCGTGAAAACCATGAGCGATCCCCGTTCCGACAAGCCCGCCGTGCTGGCCGTGATGAAGCTGCCGCCGTTCTACGTCGAAAGACTGCAGCGCGACTTCGAATTGCTCGATCGCCTGCACGTCACTGACCCGGCGGCGTTCTCGAAAGCGGCACCGCGCATCCGCGCCGTCACCGGCGGCGGCGAGTCGCTGGTCGATCGCGAGCTGATGGCGCGGCTGCCCGCGCTGGAGATGGTGTCCATCATGGGCGTGGGCTACGACAAGGTGGACGTCGCCGCCGCGAAGGAGAGGCGCATCCCCGTCACGCACACGCCCGACGTGCTGAACGACGAGGTGGCCGATCTCGCCATCGGGCTGATGCTGTCCGTCGCGCGCCGGCTGCCGCAGGCCGACCGTTTCGTGCGCGAAGGCCAATGGGAGCAGGGCGCGATGCCGCTCGCGCGCAAGATGTCCGGCGCGCGGCTGGGCATCGTGGGCCTGGGCCGCATCGGGCAGGCGATCGCGAAGCGCGCGCAGGCTTTCGGCATGTCCATCGCGTACACCAGCCGCTCGCGCAAGGACGTGCCGCATGACTTCCACGCAGACGTGGTGTCGCTGGCTTCGAACGTGGACTTCCTGGTCGTCATCACGCCGGGCGGCGCGGGCACGCGGCACCTGATCGACGCGAAGGTGCTGAAGGCGCTGGGTCCGCAGGGCTACCTGGTGAACGTCTCGCGCGGCACGGTGGTCGACGAAGCCGCGCTCATCCGCGCGCTGCAGGACGGCACCGTCGCCGGCGCGGCGCTGGACGTGTTCGAGGACGAGCCGCGCGTGCCGCCGGCGCTGCGTGCGCTGGACAACGTGGTGCTGACGCCCCACATCGGCAGCGGTACGGTGCAGACGCGGCATGCGATGGCGCAGCTGGCGTTCGACAACCTGGCCGCGCACTTCGCCGGCCGTGCGTTGCCGACCCCCGTGCCGGAGTGCCGATAGGGTTTGTCCCGACTGACCGCTTAAGTATCAATCATCATATGATTAACCCGGCCCTCGCGATCGCACCGGGGCCCACCGATACCCACAAGGAGACACTGCCAATGAAATTCAGGACCATCGCGGCCGCCGCCCTCGTGGCGTCGGGCCTCATGGCGGCCGGTACCGCGGCTGCCCAGGAAAAGCTCACCGTCTGGTGGGTCAAGGGCTTCTACCCCGCGGAAGACCAGGCGCTGTTCGACGCGATCAAGAAGTACGAAGCCAAACACAAGGGCGTGAAGATCGAGCTGTCGCAGTACCCGATCCAGGACATGATCCCCAAGACGGTGGCCGCGCTGGATGCCGGCAACCCGCCCGACGTGGCCTACGCCGACGTCTACGACTTCCAGGTCACCGCCAAGTGGGCCTACGACGGCAAGCTGGAAGACATCTCCAAGGTCATCGACCCGCTGCGCCCGAAGTTCGAGCCCAATGCGCTGGCCACCACCTTCCTGCTGAACAACGCGGAGAACAAGCGCGCGTACTACGCGTTCCCGCTCAAGCAGCAGACCATGCACATCCAGTACTGGAAGGACATGCTGGCCGAGGCGGGCTTCAAGGAAAGCGACATCCCGAAGGACTGGAAGGGCTTCTGGAGCTTCTGGTGCGACAAGGTGCAGCCCGCCGAGCGCCAGAAGACCGGCCAGCGCATCTTCGGCATCGGCCAGCCCCTGGGCGTGGATTCCAGCGACTCGTTCTACTCGTTCCTGACCTTCATGGACGCGTACAACGTCAAGCTGGTCAACGACGCGGGCAAGCTGCTGGTGGACGATCCCTCGGTGCGCACGGGCCTGATCGGCGCGCTGACCGACTATGTCGCGCCGTACACCAAGGGCTGCTCGCCGCCGTCGTCCACCAGCTGGAAGGACCCGGACAACAACGTGGCCTTCCACAACAAGACCACGGTGCTGACCCACAACGCGACGATCTCCATCGCCGCCAAGTGGCTGGACGACGCCAACAACACGCAGCTGAACGACCAGCAGCGCGCGGCTGCCAAGAAGAACTACACCGAGAACATCGCCACCGCCGGCTTCCCCAACAAGCCCGACGGCAGCAAGATGGTGTACCGCACGGCGGTGAAGACCGGCGTGATCTTCAAGGGCGCCAAGAACACCAAGCGCGCGATGGAGTTCGTCTCGTTCCTGCTGCAGGACGAGAACCTCACGCCGTACGTGGAAGGCTCGCTCGGCCGCTGGTTCCCGGTGACCAAGGCCGGCCAGGCCAGCGCGTTCTGGAAGGCCGACCCGCACCGCCAGGCGGTGTTCAACCAGTACGCCAATGGCGTGGTGCCGTTCGAGTTCACCAAGAACTACAAGTTCACGGTGCTGAACAACGAGAACGTCTGGGCCAAGGCCGCCAACCGCGTCATCAACGAGAAGGTGCCGGTGGACAAGGCGGTCGACGAGATGATCGCCCGCATCAAGACCGTCGCCGGCAACTGAGCCCCGCAAGCCGGCGCCGCCCCAGCGGGTGGCGCCGGTCCTCCATCCCCGCAATCCCCACCCCCGACAAAGCCCAGGAGCCGCCATGTCGCAAGCCGCCGCATTGCCGCTGGAAGCCGAGACGGCCGCGCCGCCGCGCCAGTCGCGTTCGTGGGAGCTCTGGGGACGGCTGTTCGTCGTCCCCTACCTGCTGGTGTTCCTGGTCTTCGTGCTGTACCCCGTGGGCTACGGCCTGTGGCTGGCCCGGCACCCGGACAGCTACGAGAGGCTGTTCCAGGACCCCATCTTCTTCCGCACCGCGATCAACACCGTGGTGTTCATCGTGGTCGCCATCAACTTCAAGATGGTGATCGCGCTGTTCCTCTCCGGCTTCTTCGTCCACGAACGCTGGTGGATCCGCATCCTGTCGGTGCTGTTCATCATCCCGTGGGCCGTGCCGTCGATCCCCACCATCCTCTCGGTGCGGTTCATGCTGAACCCCGAGTGGGGCGTCATCAACACGCTGATCTTCCGCCTCACCGGCCAGGACGGCCCCAACTGGCTGAACGACCCGACGCTGGCCCTGTGCTTCTCCATGCTGATGCACGTGTGGAAGTCGCTGCCGTTCTGGACGCTGATCCTGGTGGCGGGCCGGCTGGCCATCCCCGGCGAGCAGTACGAGGCCGCCGCCGTCGACGGCGCCAGCAGCTGGCAGAAGTTCCGCTTCATCACCTGGCCGGCGATGAAGACGCTGTACCTCACGTCCACCATCCTGTCGATGATCTGGACGCTGGGCGACTTCAACAGCGTCTACCTGCTCACCGGCGGCGGCCCCGCCGACCTCACGCACGTGCTGGCCACGCTGGGCATCCGCTACCTGCGCCTGGACCAGGTGGACCTGGCGATGGCGTCCATCGTGGTGGCCATGCCGCTGGTGCTGCCGCTCGTGTACTTCATGATGAAGAGGCTGTCCAAGTGAAGATCACCTGGCGCAACGTCGCGACCGAAGCCAAGCTGCTGCTGGTGGGCATCCCGGTCCTGCTGTGGACCATGATCCCCATCTACCACCTGTTCCTGTTCTCGATCTCGAGCAAGGACTCGGCCACGTCGGGCCGGCTGTGGCCGAAGGAACCGACGCTGCAGAACTTCGACTTCGTGTTCTTCCAGAAGCACTTCTACCTGCACCTGTTCTGGAAGCAGCTGTGGAATTCGGTGGTCATCGCGGTGGCGGTGGGCGCCATCACGCTCTTCATCGCCACCACCTGCGCCTTCGCCATCAGCCGGCTGAAGGTGCAGGGCGGCCGCACGGTGCTGAACCTGGCCCTGTTCACGTACTTCATCCCCGCCGCCTTCCTGGCGGTGCCGATGTACAAGGCCATGAGCAGCTACGGCCTGCTGAACAACCAGTGGGCGCTGATCCTCGCGATGGTGACCATCGCGTCGCCGTACTGCATCTGGGTGCTCAAGCAGGCCAGCGACAAGCTGCCGCTGGAACTGGACGAAGCCGCGCGCATCGACGGCGCCACGCCGCTGCAGCTGTTCCGCCTGGTGTACCTGCCGCTGATGGTGCCTTCGCTGGTCGCGGTGGGCACGTACTCGCTGCTGCTGGCCTGGAACGAGTACCTGTACGCCTTCCTGCTGCTGTCGCACGACGAGCAGGTGACGCTGGCCGTGGCGCTGGGCAACTTCCTCTCGGCGGACGATTCGCCGTGGGAACTGCTCATGTGCACCGGCCTGATCTACGCGCTGCCGCCGGCGGCGATCTATTACGCCTTCAAGCGCTACATGGTCGGCGGATTGACCGCCGGCGCCGTCAAGAGTTAAGCCATGGCATCCGTTTCCTTCCGCAACGTCGAAAAGAACTTCGGCAAGTTCAAGGTCATCCACGGCATCAGCTTCGACATCACGGACGGCGAGTTCGTGGTGCTGGTCGGGCCGTCGGGCTGCGGCAAGTCCACGCTGCTGCGCATGCTGGCCGGCCTGGAGCCGATCAGCGCGGGGCAGATCGGCATCGACGAGACCGTGATCAACGACCTGGACGCCAAGGACCGCGACATCGCGATGGTGTTCCAGAGCTACGCGCTGTACCCGCACATGACGGTGCGCGACAACATGGGCTTCAGCCTGAAGCTGCGCAAGGCCGACAAGGAAGTCACCGCCGCGCGCGTGGCCGACGCCGCCCGCGTGCTGAACCTCGACGCGCTGCTGGACCGCTACCCGCGCGAGCTGTCGGGCGGCCAGCGCCAGCGCGTGGCGATGGGCCGCGCCATCGTGCGCGACCCCAAGGTGTTCCTGTTCGACGAGCCGCTGTCGAACCTGGACGCCAAGCTGCGTGTCGCGATGCGGGCCGAGATCAAGGCGCTGCACCAGCGGCTGAAGACCACCACGGTGTACGTCACGCACGACCAGATCGAAGCCATGACCATGGCCGACCGCATCGTGGTCATGCACGACGGCATCGTGGAACAGATCGGCACCCCGCTGGAGCTGTTCGACCGGCCGGGCAACCTGTTCGTCGCGCAGTTCATCGGCTCGCCCGCGATGAACGTGCTGGAAGGCACGCTGAAGGTCGGCGCCGACGGCAACTGGGTGCAGGCGCAGGGCCAGGCCTGGCCCGCGCCGCGCGTCGCGCGCGGCACCGACGGGCAGAAGGTGCACTACGGCGTGCGGCCCGGCGACCTCAAGCTCGTCGGCGAAGGGCAGGGCGTGCCGGCGAAGGTGGTGGTGGTCGAGCCCACGGGCGCCGAGACGGAATTGCTGCTGCAGGTCGGCGAGGCGCGCCTGGTGGTCGTGCTTCACGGCCGCACCGCCGCGCAGCCGGACGAGACCGTGTACCTCTCGGTGGACCCCAAGTGCGCCCACCTGTTCGATGGCGCCGACGGCCGCCGCCTGGACTGAAAGGCACAATCCCCCCATGGCCGCCACGCAGTTCACCAAGGTGGTCCTGTTCACCGACACCGACGGGCGGGCCCGCTTCCGCGAGGAGCCGGTCACGCTGGACCAGGGCACCCCTCAATCCATGTTGTCCGCCTTGATGCCCAGCGGCGGCTACCAGCTTCGGCACAGCCCGGTGGGCTTCCGCAGCCAGTTCCACGTCTCGCCGCACACGCAGTGGGTGTTCATCCTCTCGGGGCGCATGCAGATCGGCCTGCAGGACGGCAGCTCGCGCACCTTCGGGCCGGGCGAGCATTTCTGGTCGGCCGACCTGCTGCCCGAAGGCGCGGTGTTCGACCCCAAGGTGCACGGCCACTGGAGCGCGCAAGTCGGCGGCGAGCCGCTTGTCACGCTGTTCGTGCGGGGCTAGCCCGTGGCCATCAAGAACGTCCACGGCAGCACGCTGGAGAAGCTGGGCCAGGCCGTCATCTCCGGCCGCTACCCGCCCGGCGCCACCATCCCGCCCGAGCCCGTGCTGTGCGAAGAGCTGGGCGTCAGCCGCACCGTGGTGCGCGAAGCGGTGAAGTCGCTGGTGGCCAAGGGCCTGGTCAGCACCGGCCCGAAAGTCGGCACGCGCGTGCTGGCGGCGGAGCAGTGGAACTGGTTCGATCCCGAGGTCGTGGTCTGGCAGTCGCAGGTGGGGCTGACGCGCGAGTTCCTGCGCGACCTGCAGGAACTGCGCCGCGTGGTGGAACCCGCGGCGGTGCGCATGGCCGCCGAGCGCGCCACGCCGGAAGACATCGCGGACATCGAGGCCGCCTTTGCCGGCATGCGCAAGGCGGTGGAGGAGGGCGGCGACTACGTCACCTTCGACCTGGCTTTCCACCAGGGCCTGCTGCGCGCGGCGCACAACCGCATGGTGGCGCAGATGAGCAAGGCGCTCGCCGCGCTGCTGCGCACCAGCTTCGAGATCTCCACCAGCCGCAAGGACGGGCCGCGCTCGTCGCTGCCCATGCACCGCGCGGTGCTGGACGCGGTGATCGCGCGCAACCCGGCCAAGGCCGAGAAAGCCATCCTGGTGCTGATCGACGGCGCGCGCGAGGACATCGAGGAAGTGCTCGCCTCGCGCCGCCGTCTGCCCAAGCTGGATTTGCCCGCGCCCCGGCTGCGCGCCATGGTGTAGAGCGGCCTCCCGAAGGCGGGCCGGCTGAGGCATCGCCGACCGCCAGCCTTTAAAATCGGCCCAACAAGATTCGCGGCCACGGTGGGCCTTCCCACCACTCGGCACGCGGGCGCCTGGCGGGACGCAGACGGTCCCGCCGCCACCCCGTTGCTGGAGAGCTGTTTCGTTGTCCGACCTTCCTGAACCGGGGGCGCCGCCGCCCCCGGGCCCCGACGATCCCCGCCGCTGGCTGGGGGCCACCGCCCTGCTGGACCTCGAAGACCCGCGCCTGCGCGTGCGGGCCCGCTCGCTCACGCAGCTTTGCAAGACCGAGCGCGAGAAGGTGTTGTCGGTGTACGCCTTCGTTAAGCGCCTGCCGTTCACCAAGCCGCTGAAACTGCAGCCGCGCACGGCGCGCCAGGTGCTGGACGCCGGCCGCGGCGATTCGCCCGACAAGGCCACGCTGCTGGTCGCGCTGCTTCGCTCGGCGGGCATCCCGGCGCGCCTGCACTGGTACGAATTCAACGGCGAAGTGATGCGCGGCCTGGTGCCGTCGCTGTCCAGCGGCGGCCGGCCCGCGGTGGAAGTGTGGGCGCAGGGGCGATGGGTGGGCACCGACACCTACATCTTCGACGCGGCCTACATGGCGGCCGCGCGCCAGCGGCTGAAGGACCTGGGCTGGACCTGGGGCTACGGCATCCACCGCGAAGGCCACGCCATCTGGAACGGCCTGGATGGCGCCTGGGTCGGCGGCAGTCCGCCGGCCGAAGACCCCATGGTGCTGGAAGACCACGGCTGCTACGACGACGTGCTGGCGTTTTCGGCTTCCGAGGCTTACCGCAAGCGGCGCCGCCCGCTCACGCGGTCGCTGCACTGGAACATGGTGGCGCCGCTGATGGAGCGCGCGATCCGCGAACTGCGCGCCGGCGACGGCCCGGCCTCGCCGCCGCAGGCCGAGCGCGAGACCTCGTAGGGCGCGCTCAGCGGCGCGCGGCGCCTTGCAGTTCGCCCGACAGCATCACCTGCCTGCCGCTGGCGCGGGGCACTTCGCGCACCAGCGCGCCGGCAACGTCTTCCGCCTGCACCGAGCGGTAGTTGGCCGGGATCAGCGGCCGCAGCGCCGTGGAAATCCTCAACGCCAGTTTCTCGCCGCCGCGTTCGGGCTGCCCCAGCGCCGTGCGGTTGCCGGCCAGCATCGAAGGCCGCGCGATCACCAGGGCGTCGAATCCCAGCTGCGCCAGCGTGTCTTCCAGCTCGCCTTTCACGCGGCTGTAGAAGATGGACGAGCGCGCGTCGGCGCCCATCGCGCTGACCAGCCCCGCGCGCCGCGCGCCCGCCGCTTGCGCGGCCCGCGCGACCGTCAGGTTGGCGTCGAAGTCGACGGCGCGGAAAGCGGGCTGGCTGCCGGCGACCTTGATCGTGGTGCCGAGCGCCAGGTAGACCTCGTCGGCCGCGGGAAGGGCCGGCAATGTCGCGAAATCCACCTGGTGCACCGTCACCCGAGGGTCGGTCTGCGGCAAGGCCCGCCGCGCCAGCACGTGCACGGCGCGCACGCCGGGGTCGCGCAGCAGCGCGGCGAGGATCTCGCGGCCCACGAGACCCGTGGCGCCGGCGAGGAGGACGGTGCGGCTGGTCATTCGCGGATTGTCGCCAGCAAGGGGAACAAAGGAAAGCGGACACCCTTACGCGGAGTCCGCAGAGGTCACGCAGAGGGCGCAGAGAAACATCTTGAATGTCTTCTCTGCGCCCTCTGCGCTTGCTCCGCGTCCTCTGCGTAAGGGTGTCCGCCTTCAGAAGCGCGCCGCTGGCGCGCCTGGATTCAACGCCCGTTGCCGTAGCGGACGTTCTGTCCGCGCTGGCCGTAGCCACCACCGCCGCCGCCGCCACCACCGCCGCGATTGCGGTTGCGGCCGCCCCCGTTGCGGTTGCCGCCGCCCATGCTGTCGATGCTGGTGCGGGTGGGATCGGGCTGGCCGTTGCCGTTGACGCGCTTGACACCGGTCATGTCGCGGCGAGTGGGCAGGCTGGTGCGCAGGGGGTCGACGTTGCGCGGCATGCGGTCGTCGTCGCGGTCCTCGCGGTCGTCGAAGTCGCGTTCGACGCGTTGCGGACGCTGCTGCTGCGGCGGGCGCTGGCCATTGCCGTTGGCGCCTTGCGCCGGGCGCGGGCCGCCGCCTTGCGGACGCGCGCGCTGGCCATTGCCGCCATTGCCGCCGCCGTTGCCATTGCGCGCGCCGCGGCCTTCGCCTTCGGACTTGCCGCCGCGCTGCGGCGCCTTGTTCTCGCGGATGCGCTGCATCATTTCCTGGCGCGCGGCCTTGGCGGCGGCGGCCATCACATCGCGGCTGGGCGGCTTGCCCGCGCCGCCCCACAGGGTCTGGCGGCCCATGGCGATGGGCTCGGCGCGCTCGCCGGCGTCGGGGCCGAAGCCTTCGACCACCTGCACGGGAATCTGCTGCTTGGTGAAGCGCTCGATCTCCTGCATGAACCCTTCCTCGTCCAGGCACACCAGGCTGACGGCCTGGCCTTCCTTGCCCGCGCGGCCGGTGCGGCCGATGCGGTGGACGTAGTCCTCGGACACGTTGGGGATCTCGTAGTTCACCACGTGCGGCAGGTCGTCGATGTCGATGCCGCGGGCGGCGATGTCGGTGGCCACCAGCGCGCGGATCTCGCCGCTCTTGAAGCCGGCCAGCGCCTGCGTGCGCGCGCCCTGGCTCTTGTTGCCGTGCAGCGCCATCGCGGTGATGCCGTTCTTGTTCAGGAATTCGGCGACGTGGTTGGCGCCGAACTTGGTGCGCGTGAACACCAGCACCTGCGACCAGTCGTGCTGCTGGATGATGTGCGCCAGCAGCTGCTTCTTCTTGGCGCGGCCCACCGGGTGCACGACCTGGGTGATGCGCTGCACCGTGGTGTTGCGGGGTGTGACCTGGATGCTACGCGGATCGCGTAACAGTCCGTTTGCAAGGTCACGAATTTCATCACTGAACGTGGCCGAGAACAGCAGGCTCTGCTTTTCCCGGGGCACCAGGGCGAGCACCTTCTTCACGTCGTGGATGAAGCCCATGTCCAGCATGCGGTCGGCTTCGTCGAGCACGAGCATTTCGACCGTGGACAGGTCCAGGTGACCCTGCTGTTGCAGGTCGAGCAGGCGGCCCGGCGTCGCGACAAGGATGTCGACACCTCTCCTGATGCGGTCGATCTGCGGGTTCATCCCCACACCGCCAAAGATGACCGTGGAGGTGAGCGGCAGGTACTTGCCGTAGGTGCGCACGGACTCTTCCACCTGGGCGGCGAGCTCGCGCGTCGGCGTCAGCACCAGGGCCGCGATGCCGTCCTTGCCGAACTTGTTGGTCTTGCCCTGGCCCTTGGAGAGCTTGTGCAGCAGCGGAAGGGTGAAGGCGGCCGTCTTGCCGGTGCCGGTCTGTGCGCCGGCGAGCAGGTCGTGCCCTTCGAGCACGGCGGGGATGGCCTGGGCCTGGATGGGGGTGGGGTTCTCGTAGCCTTGTTCGCGCACGGCCTTCAGGATGGCCGGTGCCAGGTTCAGTTCGTCAAAAGTCATGGATGAGCGCCTACCGTGGCGCAGGGTATCGGCCCGTGCGGCGCCTTGCGGGCACCGAGCAAGTCAGAAGGCAGATGAGGTTGGAGGCGGGAGGCTCGGCGGGGCCGGCGGCTCCCCAGCGGAACGCTGAGCCCGTGGAAAGCGACTGCTGATCTCCGCGGGAACCCGTATTGTCGCATGCTTCGCAACACCCCTCCGGCTCAGCATAATGAGCGCGACCATGGCCAAGATGCTTCCCCGCCGGATCGGCGTGGCCGACGATCCCACCGCGCTGCAGCCGTCCCTGAACGACTGTCTCACCACCGTCATCGGCCAGGCCGACTCGCTGATGGCCGAAGTGGTTCAGGGCCTGGTGCGCGGCGCCGCGCCCACGGGTCCGCAAAGCATCCCGGCTTTCCAGCAGGGCGGCATCCGCGCCGCGGTGGCCGCGCTGGCCACGCTGGACATGCAAGGCGCGCAGGTGCGCGCCACCTTCAAGCAGGAACTCACCCGCGTCGTCTACGAAGGCGGCGGCAAGGACACGGTCCAGGCCGAGGTGCTGCGCTACGAAGACCTGCAGTTGTTCGGCGACGCCGAGCTCGACCAGAGCATCGAAGTCGCGCGCGCCCAGCAGGAAGTCAGCTTCGCCGTCGACGACGTGCTGCCCGCGCTGGATGCGCTGGTGAGCACGCTGCTGGGCTGGCGCACCATCCAGCCGGGCCTGAACCCGGTGCGGCCGGAAGTGTTCGTGCGCGCGCTGCAGGCGACGATGGCCATCCACGTGCCCGACGCGAGATCGCGGGAAACCATCATCGCCCCAGCGGGCGGCATGCTCGGGGCGCAGTTGCGGCGCCTGTACCGCGAAGTGTCCGAGTGGCTGCTGTCCACCGGCATCGAGCCGGCCGTGCCCATCGGCGGCAAGGTGCACCAGGGCAGTGGCGCGACCGGCTCGTCCACCACCGGCGCGATGGCCAAGACGCTGCTCACGCTGGACCGCCTGCGCCAGTTGCTGGCCGGCGACCTGGACGCGCCGCGCGGCAAGCCCGAGTTCCTGCACACCGTGCCGGCTTCCATGTCGCTGCTGCAGGAGCTGAAGCAGGAAGAACTGCTGGTCAAGCGGCTGGAGCAAAGGCCCAAGCCCGCGCCCGCGCCCGCATCCCCGGCCCAGCCCGCCGCCGCGCACGAGGCGCCGCCGCAGCAGCGCCTGGGCGCGCAGCTGGGCGAGGAAGTGCTGCGGCTCATGTTCGAGACGCTGGCCAAGGACGCGCGCCTGCTCGCCGCATACAAGGACCAGCTCAAGTCGATGCAGCCTGCGGTGCAGCGCCTGGCGCTGCAGGACTCGCGTTTCTTCAGCGACCGCACCCACCCCGCGCGCCAGTTCCTCGACCGCGTGACGCAGCGCAGCCTGGCGTTCCAGCGCGAGGAAGACGAAGGCTTCCGGCGCTTCCTGGAAACGGTGAAGTACGCGGCCAAGTGGCTGACCGAGAGCAAGGTCTTGGACGCCGACTCCTTCGGCGAGCTCACCGATCACCTGCAGCAGGTGTGGACCGGGCACGACCAGACGCTGCGCCACCGCCGCGAGGAAGCGGCGCGCGCGCTGCTGCACGCGGAGCAGCGCAACCTGCTGGCGCAGAAGCTCGCGGCCGATTTCGCCCAGACCATGGACGGGCTGGAAGTGCCCGCCTTCGTGCTGGAGTTCCTCAAGGGCTCGTGGGCGCAGGTGGTGGCCGAAGCGCAGCTCAGCTGCACCGACGGTTCCGACGACCCGTTCGGCTACCGCGCGATGGTGGACGAGCTGGTGTGGAGCGTGCAGAAATCCACCTCGGTGCGCCGGCGCGCGCACCGGCTGACGGAGATGGTTCCCACGCTGGTGGCGAAGGTGCGCGAAGGCCTGCAGCGCATCGCGTACCCGCCGGAGCTGTCGCAGCGCTTCTTCGACAACCTGATGGCGCTGCACTCGGCGGCGCTGCGGGACGCGCAGGACGCCTCGCGCAAGCGCGCGCAGGAGATCGAAGCGCAGCCGCCCACGCTGGAGCGGGCCGACGCCGACGAACCCTGGCTGGCCGACAGCGAGGTGCAGGAATCGGGCTGGCTGGACCAGGACTCGCTGATGCCCGAGGACTTCGCGGCGGCCGACGTGCCACCGCCGGGCGGCACCGCGCCGGAACCCGAGGCGGCGCCGCCCAGCGACCTGCGCACGGGCACCTGGGCCGAATTGATGGTGGACACGCAGTGGACCCGCGTGCAGCTCACCTGGGCCAGCCCGCACGGCACGCTGTTCATGTTCACGTCCATCGCGGGCACCGCGCACTCCATGTCGCGCCGCACGCTGGACCGCCTGCGCACGCAGGGCCTGCTGCGCGTGGTGGCGGATCGCCCGGTGGTGGACGATGCACTGGACCAGGTGGCGAAGGCGGCGCTGAAGAACAGCCTGGACGGCGGCTAGGGTCAGGGGCGGGGCACGAGGACGACGCTGTCCGGAAAGGCTATGCCGCTGGGCCGGGTGCCAGTGGGTGTCAAGGCGCCCGACGCGGAGATGGCGTAGGTCAGCACCATGTCCGAGCCCGTGTCGCTTACCAGCAGGTATTCCCCCGCAGGATCGATTGCCAGCCCGCCAGGGGAATTCCCGGCCGGCACCGTTGCGCCCACGATGGACAAGGCACCCGTGGCGCCGTCGATGGCGAAGACGGTGATGCCGTCGAAGTTGAGCGCGAACAGGAAGTCGCCTTGCGGCCGCACCCCCAATGCGGCGGTGGTCGGCGGCGAAGCCGTGGTGGCCATTTCCGTCAGATCGCCCAGGCCGGGCCCAATACGAACGACCGTCAAGGTGTCGTCGCCGTTGTACGTGAAGAGGAACCGCCCGCGAGGATCGACGGTGAAGAAGGAAGGTGGCTGTCCCAAGGTCAGCGTGGCCAAGCCCGTGAGGCTGCCGGTGGACGGGTTGACGAGGAACGGACGCACCGTGCCGTTCAGGTTGGACACCGCGTACACCAGTGTGCCGGCCGGATGGAAAGCGAGGCCTGCCGGGTTCGGACCTGCGCCAGCCATCGGCGGGCCCACCCGTTCGGGAAGGCCCGTCGCGGCATCGATGCGCAGCGCCTGCAGGAACCCGCTGGGGCGGCCGGTCACAACGACGAAGCGGCCCTTCGGGTCCATGGCCGCGAGTGGGCCGGGCAGGCCGAGCGGCACGCGGGCGAGTTCGGTGAGTTCTCCGGTTGCCGGGGAAATTGCGTAGGTGCCCAGCGTGCCGCCAGAGGCGTCCTGCGGCACGTAGAAGTAGCGGCCGCTGGGGTGGGCCACTCCCGCGTAGGCCGCATCCACGGCGCCGATGGCCGCGCTGGTAGGGGTGACTGCACCCGCCGCAGCCACGTCGAACGCCTTCACCGTGCCGGTGCCCGATTCGCCGACCAGTGCGGATGCCGCCTGCGGCCATCCGCACATGATGGTGGCTGCCTGCTCTGTCGCCGATGACACGCTGCAGCGCTGCGGCGGCGCCACCGGTTGCGTGGCGACCTCCACTGTTGGCGTTCCGCCAGCCGGCGTCACCGAGGCGAACTGACCGTCTGCGCCGATGTCGATGACGGTGCCCGCATGCCGGACCTGCAGCCCGGTGCCGAGCAGACCTTGCACGGTGATCGCCATCGGCCGCGGCTGCGGCCCGGGAGCCGACTCAGGCGGCGCCGCGTCGGGCGGGACCTCGTCTTCCTTGCCGCCGCAGGCGGCCAGCAGCAACACGTGGCAGAGGATGGCGAAAACGAGGAGAACACGGCGCATGGCTTGGATGGGCAGGATGCGAAGCCCGCCAAGCTATCGGCCCCGCGGCAGGGGCACATGGCGCATAGCGGCCACGCGGCCGCGCGAGCAGGGATAATCCGCCATTCCGCCGCAGCCCAGCCGGGCTCGCGCACTTCCTCCTCACCCGTTTTCCGCACCCAGGCAGAGCCCATGGCCCAGTACGTCTACACCATGAACCGCGTCGGCAAGATCGTTCCGCCGAAGCGCCAGATCCTCAAGGACATCTCGCTGTCGTTCTTCCCCGGCGCCAAGATCGGCGTGCTGGGCCTGAACGGCTCGGGCAAGTCGACCCTGCTCAAGATCATGGCGGGCATCGACACCGAGATCGAAGGCGAAGCCACGCCGATGCCGGGCCTGAAGATCGGCTACCTGCCGCAGGAACCGCAGCTCGACCCCGAGCAGAACGTGCGCGAGGCCGTCGAGGGCGGCATGGGCGAAGTGGCGGAAGCCAAGGCGCGCCTGGAAGAGATCTACGCCGCCTACGCCGAGCCGGACGCCGACTTCGACAAGCTGTCGGAAGAGCAGCAGAAGCTGGAGAGCATCATCGCCGCCGCCGGCGCCGAGGGTGACTCGGAGCACATGCTGGAGATCGCCGCCGACGCACTGCGCCTGCCGCCCTGGGAAGCGGTGATCAAGAACCTGTCGGGCGGCGAGAAGCGCCGCGTGGCGCTGTGCCGCCTGCTGCTGTCCAAGCCCGACATGCTGCTGCTGGACGAGCCCACCAACCACCTGGACGCCGAGTCGGTGGAATGGCTGGAGCAGTTCCTGGCGCGCTTCTCCGGCACGGTGGTGGGCATCACCCACGACCGCTACTTCCTGGACAACGCCGCCGAGTGGATCCTGGAACTGGACCGCGGCCGCGGCATCCCGTGGAAGGGCAACTACAGCACCTGGCTGGAGCAGAAGGAGGCGCGCCTGGAAGCCGAGCAGAAGGGCGAGGAAGCGCACGCCAAGGCGATGAAGCGCGAACTGGAGTGGGTGCGCAAGAACGCCAAGGGCCGCCAGTCCAAGAGCAAGGCCCGCCTGGCCCGCTTCGAGGAACTGAGCGACATCGACTACCAGCGGCGCAACGAGACCAACGAGATCTTCATCCCGGTGGCCGAGCGCCTGGGCAACGAGGTCATCGAGTTCGAGAACGTGTCGAAGTCGTTCGGCGACCGCGTGCTGATCGACAACCTGAGCTTCAAGGTGCCCGCGGGCGCCATCGTCGGCATCATCGGCCCCAACGGCGCCGGCAAGTCGACGCTGTTCAAGATGATCGCGGGCCGCGAGCAGCCCGACTCGGGCACGGTGAAGATCGGCAAGACGGTGCAGCTGTCGTTCGTCGACCAGAGCCGCGACGACCTGGCGAACGAGAAGACCGTCTGGGAAGACGTGTCCGGCGGGCTGGACATCATCAACGTCGGCAAGTTCCAGATGGCCAGCCGCGCGTACTGCGGCCGCTTCAACTTCAACGGCGGCGACCAGCAGAAGAAGGTGGGCACGCTGTCGGGCGGCGAACGCGGCCGCCTGCACCTGGCCAAGACGCTGCTGCAGGGCGCCAACGTGCTGCTGCTGGACGAGCCTTCCAACGACCTGGACGTGGAAACGCTGCGCGCGCTGGAAGACGCGCTGCTCGAATTCGCGGGCAGCGTGATGGTGATCAGCCACGACCGCTGGTTCCTCGACCGCATCGCCACCCACATCCTGGCCGCCGAAGGCGACAGCCAGTGGGTGTTCTTCGACGGCAACTACCAGGAGTACGAGGCCGACAAGAAGAAGCGCCTGGGCGAAGAGGGCGCGAAGCCGAAGCGGGTGCGCTTCAAGGCGCTGAAGTAATCGGGCCCGGCCGGGCATCCGCCAGCAGCGCCGCGATGCTGCGGTGCAGTTCGGCCGGCGGCGCCGGCTTGTGCAGCAGGGGCAGGCCCGTGGCGCTCGCCTCGCGCAGCCGGTGCGGCGCGGTGTCTCCCGTCAGCAGCAGCGCGGGCAGATCTGGCCCGCACGCGGCGCGCAGCGCGGCGATCGCTTCGATGCCCGTGCGCCCGCCGCGCAGGCGGTAGTCGCTGACGACCAGCTGCGGCGCCCACGCGCCCGCCAGCGCCAGCGCGGCCTCGATGCCGTCGACCGCCTCGCAGTCGCATCCCCAGTCGCGCAGCAGCAGTTGCATCCCCGCGCGCACCGTTTCGTCGTCGTCCACCACCAGCACGCGCACCGGCGGCAACCGTTGCAGCCCCGGCCGATCCGCGGCAAGCGCCATCGGCGGCACGGGCAGCGTGGCGCCGTGGACCGCCGGCAGCACCAGGCGGAACACGCTGCCGCGTCCCGGCCGCGAAGACAAGGACAACTCGCTGCCCAACGTCCGGGCCAGGCCCTGCGCGATCGCCAGGCCCAGGCCCAGCCCCTTGCGGCGGTCACGCTCCGGATTGCCCAGCTGGTGGAATTCGAGGAACACGTCCCGCTGCTGCGCGGGCTCGATGCCGATGCCGGTGTCCCACACCTCGAGCGCCACGTCCCGGCCCCGCGCCCGGCAGGCGACCAGCACGCCGCCCCCGCCGGTGTAGCGGATGGCGTTGGAGACCAGGTTGCGCACGATCAGATCGACCAGCGCCGGATCGGACAGCACCGCGGCATGGGTTTCGCGCGAGCGGTAGACCAGGCCCTTGGCGTTGGCCTGCGGCGCCAGTTCCCTCTCGATCTGGTGCAGCAGCGGCTGAAGATGGAACGCCCGCGGCTGCGCCTCGACCACGCCGGCTTCGATGCGCGAAAAATCGAGCAGGGTGTCGAGCATGTCCGAGCAGGCTCGCGAAGCCGCCACGGCGCTTTCCAGCAGCGTGCGCTGGCTCAAGGTCAGCTCGCTGCGTCCCAGCAGTCCCAGGAACAGTCCCTGTGCGTGCACCGGCTGGCGCAGGTCATGGCTGGCGGCGGCCAGGAAGCGGGACTTGGCCTGGTTCGCCTCGCTCGCCAGCTGCTCGGCCCGGCGCGCACGGCTGACCTCGACGTGCAACTGCCCGATCAGGCTTTCGTTCTCGAAGCGCAGCTCGATCGCCGCGCGCGACGCACGGGCGCTGTTGCGCGCCTGGCCCAGCAGTGTCGCGGTGTACAGCACCCCCGCGATGCCGAGGATGCGGTACGCGGGTTCCCCGGTCAGCAGGAGCTTTCCCGCGACCGTGCAGAACTCGACCAGCATGAACACCACGAACACCGGCAGCACCGGCGACAGCGACGACATCGAACCGCCGGCGACCGCCGCCAGCACCGCCACCACGAGCACGCTGCCGCCCAGGCTGGCGTGGTCCAGCGCCACCCACGCCAGGGCGCCCCAGGCCATGGCGTCCACGGCGTTGAGCAGCATCTGCCCCCGCGCGATGCGGCGGGCACGCGAATCGTCGATGGCGGTGGCCGTGTCCAGCATGCGGCGCGCCACCCAGGCGCTGTACAGCTTGACCGCGATGACCGCTGCGCACCACAGCTCCAGCGCGTGCGCGTCGCCGTCTCCCCGCAGGAAGGCGGCCAGCAACAGTGCCAGCAGCACCCCCGGCAGCACCGAACTGCCGACGTTGCCCAGCAGCAGCCGGAGCTGCTCGGCCAGCATGCGCCCTTCGGCAAGGCGCCACACGGTCCGGTGGTCGTGCATCAGGCGATCAGGCCCAGGCGGCGCGCGACGAACGCCGCCTCGGAGCGGCTGGACACCTGCAGCGCGGCCAGGATGGCCTGCACGTGGCCGCGCACGGTGTTCTCCGACAGGCTCATCCGGCGGCCGATGACCTTGTTGGACAAGCCCTGGCACATCAGGTTCAGCACCTCGCACTGCCGCGGAGTGAGCCGCGGCGGCGTCGCCGCGGGCTCCGCCTGCAGTCCTGCAACCAGGGCCGCCGGCGTCCCGGCCTCCGCCGCGAGCGATTCGCCTCGCAGCAGCGGCACGACGACGGCCAGGATGCGCTCGGCCGAATCCGCCTTCGAGACATAGGCCGCCGCACCGCGCTCGAGGGCGAGCTTCACCTTCTCCGGCTCGGTGTGGGACGACAGCATGACGACCGCTGCGCGCGGCCAGCGCCGTCGCAGGGGCGCGATCGCCTCCAACCCGTTCAAGCCCGGCAGCTGGACGTCCACCAGCAGCAGCTGCGGCGTGCCGTCCAGGGCCAGCGCCTGGTCGAGTGAGGCGGCTTCCAGCACCTGCAGCCGCTCGATGCCCGCCGCCAGCACCATCCGCAGCCCGGAGCGGAAGAGGGTGTGGTCGTCGAGCAGGAGGATGAGTGGAGAAGCTGGCATCGGGAGGCGAGCCCAACGCCGACCATGCCGCAGGCGCATGGGGGTCGGGTGGAGCTGTTGCCCATCAGTCCAAAAAGACTATGGCTGGTGCGTGTCGGTGTTCTTACAGTTAGTTGCATTCTGACTTGTTGTTGAGAGTTCTGATGGATCGCAGAGTTTTTTCCCTGAGTCTCCTGGGTTCCGCCGTTGCGGCGCTGACGGGCTGTGGCGGCGGCGGTGGTGGCGAAGAGGTCGCCGCGGCGGCTGTGCCGGACGTGCCCGCTGTGGTTCCCCCTGCGGCCCCGACCGTGGAACTGGCGAGCGCCACCGCGCTGAAAGGCGCGACCGTCATGCTGCAGACCGTCGCGGCGGCCGACGGCGACGGTGAACCCGCGCCGGGCCAGGCGAACTACTGGGACCTGGAACCGGACTTCAGCCTGGAGGACGGCTACAACGACCAGTGGGACCAGGCCCTGGTGCTGTCGATCGACGATGGCGCCACCGTGACCGGCTTTCCTTCCGACCAGTTGTACAGCGAGCTGACGTTCTACGGTCCCGAGCTGGGCGCCGCGGACGGCGTGGTCACGGTCACCTTCAATGCCGCGCCGAACCGGGCCGAACTGCACCAGGTGCGCGGTGCGGCGCTCCAGCAGACTCTGGACCTGCGGGCGGCGACGGGCGCCATTTCGGCCACCTGGAACGACAACTACGCCATCAACTCGGGCAACTTCGGTGACGAGCCTTCGTCGTACCAGGTGGTGGTCCGCAGCACGGCGGGTGCTCTCCTGGCGACGCTGTACAGCGACGACCGCACCACGGTGGTGGGCACCCAGGGCTCCGGAACGCTGACCGCGTTCGCCGGCCAGATCGTCGTGCTGTCCTTCGAACTGTCGCCGCAAGGCGGCTACAACTCGCCCACCACCGTCACCGCCGTGTCGGTCCGGGACGGCGGCGCCGTGGAGTACGTGACCAACGGCAACTTCGCGGCCGGCGGCACCGGCTGGACGGTGCCTGCCGTCAAGATCGTGCAGAACGTCCAATCGGGCGTTCGCACGCTGGCCGGCCTGGAAGTGCAGCGCATGTTCTTCTCGCAGCCCAATGCCACCTGGGGCCGGTTCACCGACACCTTCCGCAACCCCACGGGCGCCCCCATCACGGTCACCGTCACCTACGCGTCGAATCTCGGCTCGGACGGTTACGGCATCCTCTACACGACGCCGGGCGCGAACGGCAAGGCGTTGACCGCCTGGGACGGCAACACCGGCGACCGCGACGTGGCGATCGTGTACGGCACGGGCACCCCGACCTTCACCTCCGCTTCGGCGCTGAACACGAATGACGGCAATGACGACATCTTCGTCGCCTACCCGCTGACGGTGGCCGCGGGCGCCACGGTGACCCTGGTCCACTTCATTGTCATGAACGGCACCGACACCGGGCAGACCGCCGCCGACACAACCGCGCGCGCGACGGCGACCGACACTGCCGCCGCCGACATCGCCACCAACTTCCGCAACAACGTCGCGTACCGGCGCGGCATGCTGCAGCCGCAGCTGGACACGCTGGCCAACTTCTGAGCGGCGCGCGGCCTGCGCGCGGGCCGGACTGATGCAAACGGCTTTCAGGCTCGACGCCTGAAAGCCGTTTGCACTTGAGGGGCACGCCGTGCCCCGCGGGTCAGCAATTCGTGCTGTTGCTCGCGGTGGGGCTTCCCGTCGTGCCGCCGCTGCTGCCCATCGTGCTGCTGCCCGAGCTGCCCGACATGCCGGAGCTGCCGGAACTGCCGGAACTGCCGCCCATGGTGCCGCCGGAGCCGCTGCTGCCCATGCTGCCGCTGGACCCGGTACTGCCGCTGCTGCCGGACGAGCCGTAGGTGCCGCCGCTGCCCATGCCCGAGGTGCTGCCCGAGCCGGTGTTGCCCATCGCGGTGCTGCCGCCCGTGCCCGAGCTGCCGCTCATGCCGCTGCTGGCGGTGTTCGCGCAGTCCGGGCGGCTGGAGCCCATCGTGCTGCCGCTCGCGCCGGGGGTGGAGCCGGTGGTCCCGGTGCTGCCGCTTGCCCCGTCGCTGCTGCTGCCGCTGCTTCCGCTCGTACCCTGAGCGGCCGCGAATCCCGAGGCCAGTGCCAGCGTGAGGGCCGCGGCGAGCGAACCGAGTTTTCCGATCTTGCTCATGTGAAGATTCCTTTCGTCGTTGATGAGAAACCCTCCCCGGACGTGCCTGGAGGACGGTGCGGCACGGCGGCAATCCCCATGCCCACCGCGGCTGTGCCACCTCGCAGGATGAGCTGTAAAGTCAAGCCATGAACGAGCAGCCCACCGATGAGCGAGCGCTTCCCGCCTACCGCCAGTGCGTGCGCGACGCGGCTCTGCAGGGCCGCGCCGTCATCCAGCGCGCGGTCGCGCAGGTCGAAGCCACGCTCGATGCGCGGCTGCAGCGCGCGCGTGACGTCGAGGACCGCAACCTCGTGCACGAATCCATCAACCTGCTGCACCGCCACGGCGCCGCGCTGGCCGAGGCGTATTCGGGAGCGCTGCTGGCCGAGTTCGGCCGCGCGGTCGCATCCGTCGCCGCCGCGCCCGCGTCCGCGTCGGCGGGCACGCTAAAGTTCGCCGAGCTGGAGCTGGTGGACGACAACCGAATGCAGGAAAGCGTGGAGGTGTTGCGCACGCAGCAGGCCGTGGCCGCCGCGGTGGAGCACGAACTGCCGCACCTCAACGCGCTGGTGTGCGCGGCCCAGGGGCTGCGAACCGTGCAGGCCGAGCGCAACCCGCTGCGGCCGGAAACGTACGTGCGCACCTTGCGCCACGTCGTGGGCGAGTTCGCGGTGCCAGAGCCCGTGCGGCTGCGCTGGCTGCAGTTCCTCGGCGAGGCGCTGGGGCCGGAGGTCGTGCGCAGCTACCGCTCGCTGATCGAGACCCTGCGCGCGCAGGGCGTCAGCGAAGCCGGCTTCCAGATCGCCGCCACGGCGCCCGAGCGTGCCCGCGCCGGTGCACCGGCCGGGGACCGCCCGCTGACTTCGCTGACCGTCCATGCCCTGAGGCGCCTGCTCGCGGGTGAACCGGAAGCCGCCGCGCCCGCGGCCAGCGGCGCCGCGCCAGCCGAAGCCGCGCCCGCCACCACGTTCGGCGAAACCGTGCCCGCCGCGATGGAGATGCTCAAGGAGCTGCGCGACGTCGATGCGGCGATCCAGCGGGTGCGCCGGCGCGAGCGCGAGCAGCCCGGGTCCGGCGATGCGATGGCCCAGCTGCGGCGCGCGCTGCAGGCCGAGGCGCGCCGGCCCGGCCAGTCCATCGGGCTGGAAGTGGTGCGGCTGATGATCGAGACGCTGGTGGCCGACCCGCGCATCCTGCCGCCGGTGCAGCAGGCCCTGCGCGCGCTGGAACCCGCGCTGCTGCAGCTGGCGCTGGCCGATCCGCGCTTCTTCAGCAACCGGCGCCACCCGGCGCGCCGGCTGCTCGACGAGGTCGTCTCGCGCAGCCTGGCCTGGCACTCGGCCGGCGAGCCCGGCTTCCGCGATTTCCTCGGCCCGCTGGTCGAGGCGGTGGAGGCGCTGGCCACCACGCACGTCACCGGCGCGGAGCCGTACGAATTCGCGCTGCAGACGTTGCAGGAAACCTGGGACCGCAAGCTGTCGCGCGAGCGGCGCAGGCGCGAGAAGGCCATGCAGGCGCTGGTGCGCGCCGAGCAGCGCAACCTGCTGGCCGCGCGGCTGGCGGCCGACTTCGAAGCCGGGCCTCACCTGGCATTGGCGCCGCCCATCGTCGCCGAGTTCATCGCCGGGCCCTGGTGCCAGGTGATCGCGCAGGCGCAGATCGACGGCGCGGAAGAGGCGCCGCAGTACGCGGGCCTGGTCCCCGAACTGCTGTGGACGCTGCTGCCGCATGCGACACCCACGGCCGCCAAGCGGCTGGCGCAGCGCCTGCCGCCGCTGCTGGCCACCCTGGAGCAGGGGCTGAAGTCCACCGGCTACACGGGCGTGCAGGTGCGCCGCTTCATGCAGCGGCTGTCGGACCTGCACCACGCCACGATGCAGTCGGCCGTGGCGGCGCGGCCGCGGCCCGAAGACCGCCCCGCGGCGAAGGAAGAACTGCAGCAGCTGCTGGGCCCCATGCTCGAATCGGGTGGCTGGCTCGCGCCGGAAGAAGCCAAACAGTCCGGCTTCATGGATTCGCTGCCCGCCACGCACCACCCGCTGTTCCAGCCCACCGAACCCGGCCCGGCCAAGACGGTGCCGGCGGCGCTGCCCGACCTGCCGCTGCAGCTGCGGCCGGGCAGCTGGGTGGAGCTGTTGCTGGAAGACGGCTGGTCGCGCTGGCAGCTGGCCTGGAGCAGCCCCGGCGAGACGCTGCTGATGTTCACCAATGCGCAAGGGGACACGCACTCGATGACGCCCAAGCTGGCGGCCGCGCTGTCGCAGGCCGGCGCGCTGCGCTTGGTGTCGGAAGGCGAGGCGGTGGACGGCGCGCTGGACGCCGTGGCCGACGCCGCGCTGATGAACAGCTTCGAGTTCCGCTTCTGAATCAGGCCACCGGCGCCAGCCGGTTGCGGATCAGCCGGATGTTGGAGCGCAGCGCGTAAAGCTCGTCGGCGTACGACAGCGGCACGGCCACGTGCGCCACGCGCTGGTCCATCTCGTCCAGTTCCTTCAGCAGCTGCGGCACCGCGTCCGGTTCCTCCGCGCCGCGTTCCTCGATCGCGCGCAGCTGGCCGTACCAGCGGAACACGCGCGAGCGGATGCGGAAGGCGTACAGCGGCGGGATGATGCGCGACAGCGGCAGCAGCACCGCGACGATGATGCCCAGCGCCAGCCACATGCGCTCGACCAGGTTGGCCAGCCAGAACGGCAGGTACCGCTGCAGGAAGGGCGCGCCGGCCTGCATCACGCGCTCCGCCTCGCGCGAGATGGGGTACTCGCTGTTCTCGATGTTGGGGAAGGCGCGCGCGCGGTTGAACCAGCCCGCGGGGCTGTGCAGGGTGCGCGCGGCCTGGGCGAACAGCTGCTGCAAGGCCGGGTGCGTTTCCGCTCGCGCCAGCAAACCGGTGGTGGTGGCGACCAGGCGCACGTTCTGCGGCGGCAGGTCCTGCGCCAGGTCGACGATGCCGCGCGGCAGCGTGGCCGGCGACAGGAAAGCGAAGCGGCGCGAATACGCCTCCGCCTGCGCGAAGTCCAGCAGCTTCACGCCCGGCGTCTGCAGCAGCATCTGCACCATCAGCGACTCGGGCGCGGAAGCGAACACCACCGCGTCCAGCTCGCCGGAGAGGAAGGCCGCCGTGGCCGGCGTCTGTTCCAGCTGCGACAGCTGCAGCGTCGCGGGGTCGATGCGATTGGCCTCGAACAGCCGCTGCATCAGCTTGGGCACGCCGCTGCCGGGCGTGCCCACGTTCAGCTTCATGCCTTCCAGCTGCGTCAGCGAATTGAGCTGTCCCGTGGGCACCTTCTTCTTCGCCGATTCCTCGCGGTAGAACAGCCATACCGGCTCCAGGAACAGGCTGCCCATGGACACGATGCCTTCGCGGTCTTGCTCGGACACGGTGCCGGAGGAAGTGCCGCCCTGCACGAAGGCGAAGTCGGCGCGGTTTTCCCGCAGCAGGCGCTCGTTGTCGACCGAGCCTTCGCTGGGCACCAGCTCCACGCGGATGCCGTTGGCGGCCAGGGCGCGCTGGTAGCGCTTGCCGAACTCGTCGTACGCGCTTTGTGCCGGGCCGGTGGCCAGGCGCACGTGCTTGGGCGGAGCGGGATCCAGCCAGAGGTAGGCGAGCACCAGCAGCGCCACCGCCAGGAAGGCGAATGGTCCCGCGGAGACCAGCAGGTCGCGCACGGACAGGAGCGTGTAGCGGATGGCCTTGGGCATGAGCGTCAAGCGAGGTCCGAAAGGGAAGGGATGTGCACGCCATCGACGGTGATGCCGCGCGCGGCCTGCACCGCCCGCACCGTGGCGCGCGCCACCGCTTCGGCCGCCATCGTGGCCAGCAGCATCATCTCGGCCGGCTGGCCCGATGCGCCCGTGCCCAGCGCGAACAGCGTGTCGCCGTCGAACATGGTGTGCGCCGGGTTGATGCTGCGCGCGAAGCCGTCGTGCGCCACCGTCGCCAGGCGCGCGGCTTGCGCCTTGGTCAGCACGGCGTCGGTGGCGACCACGCCGATGCTGGTGTTGGCGGCGGCCACCAGCCGCTTGGGCGGCTGTCCCGCCAGCAGCGCGCGGCGGGTGTCCATCAGCGTGCGGCCGTCGTCCAGGCGCGCCCCGGCCAGCACGCGGCCGGTGTCCGGGTCGATCACATCGCCCAGCGCGTTGCAGGCCACGAGCGCGCCGACGGTGATGCCGCCCACGCGCAGCGAGGCCGTGCCCACGCCGCCTTTCATCGCGCGCTCCACGCCGTAGATCTTGCCGACGATGGCGCCCGTGCCGGCACCGACGCTCCCTTCTTCCGGCGCATCGCCCGAAGCGGCGGCGCAGGCCGCGTGGCCGGCGGCAGCGTCGGGACGGATCGCCGTGTCGCCCAGGTACAGGTCGAACAGCACGGCCGCCGGCACGATGGGGATGCGGCCCGGCCCGACCTGCAGGCCGATGCCTTGCTCCTCCAGCCAGCGCATCGCGCCGGACGCGGCGTCCAGGCCCCACGCGCTGCCGCCCGCGAGCATCACCGCATGCACGCGGTCCACCAGGTTGGTGGGCGAGAGCAGGTCGGTCTCGCGCGTGCCGGGCGCGGCGCCGCGCACGTCCACGCCGGCCACCGCGCCGTCGCGCGCGAGGATGACGGTGCAGCCGGTGGGCCGGCGGGTGTCGGTGAAGTGGCCGGCTTCGATGCCGGCGACGTCGGTGATGGCGCCGGCCGGCGCGAGGGAAGATGCGGTAGGAGAGGGCAGGCTCATGCGGTGTGCGACAGGCGGCTCATCATAAGCGGGCCCCCGGTGCGCACGCGTTGCGACCCCGTGTCGGCGGCGTCCTACCGGCCCGGCTTGTGCCGGACGACATGGTGCCAACGCTGGGCTTCCTAAAGTGGGTGGCGACGCCGGATTTCCGCCCGGCGATTTTTTCGCCCAACACGCACCACGGAGCACAACCCATGAACAGCGAAACCTCCACTTCCCCCCTCCCGGCCAGCGCCTCCACCGGCGGCAGCAACGCGGGCGCCGACAGCGTCGATGGCACCGTGCGCCGCGTGGCCCAGCGCGCGCACGACACCGTCGACCGCCTGGAGCAGACGGTCTCCGCGGGCAGCGACCGCCTGATGGACTGGCACGAGGAGTACGGCGGCATGGCGCGCGAGCAGGTCCGCGAAAACCCGCTGGCCGCCGTCGGCGTGTCGTTCCTCGCCGGGATCGTGTTCGCCAAGCTGTTCCTCTGAACCTGCGGGACAAAAAAACAAGGGCTGCCGGAGGCGACTCCGGCAGCCCTTGCCACGCCGGCGGGGGATCAACCCAGGCGGATCTTGCCTTCGCGCACGTAGCGCTCGAACTCGTCGCGCGTGATGGCGGCCGAGCCGAGATCGCCGCCTTCCACCCACGACAGCGTGGCGCTGTCGGCGGTGAGCTCGATGTCGACCGGGCCGTCGGGGATGGGCATGAGCATGCCGTCGCCGACACGGAAGCTCACTTCACCGCGGATCAGGGCTTGCTGGGACATGGCGGTACTCCTTTCGTCTGTCCTGGCCTCATTTCAGCGGCGACGCTGATCCGTGGCTGTCAGCCGCCGCCTCATGAAGCTGACGGCGGCCAAGCGCCTCACATCCGGCGACAGCGAAATGGGAAAAGCGGTCAGCGCGGCGCCATCGCCGGATGCGCGCCGGGCGGCCTTTCCTCCATGTAGCCCTGGCCGTCCTTCACGCCCTTGCGCCCCATCTCCTGCCACGCGGTGCGCTGGTTCACCAGGCCGGCCAGGAACTCGAGTTCCTCGTCGGTGTGGTTGATCGCCGTGGCGGGCGTGAGGAAGCGGCCGTCCTTCGCTTCCGGCTCGCCCCAGAAAGACTGGTGGTAGCTGGACCGCGAAACCACGCGGTCGCCGCCCGCGCCCATGTCCACGGTGCCGTAGCAGTTGCAGAAATAGCTGCGCGACTGCTGCTGAGGGAACACCTCGGTGTACACGCCGGTGCCGCGGATGCCCGCCGTGAGCGTGGGCGTGACGATCTGCCGGTTCGGACCCTTGCCCCACACGCTGACCACCGCGCCGGTGACCAGGCGCAGCACGCTCACCGCGTTGAGCGTCGGGCCGCGTTCCACCGTCATGCGGCTGTTCTGCCGCATCTGGAAGGCCGAGTTGCCGACGACGAACACCAGGCTGGTGTTGGGCCCGGTTTCGAGGGTGTCGCCGGTCTGGATGAACGACTGCGGCGTCAGCCGCTGGCCGTTGGCCTGCGCGTCGCCGGACAGCTGCACGATGTTGCTGCGCTGCTGGGCCCAGGCGGCCGCGAAGCCGCCCATCGAGGTCCACGCGGCGGCGGCCTGCAGGAAGCCGCGGCGGCGGAACCAGAGGATCTCGTCCTCGGTGCGGCCTTGCAAGTGGTGCTGGGTCATGGCTGTTCTCCGTCGGGTCGTGAAGAAGGGGCGGGCGGCACGTCGTCGTCCGCCCGGAAGCTGTCGCGGAAGGTGAACCACACCGAGCTGGTGAACATCGCGGCCAGCAGCAGCGCGGTGGGCATCATCACCGCCTTGGCGAGCCCCGGGCCGCCGGCCAGCCCGCCGATCAGGCCCAGCACGGTGCCGAACACCAGGAACACGCCCAGCCAGCCGATGCTGTAGACGGTGAGCGCGCCGAAGTTGCGCCAGCACGCCACGGTGCTGAAGAACAGGCTCTTGGCCGGCGTGATGCCATGCCAGTGCACCAGCGCGGGCGCGTGCCAGAACATCATGAACAGCGGGGTGTGCAGCAGCAGCGTGACCAGCGTTTCCATGTCCACCTGCGGGACGTCCGCCGCGGCGGGCGGCGCGCCGCCGGCCAGCAGGTGCCCGAGGACGGTGGCGAGCGCGGAGCCCACGGTGTAGATCACGCCCAGCACCAGCATCGAGCGCAGCCGCTCGCGGCCCGCGCGGAACGCGCTGACCAGCACGGCGGGCATGGGGAAGCGTCCACTGGCCGCCTCCGCGGTGGCGGCCATCAGGCCGAGCGTGGCCGCGGGCACGAGCAGGCCCCCGAGCACCACGCCGACCACCGGAATCTGCGTCACCACCAGCACCGCCGCCATGTACATGAAGAACAAACCCGCGAGCGCGAGCGGCTGCCGCAGGAAGGTGCGGATGCCGAGCCGGACCCAGGTGAGGCCGGTGCGCGCGGGGACCACATTCAGTTTCATTGCAGGTACGCCGGATTGGATCGGACCGGATGCACCGCGACATGCGGGCGGGGGACCGGCCCCGTGAAGAATTTAACGCACGGGCGCGCCGCGTTCAGGCGGCGACCGGTTCGTGCACACGTTCGCGCAGCACGCGCTCGAAATGCGCGGGGTCGTGCGGCTGCAGCAGCGCCGCCTCGCGCGGCAGGTGGAAGTCCCACAGCCGCGAGATCCAGAAGCGCAGCGCGCCGGCGCGCAGCATGGCGGGCAGCAGGCGCCTCTCGGCCGCCGCCAGCGGCCGCACGCGCTGGTAGGCCTGCAGGAAGGCGCGGGCGCGCGCTTCGTCGTGGCGGCCGGTGGGCGGGTCGATGCACCAGTCGTTGAGGCAGACCGCGACGTCGAACAGCCAGGTGTCGACGCCGGCGAAGTAGAAGTCGAAGAAGCCGGTGAGCGCGCCATCCTCGAACATCACGTTGTCGCGGAACAGGTCGGCGTGCACCGGGCCGCGGGGCAACGCCGCGCAGGCGGACGAAGCCGCGACGTGGTTCTGGAAGGCGAGTTCGCTGCGCAGCAGCGACGCCTGCGCGTCCTGCAGGAAGGGCAGCACCACCGGCACCGTCTCGTTCCACCAGGCCAGGCCTCGCAGGTTGGGCTGCGCGCGGTTGAAGTCGCGCCCGGCCAGGTGCATGCGCGCCAGCATCTCGCCGACCGCCGCGCAATGCGCCGCGATGGGCGCCAGTTCGCTGCGGCCGGCCAGCTTGTCGACCACCGCCGCGGGCTTGCCGCACACGGTGTGCAGGATGTCGCCGCCCTGGTCCGCCACCGGGTCGGGCACCGGGATGCCGCGGTGCGCCAGGTGCTTCATCAGGTGCAGGTAGAACGGCAGCTGTTCGGCGGTGAGGCGCTCGAACAGCGTCAGCACCCATTCGGCGCGCCGGCCGTCCTGCTGGGTGGTGAGGAAGTAGTTGGTGTTCTCGATGCCGCCCTGGATGCCGCGCAGCTCCAGCACTTCGCCCAGGCTCAACCGCTGCGCGAGCCCGCGCGCTTCATCTTCCGACACCTCGGTGAAGACCGCCATCCGCGTGCGGCCTCAGAAGTTCAGGACGTTCCAGTACCGCTCGCCGCCGCCGGTGCCCGTGGCGCCGCGGCGCTCGTCGGTCACGCGGTCGCGCGAAGGCGTGGACGGGGCGATCTCGTACGAGGGAACCGGCGCCTTGGGCTGCACCGTGATGCTCTGCATCTGGCCGCCGTAGCGGATTTCCTCGATGCGCGAGCCGGCATCCTCATGCACCAGCTTCTCGATGCGCTGGTTGCGCCGCCCCGGCGCCGCGGGGTCGTCCGCCGGCGGCTGCTGCGCGAAGGCGGGCAGGGCGGTCAGGAGCAGGGCGACGAAAACGAGGCGCATTCGTGGATTGTAGGCCGCGGAAAGCGGACTCCCTTACGCAGAGCACGCAGAGGGTACGCAGAGTCCGCTGAGGAAAACCATTGAATGTTTCTTTTTTTCCATCCTCTCCGCGTCCTCTGCGTCCCCTCTGCGTGCTCTGCGTAAGGGAGTCCGCATCAGCAGGTTCGGCACAATCCCCGGATGACCGAAGAGAAGACGGACGACGCCCAGCCGAAGACGCTACTGCTGGTGGACGGCTCCAGCTACCTGTACCGCGCCTACCACGCCATGCCCGACCTGCGGGCCGTGCCGGGCGATCCCGCCAGCCCGGCCACGGGCGCCATCCGCGGGATGATCAACATGATGCAGAAGCTGCGCAAGGACGTGCGGGCCGACTACGCGGCCTGTGTGTTCGACGCGCCGGGCAAGACCTTCCGCGACGACCTGTACCCCGAGTACAAGGCGCACCGCTCGCCCATGCCCGACGACCTGCGGGCGCAGATCGACCCCATCCACGAGGTGGTGCGCCTGCTGGGCTGGAAGGTGCTGAACGTGTCCGGCGTGGAAGCCGACGACGTGATCGGCACGCTGGCGTGCATGGCAGGCGAGCGCGGCATCCGCACCGTCATCTCATCCGGCGACAAGGACCTGTCGCAGCTGGTGAACGAGCACGTCACCGTGATCGACACCATGAACGACAAGGTGCGCGACCTGGCCGGCGTGGAAGCCGAGTTCGGCGTGCCGCCGCGGCTGATGGTGGACTACCAGGCGCTAGTGGGCGACTCGGTGGACAACGTGCCCGGGGTGGAGAAGGTGGGCCCCAAGACGGCGGTGAAGCTGCTGACGGAATACGGCTCGCTCGACAACCTGATCGCCCGCGCCGCCGACGTGAAGGGCGCCGTCGGCGAGAACCTGCGCAAGGCGCTGGAGTGGCTGCCCACCGGGCGGCAGCTGCTCACCATCAAGCGGGACTGCGACCTGAAGGACCACATCCCCGGCCTGCCTTCGCTGGACGACATCGTCATCGGCGGGCAGGCCACCGACCAGCTGAAAGTCTTCTACGAGAAGTACGGCTTCAAGGGGCTGGTGAAGCAGCTGGAGACGCACGACGTCCCGCCGGAGCTGATCGAGGAGCACCGCTCGCACAAGAAGGTAGGCGCGGGTCCGGGCCCCGGCGGGCTGTTCGAGGAGCCCGACCTCTCGGGCCTGTCGCGCGCGACCAACCTGCAGTACGAGACGGTCTTCACCTGGGACCAGTTCGACACGCTGCTGGCGCACGTGAAGGAAGCGCAGCTCGTCGCGCTGGACACCGAGACCAGTTCGCTGGACGAGATGCAGGCCGAGATCGTGGGCCTGTCGTTCTCCACCGCGCCGGGCATCGCCGCCTACATCCCGCTGACGCACAGCTACGCCGGCGCGCCCGACCAGCTGCCGCGCGAAGAAGTGCTCGCGAAACTGAAACCCTGGCTGGAAGACGGCTCGCGCGCCAAGCTGGGCCAGCACGTGAAGTACGACCGCCACGTGTTCGCCAACCATGGCATCGAGGTGCGCGGCTACGTGCACGACACCATGCTGCAAAGCTATGTGCTGGAAGTGCACAAGCCGCACGGGCTGGCCAGCCTGGCCGAGCGACACCTGGGCCGCAGCGGCATCGACTACGAAACCATTGCGGGCAAGGGCGCGCACCAGATCCCTTTCCAGCAGGTGCCGGTGGAGAAGGCGGCGGAGTATTCCTGCGAGGATTCCGACCAGTGCCTGGACGTGCACCTGTCGCTGTGGCCCCGGCTGGAGCGCGACCCCAAGCTGCGCTACATCTACGAGCTGGAGATCCAGAGCAGCGAGACGCTGTACCGCATCGAGCGCAACGGCGTGCTGATCGACAGCGAGGAACTGGTGCGGCAAGCCCACGAGCTGGGCCAGCGCATCATGAAGCTGGAGCAGGAAGCGCACGAGCTGGCCGGCCAGCCGTTCAACCTGGGCAGCCCCAAGCAGATCGGCGACGTGCTGTTCACCAAGCAGGGCCTGCCGGTGGTGAAGAAGACCGCCAGCGGCGCGCCCAGCACGGACGAAGAGGTGCTGGAGAAGCTGGCCGAGGACTACCCGCTGCCGGCCAAGATCCTGGAGCACCGCGGCCTGTCGAAGCTGAAAGGCACCTACGTCGACAAGCTGCCGCAGATGGTGCACCCGCGCACGGGGCGCGTGCACACGCATTACGCGCAGGCCGTGGCGGTGACGGGCCGGCTTTCCAGCAACGACCCGAACCTGCAGAACATCCCGATTCGCACGGCGGAAGGCCGCCGCATCCGCGAGGCTTTCGTCGCCGCGCCCGGCCACGTCATCGCCAGCGCCGACTACAGCCAGATCGAGCTGCGCATCATGGCGCACATCAGCGAGGACGAGGCGCTGCTGCGCGCCTTCCGCGAGAACATGGACGTGCACCGCGCCACCGCCAGCGAAGTGTTCGGCGTGGCGCCCGACCAGGTGTCCAGCGAGCAGCGCCGCTACGCCAAGGTCATCAACTTCGGCCTGATCTACGGCATGAGCAGCTTCGGCCTGGCGCGCAACCTGGGCATCGAGACCAAGGCGGCCGCCGGCTACATCGACCGCTACTTCCAGCGCTACCCCGGGGTGAAGCACTACATGGACGAGACGCGCCTGTCGGCCAAGAGCCGCGGCTACGTCGAGACGGTGTTCGGCCGCCGCCTGTACCTGCCCGAGATCAACTCGCCCAACGGCCCGCGCCGCGGCGGCGCCGAGCGCCAGGCCATCAACGCGCCCATGCAGGGCACGGCCGCCGACCTGATCAAGCTGTCGATGGTGAAGGTGCAGGACGTGCTGGACCGCGAGGCGCGGCGCACGAAGATGATCCTGCAGGTTCACGACGAACTGGTGTTCGAGGTGCCGGAAGACGAACTGGACTGGGCTCGGGCCGAGATCCCGCGCCTGATGGCGGGCGTGGCGGAACTGCGCGTGCCGCTGGTGGCGGAGTTCGGCGCCGGGCCCAACTGGGACCGCGCGCACTGACGGCGTGCCACAAACCCGTCGCTGCCGCGCGAAGGGGCCGGGAATACCCGGCGTGGCTTTCCTGGCGGGCTTGGCGGCGCTCCGGCGGCACCGGATAATCCTTTCTCCTCATGGCCGCCAACCGCAATCCTCCTCCCAAGAAGCCGCCGCCTCCACCGGCGCCGGCTCATTTCGTTCCCGGTTCGCGCGCGACCGCGCCCATGGGGCTGGAGGAAACGAGTGAATCGGCCTGGGCCCGCTTCGAGGAACTGCAGCGTACCCACGAAGTGCAGTTCCAGGCCACCCAGCCGGCCGCGCGGCCGGCCCCCACGGTGCCGCCGGGATTCGAGCCGACCGAGCCGATGGGCCTGGCGCAGGTCAAGGCCAAGCCCGCGGCGCTTGCGCCCGCCGTCATCCGCGACGTGACGCTGGAAGAGGCGATGGTGATGGCGCGCCGGAACAACCGGGCCTGCCCGATGCCCGCGCAATGGAGCGCCTTCCACAAGATGCTGCCCCCGCGCGTGAGCGAAGGCCGCACCTTCACGCCGCCCGCGCCGGTGGACGGCGCGGCATGGAACGCCACTTCGGCGATGCAGAAGCGCCTGCGCCTGCGCGACCAGATCGAATGGGCCGGCCGCGTGGGCGCGTTGCAGCAGGCCTATCAATTCCTCGTGTCACTGCCCGAAGAGCAGTGGCACCACTTCGATTAATTCGCTCAGGAAGTCCGCTCCGTCCAGAGCACGCCGCCGGTGGCCCAGTCGTGGCGCTTGATGTCGTACATCAGGATGTCCACCGACTCGGGTTTGCTGCCCAGGGTCTTCACGACGGCCTCGGTCAGCGCCCTGGCCAGTTCCTTTTTCTGTTCGGGCGTGCGCCCCTCCATCAGTTCGACGCGCAGCGTGGGCATGTTGGGAATCTCCTTGGGGGGTTGGCGGGAAAAGCCGCGATTATGGTTCGCGCCCCTATAGTCGCGCGGCGTTCGCATGCCAACCCACCTGGAGACTCCCGATGCTGCGTGAAGACCTCTTGAACGATGCCGGTGCGCTGCTGCCCGCCGAGGCGCGGCCCACCCGCCGCACCGCCCTGAAGGCGCTGGGCGCGGGCTACGCGGCCGCCGCGGGCGCCGCCATGGCGCAGACCGCGATCAAGACGCCTGCCGACGGGCTCACGGTCGGCGAGATCACCTACGACGTCGGCGGCTTCAAGGTGCCTGCCTACCGCGCCGCGCCGGCCGGCCGCACCGGACTGCCGGTGGTGCTGGTCGTGCACGAGGTGTTCGGCGTTCACGAGTACATCGCCGATACCGCACGCCGTTTCGCGCGCGCCGGCTATCTGGCCATCGCGCCGGAGCTGTTCGCACGGCAGGGCGACCCGGGCAGCTACGGCGAGCTGGCGAAGCTGATGGCGGAGGTGGTCGCGAAGACGCCCGACGAGCAGGCGCTGGCCGACCTGGACGGCGCGCTGAAGTGGGCCGGCGCCAATGGCGGTGACGTGACCAGGGCGGCCATCACCGGCTTCTGCTGGGGCGGCCGCATCACCTGGCTGTACGCCGCGCATGCGCCGGTGAAGGCCGGCGTGGCCTGGTATGGGCGGCTGGCGGGCGAGAGCACGGCGGCCACGCCGAAGCACCCGCTGGACGTCGCCGCGGCCCTGAAAGGGCCGGTGCTGGGCCTGTACGGCGGCGCGGACAGCGGCATCCCGCTGAACACGGTGGACAGGATGAAAGGCGCTCTCGCGGCGGGCTCACCGGCGGCGAAGGGTTCGCAGTTCGTCGTGTACCCCGACACCCCGCACGCGTTTCACGCCGACTATCGCCCCAGCTTCCGCCAGGGCCCGGCCGAAGACGGCTGGAAGCGCGCGCTGGAATGGTTGCGCGCGCACGGCGTCGCATGACCCCGCGCGACCCGCGGCCGCGCCCCATTGCTAAGATTCGCGCCCTCGGCCGCTGAGGCGGTCCCTGGGCCGTGCCCCGCGGCGGCGGCCCATTCGAATGCAACTCCTCACCATCCTCTTCGCCACCCTGGCGGCCGGCATCGGCAGCGTGTGGCTCGCCGCCGGCCTGATGAGCCTGGGCGTGCTGGGCCAGGGCCGCGCGCCCCGCGCCAACGCGCAGCACCTGCTCAGCCTGGCCGCCGGCGCGCTGCTTTCGACGGCCTTCATGCACCTGCTGCCGGAAGCTTTCGAGAAAAGCGAAGGCCAGGCGCAGGCGCTGTTCGGCACGCTGCTGGTGAGCGTGGTGTTCTTCTTCCTGCTGGACAAGGCGGAGCTGTGGCACCACGGGCACGAGCACCATCACGAAGGGGAAGGGCACGATCAGGCCCATCACCACCATCACCATGAGCCGGCGCGCTCCGGCGGCTGGGCCGTGCTGGCCGGCGACAGCGTGCATTGCTTCGGCGACGGCGTGCTGATCGCCTCGGCCTTCGCGGCCGACCCGCGGCTGGGATTCGTCGCCGCGTTGGCGGTGCTGGCCCACGAAGTGCCGCACCACGTGGGCGACCTGGCGGTGGTGCGCGAAACCAGCGGCAGCCGCCGCTCGGCCATCGGCAAGGTGTCGCTCGCCGGGGCCGTCACGCCGCTGGGCGGCCTGGTCGGCTGGTGGCTGGTGGAGAGGTTGAACGAGCTGCTGCCTTACCTGCTGGTGGTCGCCAGCAGCAGCTTCATCTACGTGGCGCTGGCTGACCTGATCCCGCAACTGCAGAAGCGCCTGGGCGCGCGCGAGACGCTGGCCCAGGTGCTGTGGCTGGCCGCGGGCATCCTGCTCGTGGCCGTGGCCAGCTGGCTCACCCACGCGCACTGAGCGGCACGCGCGGGCTCAACCGCGCTCAATGGCGCCACGGGTTGTCGGGGTAGCGGTCGCGGAAGTTCGGCACGCCGTCGCCGTCACGGTCGCGGTCGTGCCGGTCGGGGATGCCGTCGCGATCGCGGTCGATGCGGTCGGCCCGCGCCACCCGCCAGTCGCGGGGCTGCGCCTGCGCCACCGGCTGGGCCCAGTAGCCCTGCACCCACACCTGCGAATGGCCGCGCCGCTCCCAGTGCGCCGGCACCCATACGCGCTGCGGCGCCGGGACCACGACCACCTGGGGCGCGGACTGCACGTACACGCGCTGCTGCGCGCTCGCGGCGGGTGCCCACAGCGCCGCCGCGGCGGCCAGCGAGCCCATCACGATCCATCCAGTCTTGCCTTGCTTGCCCATGAGGTACTCCTTCGGTTGGGGTGATGCGATGGTCGTGCTGGCCCATGTCGGGCTCGCATCCGCGTTGCGAAGCGCAGGTGAAGAACCGCGCGGTTCGTAAGGCCGGGCAGTCCTACAAGGTGTCGCCACCGTCCGACACCCCCCAGCGCGGCCGCGTCCTAAGGTCATTGGGATACGGCGGCCGGGAAGGGCCGCCGCGCACTTCCGGAACCCAAGGAGCGAACACCATGGCATCACGTGACTACGAGGACCGCGACCGCACGAACAACCCGCAGGGCCGCTGGCGACAGGATGAGCGGCGCGATCCGCAGAACCCGCAGCAGCATTCGCAGGGCGGCGGCTGGGAGGCCTCGCGCGGTTACGGCGGCGAGCGCGGCCATGCCGACCTGGGCTCGCAGCAGTCCGGTGGCTACGGCGGCTATGGCGGCGAGAACTACGGCTACGGCCGCGGCGAGCGCGGCGGCCCTCAAGGCTGGAGCCGCGAGTCGTCCGGCCGCGAGGACTGGGGCCAGCGCGGCTACGGCCGCGACGAATTCGCCGGCGGCGGAAGCTACGGCGGCCAGGGCCAGGGCTACGGCGGCCAGCAGGGCGGCTACGGCGGGCCGCAAGCCCGGCATGAACAGGAATCGCGCTGGAGCGAGCACGGCCGCATGTGGGACGCGGGCAGCGCGCCTTCCGGCGGCGGCCGCTCGCAAGGCGGCCAGCAGCAGGGCGGCCAGTACGGCGGCATGGGCATGAACTACGGCCAAGGCGGCAACATGGCCAGCGGCTACGGCCAGGGCGGACAAATGCAGGGCGGCGCGCCGCAGTCGGGTGGCTGGGGCCAGGGCTACCAGGGCGGCAGCCAGGGCGGCTACGGCCAGGGCGGCTACGGCGGCCAGGGGTATGGCCAGCAAGGCTATGGCCAGCAGGGCTACGGCTCGCAGGATCATTGGCGCGAGCCGCGGAGCTTCAACGAAGGATCGCTGCACAGCCCGCAGTCGCAGTACAACCAGCCGGGCCGCGGCCTGGAGCACATGGGCGACCGCGACATGCAGCACGGCCAGCCGCACCAGCAACACCACGATCCCGACTACCACCAGTGGCGCGAGGAGCAGATCCGCAACCTCGACAACGACTACCAGAACTGGCGCCAGGACCGCTACCGCAAGTTCTCCGACGAGTTCAACAGCTGGCGTGCCAGCCGCAGCGGCGGCCAGGGCCAGAACACGATGCCGCCGCAAAGCACCGGCGGCAACTTCGGGCCCACGGGTGGCGCGGCGGGCTCTCAGCCGGCCACCTCCCACCAGGGCAGCGGGGCCAGCGGCGCGGGCGGCTCCGGCGGCGGCTCCATGGGCGACCTGAAGGGCTCCAGCGGCATGGGTTCCGCGGGCAGCACGATGAGCGGCGGCGCGTCCGGGCGCGAGAGCGGCGGCACCGGGTCGGCCGGTTCGCCATCCACCACCGGCTCCTCGTCGTCCGGCAACCGCAAGTGACGTGCATGCAGGAGAAGCTCACATGAAACGTTTCCAGCTTTCGGCCCTCGCCATCGCGGCGGCCCTCTCCTTCGGCAGCGCCCTGGCGCAGTCCACCGCGTCGCCGAACTCCGGCACGTCGCCCACCGGCGGCCGCTCGGCGCCCGCGGCACAGGCGGGCACCGGCACGCGCAACGCCGAGACCGGCAAGGACGACAAGGTCTCCCGCGGCGACCGCAAGTTCATCGACGAAGCCGCGGGCAGCGGCATGTTCGAGGTGCAGGTCGGACAGCTGGCTTCCAGCAAGGCGCAGGACCCCGACGTGAAGAAGTTCGCCGACATGCTGGTCGACCAGCACCAGAGGGCGAACGACGAGTTGACGAAGATCGCCAACGCCAAGCACGTGGAGATGCCCGCCGCGCCGCCGCGCGCATTGCGCCGCGACATCGAGAACCTGGGCAAGAAGCAGGGCCAGGAGTTCGACACCGACTTCGTCAAGAGCGTGGGCATCAAGGCGCACGAGAAGGACATCAAGGTGTTCGAGAAGGCCGCGAAGGACGTCAAGGATCCGGAGCTCAAGGCCTTCGCGGAAAAGTCGCTGCCGATGCTGAAGGAGCACCTGGCCGCGGCACAGAAGCTTCCCCAGGCCGGCGGCAAGGCCGCGGAAGACGCGGCCAGGATGGGCGCCAGCGGCCACTCGATGGGCGCTTCGCCGGGCAACACCGGCGGCGGCGCCAGCACGAAGACCGGTGGCGGCAGTGGCGCGAACAAGACGGGCAGCTGAAGCATTGCACCGGAAGGCGGCGTCCTACGCGTTCGTGGGACGCCGCCGACACGAAGGGCGCCCCGCGCGGCTGAACAATGGCTGCGTGAGCCGTCCGCGCGTTCAGCGGGCGGGAGGAGGCACAGTTGGTTTCCAGACGCTGGATGTGGGGCCTGGCCGTCGCGGCGGCGGGCCTGTGGATCGCGCGCACGGCGCGCGCCGAAAACGAAGTCGAGCTGCGGCAGGATGCCGCGGCGGGCAAGCCGCCGGCTGCCGCGCGGCCCGCCGCGGCTTCAGAACCGCGCCGTGCGGTGTTCGCCGGCTATGCCGCCGAATCGGCCCGCACCGCCACGCGGCTGCCGCCGGAGGAGCGCGCGGCCCGCGACTTCCTCCGCGCCGCCTCGCAGCAGGCGCGCTTCGAGACCGATGCGGCGAAGCTGGCGTCGCAGCGCGCGCAGGGTGACCGGGTGAAGGCCTTCGCGGCCGAGCTGCTGGACTTCCACACCGCTTCGGATGCCGAACTGCTGCACCTGCTGCACGCCCGTGGCATGGCGCCGCCCATGCTGGAGAACACCCAGCGCAAGGCGCTCAACCGGCTGGGCCGGCTGCAGGGCACGCGGTTCGACCGCGAATTCTCGGACGTCCTCGGCCGCGAGCGCCAGCGCGGCGACATCGAGCAGTACGAGAAGGCCGTGGCCGACATCGCCGACCCGGCCCTGCGCGCGTGGATCGACCGCCAGCTGCCCGGCCTGAGGCAGCAGCAGGCGACGGCCGCGCAGCTGGTGCCGGCGGCGGCGCATCGGGAGGATCTCCGCCGGCGGCCCGTGGCCGCGGCGGCGCACGCGCGCCATACGCACGCGCGCTGACCCGGGTTACTGGGCGGTGTAGCCCGTCACGCGCCAGCGCCCGTCGGCTTCGCGGGTGGTGGTGACGACTTCTTCCAGCGTCTTCTGCGCGAACTGGCTGCGGAAGACGATGCTGACGTACTCGCCCTTCGGCTGGCCGGGCATGTCGGTGCGCAAGTTCATCGCTTCCGGCTGGCGGTCCTGCAGCGAGCCCACCTCGCCACGCACCTTGGGGATGCCGTCCATCCAGCGGTCCAGCGGGACGTTCTTGCGGAAGACGGCCGCACTGGTTTCCCAGGCGGTGCCCCAGTCGCGGCGGTCCAGCAGCGTCAGCCAGCCCGCGGCGGCCAGGCGGCCGGCGGTCAGCCTTTCGTCGTCGGGCGAGATGGCCGCGCCTTCCGGGGCGGCCGGGGCAGACGCCGCAGCCGCGGGTGATTCAGGCGCCGGGACAGAGGGCACGCCCAGCCCCCGGCCGGCGTTGCCCGACTTCAACTGGGCGTGCGCGGACACGGCCACGAGAAGGCCCAGCAGGGCCGAAGCGAAAAGGTGTCGTGTGATGGGATGCATGTCGAAAGGCAGTCTAGCCGACCCCGCCTGCCGCGCTTCGTTCCCGCTCAGCTGCCGAAACCGCCGCCGCCGGGCGTGCGGATCTCGAACACGTCGCCCGGCTGCATCTGCGCCGAGCCGATGTGGTCCAGGCCTTCTTCGCGGCCATCCGCACGCACCACGCGGTTGACCCCGACCTGGCCGGGTTGCCCGCCGGCCATGCCGAAGGCGCCGTGCCTGCGGCCGTTGGACAGGATGCTGGCCGTCATCGGCTCCAGGAAGCGCACGCGGCGGATGCCGCCGTTGCCGCCATGCCAGCGGCCCGCGCCCCCCGAACCCTGCCGGATCTCGTAGCTGTCCAGCCGCACCGGGAAGCGGAATTCCAGCACCTCGGGGTCGGTCAGGCGCGAGTTGGTCATGTGGGCCTGCACGACGCTGGTGCCGTCGAAGCCGCCCACCAGCCGGCCCGCGCCGTCGTACACGCCGCCCGCGCCCGAGCCGCCGGAGATGGTTTCGTAGTACTGGTGCCGCTCGTTGCCGAAGGTGAAGTTGTTCATCGTGCACTGCCCCGCCGCCATCACGCCCAGCGCGCCGTACAGCGCGTTGGTAATGCAGGTGGACGTCTCCACGTTGCCCGCCACCACCGAGGCCGGCGGGTTGGGGTTCAGCATCGAACCCGGCGGGATGACCACTTTCAGCGGCTTCAGGCAGCCGGCGTTGAGCGGGATGTCGTCGTCCACCAGCGTGCGGAACACGTACAGCACCGCGGCCATGCAGACGGCGGTGGGCGCGTTGAAGTTGTTCGCCTGCTGCGGGCTGGTGCCGCTGAAGTCGATGGTGGCGCTGCGTTCCTTCGCGTCGACGCGGATGGCCACGCTGATTTGCGCGCCGTTGTCCAGCGGCAGCGTGAACTGCCCGTCCTTCAGCCGCGTGATGACGCGCCGCACCGACTCCTCGGCGTTGTCCTGCACGTGGCGCATGTAGGCCTGCACCACGCCCAGGCCGAACTGCGCGACCATCTTGCGCAGTTCCTGCACGCCTTTCTCGTTGGCGGCGATCTGCGCCTTCAGGTCGGCCAGGTTCTGCTCCGGGTTGCGGCTGGGGTGCTGCCCGCTGCGCAGCAGGGCGAGGATTTCCTTTTCCCGCAGCACGCCGCGATCGACCAGCTTGACGTTGTCGATCTGCACGCCTTCCTCCTCGATGCGGGTGGAGAAGGGCGGCATGGAGCCGGGCGTGGTGCCGCCGATGTCGGCGTGGTGCCCCCGGCTGCCGACGTAGAACATCGGCTTCGCGTCTTCCGGCGACAGGTACACCGGCGTGATGACGGTGACGTCGGGCAGGTGGGTGCCGCCGTGGTACGGGTCGTTCAGCACGTACACGTCGCCCGGCGCCATGGCGCCGGCGTTCTCGCGGATCACCGTCTTGATGCTCTCGCCCATGGAGCCCAGGTGCACCGGCATGTGCGGCGCGTTGGCGATGAGGTTGCCTTCGGCATCGAACAGCGCGCAGGAGAAATCCAGCCGCTCCTTGATGTTCACCGAGTAGGCGGTGTTCTGCAGCTGCAGGCCCATCTGCTCGGCGATGTTCATGAACAGGTTGTTGAACACCTCCAGCAGCACCGGGTCGACGTGCGTGCCAGCGGCGAAGCGCTGCTCGCGCGGCACGACGCGGTCGAGCACGATGTGGTCCAGCCCCGTCAGCTTCGCCTGCCAGCCGGGTTCGACCACGGTGGTGGCGTTCTTCTCCGCGATGATGGCCGGCCCGTCGATGCGGTCGCCCGCGCGCAGGTCCTCGCGTACCACCAGCGCCGCTTCGTGCCACTGGCCGCCGGAGTACATGCGCACCGTCTCGCGCCGCGGCACTTCGCGCACGGGCTGCTCGGGGCTCGAAGGTTCGGCCGGCGCATCGCCCGCGACCACGGCCTCGACCGAGACGGCTTCGACGACCAGCGCCTTGCCCTGCATCAGGAACGAGTAGCGCCGGCGGTACGCGGCTTCGAAGGCCGACTGGACCCGCGCCAGGTCGCCGAACGGCACCACCAGCGCGGCATCGCTGCCCTGGTAGCGCACGTGCACGCGGCGCGCCACGCGCACCTCGCCCGCGCTGACTTGCTGGCGCTGCAGTTCTTCCTGCGCGGCGCCGGCCAGCTTGTCGAGCAGTGCGGCTACTTGCGGCAGCGCGCCTTCGGCGAGAGGCAGCTCCACCGCCTGCTCGCGGATCACGTTCTGGTCGGCCAGGCCCATGCCGTAAGCCGACAGCACGCCGGCCAGCGGATGCACGAACACGCGTGCCATGCCCAGCGCGTCGGCCACCAGGCAGGCATGCTGGCCACCGGCGCCGCCGAAGCACTGCAGCGTGTAGCGCGTGACGTCGTAGCCCCGTGCCACCGAGATCTTCTTGATGGCATTGGCCATCTGCTGCACGGCGATGTCGATGAAGCCTTGCGCGGCTTCCTCGGCGCTGCGGCCTGTGCGCGCGGCGATCCCGGCGAACTTCGCCGCCGCCGCTTCGTGGCTGAGCGGCTCGTCGGCATTGGGGCCGAACACCTTGGGGAAGTAGCGCGGCTGGATCTTGCCCACCAGCACGTTCGCGTCGGTCACCGCCAGCGGGCCGCCGCGCCGGTAGCAGGCCGGGCCCGGGTTCGCGCCCGCGCTCTGCGGCCCCACGCGGAAGCGCGCGCCGTCGAATTCCAGGATCGACCCGCCGCCCGCCGCCACGGTGTGGATGCTCATCATCGGCGCGCGCATCCGCACGCCGGCCACCTGCGTCTCGAACTCGCGCTCGAACTCGCCCGCGAAGTGCGACACGTCGGTGGAGGTGCCGCCCATGTCGAAGCCGATCACCCGCTCTTGCCCGCCCAGGGCCGCGGTGCGCGCCATGCCCACGATGCCACCGGCGGGGCCGGACAGGATGGCGTCCTTGCCCTGGAATGCGTGCGCGTCCGTCAGGCCGCCGGACGACTGCATGAAGAACAGCTTCACGCCCGGCATCTCGGCCGCGACCTGGTCGACGTAACGGCGCAGGATGGGCGACAGGTACGCGTCCACCACGGTCGTGTCGCCGCGGCTGACGAACTTCATCATCGGGCTGGTGGCATGCGACGCGCTGACCTGCGTGAAGCCCGCTTCGCGCGCCAGCCGCGCAGCCGCTTCTTCGTGCGCCGTGTAGCGGTAGCCGTGCATGAACACGATGGCAGCGCTTCGAAGGCCGGCGGCATGGGCGGCAGCCAGTTCGTTGCGCAGGTGCGCCTCGTCGAACGCTTCAACGACATCGCCGTGTGCCCCGATGCGCTCATGCGCCTCGATCACGCGCGCGTACAGCAGCTCGGGCAGCACGATGTGGCGGTCGAAGAGGCGAGGGCGGTTCTGGTAGGCGATGCGCAACGCGTCGCGGAAGCCGCGCGTGGTGACCAGCAGCGTGGGCTCGCCCTTGCGTTCGAGCAGCGCGTTGGTCGCGACGGTCGTGCCCATCTTCACGCACTCCACCTGCTCGGGCCGGATGGGTTCGCCGGGCTTCAGGCCCAGCAGGTGCCGGATGCCGGCCACCGCCGCGTCGCGGTATTGCTCGGGGTTGTCCGATAGCAGCTTGTGCGTGACCAGCGAGCCGTCGGGCCGGCGGGCGACCACGTCGGTGAAGGTGCCGCCGCGGTCGATCCAGAACTGCCAGCGAGCGGGGGTGATGAATTTGTTGTTGGCCATGGGGGAACAGTCGTTGGGTGGACTTTACTTGTTGTGGTCATTCGACCTGTTGGCGTTGTGTGCGGCGGCCGTGCGGCGCGCCAGGCGCCACCCGCCGCGCACCCCCGGGACATCGAACCCGCCACCACAAGCACCAGAGTAGAGTCACCCCATGCCCCTTCAGCAAGAAAGCGCCCCCCAAGCCATTCGCGCCACCCCCGGCACCACCGCAGCCATCTTCGACTCCCCGCACAGCGGCACCGTCTACCCCGACGACTTCAACTACGCCTGCGGCTTCGCCGAGATGCGAACGGCGGAAGACACCCACGTCGAAAAGCTCTACGACTTCGCCCCTTCACTGGGCATTGCGTGGATCGAGGCCCTGTTCCCGCGCATCTACCTCGACCCCAACCGCGGCGAAACCGAGGTGGACGTCGACATGCTCGACGGCGCCTGGGACGGCGAAGTGGTCAGCGACGCCACGGCGCTCTCCAAGCTGCGCCTGGGCAAGGGATTGATCTGGCGCCAGACCGACGAAGGCCTGCCGGTCTACGACCGGAAACTCACGCCGCAGGAGGTGCGCGGCCGCATCGAACGCTGCTGGCGCCCATACCACCGCGCGGTGCAGCAGGCGATCGAGGCCGCGCATGCGCGCCACGGCTACAGCATCCACCTGAACTGCCATTCCATGCCGGCCGTGTCGGCGCCGTATTCCACCGACTACCCGGGCCTGAAGCATGCGGACTTCGTCTTCGGCGACCGCGACGGCACCACGGCCGACCCGAAACTCACCGCGCTGCTCGCCGGGTTCCTCCGCGATCGCGGCTACGACGTCGCGGTGAACCACCCGTACAAGGGCGTGGAACTGGTGCGCCGCTACGGCGACCCGGCTCGGCAGCGGCACAGCATCCAGCTGGAAACCAACCGGCGGCTGTACATGGACGAGGGCACTTTCGAGCTTCTGCCGCAGTCGGCTCAGCTGAAGGCGGACCTGAAGGCGCTGTCGGAACTGATCGTGCGGACCGACCCGCGCCAGCTGTAGAAGGCGCGCTTCTACTTCTTCTCTTTGGGCACCCGGCCCATCAGGTAGAACTCCGGATTCGGCTCCATGCCGGAGAAGCTGGCCATCCGGTTCGACAGCCCGAAGAACGCGGTGATCGCCGCGATGTCCCAGATGTCCTCGTCCGAGAAACCGTGCGCGTGCAGCGGCGCGAAATCGCTCTCGTCGATTTCCTGCGAGCGCAGGCACACCTTCATCGCGAAGTCCAGCATCGCGCGCTGCCGCGGCGGGATGTCGGCCTTGCGGTAGTTCACGGCCACCTGGTCGGCCACCAGCGGCTTCTTCTCGTAGATGCGCAGGATGGCGCCGTGCGCCACCACGCAGTACAGGCACTGGTTGGCCGCGCTGGTGGCGGTGACGATCATCTCGCGCTCGCCCTTGGTCAGGCCGCTTTCGCGGCCCACGGTCTCGGGCGTCATCAGCGCGTCGTGGTAGGCGAAGAAAGCGCGCCACTCGGCCGGGCGGCGCGCGAGGGCGAGGAACACGTTGGGCACGAAGCCGGCCTTTTCCTGCACTTCCAGGATGCGGGCACGGATGTCCTCGGGCACCTGCTCGAGGGTGGGGGCGGGGTAGCGTTTCACGGTGGGTGTCTCCTGCGGCCGGCCATTATCGGCCGCGCCGCAGGGGCACGCGCTCAGGCCAGCTCGAGCAGCGTCTGCTCCGCCACGGCGAGCAGCGCGCCGACCTGGCGGCCGGCCTCTTCGGGCGCGTGGCGCGCCGCCTTCTCGGCGGCCGCGGCCACGCTGGCCAGGCGGCTGGCGCCGACGCCCGCGGCCGCGGCCTTCAGCGTGTGGAAGTGCCGCAGCAAATCCTGCGCGGGCAGCGCCTGGCGCAACGCGGCGATGGTGCTGCGCAAGTCGTCGCCGAAGATGCGCACGATGCGCTCCAGCAGGTCCGGCTGGCCGCCTAGCACGGACAAGGCCTTCTCGCGGTCCCACAGCGGCAGCTCCGCATGCCCGGCGGCGGCCGCTTGGGGCGCGGGCGGGGCGGTGCATGGTCGCCCATGCGCGTGCGACTGGATGGTGCGCACCAGGTCCTCCAGCACGAAAGGCTTGCCGATGTGGCCGTCCATGCCGGCGGCCATGCATTCCTCGCGGTCGTTGTCCATCGCGTTGGCGGTCATCGCCAGGATCGGCAGCTCGCGCAGGCCCAGCTGCTGGCGGATGTGCCGCGTGGCCTCCAGGCCGCCCATCACGGGCATCAGCACGTCCATCAGCACCAGGTCATAGCGGTGGCCCAGCGCCAGCCGGTCCACGGCCTGGCGGCCGTCGGCCGCGACGTCGATCTCGGCGCCTTCGCGGGTGAGCAGCTCGTAGGCGATCTGCTGGTTCACCACGTTGTCTTCCACCAGCAGCAGCTTCAGGCCCGCCAGCGGCGCGCAGGCCACCGGCCCGGGCCGCCGCGCGGCGGCCGGACCGCCGAGCGCGTCGCGCAGCGCCGCCTCGATCATCGAACCGGTCACCGGCTTGACCAGGTAGCCGTCGATCAGCGCCTGTTCCGCCGCGGGGCGGCGGCCGAGCATCTCGCGCCCGTAGGCGGTCAGCATCAGCAGCAGCTGCGGTTCCTTGCCGGCCTGCATCTCGCGGATGCGCAGGCTGGTTTCCCAGCCGTCCAGGCCGGGCATGTTCCAGTCGATGAAGATCGCGTCGTAGCGGGTGCCGGGCGAGCCCAGCCGCTCCAGCGCCTCGCGGCCGCTGGACGCCACGTCGGCGCGCCAGCCCTGCGACGCGGCGATGCCGGCCAGCGATTCGCGCGCGACCACGTTGTCGTCCACGATCAGCACGCGCTCGATCGGCAGCGCATCCGCCGCGGGCGCGGCGACCGCGGCCGCGAGCGGCAGTTCCACCTCGAACCAGAAGCGGCTGCCCGCGCCGGCGGTGCTCTGCACGTGCAGGTCGCTGCCCATCATCGCCGCCAGGCGGCGGCAGATGCTCAGGCCGAGGCCGGTGCCGCCGAAGGCGCGCGCGATCTCGCCGCTGGCCTGCGCGTAGTCGTCGAACAGGCGCGTGCACTGTTCCGGCGTGATCCCGATGCCGGTGTCGCGCACCGCGAACTCCACCCGCACCGCGTTCGCGGAGGCCGACAGCAGCCGCAGCTGCACGACCACTTCGCCGGACTGGGTGAACTTGACGGCGTTGCCGCCCAGGTTGATCAGGATCTGCCGCAGCCGCATGTCGTCGGCTACCAGGCGGTCGGGGATGCGGCTGTCGATGTCGTACAGCACCTCCACCGGCTTGCGGCCGACGGCGCCGGCCAGGATGGTGGACAGGTCGGCCAGCAGCGCGTCCAGCGAGAACGCGCGCGGCTCCAGCTGCATGCGGCCGGCCTCGATCTTGGAGAAGTCCAGGATGTCGTTGAGCAGCGAGAGCAGCGAGCGCGCCGCGCCTTCGGCCTTGTCGGTGTAGTCCTTCTGCCGGCTGTCCAGGCCCGTGGCCTGCAGCAGCGCGAGCATGCCCACCACCGCGTTCATCGGCGTGCGGATCTCGTGGCTCATGCTGCTGAGGAAGCGGCTCTTGGCCTGGCTGGCCGCCACGGCGGCGTCGCGCGCGCGGCGCAGTTCGGTCACGTCCTGCGCCACGGTGAAGACGCCGGCCACCTCGCCTTCGGCGAAGTGCGGCAGGTAGTGCACGATCCACGAGGTGGCGTGGCCGTCGGCGTCGGTGGCTTCCTGCTCCATGCGGCGCGCGCTGCCCTTCAGCGCCGCCGCCATGTGCTCGTCGTCCAGCTGCAGCGTGCCTTCGCGCTCGAACACGCGGGTGTCGCGGCGCGCGCCCAGCACCTGGTCGCGTTCCACGCCCAGCAGCTCGCAGTATTTGCGGTTGACGAAGCGGCAGCGGCGATCGGCGTCCCAGTACGCCAGGCGCACCGGCATGTGGTCGGCCATCACCCGCATCAGGTGTTCGCCTTCGGCCACGCGCTGCTCGGCTTCCATCAGCGCCTGCATGGAGCGGCTCAGCTCGTCGTTCTCCGACTGCACGCGATCCAGCGCCAGCAGATGGGCGTCCAGCAGTCGGTCGAAGCTGGTGCCCAGCGAAGCCAGTTCGTCCGTGCCGGCCATGCCGCTGCGGGCCTTCAGGTCGCCCGCGGCCACGCGTTCGATGGTGGCCTGTAGCCTGTCCAGCGGCCTGGCCAGCCCGCGGTACACCCACCACGCGATGAGCAGCGCGCACAGCAGCAGCACGCCGCCGGCCACCTCGTCGCGCCGGCGTTCCTCGGCGAGCAGCACCATGAGTCTTTTCCTGTCTTCGCGCTCGCTGGTGTCGATCAGCTCGGCCAGGGCCTTGATCGCCGCTGCGCCGTACGGCAAGGTGGTGGCCGCGCGCCAGGTGGCGGCTTCCTCCAGCTGGCCGGCGTCCACCAGTTCGAACCAGTGCGGCCGCGCCCGGCGGTAGCGCTCGAAAGCCAGCTGCACCGCGCGCGCGCCGTCCCGCTCCGGCGGCGACAGGTCGCCCGACGCGGCGAAGTCCTGCAGGCCGTGCTCGAAGGTGGCATACAGCCCGGGTTCGGCGCCGACGATGCGGCGGCGGTCTTGCGGCCCGGGGACCGCCAGGTATTGCGGCGGGCCGTAGCGCAGTTCCCACATCGCGTTCTGCGCCCGCGCCAGGTAGGCGGCCTTGCCGTGCTGGCGGCCCAGCGTCTCCATGGTCTGCTCGGTGTGGACGGTGTCGTAGACGTTGTAAGCGCAGATCAGCGCCACGATCACGCTGAAGCCGGCGACAAGCCGGGTGCGTATGCTGAGGTTCATCCCGGCAGTGTCTGGGCCGCGCGCGGCAGGCGGTCCTTCGAAAAGCGGCGGCGCGGGGCCGCATCTGTGCGCCCGAGGGCGCGAAAGCGCGATCTGCGCCGCCGGCACGGCGCTTTTCCGCGCGCCGCGCCCGGCCTGGCTCAAGAAGAATCGCCGCGATCCGAAATACAGGCGTCGACCGGCATGCGCCGGCCCGTCTCATGCAGTACGCCCCGCGCGCCGCGGGCAGGAGGATTCGCACATGCAGTGGTTCAGGAACATGGCCGTCGGCCGGCGGTTGGCCTTCGGCTTTGCCGCGCTCATCGTCTTCGGGCTGGCCAGCTCGCTCGCGGGCATCGCGCGGCTGCGAGAAGTCGAGCGCATGACCCAGCGCCTGGGCGTCGAGGACGCCGAAATGCTGGTGCTCACGCAGCAGTGGACGCGCGCGATCGAGGCCAACACCGCCCGCAACTGGGTGGTGTTCTTCGTGCGCGAGCCGGTCGTCATGGCCAAGGTCAAGGACGAAATGGCCGCCGTGGTCACCCGCGTCAACGCCAACCTCAAGCGCATCAACGAGCTGATGGTGGGCGACGACGAGGGCCTGGCCCTGATCGCGCGCATCACGAAGCAGCGCGAGGAGTACCAGAAGACGCGCAACGAGCTGTTCAAGAAGATGGACGCCGGCGAGTCCGTCGCGCGCGACGCCATGGAACGCCTGGCGCCGATGGCGGCGTCGTACCTGGCCTCCATCGAGGACGTGGCCGAGCACCAGCGCCGCCGCGCGCGCACACACATGGAAGATGCCGAGAAGGCCGCCGACCAGGGCGTGTTCGTGCTGGCCGCCGGCGCCGTGCTGGCGCTGCTGGCGGGCATCGGCCTAGCCTGGATCATCACCCGTTCCGTCGTCAAGCCCGTGCGCGAAGCGCAGGCCGTGGCCGACGCCATCGCCTCCGGCGACCTGGGCGTGCAGATCCGTACCGACCGCCGCGACGAGATCGGCCAGCTGATGGCGGCGATGTCGCGCATGGCGGCCGAACTGCGCCGCATCGTGGGCGAAGTGCGCGACAGCAGCGACGGCATCGCCACCGGCTCGGGCCAGATCGCCACCGGCAACGTGGACCTGAGCCAGCGCACGGAAGAACAGGCTTCCAACCTGCAGCAGACAGCCGCCTCGATGAAGCAGCTGTCAAGCACGGTTCGCAGCAACGCCGAGAGCGCCCGCCGCGCCAGCGAACTGGCCGGCAGCGCCAGCGAAGTGGCCCGCCAGGGCGGCCAGGCCGTCGGCGAGGTCGTGCAGACCATGGAGGCGATCAGCGCGGCCAGCCGCAAGATCGCCGACATCACCGGCGTGATCGACGGCATCGCCTTCCAGACCAACATTCTGGCGCTGAACGCCGCGGTGGAAGCCGCGCGCGCCGGCGAGCAGGGCCGCGGCTTCGCGGTCGTGGCCAGCGAAGTGCGCACGCTCGCGCAGCGCAGCGCCGACGCGGCCAAGGAGATCAAGGCCCTGATCGGCGACAGTGCCGGCAAGGTCGAGGACGGCAGCCGCCAGGTTGACGAGGCCGGCCGCACCATGCAGAACATCGTGCGCCAGGTGCAGGAAGTCGCTGAGCTGGTGGACCGCATCAGCGCCGCGACCAACGAACAGGACGAGGGCATCACGCACCTCGACAGCGCGGTTCAGCAGCTGGACCAGGTCACGCAGCAGAACGCCGCGCTGGTCGAGGAAAGCGCCGCCGCCGCCGAGAGCCTGAACCAGCAGGCGCAGCGCCTGGTGCAGGCCGTGGCCGTGTTCCGCCTGGGCCAGGACGGCATGCGCCAGGCGATCTCACAGGCGCAGGCGTCCAGCCTCGCTTCCGTGCAGGCGGTGGCCATGCCCGCGATGCCGAACGTTGCCACCAAGGGCGACAACTGGCAAAGCTTCTGACCCCATCTGCGGGACATCAACGCGGAGGCCCTGCAGTCCAGCAGGCGATTCGAGGGGCGTGATCAACCGGGTTCCATGCCGGTGGCATGGAACGTGCAAAGCAAGGGTGGCGGCTTCTTTTTGGCGAGAGGCGCCGCCCTTGTTTCCTTCATGGTTCTTGCGGGACGGAAACCGCATTCGGGGGACTGCTCAGGCAGTCCCCCTTTTTTTGTGCGCAGCGCCCGGCCATGGGGCGCGAAGAATGCGGACGCCGCATTCAAGGGCGCTGGTACACCTTGCGCAAGAGGCGCAGCAACGTCTTCAGTTCGGCCGCGCTCAGGCGGTTGCCCACCTCGCGCTCCAGGTCGGCGGCCGTCTTCTCGGCCTGCCGCATCAGCTTGATGCCGGCGGCCGTGGGGTGCAGGCCGGTGGCGCGGCCGTCGCGGGGATGCGGCTTGCGCTCGATCAGCTCTCGCTTTTCCAGCGCGCCCACGAGCGCCACCAGGTTGGGCGGCAGGATGCCCAGCGCGGTGCACAGCTGGCGCGAGGTGATGCCGGGGTTGTGCACCACCAGCGACATGACGGAGAAGTCCACCGGGCGCATCCGGTAGCCGGACATGCGCGGCAGGAACACTTCGATCACCGCCAGCGCCGCGCGGCGCGCGTTATAGCCGAGCAGCGTTTCCAGGAAGCTGGTGTCGACCTGCTCGACGACCGGCGGTTCGTCGGGCAGCTTGGTGGCGGAACTGCGGGGCATGGGGCTGGGTCTCCTGTCAGGCCCTGGCCTTGCCGGCGCCCAGGTAGGTGTCGATCACGCGCGGGTCGCCGGCGAGTTCGCGCGCGGGGCCTTGCAGCTTGATGGCGCCGGTTTCCAGCACGTAGCCGTGGTCGGCCACTTCCAGCGCCGCGCGCGCGTTCTGCTCGACGAGCAGGATGGACACGCCCTGTTCGCGCAGGCGGGAAATGATCTGGAAGATCTCCTTCACCACCAGCGGCGCCAGGCCCAGGCTGGGCTCGTCCAGCATCAGCAGCTTGGGCTGCGCCATCAGCGCGCGGCCCACCGCCAGCATCTGGCGTTCGCCGCCCGACAAGGTGCCCGCCAGTTGCGCGCGGCGTTCCTTCAGGCGCGGGAAGAGGGCGTAGACACGCTCCAGGCCGTCGCGCCACTGGGGGATGCCCAGCTTCATCGGCCGCCAGCCGCCCAGCACCAGGTTGTCTTCCACCGGCATGGTGCCGAACAGCTCGCGCTTTTCCGGCACCAGGGCCAGGCCCATCATCACGCGGTCTTCCAGCGTGGTGTCGGCAAGGTTCTGCCCATCGAAAGTGAGGCGGCCGCGCGCGGGCAGCAGGCCCATCAGCGCGTTGAGCGTGGTGGACTTGCCCGCGCCGTTGGGGCCGATGACGGTGACGACCTGCCCCGCGGCCAGTTCGAAGTCCAGGCCGGTGAGCACTTCGGCGCGGCCGTAGCCGGCGTGCAGCCCTTGCACTTGGAGAAGCGGCGCGGCCATCAGTGTTCCGTTCCCAGGTAGGCGGCGCGCACGGCGGGGCTGGCCTGCACTTCGGCGGGCGTGCCTTCCATCAGGCGGGTGCCGAACTCCATCACCACGATGCGGTCGGTGAGGCCCATGACGAATTCCATGTCGTGTTCCACCAGCAGCAGGCTCATGCCTTCGTCCTTCAGCTGGCGCAGCACCGCGGCCAGCGCCTGCTTTTCCTGGTGGCGCAGGCCCGCGGCGGGCTCGTCCAGCAGCAGCAGGGCGGGATCGGTGCAAAGGGCGCGCGCGATCTCCATCAGCCGCTGCGGACCCAGGGCCAGGTTGCCGGCGAGGTCGTGCATGCGGTCGGCCAGGCCGATGCGCGCCAGCTGGCGCTCGGCTTCGGCGAACAGGCGCTTTTCTTCCACGCGGTCCATGCGCAGCATGGCGCGCACGGTGCCGCACTGGCCGCGCAGGTGGCCGCCCAGCGCGACATTCTCCAGCACGGTCATCTCGGGGATCATCTTCACGTGCTGGAAGGTGCGCGAGATGCCGCGGCGCGCGATCTCGCGCGAAGGCAGGCCGCCGATGGCTTCGCCGCGCCAGCGCACCTGGCCGCCGGTGAGCGAGAGCACGCCGGTGACCAGGTTGAAGGTGGTGGACTTGCCGGCGCCGTTGGGGCCGATCAGGCCGACGAGGTCACCCGCGCGCAGTTCGAAGCTGACGTCGTTGACGGCAACCAGGCCGCCGAATTCCTTGCGCACCGCATCCACCTGCAGCAGCGGCTGGCCGCGGGCGGGCTTGTCGCGAGCGGGCAGCGCGGGTGCATCGGCCCAGTCGCGCGGGCGGTCCTCTCGCGGCAGCCAGCGCGCGACGAAGGTCCACAGGCCGTCGGGCGCGTACTTCAGCACGACGACCAGCACGATGCCGAACACGATGGTTTCGAAGTTGCCCGAAGTGCCGATCAACTTGGGCAGCAGCACCTGCAGCTGGTCGTCGGTGAGCTTGACCACCGCGGCGCCCAGGAAAGCGCCCCACACGTGCGACACGCCGCCCAGCACCGCCATGAACAGGTACTCGATGCCCTTGCCGATGGAGAAGGGCGTGGGGTTCACCGTGCGCTGGAAGAACGCGAACAGCCAGCCGGACACGGCGGCCAGCACCGCGGCGAGCACGAACACCACCAGCTTGTAGCGGAAGGTGGACACGCCCATCGCTTCGGCCATGGTGGCGCCGCCCTTGACGGCGCGGATGGCGCGGCCCGGGCGAGAGTCGAGCAGGTTGGCGCACCCCAGCGCCGCGAGCAAGGCGATCGCCCACACCAGCACGTGTAGGCCGCGCCCCGTGCCGAGGTCGAAACCGAAGACCTGCAGCGTGGGCACGCCGAGGATGCCGTCGTACTTGCCCAGCCATTCCATGTTGCCCATGGTGTAGTACAGCGCCAGGCCCCAGGCGATGGTGGCCAGCGGCAGGTAGTGGCCCGACATGCGCAGCGTGATGGCGCCCAGCACCAGCGCGGCGCAGACCGCCAGCCCCACGCCGAGCAGAAGCGCGAGCCAGGGCGATGCGGACAGCTTCACCGTCATGAACGCCGCGGCGTACGCACCGACGCCGACGAACGCGGCCTGGCCGAACGAGGTGAGACCGGCCACGCCGGTGAGCAGCACCAGGCCCAGCGCGACGAGCGCGTACAGGCCGATGTAGATGGCTTGCGTGATCCAGAAGTCCGGCACCGGCAGCGCGGGCAGGGCCAGCATGATCACGCCGAAGAGCGGGAAGGCGAAGCGGCGCAGCTTCATCTCAGTGCTCCTCCGTGTGCGGGTCGCGCAGGCTCCGCCACAGCAGCACCGGCAGGATGGAGGAGAACACGATCACTTCCTTGAACGGGCTGCTCCAGAACGAGCCGAAGCTTTCCAGCAGGCCGACGGCCAGCGCGCCCACCAGCGCCAGCGGGTAGCTGGCGAGCCCCGCGAACACGGCGGCGACGAAGCCCTTCAGGCCGATGAGGAAGCCGCTGTCGTAGAAGATCGTCGTGGTGGGGCCGATCAGCAGCCCCGACAGCGCGCCGATGAAGGCGGCCATGCCGAAAGCCATGCGGCCGGCGGCTGCGGACGAGATGCCCATCAGACGCGCACCGGAGCGATTGACCGCGGTGGCGCGCAGCGCCTTGCCGGTGAGCGTGCGGTCGAAGAACAGCCACAGCGCGACGATCAGCACGAGGGTGGCGATGAAGATGATCAATGCCTGGCCGCTCAACGCGACGGGACCGGCGGAGAAGCGCGCGTCCCAGAACGCCGGGTTGCGGAAGCCTTCCGCGCCGAAGAAGAACAGGCCCAGGCCGACCAGCGCGAAGTGCACGCCGACGGAGACGATCAGCAGCACCAGCACGCTGGCGTCGGCCAGCGACTCGTAGGCCAGGCGGTAGATCAGCTGGCCGAACGGCGCGACCAGCGCGAGCGTCAGCAGCGCCTGCGCCAGCATCGGCCAGCCGCGCGGCGCGGCGTAGATGGCGACGGCGGAGGCGATGACCGGCCACGCCAGGGTGCGCATCAGGCGCATCGCGATGCGCCCGGGCGCGACGTGATGGCGCAGGCCGTCCACCAGGTCGGCGAGCGCGGCCACGCCGGCCAGCACGAGCAGGAACCACACGGTCCCCGGCACCTTGCCGGCCTGGAGCAGGGCCAGGGTGAGCGCGCCGAAGGCGACGAACTCCCCCTGGGGAATGAAGATGACCCGCGTCACCGCGAAGACCAGCACGGTCGCGAGCGCGAGCAGGGCATACACGGCGCCATTGGTCAGGCCGTCGAGCGCGAGGATGCCGGCGATGGAGAGATCCACATTGAGTCCTGGATTGCGTCATCCCCGCGGAGGCGGGGATCCATGGCTTCCACGACCGTGTCGATCGTGGATCCCCACGTGCGCTTTCGCTCCTCACGCGGGGATGACGCCGTGTGCGCGGCCGGCACTCGCCGGCCGCTGCGGCGTCACTTCTCGACGACGAACTTGCCGTCCACCACCTTCAGCATCACGCCCGTCTCGTTCGTGTAGCCCCAGTGGTCGTCCTTGGTCCAGTTCATCACGCCGTGCGCGAACACGGTGCGGCCCATGGTCTCGAAAGCGTCGCGCAGCGCGGCGCGGAATTCCGGCGTGCCGGGCTTGGCCTTCTGCTTGGCGATGGGCACGGCCTTCTGCAGCGCGATGGCGGCGTCGTAGCTGTGGCCGGCGAACTGGTTGGGCGCGCCGAAGTTCTTCTCGTAGTTGGAATAGAAGTCCATCGCCGTCTTCTTGGACGGGTGGCTGTCGGGCAGCTGCGCACCCACCACGGCCGGGCCGGACACCACGTAGGTGCCGTCCACGGCCTTGCCGCCGATGCGCATCAGGTCGCCGGTGGCGGCGGCGTGCGTCTGGTAGATCTTGCCCTTGTAGCCGCGCTCGAGGATGGCCAGCTCGGGCATCGCGGCGCCGGAGCCGGAAGCCACGACGAGGATGGCGTCGGGGTTGGCCGAGGTGAGCTTCAGCGCCTGCGGCGTGACGCTGGTGTCGGTGCGCTGGAAGCGTTCCGTCGCGACGATCTTCATGCCGGCCTTCTCGGCCAGCGGCGTCAGCGCCTTCAGCCACAGTTCGCCGTAGGCGTCGGTGTAGCCCAGGAAGCCGATCGTCTTGATGTTGTGCTTCTTCATGTGCTCGACCATCGCGTGCGCCATGACGTCGTTGCCTTGCGGCAGGCGGAACAGCCAGGGGCTGTCGCCACCGACGGGCGAGGCGGCCAGCTGCACGGTCTTGGCTTCGGCGGCCACGGGCGTCATGGCGGCGGCCACCGGCGTCAGGCACGAGCCGATGATGAGGTCCACCTTGTCCTCGGTGACGAAGCGGCGCGTGTTGCTCACGCCCTTGCCCGGGTCGGACGCGTCGTCCAGGATGATCAGGTTGACCTTCTCGCCGGCGATTTCCTTGGGGAACAGCTTGAACTGGTTCTGCATCGGCAGGCCCAGGCCCGAGCCGGGGCCGGTGAGCGACAGGCTGACGCCGATGTTCAGGTCGGCCAGCGCCGAGCCGGCGGCCAGCAGGGCCACGGCGGCCGTGACCAGGGTGCGTGCGAATTTCATGGGGTTGTCTCCTTCGGGTGGGAAAAAGTAAGGCCTGCTCAGCGCGGCGCCATGCGCAGCGCCCCGTCCAGGCGGATCACCTCGCCGTTGAGGTGCGTGTTGGTGATGATGTGGCAAGCCAGCTGGGCGAATTCTTCGGGTTTGCCCAGCCGGGGCGGGAAGGGGATGGACGCGGCCAGCGACTGCTGCACCGGCTCGGGCAGCTGTTTCATCAGCGGCGTGAGGAACAGGCCGGGCGCGACGGTGCACACGCGGATGCCGTGCTGCGCCAGGTCGCGCGCCATCGGCAGCGTCATGCCCACCAGGCCGCCCTTCGAAGCGCTGTAGGCCTGCTGGCCCACCTGGCCGTCGAAAGCGGCGACGGAGGCGGTGAACATCATCACGCCGCGCTCGCCGTCTTCCAGCGGGGGCAGCTTCGCGCATTCCGCGGCGAACAGGCGGCTGACGTTGTAGGTGCCGACCAGGTTGACGTTGATGACGCGCGCGAAGTCTTCCAGCGGCGCGGCGCTGCCGTCCTTCTGCACCACGCGCTTGGCGGTGCCGATGCCGGCGATGTTCATGCAGATGCGCGCCGGGCCGTGCGCCTGGGCGGCCTGGGTCAGCGCGTCCTGCGTGCTTTGCGCGTTCGTGATGTCGCACTGCACCGCGACGCCGCCGATGTCCGCCGCGACCTTCTTCGCCAGGTCGGCGTTGACGTCCAGCACCGCGACCTTCGCGCCCAGGCGCGCCAGTTCGCGCGCGGTGGCTTCGCCGAGGCCGGAAGCGCCGCCGGTGACGATGGCGGCCTGTCCCTGGATGTTCATTTCCTGTCTCCTTGCGGTTTGACCGTGAAGGGCTGCCGGTCGTCGTGGAAGTCCTGCACCAGCGCATCACGGTGCTTGAGCACGGCGCGCTGGTTGATGGAGCCCTTGTCGGTGACCTCGCCCTTGTCGATGGACGGCGGCTCGTGCATCAGGTGCAGGCGGGCGACCCGGTTGGCGCTGCCCGTCGCCTGCGCGGCGAGCTGGTCGACGACCTCCTGGAAATGGGCCTGCACGGGCGCGCTTTCCAGCACATCTTTCAACGGCGCGTCGCCGGGCAGGCCGGCCAGCTTGCGGATGGCGGGCGTGGGCAGCAGCAGCGCGCCGACTTCGTTGCGGTTGAGGCCGGTGATGACCGCGTCCTGCACATACGGCGCACCGGCCGCGATGATGCGCGCGCGCAGCGGCCCCACGCTGACGAAGGTGCCGGTGGCGAGCTTGAAGTCTTCGGCGATGCGGCCGTCGAAACGCAGGCCCAGGTGCGGGTTGGCGTCGTCGATCCAGCAGACGGCATCGCCGGTGCGGAAGAAGCCCTCTTCGTCGAAGCACTCGGCGGTGGCTTCCGGCGCGCGCCAGTAGCCCGGCGTGATGTTCGGGCCCTTGTAGCGGACCTCCACCTTGCCGTCGACCGGCACCAGCTTCAGCTCCATGCCGGCGCTGGGCAGGCCCAGGTGGCCGGACTTCACCTGCGGGTTGGTGACGAAGATGGCGAAGGGCGACGACTCGGTCATGCCCAGGCCGGTGCCCATCACGATGCGCTCGCCGATCTCGGCTTCCTGCACCTCGTGCAGCAGGTCCCACACGGGCTGCGCGAGCGCCGCGCCCGAGTAGAAGAACATGCGCACGCGCGAGAGCAGGTTCCTGCGCAGCACCGCATCGGCCTTCATCGCGTGCGCGATGGCCTCGAAGCCGGTGGGCACGTTGAAGTACACGGTGGGCGCGACCTCGCGCAGGTTGCGCAGCGTCTCGCCCATCAGCGCAGGCGTGGGTTTGCCGTCGTCGATGTACAGCGTGCCGCCGTTGTAGATGACCAGGCCGATGTTGTGGTTGCCGCCGAAGGTGTGGTTCCAGGGCAGCCAGTCCACCAGCACGGGCGGGCCTTCCTGCAGCACCGGCATCGACTGGCGCATCTGCTGCTGGTTGGCGCACCACATGCCGTGCGTGTTGACCACGCCCTTGGGCAGCTTGGTGGAGCCGCTGGTGAACAGGAACTTGGTGATGGTGTCCGGACCCGTCGCGTCCATCGCGGCATCCACCGCGGGCGTGGGCTCGGTGCGCAGCAGCTGCGACCAGTGCGTGGTGGCGCGGCCGTCCGGAACCTCGCCGGAGCACAACACCACTTCGACGTCCTTGGGCACGGTGGCGGCGATGGCCTTGCCGTAGCGTGCGCCGTCGGTGGCGAACACCAGGCCCGGCGTCAGCGTGTCCAGCACGTGGCGCAGCTTGTCGTAGTCCTGGCTGACGGTGGAATAGGCGGGTGACACCGGGCAGTGCGGCACGCCGGCGTACAGGCAGCCCAACGCCATCAGCGCGTGTTCCAGGCTGTTCTCGCTGAGGATGGCCACGGGGCGCTCGGCCGACAGCTTGCGGTCGACCAGCGCCTGGCCGATGCTGCGCGCGGCGCGCAGCGCTTCTCCGTACGTGATGCGCTGCCAGTCGACCGTGCCGCCGTCGGCCAGCTTCTCGCGGCGTGCGATGAACACGCGCTGCGGGTCGGTGCCGGCCCAGTGCACCAGGCGGTCGGTCATGCGGCGGGCGTAGGGCTGCAGCTGCGCGTCACCGCGCAGGTATTGCACGCCGCCTTCACCGTCGCGCACGTGGGCGCGCGTGATGCCGAACGCGAGCGGGCGGTAGCGGGGCGAGGCAGCCATCAGCCTTTGCTCACCTTGTTGGCGCGGCCTTCGAGGAAGGCGCGCACGCGCTCCTTGGCTTCCGGCGCGCTCTGCGCGATGGCGGACATCAGCGCTTCGGTGAGGTAGCCCTGGTCGGCCGGCTGTTCCGCGATGCGCGGCAGCGCGTGCATCAGCGCGTAGTTGGTGAGCGGCGCGTTCTGCGCGATGCGCCCGGCGATCTCCAGCGCCTTCGCGGTGGACTGGCCCTGCGGCACCAGGTACTGCGCGAAGCCGGCGCGTTCGCCGTCCTGCGCGTTGTAGACACGGCCGGTGAGCATCATGTCGGTCATGCGCGCGACGCCGATCAGGCGCGGGATGCGCACCGAGCCGCCGCCGCCGACGAAGATGCCGCGCGAGCCTTCGGGCAATGCGTAGAACGTGGTGTCGTCGGCCACACGCACGTGGCACGCGGCCGCGAGTTCCAGTCCGCCGCCGACCACCGCGCCGTGCAACGCGGCGACCACGGGCACGGGGCCGAACTGCACCTCTTCCAGCGCGGCATGCCACATGCGCGAGTGGTGCATGCCGGCGCCGGCATCGCGCTCCTGCAGCTCCGACAGGTCCAGCCCGGCGCAGAAATGGTCGCCTTCACCGTCGAGTACGGCGGCGCGCGTGCCTTCGGGCAGGTTCTGGAAGGCGTCGCGGATGGCCAGGATCAGGCCGTCGGACAGCGCGTTGCGCTTGGCGGCGCGTTTCAGGCGCACGATGGCGACGGCGCCGCGGTGCTCGATGTGCAGGTCGGGGGAAGTCATGTGGCGGTTCGGAAAACCATGGATTATTGTTATGGGCAATAATCAAAAACAAGCCAATCCCGCAGGGGTAAACCCTTAAGCCAGGAGACAAGATGGACCACGCCAACCTCATCGCCATCGACGTGCACACGCACGCCGAAGTCAGCTGCTGGAACCCGTTCGACAACTACGGCGAGGAATACGACCGCGCCGCCGACAAGTACTTCCGCAACAGCCGCCGCCCCACCATCGCCGAAACCATCGCGTACTACCGCGAACGCAAGATCGGCCTGGTGATGTTCACCGTCGACAGCGAATCGCAGCTGGGCCGCCGGCGCATCCCCAACGAGGAGATCGCGCAGGCGGCGCGCGAGAACAGCGACATGATGGTGTGCTTCGCCAGCATCGACCCGCACAAGGGCAAGATGGGCGCGCGCGAAGCCGAGAGGTTGATCCGGGAAGAAGGCGTCAAGGGCTTCAAGTTCCACCCCACGGTGCAGGGCTACCACCCGTACGACAGGATGGCCTGGCCGATCTACGAGGTGATCAACGCGCACAAGCTGCCTGCGATCTTCCACACCGGCCACAGCGGCATCGGCTCGGGCATGCGCTGCGGCGGTGGCCTGCGCCTGGAGTACAGCAACCCCATGCACCTGGACGACGTGGCGATCGACTTCCCCGACATGCAGATCGTCATGGCGCACCCGAGCTTTCCGTGGCAGGACGAAGCGCTGTCCGTCGCCACGCACAAGCCCAACGTGTGGATCGACCTTTCCGGCTGGAGCCCGAAGTACTTCCCGAAGCAGCTGGTGCAGTACTCGAACACGCTGCTGAAGGACCGCGTCCTCTTCGGCAGCGACTACCCGCTGATCACGCCGGACCGCTGGATGAAGGATTTCGAGGACGCGGGCTTCAAGCCCGAAGTGATGCCCGGCATCCTGAAAGGCAACGCGATGCGCCTGCTTGGCCTCGGCTGACGCACGCCGCACGCACCGGTTTGAGGCGCGCCGCGGGCGCGCCTTTTTTCTGCCGCGGCACGCGAAGAAGCGGGCGCAGATTGGTGCACGCAAACGCGATCCGCGCAAGCGTCTTTACGCTGCGGCGTGACGCTGTTGCGCACCGAGTGCATGCGGGCGACAGGGCATTCCCCTAGCAACTTTTCGCGCTTCATTTTTCTCTATGGTTCACCTACAGTGAAGTACGCCATCCGCCTACAGGGTCACGGTGCCTCAGCAGGGCTTAAGCGCTAAAGTGGGTCACCGGCATCACCTGTACGCAGGGCTGGCAGCGATACCAGAAGGAGTTCACGCATGGATGTGGTTCGCAATTTCCTGGCGCGTTACGAGCAGCAGCGCGAAGAGGAAATGTCCCTCGAGGAATACCTCGAGCTGTGCAAGAGGGACAAGCTGGTCTACGCCACCGCCGCCGAGCGCATGCTGGCCGCGATCGGCGAACCCGAGATGGTGGACACGCGGCACGACACGCGCCTGTCGCGCATCTTCGGCAACAAGGTCATCCGCATCTACCCCGCGTTCAAGGACTTCTACGGCCTGGAAGAGCCCATCGAACAGGTGGTCTCTCACTTCCGCCACGCCGCGCAGGGCCTGGAGGAAAAGAAGCAGATCCTTTACCTGCTGGGCCCGGTGGGCGGCGGAAAGTCTTCCATCGCCGAGCGGCTCAAGCAGCTGATGGAGCAGGTGCCGTTCTACGCCATCAAGGGTTCGCCGGTGAACGAATCGCCGCTGGGCCTGTTCAACAACGACGAGGACGCGCCCATCCTGGAGCAGCAGTTCGGCATCCCGCGCCGCTACACGCAGCGCGTCATGTCGCCCTGGGCCGTCAAGCGCCTCGAGGAGTTCGGCGGCGACATCCGCAAGTTCCGCATCGTCAAGCGCTACCCCTCGGTGCTCAAGCAGATCGGCATCGCCAAGACCGAGCCGGGCGACGAGAACAACCAGGACATCAGCTCTCTGGTCGGCAAGATCGACATCCGCAAGCTGGAAAGCTACGCGCAGGACGACCCGGACGCGTACAGCTACTCCGGCGGCCTGTGCCTGGCCAACCAGGGCCTGCTCGAATTCGTCGAGATGTTCAAGGCGCCCATCAAGGTGCTGCACCCGCTGCTGACGGCCACCCAGGAAGGCAACTTCAAGGGCACGGAAGGCTTCGGCGCCATCCCGTTCGACGGCATCGTGATGGCCCACAGCAACGAAAGCGAGTGGAAGGCGTTCAAGAACAACAAGAACAACGAAGCCTTCCTGGACCGCATCTACATCGTCAAGGTGCCGTACTGCCTGCGCGTCACCGAAGAGGTGAAGATCTACGACAAGCTGATCAAGAACAGCTCGCTGAAGGACGCGGTGTGCGCCCCCGGCACGCTGAAGATGATGGCGCAGTTCGCCGTGCTCACGCGGCTGAAGGAACCCGAGAACAGCAGCATCTTCAGCAAGGCGCTGATCTACGACGGCGAGAACCTGAAGGACACCGACCCCAAGGCCAAGAGCTACCAGGAGTACCGCGACTACGCCGGCGTCGACGAGGGCATGACGGGCATCAGCACGCGCTTCGCGTTCAAGATCCTGTCCAAGGTCTTCAACTTCGACAGCAACGAGATCGCCGCCAACCCGGTGCACCTGATGTACGTGCTGGAACAGCAGATCGAGCGCGAGCAGTTCCCGCAGGAAACCGAGCAGAAGTACCTGGCGTACATCAAGGAGCACCTGGCCGCCCGCTACGCGGAATTCATCGGCAAGGAAATCCAGACCGCGTACCTGGAGTCGTACTCCGAGTACGGCCAGAACATCTTCGACCGCTACGTCACCTACGCCGACTTCTGGATCCAGGACCAGGAGTTCCGCGACACCGACACCGGCGAGATCTTCGACCGCGCCGCGCTCAACGCGGAGCTGGAAAAGATCGAGAAGCCCGCGGGGTTGTCCAACCCCAAGGACTTCCGTAACGAGATCGTCAACTTCGTGCTGCGCGCGCGCGCCAACAACGGCGGCAAGAACCCGGTGTGGACCAGCTACGAGAAGCTGCGCACGGTGATCGAGAAGAAGATGTTCTCCAACACCGAGGACCTGCTGCCGGTCATCAGCTTCAACGCCAAGGCCAGCGCCGACGAGCAGAAGAAGCATGAGGACTTCGTCAACCGCATGGTGGAGAAGGGCTACACGCACCGGCAGGTGCGCCTCCTCTGCGAGTGGTACCTGCGGGTCCGCAAGAGTTCGTGAAGCAAATGGCCTGACACAAGGAAAGTCCCCAAGTCCGTGGCCTCCAGCAACAAGTCGGAGCGCTCGGCGCTCCACCAGGTGATCGACCGGCGTCTGTCGGGCAAGAACAAGTCCATCGGCAACCGGGAGAGGTTCCTGCGCCGCTACCGCGAGCAGATCCGCGACGCGGTCCGCAAGGCGGTGGGCGACCGCAGCATCCACAACATCGAAGACGGCGCCGACATCAGCCTGCCGCGCCGCGACGTGTCCGAACCGGTGTTCGGCCACGGCTCCGGCGGCAGCCGCGAGCTGGTGCATCCCGGCAACCAGGAGTACGTGCGCGGCGACCGCATCCAGCGGCCCCGCGGCGGGCAGGGCGGTGGCGGCAGCGGCGCTTCGCCGGATGGCCAGAGCGAGGACGAGTTCACTTTCCGCATCACGCGGGAGGAATTCATGAACTACTTCTTCGACGACCTGGCGCTGCCGCGGCTCATCCGCACCCAGCTGCTGGCCGACGTGCCGGAGTGGAAGACCCGCCGCGCCGGCTTCGTCAGCGAAGGCAACCCCACCAGCCTGCACGTGGTGCGCTCCATGCGCGTGGGGCTGGCGCGCCGCATCGCGATGGGCGGCGACGCGCGCCGTCAATTGCGCCGCGCCGAAGAGCACCTGAAGCTGATCGAAGCGCGCGACCACACGCCCGTGCAGGAGATCGTCGCGCTGAAGGCCGAGATCCAGGAACTGAAGGACCGCCTGAAGCGCGTGCCTTTCCTCGACCCCTTCGACCTGCGCTACCGCAGCCGCGTGCGCGAGCCGCTGCCCACCAGCAAGGCGGTGATGTTCTGCCTGATGGACGTTTCGGGTTCGATGGACGAAGCGCGCAAGGACCTCGCCAAGCGCTTCTTCATCCTGCTGTACCTGTTCCTCAGCCGGCACTACAAGCAGACCGACGTCATCTTCATCCGCCACCACACGCAGGCGGCCGAGGTGCCGGAAGACGAGTTCTTCCACGCCACCGAGTCGGGCGGCACCGTGGTGTCCAGCGCGCTGGTCCTGATGCACGAGATCGTCCGCGAGCGGTACATGGGCAGCGAGTGGAACATCTACGGCGCGCAGGCCTCCGACGGCGACAACTGGCAGCAGGACTCGTCCAAGTGCCGCGAGCTGCTGGACAACAAGCTGCTGCCCCTGTGCCGCTACTTCGCCTACGTACAGGTGGCGGACGAGGACCAGAACCTGTGGGAGGAGTACACCCGGGTGCGCGACAGCAACGTCAACTTCGCCATGCAGAAGATCGTGACGCCCGCGCAGATCTTCCCGGTGTTCCGGGACCTGTTCAAGAAGGGCCCCGTCGGGGCGGCCGCCGAATGAACGCGATCCTCGACGACAACCGCATGCGGCTGCCGCGCCTGCCGCAGGCCAGCGACTGGACCTTCGAGCTCATCGAGGAGTACTTCGACGCCATCCGCAAGACCGCCGAAGGCTTCCACCTGGACGTCTACCCCACGCAGCTGGAAGTGATCTCGGCCGAGCAGATGCTGGACGCGTACGCTTCGGTCGGCATGCCGGTGAACTACCGCCACTGGTCGTTCGGCAAGCAGTTCATCTCCAGCGAGAAGAACTACCGCCGCGGCCACATGGGCCTGGCGTACGAGATCGTCATCAACAGCGACCCCTGCATCGCGTACCTGATGGAGGAGAACACGCTGCCCATGCAGGCGCTGGTGATGGCGCACGCCTGCTTCGGCCACAACTCGTTCTTCAAGGGCAATTACCTGTTCCGCATGTGGACGGACGCGTCGTCCATCATCGACTACCTGGTCTACGCCAAGGCGTACATCGCCGAATGCGAGGAGCGCCACGGCCTGGACGCGGTCGAGGAAGTGCTGGACGCCTGCCACGCGCTGATGAACTACGGTGTCGACCGCTACCGCCGGCCGCAGAAGATCAGCATGGTGGAAGAGGAGCAGCGCCGCAAGGAGCGCGAGGACTACCTGCAGCAGCAGGTGAACGACCTGTGGCGCACGCTGCCGCGCCAGCCCGGCAAGCAGCAGAAGCAGGAGCGCCGCCGCTTCCCCGAGGAGCCGCAGGAAAACCTGCTGTACTTCATCGAGAAGAACGCGCCGCTGCTGGAACCGTGGCAGCGCGAAGTGGTGCGCATCGTGCGCAAGGTGGCGCAGTACTTCTACCCGCAGCGCCAGACCCAGGTGATGAACGAAGGTTGGGCCACGTTCTGGCACTACACGCTGCTGAACACCATGTACGACCGCGGCCAGCTGGCCGACGGCATGATGATGGAGGTGCTGTCCTCGCACACCAACGTGGTGTTCCAGCCGCCGGTGACCGATCCGCGCTATTCCGGCATCAACCCGTACGCGCTGGGCTTCGCGATGTTCACCGACCTGAAGCGCATCTGCGTGGAGCCGACGCCCGAAGACCGCGAGTGGTTCCCCGACTTCGCGGGCAGCGGCGACTGGCTGAAGACGCTGGACTACGCCATGCGGCACTTCAAGGACGAGAGCTTCATCGGCCAGTACCTGTCGCCGCGGCTGATGCGCGAGTTCCGCCTGTTCTCCATCGTCGACGACGCGGCGCAGCGCGAGCTGGAAGTCGCCGCCATCCACGACGACCTGGGCTACCGCCGCGTGCGCGAGGCGCTCTCGCGCCAGTACGACATCAACGTGCGCGAGCCCAACATCCAGGTGTGGAACGTCAACCTGCGCGGCGACCGTTCACTGACGCTGCGCCACACCCGCCACAACGACCGGCCGCTGGACAACAGCGCCGAAGAGGTGGTCAAGCACGTCGCCCGCCTGTGGGGCTTCCGCGTGCGGCTGGAAAGTGTCGACTCGCACGAGCGGGTGCTCCAGCACTGGGAAATCACGCCGCCGGCGGTTGGGCTGTAGGCGTGCCCGTCGCGCCTCGCAGGGGGCGGACTCCCTTACGCGGAGCACGCAGAGGTTCCGCAGAGAACGCAGAGAAGACTTTTCTGTTTCTTCTCTGCGAACTCCGCGGACCTCCGCGCCCTCTGCGTAAGGGAGTCCGACTTTCGCGAGCCTGCGAGCGCTAAGCGCCGCCGGCGCGCCGCTGCAGCTCGGCGAATGAGCAGAGCTCTCCCGCCAAAGCACTCGCCATCACGGTGGGAGGCGACGCCAGCCACACCTGCCCCGGGCCCGAACGGCCGGGGAAATTGCGGTTGATCGCGCTCACGGTCACCTGGCCCGCGTCGGTCGACGATCCCGGCCCGCAATTGGCGCAGGCGCCGCACGAAGGCTGCAGGATGCGCGCACCTGCTTGCGCGAACACGCGGTCGTAGCCGCGTGCCACGCAGTAGTCGCGCACGGCCGTGGTGCCGTACTGCAGGTACAGCTTCACGTGCGGCGGCACCCTCAGTCCGTGCGACAAGCCCCAGGCCAGCACCGAGTGGTAGTGGTCGAAGTCTTCGCGCTTGCCCGCGGTGCAGGACCCCCCGTAGGCGATGTCCACCTTCACCGGCTGGCTGAGTGAATCCAGCGCCAGCCCGTTGCCCGGGTCGCCGGGTGAAGCCACCATGGGCGACAGCGCCGTGCAATCGACGGTGATCGTCTCGGCGTACACCGCGCCTTCATCGCTCCTCATCCACGGCTCGATGCGCGCTTCCACGCCGCGGCGGTCCCGGATGAACCGCAGCGTCTCTTCGTCCGGCGCAACGATGCCCGTCAGCCCGCCCAGCTCCGCCGTCATGTTGGTCAGCGTGGCGCGCTCGTCCATCGCGAGTGAGCTGACCACGGGGCCGGTGAATTCGAACACCTTGCCCACGCCCGCGCCCGCGCGGATGCCCGGCAGCGCCAACAGGTGCAGCACGATGTCCTTCGCGGTCACGCCCGCGGGCAGCGCGCCGTCCAGCTGCACGCGGAGCACCGGCGCCAGCGTCATGCGCACCGCGCCGGTGGCGAAGGCGTTGGCCATGTCGGTGGTGCCCACGCCGAAAGCCAGGCAGCCCAGCGCGCCGCTGTGCGGCGTGTGCGAATCGGTGCCGGCCACCACCTGGCCGGGCAGGGCGTAGTGCTCGGCCACCATCGCGTGCGAGATACCGGCCACGTTGCTGCCGTCGTCGGCACCCGCTTCGGCATCCGTCAGCGTGCGGTGGCAGCGCAGCTGGTGCTTCGCCACGAAGTCGCGCTGCGCCTGGCACATCGCGCGCACGTTGGGCACCAGCCCGGCCTTCAGGTGCGCGGGGCTCTCGTCCATGTACGAGGTGTGGTCCTCGAACACGACGATGGATTCGGGCTCATGCAGCTGCAGCTGGCCGCCCAGCTCGCGGTCCAGCAGGTGCGCCGCCATGCCGGTGTAGTACTCGTGGATGAAGCGCCGGTCCGCGCGCAGGAAGCAGCCCTGGCCGATGGCGGGCTCCTCGGGCGTCACGGGCGTGGACAGCAGGTGGCGCCGCACGATCTTCTCGTACAGCGTCATGGGGCGATCCGATTCCGCCGCCGGCGCGGGCGCCGCATCGCGCAAGTGCAGTTGCCCGAAGCGCAGCAGCCCACCGGCGCGCAGGATCGCCGCCGCCAGCGGCTCGCGGTCCTTCAGCAGTTCGTCCAGCGGGATCGGTTCGCCTCGCTGCACGCGGTCCAGCAGGCCGAAGTTGGTGGACGTGAAGAGCCCAATGTTGTCCGCGTTCTGCCGGTAGATGCGCTCGAAGCTTTCCGCGATCACCAGCCGGATGCCGGCCAGCTTCTCCGCGGCGGGGCTGTGCTCGCGCGACGATCCCTTGCCGTAGCGGCGGCCGCCCACCGTCACGCTGAAGCCGCCGGCCTGCACGGCGCCGGCCGCGATCGGCGCCTGGCCTTGCGTGGTGAAGCCGGTGTACGGGAACCGCGCGAGGCGGTCGTCGTAGTGCGAGAGGATCGCCACCGGCGTGATCTCGTCGGTGGAGACGTCGTGGCGCAGCGGGGCGGCCTGCGCGAGCTGCAGGCGCTCGCCGGCGAGCTGGCGGCGAACCGGCTGCGGGTCGCCGGAAAGGAAGAGCACGCGCGGCGCGCGGCCGAGGTCGAGGGAGTCGGTCGTCATCGGGAAGGATGGGATTCGGCGCGCGCGGCCAGGTGGTCCACCAGCAGCTGCGCCGCCGGCGAAAGCAGCCCCGCGTCGCGGTAGCAGATGATGAAGCGCCGCTCGGCCCAGGGCTCGTCCAGCGTCACCAGCTTCAGGCCGTCGGCGCGCACGCGCGGCTCGGCGATCTCGCGCGGCACCACGCTGATGGCCAGGCCCGCGCGCACCACGCGCAGCGAAGCTTCGAAGTTGGTGACGATCACGCGCCGGCGCAGCGTGCGGCCGGCGGCCGCGGCCACGCGCTGCAGCATCACCTGCACGGCGCTGTTGACCGGCAGGCTCACGTGTTCGTCGTCCAGCGTGTCGGTGAAGCGCACCGACTTGCGCGCCGCCAGCCGGTGGCCGGCAGGCACCACCAGGCACAGGCGGTCGCGGCGGTAGGGCCGCGATTGCAGCGTGCCCAGCTCGGCGGCGTCCCAGCACACGCCCAGCGCGGCCAGGCCTTCGCGCACGCCGCGCACGATCTCGGGGCTGACGCGCTCCTCCAGGTCCACCTGGATATTGCGGTGCCCCGGCGCCTGCAGGAACTGCGCGATGTCGTCGGCCAGCGATTCCGTCATCGCCGACACCGAAGCCAGGATGCGCACCTGCCCGCGCGCGCCGCCCGCGAAAGCCTGCATGTCGCTTTCGATGCGCGCGGCGCTGTCGAGCATGGCGCGCGCATGCTCCAGCAGGGTCTGGCCCGCGGGCGTGGGCACCACGCCGTGCCGCTTGCGCACGAGCAGGGCGGTGCCCACCTGGCTTTCCAGCTGGGCCAGCCGCTTGCTGATGGCCGAGCCGACGATGCTCGCCCGCTCGCCGGCGCGGGCGATGTTGCCCAGCTCGCAGACGGCGATGAACAGGCGCAGCGTGGTCAGGTCGAGGTCGCGCAAGATATTCCGATTTGGAAGGTTAGGCTTCTCAAAATGAGATGCCGTGTCCATTCGGAAATTCTAAACTTGCTTCCATGACGTCCAACACCGCACTTCCCGCTTCGCTGCCGCCCAGCGCGGTCATCCGCGAGGTGGGCCTGCGCGACGGCCTGCAGATCCTGCAGCGCGTCGTGCCCACCGCCACCAAGCTCGAATGGATCCGCGACGCGTACGCCGCGGGCCAGCGCGAAATGGAGATCGGCTCGTTCGTGCCCGCGCGGCTGATGCCGCAGCTGGCCGACACCGCCGAAGTGCTTGCCTTCGCCAAGACGCTGCCGGGCCTCGTCGCGTCGGTGCTGGTGCCCAACCTCAAGGGCGCGGAGCGCGCCATCGCGGAGGAAGCGCACTCGATGCTGGTGCCGCTGTCGGCCAGCCACGAACACAGCCTGGCCAACCTGCGCAAGACGCCGGACGAAGTCGTGGCCGAGATCGGCCGGATCCGTGCGGCGCGAGATGCCGCCGGTTCGCGCACGAAACTGGAAGTCGGCCTGAGCACCGCGTTCGGTTGCACGATCCAGGGCCAGGTCGATGAAGACGAAGTGGTGCGCCTGGTGCAAGCCGTGCTGGATGCCGGCGTGGATGCGGTCGGCCTGGCCGACACCGTGGGCTACGCCGACCCACAGCAGGTCAGCCGCCTGTTCACCAAGGTGCTGAAGGTGGCGGGCGATCGCCTGCAATGCGCCCATTTCCACGACACGCGCGGCCTGGGCCTGGCCAACTGCTTCGCCGCGCTGCAGCTGGGCATCCGCAAGTTCGACGCCTGCCTGGGCGGCATCGGCGGCTGCCCGCATGCGCCGGGCGCCAGCGGCAACGTGGCGACGGAAGACCTCGCCTACATGCTGGCCAGCATGGGCGTGGAAAGCGGGCAGGACTTTGGCGCGCTCATCGCGCTGCGCGGCAAGCTGTCGCGCTGGCTGGAAGGCGAGCAGCTGCACGGCACGTTGTGGCGCGCCGGGCTGCCGCGCACGATGAAGCAAGAAGAGGTGGCGGCATGAGCGCGCAACGCGAGATCCCGCAGCCGCTGAAGGGCCTGCGCGTCGTCGAATTCACCCACATGGTGATGGGCCCCACCTGCGGTCTGGTGCTGGCCGACATGGGCGCGGAAGTGATCAAGGTCGAGCCCATCGACGGTGACCGCACGCGCCACCTGCTGGGCGCGGGCGCGGGCTTTTTCCCCATGTTCAACCGCAACAAGAAAAGCATCGCGCTGGACCTGCGCAGCGAAGAGGGTGCGCGCGTCGCGCGCGAGCTGTGCGCCACGGCCGACGTCGTGGCCGAGAACTTCAAGCCCGGCACCATGGCCAAGTACGGCCTGGACTACGCGTCGCTGTCGAAGACGAATCCCAAGGTGATCTACGCCAGCCTCAAGGGCTTCCTGCCCGGGCCGTACGAGCACCGCACCGCGCTGGACGAAGTGGTGCAGATGATGGGCGGCCTGGCCTACATGACCGGGCGGCCCGGCGACCCGCTGCGCGCGGGCACCAGCGTCAACGACATCATGGGCGGCATGTTCGGCGCCATAGGCGTGCTGGGCGCGCTGGTGCAGCGCGGCATCACTGGCCGCGGCATGGAAGTGCAGAGCGCGCTGTTCGAGAACAACGTGTTCCTGGTCGGCCAGCACATGCTGCAGTACGCCATCACCGGCCAGCCCGCGGCGCCGATGCCCGACCGCATCTCGGCCTGGGCCGTGTACGACGTCTTCACCGTCAAGGACGGCGAGCAGATCTTCCTGGCCGCGGTGAGCGACGCGCAGTGGAAGACCTTCTGCGACGCGCTGGGCTTCGCCGACCTGTTGGCCGATCCCGCGTACGCCACCAACAACATGCGCGTGCAGCAGCGCGCGAGCCTGATGCCCGTGCTGCGCGAACGCCTGGCGCGCTGGACCGCGGCCGAGCTGGCCGCGATCTTCGAACGCCAGGGCCTGCCGTACGCGCCCATCCGCAAGCCGGAAGAGCTGTTCGACGACCCGCATCTGCAAGCCACCGGCGGCCTGGCCGACGTGGCGTTGTGCGACGGCCCCAAGGCCGGCGAGAAGGCCAAGGTCACGCTGTTCCCCATCACCATGGATGGGCAGCGGCTGCCGGTGCGCACCGACCCGCCGCGCATGGGCGAGCACACGGCCGGCCTGCTGCAGGGGCTGGGCTACACCGAAGGCGACGTGGCGAAGCTACGTGATCGCCGCAGCGTGGCCTGAGCGGCCGCGGCCAAGAATTCCATCGATGTGCAAGGAGACAAACGCATGAACGACTTCCTCCACCTGAACCGCCGCCACGTGCTGGCCGCCGCGCTGGCCGCGGGCGTCACGCCGCTGGCGGCGCTGGCGCAGCCCAGTACCGTGAAGTTCATCCTGCCCAACGCCACCGGCTCGGGCGTGGACGCCATCACGCGCGCGGCGCAGCCCGCGTTGGGCAAGGCGCTCGGGGCCTCGGTCGTCGTCGACAACCAGCCGGGCGCCGGCGGTATCGTGGGCCTGAACGCGCTGGCGCGGTCGCCGGCCGATGGCAGTGCTCTGGCCGTGGTGTCCAACAACGTGGTCATCTTCCCCAGCGTGATCAAGTCGCTGCCGTTCGACATGCCGAACGACTTCACGCCCATCGCGGTGGTGGGTGCCACGCCCATGGTGCTGGTGGTGAACCCGCAGCGCGTGTCGGCCACCAACAGCAAGGAATTCGTCGCGCTGCTCAAGAGCAAGCCGGGCCAGCTGAACTTCGCGTCGGGCGGCAACGGCACCATCCTGCACCTGGCCACGGAGATCTACCTCGACGCCACCGGCACGCAGGCCCGGCACATCCCCTACAAGGGCGTGGGCCCCATGGTCACCGACCTGATCGGCGGCCAGGTGGACTTCGGCACGGTGGCCCTGCCCAGCGTGCAGCAGCAGATCAAGGCCGGCACGCTGCGCGCCATCGGCATGCTCAGCCCGCAGCGCACGCCCGCGGCGCCGGAGATCCCGACGATGGCGGAGCAGGGCCTGGCCGGTTTCGCGGTGGAAGCCTGGTTCGCGGTCATCGGCCCGAAGAAGCTGGACGCCGCCAACGTGAAGAAGGCGCACGACGCGGTGGTCGCCGCGTTCAACGATCCCGCGGTGAAGGACGCGATGGCCAAGCAGGGCAACACCATCGCCATCAGTACGCCGGAAGAGGCGCAGGCCGCGTTCAAGCGCGAACTGGCGAAGTACGCGGCGCTGGTGAAGAAGGTGGGACTGGAGCCGCAGTAAGGAAAGCGGACACCCGTACGCAGAGTTCGCGGAGCAAGCGCAGAGGTCGCAGAGAACAACCTAGGAACTATTCTCTTTGACTTCTCTGCGCCCTCTGCGCTCGCTCTGCGAACTCCGCGTACGGGAGTCCGCCTTCCGCGAAGCTTGCGAGCGCCGGGAGCCGCATACTCGGCCATGGCCGAAACCCTGTTCACCGACGAAGCCGGCGTCGCGCGCTGCCACTGGTGCCGCGCCTCGCCGGCCTACCGCGACTACCACGACACCGAGTGGGGCTTCCCGGTCGATGACGACCGGCGGCTGTTCGAGAAGATCTGCCTGGAAGGTTTCCAGAGCGGGCTGTCGTGGCTCACCATCCTGAACAAGCGCGAGAACTTCCGCCGCGCGTTCGCCCGCTTCGACGCGGCCAAGGTCGCGAAGTTCGGTGAGGCCGACGTCCAGCGCCTGCTGGCCGACGCCGGCATCATCCGCCACCGCGGCAAGATCGAAGCCGCCATCAACAACGCGCAGCGCGCGCTGGACCTGCGCAAGGAATGCGGCTCGCTCGCCGCCTATTTCTGGAACGCGCCGCAGGACGCGGCGGCCATCTCCAAGGACCTGAAGAAGCGCGGCTGGCGCTTCGTCGGCCCGACCACCGTCTACGCCTTCATGCAGGCCATTGGCCTGGTCAACGACCACGCCGAAGGCTGCTCGGTGCGCGGGCAGGCTCAGGCGGCGCGAAAGTCGTTCAGGCCGTCCGCGCCGCGCGGTCAGTAGCGATAGGGATCGTTCGGGCGGCGGTCGTATCGGTTGGGCACGCCGTCGCCGTCGTTGTCGCGCCAGGCCCGCGGGGGCGGCGAGTGGTAGTAACCGCCGCGCACCGCGACGGGTTCGACCGGCGCGATGACGCAGCCGGTCAGGGCCGTGGCGCCGCACACGGCGGCCAGCAGCAACAGGATTCGTTTCATGGGGACTTCTCCTTCACGGGTGAGACCCCATTGCCGCGCACCGGGGTGAACGGCGTGTTGCCCGTGCGCAGTGTTGTGTGTCGGGAAGTGTCCGCGCCCGGGCTGCTACTGGGTCAGCTTGCCCAGCACCTTCTCCATCTCGCCGCGGTCCAGTGCACGCAGCGTCTGCATCCGCACGTTGCCGGCGGAGGACAGGGCGAGATTGAAGGCGATGAGGCTGTCGTCGTCCTTGGCGGTGCATTCCACCACCAGGTCGTATTTCCCCAGCGTCCAGTAGATGTCGGTCATCTGCACGCCGAAGCGGCCGGCCATCTCGCGCGCGGCGTCGGCCCGCTTGACCGTGTCGCGCACGGTGCGGATGCCCTGGTCGGTGAACTTGCATAGGGCGATGTACGTGGCCATGGTGCACTCCTGAGGTTCGCTGGGGGAGTGCAAGGTAGGCGGCGGGTTGCGCGGGTTCAAGCCGAGCCGTCCGCGGCGCGCGCCGGGCAATGCGCGTGCACGCACGCGGCGCGGCGCGATTCAGGCCGTACGGATGACCGAGATGTGCTCGGTACCGCTCTCGGGCAGCCAGACCTCGCCCTTGCGGCCGAGGATCTGCCGGACGTTGGCGTTGGGCCGCTCCAGCGCGTAGCGCTCGAACTTCTCGGCCTTGGGGTCGAACGAGTAGACCGCGTTGCCGGTCCACTCGCTGATCCAGGGCACGTCGCGCTCGTCCACGTACACCGCGTAGACGCGGGCGTCACCGCCGGGTGGCTTCCACGCCCGCCAGCTGCCGTTGCGCGGGTCGTGCATGGACAGCTGGCCGCTGTTCCATTCGCTGACCCAGATGCGGCCCTGGCTGTCGCTCCACACCCTGCGCGCGCCCTGGTCTTTGGTCGGTGGTTCGACGATGTGCGATTCACCGCTGGCGCGGTCGATGCGCGCGATGAACGAGCCGGCCAGCGAACACCACCACACGTCGCCCGCGGGCGTGGCGCAGATGCCGTAGGGGCCGGGGCCGCGCGGCGACTGCTTCGCCGTCACCAAGCCCGTCTTCACCGACACCTTGCCCAGCCAGCCGTTCTGGCCGGTGAACCACAGGTCGCCCGCGCCGTCGAACGCGCAGGTGTTCAGGTTGGCGCGAGGCGTACCCGCCGGCAACGGGTACACCGTCACCTTCCGATCGGGCCAGCCGACGCGGACGATCGCGTTCTGCCCGCCGTCGGTGAGCCACGCCGCGTGGTCCGGTCCCTGGATCACGCCGTGCGGCGACGAGCCGTTGCCCAGCGCGACGAGGTCGGTGCGGCCGGTGGAAGGCTCGAACCAGCCCAGGTGCCCGCTGGCCTGCGCGCTGAACCACACGCCGCCATCGGGCGCGGGCGCGACGTCGTGGATGCCTGTGCTGCGGCGCGTGGCGAGCTTCCAGCTCTGCATGCCGCCGGCGGCCTGCGCGGCGGGCAGCGTGGCGGCGAGCGGCAGCAGGACCGCTGTCTGCAGCAGAGCCCGGCGGGAGAGCGGTTCAGGAGACATGGTGACTCCTTCAGTGGCGTCATTCCCGCGGAGGCGGGAATCCATGGCTTCCATCTTGCATGGTCTGCGCTCCCCATGGAAGCCATGGGTCCCCGCCTCCGCGGGGACGACGAGGCAATTTACTTCCCGCCCCACACCTCTTGCGCCGTCTCCACCACCAGCCGCAGCTTGTTGCGCTGGTCCTCGACGGCGATGTTGTTGCCGTGCACGGTGCTGGAGAAGCCGCACTGCGGCGACAGCGCCAGCTGCTCCATCGGGGCGTACTTGGCGGCTTCGTCGATGCGGCGCTTCAGGTCGTCCTTCTTCTCCATCTGGCCGAACTTGGTGGTCACCAGGCCCAGCACCACGGTCTTGCCCTTGGCCAGGTAGCGCAGCGGGCGGAAATCGCCGGAGCGGTCGTCGTCGTACTCCATGAAGTACGCGTCGATGTCCATTTCCTTCAGCAGCGCCTCGGCCACCGGCTCGTAGTTGCCCTGGGCGGCGAAGGTGCTCTTGAAGTTGCCGCGGCACAGGTGCATGCCCAGCAGCATGCCTTCGGGCTTCCGCGCGACGACCTTGTTGATGAACTTGGCGTAGCGGTGCGGCAGCTCGTTGGGGTCGTCACCGCGCTGGCGAGCCGCCTCGCGCATCTTTTCGTCGCACAGGTAGGCAAGGTTGGTGTCGTCCATCTGCACGTAGCGGCAGCCGGCTTCGTAGAGCGAGCGCAGCTCGTCGCCGTAGGCCTTGGCCACGTCGTCGTAGAACACCGGGTCCAGTTCCGGGTACGCGTCCTTGCTGATGCCCGCGCGGCCGCCGCGGAAGTGCAGCATGGTGGGCGAGGGGATGGTCACCTTGGGCGTGTGGCCGGCGCTGACCTGCGACTTCAGGTACTCGAAGTCGGCCTTCTGGATGTCTTTGGCGTGGCGCACCTTGTCGATCACCCGGATGACCGGCGGCGCCAGCTCTTCCGTGCCGTCGGGCTTGCGGATGGTGACCGGGATGTCGGTCTTCACGCCGCCCAGCTGCTCGAGGAAGTCGATGTGGAAGTACGTGCGGCGGAACTCGCCGTCGGTGATGCTCTTGAGGCCGATGTCCTCCTGGAACTTCACGATCTCGGTGATGGCCTTGTCCTCGACCTCGCGCAGCTGCTGCGGCGTGATCCGGCCGTTGGCCTTCTGCTCGCGCGCTTCCAGCAGGTACTTCGGCCGCAGGAAACTGCCCACGTGGTCGTATCGGGCGGGGAGTTGCATCATGTTGTGGTCCTCTTCTGGGTGCTGATCAATGCGGGAGCGGACTCCTTTACGCGGAGCACGCGGAGGTTACGCAGAGTCCGCAGAGAAATCCATTTCTATTGAATTTCCCTCTGCGAGCTCTGCGTAACCTCCGCGCCCTCTGCGCAAGGGAGTCCGCATTCAAAGGTCCAGCACCAGCACCGCGCTCTTCGCGCGCGAGCAGCAGGGTGTGAACTGGTCGTGCCTGGCCTTTTCCTCGTCGGTGAAGTACAGGTCGCGGTGGTCGCATTCGCCTTCCAGCACGCGCGTGATGCAGGTGCCGCAGACGCCCTGCTCGCAGGAGGTCAGCACCTCGACACCGTGCGCGCCGAGCGCCTGCACCACGGTCTGGTCCGCGGCCACGCGCACTACCTCGCCGCTGCTGGCGATCTTCACGTCGAAGGCCTTGTCGGCGCTGGTGTCCTGCGCTTCGGCGGTGAAGAACTCGACGTGGATCTGCTGCGGCGTCCAGCCCATGCCCTGCGCCACCTGCGTCACGTGCGTGATGAAGCCGGCAGGGCCGCAGACGTACAGGTGCGTGTCGGGGTCGTGCGTGCCCAGCGCGGCGGGCAGGTTCAGCACCTGCGAAGGCGCGCCGTCGTCGAAATGGAACTGCACCTTCGCCGCGAACGGCGAAGCCTGGATCTCGTCGTGGAACGCGGTGCGCTCGCGTGAACGCGCGCAGTAGTGCAGCGTGAAATCGGCGCCCGTCGTGGCCAGCCGCTGCGCCATGCACAGCAGCGGCGTCACGCCGATGCCGCCGGCCAGCAGCACGGTGCGCTTCGCGTGCACCAGCGGGAAATGGTTGCGCGGCTCGCTGATGGTGAGCAGGTCGCCTTCCTTCACCGCGTCGTGCATGCCGGCCGAGCCGCCGCGCGTCTTCGCGTCGCGCAGCACCGCGATGCGGTAGCGGTGGCTTTCGCCCACGTCGTTGCACAGCGAGTACTGGCGCACCAGCCCGCCCGGCACGTGCACGTCGATGTGCGAGCCGGCGCTGAAGGCGGGCAGCGGCCCGCCGCCGGCTCGTGCGAGTTCGAAGCTCGCGATGTCCTGGGCTTCCTGCTGCTTGCGCAGGACCTTGACCTGCAGTTCCATGTCAGGCCGCCAGCGGCTGCGGCTGCTCCTGCGCCACCAGCTTGTCGATGATGCGGCGCGCCTGCACGCCGCCGGCGTCGATGTTCAGCATCAGCAGGCGGCGGCCGGGGTTGGCCAGCAGGTTGCGCTGCTGCGCTTCCAGCACGCCGGTGTCTTCGGCGAACACCTTGGCCTGCCCGGCGCGGATCTCCGCCGTCAGGGCGTGGTCCCTGGGCTTGAAGTTGCGCGCCATTCCCCAGAAGTACCACATGGCCGTGTCGGTCTCGGGCGTGAGGAAGTCCACCACGATGCTGGACACCTTGTCCCTGGGGTCGGCGTGGTAGCCGCCCTTGCCGGCGAGGGCCACGCCCACCTCGATCATCACGTGGCTGGGCGGGATGAAGTGGCACACCTGCCAGCGATCCACCGGCACGTTGTCGGGCAGGCCGTTGCCGCGCAGGTTGGCCTGCCAGAACGGCGGCGCCATCACGTTGTCCATGAAGCGGCTGGTGAGCACGCGTTCGCCCACGGTCTTGGTGGCGACGGGCGTCTCGTCGATCTCCTTCTGGCCGATGCTGTCGGCGTGCACGTAGGTCTCGTGCGTCAGGTCCATCAGGTTGTCGACCATCAGGCGGTAGTCGCAGGCCACGTGGTACAGGCCGCCGCCGTAGGCCCAGTCGGGGCTTTCGGCCCATTCCAGTTCGTGGATCTTCGCGGGATCGGCCAGCGACGCTTCGCCGGGCCACACCCAGATGAAGCCGTGCTTCTCCACCACGGGGAAGCTGCGGATCTTCGGGAAGCCCTGCACGCGCTGGCCGGGCATGGAGATGGTCTTGCCTTCGCAGCCCATCGCCAGGCCGTGGTAGCCGCAGACCAGCTGGCCGTCGCACACGCGCCCCAGCGACAGGGGCGCGCCGCGGTGCGGGCAGAAGTCTTCGACCGCCGCCACTTCACCCGCCTTGGGGCGCCAGAAGACGATCTTCTCGTTGCAGATGGTGCGGCCCAGGGGCTTGTCGGCGATCTCGTCGGGGGTGCAGGCGACGTACCAGGCGTTCTTCGGGAACATGGGGGTGGGGGAGGTGGAGGGATTCGGCGGGAGCATACTCGTTGTATACAGTGGCGACAAGACAAAGCGCTGCGGCGCACTCGACATCAGAGAGGAATTCGAGACTTGTGACGAAGCTGATCCACCGCTAGACTGCTTGCCTGTATACATGAAAGCCGCCCCCACCCGTCCCGATCCGGCCGCCGAAGACGGCGGCTCCCAGGCCGTCAAGGCCCAGCTGCGCCTGCGCGAAATGATCCTGGCCGGCGAACTGCCCGGCGGCAGCCGCATCGCCGAGCTCACGGTGGTGGAGATGCTGGGCGTCTCGCGCACGCCCATCCGGGCGGCGCTGATGCGGCTGGAACAGGAGGGCTTGCTCGAAGCGCTGCCCGGCGGCGGCTTCGGGGTGCGCACCTTCAGCGAGCGCGACGTGGCCGACGCCATCGAACTGCGCGGCACCGTCGAAGGCCTGGCCGCGCGCCTGGCCGCGGAGCGCGGCGCGCCGGCGCAGGCGCTGGCCGAGGCGCGCGAATGCCTGGACGGCATCGACGCGGTGCTGGCTCGGCGCGCACTGGACGACGAGGCTTTTGGCCAGTACGTGAAGCTCAACGCGCGCTTCCACCAGCTGCTGGCCGAGTTGTCGGGCAGCAGCGTGCTGGCGCGCGAGATCGAACGCGTGGTGCGGCTGCCGTTCGCCTCGCCGTCGGGCTTCGTGGTCGTGCAGGCCAACAGCGGCCGCGCGCGCGACATGCTCATCGTGGCGCAGGACCAGCACCGCCAGGTGCTGGAGGCGATCGAGCGGCGCGAGGGCGCGCGCGCCGAAGCGCTGATGCGCGAGCATTCGCGCATCGCCCAGCGCAACCTGCGCGAAGCGGTGCAGGGGCATCACCACGAACGCATGCCGGCTGTGCGGCTCATACGGCAGAGCTGACGGTCCCCTTGCAAGTCGCGATAGCATGCGCACGGCTATGCTCGAACTGGATAGCTGATAGACCATCGCGCGGCTTGGCCTTCACGCGGCGCGTGACCACAATCGCGGCCTGCCGGCGTTATGCGCGGGCCGCCCCTTCCTGTCCAAAGAGGAGACCTTCGATGCACAAGAGAACCCTGCTCCAGGCCACCGCCTTCGCCGCGCTGCTGGCCACCGGCACCCTGGCCTTCGCGCAAGCCGCGCCGTTCAAGATCGGCCTGATCCTGCCCATGACCGGGCAGCAGGCCACCACCGGCCGCCAGATCGAGGCCGCCGCGCGCCTGTGGATGGCGCAGAACGGCGACACGGTCGCCGGCCGCAAGGTGGAACTGATCGTCAAGGACGACACCAGCCTGCCCGACGTCACCCGCCGCCTGGCGCAGGAACTGGTGGTGAACGACAAGGTGGACGTGCTGGCCGGCATGGGCATCACGCCGTCCGCCATGGCCGTCGCGCCCATCGCCACGCAATCGAAGACGCCGCTGGTGGTGATGGCCGCCGCCACGTCCAGCATCACGGAAGCCTCGCCCTTCATCGTGCGCACCAGCTTCACGCTGCCGCAGGTGTCGGTGGCGCTGGCCGACTGGGCGCCCAAGAACGGCATCAAGAGCGTGGTCACGCTGGTGAGCGACTACGGCCCGGGCATCGACGCCGAGAAGTACTTCGCCGAGCGCTTCCAGTTCAACGGCGGCAAGATCGCCGACAAGCTGCGCGTGCCGCTGCGCAACCCCGACTTCGCGCCGTTCCTGCAGAAGGTGCGCGACCTCAAGCCCGACGCGCTGTTCGTGTTCGTGCCGTCTGGCGCGGGCGCCGCGGTGATGAAGCAGTTCGGCGAGCGCGGCATGGACAAGGCCGGCATCAAGCTCATCGCCACCGGCGACGTGACGGACGACGACCAGCTCAACGACATGGGCGACGTGGCCCTGGGCGTGGTCACCTCGCACCACTATTCCGCGGCCCACCCGTCGGCGGCGAACAAGAAGTTCGTCGAGGCTTTCCAGAAGGCCAACAAGAACCTGCGCCCCAACTTCATGGCCGTGGGCGGCTACGACGGCATGCGCGTGATCTACGAAGCGCTGAAGAAGACCGGCGGCAAGGGCGGCGGCGAAGCGCTGGTGGCCGGCATGAAGGGCCAGGTCTTCGAAAGCCCGCGCGGCCCCGTGTTCATCGACGCCCAGACCCGCGACATCGTCCAGAACGTCTACCTGCGCAAGGTCGAGAAGAAGGACGGACAGCTGTGGAACGTCGAGTTCGACGTGCTCAAGGACGTGAAGGATCCGGGCAAGACGAAATGACGAATGACTTGGCGCCCGCGGCGCCTTGATGACAAATGACGGCGATACCCGTGCGTCATTTGTCATTCGTCATTGAGGCGCGCAGCGCCGAAGTCATGCCGCGCAGCGGCGTCATCAGATGTTGACCATCCTCTTCGACGGCATCGCCTACGGCATGCTGCTGTTCATCCTGGCGCTGGGCCTGGCCGTGACCATGGGGCTGATGAACTTCATCAACCTCGCGCACGGGGCCTTCGCCATGGTGGGCGGCTACATCACCGTGCTGCTGATGCAGCACTACGGCGTGCCCTTCCTCGCCTGCCTGCCGCTCGCCTTCGTCGGCGCGGGCCTGCTCGGCGCGGTGCTGGAGCGCACGCTGTACCGCCCCCTGTACCGCCGCCCGCACCTGGACCAGGTGCTGTTCTCCATCGGCCTCACCTTCATGGCCGTGGCCGCGGTGGACTACTTCGTCGGCTCCACGCAGCAGATCGTGCAACTGCCCGCGTGGCTGCGCGGCCGCACCGAGATCGGCGACGGCGCGTGGACGCTGGGCATGGGCCACTACCGCCTCTTCATCATCGCGGTGTGCGCGGCGCTGACCATCGTGCTGCAGTACGTGCTGTCCAGCACGCGCTTCGGCAGCCGCCTGCGCGCGTCGGTGGACGACCAGCGCGTGGCAGCGGGCCTTGGCATCAACGTGAACGTGGTGTTCCTGGCCACCTTCGCCTTCGGCAGCGGGCTGGCCGGCCTGGGCGGCGCGCTGGGCGCGGAAGTGCTGGGGCTGGACCCGCAGTTCCCGCTCAAGTTCATGATTTATTTCCTGATCGTCGTGGCCGTGGGCGGCACGTCGTCCATCACCGGCCCGCTGCTGGCCGCGCTGCTGCTGGGCATCGCCGACGTGGCGGGCAAGTACTACATCCCCAAGCTCGGCGCCTTCATCGTCTACACGCTGATGATCGTCATCCTGATCTGGCGCCCGCAGGGGCTGTTCGTGCGGCAAGGGGGCAAGGCATGACGAATGACCGCGCCCGCGGCGCGATGACCTCGCCGCGCTTCGATGGCGGCGCTTCGCGCCAGGATGAGGGGGCACTGCGGTGAGTCATTCGTCATCGACGCCGCGCAGCGGCAAGGTCATGCCGCCGGCAGGCGGCGTCATTGCGCAGACCGCGCTGCTGCGCGCGAGCCGCTGGCGCGCCTGGGAACCGGTGCTGTGGCTCGTGGCTTTCGCCGCGCCATTGGTGCTGCGCCAGTACGCGGCCATCGTCAACGAGATCGCCATCGTGGCGCTGTTCGCGCTGTCGCTGGACCTGGTGCTGGGCTTCACCGGCATCGTCTCGCTCGGCCACGCGGCCTTCTTCGGCCTGGGCGCGTATTCGGCGGCGCTGTTTGCCAAGTACGCGATGCCGGACCCGCTCCTGGGCCTGGCCGTGGGCATCGTCGCCGCCACGGTGGTCGGCTTCTTCGCCAGCTTCACCGTGCAGCGCGGCACCGACCTCACGCGGCTGATGGTCACGCTGGGCGCGGCGCTCATCCTGCTGGAACTGGCCAACAAGTTCAGCGAGATCACCGGCGGCGCCGACGGCCTGCAGGGCGTGGTCATGGGCCCCGTGCTGGGCAAGTTCGACTTCGACCTGGAAGGCCGCACCGCCGCGTACTACTCGCTCACCGTGCTGCTGGTGTTCTTCCTCCTCGCGCGCCGCATCGCGCGGTCGCCGTTCGGCTCCACGCTGATGGCCATCCGCGACAACCGGCTGCGCGCCATGGCCATCGGCATCCCGGTGGGCTCGCGCATCACCGTGGCGTACACCGTGGCCGCCGGCCTGGCCGGTGCCGCCGGCGCGCTGCTCGCGCAGACCACCGGCTTCGCTTCGCTGGACGTGTTCGAGTTCCACCGCAGCGCCGACCTGATGCTGATGCTGGTGATCGGCGGCACGGGCTGGCTGTACGGCGGCGTCCTGGGCGCCATCGTGTTCAAGCTGGCGCAGGACTTCCTGTCGTCCATCACGCCGCAGTACTGGACCTTCTGGCTGGGCCTGTTCCTGGTGGTGCTGGTGCTGGTGGGCCGCGACCGCCTGCTTCGCCCGTGGACCTGGTTCGGAATCAAGAAACTGGATCCCCGCCTTCGCGGGGATGACGGCTTATGAGCGACGTCGTCCTGTCCTGCCAGAACCTGGTGAAGAAGTTCGGCGGCATCACCGCCACGGGCAACGTATCGCTGCAGCTGGCGCGCGGCGCGCGCCATGCGCTGATCGGCCCCAACGGCGCCGGCAAGACCACGCTGATCAACCTGCTGACCGGCGTGCTGCCCCCCACCGAAGGCCGCATCACGCTGGAAGGCGAGGACATCACCAGGCTGGCGCCGCACCTGCGAGTGCGCCGCGGCATGGTGCGCACCTTCCAGATCAACCAGCTGTTCCTCTCCATGACGCCGCTGCAGACGCTGGCGCTGGTGGTGTCGCAGCAGCGCGGGCTGGGCGGCCGCTTCTGGTCGGCCCTGGGCCGCGACCGCGCCGTGGCGGAACGCGCCGAGCAGCTGCTGGCGCACTTCCACCTGGCCGAGGTGATGGACGTGCCCACCGAGTACCTGGCGTACGGCAAGCGCCGCTTGCTGGAAATCGCCATCGCGCTGGCTTGCGAGCCGCGCGTGCTGCTGCTCGACGAGCCCGTGGCCGGCGTGCCGGCGGGCGAGCGCGAAGAGATCCTGCAGACCGTGGCGGAACTGCCTTCGGACGTGTCGGTGCTGCTGATCGAGCACGACATGGACCTGGTCTTCAGCTTCGCCAACCGCATGACGGTGCTGGTGAACGGCACGGTGCTCACTGAAGGCTCGCCCGAGGAGATCGCCGCGGATCCGCGCGTGAAAGAGGTCTACCTGGGCCATGGCGAGGAGGCCGCTCATGGCTGAACTGCTGAAGGTCGACAACCTCTCCGCCGGCTACGGCGAGGCGGTGGTGCTGCAAGGCGTGTCGTTCGCGCTGGACGAAGGCGCCACTCTGGCGCTGCTGGGCCGCAACGGCACCGGCAAGACCACGCTGCTCAACACGCTGGCCGGCGCCACGCGCCAGCACGCGGGCAGCATCTCGCTGGCGGGCAATGCGCTGCACAAGCTGCCGTCGCACCAGCGCGCCGCGGCCGGCATCGGCTGGGTGCCGCAGGAGCGCAACATCTTCAAGTCGCTGACGGTGCACGAGAACCTCACCGCGGTGGCTCGCCCGGGCAAGTGGACGCCCGACGGCGTGTACGCGATGTTCCCGCGCCTGGCGGAGCGCAAGACCAACCTGGGCACTCAGCTGTCCGGCGGCGAGCAGCAGATGCTGGCCGTGGGCCGCGCGCTGGTGCTCAACCCCAGGCTGCTGCTGCTGGACGAGCCGCTGGAGGGCCTGGCGCCCATCATCGTCGACGAGCTGCTCAAGGCCATCCGCCGCATCACCCGCGACGAGGGCCTGTCGGCCATCATCGTGGAGCAGCACCCGCAAGCCATCCTCGCCATCTCCGACCGCGCGGTCGTGCTGGATCGCGGCACGGTGGTCCACAGCGGCACGGCGCGGGAGCTGCGAGACGATCCGGCGCTGGTGGATCGATTGCTGGGTGTCGCGCGGTAAATGCGGGGTCCGCAACGCAGAGAACGCAGAGGTGCGCAGAGATCGCAGAGAAGACAATGAAGGTATTCGCCTTTCGATCTCTGCGTCCTCTGCGAAACCTCTGCGTTCTCTGCGTTGCGGACCCCGCATTCAACTGCCCATGACCAACCGCCGCCACTTCCTCCTGGCCACGGCCGCCGCACTGCCGGCGTTCGCCGGTGCACAGACCAAGTTCCCCTCCAGGCCGCTGCGGCTTATCGTGCCCAATGGCCCCGGCGGGGCGGCGGATCTGACGGCGCGGACGGTCGGGCAGGCGATGGCCGCCACGTTGGGCCACCCCGTGGTCATCGACAACAAGCCGGGCGCCGGCGGTGTCGTGGCCGGTGAGCAGGTCGCACATGCCGACCCGGACGGGCACACCATCCTGCTGGTGTCCAGCGGTTCGGCGGTCAGCGCGGCGCTGTTCAAGTCGCTGCCGTTCGACACGCTGCGCGACTTCGCGCCGGTGTCGCTGCTGGCGACCTTCGACCTCGTGCTGGTGGTCGCGGAGAACGGCCGCTTCAAGACGCTGCCCGACCTGCTGGCTTATGCGAGGGCCAACCCCGGCAAGCTGAACCTGGGCACGCCACAGATGGGCACCACGCAGAACCTGGCCGCCGAGCTGTTCAAGACGACGGCGGGCATCCAGGCGCAGGTGGTGCCGTTCAACGGCACGCCGCCGGTGATCACGGCGCTGCGCTCGGGCGAGATCGACGTGGGCATCGACATCCTCGGGCCGCTGATCGGCCAGCTGAAAGGGCAGTCCCTTCGGCCGCTGGCGGTGCTCGGGGCCAGGCGCGCGTCGCAGCTGCCGAACGTGCCAACCGTGCGTGAATCGGGCGGGCCGCTGGCGGACTTCGACGTCAGCTCCTGGAACGGCCTGGCGGTGCCCGCGAAGACGCCCGCCGCCGCCATCGAGCGCCTGAACCGCGAAGTGAACGCAGCGCTCGCAAAACCGGACGTTCGGCAGAAGCTCATCGAACTCAACCTCAACCCGCAAGGCGGCACGCCCGCGCAGCTGGGCCAGCGCCTGGCTGCCGACGTGAAGCGCTGGTCCGAAGTGATCGCGCGTGCGGGCATCCCCAAGCAATAAGGAAGCAGCATGCAGATCACCCGCATCGGCCTGGTTGGCTACGGCGAAGTCGGCAAGACGTTCGCCAAGGGCTTGAAGGACAAGCCCGGCGTGACGCAGTCCAGCGCCTGGGACCTGAAGTTCGCGCAGGCCGGCACGCGGGAGAGCGAATTCGCGCACGCGCGCGAAGCGGGCGTGGTGGCGCAGCCTTCGATGCAGGCGCTGTGCGAAGCCAGCGACCTGGTGATCTCCGCCGTCACGGCTTCGAACACGCTGGCGGTGGCGAAGGAAGCGGCCGCGCACCTGAAGCCCGGCACCGTGTTCCTGGACCTGAACTCGGCCTCGCCCGGCACCAAGCAGCAATGCGCGGCGCTGGTGGACGCGACGGGCGCGCACTATGTCGAAGCGGGCGTGATGACGTCCGTGCCGCCGTACGGCATCCGTGTACCGATGCTGCTCGGTGGCGCGAAGGCGGCGGAACTCTCCGAAGTGCTGGCTGCGTGGGGCCTGGACGCGAAGGCCGTGTCCGAGAAGCTGGGCGTGGCCAGCGCCATCAAGATGTGCCGCAGCGTGATGATCAAGGGCCTGGAGGCCATCGTCGTCGAAAGCTACGCCACCGCGCGGCAGTACGGCGTGGAAGACCACGTGCTGCCCACGCTGGCCGAAACCTTTCCGCAGATCGACTGGCCGAAGCAGGGCGCGTACTTTTTCAGCCGCGTCGTGCAGCACGGAAAGCGGCGCGCCGAGGAAATGCGCGAAGCCGCCAACACCGTGAAGGAAGCCGGCTTCCCGCCGCTGATGGCCGCGGCCATCGCGGAGAAGCAGCAGTGGGTGGCCGACGCCGCGGCCGCCGGGGTGTTCAAGGACCTGCCCAAGGACGCGCCCTGGCAGGCCTACGCCGACCGCCTGCTGGCCGCCCGCAAACGCTGAATGGGGTCCGTCCTCGCCGTCACCGTCCCGATCTACCTGGTGATGGCGGCGGGCTGGCTGGCCACGCGCGCCGGCCTGTTCGCGGCCGGGAGGCTGCTGCTGCATCCGCTGGCGGTTTCAACCGCTCTGCGGGCGCGGCGGGTGGCGCCTGGCGCGGCCTCATGCTCCAGCGGCCGTGCTTCGCCTTCGGCTCGCACAGGCTTCCCGCCGAATCGGCCGGGCCCGGGACGGCCGGCGCAACTCGTTGCGAGCTGCGCTCGCCACTCAGACACTCACCGGAGCTAGAGGACAGTCGCATCACACGCTGTCGCGCGTGATGCTGTCCCAGGCCCGGCCGATTCGGCGGCGCTTCCAAAATCGGCCGCGCCAGGCGCCACCCGCCGCGCTGGCACGCGCGTGCGGGACCGGAGAGGGTGCTGTAAGTCACGCTGCGATAGACCTTGACCGCGTCGTTCCCGCGAAGGCGGGAATCCATGGCTTCCATCGCGCAATGACGTTCAGGCGTGCGGCACCACCTTCGGTGCCGTCTTCCGAATCAACTCCAACGTCGCCTCCTGCACCGGCGTAGCAGGCCTCTGCGCACTCGTGCACAGCGACAGCCGAATCCGCAGCGGCGGCTTTCCAATAGGCTGCGCCGTGAACGCCGACGGCCGCGCCGAATTCAGCAGCGCGTTGCGCGACAGGATCGCGCACCCCGCACCATCCCGCACCAGATCGAGGATGGCCGTGACTCCGTCGATCTCCAGCGCCACATCGGGCTTGCAGCCCACGGCCGCCAGCGCCGATTCCACGTGCATGCGGATGGCGTTCGGCCGCGTGGGGATGACCAGCGGCACCTCGGCCACCGCCTTCAGCTCCACGGGCCCCGGCGGCGGGTCTTCGTGCAGGCCCGGCGGCCGCGCGCGCACCAGCAGCAGGTCTTCGTCCAGCAGCGGCACCGCGTCCAGTTCGCGCGAAGCTTGCGCGTTGTAGAGCACGGCGATATCCAGGCGGCCGCTCGCCAGCCCGGCTTCCAGTGCGGACGACAAGCCTTCGCTGATCGACAGCCGCGCATCCGGCATCGCTTCGCGGAAGGCCCGGGTGAGCGGCACCGTGAGCACGCGCGCCACGCTGCTCGGAAGACCGACGGCAACCCGCCCGGAGAGACCGCCACGCAGGCGCCCCAGGTCATCCTTGGCGCGCTGCACCTGGTGCAGGATGCCGCGCCCATGCTCCAGCAGCGTCTTGCCGGCTTCGGTGGGGACGGCGCCGCGGCCGTTGCGCACCAGCAGGGTCTGGCGCAGCTCCACTTCCAGCAGCCGCACCTGCCGGCTGAGCGCCGGCTGGGCGACATCGAGCTCGATGGCCGCGCGGGTGAAGCTGCCCAGCTCGGCCACGCGGACGAAATACTCGAGCTGGCGCAAATCCATGCCCAAAGTGTAAAGGCCGGGCCACAGCTATACGCGCTTGTTCTAGCTGATAGCGGGGTCGGCGGCTTTGCGGGCGAGGGGAGGGTTCGCACAATGGCGGCCCATGCCCACCGGAGCCGCAATGACCCTGCGCGGGATTTCGTCCATGGCCACGCGCCAGGTGCTGGCCGAGCTGGCCGCTGCCTACCGCGAGAACGCGGGCGTGCAGGTGGACATCGAATCGGTCGGCGGTGTCGATGCCGCCAAGCGCGTCGCCGCCGGCGAAGCGTTCGACGTGGTGTTCCTGGCCGCCGACGCCGTCGACAAACTCATCGCCGCCGGCCATGCGCTGGCCAGCAGCCGCGTGGACCTGGTGCGCTCGGGCGTCGCCGTCGCCGTGAAGCACGGCGCATCCAGGCCCGACCTGTCCAGCGAAGCCGCCGTGAAGCAGGCTGTGCTGGCCGCGCCGACGCTGGGCTATTCCACGGGCCCCAGCGGCACCGCGCTGTTGAAGCTGTTCGAACGCTGGGGCATCGCCGGGCAGGTGAAGCCGCGGCTGGTGCAGGCGCCCGCCGGCGTGCCGGTGGGTTCGCTCGTCGCGAAGGGCGAGATCGCGCTCGGCTTCCAGCAGCTGAGCGAGCTGATGCACCTGGACGGCATCGACGTGGCCGGTGCCTTGCCCGAACCTATCCAGATCACTACCGTGTTTTCCGGCGCCGTGTGCGCCGCTTCCATGCAGCCTGCCGCCGTGCGCCAGCTGCTCGCCTTCATGGCTTCGCCGGCGACGGCCGAGGCCAAGCGCCGCCAGGGCATGGACCCGGCCTGAGCGCGCCAACGTATCCACCGAGGAGACTTCATGATCATCGACTGCCACGGCCACTACACCACCGCGCCGAAAGCGCTGGAGGTGTGGCGCAACCAGCAGATCGCCGGCATCAAGGACCCGTCCATGATGCCGAAGGTCGCCGGCCTGAAGATCAGCGACGACGAGATCCGCGACAGCATCGAGCAGAACCAGCTGCGCCTGATGAAGGAACGCGGCAACGACATGACGCTGTTCTCGCCGCGCGCCAGCTTCATGGCGCACCACATCGGCGACTTCAACGTCAGCAGCACCTGGGCCGGCATCTGCAACGAGCTGTGCTTCCGAGTGAGCAAGCTGTTCCCCGAGCATTTCGTGCCCGTGGCCATGCTGCCGCAGTCGCCGGGCGTCGACCCCAAGACCTGCATCCCCGAGCTGGTGAAGTGCGTCGAGGAATACGGCTGCGTGGGCATCAACCTGAACCCCGATCCTTCGGGCGGCCACTGGAAGGAGCCGCCGCTGACGGACAAGTGGTGGTACCCCATCTACGAGAAGATGGTGGAGTACGACATCCCCGCGATGATCCACGTCAGCACCAGCTGCAACGCGTGCTTCCACACCACCGGCGCGCACTACCTGAACGCCGACACCACCGCCTTCATGCAGTGCGTGCAGGGGGACCTGTTCAAGGACTTCCCCACGCTGCGCTTCCTGATCCCGCACGGCGGCGGCGCGGTGCCTTACCACTGGGGGCGCTTTCGCGGGCTGGCGCAGGAGATGAAGAAGCCGCTGCTCGACGAGCACGTGCTCAACAACATCTTCTTCGACACCTGCGTGTACCACCAGCCGGGCATCGACCTGCTGAACACCGTGATCCCGGTGAAGAACGTGCTGTTCGCCAGCGAGATGATCGGCGCGGTGCGCGGCATCGACCCGCAGACCGGCCACTACTACGACGACACGAAGCGCTACATCGACGCGTCGAAGATCCTGTCGTCCGAGGACAAGCTGGCGATCTTCGAGGGCAACACGCGGCGCGTGTTCCCCCGCCTGGACAAGCTGCTCAAGCAGCGTGGCCACTAACGCTCAACGCCAAACGCTCAACGGAGAACCCCATGTACGAACTGGGCGTCGTCTACCGCAACATCCAGCGCGCCGATCGCGAGGTCGCCGGCCAGCTGGCGCAATACGGCTCGGCCACGGTGCACGAGGCGATGGGCCGCGTGGGCCTGATGGCCACCTACATGCGGCCGATCTATGCCGGCGCGCAGGTGTCCGGCACCGCCGTCACCGTGCTGCTGCACCCGGGTGACAACTGGATGATGCACGTCGCGGCCGAGCAGATCCAGCCCGGCGACATCGTCGTGGCCGCCGTCACGGCGCCTTGCACCGACGGCTACTTCGGCGACCTGCTCGCCACGTCGTTCAAGGCGCGCGGCGCCCGCGCGCTGGTCATCGATGCCGGCGTGCGCGACGTGAAGACGCTGACCGGGATGCAGTTCCCGGTGTGGAGCAAGGCGATCAGCAGCAAGGGCACCATCAAGGCCACCATCGGCTCGGTGAACATCCCCGTCGTGTGCGCCGGGATGATCGTGAACCCGGGCGACGTGGTCGTGGCCGACGACGACGGCGTGGTCGTGGTGCCGCGCGCCATGGCCGCCAGGACGCTGGAAGCCGCCGCCGCGCGCGAGGCCAACGAAGGCGAGAAGCGCGCCAAGCTGGCTTCGGGCGTGCTGGGCCTGGACATGTACAAGATGCGCGAGCCGCTGGCCAAGGCCGGCCTCAAGTACATCGACTGAAGGAGCGGCGATGTCCAAGCCGACCTCCGGCCCCTTCACCAAGACGCCCGGCTGGCTGGACTGGTACACCGGTCCCAGCAAGCCGAAGTTCCAGCTGCCGCCCGGCAGCGTGGACGCGCACTGCCATGTGTTCGGCCCCGGCGCCGAATTCCCGTACGCGCCCGAGCGCAAGTACACGCCGTGCGACGCCAGCTGGCAGCAGCTGTTCGCGCTGCGCGACCACCTGGGCTTCGACAGGAACGTGATCGTGCAGGCCACCTGCCACGGAGCGGACAACCGAGCGATGGTCGATGCGCTCAGGCACGCCAACGGCAAGGCGCGCGGCGTGGCCACCGTGCGGCGCGGCGTCACCGACAGCGAACTGCAGGAGATGAACGCCGCCGGCGTTCGCGGCGTTCGCTTCAATTTCGTCAAGCGGCTGGTGGACTTCACGCCCAAGGACGAGCTGATGGAGATCGCCGCGCGCATCGCCCCGCTGGGCTGGCACGTGGTGATCTACTTCGAGGCAGTGGACCTGCCCGAGCTGTGGGACTTCTTCACCGCGCTGCCGACCACGGTGGTGGTGGACCACATGGGCCGCCCCGACGTGAGCAAGCCCGTGGACGGCCCCGAGTTCGCCCTGTTCCTGAAATTCATGCGCGAGCACCAGAACGTCTGGAGCAAGGTGAGCTGCCCCGAGCGCCTGTCCATCACCGGCCCGAAGGCGCTGGACGGCGAGCAGGACGCCTACCGCGACGTGGTGCCGTTCGCGCGCAAGGTGGTGGAGACTTTCCCCGACCGCGTGCTGTGGGGCACCGACTGGCCGCACCCGAACCTGAAGGACCACATGCCCGACGACGGCCTGCTGGTGGACTTCATCCCGCACATCGCCACCACGCCCGGGCTGCAGAGGAAACTGCTGGTGGACAACCCCACGCGTCTTTATTGGGATGACAAATGACGAATGACAAACGACCTTGCGCTTCGCGCATCGATGATGTCATTCGTCATTGAGCGAAGCGAAGTCATTCGTCATCCGGAGACCACCATGCCACTCGACAAACCGTACCAAGGCGTGCCCGGCACGACCATCTTCGACGCCGACCAGAGCCGCAAGGGCTACTGGCTCAACCAGTTCTGCATGTCGCTGATGAAGGCCGAGAACCGCGAGCGCTTCAAGCGCGACGAGCGCGCCTACCTCGACGAGTGGAAGATGACCGCCGAGCAGAAGCAGGCCGTGCTGGACCGCGACATGAACCGCATGATCTCGCTGGGCGGCAACATCTACTTCCTGGCCAAGATCGGCGCCACCGACGGCAAGAGCTTCCAGCAGATGGCCGGCTCCATGACCGGGATGTCCGAAGAGGAGTACCGCAACATGATGATCGGCGGCGGCCGCGATCCCAAGTGGGGGCGCAAGTAAATGGCACGCATCACCGCATCCGTCTACACCTCGCACGTGCCCGCCATCGGCGCGGCCATGGACCTTGGCAAGACGCAGGAGCCGTACTGGCAGAAGGTTTTCGCCGGCTACGAGTTCTCGCGCCAGTGGCTGAAGGACAACCCGCCCGACGTGGTGTTCCTGGTCTTCAACGACCACGCCACGGCTTTCAGCCTGGACATGATCCCGACCTTCGCCATCGGCACGGCCGGCCACTACGCGGTGGCCGACGAAGGCTGGGGCCCGCGCCCGGTGCCGCCGGTGGATGGCGCGCCGGAACTCGCCGCGCACATCGCGCAGTCGGTCATCCAGCAGGATTTCGACCTGACGCTGGTGAACAAGATGGACGTGGACCACGGCCTGACCGTGCCGCTGTCGCTGATGTGCGGCCAGCCCAAGGCTTGGCCGTTCAAGGTCATCCCGTTCGCGGTCAACGTGGTGCAGTACCCGGTGCCCAGCGGCATGCGCTGCTTCCGCCTGGGGCAGGCCATCCGCAAGGCGATCGAGAGCTTCGACGAAGACCTGAACGTGCAGATCTGGGGCACGGGCGGCATGAGCCACCAGCTGCAAGGCCCGCGCGCCGGCCTGATCAACAAGGAGTGGGACAACCGCTTCCTGGACCGCCTGATCGCCGACCCGGAAGGCCTGGCTTCGGTGCCGCACGTCGAATACGTCAACGAGGCCGGCAGCGAAGGCATCGAGCTGGTGATGTGGCTGATCGCGCGCGGCGCGATGGCGGACGTCGCTGGCGGGAAGAGGCCCGAGGTGAAGCACCGCTTCTATCACGTGCCCGCGTCGAACACGGCGGTGGGGCACCTGATCCTCGAGAACAGCTGATCGATAGGCGTCGTCCCCGCGGAGGCGGGGACCCACGGCTTCCGCCTTGAGCAGTCCGCAAATGCGGGCGCCATGGATTCCCGCCTCCGCGGGAATCACGAAGTCGGGCGCCTGTCCCTACCGCACCAGCAGCACCGGAATCTCCGCTCCCTGCAGCACGCGCTGCGCCACGCTTCCCATGATCGCGCGGCCCACGAGGCCGTGCCCGTGCGTGCCCATCATGATCAGGTGCGCCTTTTCCTTCTGCGCCGTGGCCAGCACCTGCTGCGCCGGATCGCCCACCTTCCACTCGCAGCGGTGCGGCAGGTCCTTGCGGTCCAGGAACTTGCGGATCGGCGCCAGCACCATCTCCGCCTCGTCCTGGTGGTAGTCGCGGACCACGGCCGAACCGGCCAGGCGCACCACGCGGGGCGGCAGGGCCTGCTGGACATTGAGCACGACGATCTCGTCGGCCTCCGCCAGCGATTCGTGGTTGACGAGGAAGGCGAGCGCCTTCTTGGTGAACTTGCTGCCGTCGGCGGCGAGGATGATCTTCATCGTTTCGGCCTTTCAGCGCAGCACCAGCACCGGAATCTCCGACTGCGTCAGCACGTGCTGCGTCTCGCTCCCCAGCAGCACGCGCTGCAGCCCGCGGCGGCCATGCGATGCCATCACGATCAGCGAGCAGCGGTGCTTGCGCGCCGCGGCGATGATGGAATCGGCGACCGCGTCGGACTGCATGACCACGGCGCGGGCGACCAGCCCCGACTCCTCGGCCTGCTTCGCGGCTTGGTCGACGATGGTCCGGCCGTGGTCGGCCCATTGCTTCTCGATCCGGGAGACTTCGCCGGCTTCCAGTGCCGATCCGCCTTCGAAGTACGACATCGGGTAGCGCGGCACGACGTGCAGCAGGTACAGCTCGGCGCCGAGCTTGCGGCAGAGCGCGATGGCTTCGATCACGGCCTTGCGGGACAGTTCGGAACCGTCGGTGGTGACGAGGATGCGTTCGTACATGGGGGGCCTCCTGTGGATGGCGCCAGCGTAGGCGCGGCGCCGGGCGCGTGCCTTGACGCAGGTCAACTGCCGCCATGCGGCCCGCCGATACGCTTGCGGCCATGGTCTCCGTCTCCCTGCCGCTGCCCGGCGCCTTGCCGGCGCCGCGCGATGCCGCGCCCCTCGAGGACGCGTGGGAAGAGTGCACGCGCCCGGTCGCCGGCCGTGAAGGCCGGCGCGAAAGCTGGCTGGCCATCGAAGGCATGTACTGCGCAGCCTGCACGCTCACCATCGAGCAGGCGGTGGGATCGGTGCCCGGCGTCGAGTCGGTGCAGGTCAACGGCGGCACCGCCACCGCGCGCGTCGTCTGGTCGCCCGCGCGATGCCGGCCCGACGATTGGCTCGCGGCCTTGTCGAAAGCCGGCTACCGCGGCCTGCCCGCGGCCGGCGAAGCCGCCGCCGAACCGCGCCGCCGCGAGCGCCGCCGCCTGCTGTGGCGCTGGCTGGTGGCGGGCTTCTGCATGATGCAGGTGATGATGTACGCGGTGCCCGCGTACGTCGCGCCGCCGGGCGAGATCACGCCGGACATCCAGTCGCTGCTCAACTGGGCTTCGTGGACGCTCACCGTGCCGGTGATGCTGTTTTCCTGCCGCCCGTTCTTCTCTTCCGCGCTGCGCGACCTGCGCCACGGCCGCATCGGCATGGACGTGCCGGTGGCGCTGGGGCTGGCCATCGCGTTCGGCGCCAGCACGCTCGCCACGCTGGACCCCGCGGGGCCGCTGGGCGGCGCCGTCTGGTACGACTCGGTGACGATGTTCGTGTTCTTCCTGCTCTCGGGGCGGCTGCTGGAGCAGCGCTTGCGCGATCGCACCGCCGGCGCACTGGAAGCGCTGGTGCGCCGCCTGCCCGCGATGGTGGAGCGGCGCAGCGCGGACGGCAGCTTCGAGCGCGTGTCCGCGCGGCGCCTGGTGCGCGGCGACGTCATCCGCGTGCTGGCGGGCGAGGCCTTCGCCGCCGATGGCACCGTGGTCGAAGGCGAGAGCCGCGTCGACGAAGCGCTGCTCACCGGCGAGTCGCAGCCGCTGCGGCGCGTGGCGGGCGAAGCCGTCATCGCCGGCAGCCACAACCTGGCCGCGCCGTTGCTGGTGCGGGTGGACCAAGTCGGTGACGACACGCGCTTCGCCGGCATCGTCGCATTGATGGCGCAGGCTTCGGTGGACAAGCCGCGCCTGGCGCAGCTGGCCGACCGCATCGCGGGCCCTTTCCTGCTGGGCGTGGTGCTCGCAGCGGCGGGTGCGGGCGCCTGGTGGTGGGCCACCGGCGCGGGCCACGCCATCGGCATCGCCGTCGCGGTGCTCATCGTCACCTGCCCCTGCGCGCTGTCGCTGGCCACGCCGGCGGCCACGCTGGCCGCGGCCGGCGCGTTGGCGCGGCGCGGCATCCTGGTGCGCCACCTCGACGCTTTCGAGGCCGCCGCGCGCGTGGACACCGTGGTGTTCGACAAGACCGGCACGCTGACGCAGGACAGCATCGCCGTGACGGGCGGCCGCGCGCGCGAAGGCGTCGATCCGGCCCTGGCCCTGCAATGGGCCGGCGCGCTGGCGCGGCAATCGCTGCATCCCGTGGCGCGCGCGGTCGCCGCCGCGGCGGGCGAGGGCGAATGGGCCGCCGAAGCGGTGCGCGAGTGGGCCGGTGAAGGGGTGCAGGGCGTGGTGCGCCGCGGCGCCGCGGCCCGCGCGCTGCGCCTGGGGTCCGCGCGCTGGTGCGATGCCCTCGAGCTGCCCGGCGGTCCTGCGGAAGTCCACCTCGCCGACGAACAAGGCTGGCTCGCGAGCTTCAGCCTCGACGAAGCCTTGCGGCCCGACGCCGCCACGGCGGTCGGCATCTTGCAATCGCGGGGCCTGCTCGTTCAGCTGCTCTCCGGCGACCGCATGGCCGCGGTCACGCGCCTGGCCGCGCGCGCCGGCATCGAATGGCGCTGGGGCGGGCAGTCACCGGAAGGCAAGCTCTCGCACGTGCGCGGCCTGCAGGAGCGCGGCCGCCGCGTGGCGATGGTCGGCGACGGCCTGAACGACGGCCCGGTGCTGGCGCGCGCGCACGTCTCGTTCGCGATGGGGCAGGGCGCGCCGGTGGCGCAATCGAGGTCCGACTTCGTCGTGCCCGGCGGCCAGTTGTCCGCCGTGCCGGCGGTGCTGGACCTCGCGCGCCGCACGCGCCGCGTGGTGCGGCAAAACCTGGCCTGGGCCGCCGCCTACAACGCCGTGTGCGTGCCGCTCGCGCTGGCGGGCCAGATGCCGCCCTGGCTGGCCGGCCTGGGCATGGCTGCCAGCTCGCTCTTCGTCGTGCTCAACGCTGCACGCCTTGCGCGTTTCGAATGACGAATGACGAATGACAAATGACCTCGCTTCGCTTTGATGACGGATGACCGATACGGCCGCGCTTTTTGTCATTCGTCATTTGTCATTCGTCATTCCCAATCATGGACATCCTCTTCCTGCTCATCCCCCTGTCCGTCGGCCTGGGCCTGCTGATCCTGGCCGCGCTGGGCTGGGCCGTCTGGCGTGGCCAGTTCGAGTCGCTGGAAGCCGAAGGCGAGCGCATTCTCACCGGCGATTGACTTCCATCAAGGAGCGCGGCCGTGGGCGCCGCGACACTGGGGCATCACGATCAAGGTGCCTCGCATGAACGATTCCCCCGAACCCGCCGCCCACTACCACGACACCGTGGTGCGGCAGTTCACGCTCATGGCCGTGGTCTGGGGCGTGGTGGGCATGCTGGTCGGCGTGTTCATCGCGGCCCAGCTGGCCTGGCCCGAACTGAACTTCGGCATCCCCTGGCTCAGCTACGGCCGCCTGCGCCCGCTGCACACCAACGCGGTGATCTTCGCCTTCGGCGGCTGCGCGCTCTTCGCCAGCAGCTACTACTGCGTGCAGCGCACGTCGCATGTGCCGCTGTTCCTGCCCAAGCTCGCTTCGTTCACCTTCTGGGGCTGGCAGGCGGTGATCGTCGCCGCGGCCATCAGCCTGCCCCTGGGCTACACCACCGGCAAGGAATACGCCGAGCTGGAGTGGCCGATCGACATCCTGATCACGCTGGTGTGGGTGTCGTACGCGGTGGTGTTCTTCGGCACCATCGGCATCCGCAAGATCCGCCACATCTACGTGGCCAACTGGTTCTACGGCGGCTTCATCCTCGCGGTGGCGGTGCTGCACGTGGTGAACAGCGCCGAAGTGCCGGCCGGCTGGATGAAGTCGTACTCGGCGTACGCCGGCGTGCAGGACGCGATGGTGCAGTGGTGGTACGGCCACAACGCGGTGGGCTTCTACCTCACGGCGGGCTTCCTGGGGATGATGTACTACTTCATCCCGAAGCAGGCCGGCCGTCCGGTGTACAGCTATCGCCTGTCCATCGTGCATTTCTGGGCGCTGATCTTCACGTACATGTGGGCGGGCCCGCACCACCTGCACTTCACCGCGCTGCCGGACTGGACCCAATCCATCGGCATGCTGTTCTCGCTGATCCTGCTGGCGCCCAGCTGGGGCGGGATGATCAATGGCGTGATGACGCTGTCGGGCGCCTGGCACAAGCTGCGCGAGGACCCCGTGCTGCGCTTCATGATCGTGGCGCTGTCCTTCTACGGCATGGCCACCTTCGAGGGCCCGATGATGTCGGTGAAGACGGTGAACGCGCTGTCGCACTACACCGACTGGACGATCGGCCACGTGCATGCCGGCGCGCTGGGCTGGGTCGGCCTGATCTCCATGGGCTGCCTGTACTACCTGATCCCGCGCCTGTTCGGCAGGAAGCAGATGCATTCGATCGCCGCCATCGAGCTGCACTTCTGGATCGCCACCGTGGGCATCGTGCTGTACATCGCCGCCATGTGGATCGCCGGCGTGATGCAGGGCCTGATGTGGCGCGCGGTGAACGCCGACGGCACGCTGACCTACACCTTCGTCGAGTCGGTCAAGGCGACCTTCCCCTTCTACGTGATCCGCGTGATCGGCGGCCTGCTGTACCTGGCCGGGATGCTGGTGATGGCCTGGAACACCTGGATGACCGTGGCCGGCGGCCGTGCCGTGCGCGTGGTGGTGCCCACCCCCGCGCTGGCGCGCGCCTGAAGCGCAACGAAAGCGAGACATGAGCGACAACACCGCTTCCACCGGTTTCACCCACGAGAAGGTCGAGACCAACAACTTCCTGATGATCGTGCTCATCCTGCTGGTCGTCGCCGTCGGCGGCCTGGTGGAGATCGTGCCGCTGTTCTTCCAGAAGAGCACCACCGAGCCGGTGCGGGGCCTGAAGCCCTACACCGCGCTGCAGCTGGCCGGCCGCGACATCTACCTGCGCGAGGGCTGCTACAACTGCCACTCGCAGATGATCCGGCCGTTCCGCGCCGAGACGCTGCGCTACGGCCACTACTCGGTGGCCGGCGAGTTCGTGTACGACCACCCCTTCCAGTGGGGCAGCAAGCGCACCGGCCCCGACCTGCACCGCGTGGGCGGCAAGTACTCGGACGAGTGGCACCGCATCCACCTGAACAACCCGCGCGACGTGGTGCCCGAATCCAACATGCCGGCCTACTCGTGGCTGGAGAAGACGCCGGCCGACGCCGAGACCATAGCTACGCACATGAAGGCGCTGCGCTCGGTGGGCGTGCCCTACACCGACCAGGAGATCGCCGAAGGCCCGGCCCAGCTGAAGGGCAAGACCGAAGCCGACGCGCTGGTGGCGTACCTGCAGTCGCTGGGCATCGCGCTGAAGTAGGGGGAAGGCCATGGACATCAACACGCTTCGCATCGCGGCCACGCTGGCCTGCTTCGCCACTTTCATCGGCATCCTGGCCTGGGCCTTCGCCCGCGGCAACCGCGCCCGCTTCGAGGAAGACGGCCGCATCCCGTTCCAGCAGGACTGAAAGGAGCTGCCATGAGCGATTTCACCAGCGGCTTCTGGTCCGCCTACGTCACCGCCATCACCCTCGTCGGCATCGTCGCCTGCCTGCTGCTGCTGTGGATCACGTCCCGCAAGAAGGTGGCTTCCACCGCCGACAACACCACCGGCCACGTCTGGGACGGTGACCTCACCGAGATGAACAACCCCATGCCGCGCTGGTGGATGTGGCTGTTCGTCATGACCATCGTCTTCTCGCTGCTGTACCTGATGGCGTATCCGGGCCTGGGCACCTACCAGGGCGGCCTGGGCTGGACGTCCAAGGCCGAGTACGAAGGCGAGGTGGAGAAAGCCAACCGCGAACTCGTGCCGCTGTACGCGCAGTTCACCTCGCGCCCGGTGGAAGAAGTGGCCGGCGACCCGCGGGCGCGCGCCATCGGCGAGCGGCTGTTCATGAACAACTGCGCGCAGTGCCACGGCTCCGACGCGCGCGGCGGCAAGGGCTTCCCCGACCTCACCGACGGCGACTGGCTGCACGGCGGCTCGCCCGCGAAGATCGCCGAGACCATCCGCGGCGGCCGGCAGGGTTCGATGCCGCCGATGGCGGCGGCGGTGGGTACGCCCGACGACGTGAAGAACGTGGCGAACTACGTGCTGTCGCTGTCGAACGCGCCGCACGACTCGGTGCGCGCGCAGCTGGGCAAGTCCAAGTTCACCGCCTGCGCCGCCTGCCACGGCATGGATGGCAAGGGCAACCAGGCCATCGGCGCGCCCAACCTCACCGACGACGTCTGGCTGCACGGCTACGGCGAGCAGGCGATCATCAGCATGATCAACAACGGCAAGACCAACGTGATGCCGGCGCAGGCCGGCAAGCTGACCGACGCGCAGATCCACGTGCTGGCGGCGTACGTGTGGGGGTTCTCGAACAAGCCGGTGACGGCGAAGCCTTGATATCCGGGCTCGTCCCCGCCCGCATAGCGTCATCCCCGCGACGGCGGGGATCCATGGCTTCCCTGATTGCCGAACGCGGAAGCCATGGATTCCTGCCTCCGCGGGAATGACGTCTCTGTCTGATCCAGCGCAAGTCCCCACGGCCCCCTGCGCGCGAACATGGCGCATTCCCGCCATGAACCAGAAAGTCATCCCCATCCTCCCCGTGCCGTCCGGCGGGGAGAGCGCTTCGCTCTACGAGGCGCAGAAGAAGATCTACCCGCGCAGCGTCACGGGCGTGTTCGCGCGCTGGCGCTGGGCCTTCGTGTGGCTCACGCAACTGGTGTTCTACGGCCTGCCGTGGCTGCCCTGGGCCACCGAAGCGGGCGGCCGCCAGGCGGTGCTGTTCGACCTGGCCGCGCGCCGCTTCTACCTGTTCGGCTACGTGCTGTACCCGCAGGACTTCATCTACCTCACCGGCCTGCTGGTGGCCAGCGCGCTGTCGCTGTTCCTGTTCACCGCCGTGGCGGGCCGACTGTGGTGCGGCTTCGCCTGCCCGCAGACCGTCTACACCGAGATCTTCCTGTGGATCGAGCGCAAGGTGGAAGGCGACCGGCCGCAGCGCATCAAGCTGGACGGCGCCCGCTTCAGCACGGAGAAGCTGGTCAAGAAGTGGTTCAAGCACCTGCTCTGGCTGGGCGTGGCCATGTGGACCGGCTATACCTTCGTCGGCTACTTCACGCCCATCCGCGAACTGGGCCTGGAATTCCTGCAGACCCGCATGGGCTCGTGGGAAGTCTTCTGGGTGTTCTTCTACGCCCTGGCCACCTACGGCAATGCTGGCTTCCTGCGCGAGCAGGTGTGCAAGTACATGTGCCCGTACGCACGCTTCCAGAGCGCGATGTTCGACGCCGACACGCTGATCGTCAGCTACGACGCCGGCCGCGGCGACCCGCGCGGCACGCGCGGCCGCAAGGACGACTTCCGCGCCATGGGCCTGGGCTCGTGCATCGACTGCGGCCTGTGCGTGCAGGTGTGCCCGACCGGCATCGACATCCGCAACGGCCTGCAGTACGAGTGCATCGGCTGCGCGGCGTGCGTGGACGTGTGCGACGGCGTGATGGACAAGATGAACTACCCGCACGGCCTGATCCGCTTCACCACGCAGAACGCGCTGGCGGCGGGCAGCGACACGGGCGCCATCGTGCGCCGGGTGCTGCGGCCGCGCGTGCTGGTGTACGCGGGCATCCTGGCCGCACTGTGCGTGGGCATCGCCATCAGCCTGGCGGTGCGCACGCCGCTGAAGGTGGACGTGGTGCGCGACCGCGCGACGCTGGCGCGCATCGTGCCCGGCGGCAAGCTGGAGAACGTCTACCGCCTGCAGGTGATGAACGCCACCGAGGAGACGCAGCGCTACCGCATCGGCGCCACCGGCCTGGCCGGACTGGCGGTGGTGATGGCCGAGCCGCAGCTCGAGGTGGGCCCTGCCGAATCCCGCTGGGTCGCCGTTCGCGTGCAACTGCCTTTCGGCACGGCCGAACCCGGCTCGCATCCCATCCATTTCGAGATCGAAGGCGGCGGCGCTCACGTGAGCGAGAAGTCCGTCTTTCTCGTGCCCCGCTGACCGCCCGTGAAGGAGAAGCCCATGTCCGACCCGACCGCAGAACAAGGCGTGCCCGCCAAGCCCTGGTGGCGCTACGGCCTGGTATGGCTGGTGTTCGCCGGCCCCGCCGTGGTGGTGGTCGCCTCGTTCGTCAGCTTCTTCATCGCCGCGCGCGGCTCCGACAAGCTGGTGGAGGAGGACTACTACCGCAAGGGCGTGGAGATCAACCAGCGCCTGGCCGAGCGCAACCTGCTGCCCGCCATGCAGGGCCGCAACCACGCGGCCACGCCGGCCACACCGGCTGTACGGCAGCACTGAGGCCGCCCCGTGCTCTCGCGCAAGCTCATGGGCATCGCCTGGCCCGCCTTCCTGGCGGCCTGCCTGCTGCAGCTGCTGGTGTTCGCGCTGGTCGACCCGCTGGAGCTGCGCTGGTTCGGCCGCGAACTCGAATGGTCGCGGCAGGCGGTGTATGCGATGGCGTTCTTCGTCTTCTGGGGCGCGGCGATGCTCTCGAGCGCGCTGACGGTGCTTCTGGGCCGGGAGTGAAGGCGGACTCCCTTGCGCAGAGCGCGCGGAGGTTTCGCCGAGTTCGCGGAGGAAGATATTCAAAAGGTTTTCTCCGCGTCCTCCGCGAAACCTCTGCGCGCTCTGCGCAAGGGTGTCTGATTTCAGCTGCGGTAAATTCCGCCAATGCCGACCCAGAACGTCGCCGCCCGCCTGGCGGGCCTGCTGGACGCCGCCATGGACGGGATCCTGTCCGTCGATGAGGAACAGCGGATCGTCCAGTACAACCGCGCCGCCGAAAAGATCTTCGGCTGGACCGCCGAGGAGGTGATCGGCCGGCGGCTGGAGATGCTCATTCCCGAGCGCTTTCGCCCCAACCACGCGGGCGAGGTGCGCCGCTTCGGCCAGACCGGCGTCAGCTCGCCGCGCCGCATGGGAGGCGACCGGGTGATCCTGGGCCTGCGCAAGGGCGGCGATACCTTTCCCGTCGACGCATCCATCTCCCTGCTGGACTCGCCCGACGGCAAGCTCTACACCGTGATCCTGCGCGACGTCACGGAGCGCGTGCGCGCCCGCGAGGAACTGGCCACCTTCGCCGCCGAAGCCACGTCCGTGCGCGAGCAGGAAAAGACGCGCATCGCGCGCGAGCTGCACGACGAGCTGGCGCAATCGCTCACTGCGCTGAAGATGGACACCATCTGGCTGCGCGACCACCTGCGCGACGACCCCGATGGCGCGAGCGCCAAGCTCGACGAGATGCTGGCCATGCTGGACGCCAGCGTGGCGGCCACGCGGCGCATTGCCGCCGACCTGCGGCCGCTGGTGCTGGACGACCTGGGCCTGGGCCCGGCCCTCGAATGGCTGGTGCAGAACTTCGGCCAGCGCCACGGCGTGGCGGCTTCGCTGGAGATGGAGGAAGACCTGGACCTGCCCGAGCCGTATGCCACCGGCGTGTTCCGCATCGTGCAGGAGTCGCTGGCGAACGTCGCCAAGCATGCGTACGCCAGCCACGTCCGCGTGCGGGTGGCGCGCGAGGCCGGCGAGCTGGTGCTGGAGGTGCAGGACGACGGCGCGGGCTTCGATCCGGCGAGCCCGCGCAAGCCGCAGTCGCTGGGCCTGGTGGGGCTGCGCGAGCGCGCCCAGCTGATGCGCGGGCACGTCAGCGTGCACAGCGCGCCGGGGCAGGGCACCCGCGTCGAGGCGCGCATCCCGGTGCAGGAGGCCGCATGATCCGCGTCGTGCTGGCCGACGACCACGCCATCGTCCGCGAGGGCCTGAAGCGCATCGTCGGTGACGTGTCCGACCTGCAGGTGGTCGGCGAAGCCGCCGACGGCACCGAGGTGATGCAGCGCGTGCGCGAGCTGGACTTCGACGTGCTGGTGCTGGATCTGTCCATGCCCGGGCGCAGCGGCATGGAGCTGATCAAGCTGGTGAAGGCCGAGAAGCCCCGCCTGCGCATCCTCGTGCTGTCCATGCACCAGGAGACGCAGTACGCGGTGCGCGCCATCAAGTCGGGCGCCAGCGGCTACCTCACGAAGGAAACGGCGCCCGCCCAGCTGGAGCAGGCGCTGCGCAAGATCGCCGGCGGCGGCGCCTACATCAGCGCCGAGGTGGCTGAGCAGCTGGCGCTGGGCGCCATGCCCGGCGGCGCGCCTTCGGCGCCGCACGAGACGCTGTCCGACCGCGAGTTCGAGGTGTTCCGCCGCCTGGCGGCGGGCGATTCGGTCACCGACATCGCTACCGCACTGAATGTGTCGGTGAAGACCGTGAGCACGCACAAGGCCAACCTGATGGCCAAGCTGGCGCTGCAGAACCCGACGGACCTGGTGCGGTATGCGATCAAGCATGGGTTGATCGAACCGTAGGGATTGCGTCCCGCAGAAGGCGCTGGGGTGTGATGTCCGTCGGGTTGCGAATTCGGGAGCCATGGATTCCCGCCTTCGCGGGAATGACGCCGTTCTCCACGTTGGTTGGTCTCTCTTCGACGCTCTTTTTTCGGCGTCATCCCCGCGGAGGCGGGGATCCATGGCTTCCAATGATTTCGTCCCATAGATCCACCCAATCCGGGTTCCGCTCGCGTATCAGCCGGACCTTCCACGCGCGGTCCCACTTCTTCAGGCGCTTCTCCCTCGTGATCGCGAGCGCCATCGTGTCGAACAACTCGTAGTACACGAGATGCGTCACGGCATACCGTGCAGTGAAGCCGGGGGCGAGGTGCTCGCGGTGTTGCCAAACGCGTTTGACCAAGTCGGAAGTCACGCCGATGTACAGCGTGCCGTTCGGCCCTGAAGAGAGGATGTAGACGGCCGGTCGCATCTGCGAAGCGTGGAGGAATTCGGGAGCCATGGATTCCCGCCTTCGCGGGAATGACGCCAATACGGGTTGTTCGCCTGAAGGGCAAATCGGCTCTCGGAATATTCCTAGCCCACCTCGGAATTCCCACCCCGACGAACCGGACGCCTCCTAGCCCGCGTTTCAGCGCGCGCCGATGGCCCGCGCGCGCCCCGCCCGGCAAAGTTCGGGACATGGACAACGCCATCACCGCCGCACCGCTGCGGGTCTTCCTTGCCGACGATTCCGACGCCATCCGCCGCCGCGTGGCCGCGCTGCTGGCCGGCGACGAGATCGCCATCGTGGGGGAGGCGGGCACGCCGCAAGGCTCCATCGACGGCATCCTGGCCGCGGGCCCCGACGTGGTGGTGCTGGACGTGCAGCTGGAAGGCGGCACGGGCTTGCAGGTACTGCGCGCGGTGCGCGAGGCCCGCCCGGCCATCGCCTTCGTCGTCCTGTCGAACAACGCCAGCGAGCCGTACCGCCGCCGCTACCTGGGCGCGGGCGCGCGCACCTTCCTGGACAAGAGCAGCGAGTTCGACCGTCTCGCCGCCGCCGTCGCCGCCAGCCGCCACTGAACCCCGAGAGAGACCGCCATGTCCCAACCCGCCTTCGCCGAAACCAGCAGCGTCCCCATCCAGTTCGTGTCGCGCTCGCGCCAGCGCGCCGAAGCGCCGCCCGCGCTGACGACGGTCTGCTCCAGCTGCCACCTGAAGGACCTGTGCCTGCCCTGCGGCATGAGCGCGCCGACCGTGGAGCGCCTGGACGGCCTGCACTTCGGCCGCCGTCGCGTGAAGGCCGGCCAACCGCTGTACCGCGCGGGCGAATCGTTCCAAGCGATCTACGCCGTGCGCAGCGGCACCTTCAAGTCCACGCTGGGCGCCACCGACGGCCGCGAGCAGGTCACCGGCTTCGCCATGGCCGGCGAGCTGATGGGCCTGGACGGGCTGGCGCAGGGCCGCCACCCCAGCACGGCCGTGGCGCTGGAAGACGCGGAGATCTGCGCCATCCCGTATGACCACCTGATGGAGCTGTCCGCCGACAGCGGCGAGCTACAGCGCGCCGTGGGCCGCCTGATGAGCCGCGAGATCGTGCGCGAGCACAGCCTCATGATGCTGCTGGGCAGCATGAACGCGGAAGAGCGGCTGGCGGCCTTTCTGCTGAACGTGTCGCAGCGCATGAAGGCGCGCGGCTGGTCGGCCACCGAGTTCCACCTGCGCATGTCGCGCGCCGAGATCGGCAGCTACCTGGGCATGAAGCTGGAGACGGTGAGCCGCACGTTCTCGGCCTTCGTGCAGCAGCGGTTGCTGGAAGTGGACAAGCGCCACATCCGCATCCTGGACCTGGAAGCGCTGACGCGCACTTTCGAGGGCCGCCTGCAGTGAGCGGCGTCCTTTCCTTGACGCCCGTCAACGCGGCCGGGGCGTCCCCGGCGCAGAGTGGCGAAGTGAACACCGCCGTCCTGCCTGCCGACCTGCTGCGCCGCTTCGACGTGAGCGGCCCGCGCTACACCTCGTACCCCACCGCCGACCGCTTCGTCGAGGCCTACGGCCCCGAAGACCACGAGCGCGTTTTGCGCCAGCGCGCGGACAGCGCCGCGCGGCCGCTGTCGCTGTACGTGCACGTGCCGTTCTGCGAATCGGTCTGCTACTACTGCGCCTGCAACAAGATCATCACCAAGCGGTACGAGCGCGCGCGGCCCTACCTGGAACTGCTGGAGCGCGAAGCGGCCCTGACCGCCAGCCTGGCCGGTCCCCGCCAAGCCGTGAGCCAGCTGCACCTGGGCGGCGGCACGCCGACCTTCCTGTCGGACGAAGAACTGTCGTCGCTGATGGCCATGCTGGGCCGGCACTTCGCGCCGGTACCGGGCGGCGAGTACTCCGTTGAAGTCGACCCGCGCACCGTCACGCGCGAGCGCCTGGCGCACTTGGCGCGTCTGGGCTTCAACCGCCTGAGCTTCGGCGTTCAGGATTTCGACGCACGCGTGCAGGCCGCGGTGCACCGCGTGCAGCCTTACGGGCAAGTCGCCGCACTGGTGGCCGATGCGCGCGAGCTGGGCTTCGAGTCGCTCAACGTGGACCTCATCTACGGCCTGCCGCTGCAGACGCCCGCTTCGTTCGCGCGCACCATCGCGCAGGTTCGCGACCTGCGGCCCGACCGCATCGCGCTGTACGGTTACGCGCACCTGCCCGAGCGCTTCAAGCCGCAGCGGCGCATCGTGCCGGCGGAACTGCCCGCGGGCGGCGACAAGCTGGCGATGCTGGCCGGCGCCATCGATGCGTTGGGCGACGCGGGCTACGTGTACGTGGGCATGGACCACTTCGCGCTGCCGGACGACGCGCTGGCCGTGGCCAAGCGGCAGGGCCGCCTGCACCGCAATTTCCAGGGCTACAGCACGCAGCCGGATTGCGACCTGATCGGGCTGGGCGTGTCGGCCATCAGCCGCATCGGCGCGGCCTATGCGCAGAACGCCAAGACCATGGACGAGTACGAGGACCGGCTGCGCCTGGGGCAGCTGCCCGTGGTGCGCGGCCTGTCGATGGACCGCGACGACCTGGTGCGGCGCGCGGTGATCATGAGCCTGATGTGCCAGGGGCAGGTGCTGTTCGAAGCGGTGGAGGAAGCGTGGCTGCTGGACTTCCGCAGCTACTTCGCTTCGGAACTCGCGCGACTGGAACAGATGGCCGGCGACGGGCTGGTGCGCGTGGACGACAGCGGCATCCAGGTGACCGCCGCCGGCTGGTACGTGGTGCGCGCCATCGGCATGGTGTTCGACCGCTACCTGCAGGCCGACCGGCAGCGCACGCGCTTCTCGCGCATCCTGTGAAGCCATGACGCCGACGCTGGCGGCCACCGCTTTCCTGATGGGCCTGGCCGGCGGGCCGCATTGCGCGGCCATGTGCGGCGCGGCGTGCGTGGGTATCGCGCACGCGGGGCACGGGTCTGCCGCCAGGCGAGCGATGCAGTTCCAGGTCGGGCGGCTCCTTGGCTACTCGGCCGCGGGCGCGGTGGTGGCGAGCGCGGCGCAGGCGCTGGCCTGGCTGGTGCAGCACACGGCCGTGCTGAAGCCGGCGTGGGCGCTGATGCATGTCGTGGTGCTGGGCTGGGGGCTCAGCCTGCTGGTGATGGCGCGGCAGCCGGTGTGGCTGGACGGCTTCGGGCGTTCGGTGTGGGGCCGCGTGCGGCCCTGGGCGGGCGCGCGCGGCGGTGCATTCGGCGCGGGTGCACTGTGGACTTTCATGCCGTGCGGGCTGCTGTACTCGGCCTTGCTGGTGGCTTCGCTCGCGGGTGACTCGCGCGGTGGTGCGTTGTCGATGGCGTTGTTCGCGGCCGGCAGCGGCCTGGGCCTGTGGCTGGCGCCGCGGCTCTTCCATTGGCTGAGCGGGCAGGGCAACCGTTGGCGGCAGGCCGGCGGCACGCGCGTTGCAGGCGCCATCCTGGTGGTCGTTGCCGTCTGGGCGCTGTGGGCCGACACCATGCACCGCATCGCGCAGTGGTGCGGGCTATAAGCCCTTGTTCTAGCTGTTAGCCCCGCCGCCGGGTTCCGTTGGGGTACGGCGCGCCCGCACAATCGCGGGCGAACCAGGAGAACCCCCATGAGCAAACCGCTGCGCATCGCGCTGGCCGGCGCCGGCGCCTTCGGCCAGAAGCATCTGGACGCGCTGAAGCTGATCGATGGCGTGCAGGTCACGTCCGTCATCGGCCGCGAGCTGGACAAGACGAGGGAAGTCGCCGCCAGGTACGGCATCGGCCACGTCACCACCGACCTGGACGAAACGCTGAAGCGAGACGACGTCGACGCGGTGATCCTGTGCACGCCCACGCAGATGCACGCTTCGCAGTCGCTGGCCTGCCTGTCGGCCGGCAAGCACGTGCAGGCGGAGATCCCGCTGTGCGACAACCTGGCCGACGGCATCGCGGTGGTGAAGAAGCAGAGGGAGACGGGACTGGTGGCCATGTGCGGCCACACGCGCCGCTTCAACCCCAGCCACCAGTACGTGCACAAGAAGGTCCTGGCCGGCGAGTTCCGCATCCAGCAGATGGACGTGCAGACTTATTTCTTCCGCCGCACCAACATGAACGCGCTGGGCCAGCCGCGCAGCTGGACCGACCACCTGCTGTGGCACCACGCCGCGCACACGGTGGACCTGTTCCAGTACCAGACCGGCAAGCGCGTGGTGAAGGCCAACGCGGTGCAGGGGCCGATCCATCCGGCGCTGGGCATCGCGATGGACATGAGCATCCAGCTGAAGGCCGAGGACGGCGCCATCTGCACGCTGTCGCTCTCGTTCAACAACGACGGCCCTCTGGGCACGTTCTTCCGCTACATCGGCGACACCGCGACCTACATCGCGCGCTACGACGACCTGGTGAACGGCAAGGACGAGAAGATCGACGTGTCCAAGGTGGACGTGTCGATGAATGGCATCGAACTGCAGGACCGCGAGTTCGTCGCGGCGATTCGCGAAGGGCGGGAGCCGAATGCGAGCGTGGCGCAGGTGCTGCCTTGTTATGAGGTGCTCGACCAGCTGGAGAAGCAGCTGGCATAAGCCGTCCGGCTCGTCGCGAGGTACCGGTAGTCCGCGCGGCGCGCCAGGCGGTGCCCGGCCTGGGCTCATTCTCCGGCGATGTTTGAGCGCTGTCGCGCTGGCGTCATTCCCGCCTCCGCTGGGATGACGCGGGTGAGAGGGCGACCCGTCGGGGGAAAGGGCGAGGTGCGGAGCGCAGGTAAAATCCAGCTCGAGGCGCTGAGGGGCGCCTTCCCGCACAAGAGGCTCTCACCCTCGTCACACGTCTTGCAGACCTGACAGTCCATCCTGTTTCGTCGGCCCACTTCGCGGGGAAGGGCCAATTGCGAAAAGGACTCCTGTCATGGCTTCTCCCGCCGACACCTCCGCCCGCCGCCGCGAACTCTCGCGTGCCGCGCGCGACGCGTTCCCGCCGATGGGCGTGTACGCCATCCGCAACCTCGAGACCGGCGCCACGCAGGTCGCCGCCAGCCGCAACGTGCCGGGTGCGATCAACCGCGTGAATTTCGAACTGCGCCAGCGCACCCACCGCGACCGCGCGCTCCAGGGCGCGTGGGACCGCCTGGGCGAGCAGGGCGTGCGCATCGACGTGCTGGAAATGGTGCGCGAGCGTTCCGATCCAACTTTCGATCACGATGCCGAACTGGCGGCGTTGCTGGAATTGTGGCGGGCGGAGCTGCAGGCATGAGCCCCCTCGACTTCTGCCTGGGCCTGCACCGCGCCGGCGCTGCCCTGCGCCTCAAGCTCGACGAGGAGCTGGGCTTTCTGCACGGCCTGGGCTGGGACGAGTTCGTGCTGCTCTCCAGCCTGGATGGCCACCCCGGCGGCCTGCCGTTGCGCGACCTCGGCCGCCTGCTTGGCCTGCAAGCCTCGGCGCTGCTGCGCCGCCTGCCGCCGCTGGAGAAAACCGGCTGGCTGGCGCGCGAGCGCGGCGCTGGTGGCATGCGTGTCGTGCTGCGTCCCGGCGGCCGCCGGCTGGCCCGCGAGGCGCGCGAAACGGCCGCGCATCTCTGTGACGTCGCGCTGGGATCCGATCCCGCTTTGCCGACTGCCGCCGAAGTGCTGGCCCGCATGTCGTCCAGCCCGGCGCTGCGCACGCCGTGAGCGCCGCGATCGAGGAACTGAAGGTTCGCGCCCGCGTGCGGCTGAATGCCGCGCGGCGCGAAGGCCTGGAGAGCCGCCTGCGCGACCGCCTGCACGAGGTGGCGCGCGAGGTGGGCTTCGCGGACTGGGAGCACGCGCGCCACGTGCTCGAAGGCCTGGCCGCGCCCGGCGACGATTTCGGCACCTTCTGGCATTCGCCGCGCACGACGTCGATGCTCAACGAGTGGTTCGCGGACCTCGGGCAGGCCCGGGCAGCCCTGGCGCGCGGCAGGCGCGCTTACCTGCTGCCCTACCGGCGCCAGTTCATGCTCGTCGGTGAGGACTTCATCCGTGAACTTGGCCTGGACCCGCGCGACCCGCACTGGGACGCCGCTGGCCGCGACCTGGTTGCCGCCAGCGGCAGCCCGGCCTGGCACGCGCTGACTGAACGGCGTGTTCGCGCGCTTCGCGCCGCGCCGGGCGACGCTGTCAGTCCTTGAGCGGCAGCAGGATGTGGACGGCCGTGCCTTGCCCGGGCAGGCTGTCGATCCAGGTCGTGCCGCCGCACTGGGCCACAACGCCGTGCACGAACGGCAAGCCCAGCCCGCGGCCGTGCGTCACGCCGCGCGTCGTGTAGAACGGCTCGAAGCACCGGGCCACGGCCGCTTCCGGCATGCCGGGGCCATCGTCCTGCACGCAAAGGTGCGCGTAACGGCCGGGTTGCAGTCCGGCGTAGCGGCCGGTCGCCCCGGCCTCCACCTGCATGGGCGAGGTCGCCAGGGCGATGTGGCCGCCCTTGCCCTGGAAGGCTTCCATCGAATTGAGGCAGAGGTTGGTGATGGCGACCTGCATCTGCGCCGCGTCGATCTCGACGAACATCGGCAGCGGATCCAGCTCGTAGCTCACCCGTGCCAGGGGCCGGACCGCTGAGCCGAGGGCCTCGGACATGCGCAGCAGCAGGCCGCCCAGCTCCACCTTTTCGACCTTGAGCTGCTGCTGCCGGGCGGCGGCCAGCATCTGCTCGACCAGCTTGGTCCCCGTCCGGCCGCAATCGAGCGCCTTCTTGAAAATGGTCCGGGTCCGCTCTTCCGCGGTGACGCGCATGCCGATCTCCAGGTACCCCAGCATGCTCGCCAGGATGTTCTTGAAGTCGTGCGCGATGCCGCCGGTCAGTTGCATGACCGCGTCCAGCCGGTGGCCGGCCAGCCGGCGGTCGTCGGCGGCGCGCTGGGACGTGACGTCGCGGCCGATCGCGCAGAGGTTGCCGTCACTCGCCGGCTTGCCGCGCCACGAGACGACGCGGAAGCTTCCGTCCTTGGCCCGCACGAGGTTCTCGAATCCATCGTTTTCGACGCCCTGGGCGATGATCGCGATCGTCCTGCGGACGTCGGGCTCCGCCACGTACGAAAGGCACGAGTTCCCCGCCACCTCGGCCGGCGTGTGCCCGGTGACCCGTTCGTAGGAAGGGTTGACGTAGCGAATGTTGCCGCGCGGGTCCAGCGACATGAGGATGTCGACGGTGGACGCGAAGAAGTCCGTCATCTCCGGCTGGAACGGCGGTGCGGTCGTGATTGCAGTGGCGGAGTGCATGGTTCAGCGAGGGCGGAAAAACGCGAGGGCCGCAATGGTCGCAAGCCTTCGACGCCGGGTGGCTCAGCAGGCGGCACTTGATGCGCTGCCGGTGAACTGGTTCACGCCGGCGCGGCCAAGGGTCCTCGCGGATCGGTGCGCCGCCGCACGCTAAGCTTGCGCCGATGCAACAACGACGCTTCGGACCCTTCACCGTCTCGGCCATCGGCCTGGGCTGCATGAACCTCAGCCATGCGTACGGCACGCCGCCATCGGCCGAGCAGGGCGAGCGCGTGCTGCTGTCGGCTTTGGACGCGGGCGTCACGCTGTTCGACACGGCCTCGCTGTACGGCTTCGGCGCGAACGAGACGCTGGTGGGCCGGGTGCTCAAGGCGCATCGCGGCAGGTTCACGCTCGCCAGCAAGGGCGGCATGGCCGGCGTGACCGGCGACGACGGCGTCGTGCGGCGCGTGATCGATGGCCGGCCCGAGGCCATCCGCAAGAACTGCGAGGACAGCCTGCGCCGCCTGCAGACCGACGTCATCGACCTCTACTACCTGCACCGCTGGGACAAGAAGGTGCCCATCGAGGAAAGCGTCGGCGCGATGAGCCGGCTGGTGGAGCAGGGCAAGGTGCGCGCGCTCGGCTTGTCCGAAGTGTCGGCAGCCACCCTGCGCAAGGCGCACGCCGTGCATCCCATCGGCGCGCTGCAGACCGAGTACTCGCTGTGGACCCGCAACCCCGAGATCGCGGTGCTGGAGGCGTGCCGCGAGCTGGGCACCACGTTCGTCGCGTTCAGCCCGGTGGCTCGCGGCTTCCTGTGCGACGCGGTGCACGACGTGATGGCCTTCGACGCGAAGGACATCCGCCGCTCGATGCCGCGCTTCGAACCCGGTCACCACGCGCGCAACCTGGCGCTGCTGCCTGGCTACAGGCAGCTGGCCAAGGAAGCCGGGTGCACGCCCGCGCAGCTGGCCATCGCGTGGCTGCTGCACAAGGACGGGAACATCATCCCCATCCCGGGCACCACCAGCGTGGAGCACCTGCGCGAGGACCTGGGCGCGGCGGACGTGAAGCTGGACGCGTCGCTGCTGCAACGGCTGGAAGCGCACGTCAACCAGCAGACCGTGAGCGGTCACCGGTATGGCGCGCAGGCGCGTGCCGAGGTGGATACCGAAGACTACGCGGCGTAGGCACCGCGGCCGTGAACCGCGCGGGCGGCGGCCGGCTGACCGCCGCGCGGCCTGTCAGTGGCCGCGGCCGTCCGGGGCGGCCACGCCCGCCATGATGCGGTCGGTGAACGCGATGGCCATCGCCGACAGCAGGAAGGCGATGTGGATGGCCGTCTGCGCGATCAGCACGCGGTCGGAGTAGTTGTCCGCGTTGATGAAGGTCTTGAGCAGGTGGATGGAGCTGATGCCGATGATGGCCGTCGCCAGCTTCACCTTCAGCACCGACGCGTTCACGTGGCTCAGCCATTCGGGCTGGTCGGGGTGGCCTTCCAGGTTCATGCGGCTGACGAAAGTCTCGTAGCCGCCGACGATCACCATGATGAGCAGGTTGGAGATCATCACCACGTCGATCAGCGCCAGCACCACCAGCATGATCACGGTTTCGTTCAGCGAGCCGATGGGCGCGCTGGCCTTGTAGCCGATGCTGGTGACCAGCGCCTGCAGCGCGGTTCCGCTGCCGGCCGCGGCCTCGATCAGGTGCCACAGTTCGATCAGGAAGTGCACCACGTACACCGCCTGGGCGGCGATGAGACCGAGGTACAGCGGCAGCTGCAGCCAGCGGCTGGCGAAGATCAGGCCGGGGAGGGGGCGCAGCGGCGAACCGCGGCTCTGGAGGGGATTGGGGTCTTGCATTCTTTCTTCTCTTGCACGGCGTTGGCTCCGTGGCGCGGGATTGTAGGGAGCGCCCCATGGCAACCCCGTGGCAGCCGGCGCCGTTTCGGGGTAATTTTGTAAGCTCCATGCCAGTCAGGGGGGTGTAAGAGCCTCACCCGACAGTTCGCCGCGATCGCCAAAACCACCCCGGAGACAAGCATGAGCGCCATCGAGTCCGTCCTGGTCGAGAACCGGGTCTTCCCCCCGTCCGATGCCGCCGTGCGCGGCGCGCGCATTTCGGGCATGCCCGCGTACGAAGCGCTGTGCAAGGAAGCGGAGCAAGACTTCGAGGGCTTCTGGGCCCGCCTCGCCCGCGAGAACGTGAAGTGGACCAGGCCGTTCACCAAGGTGCTCGACGAGTCGAAGGCGCCGTTCTACAAGTGGTTCGAGGACGGCGAGCTCAACGCCAGCGCCAACTGCCTGGACAGGCACATCGGCACGCCGGTGGAGAACAAGACGGCCATCGTGTTCGAGGCCGACGACGGCACGGTCGCCAAGGTCACCTACAAGGAACTGCTGGCGCGCGTCGGCCAGTTCGCCAACGCGCTGAAGGCGCAGGGCATCCGCAAGGGCGACCGCGTCATCGTCTACATGCCGATGACCATCGACGGCGTGGTCGCCATGCAGGCCTGCGCGCGCATCGGCGCGACGCACAGCGTGGTGTTCGGCGGCTTCTCGGCCAAGGCGCTGAACGAACGCATCATCGACGCCGGCGCGGTGGCGGTGATCACGGCCAACTACCAGATGCGCGGCGGCAAGGAACTGCCGCTGAAGGCCATCGTCGACGAAGGCATCGCGATGGGCGGCTGTGACACGATGAAGACGGTGTTCGTCTACATGCGCACGCCCACCGCCTGCAACATGGTGGCGGGGCGCGACAAGACGTTCGACGAGGTCCTCAAGGGCCAGTCCACCGAGTGCGCGCCGGTCAGCGTCGGCGCGGAGCACCCGCTGTTCATCCTGTACACGTCCGGTTCCACCGGCAAGCCCAAGGGGGTGCAGCACTCCACCGGCGGCTACCTGCTGTGGGCCAAGCTCACGATGGACTGGACGTTCGACATCCGCCCGGACGACCTGTTCTGGTGTACCGCCGACATCGGCTGGATCACGGGCCACACGTACGTCGCCTATGGTCCGCTGGCGGCCGGCGCCACGCAGGTCATCTTCGAAGGCATCCCGACGTACCCGAACGCGGGCCGCTTCTGGCAGATGATCGAGAAGCACAAGGTCACGGTGTTCTACACGGCGCCCACGGCCATCCGCTCGCTGATCAAGGCCGCGGAAACCGACGAGAAGGTGCACCCGAAAAACTGGAACCTGTCGTCTCTGCGCATCCTGGGCAGCGTCGGCGAGCCGATCAACCCCGAAGCCTGGATGTGGTACTACCGGCACGTGGGCGGCGAGCGCTGCCCCATCATGGACACGTTCTGGCAGACCGAGACCGGCGGCCACGTCATCACGCCGCTGCCGGGCGCCACGCCGCTGGTGCCGGGCTCGTGCACGCTGCCGCTGCCGGGCATCATGGCCGCCATCGTCGACGAGACGGGCAAGGACATCCCGAACGGGGCGGGCGGCATGCTGGTGATCAAGCGGCCGTGGCCTTCGATGATCCGGACGATCTGGGGTGATCCGGAACGCTTCAAGAAGAGCTACTTCCCGGAGGAGATGGGCGGCAAGCTGTACCTGGCCGGCGACGGCGCGGTGCGCGACGCGAAAACCGCGTACTTCCGTATCACGGGGCGCATCGACGACGTGCTGAACGTGTCGGGCCACCGCCTGGGCACGATGGAGATCGAGTCGGCCCTGGTCGCGAAGACCGACATGGTGGCCGAAGCCGCGGTGGTGGGTCGCCCGGACGACGTGACCGGCGAAGCGATCTGCGCTTTCGTGGTGCTCAAGCGCGCGCGGCCGGCCGGCGAGGAAGCCAAGGCCATCGCCAACGAACTGCGCAACTGGGTGGCCAAGGAGATCGGCCCCATCGCCAAGCCCAAGGACATCCGCTTCGGCGACAACCTGCCCAAGACCCGCAGCGGCAAGATCATGCGCCGCCTGCTGCGCAGCATCGCCAAGGGCGAGGCGATCACGCAGGACACTTCGACGCTGGAGAATCCGGCGATCCTGGAGCAGTTGGCGGAGAAGAACTGACCTGCCCCTGTCATGCCGGGCTTGACCCGGCATCCACCATCGGCGGGTGGATGAAGGGCGGAGGGTGGATTCCGGCGTGCGCCGGGATGACAAAGGTGGATGCCACCAAAGAAAAAGGCCCGCGACAGCGGGCCTTTTTCTTTGTGCGCGAAGCGCCGGCTACTTCAGGCTCAGCACCCAGGCGGCCAGGTTCTTCGCTTCGGCTTCGTTGACCTGCGTATTGGCGGGCATGGGCACCGGGCCCCAGACGCCCGAGCCGCCCTTCTGGATCTTGGCGGCCAGCTTGTCCGTCGCGTCCTTCTGGCCGGCGTACTTGGCGGCGATCTCCTTGAAGGCCGGGCCGACGAGCTTCTTGTCGACGGCGTGGCACGACATGCAGTTCTTGGCCTGGGCCAGCGCCTGGTCGGCCAGTGCCGGACCCGCAACGGTCAGGGCCGAAGCGAGAACAGCGAAGGCAAGCAGGGCACGTTTCATGGAGGAATCCTCTGTGGTTGGGTTACGATCCTTGAACGAGATTGTAGTGATCCCGGTTGACGGCCCCGGTTCCCCGTGCCGTGAACCTTGGGTAAATCCCCTGATCGGGTTTTTGCGGAGAAACGACCGATGCTGTTCCTGGGCCTGGGAATCATCCTGCTGGCGCTGAAATACCTGGAGATCGGCCCGCCGGCCAGCTGGTCGTGGTACGTCGTCCTGGCGCCCTTCGGCCTGGCCGTGGCCTGGTGGGCGTGGGCCGACTGGTCGGGCTACACCAAGAAGAAGGCCATGGACCGCGAAGCCGCCAAGCGCCGGGCGCGCATCGACAAGAACCGCGAGAACATCGGGCTCGCGCCAAAGCGGAAATAAATCCGGCGTCATTCCCGCGTGAGGAGCGGAGCGTACGTGGGAATCCGTGGCGTCCGCATTCGCGGACTGCTCTGGAAGCCATGGATCCCCGCCTCCGCGGGGATGACGGTTTTCAGCGATGCGTGATCAGCTGAAGTTGTCCAGCACGGCGCCTTTCGAGGCGCTCGCCGCATTGAACGCGAACTTCGCCTGCACGCCACGCGTGTAACGCGGCGCCGGCGCCTTCCAAGCGGCGCGGCGCTGGGCCAGTTCGTCGTCCTTCACGTTCAGCTGCAGCACCAGCTGGTGCGCGTCGATGGTGATGGAGTCGCCTTCCTTCACCAGCGCGATGTTGCCGCCCGCCGCCGCTTCCGGCGCCACGTGGCCCACCACCATGCCCCAGGTGCCGCCGGAGAAGCGGCCGTCGGTGATCAGGCCGACGCTCTCGCCCAGCCCCGCGCCGATCAGCGCGCCGGTGGGCGCCAGCATCTCGGGCATGCCCGGGCCGCCCTTGGGGCCCAGGTAGCGCAGCACCATCACGTCGCCCGCCTTGATCCTGCCGTCCAGGATGGCCTGCAGCGCCGACTGCTCGTCGTCGAACACGCGCGCCGGACCGGTGATCACCGGGTTCTTCAGGCCGGTGATCTTGGCCACCGAGCCTTCGGGCGACAGGTTGCCCTTCAGGATGGCCAGGTGGCCCTGCTCGTACATCGGCTTGTCGATAGTGCGGATCACGTCCTGGTCGGCGCGCGGCTGGTCGGGCACGCCGGCCAGCGTCTCGGCGATGGTCTTGCCGGTGATGGTGACGCAGTCGCCGTGCAGCAGCCCGGCGTTCAGCAGCACCTTCATCACCTGCGGGATGCCGCCCGCGTTGTGCAGGTCCACCGCCAGGTATTTGCCCGAAGGCTTCAGGTCGCAGATCACCGGCGTCTTCTTGCGGATGCGCTCGAAGTCGTCGATGGTCCACTCCACGCCCGCGGCGTGCGCGATGGCCAGGAAGTGCAGCACCGCGTTGGTCGAACCGCCGGTGGCCATGATCACCGCCACCGCGTTCTCGATGGCCTTCTTGGTGACGATGTCGCGCGGCTTCAGGTCCTTCTTGATGGCCTCCAGCAGCACCTTGGCCGATTCCTTGGCCGAGTTCATCTTCTCGTCGTGCGGGTTCGCCATCGTCGACGAGTACGGCAGCGAGATGCCCAGTGCCTCGAACGCGGAGCTCATGGTGTTGGCGGTGTACATGCCGCCGCACGAGCCGGTGCCGGGAATGGCGTGCTGCTCGATGTCCTTCAACTCCTGGTCGCTGATCTTGCCGGCCGCGTTCTGGCCCACGGCTTCGAACACGCTGACGATGTTCAGGTCCTGGCCCTTCCACTTGCCCGGCAGGATGGTGCCGCCGTACACGTAGATGGCGGGCACGTTGGCGCGCAGCATGCCCATCAGGCCGCCGGGCATGTTCTTGTCGCAACCGCCGACGACGACCACGCCGTCCATCCACTGGCCCTGCACGCAGGTCTCGATGCAGTCGGCGATGACTTCGCGGCTGACCAGCGAGTACTTCATGCCTTCGGTGCCCATGGCCATGCCGTCGCTGATGGTGGGCGTGCCGAAGATCTGCGGATTGCCGCCGGCTTCCTCGATGCCCTTGACGGCCGCGTCGGCCAGCTTCTGCAGGCCGCTGTTGCAGGGCGTGATGGTGCTGTGGCCGTTGGCCACGCCCACCATGGGCTTGCCGAAGTCGCCTTCCTTGTAGCCCATGCCGTAGTACATGGAGCGGTTGGGCGCGCGCGCCTTGCCCTGGGTGATGTTGTCGCTGCGCAGGTGCAGCTTGATCGGTTGTTCGGTGGCCATGGGTGTCTCCTGAGCTTCGTTCGCCCTGAGCTTGTCGAAGGGCCGGTGCACGGCCAGGCTTCGACAGGCTCAGCCCGAACGGGCGGTTTCGCAAAGGGCCGCAGTATGCGGCCCGCCGTTGATTCCTTCCAATCCATTTCCAACCCGGCAGTAATATGCACCACGTATGAAAGCCGAATCCCCGCTGGTGGAGCTGCGCCTGTGGCGCCAGTTCGCCGCCGTCGCCGAGACGCTGCACTTCGGGCGCGCCGCGGCGCGGCTGCACATGACGCAGCCACCGCTGACGCAGGCCATCGCGCAGCTGGAGAAGCTGCTGGGCGTGCGCCTGTTCGACCGCACCAAGCGCAGCGTGCAGCTCACCGAAGCCGGCGCGGCGCTGCTGCCGGAAGCGCAGGCGCTGCTCGCCCGCGCCCGCGCCTTGCCCGCGCAGGCCCGCGCGGCGGCGGCAGGGGAGGCCGGTCACCTGCGCCTGGCTTTCGTCTCCACGGCGGGGTTCACGCTGCTGCCCGAGTGGGTGCGCGTCTTCCGCGCGGAGCATCCGGGCGCGACCCTGGACCTGCTGGAAGCGACGGGCGACGTGCAACTGCCCGCGCTGGAACGCGGCGAGATCGACGCCGGCTTCCTGCTGCACTCGCCGGGTTTCGCGCCCGAAGGGCTGGCGCACCTGCTCGTCGCGCAGGAACCGCTGGTGCTCGCGGTGCCCGAGTCGCACCCGCTGGCCACCGCGCGCACGCTGGCGTTCCCCAAGGTCCTGGCCGAGCCGCTGGTGATGTTCCCGCGGCGCATCCTGCCTTCGCTGCACGACGCGGTGTTCGCGCTCTACCACGCGGCGGGGCGCGAGCCGCGCGTGGCGCAGGAGGCGATCCAGATGCAGACCATCGTCAACCTGGTGTCGGCGGGCCTGGGTGTCGCGTGGGTGCCGGACAGCGTGCGGCAGTTCCAGCGCCCCGGCGTCGTGTACCGCACTTTCGGCGGCGCGCAGGCCGCGCGGGTGCCTCGCTGCGAAACCACGCTGGCCTGGCGCGACTCGCCTTCGCCCGTGCTGTCGCGTTTCGTCGCGTTCGCGCGGCGGCAGGCCGCCTAGCAGGCGAGGCGCGGGCACAATCGCGCGCATGCTCATTTACCCGAAGATCGACCCGATCGCCATCCACATCGGCCCGTTGGCCGTGCACTGGTACGGGCTGACCTACCTGGCCGCGTTCGGCCTGTTCTACCTGCTGGCCGTGCGGCGCCTCAGCCACGAGCCCTTCGCTTCCGTGCAGGGGCCGGGGGCGTGGACCCGGCGCGACGTGGAAGACATGCTGTTCTTCGGCATCGTCGGCGTCATCGCGGGCGGCCGCCTGGGCTACTGCCTGTTCTACAAGCCGGGCTGGTACCTCACGCACCCGCTGGAGATCTTCTACCTGTGGCAGGGCGGCATGAGCTTCCACGGCGGCATGCTGGGTGTCATCGCGTCGCAGTGGTGGTTCGCGCGCACGCGCGCCAAGCCGTTCTGGCAGGTGATGGACTTCGTCGCGCCCTGCGTGCCCACCGGCCTGGCCGCGGGCCGGGTCGGCAACTTCATCAACGGCGAACTGTGGGGCCGTTTCGCCGATCCCTCGTTGCCGTGGGCGATGGTGTTCCCGCAAAGCGGCAGCATGCAGCCGCGCCACCCCTCGCAGGTCTACCAGTTCCTGCTGGAAGGCCTGCTGCTGTTCGTGCTGCTCTGGCTGTACGCGCGCAAGCCGCGGCGCGAAGCCAGTGTCTCGGCCGTGTTCCTTTTCGGCTACGGCGTGTTCCGCTTCGCGGCCGAGTTCTTCCGCGAGCCCGACGCGCACCTGCTCTGGCTGAAGGCGCAGACCGGCCTGTCGATGGGCCAGTGGCTGTGCGTGCCGATGATCGTGTTCGGCATCGTCCTGTACTTCCGGGCGCAGCGCCGCCCACTGCCGGCTTCGGCCTGAGCTGTGCGCGGCGCGGGGCAGTACGCGCGAGCAAGAACGAAAACATCCGGGCAAAGATCGAAAGGCCGGTCCGCGGTGCAATCGGCCGCTCACTTCCTTCAAGGAGGCCTTCCATGCGCAACCTGCTCTACGCTGCCTACGGAGTGGCGGCCTACGCCTTCTCCTGCGCCACCGTCGTCTACGCCGTCGGCTTCGTCGGCGGCCTGCCCATTCCCGGGCTGAAAACGCTGGACAGCGGCGTGGCCGTGCCACCCGGTGAGGCCGTGCTGACCGACCTGCTGCTGCTCGGCGTGTTCGCCCTGCAGCACAGCGTGATGGCCCGCCCGGCGTTCAAGCGCGCGTGGGCGAGGGTCGTGCCGGCCGCGCTCGAGCGCAGCACGTACGTGCTGGCGGCCGCCGCGGCCCTGGCGCTGCTGATGTGGCAATGGCGTCCGCTGCCGAGCGTGGTCTGGGACTTGTCGGGCACATTGGCGCGTCCCTTCCTGGACTCCGCGTTCGTCGCCGGCTGGGCGGTGCTGCTGATCGCCACCTTCCTTCTCGACCACTTCGAGCTCTTCGGCCTGCGGCAGTCGACCGCGCCGCTGTTCCGCTGGCCGGAAGCGGACGGCGAGTTCCGCACGCCCGGCCTGTACGCGTACGTGCGCCACCCGATCTACCTGGGCTTCGTCATGGCGTTCTGGGCCGCGCCGGTCATGACGGCCGGCCACCTGCTGTTCGCGGCGGCGTGCACCGCGTACATCCTGTTGGGCATCTGGTTCGAGGAGCGCGACCTCGTCGCGCACTTCGGCGAGCAGTACCTGGCCTACCGCCGCAAGGCCGGCATGCTGCTGCCGCGCATCGGCCGCCGCGACGTGGCGCGCTGGTGATTTTCCCGCCGGGGCTTGCACAAGCCGGCAGATCAGGCGCATGATTTCCTGTCATTACACGTAATTACGGCATGCGCGTCGTCCACAGCTCGCTGCACCAGGAGGTCGCCGACCGCCTGCGCGAACGCATCTTCGACGGTGAGCTGGCGCCCGGCAGCTTCCTCGACGAGGTGCGCATCGCGCAGGAGCTGGAGATTTCGCGCACGCCGCTGCGCGAAGCGCTGAAGGTGCTCACCGCCGAAGGGCTGGTGCGCCACGAGCCGCGCCGCGGCTGCTTCGTCGCCCAGGTCACCGAGCAGGACCTGGACGAGATCTTTCCCGTCATCGCGCTGCTGGAAGGCCGCTGCGCGTACGAAGCGGCTTCGAACGCGACCGACGCGGACGTCCAGGCGCTGGAGGAGCTGCATAACAAGCTCGCCCGCCACGCGAAGGCCCGGCGCGTCAACGACTACTACGCGACCAACTTCGCCATCCATGAAGCCATCATCGCGCTGGCCGGCAACCGCTGGCTGGCGCAGGTGATCACCGACCTGCGCAAGATCGTCAAGCTGTCGCGGCTGCAGCAGCTGCATGCGCCGGGGCGGCTGGAGCAGAGCCTGTCGGAGCACCTGGCGGTGTTCGCGGCGCTGAAGGCACGCGATCCCGAAGGGGCGGAGGCCGCGATGAAGACCCACCTGACCCGCCAGCGCGGTGCGCTGCGCGAACTGGCGCGCGCCCGGCGCGTGAGGCTGGCCGGATGAGCGCCGGCGAATGGCTCACGCGCGGCGTGTCCATGCTGCGCAACGCGTCGGAGCCGCGCGCCGTCGAGGCGTCCGCGGCGGTGGAAGAGCGCGCGCCGCGTTCCACCCGTGAAAGGCTGAAGGCCACGCTGCGCCGCAACCAGGAAGCGCTGTCGCCGCGCGTGCTGCGCCGCACGCTGGCCGAACTGCAGGCGGTGGTCGATCCGCGCGTGAGCGAAGTGGAGGGCGCGCGCCGCGCGCACGAGTTCGCCCTGGGCTACGCCAAGGCGTCGCCCGAAGAACGCCGCGATTCCTGGCTGCTGATGAGCGAGCAGTTCGCGCCCGACGCTTCGCACGTGAAGGCCGCGCGCGAAAAATACGAAACCGCCATCGGCACGCCCGAAGAGGCGCACGCCGAAGTGCGGCTGCGCCGCGCGCTGGTGTCGCCGCGCGCGCGGCTGCTGCAGCGCTTCGCCGGCTTTCCGGAGGGCATGCGCTTCCTGGTGGACCTGCGCGCCGAGCTGCTGCCGCACCTGAAGTCCGACCGGCGCCTGCTGTCGCTGGACGCGGAACTGGAGCACCTCTTCTCCACCTGGTTCGACGTCGCTTTCCTCGAGCTGCGCCGCATCAGCTGGGACTCGCCCGCGTCGCTGGTGGAAAAGCTCATCAAGTACGAGGCGGTGCACGACATCCGCAGCTGGGCCGATGTGAAGAACCGGCTGGACAGCGACCGCCGCTGCTACGGCTTCTTCCATCCACGATTGGAAGGCGAGCCGCTGATCTTCGTGGAGGTGGCGTTCACCGACGGCATCGCCGGCAGCATCACGCCATTGCTGGACGAAACGGGCCCGCCGGCCGACCTGGCGCGCGCGGCCACCGCCATCTTCTATTCCATCAGCAACACGCAGGCGGGGCTCAAGGGCGTGAGCTTCGGTGACTCGCTGATCAAGCGCGTGGTGGAGCAGCTCAAGTCCGAACTGCCGAAACTGAAAGTGTTTGCCACGCTGTCGCCCATCCCAGGGCTGCGCTCGTGGATGGCGAAGCACGCGCCGCCGGAGCTGATGTCGGCGCTGGACGACCCGCTGTCGCTGGGACCGAAATCGCCGCATCGCGTGCAGTTGCTGTCGTGGGCCGCGCGCTACCTGGGGCAGGAACTGGACAACGGCCGCCCCATCGACCCCGTCGCCCGCTTCCACCTGGGCAACGGCGCGCGGGTGGAGAAGCTCAATTGGGGCGCCGACCCTTCGCCCAAGGGGCTGAAGCAGTCTTTCGGCCTGATGGTGAACTACCTGTACGACATCAAGCGCCTGGACCGCCACCGGGCGCAGCTGGCGCAAGGACAAATCCCGATTTCCGGTGCCATCGAAGACCTGTACGGTTGAGCGGTCCGAAGACATCCGACAACAAAAGGAGACAGCCATGAAGCATTTCGGTTTCAGCCGGCGCGACGTGCTGCGCGCCGCGGGGGCGGCGGGTGCCGCCGCGGTCGCTTCGCCGGTGTTCGCGCAGGCCGCCGCAAGCTGGCCTTCCAAGCCCATCACCATGGTCGTGCCGTTCCCCGCGGGCGGCGGCACGGACGCGTTCGCGCGCCCGCTGGCCGCGCAGTTCGCCAAGCAGACCGGCAAGCAGCTGGTCATCGACAACAAGGGCGGCGCGGGCGGCACGGTGGGCGCCAGCCTGGCTTCGCGCATGCCGCCCGACGGCTACGGCCTGTTCATGGGCGCGGTGCACCACACCATCGCGCCGTCCATCTACCCGAAGCTCGACTACGACCTGGAGAAGGACTTCGTGCCCATCACGCTGGTGGCGCGCGTGCCGCAGGTGGTGGTGGTCAATCCCAAGCGCATCGAGGCCAGCGACTTCAAGGGCTTCCTCGATCTGCTGCGCCGCAATCCCGGCAAGTACAACTACGCATCGGCGGGCAACGGCACCTCGCACCACCTGGCGGGCGAGCTGTTCAAGATCCAGACCAGGACTTTCATCACCCACATCCCGTACCGCGGCGCGGGCCCCGCGCTGCAGGACCTCATCACCGGCAGCGCCGACCTGATGTTCGACGGGCTCGGTTCCTCGGCCGCGCACATCAAGGGCGGCCGCATCAAGGCGCTGATGGTGTCGGGCAACAAGCGCAACCCCGCGTTCCCCGACGTGCCGGCCGCTTCCGAAGTGGGCATGCCCGACTACACGGTGACCACCTGGTACGGCATCTGGGCGCCGAAGAACACGCCGGCCGACATCCAGGCGCGCGTGGCCGAAGAGGTGCGCAAGGCCATCCAGACCGACGAGCTCAAGGCCATCTGGGCCCAGCAGGGCGCGGAGTTCCCCAACTTCGCGCAGCAGCAGTTCGCGGGCTTCATCCACGAGGAAGTCACCCGCTGGGCGCAAGTGGTGAAAACCGCCAACGTGAAGGCGGACTGAGCGTTGACGGGGCAGGTCCGGCTCGAACGCGAAGGTCCCATCGCCCGGGTCGTCCTGTCCCATCCCGGGCGGCTCAACGCCATGTCGCGCGCGATGTGGCGTGAGCTGCGCGAAGCCTTCGTTTCCATCCAGCACGACACGTCCCTGCGCTGCGCCGTGGTGCAGGGCGAGGGCGATGCGTTCTGCGCCGGCGGCGACATCTCCGAATACGCGCAGTTCCGCTTCGAGGAAGCGTCGCTGCGCGCCTTCCACGAGGAAGACGTGTGGGGCGGCCTGTCCGCGGTGCTGGACTGCGACCTGCCCGTGGTCGCCTGCATCCGCGGCGCCTGCATGGGCGCCGGCGTGGAGATCGCCAGCGCCTGCGACATCCGCATCGCGGCGGACAGCGCCAGCTTCGGCGCGCCCATCGCGCGGCTGGGTTTCCCGATGGCGCCGCGCGAAGCGCAACTGGTGGTGCGCGCGGCCGGCGAGGGCATCGCCCGCCAGATGCTGCTGGAAGCGGCGGTGCTCGACGCGGCGCGCCTCTACACGCTGGGGTTCCTGCAGCACCTGGTGCCCGCGGACGCATGGAAGGCGCGATGCGACGAGGTGGTCCGCCGCATCGCGTCGCTCGCGCCGCAGGCCGCGCGACTGAACAAGCGCACCTTGCGCGCGCTGCGCGAGGGCAACCAGGCCGAACTGGACGGCGCCTACCGCTATGCTCCCGCCGCCGAACACCGGGAGGGTGTCGCGGCTTTCCTGGAAAAGCGCAAGCCGGCCTTCTGACCCCCGCGCCGGAGATCCCATGACGACCGAGAACCAGAACCTCTTCGCCGCGCTGCGCGCGGCTTTCCCCAAGAACCTCGACGAGATCGCCGTCGAGACCGACGACGAACTGGCCTACAGCTGGCGCGACCTGGACCGCGCCACCGCCATGATCGCCAACCTGCTGGTGTCGCTGAAGCTGCCCGAAGGCTCGCGCATCGCGGTGCAGGTGGAGAAGTCGGTCGAGGCCATGATGCTGTACCTGGCCACGCTGCGGGCCGGCTACGTGTTCCTGCCGCTGAACACGGCCTACCAGAGCGCGGAGATCGAATACTTCATAGCCAACGCCGAACCCGCCGTGGTGGTGTGCAGCCCGAAGAACTTCGGCTGGGTGAGCAAGATCGCCTTCCAGGCCGGCACCAGGAACGTGTTCACGCTGGGCGACGACCGCACCGGCTCGCTGCTGGACCGCGCCGCGGTGCACGGCGACGTGCACCAGCCCGCGAAGAAGCCGGCCGGCGACCTGGCCGCCATCCTGTACACCAGCGGCACCACCGGGCGCAGCAAGGGCGCGATGCTCACGCATGGCAACATGCTGTCGAACGCGCGCGTGCTGAAGGACTACTGGGGCTGGAAGCCGGGCGACGTGCTGGTCCACGCGCTGCCCATCTTTCACGTGCACGGCCTGTTCGTCGCCATCCACGGCGCGCTCATCAACGGCAGCAAGATGCTCTGGATGGCGAAGTTCGACCCGAAGAAGGTCATCGCGTGGATGCCGCGCGCCACTGTGTTCATGGGCGTTCCCACGCTGTACGTGCGCATGCTGGCCGAGCCGTCGCTGGACCAGGCCGCGGCGAAGAACATGCGCCTGTTCATCGCCGGCTCCGCGCCGCTGCTGGTCGAGACGTTCAAGGCCTGGCAGGACCGCACCGGCCACACCATCCTGGAACGCTACGGCATGAGCGAGACGGTGATGCTCACGTCCAACCCGTACCGGCCCGAGGAAGGCCGCCGCGGCGGCACGGTGGGCTTCCCGCTGCCGGGCGTGGGCCTGCGCGTGATGGGCGACGACGGCAAGGAGCTGCCCACCGGCGAGATCGGCGGCATCCAGGTCAAGGGGCCCAACGTGTTCAAGGGCTACTGGCGCATGCCGGAAAAGACGAAGGAAGAATTCACGGCCGACGGCTGGTTCAGGACCGGCGACGTGGGCAAGGTCGATGGCGACGGCTACGTCAGCATCGTGGGCCGCAGCAAGGACCTGATCATCAGCGGCGGCTACAACGTGTACCCCGCCGAGATCGAGGGCTACATCAACGAGATGCCCGGCGTGGCCGAGAGCGCGCTGGTGGGCGTGCCGCACCCGGACTTCGGCGAAGTGGGCGTGGCGGTGGTCATCCCCAAGCCGGGCGCGAAGCTGTCGCCCGGCGAGATCGTGGCCACGCTGAAGGCGAAGCTGGCCAACTTCAAGATCCCCAAGCGCTGCTTCGTCGTGGATGAGTTGCCGCGCAACACCATGGGCAAGGTGCAGAAGAACCTGCTGCGCGGCGAGTACAAGGATTTATTTGCCTGACATGTGCATGTCATGGGATGAGCCCGGCTAGACTGCCCGAGTGCCGTCCCACCTCCGCGCAGCGAGCATCCGTGCCCGCCTGATCCTGCTGGTGCTCGCGCTGTGGCTGCCGGCCGTGGCGGGGCTCGGGCTGCAGGCGCGCGACACCTATCTTCGCGAGGAAGCCGCGGCGCGCGACGACCTGCGGCAGCTGGCCGGTTCGCTGGCGCATTCGGCGGAAGCGGAACTGGACCGCCGCATGGTGCTGGCCCGCGTGCTGGCGGCGTCCCCCTCGCTGCGGACGCGCGACTTGGCGGCGTTCCACGCGCAGGCGCGCGAGGCGGTGGAAGGCACGGGGCTCAACGTGATGCTGGTGGACCGCACGCGGCAGCGGCTGCACACCGCGCAGGCCGCGCCGCAGGTCACCCCGCGCACGCCCGGCGCCGTGTTCTCCGAGCACGGTCCGGTGATTGCCTACGTCCCCCGCGACCCGATCACCGGCCAGCCCGCCATCGGCCTGTTTCTGCCCGAGCCGGGCACGCCGGCGCCGGAGTTCAATGTCGGCGTCACCTTCAGCCCCGCCGCCGTGCAGGCGGTGGCCATGCGGCCCGACTATCCCGAAGGCGCGCTCGCCTCCATCGTCGACGCGCGGCAGCGCGTGATGGCCCGCAGCCGCGATCCGGAGAAATGGCTCGGCGCCCGCGCCAGCAACACGGAACTGCTGGCGCGGGCCGAACGCGGTGGCAGCGGCTTTGTCGAGACCACCACGCTGGACGGCGTGTCGTCGCTCACGTTCCTGACCCCGCCCAACCGCTATGGATGGGCCGCGATCGTGGCCCTGCCCCAGTCGGCCCTGAGGCTGGCGGCGCAGCGCATCGCGCTGCAAGCCATCGGCGCATCGGCGGTCCTGCTGGTCACCGGCCTGGCCATCGCGCTGCTGGTCGCGCGCCGCATCAGCCGGCCGGTGCTGGCGCTGGAGCAAGCCGCCGGCGAACTGCTGGCGCAGCGCGTGCCCGAGCCGCTGCGCACCGGTCTGGCCGAAGTCGACCGCGTCGGCGCGGTGCTGCACGACGCCGGCGTGCGGGCGCGCGAATCGGAAAGGGTGCTGGAAGCGCGCGTGGCCGAAGCGGTGAGCGAAGTGCGCCAGGCCGAAAGCCGGCTCTTCGAGGCGCGCAAGCACGAAGCCATCGGCCGCCTCACCGGCGGCGTGGCGCACGACTTCAACAACCTGCTGCAGACCATCTCCATGGGCCTGCAGGTGGTGCAGCGCGGCGTGCCCGAAGGCCGCCACACGCGCCCGCTGCAGGCCGCGCTGGCCGCCTGCGGCAAGGCCGCCGACCTGGTGCGGCAGATGCTGGCCTTCGGCCGCGCGCAGCAGCTGCGCCCGCAGCCGGTGGACCTGGCCGACTTGCTGCTGCGCAGCCGCGACCTCACCGGCAAGGCGCTGGGCGAACGCATCCGTCTGGTGGCCGACCTCAACCCCTCGCTGCCGCCGGTGCTGGCCGATCCCACGCAGCTGGAACTGGCCCTGCTCAATCTCGTGTTCAACGCGCGCGACGCCATGCCCGAAGGCGGCAGCGTCACCGTCAGCGCGCGGCCGGCGGACAGCGGTGAAATCGGCCTGGAAGACCGCGCCTTCGTGCGCATCGACGTGCGCGACAGCGGCCACGGCATGGACGGCGACACGCTATCTCGCGTGTTCGAGCCGTACTTCACCACCAAGCCGGTGGGCCGCGGCACTGGCCTGGGCCTGCCGCAGGTGCAGGCTTTCGCGCGCCAGTCGGGCGGCGACGTGCGCATCGCCAGCACGCCGGGCGAGGGCACCACCGTCACCATGTACCTGCTGGTGTCCAGCAGCCCCGCCGAAACGGAGCTGCCTGTCCAGCCCGCCATCCGCCGCCCGCGCCGCAGCCTGCGCGTGGTGATGGTGGAAGACGACGTGCTGGTCGCGTCGGTCGTGCCGGCGGCGCTGGAGCACGAAGGCCACCGCGTCACGCTCTGCCGCACGGCCGACGAAGCCCGGCTGCTGCTGGCGCAGGGCCTGGCTGCGGATGTGCTGTTCACCGACGTGGTGATGCCCGGTTCCATGACGGGCCTGGAACTCGTGGCGTGGTGCCGTGAGAACCGGCCCGAGCTGCCGGCGCTGGTGGCCACCGGCTATTCCGCGCGGCCGCCCGAAGGCGTCTGGAAGCTGCTGTGCAAGCCCTACGTCATCGAAGACCTGCTGGACGCGCTGGACGTTGCCGCTTCGGCGGCGGAACCGGCCTGAGCTCGCCACCATGGAAAGCTCCGTGCTGGCCGAGCTGAACGCCGAGATCGGCCGCGGCTACGACCGCATCGCTTACGACCCCGTGCTGGACGCCTCGCTCGACCTGGAGCGCCTGCTGGGCCTGTCCGTGCTGTTCGGCGGCACGCCGCCGCGGGACCCCGACGTGCTGGACTTCGGCAGCGGCACCGGCAGCCTGCTGGAGCGCCTGGCCACGCAGACGCAGGGCCGGTTGACCGGCGTCGACATCTCGGCGCAGGCATGCGAGCGCGCCGCCGCACGCTGCCGGCCTTTCGGCAGCCGCGTCAACGTGCTGTGCCGCGACTTCCTCGCGCTGGACCCGGACACACTGGGGCAGTTCGATGTGGCGTGCCACATCGGCGTGCTGTACGTGCTGCCGCCAGCCTTGCGCGCCGAAGTGCTCCGCCTGCTGGGCCGTTGCCTGAAGCCCGGCGGCGCCCTGGTCATCAGCTACTACACCGGGGCCTTCCATGCTGCGCGCGCGGCGCTGCACCGCAGCGTGCGCGAAGCGGTGTCGCCCGGCGAGGCCGGCATCCCCGCCGCGCGGGCCCACATCGAAGCCATGGCCCAGGCGCTGCCGCCGGCGGGCCCGCTGCGGGACATGCTCCTGGCCGTGATGCGCACCACGCAGGAACTGCCGGACACGGTGTTCTTCCACGAGGTGCTCAACGGCCGCTTCGACACGCTGGAGACGGCGCAGCTGGACAGCGCGCTGTCGCCTTTCGGGGTGGGCTTCGCGGGTTGGCTCGATCCGCTGGCCCAGCCGCCGGGAAGCACGCCGCGCGAAAGGGCGGTGGCGGCCGACGCGCTGGACTACGCGGCGGCCCGCTACCGCCATGCCGTCTTCGTCCGCATGGACGCGGGCGCGCGGCCGGACGTCGCCCGGCCGGCCTGGCGATCGTGCTGCGTCGCCGCGGCGCCTTCGGCGGAAGGGCGGCGGTACCAGTTGCGCGGGCAGGACGTGCATCTCACGGTGCACCAGCCGCGCGCGGCCGCGGTGCTCGATGCGCTCGCGCAGGGGCCGCTGCCATGGGAAAGCATCGTGGCGGCATGGGGCCACGGCGCGCCGGAAAGCGCGCTGCGCGCCGGCCTGGAATCACTCTGGCGCGGCGGCGCCATCGCGCCGCTCTGGCCGCGGCAAGGCTAGCCGGCCGGACGGGCGTGCGCCGGTTCTTGCGCCGGCATCACCGGCACGCCCGCATCCAGCTCGCGCAGCGCGCGCCAGGTTTCGGGCGACACCATCTGTTCGGCGTGGTCGGCCGGGTTGACCACGCGGCACTCCTCGCGCGTGGCGTACCAGCCGCCCGCGAACAACCCGCGCGCCTCCGCGTTCGGTTCGTGGGGCGCCGATGCGTGATCCAGCGGTGGTTGCCAGAGGGTGTCCATGCGGAATGGTTGGCGGCCGCCCTCGGCGGGGCTGCCAGCGGCGTGGCACAGGTGTTGTCGGCGGGCTCCCACAGCCAATGCAGCGGGCGGACTCTGGACATTTGTCCCATGCTTACGGACTGCACGCCAGGCAACTCATTTCTTGCGCTTGCATACGCCTGGAACGCGGCGGTCGGGCGCACATTGGCGCCAGCACGCGAAGACGATTGCGAAGAACCCATGGCCCTCCTGCACCCAGACCGCACCCTCGAGCAGCTCGCGCTGCTCGAGGTGTACGCGGCCGAATTCGACTGGTACTGCTTCTGCCTGGTCTGCGGCCACGCGCCGGGCCGGGGGCAGGACACGCTTCAATCGCTCTACCAGGCGCAAGCCCGGCGGCGGGGCAACCGCATGCGCGAACTCTACCCACTGGTGTGCGCGCACTGGGACGCGGTGAACCTGGCCAACCAGATGGCCCAGGCCCGCGACGACTGGACCCGGGCGCGGCTGCACTCGCGCCTGCGCGAAGCCAAGGTGCGCCACCGCACGGTGGTGCAGTCGCTTCGCGGCGCGTGGGCGGGGACCTAGGCGGGAGTCAGGCCGGCTGGGCCGCGATCTGCCGCAGCGCCTGCTCGAACACTTCGGGCGGCTGGCCGCCCTGGATGAGGTGGCGGCCGTTGATCACCACCGAGGGCACCGCGCGGATGCCCAGCTGCTGCCAGTGCGCTTCCTGTTCGCGCACCTCGCGCGCGAACTCGCCGGTTTCCAGGATGGCTTGCGCTCGCGCACGGTCGAGTCCCGCGCGGTCCACGGCAGCCAGCAGCACCTGCGCGTCGGAGACGTTCGTCGCTTCGGTGAAGTAGGCGCGCAGCAGCGACTTCTTGAGCTTGTGCTGGGCATCGCCCGGCAGCGAGCCGGCCCAGTGCAGCAGGCGGTGCGCGTCAAAGGTGTTCCACACGCGGCCGCGTCCTTCCTTGCGGAAGTCGAAGCCCACCGTCTGGCCGCGCTCGCGGATGGCCTGCCAGTTGGCGGCCTGCTGCTCGGCGGTGGAGCCGTACTTCTGCGACAGGTGCTCGGTGATGTCCTGGCCCTCCGGCCCCATGGAAGGGTTCAGCTCGAACGGCTGGAAGTGCAGTTCGGTCTTCACGTCGCCCATGCGCTGCAGTGCCTGCTCCAGCGACGAAAGGCCGACGGCGCACCACGGGCAGGCCACGTCGGAGACGAAATCGATCTTGAGGGCGGAGGTCATGCGGGGGATGGTAGCGGCGGTCCGCCGACCCTGCGGCGCGCAGGCTTTCGCGCGAAGGAAAGGGGCCAGCCGCAAAGCTGCTGAATGGACACTGACTTGTGCGCCGAGACCCCGTGCATGGAAGCGGCAATGGCCACGAACGGCCAATGGCGGACAAGAATCTCCTCCCGTCGGCAGTGGCTCCCCTTCAGGTGGGAACGATCGTTGGCCTGAACAACTGCCGATGTTTCATCCCCCCGCCGGCTTTGGCCGTGCGGGGGTTTCTTTTTTTCCGGCTCAGCCGGCCGCGATCTCGATGAGCACCGCGCCGCCCGCCACCTGCTGGCCGGCGGCGGCATGCAGGGCCGTGACGCGGCCCGCGGCGGGCGCGGCGTGCACGTGCTCCATCTTCATCGCCTCCAGCGTGAGAAGCGGCTGGCCCGCGGTGACGGTCTCACCGGGTCCGACCAGCACGGCGGCGACGCGGCCGTTCATCGCGGCCCGCACGCGGCCATCGCCGTTGCCCGCTCCCGGCTTGGGTGCGGGCAGCCACGTGAGGTCTTCCACCCGGTGCGGACGTCCGGCCACCTGCAGCCACAACGCGTCGCCTTCGCGCGCGAACTCGATGGCGTGGGCCGTGCCGTCCAGCGTGGCGCGTGCGCTGCCATTGGCGGCATGCGTGTCCTGCAGGCGGTGCACTGCCTCGCCGATGCGCACCTCGACGTTGCCCTGGCCCAGCGCCAGCACTTTGGCGTGCACGGCCGCTCCATCCACCTGCAGCCAGACGGGAATGGGCAGCCGCGGCGCGAGTGCGCCATCGGCGCGGCGGCGGGAAGGCGCGCTGGCGAGCAGCAGCCACGCGGCGATGGCTTGTGACCGCGCCACTTCGGCGCCGGCCGCTTCGAGCAACTGCCCGCCGTGCGCCGCGATGAAGGCCGTGGTCGCGCGGCCCGCCGCGAATTCCGGATGCGCCAGCACCGAAGCGAGAAACGCCTGGTTGGTCGTGACGCCCAGCGCCAGCAGCTGCCGCAAACCTTGCGACAGGCGCCGGCGCGCTTCTTCGCGCGTGCCACCGTGCGCCACCAGCTTGGCGATCATCGAGTCGTAGAACGGCGGCACCACGGCGCCGTCGTGCAGCGCGTGTTCCACGCGCAAGCCCTCGGGCGGGCGCCATCTGCGCAGCGTGCCGGCCTGCGGCAGGAAGCCTTGCGCGGCGTCTTCGGCGCACAGCCGCACCTCGATGGCGTGGCCTTCGAAGCGGATGTCCTGCTGCCGCAGCGGCAACGGCTCGCCTGCCGCCACACGCAGCTGCCACTCCACGAGGTCCAGTCCGGTGAGCGCTTCGGTGACGGGATGCTCCACCTGCAGCCGCGTGTTCATCTCCATGAACCAGAACTGCCCTTGCGCATCCAGCAAAAATTCCAGCGTGCCGGCGCCTTCGTAGCCGATGGCGCGCACGGCCGCGACGGCTGCCGCACCCATGCGCCGGCGCAGCGCGGCGTCCACGGCAGGCGAGGGCGACTCCTCCACCAGCTTCTGGTGGCGCCGCTGCACCGAGCAGTCGCGCTCGCCCAGGTGGACGGCGTTGCCGTGCCGGTCGGCGAAGACCTGGATCTCCACGTGACGCGGCGATTCGATGGCGCGTTCCAGCAGCACCGTGCCGTCGCCGAACGCGTTGCGCGCTTCCGATTGCGCGCTGCGCAGCAGTGGCAGGAATTCGGACGCATCCCGCACCAGCCGCATGCCGCGCCCGCCGCCGCCCGCGGTGGCTTTCACCATCACGGGAAAGCCGATGCGCCGTGCTTCTTCCGCCAGCCGCTCTTCCGACGGATCGTCGCCTTGATGGCCGGGGATGCACGGCACGCCCGCCGCCGCCATGCGTTGCTTGGCGCCCGCCTTGTCGCCCATCGCGCGGATCGCTTCCGGCGAAGGACCGACGAACACCAGGCCCGCATCGCGGCAGGCCTGCGCGAAGGCCGCGTTTTCCGCCAGGAAGCCATAGCCGGGATGCACCGCGTCGGCGCCGGTGCGCCGCGCCGCATCGACGATGGCATCGATGCGCAGGTACGACTCCGCCGGCAACGGCCCGCCTATGCACACGGCTTCGTCCGCCGCGTTCACGTGCGGCGCGTGCGCATCGGCGGTGGAGTGGACCGCGACGGTGGCGTAGCCCATGCGATGGGCCGTGCGCAGCACGCGCAGCGCGATCTCGCCGCGGTTGGCCACCAGCAGCTTGCGGAAGGGCGTGGGGTTCATCCGTTCTTCGGGAAGGTGCCCATGAACTTGGACAGGATCTGCAGCATCACCTCGTCGGCGCCCGCGCCGATGGACACCAGCCGCATGTCGCGGAAGATGCGCGAGATGTTCGCCTCGTCGGTGTAGCCCATGCCGCCCCAGAACTGCAGGCAGCCGTCGGCCACTTCGCGCGCCACGCGGCCCGCCTTCAGCTTGGCCATGGTGGCGACGCGCGTGGCGTCCTCGCCGCGCACCACCATCTCCACGCCTTGCCAGGCCAGCGCATGCAGCGCTTCCACTTCGGTCTGCAGCTCGGCCAGCTTGTAGTGCACCCACTGGTTGTCCAGGATGCTGCGGCCGAAAGCCTGCCGCTCTTGCGTGTAGGCGATGGTTTCCTGGATGGCGCGGCGCGCGAAGCCGCCCGCGTTGAGCGCGCTCCACAGCCTTTCCAGCTGGAATTGCTCCATCTGGTACATGAAACCCATGCCTTCCTCGCCGATGCAGAAGCGGCGCGGCACGCGGACGTCGTCGAAGTGCAGCTGCGCCGTGTCGGACGAGTGCATGCCCATCTTGCGGATCTTGCGCGCCACGCTGATGCCGGGCGTCTTCATCGGCACGACGATCAGCGACTTGTTGCGGTGCGCGGCGCCATCGGACGTGTTGGCCAGCAGGCAGCAGAAGTCGGCCTGCGTGCCGTTGGTGGTCCACATCTTGCCGCCGTTGATGACGTAGTCGCCGCCGTCCTTGCGCGCGGTGGTGCGCACGCTGGCGACGTCGGAGCCGCTGCCGGCTTCCGACACGCCCAGGCAGCCCACCAGTTCGCCCTGGATCGCAGGCGTGAGGAACTCCGCGCGCAGTTCCGCGCTGCCGTGGCGGGCGAGGGCGGGCGTGCACATGTCCGTCTGCACGCCGATGGCCATGGGCACGCCGCCGCAGCGGATGTCCGCCAGTGTCTCGGCCAGCACCGCCGCGAACGAGTAGTCCAGCGCGGCGCCGCCGTTCTCTTCCGGCTTGGTCAGGCCCAGCAAGCCCAGCTGGCCCATGCGGCGGAAGACCTGGTGCGCGGGGAAGATCTCGTCGCGCTCCCATTGGTCGACATGCGGATTGACCTCATCGCGGATCCACCGCTTGATGGTGTCGCGCAGCTGTTCGTGTTCGTGCGTGAGTTGCATGCTGCTCTCCTATCTCGAAGAAATACGGACAACCTTACGCAGAGGACGCGGAGGTCACGCAGAGAGCGCGGAGCAATGACATAGGAATCCATTTTTTCTCTGCGAGCTCTGCGCTTCTTCTGCGTCCTCTGCGTAAGGGAGTCCGCTTTTCATGGCCGCGCCACCGAAAACTGCATCTTGCGCGGAGCCCGGGCTTCCGCCTCGCGGCAGATGGCGAACGCCTCCGCCAGCACGGCGCGCGTGTCGCGGGGATCGATCACGCCATCGTCCAGCAGCCGGGCGCTGGTGGTGAACACGCTCATCTGGCTGTCGAAGCGCTCGACGATGCGGCGCGACAGGTCGTCCAGCTTGGCTTCGTCCACCGCGCCTTTGCGGCGCATGGCGGCCTCGGTGACCATGCGCATGGTGCCTGCTGCCTGTTCGCCGCCCATCACGGCCGTCCGTGCGTTCGGCCAGCTGAAGCAGAAGCGCGGCGCGAAGCCGCGGCCGCACATGCCGTAGTTGCCCGCCCCGTACGACGCGCCGCAGTACACGGTGACCTGCGGCACGGTGGCGTTGGTCACGGCCTGGATCATCCTGGAGCCGTGCTTGATGATGCCGGCCTCTTCGTGCGCCTTGCCCACCATGAAGCCGGTCGTGTTGTTCAGGTAGAGCAGGGGCGTGCCCGACTGGCAGCAGGCCTGGATGAAGTGCGCGGCCTTGTTGGCGCCGGCCGAATCGATGGGGCCATTGTTGGTGATCACGCCCACCGGCCAGCCTTCCAGGCGGAAATGGCCGCACACGGTGGCGCTGCCGTAGTTCTCGCCGAACTCGAGGAAATCGCTGCCGTCGGCGATGCGGGCGATGACCTGGCGCATGTCCACCGGCCGCTTCAGGTCGGCGGGCATCACGCCCAGCAGTTCTTCCCCGTCGCAGCGGGGCGGTTCGAAGTCGCGCCGTTCGTGTTGGCGGTCCCAGTCGATGTTGGCGAGGATGTTGCGCGCGATGCGCAAGGCATCGCGGTCGTCTTCCGCCAGGTAGTCGCCCAGGCCGGAGACGGAAGTGTGCATCACCGCGCCGCCCAGCTCCTCTTCCGTGGCGATCTCGCCGGTGGCGGCTTTCAGCAGCGGCGGCCCGGCGAGGAAGGCGCGCGTGCGGTCGCGCACCATCACGATGTAGTCCGACAGGCCCGTCTGGTACGCGCCGCCCGCCGTCGACGAGCCGTGCGTCACCGTCACCACCGGCAGCCCCGCCGCCGACAGCCGCGCCAGGTTGCGGAACGTCGCGCCGCCGCGGATGAAGTCTTCGACGCGGTATTCCAGCAGGTTGGCGCCGGCCGATTCCACCAGCTGCACGTAGGGCAGGCGGTTTTCCAGCGCGAGTTCCTGCACGCGCAGCAGCTTCTCCAGCCCCATCGGCTGCAGCGCGCCGGCGTCGATGCCGGAATCGGACGCCATCACCATGCAGCGGATGCCGCTGACGAAGCCGATGCCCGCGACGATGCCGCCGCCGGGGACGCTCTTCGACAGGTCAGGCGTGTCCATGCCCAGGCCGGCGAGCGTGCACAGCTCCAGGAACGGCGCGCCGGGGTCCAGCAGCAGCGCGATGCGCTCGCGCGGCAGCAGCTGGCCGCGGGCGGCGAAGCGTTCGCCTGCGGCGGCGGACTTGGTGCGCGTGCGCTCCTCGTGTGCGCGCACCTGCTCGAGCAGGCCCAGCATGTGGGCGCGGTTGGCGGCGAAGACCTCGCTGGAAGGGGCGAGGGTGGAGTCGATGGTGGGCATCGACCGGGAGGTTAGGCGGGGGAAGGGTGCTGCGTCTTGTGGGAAGTGGCTAGTCAAGCCGGGAAAGCGCCCGGTCAAGGCGGCGCATGCCCTGCCAACCCCATCTAGCCGTTCAGGTCAGCGGCAGTTGTTCATATGCTGTCAGCATCGATTCGCGCTCCTCCGCGGACAAGAGCCCCTGCGGTGCGCCCAAGGCCATGGCCGCGACCAGCATCGCGTCAAGGGCAAGTTGCCACTTGGGCGCGAACCACAGCTCGTCGCCTTCGACCACGAATGCCGCCTGCCCGTCCAGTTCCCTTGCCCTGCTGACGAGAACGGAGTGCAAGACGGCGAACGCGCCGTTGACGGGTGATCGCAAACCCCTGCAACCCGCCGCCAATGTGTGCCTGTGGTCGTCGCCTATGTGATGGGAGCCGGGCTCGACGTCGCGCAACCATCGGTTCCATGCTTCCGAATAGGCAGCAAACGCATCTTCCATCGGTGCGCCCTCGAGCAATGCGAAGTCTTTCCCGGTCCACCTTGACGCTCGACTGATGAGTGCCCTCACGTCCTCACCGTTCGGCCCGAAGATCATCCCCACCGGGACCTCGCCGAGCACACGGACCTTCGTGGCGCGCGTGTATGGCGCATCGGCAGCGGGCTGCTGTCCGGCGCGGAGAAGGATCTCGACCTCCATCAGGCGCCCAGGCCACTTCGCAGCGATCACCGAGGAAGGCGAGTGGTCCACCACGATCCATGGAGGGCTGTCGGAACCTGAGCCGGCGACCGTGCCCGGGGGTGCGCCACTCATGGCGCCGCGCTCAGAGTCCGCGACATAGACGAAACCTCTCAGCTGTCGAGGCGACGGCGCGACCAGCGCCTCCAACAACTGCATGAAACGATTCAGGAACATGTGGACTTGGCGGGCAGGAAGTCTTGTGAGAAGCGGCTAACGAGGGCGCATGGGCGGACCTCAGGCCTTCTCGGCCGTGAGAGCTATTTGCTTGACAGACTGTGATGCCCTTGTAGTCGGAGTTGACCCACGCACAACCGGTTCGCGTCCGTGCTCAACGACCGTTTAGAGCGGCTTAGCAAGCGGTGAATGACATGACTCCGCCAGCAGCCAAACCAAGCGACAGCTTGAAAACCTCCGTCATCAGCGACTTGACTGCATCTGCTCCGGCCTTCTCGGCCCCGGTCGAAAGCACTTTCTTGATCTTATGGATCAACGCCTCCCTTGGCACAGCCTCCTTAAGAGACGCGGGAAGATAGCCTAGTATGGTGAGCGCTTTAAGGGTGAGACGGGTCTCAAATAGCGTGCCACTTGGTCGGCTATGGCCCGATCGCCGCTCAAACCGTATGAACCCCTCTTCCGCCAACCAATCAGCCGCAGCTTCCCCCACAGAGGTCCAAGCAAATACTTCGTCTAGCGAGGCGCCATCTGGAACACAGCGCCTACTCACAGCGCCAATGTCAAGCTCTGCAGGCGAGGGGAACGAGTCGTACAGACTCGAAAAAATCGCCAATACGATGAGATCGAAACGCAGGATATTTGGGGGAGCTTTGTGCATGTGGGGCAATCCGGTAGCTTTAATGCCAAGTTGACTGGCGGCCAGGAAAATGTGCGCGCGCAACGCGCGGACGCCGTGTCAAAAAACCCGTTAGGCATCACGCCCGCCGCGGCCGATATGTTTAGTACAGCCAAACCCAAGCCCAGCGCGCCTGAGCGACCTTGGCCCTCGCGAATGCACACATGGACGTGAAGTAACCGATACCTCCGGCCCACGCCGAGAGATCAACAAGAAACCGCGAGATGTCCGCGCCAGATTTGAACTGGCTTTGCAGGATCATTGCGGCACCGTACCCGACTATGCACACGGTAACTGCCGTTTGCCCCATTTTTTTTGAAATGCAGGAGCATTCACCAACCTTCCTTGTGATGCCTAGCGTGAAGGTGACCAGCACGTCGCGGCAAAGGGCCGCACGATGCACGATCTCCAACGGGGTCGTGCGGCCCCATGCCGCAACGTGTCCGAGTCGACCGACCTGTTATGTCGCGCGCCATCTTTGCTCCTAGTACTCGATCCTGGTCACCACCTCGATGCGATCCGTCCGTTTCTTCATTTCAGCTGAGAACGGCTCGAAGGGTGCCAAGCTGCTCACTAGGCGGACCGCATACTGCGCGAATTCGGGAGAGGTGGCCTGCTCGGTTGAGACGCTCTCAAGAGCACCCGATTCAGACACGGTGAACTTAACCACCGTGCTCCCTTTCATGAAGGATTCAGCTCTTTTGGGAGGATCCGCCAAGATCGCGTGGTCGATGCGCGCTTTCATTCGCTCGTAGTATCCCTTCGAGGGGCTGCCTTCTGCTCGGTAAGCGAGGGGGGTCTTGCCAGTCAATTCTGAGACCGGCGGTACTCCGGTCTGACCATGCGCCGAGACGGCGGTGACCGCGGTGGCGAGCGCGACGTGCAACAAGGACAGCCGGACAGGGGTGAACAAAGGGCGACACCTAAGCGGCATAACGTAGAAATGACCGGCGGACAGTAGGCGGGCGACAGCCCGCCGATAGGACGTTCGTGTCGATTGCCACGTTAGAGCGCATTTACCCCTATAGGTCCCTTGGACGGTAGTCGCTTTCGTCGAAACTCCCGCTCTTGAGTCTTTCGCGTCTTCTCCTCTCTGCTTCGACGCCCATGTCGATGTAGTAGAGCAGCGACATCGCGCCACCAGGACCTCCACCAACACGAAGGTCGACGTCAAATAACGTGGTCGACTCCATGTACTTCAACGACACCACGTTCAAAACATGAGAAAGGCTGGCCAGAGCCTCCTTCACCTTCTGCCGCGATGCGGCCTGCAGGGGCTCGGCGCCCCGCTTCAGTGCCAGATTCAAGTCGCGATGCGCAAGGTGGCGATTTCTCCAGTCACGGCAGAACTCTGAAGCAGAGAGGGCTTCGGCGACCGCCTTCGACACCTGCACCTTCAGCTCCGAGTCTGTCGCGGCGTCTTCAAGGGCTCGAATCGACAGATTCCGCTTCCCCACCGACTTGGGCGGATCGGTCAACCGAGCAACATGAAGAATGACGCCTTCCCAAAGGGAATCCTGCACGATGCGATTGAAAGCCGGTGCCGCTTCATTCAGGAGGTCTACTCGGGACTCCTTCGTTCCGAACAATGCGACGTACTCGGCCCACGTGCGATGCAGCCAAGCGAGCTCCTGCCAGAGCTGCGAGTAGATGGACCCGAGTTCCTCACCCATCGCCGCCAAGTTGCGATCTCGGGCTTGATCGGCCGTCAGTTCATTCGATGCCATGGCGATGCGCTCTAACGTAGAAACGACCGGCGGACAGTGGGCCGGCGAAAGCCGGCCGATAGGACGTCCGTGTCGATTGCCAAGTTAGGTCTCATCCGGCCGGTCCTCTTCCATCATGCGTAAGCCCTTCAAGCGCCCCTCCAGAGAGGACAGCAAATAGTCGTACGAGTGAATGCTGATGTTGAGATCCTGCCCCAACTGCCTCCTTCTCGCAGAAGTTTCAGGGCTTGTACGAGCTCGCCGTCCGATCAGAATGAGCCTCCTTACGTTTGCGTCGATATCAATCAGACCGAGACCTTGCTCGGCGCGAGGACGTGCAGCGTAAGCTTGGTTCGACTTGAGCCAGGCACGCCAGTCAACGATTTGGCGGATCGCATGGTTCAAATGCTGGGAAGGATCGCCGTTTCGATTGAACATGGGACGCAACGGGCTCTCCAGTTCGACAGCCTGCCATTCGAAGCCGAACGAGTGCCTTTCCGCGATCAAAAAGTCAGTGACGTGTTCTGAGCCCAGCCGCGCCTTCGGAATGACCCAACGTCCATGACCCCCACCGAGGTGTTGAATCAGAAACTTGGGGTTCGCCTGCAGGTACTGCTGTACGTCCTCCTCGCGTTTCGCTGAGTCGATTGCAGCAGCAAGCCCAGACAGGTCCGATGACTCAATGGAATCCCACCACGTAAAGAAGTCTCGTAGGGGATCCGCCGCCAGGAGTTCGCCGACGACCTCGTCGCTGGAGCGAATGCGGAGCGTCATAGGTGAGGCCTAACGTCGGAGTTGACCGGCGCAAACGAAGTGAGTGCGCGAAGCGCACGGAAACACGTTTGCGTCCGTGTCGAACAACCTGTTAGGCGGCACGTTACTCGCTCCTTGCAATCAGTATGGCCTTGAGCGCTTCAAGCCGATCGAAGGCCTCAGCGTGCGACGGACAGACGCCAGCAGAAAGCATTACAGACTTCCGCGACGGAAGATAGAGCACTGTGGTATCGAGGCATTGCGCGTTCTCCCAGACCTCTACCAACGCAAGTCGGTCAGCACGTTCAATCTCTATCGCAGCCTTCGTACCGTCCGCAGTCTGATTAGATTTGGAAGTGAAACCATGCTTCTGCAGTTGCGCGTCAATGTCCGCCCAGGCCTCAATAACCGTCATGACGAACGAACCCACCTGCCGCTTAACGTGATTTCGAGCGCATCTCGGAACCTGCAAACCCGCAAGTGCCGAAAAACCTCGCCATTGCAGCAAGTGCATGTTGTTGATCTTTCACGGCTTTTCTCGCCTCCCCTCGGATATACCGGTGCAACTATACGAAAACTGAAGCACTGCGCCGTCAACCTCAAGTGGGTGCGCAGCAGGACTCGAGAGCGCAGCGGCAACGCCGCGCCGATCAAGACGGATACATCCCCGAAAACGCGGTTGAACCGCTTCTCCACGCGCCCCAACTACGGCCGGATGCGATGCGCCGCGCGTATTCGGTGACGAGCTCCGTCGCCACGAACGTCCCCGCATAGCAATGGTGAACAGCTTCTTGCGGTTGCCGTGCAGTGCGCGCGCGTCAGGGTCAGTAGGCCGCTGGGTCGAGGCGAGAGCGACGGGCCGATCGAGGCCAGCAAGTGACGAGCCAGGTGTCGAGCGCCATTGGCGGTTCCTCCGTTCCGCGCGGAGGTTACGCCATGGCGCACCCGCCGTCACGTCCTCGACACGGTGACCACGTGCGCCTGGATCTTGCCGTCGACGGAGCCCTGGCCGAAGCGCTGCGCGATCATCGCGGCCGAAGCAACCGTGGCTTCCTCCAGCCCGGGCGGGCTGCGCGATTCGATCTCGGCGCGCATCGGCGTGCCCTGGCAGTAGGCGAGGGCGGCCGTTCGCGCGCTGTCCGAGCGGCTGCGGGCGGTGACGGTGTCGAAGGCGGCATCGGCCGTGAAGCCGGCTTCGCGAAGGTGCTCGTGGATGGTGGCGGCGTCGTGGTAGCCGTGGGGTGTGCGCGCCATGAATCGCGGCGGGTCCTGCGGGTACAGCGGCTCCAGCGCCTGCGTCACGGCGAGCGCGAAGTCGTTTTCCTCCAGCGAGTCCCACACGTTGAAGAGGAAGGTGCCGCCGGGCCGCAGCACGCGCCGCACTTCCGAGAACGCCTTGGGCTTGTCGGGGAAGAACATCACGCCGAACTGGCAGACGACGAGGTCGAAGCTGGCGTTCTCGAAGGGCAGCTGCATCGCGTCGGCCTGGTGCCACTCCACTTCGCGCGGCGTGCCTTTCGCGATGGCCTGGTCCAGCATGGCCTGGTTCAGGTCCGTCGCCACGATGCGCGTTGATGCGGGCAAGACCCTGGCCAGTTCGCGTGTGACGGCGCCGGTGCCGGCGGCGATCTCCAGCACCGCCGCCGGACGCATTCGCTGCACGCGCGCGGCCAGGTCGGCGGCGTACGGTTCGAAGATCATCGGCACCATGTGCCGTTCGTACAGCTGCGGAACAGAGCCCGCGAAGACGCGATCGCTTTCGGCTGCGGCCATGGAATCCTCCCTTGGCGATGCGGCCACTATAGGGGCCGTACCGCGCTTTGGATCGATTCCTGGGACAAGTGTCCTGGCCGCCCCCGCTCAGGCGGCGGCGCGGTGCTCCACCACCCTGAGCTTGCGGGACCCCGCCACGATGTCGCGCGGCTTCAGCCCGTACGCCTGGCGGATCGAGTGGCTGAAGTGGCTGGCGTCGGGGTAGCCGATGTCCAGCGCCACATCCACCAGGTTCCCCGCGCCAGCGGCGTAGCGCAGCAGGCTGCGCGCGCGCTTCCAGCTGCGCAGGCTGCGGAAGGGCACGCCGGTCTGTTCCTTGAACAGGTGCAGGAAGCGCGAGAACGACAGGCCCGCTTCGCGCGCGCAATCGTCGGCCGACACGCCGCTGGCCGGCTCGCGCCACAGGCGTTCGAGGACGGCCAACACACGCGGGTCGAGCTCGCGCGAGGGCAGTGCCTGGCCGAAGAACAGCGGATCGAAATCGGCGGGCGAGAGCGCATCCAGCGCGCCCGGCGCCAGCAGCCGCTGGTGGCAGCGCCGCACGTGATCGGCCAGTGCAGGCGCATCGACGACGCCGCATCCGCGCAGCAACGGCGGCAGTTCGTCGAGCCGCACCGTCTCCGGCTCCACCAGCAGCCCGATGGCATGGCGCCCGCCGCTGGACAGCTCGTACGGCACCCAAGGCGGCACGACCACGACTTCCCCTGTGGCCGGCGCCTGCGATCCCACGCGCGCCGTGAGCAGGCCCTCCAGCGCCACGTGCACGATCAGGCACCCGCGCGCATGCCGCGACGGTTCGCCCAGCAGCCCCGCGTAGAACACCCGCTGCGGCGTCAGCCACATCATTCGTTCGCTGCTGGCGATGCGGCGCGGGAAGGGCGGGGCGGCGCGCATGCTCAGAACTTTCCGTGCCGCCCTTCGCCCGCGGCGAAGCGGCCCGCGCCCGCGATGCCGTCGGCCATGCACGGCGCGCCGCCGCGCCATTCCTGGTGCAGCGCTTGCTCGATGGGCAGGTCCCATTGCCGGTACGCGCTCATGCGGTCGGCCAGCATGGTCTTCTGCGGGAAGGCAGCCAGTTGCTGCGCGATGGCGACGGCGGCTTCGCGTGCCTGGCCGCGCGGCACCACGCGATTCGCCAACCCCATCTGCAGCGCCTCGGCGGCTTCCACCTTGCGGCCGGTGAGGATGAGGTCCATCGCGTGGCCCATGCCCACCAGGCGCGGCAGGCGCACCGTGCCGCCGTCGATCAGCGGCACGCCGAAGCGGCGGCAATAGACGCCGAAGTACGCGTCCTCTTCCAGCACGCGCATGTCGCACCACAGCGCCAGTTCCATGCCACCGGCCACGGCCGCGCCGCTGACAGCCGCAATGACCGGCTTGGACAGCAGCAGGCGCGAAGGCCCCATCGGGCCCCGTGGCTGCGGCTGGCCCGGCTGGAAATCGAGGTCGGTGAACACCTTCTGCGGCCCTTCCGCCGCCAGCTGCGCGCCGGCCTGCAGGTCCCAGCCGGCGCAGAAGTGGCCGTGGGCGCCGTGGAACACCGCTACGCTTGCCTGCCGGTCGGCGTCGAACGCGACGAAGGCTTCGTACAACGCGCGCGCCGTGTCGCGGTCCACGGCGTTGCGCACTTCACGGCGGTCCAGCGTGACGATGGTCACGGGGCCGTCCTGTTCGACTCTCACGCTGCTGGTCATCGGGGCATTAGACACCCCGTCCCCGGCGCCCTGCCACACCCCGTCCTCCGGACCAACCCTGTAGTGCGACGGCGAACCCGGCGGCTATAACCCGCCAACACACAGGCAGCCCGGCAAGTGCAATTCCTCCAACTGGTGATCAGCGGCATCGCGCAGGGATGCATCTACGGCCTGATCGCGCTGGGCTTCGTGCTGATCTACAAGGCCACCGAGACGGTGAGCTTCGCGCAGGGCGAGCTCATGATGCTGGGCGCCTTCGCCGGCCTGGCGGCGCTCGCCACGCTGGGCCTGCCGTTCTGGCTGGCGGTGCCGGCGGCCATCGCGGGCATGGCGGTCTTCGGCGTGCTGCTGGAACGCATCGTCATCCGGCCCATCCTGGGGCAGCCCGCGTTCTCCATCGTCATGCTCACCATCGGCATCGGCTACGTGGCGCGCGGGACCATCACCATGATCCCGTCCATCGGCACCGAGACGCACACGCTGGCCGTGCCGTACAAGGACATGGTCTGGAACGCGGGCGGGCTGGTCATCGCGGTCGAACACGTGGTGGTCATCGCCGCCACCGCCGCGCTGTGCGCGCTGCTGTACGCGGCGTTCCGCTACAGCAAGGTGGGCATCGCCATGCAGGCCGCTTCGCAGAACCAGCTGGCGGCGTACTACATGGGCATCCCGGTGCGGCGGCTGAACGGCCTGGTGTGGGGCCTGGCGTCGGCGGTGGCCGCCATCGCGGGGCTGCTGCTCGCGCCCATCACCTTCGTGCACGCCAACATGGGGCTCATCGGGCTGAAGGCTTTTCCCGCCGCCGTGGTGGGCGGCTTCGGCAGCCTGCCCGGCGCCATCGTCGGCGGGCTGGTCATCGGCGTGGTGGAGTCGCTGTCCGGCTTCTACCTGCCGGAAGGCTTCAAGGACATCGCCGCGTACATCGTGGTGCTGGCCATGCTGGTGGTGATGCCGAACGGGTTGTTCGGCGAGAGACTGAGGAAGAAGGTGTGATGACCCAAGCTCGCTTCTCGCCTCATTGCCTTCCCAGCGCCATCCCCGCGAAGGCGGGGAGCCACGGGTTCCCGCCTTCGCGGGAATGACGCCGCCACCATGCGCTTCCTCTTCAAGACCAGCTACGAGCAGGACATCCGGCTGGCCAGGCATGGCGGGCACGTGTTCTGGTATTCGCTGCTCGCAGCGGCGCTCATCGCCGCGCCGTGGGCGGCGTCGGAGTACCTGCTGGCGCAGATGACGCAGATGCTCATCTACGGCGTGGTCGGCCTGGGGCTGATGCTGCTGGCAGGCTTCACCGGCCTGTTCTCCATCGGACACGCCGCCTTCTTCGGCGTGGGCGCGTACACGCAGGCGGTGCTGACCAACGCGGGCTGGCCGTTCCCGGCCGCGATGGCGGTGGCGGCCGCGCTCTCGGCGCTGGTGGGCGTGGTGGTCGGCCTGCCCGCGTTGCGCGTCAAAGGCATCTACCTGGGCATCGCCACGCTGGCTTTCGGCTTCATCGTGGAAGAAGGCTTCGCGCGCTGGGAGAAGGTCACCGGCGGCAACGCGGGCCTGACGGTGGGCGCGCCCAAGGCCTTCGGCTGGGCGGCGGACACGGGCACCTCGTTCTACTTCGTGTGCCTGGCCACGGCGGTGCTGGCCACGCTGGCGTGCCTGAACCTGCTGCGCTCGCCCACGGGCCGCGCCTTCGTCGCCATCCGCGATTCGGAGATCTCGGCGCAGAGCATGGGCATCCACCTGGCGTACTACAAGACGCTCAGCTTCGCGTTGTCGGCGGCGCTGGCCGGTTTGGGCGGCGCGCTGTACGGGCACCAGATCCGCTTCCTCTCACCCGACCAGTTCAACATCGTGCAGTCCATCGACCTGCTGCTGATGGTGGTCATCGGCGGGCTGGGCTCATTGCACGGTGCCTTCCTCGGCGCCATCTTCCTCATCGGGCTGCCGCAGGCCATCGGCCTGTTCAAGGACCTGCTGCCCGATGCCATTGGCCAGGCGCCGGGCCTGAAGGCGGTGATCTACGGCGCGGTGCTCATCGCCTTCGTGCTGTTCGAACCCATGGGCCTGTACGGCCGCTGGCTGAAGGTGCGCACCTGGTTCCAGCTGTTCCCGTTCTACCGGCGCGGCATGTTCAGGCGGCAGAAGTCGTTCCAGAAGTCGGAGAGGCTGCGGTGACCGGCGTGCTGCTCTCCGCGAAGGACCTGTCCGTGCGCTTCGGCGGCGTGCTGGCGGTCAACGGCGTCAGCTTCGATGTGCGGCGCGGCGAGGTGTTCACGCTGATCGGGCCCAACGGCGCGGGCAAGACCACCGTCTTCAACCTCATCAGCCGCATCTACCAGCCGACTTCCGGCGCCATCGACTTCGAAGGCCGGCCGCTCACCACGCAACCGCCGCATCGCATCGCAGGGCTTGGCATCGCGCGCACCTTCCAGAACATCGAACTGTTCGAGCACGCCACCGTGCTGCACAACCTGCTGATCGGCCGCCACACGCATCGCGCCACGGGTTTGTGGGCCGACATGCTGTTCACGCCGAAGGCGCGCGCCGCCGAGATCGCCGCGCGCGAGAAGGTGGAGCGGGTGATCGACCTGCTCGACCTGCAGCACCACCGCGATTCGCTGGTGGCCGGCCTGCCGTACGGCGTGCGCAAGGTGGTCGAACTGGCCCGCGCGCTGTGCACCGAGCCCAAGCTGCTGCTGCTGGACGAGCCTTCGTCCGGCCTCAACGTGGAAGAAACCGGGGACATGGCTTTCTGGATCCAGGACATCCAGAAGGAGCTGGGCATCACCGTGCTGATGGTGGAGCATGACATGGCGCTGGTCTCGCGCGTGTCCGACCGTGTGCTGGCAATGAACCAGGGCGAAGTCCTCGCACTCGGCACACCAGCGGAGGTTCAGGCGCATCCCGGTGTCGTCGAGGCTTACCTGGGCTCGGCCGACGACGTGGCCACGCTGCGCAGGGAGGCGACGCGATGATGGCGGCGCCCGCCACCACCTCGGCGCCCAACGGCGACGTGCCCGTGCTGCGGTTGGCCAACGTGGAATCGGCCTATGGCCCGGTGAAGGCCATCCGCGGCGTCAGCCTGCAGGTGCGCCGAGGCGAGATCGCCACCGTGCTGGGCTCCAACGGCGCGGGCAAGACCACCATCCTGAAGACCATCTCCGGCATCCTGGACCCGCTGAAAGGCACGGTGGAGTTCAAGGGCGAGGACATCACCGCGCGCGACCCGGCCGACGTGGTGCGGCGCGGCCTGTCGCACGTGCCGGAAGGGCGCGAGGTGTTCCCGCTGCTGTCGGTGCGCGACAACCTGGCGATGGGCGCGTACACGCGCACCGACCGCGACGCGGCGGCGCGCGACCTGGAAGCGGTGTTCGCGTACTTCCCCATCCTGAAAGAGCGCGAGGCGCAGGACGCAGGACTGCTGTCGGGCGGGCAGCAGCAGATGCTGGCCATCTCGCGCGCGCTGATGGCCGCGCCGGAACTGATCCTGCTGGACGAGCCCAGCCTGGGCCTGTCGCCCAAGCTCACGCGCGAGATCTTCGAGATCGTGGTGCGCATCAACCGCGAGCGCGGCACCACCATCCTGCTGGTGGAGCAGAACGCCAACATGGCGCTGAACGCCGCCGACTACGGCTACGTGCTGGAGAACGGCCGCATCGTGATGGAGGACACCTGTGCGCACCTGCGGGAGAAGGACGACATCAAGGAGTTCTACCTGGGAATGAAGCAGGCCGGGGTGAGGGGGGAGCGGCGGTGGAAGAAGAAAAAGACATGGCGGTGAAATCCGTTCCCTGTCATCGCGGGCTTGACCAGGCTCTGGGGACATCGGCATGAGCAACCTCTGGAACGCCCACCGCATCGAGCCGCGCGAAGGCCTGGTCATCGAAGGCGACACCATCCCCGCCATCTTCTGGAACGGCGTGCGCCGGCGCGGCCCGCACGTGTGGATGCGGCAGAAGGAGCTGGGCCTGTGGCGCAGCTGGACCTGGGACGCGGTGGGCGCCATCGTGCGCGAAGTCGCCGGCGGCCTGATGGCGCTGGGCTTCTCCGCGCGCGACACCGCTTCCGTGCTGGCCAACACGCGTGCCGAGTGGGTGTGGGCCGACCTGGCGGTGCTCAGCGCGGGCGGCGTGTGCAACGGCATCTACCCCACCGATTCGCCCTCGCAGGTGCACTACCTGTGCGAAGACTCGGGAACCTCGGTGCTGTTCGTCGAGGACGAGGAGCAGTTGGACAAGGCGCTGGAAGTTCGCGCGCAACTGCCGCACCTGCGCAGGATCGTCGTGATGGACATGGAGGGCTTGCGCGAACTGCGCGACCCCATGGTGGTGAGCCTGGACGCCTTGCGCGCGCTGGGCCGCGACCACAACGCGCAGCACCCGCAGGCGCTGGACCAGCGGATGAATGCGCTGCGCGGCGACGAACTCGCCATCCTGGTCTACACGTCCGGCACCACCGGCAAGCCTAAGGGCGCGATGCACAGCCACGGCGCGCTGGCCTACATCACGCGCGCGTACAACCCGCTGCTGCCGCAGGACGAGCGCGACGAGCGCATGTGTTTCCTGCCGCTGTGCCACATCGCCGAGCGCATCGGCGGCGAGTACCTGCCGGTGTATTCGGGCGCGAAGATCAACTTCGTCGAGAACCCCGAGACGGTGCCGGAGAACGTGCGGGAGATCCAGCCGACGGTGTGCACCGCCGTGCCGCGCGTGTGGGAGAAGTTCTATTCGGCGGTGGCCATCGCGCTGCGCGAGTCCAGCCGGCTGCAGCAGGCCACCTACGCGTGGTCCATCGGGGTGGGGCAGCGCGTGGCCGACCGCGTGCTGGCGGGCCAGCCGGTGCCGGCGGGGCTGAAGCTGCAGTTCCTGGCGGCGCGCGCGCTGGCGCTGGACAACGTGCGAAAGCTGATCGGCATCCACCGGGCGCGGTTCCTGGTGACGGGCGCGGCGCCCATCTCGCCCGAGCTGATCCGCTGGTACCTGGCGCTGGGGGTGCCCATGCTGGAGGCCTGGGGAATGACCGAAACGTGCGGCGTGTCCAGCCTGGTGCCGCCCGCGCGCATCAAGCCCGGCTCCATCGGCCCGGCGGGCGCGCACAACCAGATGCGCATCGACCCGGCCTCGGGCGAGATCCAGGTGAAGGGCCCGAACGTCTTCATGGGCTACCTCAACCAGCCGGAGAAGACGGCCGAGTCGTTCACGCCGGACGGCTGGTTCCGCACCGGCGACGTGGGCACCGTGGACAACGACGGCTACTTCCGCATCACCGACCGGATGAAGGACATCATCATCACGGCCGGCGGCAAGAACATCACGCCCAGCGAATTCGAGAACGAGCTGAAGTTCTCGCCGTATGTCACCGACGCCGTGGTCATCGGCGACAAGCGTCCGTTCCTCACGGCCATCGTCATGATCGACCAGGAGAACGTCGAGAAGTACGCGCAGGACCACGACGTGCCTTTCAGCAACTACGCCAGCCTGGCGCGCGCGCCGCAGGTGCAGGAACTGATCCAGCGCGAGATCGACCGCGTGAACGCGAAGTTCGCGCGGGTGGAGCAGGTCAAGAAGTTCTTCCTGCTGGACACCCAGCTGACCGCCGAGGACGAGGAGCTCACGCCGACGATGAAGCTCAAGCGCAAGCTGGTGGAGCGCAAGTACTCGCCGCAGGTCGAGGCGATGTACCGCTAGCGGTTACCCCAAGCGGGTCGGCCCGCTTGACAGGCGAGGGGGCGCCTGAAGAATGCCCCGCACCCACCCAACGAGTCGAGGAGACGACATGCGCAGCACCCGCACTTTCCTGGCCGCCGCGGCCCTGGCCGTCGCGGCTTCACCCGCCCTTGCGCAGCAGCAGGGCGTGGGCAAGAACGAGATCCTGATCGGCACCATCCAGGACCTGTCGGGCCCGCTGGCCGGCTTCGGCAAGCAGGCGCGCAACGGCATGCAGCTTCGCGTGGACGAACTGAACGAGCAGGGCAGCATCCACGGCCGCAAGCTGAAGCTGCTGGTGGAAGACGACGGCTACGACCCGAAGAAAGCGGTGCTGGCGGCTCAGAAGCTGGTGAACCAGGACAGGATCTTCCTGATGGCGGGCCACCTGGGCACGGCGCAGAACATGGCGGCGATGCCGGTGCAGTTCGAGAAGGGCGTGGTCAACTTCATGCCCATCACGGCCGCGCGCGAGATGTACGAGCCGCTGCACAAGCTGAAGTATTCGTTCGCCGCGACCTACTACGACCAGATGCGCCTGGCGTTGCCCAAGCTGGTGAAGGACAAGCAGGCCAGGAAGGTCTGCACCCTCTACCAGGACGACGACTTCGGGCTGGAAGTGCTGCGCGGCGCCGAGGCGGGGCTCAAGACCATCAACATGGACCTGGCCGAGAAAACCACGTACAAGCGCGGCGCCACCGACTTCTCGTCGCAGGTGGCGCGCATGAAGGGCGCGGGCTGCGACTTCGTGGTGCTGGGCACCATCATCCGCGAGACTATCGGCACCATCGGCGAAGCGCGCAAGACCGGCTTCAGCCCCACGTTCCTGGGTTCCAGCGCGGCGTACACCGACCTCATCCACAAGCTGGGCGGCAAGGCCATGGACGGCCTGTACGCCACCATGACGGTGCAGAACCCCTACCTGGACGAAGCCTCGCAGCCGATCCGCTTCTGGGCCAACAAGTACAAGACCAAGTTCAACGAAGACCCCACCGTGTTCTCGGTGTACGGCTACAGCATCGTCGACTGGTTCATCAAGGCGGCGCAGAAGGCCGGCCCCAACCTCACGACCGATTCGTTCGTGAAGACCATGGACTCGATCAGCTTCGACACCGACATGTTCGGCGCCGCGCCGGCCACCTACGGCCCGAACAAGCGCCTGGGCAGCGACCTGTCGCGGTTGTCGCAGATCCAGGACGGGAAGTGGAAGGTGATTTCGGACTACGTGAAGCCCTGATGCCTGTCATGGCGGGCTTGACCCGCCATCCATCCCCGGCGGGCCGAATGCGCGTCATCACCGGGCAGGAGGTGGATGCCGGGTCAAGCCCGGCATGACAAAGGGCAGGGGCCGGCGGTGCCCCTAAGCGCGCACCGTCCCGCCGACCTTCGACAGCACCAGCTCCAGCGCCTCGATCTCGGCCGGCTTGACCAGGTGGTCGTCGAAGCCGGCTTCGCGGGTGCGCTGGCGGTCCTCGGCCTGGCCCCAGCCGGTGAGGGCGACGATGTGCATCTGCCCGCGGTGCGGGTGCCCGGCCAGCCGCGAAACCACCTCGTAGCCGTCCATGCCCGGCATGCCCAGGTCCAGCAGCACCAGCTGCGGCCGGTATTGGTCCACCGCGGCCAGCGCGTCGGGGCCACCGTAGACCACCTGGGCGCGCGCGCCCATCATCTCCAGCATCGCGGCCAGGCTGTCGGCCGCGTCGCGGTTGTCGTCCACCACCAGCACCAGCGGGCCGTCGTCCGATGGCATCTGCCAGCTCATCGCGCCGCGGCGGTCCGGCGGCTGCGCCACCGAGCCCTCGGCCAGCGGCAGGCGCACCTCGAACATTGAGCCGTGCCCCAGGCCTCCGCTGCGCGCCTGCACGCGGCCGCCGTGCAGCTCCACCAGGCTTCGCACGATGGACAGACCGATGCCCAGTCCGCCCTGCGCGCGTGCGGCGGACCGGTCCACCTGCACGAAGGGCTGGAACACTTCCTCCAGCATGTCGGGCGCCAGGCCCATGCCGTTGTCCTGCACCACCACCACGGCCTCGCTGTCGCGGCCTTGCGCCGACAGCGAGATGTGGCCGCCGGGTTCGGTGTACTTGGCCGCGTTGTTCAGCAGGTTGGTGAACACCTGGCCCAGGCGCATCGCGTCGCCGTCCACGTACAGGCCCGCCACCGCGTCCACGTCCGCGTGCAGCGAATGGCGCGCGGCTTCCACCACCGGACGGCAGCTCTCCGCGGCGCCCACCAGCACCTCGTGCAGCGACAGGCGCCCGCGCTGCAGCACGACCTTGCCCGAAGTGATGCGCGACACCTCCAGCAGGTCGTCCACCAGGCGCACCAGGTGGTCGATCTGCCGCCGCATCATGGCCTGCACGCGCGCGCCGCCGTCCGGGCCGCCGCCCAGCGCCAGCAGCTGCACGCCGTTGCGCAGCGGCGCCAGCGGGTTGCGCAGCTCGTGCGCCAGCGTGGCGATGAACTGGTCCTTGCGCCGCTCCACCTGCTGCAGGGCGGCGTGCGCCTGGCCCAGGGCCTCGGCGTCCTCGCGCTGGCGGCGCTGCACCTGGGCGCGTTCGAAAGCTTCCCAGCAGCGCTGCGCGGCCGCCTGCACCAGCTGCACCTCGGACTCGATCCAGTGGCGCGGTTCGCGCTGGTGCACGCCGATGCCGGCTACCAGCCGGTCGCCGCGCAGGATGCCGCAAGAGATGGTGGCCCCGATGCCCGCCTGCCGGTAGGGCTGGCGGCCGTCGGCCGTGCGTTCGTCCCGGTCCACGTCGTGCGAGACGAACGGGCGGCTCGCCTTGTACAGGCGCAGGTGCTCGCGGCCCGCGTCCGACAGGCGGATGCGGCCCCGCATGGATGACACGTTCGCGCCGCGGCGGAACTCGCCGCGCACTTCCGCGCTGTCGCCGTCGCCGTCCACCAGCGCCCAGATGCAGCGGTCGGCGCCCAGGTGGTGGCCGATGGCGCGCACCGCCTCGCACAACACGGCCTCGGGGTCGTCCAGGTGGCGCATCAGGCGGTCGAACTCGGCCAGGAAGCGCTGCTGCGACTCGCTCTCGCGGATGCTGCGCTCCATCAGGCGCGTCTGCAGCACGTCGCGGAAATACAGCGACAGGCCGCCCGAAGCCACCGGGTAGATGTTGACTTCGAACCACGCGGCCAGCGGGTTGTACGGGCCTTCGACGGTGAGCGCCACGCGCTCGCGCATGGCGCGCCTGAAAGGCTCCTCGAACGCGGAGCTGGCCACCTCGGGGAACACGTCCCACAGGCTGCGGCCCAGCATGTTCTCGCGCGGGCGGCCGTACAGGCCCTCCGCCGCGCGGTTGACATAGGTGAAGCGCCAGTCGGCGTCCACCGCGACGAAGCCTTCGGTGATGCTTTCCAGCACCCGCTCGACTTCGGTGCGCAATTCCTGCTCGCGGCGCATGGCCTGCTGGCGCACCTGCGTCAGCCGCATCGCGCCCGACACGCGCGCCAGCAGCTCGCGCGCGTGGAAAGGCTTCACCAGGAAGTCGTCGGCGCCGGCTTCCAGCGCGCGCAGCCGGGCGTCCTCGCCTGCGTTGGCCGACAGCATGATGACCGGCAGCGTGGCCGTCGCCGGGTCCCTGCGCAGCCGCCGCAGCAGCTCGAAGCCGTCCATGCCACCCATCATCGCGTCGGTCAGCACCAGGTCCGGCACGCGGTCGTCGATGCGGCTGAGCGCCTGCCAGCCGTCGGCGGCGGTGCGCACCTCGTGCTCGCGCCCGAGCAGGCGGCCCAGGTAGTGCCGCATGTCGGCGTTGTCGTCGACCAGCAGCACCGAGCCGCGGCCCGCCGCGGCGGGGCACGCCAGCCGCTCGGGTTCCGCGGCGCGTGCTTCGCCGCCTTCCACCGCTTCCGCACCGTCCGGCGCCGCGCCTTCCAGCCAGCTTTCCACTTCCTCGATCCAGCCGGCGGACGCGATGGACGGCATGAACGAGGCTTCCTGGTGCACGACCTGGTCCGGCGGCAGGTGGGCGTGGCCCCAGGGCACGTCCACGCGGAAGGTGCTGCCTTCGCCGAGGCGGCTTTGCACGTCGATCGCCGCGCCATGCATGCGCGTGAGCTCGGCCACCAGCGCCAGGCCGATGCCGCTGCCTTCGATGGTGCGGGCCTGCGCGCCTTCCACGCGGAAGAAGCGGTCGAACACGCGGGGCAGGGCTTCCTCGGGGATGCCGATGCCGGTGTCGCGCACTTCGAGCCTGACCACGTCGCCTGCTGCGTGCAGCCGCACCTCGACCCGGCCGCGCAGCGTGTACTTGATCGCGTTGGACAGCAGATTGAAGACCACCGTCTCCCACATGGCGCGGTCGATGTAGATCGGCTGGGCCAGCTCGTCGCACCGCACGTCCAGCACCAGCCCCGCCTTGCGCGCGGCCGAATCGAAGAAGCTGGCCAGCTCGGTCGTGTAGGCCGCCAGGTCCATCGGCTGGAAGCAGGCCTGCATGCGGCCGGCTTCGATGCGCGAGAAGTCCAGCAGCGCGTTCACCAGCCGCTGCAGCCGCTGTCCGTTGCGCTGCGCCAGCACGAGCGATTCGCGCGCCGGGCCGTCCAGCGTGCGGCTCTCCAGCAGTTCGCCCATCGGGCCCAGCATCAGCGACAGCGGCGTGCGCAGCTCGTGGCTGACGTTGGAGAAGAACGTTGTCTTGGCGCTGTCCAGCGCGGCGAGCGACTGCGCGCGCTGGCGCTCTTCCTCGAAGCTGCGCGCGTCGGCGATGGCGCTGGCCACCTGCTGCGCGACGAGGCGCAGCCAGTCGCGGTATTCGCCGTCGAGCGGCCGGCGCGGGTTCAGGCCCGCTACCATGAAGCCGGCGGTGCCCCCGGTGGGCGCGGGCAGGGGCAGCACCAGCGCGTCCTGCACCGGTTCTTCCCATGGGCCGGCGGGCACGCGGGCGTACTGGTCCAGCCGGGTGACCTGCAAGGGCTCGCCGCCGGAGGCGACGTCCGCGAAAGGCCACAGGCCGGGTTCGTCCAGGCGCGATCGCAGGACGGCGATGCGTTCGTCCTGCACGCCCGCGCCCGCGGCCAGTTGCAGCGCGCTGCCGTCCTGCAGGTACAGCAGCATGAAAGGCAGGTCGTGCGTGTTGGCCGACAGGGACAGCACCGCGGCTTCGCACGCTTCCTGCGCGTTGCGCGAATCCAGCACCGCGGCGGACAGGTCGCCCAGCGTCTTGAGCCGCCGCTCGCCCAGCACGCGCGAGGTGTCGTCGGTGCAGGTGCAGAACACGCCGCCCACCTCGCCCGCGTCGTTGAAGCAGGGGCTGTACGAGAAGGTGAAGTAGGTTTCCTCGACGTAGCCCTTGCGCTGCATCGTCAGCAGCACTCGGTCGTTCCAGGTGGACGTGCCGTGCTGCATGACGGAATCGCCCTGGGGCCCCAGCACGTCCCAGATCTCGGCCCACGTCTCACGCGCCGAGCGGCCCAGCGCCCACGGGTGGCGCGGCCCCAGCACCTCGCAGTAGGCGTCGTTGTAGATGCCCACCAGCTCCGGGCCCCACCAGATGAACATGGGGTAGCGCGAGCCGAGCATCAGCCGTACCGCGCTCTTCAGGCTCTGGGGCCAGCCTTCCGCCGGGCCGAGCGGCGTGGATGCCCAGTCGAACTCCGACACCAGGGCGGCCATTTCGCTGCCGGCGATGGCCTCGGCCTTCGCCGTGGGCCCGGCCAGCAGCGAGCCGGCCGCGGCGCGTGCGGAAGGCGCGAACATCGATCGGACGGGCTCGTTCATGGGCGGGTACTGCGGGTTGCCGCGGGACGCGGCAACCAAAGGCGCCACGCGCGGGGCGCCATCTGGCCCCTTCGCGTGCCGCTTGTCAAACGCTCAGCCAGCGCGGCATGCCGCCATGGATGAGTTCAGTGGGTCAGTGGGGCTTGGGGTCCCGGTACGGCGTGGCGCCGGCCGTGCCGAGCGCGAACCACGCGTTGGCCAGGTCGGACGTCCACTGGATGGAGTGCTGCCAGCCGGCCATCATCAGCGCCGTCTGCACCGCCACCAGTTCCGCCGGGTTGGTGGCCATGCGCAGCTGGTGCGCGGCCTCCTGCTGCAGCAGGCCGGCGCGCCGCGCCATCGTCTCCTGCAGATCGCCGGACGCGCGGACCATGGCGCCGGTGGTGCGGGCGATGGCCGCCGCCGGATGCGCGCTGTCCTGCGCGGCCTTGGAAGCGGCCGGCTTGTCGGTGTGGCTGGTGGTCTTGCGCATGCCCGTCTCTCCTTCAATTCGGGCTGCGAAGTCTAGGCGCGTTGCAACTCTGCCGTGACGTATCTCTGTGCAAAGCAGGAGGGTGCGAGGTCCCGGGCGGCTGCCGGGCGGCCGAGCAGCGAGAGCCGCCTTCGCTATTTCCGGCGGATCACGTAGCGGACGAAATCGTCGGCGCTGGTGAAGCGGTCGTACAAGGCGCGCGCGGCGGCGTTGTCGCTCTTCGTCATCCAGTAAAGACGTGCCCAGCCTTCGGCGCGCATCGCGTTGCGCAGCCACTCGATCAGCGCCCGGCCGGCGCCTTGCCCGCGCGCGGCCGGCGCCACGTACAGGTCTTCCAGGTAGCACACGGGCTGCGTCTCCCAGGTGTTCTCGTGCACCACGCAGTGCGCGAAGCCGCGCACGCGCCCGTCAACCTCGGCGACCACGCACATCACGGCCGAATCGGGATCGAGGACGCGCTTCCAGGTGCGCTGCGTCACTTCATCGGGAAGCGCGGCTTCGTAGAAGTCGCAGTAGCCCTTCCACAGCTCGCGCCACACGGGCTCGTCGCTGGGAAGGGCGGCTCGGATGAGGGGGGCGGCCATGCCGCCGATTCTGCCGGTGCGGGCTCGCCGCACCGGCATGCAGGGTCAAGCCGCCGGCAACTGCCGCGCCAGCAGCACCGCCGCGTGTACCGCTTCGCGGCCCGCGCCGTCGCGGATCTGGTGCCGGCAGCTGGTGCCGTCGGCGACGACGATCGCGTCGGGCGCGTTGCGCACCGCGGGCAGCAGGCTGAGTTCGGCCATCGCCATCGACACGTCGTGGTGCGCGGCTTCGTAGCCGAAAGCGCCGGCCATGCCGCAGCAGCTGCTTTCCACCAGCTCGGGCTGCGCGCCGGGGATGAGTTTCAGCAGTTTGAGTACCGGCGACACCGCGTCGAATGCCTTCTGGTGGCAATGGCCGTGCACCAGGATCTTCCGCGTCACGGGCCGCAGCTTGGCCTTCAGCTCGTCCAGGCGGCCGGCGTCGAGCTCGCGCGCGAGGAACTCCTCCAGCAGCAGCGCATGTGCGGCGATCTTCTGCGCGGGAGCGCCCAGGCCCAGCGACAGGTGCTCATCGCGCAGCGAGAGCAGGCAGGACGGCTCCAGGCCGACGATGGCGATGCCGCGCTCGGCGAACGGGGAGAGCGCCTCCACCACTTCGCGTGCCTTGCGGCGGGCTTCGTCGACTTGGCCGGTGGCGAGGTAGGTGCGGCCGCAGCAGAGGTGGCCGCCGTCGTCGTTCGCCTTGGTGGCGACGTGCACGGTGTAGCCCGCCGCTTGCAGCAGAGCGAGCGCGGCGCGCGCGTTTTCGGATTCGAAGTGGCCGTTGAACGTGTCGACGAACAACACCACCGGCTTTGCGGCCGCGAGGACTTGGTCCCTGCTCGCCGTCGCAGGCCGTTCACGGAAGAAATGGTCGGCGCGCCATTCCGGCAGTCTGCGGCGCGCGGAGAACCCCAGCATCTTCTCGCCCAGCCGCGCCAGCAGCGGCACGCGGTTGCGAAGGTTCAGCAGCGGCGCGATGCGGGCGGCGTGGCGCGCGTAGTCGGGCAAGCGCGCCACGAGCTTGTCCTTCAGCGTCCAGCCGTGGCGCGCATGCCAGTGGTGCAGGAACTCCACCTTCATCTTCGCCATGTCCACGCCGGTAGGGCAGTCGCGCTTGCAGCCTTTGCAGGACACGCACAGGTCCATGGCATCGCGCACTTCCGGATTCGTGATGCCTTGCGGCCCCAGCTGCCCCGACAGCGCCAGCCGCAGCGTGTTGGCGCGGCCGCGGGTCAGGTGCTTCTCGTCGCGCGTGACGCGGTAGCTGGGGCACATCGTCCCCGCGTCGAACTTGCGGCAGTGCCCGTTGTTGTTGCACATCTCCACGGCCTTGGCGTAGCCGTGCGCCGGATCGCCGCCGGTGCCGGGGCGCGTGGTCTTCTCGGTGGAAGGGTCGTTCTGCACGTCCCAGCCACGCCAGTCCAGCGCGGGCTGCAGCGGGATGACCTTGTAGCTGGGCGGGAAGCGCATCAGCCGCGTGTCGTCCATGCGGGGCGCGTCGACGATGCGGCGCGGGCAGAGCAGGTGCTGCGGATCGAACAGGTCCTTGATGCGCGCGAAGGCTTCGGTGATGCGAGGGCCGAACTGCCACTGGATCCATTCGCCGCGGCACAGGCCGTCGCCGTGCTCGCCGCTGTAGGCGCCGCGGTACTTGCGCACCAGCGCGGACGCTTCCTCGGCGATGGCGCGCATTTTGGGCGCGCCGCCCTGCCGCATGTCCAGGATCGGGCGCACGTGCAGCGTGCCCACGGACGCGTGCGCGTACCAGGTGCCGCGCGAGCCGTGCTTGCGGAACACCTGCGTCAGCGCGTCGGTGTACTCGGCCAGGTGCTCCAGCGGCACCGCGCAGTCCTCGATGAAGCTGACCGGTTTGCCGTCGCCTTTCAGGCTCATCATGATGTTGAGGCCGGCCTTGCGCACTTCCCACAGCGCCTTCTGCGCGCCGTCGTCTTCCAGCCGCACCACGGAACCGGGCAGGCCCAGGTCGCCCATCAGCTGCACCAGGCGGTCCAGGTGCTTCACCAGCGGTGCCTTCTCCGGGCCGGAGAACTCCACCAGCAGCACAGCGTCGGGCTGGCCGATGACCGCGCCGCGCACGATGGGCGCGAAGGCGGGGTTCTGCAGCGACAACTCGATCATCGTGCGGTCGACCAGTTCGACCGCCGTGAGTGTCCCTTCGCCGAGGCGCACGATGTGCTGCGCCGTGTCCATCGCCTTGTAGAAGGTCGGGAAGTTCACCACGCCCAGCACCTTCGCGCGCGGCAGCGGCGCCAGTTGCAGCTTCAGGCTGCGCGTGACGGCCAGCGTGCCTTCGCTGCCCACCAGCAGGTGCGCGAGGTTGACGGAGCCGTCGGCCGTGTAGGGCTTGGGGTTCTGGTTGCGGAAGACGTCCAGGTTGTAGCCGGCCACGCGGCGCAGCACCTTGGGCCACATCGCGTCGATGTCGGGCGCCAGGTCGCCGGCCATCTGCCGCACCTGCTCGCCGATGCCGCGGACGAAGCCGGCCGCTTCGTCGAACTTGCCGAAGCGGTGCAGCTGGCCGTCGGCGGTCCAGGCGTCGATGCCCAGCACGTTGTGGACCATGTTGCCCCACGCGATGCTGCGGCTGCCGCAGGAGTTGTTGCCCGCCATGCCGCCCAGCGTGGCCTGCGCGCTGGTGGACACGTCCACCGGGTACCACAGGCCGTGCTGCTTCAGCGCGGCGTTCAGGTGGTCCAGCACCAGGCCGGGCTCGACCACCGCGGTGCGATTGGCGGCATCGACTTCGAGGATGCCGCGCACGTGCTTGGAGCAATCGATGACGAGGCCCGCGCCCACGGTCTGGCCGCACTGGCTGGTGCCGCCGCCGCGCGGCACGATGGGGACCTTCAGGTCGCGGCAGATGTCCAGCGCCAGGCGGATGTCTTCCGCCACGCGCGGCACGAACACGCCGACGGGCGTCTCCTGGTAGATGGACGCGTCGGTGGCATAGCGGCCGCGGTCGGCGGGGGAGAACAGCACTTCGCCCTGCGTTTCCTTCGCCAGGCGCTGCGCCAGCTTGCCGGCGATGTCGTTGGTGACCGATGCGACGCGGTCGTAAGCGCCGGCAGCTTCGCGCGCGACGGTGAGGGGCAAGGGCGCGTTCATTCGCGGGCCTTCCGGCGCGGCGTCGGCCTGGCGTCCTCGCGCAGCTGTTCCAGCACGGTGTCGCGCTTGTTGTGCAGGTGCGTGACCAGCACGGTGCGCAAGGCCGCGGCGTCGCGCGCGGCAAGGGCTTCGATCATCTTCTCGTGTTCCTTGACCGCGCGCTTCCACTTGGCGCCATCCTGGTTGGAGCGGAAACGCAGCGCCTGCAGGCGCGCGTTGACCTGGTTGTAGGTGGTGGTCAGCACCGGGTTCTTGGCCGCGGCGTTGATGGCGCGGTGGATGCGCGCGTTGAGGCTGTAGTAGGCCGACAAGTCCTTGCGCGTGTACGCGGCCATCATCTCGAAGTGCAGGGCCTGGATCTCCGCGAGTTCGGCGTCGGTGATGCGCTGCGCGGCCAGTTCGCCCGACAGGCCTTCCAGCCCGGCCATCACCTCGAAGGTGTTCACCACGTCGGCTTTGCCCAGCGCCAGCGCGATGGCGCCGCGGTTGGGCACCAGTTCCACCAGGCCTTCGGCGGCCAGCATCTTGATCGCCTCGCGCAGCGGCGTGCGCGAAACCTTGAGCTGTTCGCACAGCTCGCGCTCATTGAGCTTGGCGCCCGGCGCGATGCGGTTTTCCACCAGCATCTGGCGCAGGCGCTGCGCCACCTGCTCGTGCAGGGCCGCGCGCGGGATGGAGATGACGTCGGCCATGAGGCGGATTGTATGCAAATTTCGCCACTGTCCGGCTGAGCATGTCGGGGAATGTCCGGATGCGAGGCGAATTTTGTATGCAAAAATGCGCCACCATGCTGACGCTCGATTTCCATCCCACCGGCCGCCACTTCCTGCAGATCCCGGGGCCTTCGCCGGTACCCGACCGCATCCTGCGAGCCATGAGCCTGCCCACCATCGACCACCGCGGGCCCGAGTTCGCCTTGCTGGGCAAGCGCGTGCTCGCGGGCATGCAGCGCATCTTCCAGACGAAGCACCCCGTGGTGATCTATCCCGCTTCCGGCACCGGTGCATGGGAGGCCGCGCTGGCCAACACGCTGTCGCCCGGCGACGCGGTGCTGATGTACGAGACCGGCCACTTCGCCAGCCTGTGGAACAGGATGGCCACGCGCCTGGGGCTGCAGACCGAGTTCCTCGGACTGCCGGGCGTGGAGGGCTGGCGGCGCGGCGTGCAGGCGGACCTGATCGAGAAGCGCCTGCGCGAAGACTCGCAGCACCGCATCAAGGCCGTGTGCGTGGTGCACAACGAAACGTCCACCGGCGCCACCAGCGACATCAAGGCGGTGCGCAAGGCCATCGATGCCGCGAAGCACCCGGCGCTGCTGATGGTGGACAGCATCTCCGGCCTGGCGTCGGCCGAGTACCGCCACGATGAGTGGGGCGTGGACGTCTGCGTCAGCGGCTCGCAGAAAGGGCTGATGCTGCCGCCGGGCATCAGCTTCAACGCGCTGTCGCCCAAGGCGCTGGAGGTGAGCAAGAACGCGAAGCTGCCCAAGTCGTTCTGGGCCTGGGACGAGATGGTCGAGATGAACAAGACCGGCTACTTCCCCTACACGCCCAACACCAACCTGCTGTACGGCCTGGCCGAAGCCTGCGACATGCTGCTGGAAGAGCAGCAGGGCGGGCTGGACACGGTGTTCGCCCGCCACCAGCGTTGGGCCGAAGGCGTGCGCGCGGCGGTGAGGGCCTGGGGCCTGGAGATCCAGTGCGCCGATCCGTCCGTGTATTCGCCGGTGCTCACCGGGGTGGTGATGCCTGATGGCGTGGACGCCGACAAGGTGCGCCAGCTGATCTACGAACGCTTCGACCTGTCGCTGGGCACCGGCCTGGGCAAGGTGAAGGGCCGCATGTTCCGCATCGGCCACCTGGGCGACTGCAACGACCTGACGCTGGTGGCGGCGCTGGGCGGCTGCGAGATGGGCCTGAAGCTGTCCGGCGTGAAGCTGGCCGGCTCGGGCGTGCAGGCCGCGATGGACCACTTCGCTTCGCACGCGTCCGCGGTGCCGCTGAAGAAAGCCGCATGACAAATGACCTTGCTGCGCTTTGATGACGAATGACCAAGTCATCCAGCCGCAGCGGGTCATTCGTCATTGAGCGAAGCGAAGTCATTCGTCATTGATTCAAACAAGGAGACAAGCATGCAACGCAGAACCTTCGCCGCCGGTGTAGCGGCCACCCTGGCCGCGCCGTTGGTGCGCGCGCAGAACCTGCCTGCGGGGCCGGTGCGCATCATCGTGGGCTTCGCGCCCGGCGGCGGCACGGACATCCTGGCGCGCGTCATCGGCCAGAAGCTCGGCGACATGTGGAAGACGTCGGTCCTCGTGGAGAACCGCGCGGGTGCGTCGGGCACCATCGCCGCCGATTACGTGGCCAAGCAGCCGGGCGACGGCAACACGCTGCTGATGGCGCACATCAACAGCCAGGCCATCACGCCCGGCCTGCAGAAGGTGAACTACGACCCGGCCAGGGACTTCGCGCCCATCGTGCTGGTGGGCGTGACGCCCAACCTGCTGATCTGCAACGAGCACCAGCCCGCCAAGACGGTGGCCGACCTCGTGAAGCTGTGCCGCGACAACCCGGGCAAGGTGGCTTTCGGCAGCGCGGGCACGGGCAGCGCGCAGCACCTGGCGCTGGAGATGTTCATGCTGGCCGCCAAGGTCAAGGCCATCCACGTGCCGTACAAGGGCTCGGGCCCCATGCTCACCGACCTGATCGGCGGGCAGATCCAGTACAGCTTCGACACCATGACCGCCGCCACGCCGCACGTGAAGAGCGGCAAGGCCATCGCCATCGCGCAGACCCGACAGCAGCGCGTGAGCGCCTACCCGAACGTGCCGACGATGGCCGAGTCGGGCTTCCCCGGCTTCGAAGCGACGACCTGGTACGGCCTGGCCGGCCCCGCGAAGATGCCGGTGGCCATGGCCAAGCGCATGAACGAGGACGTGAACAAGGTGATGCTGATGCCCGACGTGCAGGAGAAGCTTGCGGCTTCGGGTGCGCAAGACGGCGGCGGCTCCACCGAAAAGTTCGGCGAGTTCATGGCGGCCGAACAGGTCAAGTGGGCCAAGATCATCAAGGACGGCGGCGTCAAGGGCGAGGTCTGAAAACCCGAAAGCGGACGCCCTTACGCGGAGTTCGCGGAGGGAGCGCAGAGTACGCAGAGAAGAAAAAAAACTTAAAAGGTTTTCTCTGCGATCTCTGCGTAACCTCCGCGAACTCTGCGTAAGGGAGCCCGCATTCGAAGTACTCCAATGACACAACCGCTCCCCTTACAAGGCGTCAAGGTCCTCGACATCAGCCAGGTGATGGCCGGCCCGTATGCGTGCATGCTGCTGGGCGACCTGGGTGCCGACGTGATCAAGATCGAACCGCCGGGCACGGGCGACCAGACGCGCGGGTCCATGGGGTTCAAGATGAAGGGCGCCGACTCGCTCGGCTTCCTGAACATGAACCGCAACAAGCGCAGCATCGCGCTGGACCTCAAGACCGAGGCCGGCAAGTCGGTGCTGCTGCGGCTGGCGAGGGACGCCGACATCCTGGTCGAGAACTACCGCCCCGGCGCCATGCGCCGCCTGGGCCTGGGCTACGAAGAGCTGCGCAAGGTGAACCCGAAGCTGGTCTACACCAGCATCTCGGGCTTCGGCCAGACGGGTCCGTGGGCCGACCGGCCCGGTTTCGACCTGATGGCGCAGGCCATGTCGGGCGTGATGAGCGTCACCGGCTACCCCGACAGCCCGCCGGTGAAGGCGGGCGTGCCGGTGGCCGACATCGGCTGCGCGCTGTTCGCGATCTACGCCACGCTGGCCGCGTACATCGGCGCGAAGAACACGGGGCAGGGCCAGTACGTGGACGCCGCGCTGTTCGATTCGGTGATGGCGTTTTCGGTCTGGGACATCTGCGACTACTGGGGCACGGGCGTGCCACCGCAGCCGCTGGGCACGTCCAACAAGATGACCGCGCCGTACCAGGCGATGGCTTCGTCCGACGGCCACTTCGTGATGGGCGCCAACAACCAGAAGCTGTGGACGCAGCTGTGCCAGCTGATGGGCCGCGAGGAACTGCTGCAGGACGAGCGCTTCACCACCATCGCGCTGCGGCTGAAGCACCGGCAGGCGCTGCAGGACGAGTTGGAAAAAACTTTCCGCACGAAGCCCAAGGACTACTGGGTCGACACGCTGCTGGCCAACGGCATCCCCGCCGGGCCCATCCTGTCGTACCCGGAAGCGTTCGGCAGCGAGCACGCCAAGGCGCGCCGCATGCGCATGGAGATCGAGCATCCCGTCGAAGGGCAGGTGCCCAACATCGGTTTCGCGGTGAAGCTGTCCGGCACGCCGCAGCAGGTGCGCCGCCATCCGCCGCTGCTGGGCGAGCACACGCACGAGGTGCTCGCCGAAGCAGGGGTCAGCGACGAAGAGATTGCGAACCTGAAGGCGCAAGGGGCGTTCGGCGCATGAGCGGCGAAGGCGCGGTCCACCTGCAGGTCGAAGGTCCCATCGCTTCGGTGACGTTCGATCGTCCCGAGGCACGCAACGCGATGACGTGGGCGATGTACGAATCGCTGGTGCGCCATTGCGGGCAGCTGCGCGACGACGCGTCGATCCGCGTGGTGCGCTTCCGCGGCGCCGGCGGGCAGGCCTTCGTCGCGGGCACCGACATCGCCCAGTTCCAGGACTTCCGTTCCGGCGAAGACGGCGTGGCCTACGAAGAGCGCATCGACGCCTGCGTGCAAGCGGTCGAATCGCTGCCCATGCCCACCGTTGCGGTGCTGGAAGGCTGGGCCATCGGCGGCGGGCTGGCGCTGGCGACCGCCTGCGATTTCCGCATCGCCACGCCGGGCACCAAGCTGGGCGTGCCGATCGCGCGCACGCTGGGCAATTGCCTGTCGATGGCCAACGTCGCGCGGCTGGTTGCGGCGGTGGGGCGCCCGCGCGCGGAGCGGCTGCTGCTGCTGGCCGAGCTGCTCACCGCCGAGGAAGCGCATGCCGCCGGCTATGTGCTGCAGATCGCCGCGGCGGATGCCATCGGCCAGGCCGGCGACGAGCTGTGCGCGAAGCTGGCTTCGCTGGCACCCGTCACGCAGCGGGTGAGCAAGCAGGCGTTCAACCGCCTGCTGCACGCGCAGCTGCCCGGCGCCGCCGACCTGATCCGTGCGGCGTACGGCAGCGAAGACTTCCGCGAAGGCGTGACGGCCTTTGTCGGCAAGCGCGCGCCGCGCTGGCAGGGCCGCTGAGCCGCGGCCACACGGTGCCGTCCTACGGCGGCGCCCGGAAGCGGTGCCTACGATGGCCGCATGGCTCCCACCGAACCCATCGACCTGAGCGAGTCCGTCGCCGGCGAGGAAGACCCGGGCGCGTCCATCGACCTGGCCGTGCACACGCCGGCTTCGCCCGGCGCTTCGGACCGGCCCGCGGGCGGGCAGGGCGCGCGTCCCGGCGCGCCCACGCCGCCGATGGCGCCCGGTGATGAAGCACCCGTGGGAACGCCTGGCACCGGCGAAGACATCTGCCGCGCGTGCGGCGGCACCGGCCAGCTGAATGGCGGGCCGTGCCCCGAATGCGAGGGCACGGGCAAGGTGAACGTCGGCATCGGGGGAGCCTGAGCGCGGGTGTTCCTCGGTCCCTTGCCCCGGCGGCAATTGCTGCGCACGCCCGCGGGCCGCATCGAATACGTGCTGTCGGGCGAAGGCCCGCTGACGCTGCTGCTGTTCAACGGCGCGGGCGTCACGGCCGAAGACTGGTCGCGCCTGTATCCCGGCATCGAAAGCATCGGCCGCGTGCTGGCGTGGAACCGCGCGGGCGTCGGCCGCAGCGCGAAGCCGGTCTCGCCGCAAACCGGCAGCGTGGTGGTGGACTCGACGCGTGCGCTCCTGGACGCGCTGCAGTTGAAGCCGCCGTACCTGCTGGTCGGCCACTCGCTGGGTGGTTTGCATGCGCAGCTGTTCGCGCGCCGTTTTCCCCATGACGTGGCCGGCGTGCTGCTGCTCGAAGCCACGCACCCGCGCGACCGCGAGCAGCTGAAGGGCCACGAAGGCCACCTGGCGAAAGTGCTGTCGCGCGTGCTGTCGCTGCCGCAGAAACTGTTTCGCGCCAACCTGCATTCGGAGATGGACTGGATCGACGCCACCGCGCGCGAAGTGGAGACGGCGCCGCCGTTTCCGGCCGTGCCGCTGGCGGTGATGTCGGGCGGCAACGATCCGCCGGTGTGGCTGGTGCCGCCCGAAGTCCTGCGCGCGCGGCGCGCGCACCAGCGGGAACTGGCGATGCTGTCGCCGCGCGGCCGCCAGGTGATCGCCCGCCGCAGCGGGCACTTCCCCCAGCTGACGCAGCCTTCGCTGGTGCTGGAGGTGCTGCGCGAGTTAGGCCGCGAAGCCCTTGTAGAGCATGTAGGCCGCCAGCAGGTAGAGGATGGTGGCGAACACGCGCTTGAGCTTGCCGACGGGCAGCGCGTGCGCGGCCCTGGCGCCGAGCGGCGCGGTGAAGACGCTGCACGCCGCGATGACCACCAGCCCCGGCAGCCAGATGTAGCCGAAAGAGGCGGGCGGCAGGTTGGCGACCTTCAGGCCGCTGGCGACGTAGCCCGCGACGTTGGCCACCGCGATGGGAAAGCCGAGCGCGGCGGACGTGGCCACGGCGTTGTGGATGGCGATGTTGCACCAGGCCATGAACGGCACGCTGATGAAGCCGCCGCCGGCGCCCACCAGCCCTGAGATGAAGCCGATGACGCCGCCCGCGGCGACGGTGCCCGCGGTGCCGGGCATCTGGCGCGTGGGCTTGGGTTTCTTGTCCAGGAACATCTGCGTGGCCGAGAAGCCGACGAACAGGCCGAACACGATCGCCAGCACGTTGCCCTTGAGCAGCGCGAACACGCCCAGGCTGCCGATCAGGCTGCCGATGACGATGCCGGGCGCCAGCGCCTTCACGATGTCCCAACGCACAGCGCCGCGCTTGTGGTGCGCGCGCACGCTGGAAATGGAGGTGAAGATGATGGTGGCCATCGACGTGGCGATGGCCATCTTCACCGTCAGGTCCGCCGGCACGCCGCGCGCGTCGAGGATGATGGTGAGGAAGGGCACCATGATCATCCCGCCGCCGATGCCCAGCAGCCCGGCGAGGAAACCGGTGCCGATGCCCAGCGCCGCGAGTTCGAGAAGGAGGGGAAGGCCGAGGTCCATGGGGCTGCGATTGTCCCGCAAGCCCAGCCGTGAAAGCTGACGGTGAAGTCGCAGGTGCTTTGCGCCGGAGACATCACTCGCCAAAGACAAAGGCCGGATCGCTCCGGCCTTTGTCATGGATAGGTGTCTGCAGCTAGGCACCGGACCGGCATCCTGAACCGGGGGTTCAGGTGGGCGAGGTCATCCTGGCGTTGGGATCATCTGACGCGAGACGTTCACGCTCGCCAGGTTTGTTCCAAGCCCGGGCTCATACGAGCATTGGTTCAAGGAAATATAAAGCCCGGCACGCACTGCAGACGGAGGCCATTCTAGGTCGTCATCGCGGCGGGTGGGGGCGGCTGGCGCGTAAGACACCGACGCATTTCGGAGAAGGCGTTGACGAGCTTGACAGCGACTCCGTCATCCCCTGCGAAAGCGGGGATCCATGGCTTTGCTGAATACGCAGAACACGGACGCCTTGGATTCCCGCCTTCGCGGGAATGACGCCATTGGAAGCCCCGGTCAGATCAGGCGGCCGTCGTCGCCCAGTGCGCCATCCAGCCGCTGCAGCAGCTGCGCGAGGCGCGGGTCGTCGTGGCCGTTCGCGGGCGCGGCCACCGGGGCGGGTGCGGCCGCACGCGGCGCGGCATCGCGGTCGGCGATGTCGAAAGCCAGGTTCAGCGCCGCCAGCACCGCGATGCGGTCGCGCGCCTTCACCTTGCCCGCATCGCGGATGCGGCACATGGCGGTGTCCACCTTCTCCACCGCTTCCAGCAGGCGGCTTTCCCCGCCTTCCGGGCAGCCGAGCAGGTAGCTCTGGCCCATGATCTGCACTTCGATCTGCTTGGTGGCGGCCATGGCGGAAAGTTCAGGACGCCGCGTTGATGTCGGGCAGGCGTTCGAGCAGCGCGTCGACGCGCGAGCGGGCGGCCGACAGGCGCGAGCGGAGCGAATCGCGTTCGTGGGTGAGGACTTCGACCTGCTGCGCGAGCAGCGCGTTGGTGCGCTGCAGTTCCTCGTAGCGAACGAGCAGGCGCTCGACTCGTTCGGCGATCTGTTCGACCTGGGAAGCGCTGGCCATAAGTGGAAAGGATTGTAGGGTTGCGTTTCACGAATGCACCTAAAATCGCCCCGTTGGTGCTCGCGGTGTGGTTCGCATGCCGCAGTTCAACGGGAAGCAGGAAGCCCCCTGCCCACCGCGCACTCAGTGCGCGGCACGGCGACCAGGGCCAACCTGCGCTGCCCCCGCAACGGTAAGCGGATGGCGCCTCGTCAAGGGCGCCCGCCCCATCACAGCAGCCACTGGCAGGCGCCCGACACGGCGCCACCGGGAAGGCGATGGACGCGACTCTCCGCCAGCCCGGATACCGGCCAACAAGGTGGCCGCGCCCCGTGCGCGGCCGTGTCGCCCAGTGCCGGCGGGGAAGCCGGCCAGGGCAACCAGTGTCTTCGTTCATCCATGAACCCTTTGGTCCCACCGGCGCAACGCGCCGTCCTGGCCGCGTCGGTCCTCGCCGCGCTGCTGCCCCTGTCCGTGTCCGCCCAGACGACGTCGTCGTTGCCGGGTGTGATGGTCAACGCCACCCGCTTCCCGGAAGAAGCACGCCCGCTGCCGTTCGGCGTGAGCGTGATCACCGCCGGGGAGATCGAGCGCTCCGGCGCCACCACCGTCAACGACGCGATCATGCGCATCCTCGGCGTGGTCGGCCGCCAGGACTTCTACGGCGGCGGCGAGTACAACCTCGACCTGCGCGGCTTCGGCAGTACCGCCGACGTCAACCAGGTGATCATCGTCGACGGCGTGCGGCTGTCCGAGTCCGACCTCGGCGGCACGCGGCTCGCCGGCATCCCCATCGACACCGTCGAGCGCATCGAAGTGCTGCGCGGCAGCGGCGCCGTGCTGTACGGCGAGGGCGCCACCGCCGGCGTGATCGTGATCACCACCAAGGCGGGCGCCGGCATCGTCCGCCCGAGCGGCGCCACGGTGCGCGCGGCCGCGGGCTCGTACGGCCTGCGCGACCTGCGCGCGGACGCGACGCTCAGCACGGGCGGCTTCCTGCTCGACGCCAATGCGCAAAAGCGCAAGGCCGACAACCACCGCGACAACTTCCGCTCGGACCTGGACGCTGCCGCCGTCACCGGCCAGTGGATCGGCGACACGGGCCGCGTCGGCATCCGCCTGTCGCGCGAAGACCTGGACACCGGACTGCCCGGCGCACTGACGCTCGCGCAGTACCAGGCCAATCCGCGGCAGACCACCACGCCGCTGGACCGCGCTTCCATCAACGGCCAGCGCGTGGGCGCCTTCGGCGAAGTGCGGCTGGGCGACTGGCAGCTGGGGCTGGACGTGGCGCATCGCGACAAGACGCTGCGCAGCATCAACGGCGGCTTCCCGTACGACTACGACATCGACGCCGACACCGCGTCGCTGCGCGCCCGCCACTCGGGCCGCTTCGGCTCGCTGCAGAACACCTTCGTCGCGGGCATTGATTCGCTGCACTGGCAGCGCGAGGTGCTGGGCGCGTTCGGCACGAAGGGCACGCAGCACTCCCGCGGCATCTACGTGAAGGACGACCTGACGTTCGCCACCGGCACGCGCGTATCGGCCGGCTGGCGCACCGAGCGCATCCGCAAGGACACGTCGGCCGCGCCCACGACGCCCGTCGCCGACACGCTGAACGCATGGGAACTGGGCGTGAGCCATCCGGTGCTGCAGGACGTGACCGCCTATGCGCGCACGGGCCGCAGCTTCCGCCTGGCCAACGTGGACGAGTTCAGCTTCACGCTGCCCGGCGCGCTGCTGCGCCCGCAGACGTCGCGCGACACCGAGCTGGGCGTGCGCTGGTCGTACGCCGGCGGCAGCATCGATGCGCGGCTGTTCCGCAGCCAGCTCACCGATGAGATCGGTTTCGATCCCAACGCCGCCAGCGTGTTCGGCCCGCTGCCGGCCAACATCAACTTCGACCCGACGCGCCGCCAGGGGCTGGAGATCGATGCCCGCCAGGAGCTGACCAAGCAGGTGGCGCTGCGGGCCAACGCCAGCGTGCGCCGCGCGACCTTCCGCAGCGGCCCTTATGCCGGCAAGGACGTGCCGCTGGCGCCGCGCCAGACGGCGTCCTTGCGCGCCGAGTGGCGTCCCTCGGCCGAGCACCTGCTCACGGGCGGCGTGAACTGGGTATCGTCTCAGCATCCGGACTTCGGCAACACCTGTTCCATGCCCGCCTACACCACCGCCGACCTGCGCTACGCCTACACCTGGCGCAACGCCGAGTTCTCGCTGGCGGCGTCGAACCTGTTCGACAAGAAGTTCTTCACGCAAGCCTTCGCCTGCGTGGCGGGCCAGCCGTCGGCGATCTACCCGGAACCGGGCCGCGCCGTCACCGCCGCCGTGAGGGTGAGCTTCTAAGGAGCAAGCGACTTTGGGCCTGCCCTCGTCCAGCCTGGCGCCGCGCCGCATCGTCTGCCTCACCGAGGAGACGACCGAGTGGCTGTACCTGCTGGGCGAGCAGGACCGCATCGCGGGCATTTCCGGCTACACCGTGCGGCCGCGCCGCGCGCGTGAGGAGAAGCCCAAGGTCAGCGCCTTCCTCTCCGCGAAGATCGACAAGATCCTCGCGCTTCAGCCGGACTGCGTGTTCGGCTTCTCCGACCTGCAGGCCGACATCGCGAGCCAGCTGGTGCGCCACGGCGTGCAGGTCACCATCTTCAACCAGCGCAGCGTGCAGGACATCTTCTCCATGCTGTACCAGGTGGCGGCCATCGTCGGCCGCGCCGAGAAGGGACTGGAGCTGCTGCGGGGCATGCGTGAGCGCCTGGACGCCATCGCCGCCGAAGCGGCGAAGCTGCCGCGCCGGCCGCGCGTGTTCTTCGAGGAATGGGACGAGCCGCCCATCAGCTGCATCCGCTGGGTGAGCGAGCTGGTGGGCATCGCCGGTGGCGACGACTGCTTCCCGGAACTCGCGAAGCAGCCCCTGGGCAAGGACCGCATCGTCGCGGATGCCGACGAGATCGTGCGCCGCAACCCGGACATCGTGGTCGGCTCGTGGTGCGGCAAGAAGTTCCGGCCGGAGCGTGTCGCCGCGCGCCCGGGGTGGGACGCGGTCAACGCGGTGCGTGACCAGCAGCTGTTCGAGGTGAAGTCCGCCGACATCCTGCAGCCGGGGCCCGCGGCCCTGACGGATGGCGTGGAGCAACTGCATCGCATCGTGAAGCAGTGGAGCGAGCGCCATGGCTGAACTGCATGTGGCCCGCAGCGAACTGATCCTGGGCGGCCAGAAGAGCGGCAAGACACGGCGCGCCGAATCGCTGGCCGCCGCGTGGCTGGCGCTGTCGCCGCAGCACGAAGCCGTGTACATCGCCACCGCGCAGGCTTGGGACGAAGAGATGCGCGAGCGCATCGCCCGCCATCGCCGCGACCGCGCCGAACGCGTGCCGCGCATGCGCACGGTGGAAGAACCGCTCGCGCTGGCGCACGCCATCGGCGCCAACAGCCGGCCGGAGACGCTGGTGGTGGTGGATTGCCTGACGCTGTGGCTCACCGCCAGCCTGATGCCGGCGGCGGGGCAGGGCGCGGGCGCTCGCCCCCACCCCAACCCTCCTCCGGAGGGGGAGGGAGCAGAAACCGACCGCGCATGTGAAGAGGGCATCTCTTTCTCCTCCCCCCTCCGGGGGGAGGCTGGGAGGGGGGCGCCCCCCTCCGTTTCCATCGCCTCCGCCGTCCATTCCTGCGCCGGCCCGCTCATCCTCATCAGCAACGAGATCGGCCTGGGCGTCATCCCGCTCGGCCGCGAGGTGCGCAACTTCGTCGACACGCTCGGCACGCTCAACCAGCAAGCCGCCGCCGCCTGCGAACGCGTGACGCTGATGTCCGCCGGCCTGCCGATGGTCCTGAAGGGCGCCGCATGAAGAGCCTCGTCGCGGCACTGCTTGCCTTCCTCGCGTTGGCCGCCAACGCGGTCACCGTCACCGACGATCGTGGTGTGGCCGTCACGCTGCGCGAGCCGCCCAAGCGCATCGTCACGCTGCTGCCTTCGCTGGCCGAAACCGTGTGCGCACTCGGCGCCTGCGACCGCCTGGCCGGCGTCGACGACTACGCCAACTATCCCGAGCAGGTGCGCCGCCTGCCCCACGTGGGCGGCCTGGACGACGCGCAGATCGAAAGCATCGTCGCCCTGAAGCCCGACGTGGTGCTGCTGTCGAACACCGCGCGCGCGCTCAACCGCCTGCAGGCACTGGGCGTGCCGGTGCTGGGCTTCGACCTGAAGACACTGGCCGACGCGAAGCGCGCGTTCGGCAAGATCGGCCAGTTGCTGGAGCTGCGCGGCGCCGACGCGGCCTGGCAGCGCATCGAAGCCGGCGTGGACGCCGCCGCGCGCAGCCTGCCGCCTTCCGTCCGCGGCACCACGGTGTACTTCGAAGTCAGCGCCGGGCCGTATGCGGCCAGCGAGTCGTCGCACATCGGCGAGCTGCTCGCGCGGCTGGGCGCCGCGAACATCGTGCCGGGCCGGCTGGGCTCGGTGCCTCTGCTCAACCCGGAATTCGTGGTGCGCGCTGACCCGCAGGTGGTGATGGTGTCGGACCGCGACGCGCAGGCGCTGCTCGCGCGTCCGGGCTGGTCGCGCATCCGCGCGCTGCGCGAAGGCCGCGTGTGCCGCTTCACGACGCAGCAGGGCGACGTCATCGTGCGGCCCGGCCCGCGGCTGGCGGAAGCGGCGCAGCTGCTGGCCGACTGCCTGGCGGGCCGCCTGAAGGGCGGGCGGTGAACGCCGATCACGCGCTCGACCCGCTCGCGGCGCCGGACCCGGTCGTCGCCGCGCAGGCGCGGCGCGTGCTGTTGCTGGGTGCGGTGCTTGCGCTCGCCAGCGTCGTGCTCGTGGCGCTGGGCATCGCGGTCGGCTCGCAGGGCTGGGAGCCGCTGGGCACGCAAAGCGAAGCTTCGTCCGCCATCCTTTGGGACATCCGCCTGCCGCGCAGCATCGGCGCGTGGTGCGCGGGCGCGTTGCTGGGCCTGGCGGGCGCGGTGGCGCAGGGCCTGTTCCGCAACCCGCTCGCCGATCCCTACCTGATGGGCAGCGCCACCGGCGCGGCCTTCGGCGTGGCGGTGCTGCTCGTCGCGCTGGGCAGCATCCCCGGTACCGCGACCGGCCTCGCGCACCTGGGCCTGGCCGGCGCTGGTTTCCTGGGCGCCGTGTCGGCCGTGCTGCTCACGCTGGTGCTGGCGCGCGGCGTGCAGCACACGCTGCGATTGCTGCTGGCCGGCGTGATCGTCGGCGTGGTGTTCGGCGCGCTGGCCGCGCTGGTGATGTTCTGGGCGCCCGACGTGATGCGCGCGATGCAGGCTTTCCTGCTCGGCACCACCGGCTTCCTCGGCTGGGGCAGCGTGGCGCTGATGGGCGGCGTGCTGCTGGTGTCGCTGGCGGGTTCCGTGGTGCTCAGTCCCGCGCTGGACGCGCTGGCGCTGGGCGAATCCACCGCGGCCAGCCTGGGCCTGCCGATGCGGCCGGTGCGCATCGGGCTGGTGATCGCCATCGGCCTGGCCACGGGCGCGGCCGTCGCGCAAGTGGGGCTCATCGCTTTCGTCGGGCTGGTGGCGCCGCACACGGTGCGCTCGACGGTGCAGCCCACGCACCGCGCGCTGCTCGTGCTGTCCGCGATGTCGGGCGGCGTGCTGCTGCTGGCCGCCGACGTGTTCTCGCGCTGGCTGCTGGCGCCGCGCGAGCTGCCGGTCGGCGTGCTCACCGCGCTGCTGGGCGGCGGCTACCTGCTCTGGCTGATGCACCGGAGGCCGGCGTGAGCGTCGCCTTCGTCGCGCAGGGTTTGCGCGTGGCGCTGGCGGGCCGCGAGGTGCTGCATGGCGTCGATCTTTCGCTGCAGGCGGGCTGCTGGACGGCGGTGGTCGGTCCCAACGGCGCCGGCAAGACGACGCTGCTGCGCGCGCTGGCACACCTGGTGCCGTACGAGGGGCGGGTCTCGGTCCTGGGCCGCGATGCCGCCGCCTGGACATCGCGTGAGCGCGCGAAAGCGCTGGCCTGGCTGGGGCAGGGCCAGGAGGCGGGCGCCGAGGATCTCCGCGCGTGGGACATCGTGCTGCTCGGCCGCCTGCCGCATCGGGCATGGCTGGGCGCACCGAACGCGCAGGACCGCGCTGCGGTCGAACAGGCCATGCGCCGCACGCAGTGCTGGGACTGGCGCGCACGGCCGCTCGGCCAGCTGTCGGGCGGCGAGCGCCAGCGCGTGCTGCTCGCGCGGCTGCTCGCCGTCGGCGCCCCCGTGCTGTTGATGGACGAGCCGCTGGCCAATCTCGACCCGCCGCACCAGGCCGACGTGCTGGCCATCGTGCGCGCCCATGTGGCCGGCGGCGGCACCGCGGTGACGGTGCTGCACGAACTGTCGCTCGCGCTTCGCGCCGACGACCTGCTGGTGGTGGACGGCGGCCGCATCGCGCACCATGGCGGCTGCTCGGAACCCGACACGCACGAAGCCGTGAGCCGCGTGTTCGGCCACCGCGTGAAGGTGCGCGCCGTGGACCGCCACTTCGTCGCGCTGCCGGAAGACTGACGTGGCCGCTCGTTGCGTGATGGTGCTGGGCACGACCAGCGGCGCGGGCAAGAGCTGGCTCACGACGGCGCTGTGCCGCTGGTACGCGCGGCGCGGCCTGAAGGTGGCGCCGTTCAAGGCGCAGAACATGAGCAACAACGCGCGCGTCGTCGCAGGCGGCCGGTTCGACAGGCTCGCGGCAGGCGAAATGGGCAGCGCCCAGTACCTCCAGGCTCTGTCGGCGCGTGCCGAACCGGACGTGCGCATGAACCCGCTGCTGCTCAAGCCCGAGCGCGACACCCACAGCCAGGTCGTGCTGCTGGGGCAGGTGGATGAGCAGCTGTCCAGCGAAGGCTGGCGCGGCCGCGGCAACAAGGTCTGGCCGCGGGTGTCGGCCGCGCTGGACGAGCTGCGGGCGGAGAACGACGTCGTGGTCATCGAAGGCGCGGGCTCGCCGGCCGAGATCAACCTGAAGGACGACGACATCGTCAACATGCGCACGGCGCTGCACGCTCAGGCACGCTGCCTGCTGGTGACTGACATCGATCGCGGCGGCGCGTTCGCGCACCTCTACGGCACCTGGGCCCTGTTGCCGGAAGCCGAGCGCGCGCTGCTGGAGGGTTTCGTGCTGAACAAGTTCCGGGGTGACGCGTCCCTGCTGGCGCCGGGACCGCGGCAACTGCAGGCGCTGACCGGCGTGCCGGTGGTGGCGACGCTGCCGATGTGGTTCGGGCATGGGTTGCCGGAAGAGGATGGTGTGTATTTGCTCCCTCACTCTCTGGGGGAGGGCGGGGGTGGGGGCACGCGCGTCGCCGTGATCGCCTGCCCGCGCATCAGCAACCTCGACGAATTCCAGCCACTCGCGCAGTTGCCCGGCGTGCAACTGGCCTGGGCGAGGACGCCGAAAGACCTGGAAGCCGCCGACTGGATCGTGCTGCCGGGCTCCAAGCACACCTGCAGTGACCTGGCGTGGTTGCGTTCGCAAGGCCTGGATCGCGCCGTCGCAGCGCATGCGGGCCGCGGGGGCAGGGTGCTGGGCGTGTGCGGCGGGCTGCAGATGCTGGGCGAAGCGCTGGTCGATCCGCACGGCATCGACGGCAACGGGCCGGGGCTGGGGCTGTTGCCGCTGGTCACGGTGTTCGAACCGCGCAAGACCATCCGCCGCACCGAAGCTTCGTTCGGCGAAGTGGCAGGTGCGTGGTCCGCGCTGTCGGGCACGCCGGTGCGCGGCTACGAGATCCACCACGGCCAGACCGCGCAGCATCCCGCGATGGCGAAGGCGAGGGAGCCCATCCCCGGCCTGGCCTGGCAGAACGAAAGCGGCAACGTGCTGGGCGTGTACCTGCACGGCCTGTTCGAAGACCCGCGCGTGCAGCAAGTCCTGTTCGGCACCGCGCTGCCCGGGCTGGACCCGGTGTTCGACGCCATGGCCGATTTCGTCGAGCGACATTTCCATCCAGGCGTGCTGGAGCGCCTGCTGCGATGACCCTCAAAGACCTTCACGACCCCACGCTGGCGGCGCGCCTGCGGCACCTGCTCGACCACAAGACCAAGCCGCTGGGATCGCTTGGCCGCATCGAGGACCTCGCGCTGCACATCGGCCTGATCCTCGGCACGGAATCGCCGCGGCTGGAACAGCCGCAGCTGGTGGTGTTCGCGGGCGACCACGGCCTGGCGGCGCGCGGCGTCTCGGCCTATCCCAGCGACGTCACCTGGCAGATGGTGGAGAACTTCCTCGCCGGCGGCGCGGCGGTGAGCGTGCTCGCGCGCCAGCACCACCTGGCGTTGACGGTGGTGGACTGCGGTGTGCGCCACGAGTTCACGCCGCGCCCGGGCCTGCTGGTGCGCAAGGTCGCGCCCGGCACGGCCGACGCGCTGGAAGGCCCCGCGATGAGCGCGGCCCAGTGCCACCAGGCCCTCGAAGCGGGCCGCGACGTGGTGCGGAGCCTGCCCGGCAACGCGCTGCTGCTGGGCGAGATGGGCATCGGCAACACGTCCGCGGCTTCGTTGCTGCTGGCTCGCCTGGCTGACGCCGACCTGAATGAATGCGTCGGCGCGGGCACCGGGCTGGACGCCGCCGGCGTCGTGCGCAAGCGCGAGGTCCTTCGCCGGGTGCTCGAAAGCCACGCCGACGCGCGCGACCCGCTCGACGCGCTGGCCGCGTTCGGCGGCTTCGAAGTCGCCGCGCTGGTGGGCGCCGTGCAGCAGGCCGCGCAGGAGCGGCGCGTGATCGTGGTGGACGGGTTCATCACCAGCTCAGCCGTGCTGGTGGCGTCGCGCATCGAGCCGCTGGTGCTGCAGCGTTGCGTGTTCGCGCACCGCTCCGACGAGAGCGGCCACGCGCTGATGCTGCGCGAACTGGGCGCGCGGCCGCTGCTGGATCTGGGTTTGCGCCTGGGCGAAGGTTCCGGCGCGGCGACGGCCTGGCCGCTGCTGGTGTCGGCCTGCAACCTGCTGCGCGAGATGGCCAGTTTCGACTCCGCGGGCGTTTCGCGCTCCGGGTGAACCCCGGGGCGGCCCCGGTTGTGGCACGCTTGTGGCGCGTCTATCCTCCGCCGCATCGGCACACCTTACGGAGCCCGCATGTACAAACGAATCCTGTTGGCCTATGACGGCAGCGACGCCGGCCAGAAAGCGCTTCTCGATTGCCAGGAGCTGGCGCAATGGTCCAAGTCGGAGCTCTTCCTGATCGCGGTCATGCCTTCGGCCATGAGCTTCGTCGGCCTGGAAGGCGGCGTGTACGACGTCGAACTGGAAGAGCGCGAGCGGGCCAAGTACCGCAGCATCCTGCAGGACGGCCTGCGCCGGCTGGAACAGGCCGGCTACACGGCGCGCGGTGAGGTGGTCACCGGCGAAGCCATCGACGAGATCACCAAGTTCGCGCGCAAGGTGGACGCCAACCTCATCGTGGTGGGCCACAAGCACCTCGACAGCTGGGCCGCGCGCTGGTGGCGCGGGTCCATCTCGGGCGCGCTGATCGAGCACTCGCCCTGCAGCGTCCTCGCGGTGATCACACCGTGACGTTGCGCCGCCTGCTCGCCCGGCTCTCCGCGTTCCTTCTCGTCCTGCTGCTGGCCGCGTGCGCTTCGGTCGGTACGCCGCCGCCCGAAGCCAGGCCGCGCCTCGTCGTGTTCCTGGTCGTCGACGGCCTGCCGCAGCGGCAGGTGCTGGCATACCGCGACCAGCTGGCGCCGGACGGGTTCGCCCGCTTCCTGGACAAGGGCGCGTGGTTCTCCCAGGCGAACTACGCGCACGCGTTCACGGTGACGGCGGCGGGCCACGCCACCATGCTCACCGGCGCCTACCCGCACCGCACGGGCATCGTCGCCAACGAATGGCGCGACCTGCAGACCGGCGCCGAGGTCTACAACACCGGCGACACCGCGCACCGCTACATCGGCCACAACACCAACCCGCTGGACGGCACCAGCCCGCGCAACCTGAAGGCCGACACGGTGGGCGACGTGCTGCGGCAGGCCGACCCGCGCGCCAAGGTCATCGCCATCTCCGGCAAGGACCGCGGCGCCATCCTGCCCGCCGGCCACCGCGGCACCGCGTACATGTACATGGGGTCTACGGGGCGCTTCGCCTCCACGACGTACTACATGCAGCAGCACCCCGCGTGGGTGGAAGCGTTCAACGCGGCCAGGCCCGCCGATCGCTGGTTCAAGCAGGAGTGGAAGCCGCTGCTGCCCGAGGCCGCATACGCGCGCTCGCTGCCGGACAACCAGCCCTGGTACGGCCGCGCGGGCGGCAAGCTGCCGATGATGATGGGCACCCAGGCCGACGACGCGCCGGGCCCGGGCTACTACACCGGCCTGCTGCGCAGCCCGTTCGCCGACGAGTTGTCGCTGGAATTCGCGCGCGCCGCCATCCGCGGCGAGCAGCTGGGGCAGGACGAAGTGCCCGACATCCTGTCGGTCAGCCTCTCCGGCCACGACTACGTCAACCACGCGTACAGCGCCGAATCGCGCATGTCGCAGGACCACTTCCTGCAGCTCGACCGCATGCTGCAGTCGTTCTTCCGCGACCTCGACCAGATGGTCGGCCCGGGCCGCTACGTCGCGGTGCTGACCGCCGACCACGGCTTCATGCCCGCGCCGGAAGTGTTCAAGGCGCAGGGGCAGGACGGCGGCCGGCTCAACACGGGGCAGTTCGTCGGGCGCGTCAATGCGCAGCTGGAAAGCGCGTTCGGCGCCGCGCCGCTGGTGTTCGGCAGCCCGGGCTCGGCGCTGGTGGTCAATCGCAAGCTGCTGGCCGAGAAGCGGCTCGACTTCGATGCGGTCGCCGAGCGCGCCCGCGCGGCGCTGCTGCAGGAGCCCGGCCTGGCCGCCGCCTACACGCGGCGCGAGCTGGAAAGCCGCAGCCGCGCCGGCGCGCCGTTCTTCGAAGCCATCGAGAAGACCTGGCACAAGGACGTGGCGGGCGACGTGCAGTACGTGCTGAAGCCCGGCTACATGGCCTCGTCCAACAACGCCACCCACGGCTCGCCTTACCCGTACGACACCAACGTCCCCATCCTGTTCTGGGGTCCGCCGTGGGTGAAGCCGGGTCGGGTGGACAGCCGGGTCGAGGTGGTGGACATCGCCCCCACGCTGGCGCGCATGCTGGCGTTGCCGCCACCGCCGGCGGCCGAGGGCAGACCGCTGCCGCTGCCTTAGCCCGCCGGCCCAACTTTGCAGGCCGGAAACAATCCGGCCAAGGCCGAGATACCTCGGCGCGGCATGCTTGACCTGCCCGTTCCCGGAGGCAAAAACATTTAACCTAGGGTTCTCCGGCACGCCGCACGCCAGCAGTCCGTGCCGTGCAACGGGGACGGACCCAAGGACAAGAATGCCGACCGACGATCCTCGCGACTCCCACCTTCCCGTTTCCGAAGACACCCCGCCGCCGCGCCGCATCGGCCGCCGCGGCATGGCCATCGGCGTGGTCCTGGCCCTCGCGGTCGTCGCCGCGCTGGGCTGGGTCACCTGGGACCTGACGCGCCAGTCCAGCAGCACCGCCGCAGGCGGCCGTACCGGCGCGCCCGGCGGAGGTCCCGGCGGTTTTGGCGGCCCGGGCGGCAGCGCCCGCGGCGGTCCGGCCACCACGGTCGGCCTGGCGGTGGCCGAGCGCGGCGACATTCCCGTGACCATCGAAGCGCTGGGCACGGTGTCCCCGCAAGCCACCGCGCGCGTGAAGGCGCAGGTGGGCGGCGTGCTGCAGCAGGTGCTGTACCAGGAAGGCCAGCTGGTGAAGAAGGGCGACCTGCTGGCGGTGATCGACCCGCGCCAGTACGAGATGGCGCTGCAGCAGGCCACCGGCCAGCGCATGCGCGACGAAGCCCAGCTGGACGCGGCCAAGGTCACGCTGGAACGCTACCGCACGCTGCTGAAGCAGGACTCCATCGCCCGCCAGGACGTGGACACGCAGCAGGCGCTGGTCAAGCAGCTGGAAGCGGCGGTGGTCATCGACAAGGCCAACGAAGGCACGGCCCGGCTGAACCTCGGCTACACGCGCATCACTTCGCCCATCGGCGGCCGCGTGGGCCTGCGCACGGTGGACGTGGGCAACGTCGTCAGCACCAGCGACACCAACGGCGTGGCCGTGATCACTCAGCTTTCGCCCATCGACGTGCAGTTCGCCATCCCGCAGGACCAGGCCGCCGCCCTGCAGGCCAACGGCGCCACGGGGCCGATGGAAGTGCGCGCGCTGGATCGCACGCGCCTGAACCTGCTGGACACCGGCAACTTCTCGTCGCTGGACAACCTGGTGGACACCACCACCGGCACCGTGAAGGCGAAGGCGCGGTTCGGCAACGCGAAGCAGCAGCTCTTCCCCATGCAGTTCGTCAACGTGCAGCTCAAGCTGCGCACCATCCAGGGCGCCATCACCGTGCCCGTGGCGGCGGTACGCACCGGCGCGAACGGCGACTACGTGTTCGTGCTGCGCGACGACAAGACGGTGCAGATGCGCCCTGTGCAGCGCGGCCAGGCCCTCGCCGACCGCGTGCAGATCACCAACGGGCTGCAGGCCGGCGAGCGCGTCGTGACCGAAGGCGCCGACCGCCTGCGCGACGGCGCGCGCGTGGTGTTGCCCACCGACACGCCGCGGCAGGGCGCCAGCGGCGCGCACGGCAACTGGCAGCAGCGCCAGCAGGGCGCCGCGGCGCCGGCGGACGGGCAGCCCGCCGCGTCGGCGCCGCAACGCGGTGGCTCGGCGGCCGCATCCGCGAAGGGTGGGCAGGGCGGCGCCGCTCCGGCGGCCAACGCCGCGCCGGCCGCCAACGCGGCACTGTCCAACGGGCCCACGGCCGAGCAGCGCCAGCGCATCCTCGACTCGGCCCAGGGCGATCCCGCGCAGCTGGACCGCCGCAAGAAATTTCTGGAAGCGCTGGACCGCGGCGACCCCGCCGCGATCGAACGCTGGCAGCAGATGCAGCAGCAGCGCCGCGCGCAGCAGGGTGGTGGTTGATCCCCATGCCGAGCCCGATGTTGTCTTTCTCCCTCCCCCTCTGGGGGAGGGCAAGGCGATGAGTCCCTCCCGCCCATTCATCCTCCGCCCGGTCGCCACCTCGCTGCTGATGCTGGCCATCGTGCTGGCCGGCCTGGTGGGGCTGAGGCTGCTGCCGCTGTCCGCGCTGCCGCAGGTGGACTACCCCACCATCCAGGTGCAGACGCTGTACCCGGGCGGCAGCCCGGAAGTGATGGCGCAGACCGTCACCGCGCCGCTGGAGCGGCAGTTCGGCCAGATGCCGGGCCTGTCGCGCATGAGCTCCACCAGCGCCGCCGGCGTGTCCATCGTCACGCTGCAGTTCACGCTGGGCCTGGCGCTGGACGTCGCCGAGCAGCAGGTGCAGGCCGCCATCAACGCGGGCGCTTCGCTGTTGCCCGCCGACCTGCCGGCGCCTCCGGTGTACGCCAAGGTCAACCCGGCCGACGCGCCGGTGCTGACCATGGCGATCACGTCCGACCAGATGCCGCTGCCCGACGTGCAGAACCTGGTGAACACGCGCCTGGCGCTGAAGATCAGCCAGGTGCCCGGCGTCGGCCTGGTCACGCTGGCGGGCGGCCAGCGGCCCGCGGTGCGCGTGCAGGTGGACACGCGCGCGCTGGCTTCTTTCGGCCTGTCGCTGGACAACGTGCGCACCGCCATCAGCGCCGCCAACGCCAACGCGGCCAAGGGCAGCATCGACGGCCCGACGCGCTCGTGGACCATCAACTCCAACGACGCGCTGATGACGGCCAAGGAGTACGGCAACCTCGTGGTCTCGTTCCGCAACAACGCGCCGGTGCGCCTGAACCAGGTGGCTTCGGTGGTGGAAAGCGCCGAGAACGTGAAGCTGGGCGCGTGGTCCGCCGCCAGCGGCCAGCTGCGCCCGGCGGTCATCGTCAACGTGCAGCGCCAGCCCGGCGCCAACGTCATCGCCACCGTCGACGAGATCCAGAGGCGCCTGCCCGAGCTCACCTCGGGCCTGCCCGCCTCGCTGAAGGTGGAAGTGCTGTCCGACCGCACCACCGGCATCCGCGCGTCCGTGCACCACGTGCAGATGGAACTGGTGCTGGCCGTGCTGCTGGTGGTACTGGTGATCTTCGCCTTCCTGCACAGCCCGCGCGCCACCGTCATCGCCAGCCTGGCGGTGCCGATCTCGCTGGTGGGCACCTGCGGCGCGATGTACCTGCTGGGCTACAGCCTGAACAACCTCTCGCTGATGGCGCTGACCATCGCCACCGGCTTCGTGGTGGACGACGCCATCGTGATGATCGAGAACGTGCAGCGCCACCTGGAGATGGGCAAGAAGCCGATGCAGGCGGCCATCGAAGGCGCCACCGAGATTGGCTTCACCATCATCTCGCTGACGGTGTCGCTCATCGCGGTGCTGATCCCGCTGCTGTTCATGGGCGACGTGGTGGGACGCCTGTTCCGCGAGTTCGCGGTCACGCTGGCCATCACCATCCTGATCTCGGCCGTCGTGTCGCTGACGCTGGTGCCGATGATGTCGGCGCGCTGGCTGCGGTCGCACCCGGGCGGCGAATCCGCGGGCGACAGCTGGGGCGCGCGGCTGCAGCGCCAGTTCGACAAGGTCATCCACCAGTACGACCGCGGCCTCACCTGGGTGCTGGAGCGCCAGCGCTTCACGCTGCTGGTGGCGCTGGGCACCTTCGTGCTGACGGTGCTGCTGTACGTCTTCATCCCCAAGGGCCTGTTCCCGACGCAGGACACCGGCCAGTTGCAGGCGCGGGTGGAAACGCAGGACTCCGTGTCCTATCCGGCGATGGCAGCACTGCAGCAGGACGTGGTGCGCCGGCTGATGGAAGACCCGGCGGTGGAAAGCATCGCCAGCTTCGTCGGCGTGGACGCGGCCAACAACACCATGCTGCACACCGGGCGGCTGCTGATCAACCTGAAAGGCCAGCGCGGCTCGCTGACGGACGTGATGGACGCGCTGCGCCGCCGCGCGCAAACCGTGGCCGGCGCCCAGCTGTACCTGCAGCCGGTGCAGGACCTGACCATCGACGCCGAGTCGGGCCCCACGCAGTACCGCTTCTCGCTGGAAGGCTCGGACACCGCCACGGTCAACGACTGGGCGGTGAAGCTGGCGCAGCGTCTGCAGACCGTGCCGCAGGTGCGCAACGCCGTCACTGATGCGGGCGCCGCCGGCGCGGCCGTGTACGTGGACATCGACCGCGACACGGCTTCGCGCCTGAACATCACGGCGTCCAGCATCGACGACGCGCTGTACAGCGCCTTCGGCCAGCGCATCGTCTCGACCATCTTCACGCAGACCAACCAGTACCGGGTGATCCTGGAAGCGCGCAGCGACGCCGCGCCCACGCCCGACACGCTGGCGGGCATCCAGCTGAAAACCGGGACGGGCGATCCCACGCCGCTGACGGCGGTGGCGCGCATCAGCGAGAAGCGCGCGCCGCTGCAGATCACGCACGTGGCGCAGTACCCGGCCGCCACCATCGGCTTCGACACGGCGCCCGGCGTGGCGCTGGGCAAGTCGGTGGACGCCATCCGCGCCACGGCCAAGGAGATGGGCCTGCCCGCGACGCTGAGCATGACCTTCCTCGGCGCTTCGGGCGCCTACGAAGCTTCGCTGACCAACCAGCTGTGGCTGATCCTGGCCGCCGTGGTGTGCGTGTACATCGTGCTGGGCGTGCTGTACGAGAGCTACATCCACCCGCTGACGATCCTGTCCACGCTGCCGTCGGCGGGCGTGGGCGCGTTGCTGGCGCTGATGATGGCCGGGCACGACCTGGGCGTGATCGGCATCATCGGCATCATCCTGCTGATCGGCATCGTGAAGAAGAACGCGATCATGATGATCGACTTCGCCATCGAGGCGCAGCGCCACGAAGGCAAGCCGCCGCGCGAAGCCATCCACCAGGCCGCGCTGCTGCGCTTCCGCCCCATCCTGATGACGACGCTGGCCGCGCTGTTCGCCGCCGTGCCGCTGATGTTCGGCTGGGGTGAGGGCGCCGAGCTGCGCCGGCCCCTGGGCCTGTCGATCTTCGGCGGACTGGTGGTCAGCCAGCTGCTGACGCTGTTCACCACGCCGGTGATCTACCTCGGGTTCGAGCATCTGAGCGACCGCTGGCGCCGGCGCCGCGGCCACGCGGGCGGCGGCGAACTGCGCCCGTTGCCGCAGGCGCGCGAGGAGGGCGAGGCTTGAACCTCTCGGCGCCATTCGTCCGCCGACCGGTCGGCACGGTGCTGCTGACCATCTGGATCGCGTTGGCCGGCATCGCGGCGTTCTTCAACCTGCCGGTGGCTTCGCTGCCGCAGGTGGACTACCCCGTCATCAGCGTCAGCGCCACCCTGGCGGGCGCCAGCCCGGAGACCATGGCCACCAGCGTGGCGCAGCCGCTGGAAAGGCGGCTGTCCACCATCGCGGGCGTCAACGAGGTCACTTCCAGCAGCGGCGTCGGTTCCACCCGCATCAGCCTGCAGTTCGACCTGAACCGCAGCATCGACTCGGCCGCGCGCGAAGTGCAGGCGGCCATCAACGCCTCGCGCGCCGACCTGCCTTCGACGCTGCGCAGCAACCCGACCTACCGCAAGGCCAACCCGTCGGCCGCGCCGGTGCTGATCCTGGCTCTGACTTCGCAGAAGCGCTCGCCGGGCCAGGTCTACGACGCGGTGTCCAACGTCGTGCAGCAGAAGGTGGCGCAGGTGCCCGGCGTGGGCGACGTGGAACTCGGCGGCGGCTCGCAGCCCGCGGTGCGCGTGGACCTGCTGCCTTTCGCGCTGAACAAGTACGGCATCTCCACCGAGGACGTGCGCGCCGCGCTGCAGGCCGGCAGCGCCAACCGTCCCAAGGGCGACGTCACCGATTCCGCCGGCCGCCGGCTGCAGATATACACCAGCACCGGCGCCAGCGGCCCCGATTCCAAGGGCCTGCTGGCCATCGGCGGCAACCGGCTCTCCGCCAACGACTACCGCGGCATGATCATCGCCTGGCGCAACGACGCGGCCGTCCGCCTGGGCGACGTGGCCGAGGTCAGCGACAGTGTGGAGAACATCAACACGCTAGGCCTGTTCAACGGCGAGCCCGCGGTCGTGGTGCTCATCACGCTGCAGCCGGGTGCCAACGTCATCCAGACCGTCGACGGCGTGCGCGCGCTGCTGCCGGAACTGGAGGCGGCGCTGCCGGGCGACATCCGCATGCAGGTGGCGTCGGACCGCACCACGTCCATCCGCGCCGCGCTGCGCGAGGTGGAGCTGACGCTGGCCATCGCCATCGCCCTGGTGGTCCTCGTGGTCAGCGTGTTCCTGCGCAGCGCGCGCGCCACCTTCATCCCCGCGGTGGCCACCATCGTCTCGCTGCTGGGCACTTTCGGCGTGATGCTGCTGCTGGGCTTCTCGCTCAACAACCTGAGCCTGATGGCGCTGACGGTGGCCACCGGCTTCGTGGTGGACGACGCCATCGTGGTGCTGGAGAACATCTCGCGCCACCTGGAAAAGGGCATGAACCGCTTCCAGGCCGCGCTGCTGGGCGCGCGCGAAGTCGGCTTCACCGTGCTGTCCATCAGCATCTCGCTGGTGGCCGTGTTCATCCCGCTGCTGTTCATGGGCGGGCAGGTGGGGCGCCTCTTCCGCGAGTTCGCGGTCACGCTGTCGGCGGCGGTGCTGATCTCGCTGCTGATCTCGCTGACCACCACGCCGATGATGTGCGCGTGGCTGTTGCGGCCCGATTCGCAGCGGCACAGGCAACCGGGGCGGCTGGCGCGGTGGTCCGAGAAGGGTTTCGATTTTCTGCACCGCACCTATGCGCTGAGCCTGGACTGGGCGCTGCAGGCGCGCTGGCTGGTGCTGGGCATCCTCATCGTCGTGGTGGCGATGAACGTGCTGCTGTTCGTGAAGATCCCCAAGGGCTTCTTCCCGCAGCAGGACACGGGCGCCATCGGCGGCGGCCTGCGGGCCGACCAGAGCATCTCGTTCCAGGCCATGCAGGAGAAACTGCGCAACCTGGTGGACATCATCCGCGCCGACCCCGCGGTGGACACGGTGGTGGGCTTCACCGGCGGCAGCCGCGCGGGCGGCGGCTTCCTGCAGATCACGCTGAAGCCGGCATCGCAGCGCGCGCCGGGCGAAAGGGCGCAGGCCGTCATCTCGCGGCTGCGGCCGCAGCTGGCCAGGGTGTCGGGCATCCAGCTGTTCCTCAACCCGGTGCAGGACCTGCGCATGGGCGGGCGGCAGAGCAACTCCACCTACCAGTACACGCTCAAGAGCGACAACAACGACGACCTGAAGAAGTGGGCCAATCGCCTGGCCGAATCCATGAAGCACCAGCCCGAACTGGTGGACGTGGACACCGACCAGCAGGAGAACGGCGTCGAGATGTACGTCGACGTGGACAAGGACAGCGCCGCGCGCCTGGGCATCAGCTCGCGCGACATCGACAACGCGCTGTACAACGCCTTCGGCCAGCGGCAGGTCGCCACCATCTACGGCGAGCTGAACCAGTACCGCGTGATCCTGGGCGTGGCGCAGCGCTACACGCTCAGCCCGCTGGCGCTGCGCGACATCTACGTGCCGTCGAACGCCGCGGCGACCTCGGTGACTTCGTCCACCCCCACCACCAACACGACCAGCAGCCCCGTCAATCCGGCGCTGCGCGACCAGTCCACCGGCGCCGCGCTCAGTGCCAGCGCGCGGTCCATGGTGCCGTTGTCCGCGATCGCCCGGGTGGTGGAGAGGCCCACCGCCGCTTCGGTGAACCACCAGGACGCGGAGCTGGCCACCACCATCTCCTACAACCTGGCCGATGGCGCGACGCTGTCGCAGGCGCAGGCCGCGGTGCGGCAGGCCGAAGCCGAGATCGCCATGCCGAACAACGTGCGCGGCAGCTTCCAGGGCACCGCGCGCGCGGCGCAGGAATCGCAGGGCCAGCAGCCGCTGCTGATCGCGGCGGCCATCATCGTCATCTACATCGTGCTGGGCATCCTGTACGAAAGCCTGGTGCACCCGGTGACGGTGCTGTCCACGCTGCCGTCGGCCGGCGTGGGCGCCGTGCTGGCGCTGATGCTGTTCAAGCTGGAACTGTCGATCATGGCGCTGATCGGGCTGTTCCTGCTGATCGGCATCGTGAAGAAGAACGCCATCATGATCATCGACTTCGCGCTGGACGCGGAGCGCTCGCGCGGCCTGTCGCCGGTGGCGGCGGTGCGCGAAGCCTGCCTGCTGCGCTTCCGTCCGATCCTCATGACGACGCTGGCCGCCGCCCTGGGCGCGCTGCCGCTGGCCATCGGCTTCGGCGAAGGCGCGGAACTGCGCCGGCCCTTGGGCATCGCCATCGTCGGCGGCCTGATCGCCAGCCAGCTGATCACGCTGCTGACCACGCCGGTGGTGTACCTGCTGCTGGACAAGCTGCGGCATCGCAGCCCCAACGAGAAGCTGCTGGCGCGGTCGCATGAACTGGAGCCGGTATGAGGGGGCTCCTGCCAACACAAGCCATGTACAAGAAGACGCTCTGCCTCGCCCTTTCGCTCGCCCTCTCCGCCTGCGCCGTCGGCCCGCGCTACACCGCGGCGCCCGCCATCGACACGCCCGCCGCCTTCAAGGAAGGGCAGGGCGAGTGGGTGCGTGCCGCGCCGGCCGACGCGCTGGAGCGCGGCGCGTGGTGGCAGCTGTTCAACGACCCGGTGCTCAACGACCTGGCGGCCAAGGTGGAGGTCAGCAACCAGACCGTCGCGGCTTCGGTGGCGGCCTACCGCCAGGCACGTGCCCTGGTCGCGCAGCAGCGCGCTTCGCTGTTCCCCACCGTCAGCCTCGACGCCAGCGGCAACCGCAGCGGCAGCCGCGGCGGTTCCCCCACCACGACGACTTCCGGGGCGATCGTCACCGGCAGCGGCAGCGCGCGCACCAGCTACCAGTTCGACATCGGCGCCAGCTGGGAGCCCGACGTCTGGGGCCGCCTTTCCCGCACGGTGGAGGGCGCGCGCGCCAGCGAACAGGCCAGCCTGGCCGACCTGGCGGCAGCCCGTCTGGCGGCGCAGGGTGAACTCGCCGCCAACTACTGCAACCTGCGTGGGCTGGACGTGCAGCGCGCGCTGCAGGCGCAGACGCTGGCCGGCTACGAGCGCACGCTGCAGATCACCAACAACCGCTACCAGGCGGGCATCGCCGCGCGCACCGACGTGCTGCAGGCGCAGACGCAGCTGGCCAGCACGCGCGCCGACCTGCTCACGCTGGACCGCCAGCGCGCGCAGCTCGAACACGCCATCGCGGTGCTGGTCGGCCAGGCGCCCGCCAACTTCTCCATCGCGCCCGACCCGCAGTGGCGCGCCGTCGTGCCCGACGTGCCGGTGGCCGTGCCGTCCACGCTGCTGCAGCGCCGGCCCGACATCGCCGGGGCCGAGCGCCGCGTGGCGCAGGCCAACGAGCAGATCGGCATCGCGATGACCGGCTGGTTCCCCAGCCTGCGGCTCACCGGGTCGGTGGGCGCGGGCGCGGCCAGCATCAGCGACCTGTTCAGCAGCTCCGCGCTGGTGTGGGCGCTCGGCGCGTCGCTGGCGCAGACGATCTTCGACGCCGGCGCGACGGCGGCGCAGGTGGAAGGCGCGCGCGCCGGGCTGGACGCCGCCGCCGCCCGCTACCGCCAGGCCGTGCTGGCCGCCTTCCAGGACGTGGAGGACCAGCTCACCGGCGTGCGCGTGCTGCAGCAGCAGGTGGCGCTGCGCGAGGAAGCGAGCCGCGACGCCGACCTGGTGGAGCAGCAGGTGCTGAACCGCTACCAGGCGGGGCAGGTGAGTTTCACCGACGTGATCACCGCGCAGGTGACGGCGCAGACCGCCCGCCGCGCGCTGGTGCAACTGCAGTCCGACCGCCAGGCGGCGGCGGTGGCGCTGATCCAGTCGCTGGGCGGCGGCTGGCAGGGGCTGCAGGCGGAGGCCGCCGCCAAGCCTTGAGGTGAGCTGCTATTAGCGTATTTTGCACTGTTTTTGCAGAAACAGTGCAAAATACGCTAATGCCTCAAGTCTCCGCCGCCATCGATGCATTGCCGGACGCCGTCGCTTCCGCGCTGGCCAGGCTGGGCGGCGACCTGGCCACGGCGCGCAAGCGGCGCAAGGAATCGCAGAAGGCCTGGGCGGCGCGGCTGCAGGTGTCGGTGCACACGCTCATCCGCATGGAGAAGGGCGATCCCTCGGTGTCGATGGGCGTCTACGCCACGGCGCTGTGGATGATCCAGCGCCATGCCGCACTGGCCGCGCTGGCGGACCCGAAGGAAGACCTGGCCGCGCTCGAAGCCGACGTGCAGAACGCCGCGCGCCGCCACCGGCCGAGGCCCTCGCCATGAGCACGGCGGGGCGCGACGCGTACCGGCCGCAGGACAGCATGTTCCTGTGGTGGCTCGCGCAGCCGGCGCAACCGCGCCTGGTCGGTGAACTGCACCTCGTCGCCGGCGCTCGCGCCGTCGGCCTGCGCTATGCGCCCGGGTGGCTGGAACAGGGCTTCGCTCTCAGCACGGACCTGCCCTTGCGCGACGAGCTGTTCCTGCCGCCCGCCAAGGACGAGGCGGCCGGCGCGGTGGACGATGCGCGCCCCGACCGCTGGGGCGAGCGGGTCATCCGCAAGTTCGAGAAGACGCCGCGGTTGTCGATCCTGGAGTTTCTCTACTTTGCCGGCGCCGATCGCTACGGCGCCCTGGGCGTCAGCCTGGCGGGCGACGACTACCAGCCATGGGGATCGTCACCCGTCCCCGGCCTGCGCAACCTGGCCGAGATGGCAGAGGTGGTGCGCAAGGTGCTCGCGAACGAACCGGTGCCGCAGCCGCAGCAGCGCCTGCTGCGCCCCGGCGTGTCGATGGGCGGCGCACGGCCCAAGTCGCTGCTGATGATCGATGGCGAACCCTGGCTGGTGAAGTTCTCCGAAGGCGAGGACATGGACACCGAGCTGGTGGAGCACGCGGCGATGACGCTGGCGGCGCGTTGCGGCATCCACGTGGCGCAGACGCGCGCGTTGCCGGTGGGCCGGCGGCACGCCGTCGCCGTCCGCAGATGGGACCGCGCGGGCGGATCGCGCCTGCACGCGCTGTCGGCCCACGTGGTGCTGCGCGCGGCCGGCGAAACGCTCGGCTACCCGCAGCTGGCGCAACTGTTGCGCCGCATGGCGCCGGCCGATGCCATCGCCGCCCAGCAGCAGCAGCTGTTCCGGCGGCTGGTCTTCAACATCCTGGTCGACAACACCGACGACCACGAGAAGAACCACGCGCTGCTGCGCCGCGCCGACGGCCTGTACGAGTTGTCGCCCGCGTTCGACATCGTGCCGTCCGCGCAGGGGCTGGGCGTGCAGGCGATGCACGTCGGCGACCGCGGCGCGGAGTCGAGCATCGACAACGCGGTCAGCAACGCGGGCGCCTACGGCCTGAAGAAGGACGTGGCGCTGGCCATCGCGGCTGAAGTGGCTGCGGTGGTGGACGGCTGGCGTGCGCACTTCCAGGCCGCGGGTGTCCGCAAGGCGGACCTGGAGGTGCTGGACCAGTACATCGATGGTGGGAACCTGCGGTCGCAGCGGGTGGCATTGAAGCGGCCCGCGGGCGCGCCCGCGAAACGGCGCGCCCGCTAGCCCCGCGACCATCAGGCCATGACGGCCGGCTGCGTTTCAGCCTCGGGCGAGCCCAGGTTGTCTTCCGACGCCTGTTCCCCATCCGTCCGCAGTTGCAGCTGCGTGAACCGCTGCAGCCGCGCGGCATAGGGCTCCGTCACCAGCGGGTCCTCGCCTGTCGCCAGTCCCATCCACTGCGCCAGTTCGGCACGCGACACCTCGCCGTCGCGCACCAGCGCCTGCGCGATGCGCGCCAGCAGGCCCGCGTTCGCCCGCAGCAGCTGCTGGGCCCGCGTCATCTGGCTGGCCAGGATGCGTTCGACCGCGGCGTTGGTCGCGTCGACGTCGGTCGCGAAGTCGCAATCCGGGTCCACGCCCACGTCGGTGTGCGCCAGCCGGCCCGCGAAGCCGTGGACGCGCACGAACTCCGCGGCTTCCCGCGTGGCCGAACGCAGGTCCTGCCGCGCGCCCGTCGTGCAGGCGTCGGGACCGAACACCAGCGTCTCCGCCGCGCGGCCGCCCAGGCTGACGCAGATCGTGTCCAGCACCGTGCGGCGCGATTCGGTCCGCAACGGCAGGTAGCTGTTGTAGCCGCCGTCGAACGAAGCCACGTTGATCTTCACCTCCAGCGGCACGTGGCCGAGCAGCAGGCCGTACAGCAGCGCGTGGCCGGCCTCGTGCGCCGCCAGCAGCGCGCGGAAGTCCGGGTGCGTGCGCTGCTTCAGCCGGCTGAGCTCCAGCGATGCCGGGAACAGCTGCCGTTGCGTGCGCCAGCGGGCGCACAGGTGCTGCGCGTCCTCGGACATCGACACCTGCACCGCGTCGCCCGGCTCCGCGCCCTGTTCGAGTGCCCACAAGGCGATGCCCGCCAGCGCGCCGCCCAGCAGCGACTGGATGGTGGAGAACAGCGGCCGCGTGCCCTGCGCCGGGAACACGCCGTTCGCGTACAGCTGGTGCTGCACGCCGGCGTCCACCTCGATCACCAGGCCCGAGGCCTGGCCGGTCTCCAGCGCGTAGCGTTGGCACTGCTGCGCGATCAGTCGTTCGTAGGCGGCGCGGTCCAGGCTCGCGTACACGATGTGCGTGTTGCCCAGCCGCGCCACCTGTTCGGGCTTGAAGCGCAGCGCCAGCGCCTTCTTCGCGTCGATGACGGAAAGGCGCCGCGTGTAGCGGTGGAAGATCTCGGCGTCGGTGTCGCAGTCTTCCACGCGCTTGGCCACGCCCTGGTACATCTCGTCCAGGTTGCCCGCGACGAAGATCAGCAGCCGGCTGTAGTCGGTGTCCCAGCGCTCGGCCGACGCGCGGAAAGCCTCCATGCGTTCGCGCACCTGCGAAGGCGTCCACGCCATGATGTCCGTCAGCGACTCGGCCAGCTTCAGGCTCTGCTTCAGCTCGCGGGCTTCCCACGGGCTGAGGCGATAGCGGCGCACGCGCGGCTTCTCGCCGTCCTTGCTTTCGGCGGCGTCGGCCTGGCGCTCGTCCTCGTCGTACTCGGCGCTGGCGAGCGCGGCTTCCAGGTCCTGCAGGAACGACAGCGGCGGCGGCAGCCGGCCGTCCGACAGCAGCGCCCACACGTCCTGGTAGCGGCGCACCGGCTGGTCGGTGCCTTTCTCGTCGAGCGTGCGGAAGCGCTGGAATTCGTCCAGCAGCACCACGCCGCGCTCGCCCTCGCGGATGCCCGAGTCCGCCAGCATCGACGAGATGCTGTTGGACCAGTAGCCCGAGCCGTGCGAGAAGCCGTCCATCTGCACTTCCACGAAGCGGTCGTAGAAGCCCAGCTTGCGCGTGAGTTGCCGCACCAGCTGCGTCTTGCCGGTGCCGGTGAGGCCCCACAGGCAGACGATCACCGGCCGCTGCACGATCTCGGGCAGCACGTACCACGCGCGCACGGACTCGATCACGCGATCGATCGCCGCGTCGATGCCGTACAGCTCCTGCTTCAGCTCGCAGGCCACCTGCCGCAGGTGCGCGCTGCGGCGCGCGATGCGGTCCTTCAGTTGTTCTTGTTGCGGTTCCATTTTTCTTCGGTCCTGTTCCTGTTCATCACCAGTCCAACTGCCTCACCGCCCGCGCGAGCGCCACCTTGTCGGCGCGCCTTTGCGCGCCGCGGCTGCGGATGTGCGCGCCCGCCGCCGACGAGGCGGCGCGCAGGGCGTGGGCCCTCGCAACGTGGTTGCGAGGCGGGATGGACTGGACGATGGCCAGCGCGATCGGCTGCTTGATCCTCTGCAGCTTGCGCGGCCGGCCTTGCGCGAAATCGCGCGAAGCTTGCTTGGCACTCATGTGCGCTCCGGAAACGACAAACCCCGGCTGGAACAAGGCCTGGCCGGGGCTTGCGGGCCGCGGGCTGGGCATGTGCGCGCACATCCAGCCGGGGCGGCAGATGGAGCGGTTAGGTCAGTGCGAAGTAGGACATGGCGGTGTTCACGCCGGCGGGTGTTGGCATTGCAAGGTCATTCGTTGCAATGCGCTCCACCGGGCGAAGGGCGGATTGTGGAGAACGCGCCTGCCGGATGGCAAGCGAACGCGCGTTCGAAACGGGGCGGGTGTTGCGTGGATGCCAATGCGGCTAACGTGCCGCCATCGCGAATTCGCCGCAGCGCAGCCCCACCCACGTCAGCAGCAGCGAGCCCGCCAGGTGCAGCGCCGTGAGCGCGAGCGCCTGGCCCAGCCGGTCGGATTGCAGCAGCTGCACCGTCTCCATCGAGAAGGTGGAGAACGTGGTCAGCGCGCCGAGGAAGCCGGTGATCAGCGCCAGCCGCCACACCGGGTCGATCTGCGGCATGGCCTGGAACATGGCGACCAGGAAGCCGATCATCCAGCCGCCCGCCAGGTTGCACACCAGCGTGCCGACGGGCAGCCAGTGCGTGCCGGTGTTCAGCCAGAGGGAAAGACGCCAGCGGGCGACGGCGCCGGCGCACGCGCCGATGCACAGCAGCAGCCACGGCATCGCCGGGCTCATGCCTGGTGCTTGCCCAGCAAGGACAGCATGCCGGCTTCCAGGCCCTGCATGCGCTGCGCGAGGTTGGGGGCCGAGTCCTTGGCCACCTGCATGTACCGCTCGAAGGCCCCGAGGACGGCCTTGCGGTCGGGGTGGTGCATCAGCGCGCTGGCCAGCGCGGCCTGCAGCACCTGCACCTGGGCCACCAGCGCGAACTGGTTCTCCTTCAGGGCTTCGAGGTTCTGCGCCATCTCGGCGAGCATCTTCTGCAGGTCGGCATCTTCCATCCGGCCAATGTAGCAGGCCGCAACGCCGGCGTGCCTAGGGCTGGCGAGGCGCGCCCTTCGCGGCGGGCCAGCTGGCCAGCTGGTGCGAGGGCGTCAGGCGAAGGCCGGGCTCCGCCGGGGAGGCCGGTTTCGCCGTCTTCACCGTGGGGGGCGCTTGGGGTTCGGGCTCGTCGAGCCACATCGCGTAGGCGGCGCCGCCAGCCGCGGCCAGCACGGCCACGGCCACGCCGGCCCACAAGGCGCGGCGCTTCAGGCGGTCGCCGGGCAGTTCCACGCGGCCGGGCCGGCGGCCGGGGCCGGCGGGACGGGTGAGTTCGCGGTCGTAGTCGGCGCGCTTCTCGGGTGAGGAGAGCGTTTCGTAAGCCTGGTTGATCAGCGCCATGGCTTCGGAGTCGGACGCGCCGGCATCGGGATGGTTCTCGCGGGCGAGGCGGCGGTAGGCCTTGCGCACGTCGTCGGCAGCGGCGCCGGGGCGCAGCTGCAGCACGTCGTAGAAGGTACCGGTCTTCGACATGGGGGCGGACATTACCACCGAAGAGGCAGGCGGTACTACTCAGGTGCCAATGCGGGGCGCAGGCGTCTTCGGTTCATAGTCGCAATACGCGCGCACGGCGCAGCGCCAGCACTGGGGCAGCCGCGCGATACAGATGTAACGCCCGTGCAGGATCAGCCAGTGGTGCGCGTCCTGCAGGTACGCGGGCGGCACCCGCTCCAGCAGCTTCATCTCGACCTGGAACGGGTCCTTGCCGGGGGCGAGGCCGGTGCGGTTGCTCACGCGGAAGATGTGCGTGTCCACGGCCATGGTGGCTTCGCCGAAGGCGACGTTCAGCACCACGTTGGCGGTCTTGCGGCCGACGCCGGGCAGCGCCTCCAGCTCCTCGCGCGTGCGGGGCACCTGGCCGCCGTGCTTGTCCACCAGGATGCGGCAGGTCTCCATCAGGTTGCGCGCCTTGGTGCGGTACAGGCCGATGGTCTTGATGTAGCCCTCGAGCTGCTCCAGTCCCAGGTCCAGGATGGCCTGCGGCGTGCCCGCGATGGGGAACAGCCGGCGCGTGGCCTTGTTCACGCCCGCGTCGGTGGCCTGCGCCGACAGCAGCACCGCGGCCAGCAGCTCGAAGACGCTGGTGAATTCCAGCTCGGTCTCCGGGCTGGGGTTGGCCGCCTTCAGCGTGGCGAAAAACGGTTCGACGTCCTCATCCTTCATCGGGCGCGAGTGTAGGGCCGCTCGCGAAAGGCCCGCTGCGGCATCATGCGGGGCTTCATCCGACGCAGGAGACCAAGCCATGGACCAGCAGCTGTTCGACAAGGGCCTGAAGGTGCGCCGCGAGGTGCTGGGGGCCGAGTACGTGGACAAGTCCCTCCGCGAGGCCGACGGCTTCACGCGCGAGATGCAGGAGCTGGTGACGCAGTACTGCTGGGGCGACGTCTGGAACCGTCCCGGCCTGGACCGCCGCACGCGCAGCTTCCTGAACCTGGCGATGATCACCGCGCTGAACCGCCCGCACGAGCTGAAGCTGCACGTGCGCGGCGCCCTGAACAACGGCCTGACGAAGGACGAGATCAAGGAAGTGTTCCTGCAGGCCGCCATCTACTGCGGCGTGCCGGCGGCGCTGGACAGCTTCCGCGTCGCGAAGGAAGTGTTCAAGGAAATGGACGCGGCGCGATGAAAGAGATCCCCACGCCCGACGCGCACCAGGAATTGCGCGAGGCCGTGCGGGCGCTGTGCCGCCGCTTCGACTCGGCCTACTGGCAGCAGGTGGACGAGGCGCGTGGCTACCCCGAAGCTTTCGTCGGCGCACTGACGCAGGCCGGCTGGCTGGCCGCGCTGATCCCGCAAGAGTACGGCGGCTCGGGCCTGGGCCTGGCCGAGGCTTCGGTGGTGATGGAGGAGATCAACCTCTCGGGCGGCAACGCGGGCAGCTGCCATGGCCAGATGTACAACATGGGCACGCTGCTGCGGCACGGCTCGAAGGAACAGAAGCGGAAGTACCTGCCCGGCATCGCCGGCGGGAAGCTGCGGCTGCAGTCGATGGCTGTGACCGAGCCCACCACCGGCACCGACACCACGCAGCTGAAGACCACCGCGGTGAAGAAGGGCGACCGCTACGTGGTCAACGGGCAGAAGGTGTGGATCTCGCGCATCCAGCATTCGGACCTGATGATCCTGCTGGCGCGCACCACGCCGCTGGCGGAGGTGAAGCGCAAGAGCGAAGGCATGTCCGTCTTCATCGTGGACCTGCACCAAGCGCTGGCCAACGGCATGACCGTGCGACCCATCCCGAACATGGTGAACCACGAGACGAACGAGGTGTTCTTCGACCACCTCGAGGTGCCAGCGGAGAACCTCATCGGCGAGGAAGGGCAGGGCTTCCGCTACATCCTGGACGGCCTGAACGCCGAGCGCACGCTGATCGCGGCCGAATGCATGGGCGACGCGTACTGGTTCATCGACAAGGCGCGCCGCTACGCCGGCGAGCGCGTCGTGTTCGGCCGGCCCATCGGCCGGAACCAGGGCGTGCAGTTCCCCATCGCCGACGCGTACATCGAGACCGAAGCGGCCAACCTGATGCGCTTCAAGGCCTGCGCAATGTTCGATGCGGGGCAGCCCTGCGGCGCGGAAGCCAACATGGCCAAGTACCTGGCGGCCAAGGCGTCGTGGGAAGCGGCCAACGTCTGCCTGCAGACGCACGGCGGCTTCGGCTTCGCCCACGAATACGACGTCGAACGCAAGTTCCGCGAGACCCGCCTGTACCAGGTGGCGCCGATCTCGACCAACCTCATCTACAGCTACGTGGCGGAGCACCTGCTGGGGTTGCCGCGGTCATTCTGATCGCCCGCGCTCAAGGTAAGTGCTGAGCCCGCGGGCGGCGGGGCGGAGGTAACGTTCCCGCCATGCCCGAATTCAAGACCCTTCTCGCCCGCAAGGACGACGCCAATCCGCGCGTCGCGCGCATCACCCTCAACCGCCCCGAGCGGCTGAACGCCATCAACGACGACACGCCGCGCGACATCCGCGCGGCGGTCGACTGGGCCAACGCCGACGGCGAAGTGCACGTCATCGTGCTGGATGGCGCCGGCAAGGGCTTCTGCGGCGGCTACGACCTGCAGTACTTCGGCGAGAGCGAGCAGGACCATCCCTGCCAGCAGGAAAGCTTCCCCTGGGACCCGATGGTCGACTACCAGTACATGAAGAGGAACACCGAAGACTTCATGGCCCTGTGGCGCAGCCCCAAGCCCACCATCGCCAAGGTGCACGGCTACGCGGCGGCGGGCGGCAGCGATATCGCACTGTGCTGCGACCTGCTGGTGATGGCCGAAGACGCGCGCATCGGCTACATGCCCACGCGCGTGTGGGGCTGCCCCACCACTGCCATGTGGACGTTCCGCCTGGGCCCCACGCGGGCCAAGCAGATGATGTTCACCGGCGACACCATCGACGGCCGCACGGCCGCCGAATGGGGCCTGGCGAATTCGTGCGTGCCGGCGGACCAGTTGGAAGCGGAGACGATGAAGCTGGCCGAACGCATCGCGGGCGTGCCGCGCAGCCACCTGGCGATGCACAAGCTGGTGGTCAACCAGGTGATGCAGACCATGGGGCTGGAGCAGACGCAGTCGCTCGCCACCCTCATGGACGGCATCACGCGCCACAACCCGGAAGGCATGTGGTTCCGCCGCTATGCGCAGGCGGAAGGGTTCAAGGCCGCGGTGCAGTGGCGCGACAGCGGCAAGCCGATCCCGGAAGGGGACGAGGCGAGGGCGCTGGTGGCGAAGATGGACGCGGCGCGGAACGCCTGATGTCTTTTCCCTCCCCCAGAGGGGGAGGGAGAAAACCCGGGGGATTGGCGCGCTTTCGGGCAGCACTGCTTTTCACTGGTGGCATGCCAACCCATCCACGCCGCCGCCCGATAATCCGTCCCATGAAGACCTCCCGCCGCTCCCTCCTGCTGGCCGCATCCGCCGCCGCCGTCACGCCGTCCTGGGCGCAAACCGCCGCCCCGGCCGGACAGGGCTACCCGAACAAGCCGATCCGCCTGGTGGTGCCGTTCCCCGCGGGCGGGGCGACGGACATCTTCGCGCGGCAGGTGTCGAAGAAGCTGGGCGAGCGCCTGGGCGGCAACATCGTGGTGGACAACAAGCCGGGCGCCGGCGGCGCCATCGGCTCGGACATCGCGGCCAAGGCGCCCGCCGACGGCTACACGCTGCTGCTGGCCACCAGCAGCACGCACGCCATCGGCCCCAGCTACGCCAACAACAAGCTGCCCTACGACGTCGTCGCCGACTTCACGCCCATCGTGCACGTGGGCGACGCGCCCAACATCATGGTGGTGCCCACCAGCGCGCCGGTGAAGAACGTCAAGGAGTGGATCGAGTACGCCCGCAAGAACCCGGGCAAGCTCAATTACGCGAGCAGCGGCAACGGCACCATCGTCCAGCTCAGCGCCGAGTACTTCAAGGGCCTGACCGGCACCTACCTCGTGCACATCCCGTACCGCGGCACGGCGCTGGCCATGCCCGACCTGGTGAGCGGCAAGGTCGACGTGCTGTTCGACTCCATCGCCAGCGCGCTGCCGCACGTGAAGGACGGCCGCGTGAAGGCGCTGGGCATCAGCAGCGCCAAGCGCTCGCCGCTGTTCCCCGACCTGCCGCCCATCGCCGAGACGGTGCCCGGCTACGTGGTGAACACCTGGTTCGGCCTGTACGGCCCCAAGGGCCTGCCCGCGGAGCTGGTCAACCGCATCAACACCGCGATCAACCAGTCGCTGCAGGACAACGACGTGAAGGACCGCCTGGCGCGCCTGGGCATCGAGCCCGTCGGCGGCACGCCGCAGCAGTTCGCCGCGATGGCCGAAGCCGACCGCGCCAAGTGGAAGATGATCATCGCGGACCGCAAGCTGACGATCGATTGAGCACATCGGTGGTCATGGCGGGCTTGACCCGCCATCCATCCCCCGGCGGCTGTTCGTGCGCGATCGGCGTTCTGGTGATGGATGCCGGGTCAAGCCCGGCATGACAGCCCTCCAGAGAGACATGACCATGCAATTCGACTTCCACAACCCTTACCCCACCACCCGCATCCCCGTCTTCGCGCGCAATGTGGTGTCCACCTCGCACCCGCTGGCGGCGCAGGCGGGGCTGCGCATCCTGTGGAGCGGCGGCAACGCGGTCGACGCGGCCATTGCCGCCGCCGCGGTGATGACGGTGTGCGAACCGGTCAGCAACGGCCTGGGCAGCGACGCCTTCGCCATCCTGTGGGACGGCCAGCAGCTGCACGGCCTCAACGCCTCGGGTTACGCGCCGCAAGCCTGGACGCCCGAGTACTTCCGCAAGAAGTACGGCGACGGCGCCGCCACGCCGCCCAAGCGCGGCATCGATTCCGTCAGCGTGCCCGGCGCCGTGTCGGCGTGGATGGCCCTGTCCGAGCGCTTCGGCAAGCTGCCGTTCGCGGACCTGCTGGCGCCCGCCATCGACATCGCCGAGCGCGGCTACCTGCTGCCGCCCGTCATCCAGGGCAAGTGGGAAGCCCCCATCGACGAACTGGGCAAGCAGCCCGGCTTCGCGCAGGCCTTCCTGCCGCACGGCCGCGCGCCGCGCGTGGGCGAGCTGTTCCGGTTCAAGGCCGCCGCGCGCGCGCTGCGCCTGATCGCCGAAACCAAGGGCGAGGCCTACTACCGCGGCGAGATCGCGCACGCCATCGAAAAGTTCATGAAGGCCAACGGCGGCGCCATGACCGCGCGCGACCTGGCCCAGTTCAAGCCCGAGTGGGTCACGCCCATCAGCAAGGACTACCGCGGCTACACGCTGCACGAGATCCCACCCAACGGGCAGGGCATCGCGGCGCTGATGGCGCTGGGCATCCTGAAGAACTTCGACATGGCCAGCCTGCCGGTGGACGGCCCCGATTCGCAGCACCTGCAGATCGAAGCGATGAAGCTGGCCTTCGCCGACGTGTACGAGCACTGCGCCGAGCTGGAGCACATGACCGTCAAGCCCGAGCAGCTGCTGGACGACGCGTACCTGGCTTCGCGCGCGAAGCTGATCGACCGCAAGAAGGCGCAGGACTTCAAGTCCGGCAACTTCGTCAAGGGCGGCACCATCTACCTCACCGCCGCCGACGAGAACGGCATGATGGTCAGCTTCATCCAGAGCAACTACATGGGCTTCGGCTCCGGTTGCGTGGAGCCCAGCTTCGGCATCAGCCTGCAGAACCGCGGCCACGGCTTCTCGCTGAAGCCCGGCGCCAACCAGGTCGCGCCCGGCAAGCGGCCGTTCCACACCATCATCCCGGCCTTCCTCACCAAGGACGGCCAGCCCGTGATGTCGTTCGGCGTGATGGGCGGCAACATGCAGCCGCAAGGCCACATGCAGACGGTGGTGCGCATGCTCGACTACCAGCAGAACCCGCAGGCCGCGTGCGACGCACCGCGCTGGCGCTTCAACAGCGGCCTGGAGATCAACGTCGAGAAGGAAATGAACAAGGCGACGCTGCAGGAGCTGCTGAACCGCGGCCACGTCGCCGAAGTGATCAACGACAGCTACCAGGACTTCGGCGCCGGCCAGTTCATCTGGCGTGCGGGCGACCCGAAGACGGAAGGCTACGTGGCCGCATCCGACTCGCGCCGCGACGGGCTGGCCGCGGGCTTCTAAGCCAGCCGCGCGCGGCGGTACAGCGCGGTCCATGACGCCTCAGGTCATGGAGGCTGGATCAGAGCGAGTCGAGGTGGCCCGGCGCGCCCAGCGCCATGGCCTTCACATGTTCGGCGAAGCGCTGCCCCGCGGCCTGCGGGCCGTAGCGCCTTTCCCAGCGCAGCAGGTCGACGAAGCCGTTGCCGCCCAGCGCGCCGGTGGCGATCTTCACGCTTTCGTACATCGCGTCGTCCAGCTCGCCTTCCAGCACGCGGATGGTGAGGAAGGGGATGTGGCGCAGCGGCTGCTGCCCGCGCACCCAGCGCAGCAGGTCGTACATGCGGCCTTCGTCGAAGTGGCAGCCGCACAGGATGAGCGGCGTGTCGCCGTTCACCGCCTGGCGCGCGTGCGACAGCGTCTGCGCGGTCGACAGCGGCCAAGTGCCGTCCAGCATCCGGCGCAGCTGCAGCGTGGCCGGCGCCGTCTCGGCGACGACGATGGGGGCGGGAGAAGCGGGGATTGGACTGCCGGGCATGTGCGCGACAGTGTAATGCCATTGCAAGAAACTGCCACCGCGCACATGCGGCGCTCATCCGGTCCGCATGCCCGGCGCATCAGGTTTTGGTGGGGTTCTCCTGTACCGGTTTTTCCGGCGGCTTGCGCGGTCCCGACAGCGAACCGTGCGTGTCCGCATATGCCTTGGTGAACTCCGCGCCCAGCAGGAAGATCTGCGCCGCGTAGTACACCCACACCAGCACGATGACCACCGCGCCCGCGGCTTCGAAGGTCTCGGTCATGCGGCTCTTGCCCAGGTAGATGCCGATCAGCTCCTTGCCCACCTCGAACAGCACCGCGGTGACCGCGGCGCCGGTCCACACGTCGCGCCAGGCCACGCGCGTGGACGGCATGAACTTGTAGATGCCCGCGAACAGCACCGTCAGGATGGCCAGCGACACCACGAAATTGACTACGTGCAGCAGCACCGTCCAGCCCGGCATCAGCCCGCCCGCCCACTGGCCGAAGGCGGCCAGCCCCGCGCTGACCACCAGCGACACCATCAGCAGGAAAGCCACGCCCAGGATCAGCCCGAACGACAGCAGCCGCGCGCGCAGCAGCCCGAAGATGCCCGAAGGCTTCCTGGCTTCCGGCACCTTCCAGATGCGGTCCAGCGCGCTCTGCAGCTCGGCGAACACCGTGGTGGCGCCCACCACCAGCACGCCGATGCTGATCAGCCCCGCCACCAGCCCGCGGCTGGTGTCGCTGGCGCTGGCCACCAGGTTCTGCACCATTTCGGCGCCCTGCGTGCCCACCAGCCCCGACAGCTGCGCCGAGACGACGCCTTGCACCGCCTCGCGCCCGAACACCGCGCCGGCGATGGCGATGACGATCACCAGCAGCGGCGCCAGCGAAAACACCGTGTAGTACGAGATGGCCGCGCCCATCGACGGCGCGTAGTCGTTCGACCAGGCCTTGACGGACTGGACGGCCAGGTGAAAAAGCGTCTTGGGTCTGGTCATGTTGGATGAGTTGCAGGAACTACGGGGGGCGTCAAAGGGCAAACCCGGGTCGGACACCTGTTGCGTGCTCTTACTCTGGCCTCCCTTTTCAACCCAGGGAGTCGGAAATGAGCGAGAAACGCCATGCGAAAGTCGTGATACCGGCGGGCGGGCCGGACTTCGAGCAGTACCGCCAACGGCTGGCCCAGCTGGCCGATCCCGGCGTGGACATGGGGCTGCTGCAGGTGGGCGTGCACGAGGCCGTGCTGCGGCCGCACCTGGCGCTGCACCTGGCCGCGCGCCACCCCGGCACGCCCTTGCAGGACCTGCTGGTGCAGGCCGGCGCGCAGCGGGTGGAGTTCATCACCGAAGCCGATGCGCTGGCGTTGGCCAACCAGCGCGTGCCCGAAGACCTGCAGCCCAAGCCCGTCGTCACCCCTTTGGGCAACCCGCAGTGGCACCTGGACAAGGCGAACGTGCTGCCGGCATGGGTGGCGGTGGGCGGACCCGACGACATCGACTGGGGCGGCATCGTCGTCGGGCAGATCGACACCGGCTTCACCCGGCACGAGGCGTACGGCTTTCCCGGCACCAGCTGGCTGCGCACGGACCTGTGCCGCACCATGATGACCTCGCAGATCCCGTCCGACTACGGTCCCGCCGCGCCGCAGCCCGACAACGGCGTGGACCCGATGTTCTTCGGCGCGCTCAACAAGGGCCACGGCACGCGCATCGGCGCCACCATTTCGGGCTGCGGCGGCAACCTGCCCGGCGGCCTGAAGTTCTATGGCGTCGCGCCCAAGGTGCCGCACGTGGTGGTGCGCATCACCGACACCGTCGCCATCAACACGCACCAGGACGACTTCGTCGACGCATTGACCTACCTGGTGGACGTGGTGCGCGCCGACGTGGTGAATGTCAGCCTGGGCATCTTCCCGCCGGTGGCTTCAGCCGCCATCCGCAACGTGATGGCCTATGCGCGCAGCCGCGGCACCATCGTCGTCTGCGCGGCCGGCAACTATGTCGACCCGGTGGTGGTGCCCGCCGCGCTGGACACGGCCATCGCGGTGGCCGGCGTCACCGCGGAAGACCAGCCCTGGAGCGGCAGCAGCTTCGGCCCGCAGGTGGCCTTCAGCGCGCCCGCCAACAACCTGTGGCGGCCCGAGCCGCAGCGCAACGGCGTGGGCGCGCAGTTCGCGGGGGGAGGGGATGGCACCTCCTACGCCACCGCCATCACCACCGGCGCCGCGGCGCTGTGGCTGCGCGCGTGGGGCCCGCAGATCAACGCGATGTACGGCGGCCGCACCGCGCGCCGCGCGCAGGCCTTCAAGGCCGCCGTGCAGGCCACCTGCCGCCAGCCCGCCAACTGGCAGCCGCAGCCTTTCGGCGCCGGGATCATCGACATCGGGCGGCTGTGCACCGACATGGCGAAGGCGCTGCCGGTGCTGGCCGGTGCGCCCGCGTTGCCGCCGGTGCCGGCGCCGGCCGTGGCCTAGTCAGGCCTCCCAGGCGTTCAGCGCCGCAGGTTGCGGTCGAACAGTGCGAACAACCGCTCCCAATGCCTCTCTGCCCCCTGCTGGTGGTAGATGCCCCCGCGCAGCGGGAACACGAATCCGTGTTCCGTGTCCGGGTACCACTCCAGCCGGTAGTTCATGCCGCCTTGCTTCATGGCGGCTTCGAACTGCGCCACCTGCCCGGGGCTGAACCACTTGTCGGTTTCGGCGCAGGCGACGTACGCCTCGCACCTGATCTTCGGCGCCATCAGGTGCGGCGAGTCTTCCCGGTCGGTGATCATCTGCGCGCCGTGCACTGCCGCGATGGCGTTGATGCGGTCCGGGAAGGCCGCCGCCGCCGCGAACACGAACGGCCCGCTCATGCAGTAGCCCACCGCGCCGATGCGCTTGCCGTCCGCCGCCTTCTGCGCATCGACGAACTTCAGCATGGCGCGCGTGTCTTCCACGATCATCGCGTTGCTCAGGCTCTGCATGTGCTCGAACATCGGCTGCATCGCTTCGGGCGTGCGTTCCTTCAGCCAGTAGTCGCGGCTGCGGCGGTAGTACAGGTTGGGCAGCACGACGAAGTAGCCCACGCTGGCCAGCCGACGCGCCATGTCGTGCAGCTCTTCGCGCTTGCCGGGCGCGTCCATGTAGAACAGCACCACCGGGTGCGGACCGCCTTCCTCGGGATGGACCACGAAGGTGTTCATGGCGCCGTCGGCGGTGGGGATGTCCAGGTGGTGCTCGATCATGGGACGCGGTCTCCTTGCGGGGCGCAGCATGCCAGAGCCGGCGGCCGGCCCGCACCGGGACAAACGCGCGTCACGCCGGCGGCGCCGAGGCAGCGCCGTCCGCCGGCCGGCCGTCCGCGCTCGGCCGCGAAAGTTCCGGACGCGTCAGTGCCAGCAGGATGTCGGCGTACCAGGCGCAGTTCAGCCCCAGCCGGTCGTCCTGCAGCGTGTCGCGCGTGCCCATGTCCAGGCGCGCGGAGTGCACGCCCAGCAGCGTCCACGGCAAGGGCCCGTCGTCGTCCGCCCGCCGCATCACGACGGGCGCGCCGCTGGTGCCCCGGTGCATGCGCGCATCGGTGAGGAAGTAGCCCAGCCCCTGGAAGCGCACGCCGTACGCCGATGCCACGATGGCCTGCCGTGCCACGGGCAGGTGGTGCACCGTGTCGTAGAACCCGAGCGGAAAGCCCACCAGCACCAGGGGCGCGCCCACATCCACGGCCGCCGCTTCCCCGGGCAGATGATCCGGCGCGAAATGGCAAGCCGCGGTGGCCTCTGGCACCTGGGCACGGTCCACCCCCAGCACCGCGACGTCGACTTCCCCGCCGCCATCGACCGCCTGATGCCAGCGCGCTGTGCCCTGTTCGTACAGCGGCAGGCGCAGCAAGCGCGTGTCGGTCAGGTCGGTGCGGCTGGCGTGCAGCACCATCTCGATGCGGTCGGGGAAGTGCCCGGCCGGCGCGTCGTGGAACACGTGGCGGCTGGTCACCAGGAACAGCCGGCCTTCCCGCTGAAAGAAGAAGCCCGATCCGGCCGTCAGCGGCCGCATGCCGTCGAAGGTCAGCACGCGCACGACGCTCAGCAGCAGCGGCGCGATGCCGGCCGTCATGGCTGGCTGCCCATCGCGTGGTTGATCAGCAGCCGGGTGGCCTTGTCGCGCGCCTCCACCGTGGCGCGCCAGCGGTCCCAGGCGCCGCCGTCGTAGCCGGGCTCACCCGGCAGCGCCGGCACGCCCGACCAGGCATCGCGCTCGGCCTGGACCGCGTCGTCGTAGGCCCGCACCAGCGCGTCGGCGGAAGCGGTCGTGTGCGGCAGCGCCGAAGCTTCGCCGTGGGGTGGGTAGGCCTGCACGGGGTGGCCTCTGCCGGCCGCCTGCTGCTGTGACCGGCGCATCTGTGCCTCGTCGCGGCCGTGCTGGTCCTGCATCTGCCGCCGCTGCGTGTCGTCCATGGCCGAGCCTCCTTCGAACCCAAACGCCCATCATGCGCCCGCGCGCCGTGACCACCTCGCGGCAGTAGTCCGGCGCCTACAGGCGCCGCCCGCGCGCGACGACTGCGGCGTTGCCCGCGCCGGGCTATCACGGTGGCAGCAAGCTTGACAGGAGAACCCTCATGCATACCGCCATCTGCACCTTCGAGGACCGCGCCAACGCCGAACGCGCACGCGACCGGCTGCTGCGCGCCGGCTTCGCCGCCGAGGACGTGCACCTGCAGCACCGCGGCGCGCGCGATTCCGACGCCATGGGCGAAGACCCTCGCGCCTGGAGCGGCACCGACCGCGAGGTGGCCGCCGACCGCAACATGGTCGACCGCGTGGCCGGCTTCTTCGTCCACCTGTTCGGTGCCGATGCCGCCAACGACCGCGAGAACTACACGCGCCGCGTGGACAGCGGCCGCACCGTGCTGGTGGTGGACACGCACAGCGAAACCGAAGCCGACCGCGCCCGCGCGCTGCTGCACGACCTGCAGGCCGACGACGTCAACGTCTACGCCCGCGGCGCCGACAGCCGCCCGGTGCGCGACCTGGTGGCTGACATGCCCGTGCATGTGGATTCGCCCGAGCGCATCCAGGCCGCCTTCCATGGCCGCAGCACCGACTGGACCGACCGCAGCGCCGACACCCGCGAACGCGCCGTGGCCGCCGGCACTCCGGGTGAGCAGCGCCCCCTGGACCTGCGCGACCCCGACCTGGACCACGTCGGCCTGCGCTACGAAAACCTGGACAAGGACAAGACGCCGCGGTAAATCCGGAAGCGGACTCCCTTACGCAGAGCGCGCAGAGGTTTCGCGGAGAGCGCAGAGAAGAAAAGTCAAAAGTATTTCTCCGCGTCCTCTGCGAACCCTCTGCGTCCTCGGCGTAAGGGAGTCCGCATTCGGCGGCAGTGGGGCTGGGCAGGGCGCCCGTTAGCCCCACAATAGGCAGGCATTCCCCGAAGAATCCCTGCCATGCCCCTCCCATTCGCCTCCCGCCTCGACAACGTCGAAACCTCCGCCATCCGCGAGCTGTTCAAGCTGCTTGGCAAGCCCGGCATCATTTCGTTCGCCGGCGGCTTTCCGGACAGCGCCATGTTCGACGTCGAAGGCCTGCGTGAAGCCAGCCAGAAGGCGCTGGCCGAAGAACCCGGCGCTGCGCTGCAATACGGCGCCACCGAAGGCTACGAGCCGCTGCGCGCGCAGCTGGCCGCCTTCGAGCAAAGCAAGGGCGTGCAGGACATCCAGCCGCACCAGCTGATCGTCACCACCGGCAGCCAGCAGGCGCTGGACCTGCTGGGCAAGACCATGATCAGCCCCGGCGACAAGGTGATCGTGGAAGGCCCCACCTTCCTGGCCACCATCCAGTGCTTCCGCCTGTACGGCGCCGACCTGGTCAGCGCGCCCATCGACTCGCAGGGTGTCGACGTCGACAAGCTCGAAGCGCTGATCAGGGAACACAAGCCCAAGTTCGTCTACCTGATCCCCACCTTCGGCAACCCCAGCGGCGCGCTGCTGTCGCTGGAGCGCCGCCGCAAGGTGCTGGAACTGGCCGTGCGTTACCAGACGCTGATCGTGGAAGACGACCCGTACGGCGACCTGTACTTCACCAAGGAACCGCCGCCGCCTTCGTTGCTGGCGCTGTCGAAGGACGTGCCCGGCTCGCGCGATTGGCTGGCGCATTGCGGCAGCATGAGCAAGGTGCTGTCGCCCGGCCTGCGCGTGGGCTGGCTGGTGGCGCCGCCCGAGCTGCTGGCCAAGGCCACCATGTGCAAGCAGTTCAGCGACGCCCACACCAGCACCTTCGCCCAGGCCACCGCGGCGCAGTACCTGAAGAGCGGGCGCATGCCCGCGACGCTGGATCGCGTGCGGAAGGTCTATGCGGAGCGCGCACTGGCGATGGGGGATGCGCTGAAGCGTGAGCTGGGGGATGCGATCGAGTTCACGCAGCCGCAGGGCGGGTTGTTCTTCTGGGCTCGGCTGACGGGTGCGGGCGGGAAGGTGAGTGACGCGGCGGAGTTCGCGAAGAGGGCGATCGAGAAGGGCGTGGCGTTTGTGCCGGGGGCGCCGTTCTTTGCGAAGGAGCCGGATCGGAGTGCGTTGAGGTTGTCGTTTGCGACTGCGGGAGTGGACAAGATCGCAGAAGGCGTCGCCCGGCTTCGGCAAGCAAGCTAAGGGACTGGATCCTTCGGACTCAATTTACAGCTGCCGTATTGCAATGTGTAACGTTGCGTGCTCAACTATTGGGCATGCCATATACCCCGAATCCACAACATAGGTCCGCTGCATATGCTGCAGCGAAGTCTCAGTGGACGATCACTGTTGCCGAGGAGGAGCAGTGCTACGCCTTGGCAGCTGGGAGTCAATGGATGGACGCTAGCTGCGCGTTCGGACTACACGTTGTCGCAGCGCAGCCCCAAGTTCTGGGGGTGTCAGTGACTCCTGCAGCTGACCCCGTCCACGTCGCAAAGTTCGTTGAGAACCAAGGTAATTGGCACGGCTACCCGGTCGCGCACTGGTTGTCGCCCTTTGACAAACCCAGCGCCAACGTCTTGCGTGCTTGGCTCGATGCGGGCTTGATAAGCCGGCCGAAGCTGTCGAAGATTCACAGGGGAAAAAAATGCGCTCTGTGAAGTTCACCATCGCGGGTGAATATTGGGACTCACAGATCTACTCTGGTGAGCTGCTTCTTATCGATTCCCAAAACGCCGTACATAGGATCGACTGGCGCGCGTTGATCGACAAAATCGCGAGCGCTAACGAAAAGGTGCAAACGGCGCTCCGCGTCGCATTCGCTGACAGCGATCTGTTCTACAACCCGAAGGTCCAGAAGATCCTGCGCGATCCCGAAATTGAAGCACCGATCAAGAGGCAACTCGATGAACTTGCTGACCTTGAGCTAAGTGAGCCAATCACGAAGTGGCGAGAGTTCCTCTACTCGACTGATTCCGCGCTCGACTTCCTGCCAACCGACACCGACGTCTACTACAACCACATACTTTTCGCGGGGGATGAGGGGCTGTTTTCTGTACCCCGATACGCGGTCTCTGAGGGCAAGGCGTTTCAGCCGAAGGTTCGGAAGCACCACGACGGGCGCATCTTTCGAGTTCGCTCTTCGGACAGCTTTACGTCTGTGGCGTGCGCGGCCGGAGATGATGGCTTGCTTGAGTTTCCGTTCCGCCCGAAAGAAGCGGAGGTGCTCGACAAGCTGCGGCTGTTAGCACGACGGTCCTGCGTGTCCTGCGACTGGGTTTTCCAGAGCGTACTAGGATGGTCTAGCGCTACTGCGTTCCTGGCTAGCTTTAGGGAAATCAAAGATCCGAGAACTAAGCGGAGCGAGCGAATGTTTGATCGCATCATCGATCCGTCAGAGATGTTCGAGGATGGTCAAAACGATGAGGGGGCGGCAATCTGGGGGTGCCGAGAGAAGCTATACCGCCTCACAGAATCTGGCCTACAAGTCACTGACTACAGCCCAAAACCGGATAAAGATAAGGCTCGTCCGCAATTTCAGCAAAGGGGCGCGTCCTACGCCGACAGGATACGGCCTGACGAAGTGGTCTCTACCGGCACGGCTCCGTTCGGAACGGTTATCGAAACCTCAACTGGGCTCATTGTTCACCGCAGCGATGGCAATGTAGAGGTTTTTGATGGTGAACCCGTTCACTGGCGCGTGTTCTCACGCTCTGAACACTACAGCAATCAGCTGCATATCATTTACGAAGATCGCTTGGTGATTGTTTCCTTTGTCCATGATTACTTTGTTGATCAGAAAGGCAAGATCTTCGGATTCGCACGTGGTAAGCGGCGTGAAAATCTCGGCGAGAGCGCAGAGTGGGTGAACTAGTAAGGAACGCATACAAGCTCGCCAGATAGGATTCGCGGCCTTCCTACACACTCGAGTCCACCTTTGCACCACCATAGGGCGCCTATGCCCTTGCCAAAGGATGACCCCGACTTCCCCCTCCGCGTCGTTCTCGTGGAAGACCACGCGGCTTATCGCGAACAGCTGACCTGGCGGCTGGAAGAGCTGCCGGGCGTTCGCATCGTCCACACCACAGAGCGCCGCAACGACGCGGTCGATTGGCTGCAGGCCCATCCGGACGGGTGGGACCTGGCGGTGCTGGACATCTTCCTCGCCGAAGGGCACGGCTTCCAGGTCCTGCGCGCGTGCACCGATCGCGCGGAGCACCAGCACGTGGTTTTCCTGACCAGCTACACGCGCGATCCGGCGCGCGGGCAGGCGCTGGCGCTGGGCGCCGATGCGGTGTTCAGCAAGCTGGAGCTCGATGCGTTCCTGGCCTACGTGCAGCAGCGGCGCGAGGAGGCGCCGGCGCACGCCGGCCAACCCTGAGGATGCTGCCCGCCGGAGAGCGCACATGGCGTCCAGGCAGCAGCCCCACACTCTCCGCCGGCTCCCCGAATCCTCCCTGCTTCGGCATACTTTCCCCATGCCCGCGCCGACCCTGCCCAAGTCCGTCTCGAAATTCACCGTCTCCCAACCCGGCGACAAGAACTTCAAGCTCGCGGCCATTGATCCCGCAGACAAGCCGTGCTCATCGGGCGGCAAGACCGACGACCGCGTGATCGTCGACCAGCTCGCCCTGGACCTGGACGTGCTGCAGAACCGCTTCTGGGCCGACAAGCGCTTCAAGCTGCTGGTCGTGCTGCAGGGCGTGGACACCAGCGGCAAGGACGGCACGCTGCGCCACGTGTTCGGGCGCATGACCCCGCTGGGCGTGCGCACCGCCGGCTGGAAAGCGCCCACCGAAGCGGAGCGCGCGCACGACTTCCTCTGGCGCATCCACCAGGCCGTGCCCGCCGCGGGCGAGCTGGTGCTGTTCAACCGCAGCCATTACGAAGACGTGCTGGTGCCGGTGGTCGCGGGCACGCTCGACGATGAAGCCGTGGACGAGCGCCTGGCACAGATCAACGACTTCGAGCGCATGCTGTCGCAGACCGGCACGGTCATCCTCAAGTTCATGCTGCACATCTCGAAGAAGGAGCAGGGCAAGCGCCTGCAGCAGCGGCTGGACGACCCCGAGAAGTACTGGAAGTTCGACCCGGCGGACCTGCAGGCGCGCGAGAAATGGGACGCGTACCAGGCGATCTACGAACGCGCCATCCGCGCGACAGGTACGCCGTGGGCACCATGGGTCATCGTGCCGGCGGATTCCAAGACGCACCGCAACCTGATGATCGCGACGGTGCTGAAGAAGGCGATGGAGTCGCTGGGGCTGCGGTTCCCGCCGCTGCCCGAGGAGCTGGTGGGGGTGAAGGTGAAATGACGCTCGTTGAAGCTGGTCCCGCACCTGTCCGCGAAGGCGGGAATCCATGGCGCCCGCTTTCACGGAAGCCCTGGAAGCCATGGATTCCCGCCTCCGCGGGGATGACGCTGTTTGCTCCGCGAGGATGACGGTTGACCATGCCGGAACCAGCCCTCCACTGCACCGCGCAGCAGAAGCGCTGGATCCTCGTCGCGTCCATCCTCGGCTCCAGCCTGGCGTTCGTCGACGGCACCGTCGTCAACGTCGCGCTGCCGGCCATCCAGCATGAACTGCACGCGTCGGTCTACCAGGCCCAGTGGGTTGTCGAGTCGTATGCATTGCTCCTCGCCGCGCTGCTGCTCGTAGGTGGCGCGCTGGGCGACCGGCTCGGCCGCCGCAAGGTGTTCATGCTGGGCGTCGCGATCTTTGCCTTCGCGTCGCTCGGCTGTGCGCTGTCGCAGACCGTCCACCAGCTCCTCGCCGCGCGCGCCGTGCAAGGCATCGGCGGCGCGCTGCTCGTGCCAGGCAGCCTGGCGCTCATCAGCGCCGCCTTCCCCGAAGATGAACGCGGCCGCGCGTTCGGCACCTGGGCGGGCTTCAGCGGCATCACGTCGGCGGTGGGGCCGCTGGTGGGCGGCTGGCTGGTGGAACACCTGTCGTGGGCTTGGGCCTTCGCCATCAACCTGCCGCTGGCCGCCGTGGTGCTGGCCATCGCCTGGCGGCACATTCCGGAAACGCGCCCGCGCGGCGCCGAAGCGCGGCTGGATGTCGCCGGCGCGCTGCTGGCCACCGCGGGCCTGGCCGGCATCGTGTTCTGCTTCGTCGAAGCGCCCACGCGCAGCTGGCATTCGCCCGCGGTGCTCGCCGCTGCGGCCACCGGCGTCGCCGGCATCGCCGCGTTCATCGTGGTGGAGCAGCGCAACGCCGCGCCCATGCTGCCGCTGCACCTGCTGCGCAACCGCAACTTCGCCGGCGCCAACCTGCTCACGCTGCTGCTGTACGCGGGCCTGGGCGGTGGGCTGTTCTTCCTGCCGCTCAACCTGATCCAGGTGCAGGGCCTGGGCGCCACCGCGGCCGGCGCGGCACTGCTGCCTTTCGTGCTGATGATGTTCACGCTGTCGCGCTGGGCCGGCGGGCTGGTGGACCGGCACGGTGCGCGCGGACCGCTGATCGTGGGGCCGCTCATCGCCGCCGCGGGCTTCGCGCTGCTGGCGCTGCCCGGCACCGGCGCCAGCTACTGGACCGGCTTCCTGCCCGGCGTGGCGGTGCTGGGGCTGGGCATGACCATCGCCATCGCGCCGCTCACGACGACGGTGATGAACTCGGTGGGGCAGGAGAGCAGCGGCGTCGCCTCGGGCGTGAACAACGCGGTGTCGCGCGTTGCCGGCGTGCTGGCCATCGCGGTGTTCGGCGCGCTGATGGCCGCGGTCTTCGAACCGCGCCTGCATGCGGCCCTGGATTCATTGCCGCGCGAACTGGCCGACGCCGTCTGGCAGCAGCGCGACCGGCTGGCGGCCATCGAGGTCCCCGCCGGCGCGGAGAAGGCCCGCGCCGCGGTGCACGAATCGTTCGTCGCGGGGTATCGCTGGATCATGGCCACCAGCGCGGTGCTGGCGGTGCTCAGCGCCGGCGTGGCGGCGCTGTGGATCGACTCGCGGCGCGCGAAGTGAAAGCCGCGCGGGCCTGGCGGCCGTGAGGTGGATCCCGGCGTTCGCCGGGATGACAGCAGTTGTTGTCATGCCGGGCTCGGCCCGGCATCCACGCCCTACAGCGCCACGATCACCAGCAGCGCCACCAGCAGCACCAGGATCCAGTCGCGGTCGCTGAGCGCGCCGCCGGCGGGCAGGGCGTCGATGCGCTCGGCCAGCGCGTGCACTTCGTCCTGCGACATCGCGTCGACGCGGGCGGCGGCGTTCAGGCCGTCCACGCCCAGCGAGCGCAGCCGCTCCTGCAGCGCGGTGCTTTCCAGGAAGCGGCGCACCTTCTCGCGCTCCTGCCCGGCCGGCGTCGGCGCGTTCTCGGTGGCGGCGGCCGCGGCTTCGGCGCCGATCATCGCGGCGCGCGCGGGCGCGGCTTGCAACGCGAGGGCGGCGGCCAGGCTCCAGCAGGCGCAGCGGATGAATGGGGACCAGGACATGGCGGGCTCCTTTCGGGTGACGGGCGAGGTAGGCGCGACTATAGGCAGCACGCGGCATTTCGTGTGCCTTCGCGCTGCGGATGGGTTGCGTGCGCGCCGCGCGGCAGCGGCGTCCGCCGCCAGTGCGCAGGCATGCCGTCCGACAGCTGAGTTCGCCCTCCAGCCTTAGCCTCGATGGATGCTGCTGACCGCCGTTTCCGACGTCCGCGTGGCCTGCGAACAGGACACGCCCGTGGTGGCCATGCTGCGGCCGCGCGGCGGCCCGGCCCAATGGGTGCTGGGCCAGCGCTACGAACTGGCGCCCTGGGTGCCCGCGCGCGAATACGTCGACACCTACGGCAACCTGTGCCAGCGCTTCGTCGTGCCGCGCGGCGAGATGCGCATCCTGGTCACGTCCGAAGCGGAAGTGGCCGAGCAGGCCGCCGTCGACGTGCACGCGTCCTTCACGCCGGTGGACCGACTGCCCGACGACGCGCTCATGTACATGCTGCAGAGCCGCTACTGCCCCAGCGACTCGATGGAAGACCAGGCCCGCGAGATCGTGAAGGGCTGCGCGCCCGGCTACGCGCAGGCGGCACGCATCTGCCAGTGGATCCACGGGAAGCTGGAGTACCGCTACGGCGTCAGCGACGCTTCCACCTGCGCGCGCCAGACGCTGGCAGACGGCGCGGGTGTCTGCCGCGACTTCGCGCACGTGGGCGTGGCCCTCAGCCGCGCGCTGCACCTGCCGGCGCGGTTCGTGGTCGGCTACCTGTACAGGCTGGATCCGATGGACATGCACGCCTGGTACGAGGTGTTCGTCGGCGACCGCTGGTACACCTTCGACCCCACGCAGGACAAGCCGCGCGGCGGCCGCATCGTGGTGGCGTACGGCCGCGACGCCACCGACGTGGCCTTCCTGTCCAGCTACGCGCCGCTGGAGGTGACGCAGATGAAGGTCACCGTCGAAGCGTCCGCGGCGCAGCCGGTGCCGGAAGCCGAGCCCGCCTAGGGCTTCGCCTTGCGTCCGGCCAGTTCGGCCACCAGCGCGCGCAGCTGCGCTATTTCAGCGGGCTTGGTGAGGTGGGCATCGAAACCCGCCGCCTTCGATTGCCGCACGTCGTCTTCCTGGCCCAGGCCGGAGAGCGCCACCAGCGCCAGTTCGTGGCCCCAGCCGGTGGCGCGGATGCGGCGCGCGAGCTCCAGCCCGCTCATGTCCGGCAGCCCGATGTCCAGCAGCGCGATGGCCGGCCGGTGCGCCTGCGCGGCGGCGAACCCGCGTTCGCCGGTGCCGGCGGCCAGCACGGTGTGGCCGGCCAGCTCCAGCAGCGTGCGCAAGCCCCACACCGCATCCTCGTTGTCGTCCACGATCAGCAGCGTGACGCCTTCGGAAGCCGGCCCCGGATGAGCCGCCGTTTCGCCGGCCGGCGGCGTCATGCGGCCTCCGGCGCCAGGCGCGCTGCTGCCCAGCGGGGGCGTCCAGCCTCCGGCTCACCTTGCGCGACAAGTGTTCCCATGCCGGCCGTTGCTGCTTGTGGTAACGGCACGATTATGGGGGGCGGTGCCCGGCGCTCAGTAGGCGGCCGGGACGATGAGGTCCGTCGGCACCGGGCGGCGCAGGTAGTCCTCGTGCCGCTCGCGCTGCGGCAGCACCACCTCGGTGTGCGGCACCGGCCGGTAAGGCACCAGCGACAGCAGGTGGTGGATGCAGTTCAGGCGCGCGCGCTTCTTGTCGTCGGCCTGCACCACCCACCAGGGCGCCTCGGCCGTGTGGGTGCGCTCCAGCATCACTTCCTTGGCCCGCGTGTACGCCTCCCAGCGGCGGCGCGACTCCAGGTCCATGGGGCTCAGCTTCCACTGCTTCAGCGGGTCGTGGATGCGCGAGAGGAAGCGCAGGTGCTGCTCCTCGTCGCTGATGGAGAACCAGTACTTCACCAGCTGGATGCCGGAACGCGCCAGCATGCGCTCGAACTCGGGCACGCTGCGGAAGAACTCCTCGTACTGCTCGTCGGTGCAGAAGCCCATCACGCGCTCGACGCCGGCGCGGTTGTACCAGCTGCGGTCGAACAGCACGATCTCGCCCGCGGCCGGCAGGTGCGCGACGTAGCGCTGGAAGTACCACTGCGTGCGCTCGCGGTCGTTGGGCGCGGGCAGGGCGGCCACGCGCGCCACGCGCGGGTTCAGGCGCTGCGTGATGCGCTTGATCACGCCGCCCTTGCCGGCGGCGTCGCGGCCCTCGAACAGGATCACCAGCTTGTGCCCGGTGGCCACCACCCAGTCCTGCAGGTTCACCAGCTCGCGCTGCAGGCGGAACAGCTCGCGGAAGTACAGCTGGCGGCCGGACTTCTGCTGCGCGTCCAGCGCGATCTCGCGGCCCTCGGCGTCGAAGGCGCGGTCCTCGTATTCCAGCTCGTACTCCTCGTCGTCGGCGTCGAGCAGGTCCAGGTGCAGGCGGGTGTCTTCGTCTTCGCGCTTCATGGCGGCATGTTCCGTCGGGGAAAGATCCGATTGTTGCGTTGGGTCAAGCGGGGCGTGTGACGAAGCCATGACAGCGTGCGGCCACGTGCGGCAACATGGAAGGCCGACAGGCGCCACTGCCGGGCTGGACAAGGCTGGACCTCCATGAAGAACGACGACCTGAAGCGACGCCGCCGCCGCGTGCACCGAGGCGCGAGCCGGCCCGTGCGCCTGCTGCCCGCGGCACCCGAGGCCTCGCCGGCCGCGGGGCTGGAACGCGAGCTGAAACTGGAAGTGCCCGACGGCGCGTGGGAAGGTGTGGCGCGCGCGATGCGTGGCGCCGAGCTGGAACAGGTGCCGCTGCGCGCGGTGTACCTGGACACCGCCGACGGCGCGCTGGCGCGTGCGGGCATCGCGCTGCGCCTGCGGCGCGAGGGCGCGGACTGGGTGCAGACGCTGAAGGCGCGCGGGTCGGGGCCGTTCGAGCGGCTGGAGGACAACGTGCCGGTGCCTTCGTCCGGCGACGCCGTTCCTTCGCCCGACCTGGCGCGCCACCGGGAGCCGCGCGTGCGCGAAGCGCTGCGCCGCGCCGTGGGCGATGCCCCCGCGGCCGTGCTGCCGCTGTTCGAGGTGAGCGTCACGCGGCACGTGCGGCGGATGCGCTTCGGCGATTCGCTGGTCGAACTGGCGCTGGACGATGGCCGCATCAGCGCGGCGGGCCGCACGCGGCCCATCCGCGAGCTGGAGCTGGAACTGGTGGAAGGCGGTTTCGGCGACCTGCTGCAGCTGGCGCGGCGCTGGCGCGAGAAGCACGGTTTGTGGCTGGCCGTGGCGAGCAAGGCCGAACGCGGGAGGCGCCTGGCGGCGGGTGAGCTGTACGCGCCGCCGGCGCACGCCCAGCTACCGGTGCTGCCGGACGGGTGCTCGATCGGCGAGTTCACCTCGGCCGTGCTGGCTTCGTCGCTCGAGCAGGTGCTGGCGAACGCGGGCGAGGTGGCGGCGGGCAGCCAGTCGGACGAGCACGTGCACCAGCTGCGCGTGGGCCTGCGCCGCCTGCGCAGCGCGCTGCGCGAACTGCCGTGGCTGGCCGCGGACCGCGAACGCGCGGAGGCGGCGCTGGCGGCGGTGTTCCGCGCCTTGGGCGAGCGGCGCGACCGCACGCACGTGCTGCACACCATCCAGCCGCTGGTGGAAGCCGCGGGCGGTCCGGCGCTGCGGATGCCGCCCGGCTTCCATGAGAGCGAAGACCTGGGCGCCGCCGTGCGCGGCGATGCCTTCCAGGACACGCTGCTGGCGCTGCTGCAGCGGACGGAATCGGTGCGCACCGAAGACGGCGACCGGCTGAAGCGGACGCTGCGGGCGCTGTTGTCGAAGCTGCAGCGGCAGGTGGCGCGCGACGGCGAGCGGTACACCAGGCTGTCGCCCGAGCGGCAGCACCGCGTGCGCAAGCGGCTGAAGCGCCTGCGCTACCTGGCCGAGTTCGCGGGCCCGCTGTTCCCGCAGAAGGCGGTGGCGAAGTACCTGGAAGCGATCAGGCCCGCGCAGGAGGCCCTGGGTGATTACAACGACGAGGTCATGGCGTGGCAGCTGTACGGCGAGCTGGCGCACGCCGACCCGGACGCGCAGTTCGGCGTGGATTGGCTGGCGGGAAGGCAGAAGGGCGAGGCGAAGGCATGCCAGAAGGCGTTGAGGAAGATGGGGAAGGCGCAGGTGTTCTGGTGACGGGGTTTCAGGCGCGGTCCAGCGGATCCGGCACGCGCGCCTCCGCCGGATGCGAGAACCACTCCGCCGCCGGCAGGTCCATGTCGGCCAGGTGCGCCTGCAGCCAATCCACCAATGCGGGCGGAAATCTCTTCCGTACCATCGCCGGCTCGCCCGAAGCCAGCCGCCGCAAGCGATCCAGCCCCGCGCGGTGTTCCTCGCGGTGCTGCTCCACCCATTCGTAGCCGTTCAGCGTCAGCAGGTGCTCTTCGGCCGCGCAGTGGCGCTCGGCCAGCTCCAGCAGGTCGCTGGCCGCCAGGCGCAGCGTGCCGGCGTCCATCCCCGGCAGGTCGTTGACCAGCGCGCGCGCCAGCTCCAGCAGCAGGATGTGGTGCTTGTCCAGCAGCGCATGGCCGACCGACATGGATACGTCCCATGCGGGCACCGTGATCGGGCCCGGCGCCGCTTCGGCGGACGGCATGCTCAGGCCGCGGTGGCGCGTTGCAGGCAGCGCCGCGCGGCCGCGCGCGTGGCGGTGTCGGCGTGCAGCGCGATCTCGTGCGCCAGCTCGATCAGCAGGTGCGGCGGCACGGCGGCGTCGCCGCCCCAGCGCAGCTGGCGCCGCAGCAGCGCCAGCGCCTGGCCCGAAGCGGGGAACTGCCTCTCGATGCCGCGCGGCGTGCAGCGCGAAAGCAGCCGGCCCAGGCCGCCGGCCAGCACGCGGTAGTCGTGCCGCTCCGGGGCGCCCGCACAGGCCGCTTCGCCGGTGACGAAGCGGGACGCCAGGAAGCGCAGCGGAAGCACGAACGAAGTGACGGTGGCGAACATCAGGCCGCCATGGTGGAACGCGACTGTGACTCGCGTGTGAAGGTTGCGCAGCCAGCGCCGCACGTGGCCTGCAAAACACCCGCGCTGCGCGGGCTGCCGCAGGATCGTGCTCACGGCTTGAAACAGCACTGACGGCGCCCTGACGCGCGCAAGCCCCGCATGTAAGCCATTTGCCTAAGGGCGGCGCCGCGGATTCGGGCCCAATACGAATGGGGCCCGAGCGAGCGCGACCCTAAGACCGCGCCGGGGCCGCCAGGGAGCAGCCCGACCGCCGCCGCGCGCTTTTCGACTTGAACGCCATCCCCCACACCACGGCCTTGCCTCCGGCCCTGGACCCGTTGCTGTCACCCCGCGGGCAGGACGACGCCTCCCGCGCCGTTGCCGCGCTGCAGGCCCAGCTGGCCACGTCCGGCGAGCTGCAGGCGCGCACGCGCGAGCTGGAAGCCACCGTCGCGACGCTGCAGGCCACGCTGGAAGCGACCCGCGAAGGCATCCTGGTCACCGACGAGGACGGCCGGGTCACGATGGCCAACCGCCGCTTCGAAGCCCTGTGGGCGCTGACGCTGCCCGCCACCGGCCTGGAGCGCGGCGCGCTGCTCGCCGAACTGGCGCCGCTGCTGGCCGGCGATGCCTCGCAGCTTTTGTCCTGCGTCGACGGCGCCGATGCCTGCCTGCACCTGGCCGACGGCCGCGTGATCGAGCAGCGCTCGCGGCCGCAGCGCCTGCGCGGCGAGGCGGCGGGCCGGGTCTGGACGTTCCTGGACGTCACGCAGCAGCACCGCGCGGAGAGCGAGCTGCGCGAGGAAGCACGCGCGCTGGAGCTGGTGAACCGCACCAAGCTGCAGGTGGTGCGCGAGCTGGACCCGCAGCGGCTGCTGCAGTCCATCGCCGCCGCATGCCTGCAGGTGGGCGGCGCCGAATACGCGGCGTACTTCGAGCTGGAAACGGATTCGGCGCGCGTGCTGGCCTATGCGGGTCCGCCGCTGCCGCACCTGCGCATGGACGCGCGCATCCCGCCCACGCGCCTGTTCCGCGCCACGCTGGAGCGGCGCCGCACCATCCGCATCGCGGACCTGATGGCGCGCAGCGCGGCGCAGGAAGCCGCGCCGCATCCCGTGATGCGCAGCTACCTGGCGGTGCCGGTGATCGCGCGCGATGGCTCGGTGGCCGGCGCGCTGATGCTGGGCCACAGCCGCGCCGGCATGTTCGGCGAGCGCGCGCAGCGCCTGGCTTCGGGCCTGGCCGCGGGCGCCGCCGTCGCGCTGGACAACGCGCGGCTGCTGGGCGAGGCGCGGCAACTGGCGCAGGAGCGGCTCGGGCTGCTGGACCGCGAGCGCGCGGCGCGGCAGGCGGTGGAGCAGCTGAATGCGACGCTGGAGCAGCGCGTGGCCAGGCGCACGCAGGCGCTGTCGATCGCCAACCGCGACCTGGAGGCTTTCGCCTTTTCGGTGTCGCACGACCTGCGTTCGCCGCTGGGCCGCGTCGACGGCTATGCGCAGGCGCTGGCGGCGCTGCTGGAGGACGAGAAGCGCGAGAAGCCGCGCCACTACCTGCAGCGCATCCGCGCCAACATCGCGACCATGGGCGTGATGGTCGAGTCGTCGCTGGCGCTGGCCAAGCTGTCCTTCGCGCCGATGCGCACGGAGCTGGTGGACCTGTCGGCCATCGCCACGCGCATCTGCCGCGACCTGGCCGATGCCGAGCCGCTGCGCGATTGCCAGGTGGCGATCGAGCCGGGTCTGCGGGTGCAGGGGGATGCGGCGCTGCTGGACGTGATGCTGGGGAATCTGCTGCGCAACGCGTGGAAGTTCACGGCGCCGCGCCGGCCGGCGAAGATCGCGTTCCGGCGGGTGACGGGAGAGTCGCCCTTCACGTTCGAGATTGCCGACAACGGGGTGGGGTTCGATGGGGAAGCGTCGGAGCGGCTGTTCGTGCCGTTCCAGCGGTTTCATGCGGACAACGAGTTTCCCGGGACGGGCATTGGGTTGGCGACGGTTCGGCGGTTGGTGGAGAGGCACGGTGGTCGCATCTCGGCGCATAGTTCTCCTGGAGAAGGGTGCCGCTTCGAGTTCACCTTGGGGGCTTGAGCTTCCGTGATGTGAGGCGAGGAGGCTGCGCGCGCCAGGCGCCACCCGCCGCGCTGGGACCAGCGTGCGGATTCGAAGGCATTCCACCTGCAGCGCACAGCCCCTCAACGGCGTCATTCCCGCGAAGGCGGGAATCCATCGCTTCCACTACGGCCGTTGAATGCGGGAGCCATGGATTCCCGCCTTCGCGGGAATGACGCCATTGGAACCCGCGCACTGGTTCCGCGCGCCTGGCGGTGCCCGGCCTGGGTGATTTCCGAAGCCACCGCGAAGTGTTTGAGCGCGTCAGCGCTCAAGCATCGCCGGAGAATGAGCCCAGGCCGGGCACCGCCTGGCGCGAGGGCGCTGCCTTCGATCGCGCCAAAATCACGCCAACCAGGAGCACCCCCATGTACCAACCCTTCGACCTCACCAACCGCACAGCCATCGTCACCGGGGGCAACGGCGGCATCGGCTTGGGCATGGCTCGTGCACTCCTCGCCTCGGGCGCCGCCGTCGCCATCTGGGGCTCCAATCCCGTGAAAACGAAAACCGCCCATGAACAACTGGCGGACGAATGCGGCGACAAGGCCCGGATCCACTCCTTCGTCTGCGACGTCGGCGACGAAGGACAGGTGGAGGCCAGCTTCGACGCTTCGGTCAAAGCACTGGGCGGCCGCATCGACGCGTGCTTCGCCAACGCGGGCGTGTCCAGCAAAGGCACGATGCTGGTGGACATGACGCTGGAGGAATTCCGCCGCGTGCAGCGCGTGAACGTGGAAGGCGTGTTCCTTACTTTCCGCGCGGCGGCGCGCCACATGATGTCGCACGGGCAGGGCGGCTCGCTGGTCGCCACGGCCAGCACGGCGGCGGTGGAGGGCGCGGCGCGCAACAGCCACTACGGTGCTTCCAAGGGAGCGGTCACGGCGTACGTGCGCGCGCTGGCGGTGGAACTGGCACGGCACAAGATCCGGGTCAACTCCATCCTGCCGGGCTGGATCGTCACCGACATGACCGAGCGTTCGGTCGGCAATTCGAAGTTCGCCGATGCGGTGCTGCCCCGCATCCCGGCACGGCGCTGGGGCTCGATCGACGACTTCGGCGGCATCGCGGTGTACCTGGCCAGCGAGGCTTCGTCGTATGCCACGGGCGAGCAGTTCCTGATCGACGGCGGCTACACCAAGTTCTGACGCGGCGGCTGCGGCCCGCCCGGCGATTCCTACGGCAAGCGGCAGGGCGCACCGACAGCGCGCACGCGGGCCGAACGCGACCATGGTGGCTTCGACGGAAAAGAAGGAGTCTCTCCATGGCACAGCAACAAGACCTCGGCGGCCTGAAGGTCGCCATCCTCGCGCTCGACGGCTTCGAGCAGGCCGAGCTCACCGAGCCGCGCAAGGCGCTGGACGCGGCGGGCGCGAAGACGACCGTCATCTCGGCCAAGGCCGGGCAGGTGCAGGGCTTCCAGCACGACAAGCCCGGCGACAAGGTGGACGTCGACATGACGCTCGACCAGGCCGACCCTTCGCAGTTCGACGCCGTGCTGCTGCCCGGCGGCGTGATGAACGCCGACACGCTGCGCGCGAACCCCAAGGCGCAGAAGTTCGTGCAGGCGCTGCAGCAGGACGGCAAGCCGTTCGCCGTCATCTGCCACGCGCCGTGGCTGCTGGTGTCGGCGGGGCTGGTGAAGGGCCGCAAGATGACCAGCTACCACACGCTGCAGGACGACCTGCGCAACGCGGGCGCGCAGTGGAGCGACCAGGCGGTGGTGCGCGACGGCAACTGGGTGTCCAGCCGGCAGCCGGACGACATCCCGCAGTTCAACCAGGCGATGCTGGCGCTGTTCGCGCGGCAGCTGCAGGCCGCGCACTAGAAGCGGTCACGCGGCCTTGGGCTGCGGCGCGGCGTCGGCTTCGGCCAGTTCGTCGACGCGGCGGCGCATCACGCGCTGCTCGGCCTGCGCGACCAGTTCGCGCAGGGGCGAGGGCGGGCCGCCGGCGACGCCGAGCGAGCGGCCCATCGCGTTCAGCCGCATGCTCAGGTCCCACGCGGGGATCAGGCGTGCCAGCAGGCGGTCGCGGCGCTGGGACAACGCGTCCTGCGTGACGGGGTCGGCCAGCACGGCCGGCGTCAGCGCGGCTTCGGCGCCATGCAGTTCGAAGGTGCGCAGCATCGCGTTCCAGCCGCTGTTCATCAGCAGGCCGGCGACGTAGGCGTCGAAGGTGTCCTGCTCGTGGCGGTGCGCCAGCAGGGCGCACAGCGTCGCGCAGCGCTCGGAGTCTTCCCACATGCGCGCGGCGGCGCGCGCCTGCAGGCTGCGCGAGTCGGACTGGAACAGCGGCCGCACCAGCACGCGCGCGATCACCTGTTCCACGCCCACGCTGCCCAGCACGGCCACGGCCTGCTGCACGCTGGGTGACGTGGCGCCGTAGTGCGCGAACATCGCCGAGCGCGCCATGCGCAGCACTTCGGCGGCCAGCACCACGTCCTGCTCGATCTGGTGGGCCAGCTCGGTGCGGGTGTAGGTCTCGGTGCGCAGGATGCGGATCAGGCGCGGCAGCACGCTGGGGCTGCGGCGAAGCAGGCGGGTGCTGGAACCCTTGCCGTTGATCTCGGCATCGGCCGCGCGCAGCAGGCGGGCGGATTCGGGTCCCGCGGGGCGATCGGGCAGGCCGTCCACGCCCAGCAACCAGGCCAGGTAGCGGCCGCGTTCTTCCGGGGTGACGCTGACCGCGGGCGAGTTCGGCCCTTCGGGCAACAGGCGCGAAGCGGTCGGCTCCTCGCGGGTGAGCGGGGGCGGGGTGGGCTCGTCGCCGAGGGCGAGGCGCAGGAGTCGGCCAAGTTGTGCCAGTGCCATGGGACGCACGCAATGGAGGGAGGTTGGCGGCCATGCTCCCACGCGGCGGCGGCCCGCGAAGCGCCGGGAAGCGGCGGCAAAGGGCGCGATTTCCGCGCATCGCGGCGGGCGGCGCTTGACCTTGCCATGGGGGCAAGGTCCACAGTCGCGCCATTCTTCCAGGGACACCCCCATGCAGACATCCTTCACCCGCGCGCACGCCACCATGCTGCTGCGCTATTCGGGCATCAGCTTCATCTCCGGCGCCGTCAACCACGGCTTCTTCAGCGGCACGCGGTCGTTCGCGACGGCGGCCGTGGGCATCGTGCTGTTCGCGGCGGCTTTCCGGCTGGAGCACGGCGACGACCGCGCCGCCACCTGGCGCAAGCTGCTGTGGAGCGCGCTGCTGTCGGTGGGCCTGGGCTTCTTCACCGGCGGGCTGCAACATTTCCCCGATTCGCCCGCGCGCAGCGCCTGGGTGGTGCCGCTGGGCTTCGCCGTGTCGGTCGCCGCGTTCGTCGCGCTGGAATTCCCGGCGTGGACGAAGCAGGTGACGCGGTACGCGGCGCTTGGCGGCGTGGTGGTCGTCGCCGGCAGCCTGGCGGCGCTGCAGCTGCTGCGCGCGAACCCCGAATGGCTGGGCACACACGCGCATGGCGACGATCACGGGGCGGCGACCTCCGGCGTCGCGGCCGCGCAGGTGGTGAACCGGTCCGTGGCTGTCGCCATGGGCGACGACATGCGCTTCTCGCCCGCCTCGCTGCATGTGGCAGCGGGGGAGACCGTGCGGATCTCGCTGACCAATCGCGGCCAGGTCGACCACGAGCTGGTGATCGGCACGCCGGCCGAGCTGAAGGTGCACGCGCAGGCCATGCGCGAAGGCGAAGCCCACGCGCATGGCGGCGGCGCGGCCATCCGGTTGGCGCCGGGCGCCACCGGCGAGCTGGTCGTCACCTTCCGCGACGCCGGGCCGCTGGAATTCGCCTGCCTGATCCCGGGCCACTTCGAGGCGGGCATGCGCGGCGACATCGCGGTGGCGCAGGCGAATGCCGCGCCGGTGGATGCGGCCAAGCCGGCGCCTGCCGCGCACGGCTCGCACAAGCACTAGCCCCCTTCCCGTCATCCCCGCCTACGCGGGATGACGCCGAAAGATTCGCGCCGCCGGCACTCCCGGCGGCGCGCGCGTTATCGGCCGCGCAACGCAGGACTTGAGCCATGCGGTCTTGCGAAAAGAGGCATGTTCCCTAGGCAATTCGCCTCTGCGCCCGTTTTCGGGCCCGCCGAAGAGACCTCCGAGAGCAATCGGAGGAGGTTTCGATGCGGTGGAAAACCAGGGGCCTGGCGGCGGCGCTGGGCCTGGCGGCGGCGATGGCCGCGGCGCCGGCAGCCGCGGCCACGCGGTGCGAGCCGATCGGCGCGGGCGTGGAGCGCTGCGTGTCGGGGCTGCGGCCCGACGCCATCCGCGCCATCGCGCAGGCGCAGAAGGCCAGCCAGTGGTGCTGGGCCGCGGTGGTCAGCATGTTGCTGCGCGCCTACGGCGTGGCGGTGGCGCAGGAGCAGGTGGTGCGCCAGTACTGGGGCGCGGCGGTGGACATGGCGCTGCCGGTCTCGGCCATTCCCGGCCTGATCAACCGCACCTGGAACGACCCGGCGGGCCGGGCGGTGACGCTCACGGCGCGCACGGTCAGCCAGCCTGCGCAGGGCGGGCTGACCAGTCCCGACGTGCTGCAGGACCTGGACGGCGAGCGGCCGCTGGTGCTGGTGGTGCCGGGGCACGCGGTGGTGCTGGTCCAGCTGGAATACGAACGGCCCACCGGCGACGACAGCGGGGCGCAGGTGAAGCGCGCGGTGGTGCTGGACCCGGCGGCCCAGGAAGGCTCGGTGCGGGCCCTGAGGCCCGGCGCGGCCATCGTCCAGCTCACGCGCGTGGCGGCGGCCGGCGACGGGGCCGTGGCTCTCGCCGGCCGCGCCGTGCTGCGCTGAATCACTCCAGCGGGGCGGGCCGCGTGCGGCGGTTGTGCTCCAGGTAAGGCTCCAGGCTGCCGGCGCCTTCGCCGCTGCGCTGGCCCGGCGGCGGCAGTTCGCGCCGGCCGCTGCGGCGGCGCAGGTTTTCCAGCAGGCGCAGCATCACGTTGCGCGGCAACCTGCCTTCGCGTGATTCCGTGTCCATCGCTTGGTCCCCCATGTCCTGAGTTGCTGCTCAGATTCGGCGCAAGCGGCCATCCGATCAAGCGGCGGCGTGCAACAACCGTAACTCAGCCGTCACATGCCGGGGACGTGCCCAGCAGCGCCGCCGGTGTATCCGACGGATGCAATTGCATCGCATTCGTGCGACATGCGCGTGAAAGCTTCTTCCAACATCCATGTCATCCACATGCCGGGAGAAAGATCCATGCCATCCGTTCGCCTCGTCCTTGCCGCGCTGCCGCTGGCCGCGCTGGCCGCCTGCACGGTCAATCCGCGCCCGGTAGTGGTGACCACGCCGCCGCCGGTGGTGCAGGCCACGCCCGCGCCGCCCGTCGTGATGGGCGCGCCCGCCGCCGTCACCATCGACGTGCCGCCGGGCCAGTACCCCGCGCCCGGCAGCTGCCGCATCTGGGTACCGGGTGTCGCGCCGGCCAACCAGGCCCCGTCGGGCGCCTGCGACGACCTGCAGAACCGCGTGCCCGCGGGCGCGGTGTTGCTGCGCGGCTAGTCGGAAGCGGGTTCCGGCGAGCGCATCCAGGTCCAGGACACGCCGATCCCCACGGTGTGGCCGGTGACCTGGCGCACCAGCGGGCTGGCGCGGTTGGCCGCGCCGGCCACGCTGTCCAGCCGCGCGAAGCCGAACACGGTCCAGTCGCGCGCAACGTCTTTCGACAGCGAAGCCGACAGACGTGTGGCCAGCAGGCCGCTGCGCGCCTGGTAGGCGGGCCGCCCTGCGGTCGCATAGACAGGCGCCACTTCATAGAAAGTGCGCGCCAGGCGCTCGTCCGCCAACAGCACGCTGGCGCCCGCGCGGGCCGTCCAGGCGCCGGGCAGGCGTTGGGACCAGCTCACGCCGGGCTGGAACACCGCGCCGCGGTAGGTCAGCTGGTGGCTCAGGTCGAACACGCCGCGCACCGGCAGGTCCAGCCGCCAGCGGCCCATCTGAGCGTTGCCGCCCAGGTTGACCTTCAGCCGCGGCCCGAACTCCACCAGCGTGCCCAGGTTGGGCATGCCGCGCCGCACGGGATCGTCGCTGGCGTTGGAGCCGAAGGCGGCGGCCGCGCTGACGTCGAACTCGTACCGCGGCGTGTGCACCGCGCGCACGCCCACGCCTTCGTTGTCGGCGCGCAGGTAGCGCCCGCGGTACAGCAGCCAGGGCAGCACGATGCCGCGGTTCACCTGCCGGGCGGATCCCGGGTAGGCCTGCTGGCCCACGTACAGCCCGACGGCGCCGACTTCCCACAGCGGGCGGCTGGACGTGTCCTGGGCGAAGGCGGGGAGGGCGGCGAGAGCGGCGGCGAGCGCGAGCGGGCGGAGGAGGCAGGTCATGTTCAGGCGCATGGCCCAGCTGTTCTACCGCAGCGCGCGCCGCTTGGGGGCCCGCGGTGTGGAAACGTGCCAACCCATCCGCGCGCGGCGCTTAGACTGCCCCGCCATGACCGCACGCCACTCCCTGGATTCGCTCACCCGCTTCGCCCTGCACCTGCTGGAAGCCGCCGGCCTGTCCGCCGACAAGGCCGCGGCCGTGGCCGGCGTGCTGGTGGAGGGCGACCTGATGGGCCACACCACGCATGGCCTCGCCTTGCTCGCGCCTTACCTGCGCGAACTGGAAGCGGGGACCATGCTCAAGGAAGGCGAACCCGAGGTGGTGGCGGAATCGGATGCCGCGCTCACCTGGGATGGCCGCCGCCTGCCGGGCCCGTGGCTGGTGCTGCGCGCGATGGCCGAAGCCTCGGAACGCGCGCGGCGCCTGGGCACGGGCACGGTGGTCATCCGCCGCAGCCACCACATCGCCAGCCTGGCCAGCTACCACCGCCGCGCGGCGGAAGAGGGCTTGCTGCTGCTGCTGGCCTGCTCGGACCCGAACAGCGCCAGCGTCGCGCCTTACGGCGGGCTGGACCCGGTGTTCACGCCCAACCCGGTGTCGGCGGGCTGGCCCACGGGCGGGCTGCCGGTGTCGGTCGACATCTCGACGTCCACCACCACCAATGGCTTGACCAATCGCCTGCACGCGCAGGGCGGCAAGCTGCCCGCGCCCTGGCTGATCGACGGCCACGGCCAGCCCAGCGACGATCCTGCCGTGCTGTTCAACGAGCCCAAGGGCACGATCCTGCCGCTGGGCGGCCTGGACTCCGGCCACAAGGGCTACGGCCTGTCGCTGCTGGTGGAGGCGCTGACCGGCGGCCTGGCCGGTCACGGTCGCGCCGACCCGAAGGAAGGCTGGGGCGCCACCGTGTTCCTGCAGGTGATCGACCCCGACCGCTTCGCCGGCCGCGCGGCCTTCACGCGGCAGATGGACGAAGTGGCTTCGCGCAGCCGCGCTTCGAAGCCGGTGGATGCGAAGCGCCCGGTGCGCCTGCCGGGTGAGCGCGGTTTTCAGTTGTCGAAGCAGCAGGCGGCCGAAGGGGTCGTGCTGCACGAGAGCATCCTGCCGATGCTGAAGCCGTGGGCGCAGAAGTACGGCGTGGCGCTGCCCGCCTAGAGCACTTCCTTCAGCAGGTACACCGCGTTGTCGCGCAGCTTGTGCAGCGGGCTGCGCTTGCGCCAGCGCTCCAGGTCGATCTCGCTCGCGCGTTTCGCGTAGCGCTCGAACACTTCTTCCATGCGCCGCGCCAGCGGCGGGTGCAGGATGCCCAGCGTCACCTCGTCGTTGGTGTCGAAAGACCGGTCGTCGAAGTTGGTCGAGCCCACCGCGCACCACTTGCCGTCGATGGTCACCACCTTCTGGTGCAGCAGCGTGTGCGGGTACTCGAACAGGCGCACGCCGCATTCCAGCAGCTTCTGGAAGTTGCGGTGGCCGGCGTGCTGCACGACGGGGTTGTCCGACCCGCCGGTGGAAGGCATCAGAACGCGCACGTCCACGCCGCGCTTGACCGCCTGGCCCATCGCGTCGATGGCCTCCGGCTCCGGCAGGAAATACGGGTTCTGGATCCACAGCCGCTCGCGCGCCATGCACAGCACGGTGTGGTGCAGGATTTTCACCGCGGGCGCGGAGTTCTCGGGCTTCACGAAAGCCGCGTGCACCACCGCGTCGCCTTCGGGCTTCAGCTCGGGAAACACGTCCTCGCCGACGAACAGCTCGCCGGTTTCGCCGGCCCAGTTCTCGCTGAAAGCCGACTGCAGGCTGTGCACGATGGGCCCGCGCAGCAGCAGGCTGACGTCGGCGAAATGCTCGCCGTCTTCCGCGTCGCCCAGCCACTCGTCGGTGACGCAGTGGCCGCCCGCAAGGGCTTCGCGCCCGTCGATCACCACGATCTTGCGGTGGTCGCGGTCGGTCAGCACGCCCAGGTTGTAGATGCTGCGGTTGTGGAAGAACTGCAGGCGGCAGCCGGCGTCGCAGAGCGCTTTGCGCTCGTCGTCCGGCATGCGGCGGCCGCCCACCGCGTCGAGCATGATGCGCACCTTCACGCCCGCGCGCGCCCGCTCCGCCAGCGCGTGCACCAGCCGGCGCGAAGCCTTGCCCGGCTTCCACAGGAAGGTCTCGAAGTGCACGGTCTTGCGCGCCAGGTTGATGCGCTCGGCCAGCACGTCGAAGTAGCGCCCGTTCTCCAGCACTTCCACCGAGTTGCCCGGCAGCGCCGTGCCCAGCGTCAGGCCCGACAGCGACGGCAGCATCTTCTCGATGGGCGCGTCGCATTCGAGCGAGAGCCTGGGGCTGCGGTGCCGCCGCGCGGACCACAGCGCCACGGCCAGCAGCGCGGAAGCGCCGGCGAAGACGCCGGTCCAGAAGTTGATACGGGGGTGGTCGTGGTGGGGGTGCCGCAGGCTCATCGCGAGCGGCAGGGTAGGGCCGCGGCGGCGTGCCCGCGGCCAGCGCGCGACGACGAGCTTCGTAGGCGGGCGGCGTGTCAGGCGGCCGTGCTCAACCGCTGCAGCAGCCGCTCTTCCATGGCGGGCGTCAGCCCATGGCCGGCATCGGGGAACAGGTCGAGCGTGGCCGCGGCGCCCAGCGCGGCGGTGGCCTGCGCGGCTTGCCGGGCGAACGCGAACGGGATCACACCGTCGAGCTCACCATGCAGGAAGTGGAAGCTGCGCGCCGCCAGCGGCTGCGTCGGCGGCTGGGCGAAGCGGCCCGCGATGGACGCGACGCGGTCGGCCAGCGCCTGGCCCTGGCGCGCGGCTTCGAGCGAAACGATGGCGCCTTGGGAGAAGCCCACCAGTGTGGTGCGCGCCGCGTCCAGGCCATGACGCTGCTGCAGTTCGCGCACCGCCTGCGCGAAGTGCGGCAACGCGCCAGCCACTCGCTGCGCGCGGTTCTCCTCCGTCACGCCGCGGATGGAGAACCACTGGCGGCCGGCTCCGCCCGCGTCGAACGGGAACGCGGCGGGCACGCTGTACACCGCCGCCTGCGGGAAGGCGCGCGCGATGGCGCGGCCCAGCGGCACCAGGCCGGCGGCATCGGCGCCGACGCCGTGGAACAGCAGGAACAGGTGGTCCGGCGCACCGCTCGCGGGAACGGAAACGCGCAGCGCTTCAGGCATGGGCGGCCTCCTTCGCGTTGAACACGTAGGCGTCCATGGCCAGCACGCCGTACGTCATGCCGCCGTCGATGACGGTGACGTCGCCTTGCGGATCGGCCGCGCCCAGCGCGAAGGGCAGGGGCAGGTAGTGGTCCGGCGTGGGATGCGCGCGCCGCGCATGCGGCGCCAGGTCCAGGTAGTCCACCAGCGCGTGCTGGTCGTGCTTGCGCACGGCGCCGCGCGCCCAGTCGACGAATTCGGCCGCGTAGGAAGCGCCGGCCGCGCCGACGTCCTGGCGGAACTCGTACAGGTTGTGCGTGATGCTGCCGGAACCGACGATGAGCACGCCTTCTTCGGCCAGCGGCGCCAGCGCGCGGCCCAGGCGCACCGCGCCTTCGGGATCCAGGTCGCGCGGCATGGACACCTGCAGCACCGGCACGTCGGCCTGCGGGAACAGGTGGCGCACCGGCACCCAGGCGCCGTGGTCCATGCCCCATTGCCCGTCGGCGGTGGCGTCCCAGCCCGCGGCGCGCAGCAGTTCGAGCGCGCGCGCGGCGACTTCCGGCGCGCCGGGCGCGGGGTACTGGATGCGGTACAGCTCGGCCGGGAAGCCGCCGAAGTCGTGGATGGTCTCCGGCGCCGGCGTCGTGGCCACGCGCACGCCGCGTGTCATCCAGTGCGGCGACAGCACGAGCACGGCCTTGGGGCGCGGCAGTTCGCGGCCCAGCTGGTTGAGCAGCGGACCGGCCAGGTGCGGCTCGATCGCGAAGGTGGGCGCGCCGTGGGAGACGAACAGGACGGGAAGGCGTTGGTTCATGGTGGGTTCCTCGCTTGCTTCCACTGTAGGAGCGGCCGAGGGGGAAATAAAGGTGCAGAATCGGGATGAATTGTTTCGGAAATTGGAACGATGGACCGTTTCGACCAGATGCGCGTGTTCGCCGCGGTGATCGACGCCGGCAGCTTCGCCGGCGCGGCCGAGGCGCTGCAGATGTCGCGTCCCGCCGTGTCGCGCCACGTCGCGGAGCTGGAATCGCGCCTGGGCGTGCGGCTGATCCAGCGCACCACGCGGCGCCTTTCGGCCACCCCCGAAGGCCAGGCTTTCCATGCGCGCGTGCGCGAGCTGCTGGCGGGCATGGACGACGCCGAGGCGGAAGTGGGCTCGCGGCGCGCCGAGCCCAGCGGCGTGCTGCGGGTGAACGTGCCGGTGACTTTCGGCATCCTGCACCTGGCGCCGCTGTGGGGCCGCTTCCGCGCGCTGCATCCGCAGGTGCAGCTGGAAGTCACGTTGCAGGACCGCTCTGTGGACCTGGTGGAGGAAGGCTACGACCTGGCGGTGCGCATCTCGCGGCTTCAGGACTCCAGCCTGGTGAGCCGGCGCCTGGCCGGCACGCGCATCGTGGCTTGCGCGTCGCCCGCGTACCTGCGGCGGCGCGGGCGGCCGAAGTCGCCGCAGGACCTGCGCGCGCACGACTGCATCGCGTACAGCTACTGGGCTTCGGGCGACGAGTGGGCCTTTCGCGGGGCCGAAGGCGAGGTGACGGTGAAGACCACGCCCGTCCTGCGCACCAACAACGGCGACACCTGCCGGGCCGCCGCGCTGGCGGGGCAGGGCGTGATCCTGCAGCCGACCTTCCTGGTCGGGCCCGACCTGGCGGATGGCAAGTTGGTGGAGCTGTTGCCGCAGTGGCAGGCGGGTGAGCTGGGCGTGCATGCGGTGTACCCGTCGCGCAAGCATTTGCTGCCGAAGACGCGGGCGCTCGTGGATTTTTTGGTGGAGGCGTTCAGAAGGCCGCAGTGGGAGATGGAGGCCGGAGCGTCCCCACCCCGGCCCTCCCCCGGAGGGGGAGGGAGGAAGGCGAGGAGAGCAGCGCGATGATGGAACAGGCGCTCGCCGCCTTGCAGTCGCTGCAGGGCGCGCCGGCCTATGGGCTGGTGTTCGCGCTGCTCGTGGGCAGCGGCTTCTTCCTGCCGGTGAACGAAGACCTGCTGCTGGTGGCCGCCGCCGCGGCCACTTTGCGCGGCGTGATGGAACCGATGCTGCTGGTGACGGTCGCGTGGTGCGGCATCCTGTGCGCGGACTCGCTGATCTTCCTGTGGGGCCGGCGCTTCGGAACGCAGTTGTTGCGCCACCGGCTGGTGGCCGGCGCGTTGCCGCCGCGGCGGCTGGCCGCGATGGAACGCGCCCTGGGCCGCTGGGGGTCCGCCGCGCTGTTCGCCGTGCGCTTCCTGCCGGGGCTGCGCACGCCGCTGCTCTTCACCGCCGGCTCGCTTCGCGTGCCGTACCGGCAGCTCCTGATGTACGACGGCACGGCGGCGGCCATCGAGATCCCCTTGCTGGTGTACGGCGTGCGCTGGGCCGGTGGCCGCTGGGAAGATCTGCTCGCGTTCGGGCGTGCGAATGCATGGGCCGTGCTGGCGATCCTGCTGGCCGCCGCGGCCGTCGCCTGGGCCGTGAGGCGTGCGTGGCGTTGAGGAACTTTGATGCCCGGTATGAAGGCCGGCCGCATCTGTCGTCAGCCGCTGAAAAGTTTTGCTTCACCTGTTGCGGCTAAGATGCCCGCCAACGCCCGGCATCCCGGGGAGGCGGCTCCATCCGGAGGCCAGCAGGGGGTCCACAACCCCGCGGCCGCCATCATGACAAGGTATCCAAAGCCATGCCCAATATCGGCACCGTCCTGAAACAGGAAATCGCGCGGGTCGCGCGCAAGGAGCAGCGCTCTGAAGTGCAGCAGCTGAAGAAGTCCGTCGCGCAGTACCGCGGGCAGATCGCGCAGCTGAAGCGCCGCATGCAGACGCTGGAGCAGCAGCTCAAGCGCCTGGCGCGTGGCGGCGGTGGCGCAAGCCGCGCGGCGGCGGCGGCGCAGGACGAAGAGGACGAAGGCCCCAACCTGCGCTTCTCGGCCAAGGGTCTGGCGGCGCAGCGCAAGCGCCTGGGCCTGTCGGCCGCTTCGGTCGCGAAGATCCTGGGCGTGTCGGCGCTGTCGGTCTACAAGTGGGAAAGCGGCAAGACGCGCCCGCGCGCGCGCCAGCTGGAAGCCATCGCCCAGCTGCGCAAGATGGGCAAGCGCGAGGCCACGGCCAGGCTGGCTGCCTGACAGGAAGCGCGCAGCATGCCTTTGCCCGATCCGGCGCCGCGCCGGCACCTGCATACGCGCGCCGTCACCTACACCGGCTTTCTCCGCGAGGACGGCCTTTGGGACATCGAAGGCGAGCTGCGCGACACCAAGACGTACGGCTTCGTCCGCTCGGACGGCAGCGACATGCCGCCGGGACGTCCCATCCACCACATGCTCATCCGCCTGACGGTGGATGAGGCGATGACCATCCGCGAGGTCGCCACCTCGATGGACGGCACGCCTTTCGGCGAATGCCAGCAGGGCAACGACCCGATGCAGAAGATGGTGGGCGCGCGGCTGGGCCCGGGCTGGCGCCAGGCCATCGAGGCCGCGCTGGGCGGCGTGCGCGGCTGCACGCACCTGCGCGAGCTGCTCTTCAACATGGCGACGGCGGCGTACCAGACCATCTTCCCCTGGCGCGAGAGCGAAAGGCGTGGTGCGGGCCAGGCGCCTTCGCAGGCCACCGAGCCGCCGTATCACCTCGGCCGTTGCATCGCGTGGGACCCCAGCGGCGCCGTCACCCAGCGCTACTACCCGCAGTTCTTCGGCCAGCCGCTCAAGCGCGCCGTCAAGCCGCCGCGGGCTTGACCCAGGTGAACACCCGCATGGGCGGGACATTCACCCATTCCCACTCCGCCGCGGGTTCACCCAGGTAGGGCGTGGTGTAGGTCGCCACGTGTGGCCGCACCTGGTAAGCCACGAAGCGGCCGCCCGGCCGCAGCACTTTCGCGACCGCCGCGGCGATGCGATCCGAGACGTCCGCGGGCATGGTGGAGAAGGGGATGCCCGACAGGATGGCATCGGGCGCCGGCAACCGCCGCGCGGCCAGCAGCGATTCGATCTGCTCGGCACTGGCCTGTTCGAGCAGCAGTCGCGGGTCGTGCAGTTTCGTCTGCAGCAGCGCGTGGAAGTGCGTGTCGAGTTCGATCGCCAGCAGCCGCGCCGAAGGCTGCATGGCGCGCAGGAACGCGGCCGTGGTGCCGCCCGTGCCCGGGCCCAGCTCGACCACCGTGCGCGCTTGCGCCAGCGCCGCGTTGCGAACCAGGCGCTGTTCCAGCCGGTGCGAGCTCGGCACGACCGAGCCGACCTGTGCCGGGTGGCGAAGGAAGCCGCGCAGGAATTCGAGGGCGTCGCGCGGCTCGCGCGCGGGCCGCTGGGCGAAAGGGCCGGCACGGCCGGCGCGGGATTCGTGGAGGGCCATGGTTCGCCTGCTTCTGTTGGGTGCGGGGGATTCTGGTGGCGTGAGCGCGTGCGTGGTGTCGGACGGAGCCGCCACGCTGGGAAGCTCTGCAGGCGTGCGTTGTTGCTGGAGGTCAGAGCGAGACATGGTGCTGGGAGGCTCTGCGGGCGCGGCGGGTGGCGCCTGTCGCGGCCTCATGCTCCAGCGGCCGTGCTTCGCTGACGCTCGCACAGGTTTCCTGCCGAATCGGCCGCGCCAGGCGCCACCCGCCGCGCCGGCACGCGCGTGCGGGAATGACGCAGACGGTGGCTGTTCATTCTTTGGACCCGCGCTCTGGTTCCGCGCGCCAGGCCGGGCACCGCCTGGCGCGAGGGCGCGCTCTGCTGAACTCCCAAAAAAACGGGCCGGGATTCCCACCCCGGCCCAACTCCCTTGAAACTACTTTCCCTTCCCTTTCCCTTTTCGCTCTCCCTTGCTCTCGCCCTTCTCGCGTGACAGCTATCGAATCGTGAACGGCCCGCCGCCGGAGTTGCTGATCGTGAAGCGGCCGTTGCCCTGGTAAGTCACCTCGACCATCTGGCCTTGTCCGCCGGTGATGGAACCCACCGTGCCGCCGGACGTGCGGTTGCCTTGCGAGGTGTAGATCAGCCCGCCTGTGCCGTTGAGGCCCGCGTCGGCGACCGTGACCCAGTTGCCGTCGAACGAGAGGCTGACGGCGCGGTACCAGCGGTTTTCGCCGTACCAGTTCCAGTTGCCGCCGGCGTCGGGGCTGATGAAGACGTAGCCGGTGTGGCCGTTGACGTCGTCGCGCGGCTCCAGCGCGCTGACGATGCGGCCGTCGCCCGACACGGCGACACCCGACCAGTTGGAGAAGCCGAAGCGCTTGGCCCAGGTCACGCCGCCGTCGGCGCTGGTCCACGGGAAGCCGCCGTTGTCCAGCGCGGCCATGCGCAGGCCGTCGCTGCTGGCGGCGACGAAGGTCCAGTTGCCGGTGGGCGGGTCGACGGGGTCGTTGACCGCGGGCTTGGTCCAGGTGGCGCCGCCGTCCTGCGACACCCAGACGCCCTGGCGCGTGGCGTCGCCGGAGAACTTCGATGCCACCGCTACCAGGCGCAGGCCGTTCTCGGAACCGGCGATGCCGCGCCAGTCGGTGTTGCCGGTGCCGGCGGCGGCGTTGAAGGTCGCGCCGCCATCGGTGGACAGCTGCACCGCGCCGCCGTTCACCACGCCGGCGATGCGCTGGCCGTCGGCGGAGAGGTACACGCCGGTCCAGAACTGGTTGACCGACGTGCGCGCGGTCCAGGTCATGCCGTAGTCGTTGGACGCGTAGAGCAGGCCGTCGCGAACGGCGGCGACGAGGCGGCTGCCGTCCGGCGTCATCGCCATCGCGCTCCACGCGGCGGCGGGCGCGTTGCTGCGCGTCCAGGTCGCGCCGCCGTCCTGCGAGACGTAGATGCCGCCGCCGTTGGCCGCGGCCGCGAGGCGGTTGCCGCTGGCCGAAGAAGCCGTCAACGACCAGTTCTGGTTCGGCTGCGCGGCGTCCACGGTGCGCGGCGTCCACGCCGTGCCGGGCACCACGTTGCCGGGCAGGTTGGTCGTCTCCACGTACTGCAGTTCGTTCTGCGCGAGCCGCCACGGCGCGGTGCCGGAGCCGGTGACGCGCACCGTGTCGCCGGCGCGCAGGCTGGCGTTGGCGGGTAGCGCGATCACCCACGGCGTGCTGCCGCTGGCCGTGACCGTGTAGCTGCCGTTGGGCGTGGCTTGCTGCGACACGCCAGGGGCGGGCGCGGAGGTCGGCGCGGGTGTGGGGGCGGGGGTCGGTGCGGGCGTGGGGCCAGGCGCAGGTATCGGCGCGGAGGTAGGAGCCGGCGTGGGCGCGGCGGTCGGGGCCGGGGTCGGCGAAGGAACCGTTTCCGGTTCGCCCGTGACCGTCCCGTTGCCCGACGCCGTGGCTTGCGTGGCGTTGGTGTTGTTGCTGGCGACCGTGTCCGCGCCGCCGCCACCACCACCGCACGCACTGAGCCACAGCGCCGCCAGCGCCGCGCTGATCACGACCGCCGAGCGCTGCGCTCCGCCATGCCCTTGCTTGTCCATCTTCCCTTTGCTCCCTCGAATGCGATTGCTGCGACGGGGGAATTCTCGAAAGCGGGGGCTGCCTCGGCCGTGGGCCTACCCGCAGAGTCAGCGTAGGAGGGGCTGGCTCGGCGGTGTCGGGCGCGCGCCGAGCCCGAAGGGGCTATTGCCCAGCCAGGACGAAAAAAAGCCGGGCCCTGAGGCCCGGCTCTTTCGTCTCCCTCCCTGCAGGGTGACAGCGTGATCCGGATTTACTGGCCCACGATCGTGCCCGAGGACACGTAGACGCGGCCGGTCGTGGCGCCGAAGGTGCCGGCGGCCAGCACCATGCGGGTGGCGGCGCCGTCGATGGCGATCGAGCGCCAGTTGCTTTCACCGGCCGGCGAATCCATCACCGAGAACGAGGTGCCGCCGTTCGTGGAGACCAGCAGCTCGCCGCCCAGCGTGCCGCCGGCGCGCGAGGACAGGCTGGCCACGATGGTCTGGCCGTCGCCGGACACGTCCACCGAGGTGTACGCGCCGCCGGTGGCGTCGCCGCGCACCCAGGTGGCGCCACGGTCGTGCGACACGTAGATGCCGGTGCTGTTGACGCCCGCGAAGTCGGTGTTGGCGACCGCGACGATGGTGTTGCCGTCCGGCGTGATCGCGCTGCGGTACCAGCTGTCGGCCACCGCCGTGCCACCCACGGTGACGGGCAGCGGGTTGATGGTGACGCCGCCGTCGGTGGACAGGTACAGGCTGCCGTTCTGGCTGCCGAGGATCACCACGTTGCCGTCGGCCGAGCTGTCCACCGTGCGGAACGCGGCGCCGGCGACGGCCTGGGTCGTGAACGTCGGCGTGGCGGCGGTGCCGTTGGCCGAGCGGTACACGTTGCCGTTGATGTCCACGGCGACGATCATCGTGCCGTCGGCGGAGACGGTCACCGATTCGTAGCTCAGGTTGCCGCCCGCGTTGTACGCGGTGTCGATCACCGCCCAGGTGGCGCCACCGTCCAGCGAGCGGTGCATCGCGCCGCCGAAGCCCAGGACCACGATGGTGTTGCCGTCGGCGCTCATGTCGGCCGCGATCCAGCTGCCGGTGTTGGACAGCGTGGTGTCGGTCCAGGTGGCGCCGCCGTCGCGAGAGATCGCGAAGGGGCCGGGGATGGCGCCGGCGACCATCACCGTGCCGGCCTGGTTCTCGTTGACCCAGTGCCACATCTGCGGCGTGCTGGTGGAGCCGCCGGTGGCGGTGGCCCAGGCCAGCTGGGTGGCGGGCGCTGGCGTCGGCGCCGGCGCCGGCGCGGGGGCGCCGGTGCCGCCGCCGGCGGCCGGCGCAGGTGCGGACGTGCCGCCATCGGTGGCCACGGGGGTGCTATCGCCGCCGCCGCCACCACACGCTGCAAGCCACATCGCGGCCAGCGCAGCGGTAATCACCACACGGGTTTTCGTTTCTCCCTTGAACATCTCGAGCCTCCAAGTTGCTGATAAGACGCGATCGATACACGTCGCAACGGATGGTCTGCATTCCCAACCTCGGCCGCTTGCGCGTTTGGAGCGTCTCTCTGTAGGAGAAATGCCCAGCGGAAACTCTGCCGATTGCGAACTGCAACAGTGCCTAGTTCGCGGGGGCTATGCACTAGCCCCATGGGGCTATCTCGTGCGCAGCCGACTGCCGCGCACGCGGCGTCCTGCCGGGCAGGAATCCATCTGCGCGATCGCGGAAAAAAGATCGATGCGCCGCGCGGTAAGCTCGCCCGCATGGAATACCGACGCCTTGGCCGCAGCAACCTGCGCGTATCCGCCCTGTGCCTGGGCACGATGATGTTCGGCGACCAGACCGATGCGAAGGAAGCGTCGTCCATCGTGGCCGACGCGCGCGATCGCGGCGTGAACTTCCTCGACACCGCGGACGTGTACACGAAGGGCGCTTCGGAAACGATGGTGGGCGAGCTGCTGCGCGGACAGCGCGACGACTGGGTGCTGGCCACCAAGCTGGGCAACGCCATGGGCGACGCGCCCAACCGCTCGCAGTACTCGCGCTGGTGGATCGTGCGCGAGGTGGAAGCCAGCCTGAAGCGCCTGCAGACCGACCGCATCGACGTGCTGTACCTGCACCGCGACTTCGCGGGCATGGACTTCGAGGAGCCGCTGCGCGCGCTGGGCGACCTGATCCAGTCGGGCAAGCTGCTGTACTGGGGCGTGTCCAACTTCCGCGGCTGGCGCATCGCCGAGGCGGTGCGCACCGCGCGCGAACTGGGCGTGCCCGGGCCCGCGGTCTGCCAGCCGTACTACAACCTGCTCAACCGGATGCCGGAAGTCGAGATCCTGCCGGCCTGCGAACACCACGGCCTGGGCGTGGTGCCCTACAGCCCGATCGCGCGCGGCGTGCTCACCGGCAAGTATCTGCCCGGGCAGGCGGCCGCCGAAGGCACGCGCGCCGCGCGCGGCGACAAGCGCATCCACGAGACCGAGTTCCGCGAGGAATCGCTGCGCATCGCGCAGACGCTGCTGCCGCATGCGGCCGCCCGCGGCGTGACGCTGGCGCAGTTCGCCACCGCATGGGTGCTGGCGCACCGCGCGGTGAGTTCGGTCATCGCCGGCCCCCGCACGCTCGAGCAGTGGCAGGCCTACCCGGCCGCGCTGGACTGCCGGCTGGAAGCGGAAGACGAGGCGCTGATCGATTCGCTGGTGGTGCCCGGCCATCCGTCCACGCCGGGCTTCAACGATCCGGCGTACCCGCTGCCGCCGCGGCGCTAGTCCGACCGGGCCGGGAGGCTGTTGCGAATCCCGACACCCTGTTACGCCCCGCTCCTACACGGACGCTGGGTGCCCGCCGCCTAACCTGCTGCCCAAAGCGCCGCAGATGCGCGAACAGGGAGAAGAGATCGATGCAGGATGCGCAAAGAGAGCGATCGGCCCAGCGCTTCGGGTTGGCGTTGCCGATCACGATGGAAGGCGAGGAATGCGCCTGCCATGACCTCAGCGCGACCGGTGTCCTGCTGGAATCCGCGGCCGCGCCCGACCTGGGCGCGCACGTGTCGCTGACGCTTCAGTACCAGGCCGAAGGCCGCGAGTTCAGCCTCGGCTGCCAGGGCGAGGTGGTGCGCGTGGAGCGGCACGGCGAGAACTACAACATCGCCGTGCGGCTGGACGAGCCCCTGTTCAAGGACGCGGTGCCGCAGGAAGGCGGCACCGGCTGAGCCGGTGCCCGATGGCGAAGGGAGAGAAAGAATGGCCATGGCCGAACCCCGGGTTGTCGTGCCGCTGCGGCGGCGCGAGGAAAAGCGAGGCGCCGAGCGCTTCGAGATGGAACTGCCGCTGACCGTGGCCAACGGCCAGGGCGGCATCACGCGCGATGTCAGCCTGTCGGGGCTGTCGTTCACCTCGCGCCAGCCTTACGTCGTGGGCGAGCACATCGACCTCACGGTGGACTACCTGCTGGACGGGCACAGCTTCCCGCTGCGCTGTGAAGCCGTGGTGGTGCGCTGCGAGCCGGCGGACGGCGGCTTCACCGTCGGCGCCAAGCTGACCACGGCTTTCCTCGAATAGCGCGCGCCGGTTCCGACCCGGGCAGTCGGGCATGGCCGCCGCGTGATAATGCGCGGATGGGTTTGCTCAAGAAGATCTTCAGGAACGACGGACGCGAAGGGCCGGCTTCGGAAGCGCCTTCGGGCACCCGTTTCCAGGACAGCGACAGCGGCGGCGAGAACGAGACCGAAGCCCAGCGCACCGCCGTGCGGCGCGAACTGGTGCAGGTCACGCTGCGCGAGACCATGCGACGCCACGCCATCCCTTCCGACTGGCTGGACGTGCGCATGCTGCCGGTCGTCACCCGCAAGAACAAGAGCGGGCTGCACGTGCAGCTGATCGTCAAGCAGGGGCAGGGCAGCCTGCTGACCTACATCCCCGCTTTCCAGAGCGCCTTCATGGCCGAGATCGAGAAGTTCGAGCCGCGCGCCTGGGACTGGCTGCTCAGCATCTCGTGGCAGTTCTCCGGCATCAGCGCCAGCAGCGCGGGCGAGCTGCCCGGCTCCGGCGACTGGAAGGTGGTCGACGGCAGCGCCGCGGGTGCCGTCGCCGCGGTGCCGGACACCGGCCCCGGCAGCCTGGGCGCGCAGGCGGATGCCGGCATCGACGACGACGTCGCGCAGGACCTGAAGGCGCTGTTCGCCATCCGCGACGCGGCGCTTCGCAACGAAACGCCGCTGTCTCCGCCGGACGAGAACGACTTCGAGCCGACGCGGCCGGGCTTCACGCCCAGCGGCGGCGGCCCGGGCTCCTAGGGCAGGAACTCCACCCGGTCGGCGATCAGCACGTCGTTGACCACGCGCGCGCCGGTGACGCCCACCTTGCGGCCATTGAGCAGGTCGGCCGCGGTGCCGCCGACGAACGTGGCACCGCTCGCGTCGATCGTCTGGCCCTTGACCTTGAAATCCGACACGGAGCGCAGGGCGCCCACGGGGCCGGTGGCGCTGAACGACTCGGCCGCGTCGGGGTCCAGGCCGCCGCCGTGCTTGACCTTCACGCGTCCCGCCACCAGCACACCATCGCGCACTTCGCCGGTCACCTCCAGGCTGGTGCCCACGCCCACGGAGCGCGTGTTGCCGGTCCATTGAGCGGCCGAGCCGTCCACGGCCACGCCGTCGACCTGGAGCGATCCGAAACCGGTGAACTGCGTGACCAGCCCGGCCACGGTCAGCCGCAGTCCTTCGGTCAGCGGCTGCGGGTACCACTGCTCGACGGTGGTGGCGCGCAGCGGCTGCCCCGGCGCGTTGCCGCGCACGCGGACCACCGCGCCTTCGGCGAGCTGGGCCACCGTCCAGCCGGGGAAGTCGGCCGCGGCATAGTTCACCACCTGGCCCGCGATGCGGAAGGTCTTCGCCGAAGTGTCCAGCTGCTCGACGGCGCCCGACACCACCGGCGGCTGCGCCGTGGCGAGCTTCTCGACCCGGGTGGCCCGCAGCGGCTCGCCGCGCGCCACCAGGCCATGCACCTGCAGCTGGTCGCCGGCGCGCAGGTCCGCCACCGAACCCAGGCCGCCCGCGAAGACGGTGGACGGATCGGTCTCCACCGGGACCGAGGCGACCTCGAAGGCGGTGCCGCTGGTCACCGAAGACATGGCGCCCCGCAGGTCAGCCGCCGAGATCACCAGCGTCGCCGTGCCGTTGACCAGGTCGGCGGCGAGCTGCCCGGTGACGCGCACGGTCATGCCCAGCTTCAGCTCGCTGGTGTCCTGGAGCTGCAGCGTGGCGGTGTCCGTGTCGAACCGCACGCCGTTGACGATGATGCTGCCGAAGCCGCTGACCGATCCGACGCCGCTCGCGCTGGCGGCCGGGATCCCCGTGCCGCCCGAGCCCACGCCGCCGGGGTCGATGCCGGTGCCGCCGGAGCCGACGCCGGCGAAGTCGCCGTCCCCCGAAAAGCTGCCTCCACCCCCGCCGCAGCCCACCGCGGTGAGCATCGCGGCCAGCAGCAGGGCCGCCAGGAACTGCAGGCGCCTCGTCATTCCCCGGCTTCCTCCCGCTCTTCGTGGAAGAGGTAGATGCCGATGCGCAGCCGCCGCGACCCCTGGCCGCCGGTGCGCGCGATCGCCTCGGTGAGCTGGCCGACCAGGTCGCGGTGCAGCTGCGACCAGTTCTGGCGCACCGACTGGTGGACGCTGTCCACGTCCGATTCGGAAAGGCCTTCGGCGAACACCGCGCGCTCCAGCATCAGGGGCGCCTCGCCGAGCGTGTTGGACACCGCCGCCGCCGCGTGGTCGCGCAGGTTGTCGCCCAGGAAGGCGAGGGTGCTCTGCAGGTCGGCGGTGGGCACGAAGCCTTCGGCCGTCAGCTCCACGTGATTGGCGCCGGTGCGCGAGCACATGCCCAGGCGCATCAGTTCGTCCAGCACGGCGCGGTGGTGCACGTCGCCGCGGCTGGCCTCGCGCGCCACGTCCTCGAACGACAGGTCTTCGCCGTTGGCCGCGACGGGCAAGGTCTGCAGGGCGGGGTTCTGTGTGGCCAGCTGCAACCAGCGCGTGAAGGTCTTGGCCGCGGCCGACAGCTCGGTGTGCGGCAGCGGGTCGGCCGGCCGGCGCACGCGCGCCGTGACGTCCTTGCGGTTCAGGCCGGTGGTCACGGCCAGCTGGCTGATGTTGGGTGCGGACACGCCCTGCCGGCGCCAGAGCCGCGTCGCTTCATCCAGCAGCAGGTCTCGCAGCATGGACTCCAGGTGCGGGTGCTTCAGGCCCATGCCGAGGGCGAGCCGCACCAGCGGGCGCATCACGCGCGCGCAGGCGGACTGGGCCCAGGTAAGTCGGTCTTGCATCCGGGATCGTCGCGTCAGGTCATTGGGTGTCTCCGGAGCATTGTTCCCAGCCGCGATGTAACCGTGCGCATATTTCCCATGCGGATGGCCCCCGAAGGCCAGTGAATAGTCTGAACGGGTCATGGGTTCGCGGGAACCGCAGAGCCAGCCGTCAGGCCGCGAAGCGATGGATGACCTCGTAGCCGCGGCCCGGCACGTTGTGCACGAGAACGTAGCCTTCGCGCACTCGCCAGGCGATGCCCTCCGCCGATGTCCCGGGAGGCTGCGCGCCTTGCGCGTGGCGCGCGAACGTGACGTGGGGACGGTAGCGCCTTTCTTCCACGGGCCAGCCGAAGCGGCGCAGCGCATCGCCCAGCGCCGCGTGCAACCGCGCGAGCGCGGGCGGCGCTTCCCATTCCATCACCGCGATGCCGCCGGGCCAGACGCGGCAGCAGCCCTCCATCAGATCAAGTTGGAACGGCTCGGATGGCACCTGCGTGTTCGCCGCCAGCGCGGCGACGCGGGCGATGGGCACCGCGCCGAGGAAGTGCAGCGTGATGTGCAGCCGGTCTACGGGAACGGGCTTCGCACCCGCGGGCCATTGCCACAGCCGCTGCCGGTCCGACAGGGCCGCGCGCACCTCTTCATTCGGCCACAAGGCGAAGAACAGGCGCGCGGAGGCCGTGGAACTACTCATGCGAATCGGCTGTTGATGAGCCCACAAGCTGAGTCCGCGTTGGTAGAGTCGCGACCCTCATGCCGTTCCATCCCGACCGAACGACCGAGTGAGCCGGCCCGAACTGCCGCCCGAGTTGCGGCGCTTCATCCTGACCAGCATCCCTTCGGTGCCTTACCTGGAAGCGATGCTGCTGTTGCGCGCCGAGCCGGCCCGCGAGTGGGCCGCGCCCGACGTCGCGCGACGGCTGTACCTGCCCGAGCCGCGGGTCGTCGAGCTGCTGCAGGCGCTGGCGGAAGCCGGCATCGCGCAGCCGGCGCCCGGCGGGTTCCGCTACGGGCCCGCCGAAGAGCTGCGCGAGCTGCTCGATTCGGTGGCGGCACACTATGCCGCCGACCTCGTGGGCGTGAGCGACCTCATCCATTCCCGTGCCGGCAAGAAAGCCCAGCAGTTCGCCGATGCGTTCCGCTGGAGAAAGGACTCCTGACATGGCGGCCGTCGTGTACTTCCTGTGCGCCCTGACCTGCGCGACGTGTTTCGTGCTGCTGTTCCGCAGCTGGCGCGCCAGCGGGCTGCGCCTGCTGTTCTGGAGCGCGCTCTGCTTCGCGGGCATGACGATCAACAACGTGCTGCTGGTGCTGGACAAGCTCTTCGTGGAGCGCGACCTCGGGCTGCCGCGCCTGCTGATGGGCCTGTCGGCGCTGCTGCTGCTGCTGTACGGGCTGGTCTGGGAGGAGGAATAGCGCATGAACCTGAATCCGATGCTGGCCGGCGCCACCATCCTGGCCAACGCGGTGGTGGGGCTGTTCTTCTTCCGCTACTGGCGCAACACGCGGGACAGCTTCTTCCTGCTGTTCGCCGCCTCGTTCTGGATCGAGGCCGCCAACCGCATGGCGCTGGCGCTGGTCGTCGGCAACGAACTGGAGCCGGTGTTCTACATGGTGCGCGTGATCGCGTACGGCCTGATCGTCGTCGCCATCGTGCAGAAGAACCGCAAGGCCCCGTAGCCCGCCGCTAGAGCTTGGGGATCCGCAGCGTCTTGCTGATCATCAGGCTGCCCGACAGCACGTACAGCAGGGCCATCGGGTGCAGGGTCCACGGGCCCAGGACCAGCGCGCCGCCCCACAGGTCGTCGCCCGTGTGTCCGCGCCACGCCGCCACGGCCAGCACAGCCGTGAGGACCACGCTGGTGGGGATGGGCGTGCCTTCGAAGTACGACACCTTGCCGGTGTTGCCCGCCATCGCTTCGGCGGTGACGTTGTAGCGCGCCAGGCGGCTGACGCCGCAGCAGACGAAGTAGACCAGCGCGGCCACGTCCCAGCCGCCCTGCATCCCCGCCGCGAAACCCAGGGCCGCCGGCGCGACGCCGAAGGAGATGACGTCCGAGAGCGAGTCCAGCTCGCGTCCCAGCGCGGAATGCTGGTGCCGGGCGCGGGCGATGCGGCCGTCCAGCACGTCGAAGGCGAAGGCCGCGGGCGCGAGCGCCGCCGACGCGAGGAAATGCGTCAGCTCGCCGCTGGCCAGGAACTGCATCGCCAGGAAGATGGCGCCCACGCCGCAGGCCGCGTTGCCCAGCGTGAAGAAGTCGGCGAGGTGGAAACCCCGCAGCATGGAGAAGTGGCGCGGCGCGGTCTGCTGCATGGTGTGCCCCTGGTGGATGGGCTCACCATAGGTCGCCGTGCGGGCGCGGCCGGTCGTCCCCCGGCACGCGCTGCTGTCGGCTGTGTCCGACTCGCGGCCGGTTACTGGCGGATCTTGCCGGTGCCGCTGATGATGGACAGCTCGACGAAGCGCGAACCGGTGCGCACGCCGGGCCTGAACCCCACCAGGTAGCCGCCCAGGTCCAGCCGGTCCATGGCCTCCAGCGCCGAAGCGATGCCTTCGCGCGTGGGCCTGGCGCCCTGGCGGCGCACGGCTTCGACGATCACCTTGCCGGTGATGAAGCCTTCCATCATCGCGTAGCTCACCGGCACCTCCAGGTCCTTGGTCTTCGCGACCGTGTCGGCGAATTCCTTGGCGATGCGGCTGGAGATCTTGTACGGGCTGGGCGTCACCTGCGCGATGGCCACGCCCTGCATCTGCTCCTCGGACAGGCGCTTGGACAGCTGCTCGATGTCGGCGCCGGAATGCGCGAAGAGCTGCGCCGTGCCGCCGCCGGCGCGGTACTGCTCGATGAAGCCGGCCGCCGCGGCGCCGGTGGCCACCATCAGGATGGCCTGCGGCTTCTGCTTCAGGAACGTGTCGACGGCGGGGCCGATGCTGGCCGTGCCCGCGGGGTAGGCAGCCTTGGTGCCGATGGCCACCTTGGCCTTGCCGGCCGCTTCGTCGGCGGCGGCCAGCAGCGCCGGCGCGCCCGGGCCTTCCTCGTACAGCAGGCCCAGCCGCGTGATGCCGATGGTGGCCAGGTGCTCCACGACCTTGTTCAACTCGTCGCGCAGGCCCGCGCGCACGTTGTAGACCCAGGGCACGTCGGGCCGGATCTCGCCCGTGCGGTAACCCACCAGCGCGATCTTGTCTTTTTCCAGCAGGCCCGCCTTGATCAGGTCGGCGACGTTGCGGCTGCCGAAGTAGCCGGCCAGCACCAGCGGCTTGTCTTTCTCGAGCAGTTCCTTCGTGCCGGCGATGGTGTCCTCGGGCCGGCCGCCGTCGTCCTTGCGCACCAGGGTGAAGGTGTGGCCGTTGACGCCGGCGGCGTTGGCGTTGCCGAAAGCCAGCTGCATGCCGGCCGCATAGGCACGGCCCTGCGCGGCTTCCAGCCCGGACATCGGGCCGACCTGGCCCACGACGATCTGGGCCGCGTGGGTGAGCAAGGGGACCGCCAGCGCAAGCGCCGCGGCCGAAACACGGATGGTGTTCTTCATTCCTGGTCTCTTTTGTCCTGCAAACGCGATCCCACCTTAGCGAGAAGTGCCTGGCGGCGCACTGTGGAAAGTGCGGAGGGATCGCATCCGGTGCGCAATTTGTCGCGCCGGTGTCCAATCGGGTTCATGTCGTCGTCCCGTGCCGTCACGTTCTTCGCCGCGCCCCCCGCGCCCTCCCACGCCGTCGAATCCCGCTATGCCTGGCTGCGGCTGGCCGTCTCGCTGCTGCTGATGACGGTGGGCGGCGTGGGCATGTATTCGGCCGGCGTGGTGCTGCCGGCCATCCAGTCGGAATTCGGCCTGGCGCGCGGCACCGCTTCGCTGCCGTACACGCTGACCATGATCGGCTTCGGCGTGGGCGGCGTGCTGATGGGACGGCTGGCCGACCGCTTCGGCGTGATGGTGCCGGTGGCCATCGGGGGCGCCGCGCTGGGCGCGGGCTTCATCCTCGCGGGCCTCGCGCCGGGGCTGTGGACCTTCTGCCTGGCGCAGGGGCTGCTGATGGGTTTGTTGGGCACGTCCGCCACGTTCGCGCCGCTGGTGTCGGACACCTCGCAGTGGTTCGATCGCCGCCGCGGCACCGCGCTGGCCATCTGCATGAGCGGCAACTACGTGGCCGGCGCCATCTGGCCGCCGGTGATGCAGCATTTCATCGACGCTTCCGGCTGGCGCCAGACCTACGTGGGCATCGGCGTTTTCTGCCTCGCCACCATCCTGCCGCTGGCGTGGTTCCTGCGGCCGCGGCCGCCTGCGGCGGCGGCGCCATCCGCCGCGGCAGGCAGCGACGCGCCGTCCACCAGCCGCCCGATGGGGCTGTCGCCCGCCGTCGCGCAAGGGCTGCTGTGCGTCGCGGGCGTGGCCTGCTGCGTGGCGATGGCGATGCCGCAGGTGCACATCGTCGCGTACTGCACCGACCTGGGCTTCGGCGCGGCGCGCGGCGCGGAGATGCTGGCGATCATGCTCGGGATGGGCGTGGTCAGCCGGCTCGTCTCGGGATGGATCTCGGACCGCATCGGCGGGCTGCGCACGCTGCTGCTGGGGTCGGTGCTGCAGGGCATCGCGCTGTTGTCGTTCCTGCCGTTCAACGGACTGGTGCCGCTGTACCTGGTGTCCGCGATGTTCGGCCTGTTCCAGGGCGGCATCGTGCCTTCGTACGCGCTGATCGTGCGGCAGCACTTCTCGCCGGCGGAAGCGGGCGCGCGGGTGGGGACGGTGCTGATGGCCACGCTGTTCGGCATGGCGCTGGGCGGGTGGATGTCGGGCGCGGTGTTCGACCTCACCGGCTCGTACCGCGCGGCTTTCCTGAACGGCATCGCATGGAACGCGCTGAACCTGTCCATCGTGCTGTTCCTGCTGCACCGGGTGCACAGGATGGCGCGGGCGTAGTTCGCCGGCGGGGCGGCGCCGGATGAGTTGCTATAGTGCCCCGGCCATGCCCGCCGCCCCCGAAACCACCCGCCGCCAGCTGCTGCAGCTCGCGGCGGCGGCCGCCGGGTTGCTCTGGTTGCCGGACCTCGGCGCGCAGGCTCGCTGGACTTCGAATCCTTTCTCCATGGGCGTCACCAGCGGCGCGCCGGCCACCGATTCCGTCGTGCTGTGGACCCGCTTGCGCCCCACGCGCGGCGACTTGCCGGAAGGCGGCCGCGTGCCGGTGGCGGTGCGATGGGAAGTCGCGGAAGACGACGGCTTCCGCCGCATCGTGCGGCAGGGCGAGACGCTGGCGCTGCCGCAGCTGGCGCACAGCGTGCACGTCGAAGTGCCCGGGCTCGCGGCCGACCGCTGGTACCACTACCGCTTCCATTGCGGCGACGCCACCAGCGTGACCGGCCGCACGCGCACGCTGCCCGCGCCCGATGCGATGCCCGATCGCCTGCGCGTGTCGTACGCGTCGTGCCAGCGCTGGGAGCACGGGCACTATGCGGCGTGGCGGCACATGCGCGACGAATCGCTGGACTTCGTCGTGTTCCTCGGCGACTACATCTACGAGTACCCGAACGCCACTTCGGCGGTGCGCAGCTTCCCCAAGCTGGGCTGGGTGAAGACGCTGGACGACTACCGTGAACGGTACGAGCTGCATCGCAGCGATGCCGCGCTGCAGGCCATGCACGCGGCCTGCCCCTGGCTGGTGACCTGGGACGACCACGAGGTGCAGAACGACTACGCCGGCGAACACCCGGGCGACCCGCGGCCGATGGGCATGAACCGCGTGGCCGATTTCGCCGCGCGGCGCGCTGCGGCGTACCAGGCCTTCTACGAGCACATGCCGGTGCGCGCTTCGGCTTTCGCGCGCGCGTTGGGCGAAGGCCAGCCGGGCGGCGAGCTGCGGCTGTACACGAACTACCGGTTCGGCCGCCTCGCGGACCTGCTGCTGCTGGACGATCGCCAGTACCGCGACGCGCAGCCCTGTCCGCCGGACGACCGGCCTGCGGGCGCCATCGATCCGGCCACGTGCGCCGTGTGGGAAGACCCGGCGCGCACGCTGCTCGGCGCGGCGCAGGAAGACTGGGTGGCGCAGCAGTTCGCGAAGGCGGGCAGCGGCTGGACCGTCGTCGGCCAGCAGACGCTCTTCGGCCAGCGCGACCTGAAGCCCGGCCCGGGAGAGTTGTTCTCCAGCGAAGGCTGGGACGGCTACGCGGCGGCGCGGCGGCGCATGACCGGCGCGCTGCAGCGCCACGCGGTGGCCAATCCCGTGTTCCTGGGTGGGGACGTGCACGAGAACTGGGTCGGCCACCTGAAGGCCGATTACCGCCGCCCGGACAGCGCTACGCTGGGCGTGGAGTTCTGCGGCACCAGCATCACCTCGCGTCCCGGGGCGGTGGACCGCATGCCCGCGCGCCTGGCCGAGAACCCGCACTTCGTGTTCGCCGACGCCGAGCATCGCGGCTACGGCGTGGCCGAGTTCACGCCTTCGCGCATGACCGCCACGCTGCGCGGCCTGGACGACGTGCGGCGCGCCGATTCGGGCATCGCGACGCTTGCCGCGTTCCACGTGGCAGCCGGCGCGCGCCGGCTGGAGCGGGCGTGAGCCGCTTCGCGCGTTCGCTGTTCGCCGTGCTGCTGCTGCTGGCGGCGTGGCAATCGCGCGCCGACACGGTGATGCTCGGCGACGAGCCCAGCTACCCGCTCTCGCGCTCGTTCAGCTACCTGGAAGACGCGGGCGGCATGCTGCAGCTGGAAGACGTCCTGCGGCCGGACACCCAGGCGAAGTTCAAGCCGCTGGCGCCGCTGGGTCCGGGCCCGAACTTCGGGCTGACGCGGTCCGCGTTCTGGCTGAAGGTGTCGCTGGACGTGCCGGCGGGCGTGCCGCGCGACTGGCTGCTGGAGGTGGCCTATCCGCCGCTGGACCACATCAACCTGTTCTCGCCCGACCAGGCTTTCGGCTTCCAGCAGCAGGTGGGCGGCGACAACGAGCCGTTCGCGGCGCGCGAGCTGCCGCACCGCAACCACGTGTTCCCGGTGCGCGTGTACCCGGGCACGTCGTCGACGATCTATCTGCGCGTGCAGTCGGAAGGCACGGTATCCGCGCCTGTGCGCCTGTGGCAGCCCAGGGCGCTGTGGGCGCACGACCAGCAGACCTACGCCACGCTGGCGCTGTACTTCGGCCTGCTGGGCGGGCTGCTGCTCTACAACCTGCTGCTGTGGGTATCGGTGCGCGACCGCGCCTACCTGGTGTACGTGGCCTTCGTCGCCTCGATGGGCGTCGGCCAGGCCGCGCTGTCGGGCCTGGGCGCGCAGTTCCTGTGGCCGGAGTGGACCTGGTGGACCGGCGTGTCGGTCCCCGTCGGCCTGAGCGCCGCCGCCATCCTCGGGCTGCAGTTCGCGCGCAGCTTCCTCTCCAGCGCCGCCCGCATGCCGAAGCTGGACAAGGTATTGCTCGCGCAGATGGCCGGCTGGGGCATCGCGCTGCTCGCCGCGCTGTCGGTGCTGCACGTGGCGGCATGGATGGTCACGGTGCTGGCCGTGGTGAGCGTGGCGACCATGGCGGCCATCGGCTACATCAGCATCCGGCGCGAATACGCCGGCGCGCGCTGGTTCTTCACCGCCTGGGCCATGCTGCTGCTGGGCGTGGGCCTGCTGTCGCTGCACGACACGGGCGTGCTGCCGTCCAACGCGCTGACGTCCAACGCGCTGCTGATCGGCTCGGCGCTGGAGATGGTGCTGCTGTCGTTCGCGCTGGGCGACCGCATCAACGTGGCGCGCCGCTTCAAGGAGCAGGCGCAGGCGCGCATCGCGGCGGAGCACGCGATGGTGGAAGTGCTGTCGGAATCGCAGGAGCGGCTGAAGCAGGTGCTGGAAGAGCGCGAGGTGATCCTGGAGAACTCGCTGGTCGGCATCGCCTTCCTCACGCCGCAGGGCCGCTTCAAGTGGGCCAACAAGGCCATGCTGGACATCTTCGGGGCCGACCGGAACTCGATCATCTCGATGGAGCCGTTCTACGAATCGCGCGAGCAGTACCTGCGGGTTGGCCACGAGGTGGCTGCCGCGGTGGCGCGCGGCGACGTTTACGAGCGCGAACTGCCGGTGCGGCGGATCGACGGCACGCGCATCTGGATCCAGCTGTCGGGCAAGGCCGCCAGCCGCAGCGACCTGGCGCTGGGCACGGTGTGGGGGATCATGGACATCACCGAGCGCAAGCAGCTGGAAGAGCAGCTGCGCAGCACCATGTCCGAGCGCGAGGCCATCCTGAACAACGCCGTGATGGGCATCGTGCTGTCGGTCAACCGCCGCCACGAGTGGGTGAACGAGAAGTTCGCGCAGATGCTGGGCTACCCGCGGCAGATCCTCATCGGCCAGTCGTCGATGTACATCCACCCCGACGAGGAAAGCTGGCTGCGTTTCGGCGTGGAGGCGCGCGCCGCGCTCATCGCCACCAACGGCTACACCCACGAGAGGCGGCTGAGGCGCCGCAACGGCGAGCTGTTCTGGGTGGAGATGGGCGGCAGCTGCGTGCGCCCGCACGACCCGGACAGCGGCGTGATCTGGACCTTCCTGGACATCACCGAAAAAAAGAAGTCGGCCGACGAGGTGCGCGAGGCGCTGGAGCAGCAGAAGGCGCTGAACGAGTTGCGCACGCGGTTCGTCGCCATGACCAGCCACGAGTTCCGCACGCCGCTGGCGGCCATCCTGTCGGCCGAGGAAGTGCTGCGCCACTACGGCGACCGGCTGCCGCAGTCCGAGCGGCTGGCCACGCTGGACGACATCGCGTCCGGCGTGCAGCGCATGTCGCGCATGATGGACCGCATCCTGCTGCTGGGGCAGGCCGACGCGAGGATGCTGGACTTCGTGCCCGGCTCGGTGGACCTGCCGGGCCTGTGCCGCAAGCTGGTGGAAGAGGCGAGGGCGCAGCACCCCGACACGCGCTGCGAGGTGTCGGCGCGCTGGGCGGCCGGCGTGGGCCAGGGCCAGTTCGACGAGAAGCTGCTGCGCCACATCTTCGGCAACCTGCTGTCCAACGCGGTGAAGTACTCGCCCGCCGGCGGCAAGGTCCTGCTTACGGTGCGGCCCGAGGGCCGCGAGATGGTGTTCGAGGTGGCCGACCAGGGCATCGGCATCCCGGCCGAAGAAGTCCAGCACCTGTTCGAGTCGTTCCACCGCGCCAGCAACGTCGGCGCGATCCAGGGCACGGGCCTGGGCCTGGCCATCGTGAAGAACGCGGTGGAGGTGCACCACGGCCGCATCGAGGTGCACAGCGAGCTGGGCCGCGGCACCCGGTTCATCGTGCGGCTGCCGCTGCAGCCGGAGCCGGTGGCAGCCGCCTAAGCCAACACTTCCAGCAGGCGGTCGAGCCCGCCTTCGTTGATCTGCACCATCGCCTGCTCGCGGACCTTGGGCTTGGCGTGGTAGGCGACGGACAGGCCGGCCTCACCCATCATCGGCAGGTCGTTGGCGCCGTCGCCCATGGCGATGGCCTGTTTTGGCGAGATGCCCAGCCGCGCGCAGGTCTCCAACAGCATCTTGCGCTTCTCGGCGCCGTCGCAGATGTCGCCCCAGGGCTGGTTGACCATGCGGCCGGTGAGCTGGCCGCAGTTGGGGCCGGACTCGATCTCCAGCACGTTGGACCGCGTGAAGTCGATGCCCAGCCGGTCGCGGATGCGGTCGGTGAAGAAGGTGAAGCCGCCGGACACCAGCAGCGTCTTCAGGCCCGCGGCCTGGCACGCCCTGACCAGTTTCTCGGCGCCGGGGTTCAGCTGCAGCTGCGTGGTGTAGACCAGTTCCATGTCCGCCACCGTCACGCCGCGCAGCAGCGCCACGCGGCGGCGCAGGCTTTCCTTGTAGTCGGCGATCTCGCCGCGCATGGCGGCTTCGGTGATGGCCGCCACTTCGTCCTTCAGCCCCACCGCGCCCGCGATCTCGTCGACGCACTCGATGTTGATCAGCGTCGAGTCCATGTCGAAAGCGATCAGCTTGAAGCCGGAGAGGCGAAGGGGCGGGGTGAAGCCCTGGATGGCGAGGCCGGGTGAGAAATCTTGCGCGGGCATGGGAGCGATTGTCCCATCCCGCGCCTGGCCGCTCGCGCGGCGCCGGGTCAAGTCAGCCCGGCGTTCAGAACCTGCAGCTTGCCCGGCCCGCGGTTGCGGATGTGGACCTCCCGGCCGGCCCCGCAGTCGAACTTGTCGGTGTGGCCCGCGCTGAGCGTCTGGTCCGGATGGCGCTCGGCGCCAAGTTCGATCCAGTAGCTCACGTTCGCCCCTTTGGGGTTGTACACGCTCACCGTGCCCTTGAGCATGCCGAGCCTCACTTCCTTGTTGTCGCCATCCACGTTTTTCACGCCACTCATCACGATCTCCTTTCAGGGTTGAACAACATTCACTTGGCCGCGGCCATCTCGGACTGCTCGCGCTCGCGCGGCACCGGCGCGGGTGCGGGTGCGGACGGGCTGGCCGGAACCAGCTGCCGAACCCGGGCCAGCTTCGAGACGATGCGAGGCAGGTCCGCCGACTGGCCGTGCCGCTCCATTTCCGCCACCACCTCGCGCGTGAGGCCTTCCAGCAGCCCGCGCGGCACTTCTTCCTGCAGCAGGCGCAGCACCTTGCGGCCCTGCCCGGATGCGGTCCATCCGTCGAGCTGGCGCAGCGGGTAGCCGAAGCCGCCCACGCTCGCCTGCGCCGGGAAGCCGTCGCCGTCCACGCCGAGCGCCAGCGAGGTGGCCAGCAACTGCGGCACGCCGTCGGGCCCCGCCGGCAGTTCCTGCACGGCGATGCGCACGCTGCCCAGGCCGTCGCAGGCCTTGGCGTAGGCCCCTTCCTCCTGGGTGAAGCCCATGCGCCGGAAGGTGCCCGCGTCGCAGACGGCGCCCAGCTCTCCGTAGGTCGCCTGCAGCCACATGTGCTCGTCGGCGACGAACTCCCGCCGGCGTGCCTCGAAGCGCGCAGAAGCGCGGCCGGAGTAGTAGAAGGCTTCCCAGTACTGGAAGCGCTGGCCGCCGCAGCTGGCCGGCGCCTGCACCTCCACGGCCTCGCCCGTGCGATAGATGCGCAGGGCGGTGGCGCGCCCGTCGCCGCGGCCGGCGACGTCGGCACCGGAGAAGGACAGGAAGGGACGCAGGCCGTGGTTGCCCACCAGCGACAGCGTCTTCACGTCCACGCTGCTGCGCCGCATGTGGCTCAGGAGCAGCTTCAGCCGCAGTTTGGTCACCTGCGCCTTGTCGCCGTACTGCGCCGGCAGGACGGTGCGCGTCACCAGGATGTCGGACCACGCCGCCGGCGCCGTGTAGCGCGCCGTGTTGGCGGCCACGCGGTTGGACGACTGGCCCACCAGCCAGTCCAGCAGGCTCGCGTCGCCGTCGTCGGGACGGTTGTTGGCGATCCTGACCGCGCCGTCCTTGTAGGCGCAGGAGACGCTCCAGGCCCGCCCCCGCTCTTCCTGCTTGCTGTTGGCGCTTTCGCGGATCTTGGTCAGGAAGGCCAGCAGCGTGTCCTCGGACCGCAGGATCGACTGCCCGGCGTGCACCAGCCAGAAGTTGAGGTTGAGGTCCGCCGGCGGCGCCTTCAGCGCCAGGCCGGCCTCTTCGTCCAGGCCGATGGACAGCAGCCGCACGTTCTGGTCGGAAGGATCGAGTTGCGCCGCTTCCATCAGGTTGACCGTCGTCGAGCCCGTGGTGTTCAGCTGCGCGAGCTGCTGCGCATCGAGCGTGACGTACACGTTCTGCTGGTAGGCGACGTCGGTGGTGTTCACCACGTCCACCAGCTCGGCCACGATGGACTGGAGTTGCGCTTCGTAGGTGCGCCGCACGTTCTCGATCTTCTCGCGCGGAAAGACCAGGTCCACCGCCTGCAGCAGCGTGTCGGGCGTGCCTGCCGCCGGCGCGGCGTTGCACAGCTTGTCGACGCTGGCCGTCAGGTCGTTCAGCAGGAAGTCCGCCTTGGTGCACGGGCGCAGCAGCCGGTACTCGAAAGACTTCGCCAGGTAGTACTGCATGCGGGCAAGGCTCTCCACCGCGTCGCGCTCGACCACCTGGAAGTAGCCGTGCAGCGCCGGATCCAGCGCCTTGAGGGCGCCGTCGCGGGCGGCGGTGATCCTGGCGATGGCCGCCTGCACCTCGCCCATGCGGGCGAGCGAGTCGCGCACGGTTTCCAGCGCGGACGCCAGCGAGGTCGCGGCGTCGCCCTGACGCTCCGACGCGGCGTCGATCTTGTGGATCAGGTCCATGTAGGCCGGGCAGTTCTCCTTGGCCTTGGCCAGTTCGGCGTCGATGGTGGAGCGCGGCACGCTGAGCGCCGAGATGCCCTCGGTGAGGTCGTGCACGGCGCTGCCGGCCTGGTTGGCCACCTGGCCCAGCTGGCCGGAGAAGTCCTTCAGCGGCTGCTGGCGCTCGGCCGCCGTGCGATCGAGCTGCCTGTCCTCGTCCTTCCAGGCGCGCAGCGTCGCGTCGTTCTTCCTGCGCTCGGCCACGCGCGCCTGGCCTTCGGCGCGCAGGCGCTTGCCGTATTCCCCGGCGATGCCCTTTTCCTTCAGCTTGGCCAGCACGTCGGCTTCGCTGGCACCGGCGGGCAGGCCGTGCTTGCCCGCCAACTCGCCGAGCACCTTCTGCTTGTCCTGCTCGCGCTGCCTGGCCACGTCTTCGCGGCGCGCCTGGCGTTCGGCCGCCGCGTTGAGCTTGCGGTCGCATTCGGCCTTGCGCTTTTCCTTCAGCCTGGCGTACTGCTCCTCCAGCGCCGCCACCTGGGCACCCAGCTTGTCGCTGCCGGCGCTGGCGAGCCCCGAAACCGTCTTTTCGGCCAGCGCGTCCAGGCCCTTGCCCTTCATGGCCTGCAGGTTCTCGTCGATCGACTTGGACGAGTCGATGGCGCCCAGGATGTTGGCGCCCTGGCCGATCATGCCGGTGATCGGCTGGCCCACCGGCACCAGCTGCAGCACGCCGGACAGGATGTTGAGCACGCCTTTGAAGATCGCCTTCTGCTTCTCGTTGGCGACGACCTGCTTCTCCAGCTGCGCTTCCTTGTCGCGCAGGCTCTGGCGCAACGCGTCCTGTTCCACCTTCGCATCCAGGATCTCCTTGCGGATGCCGTCCAGGGAGGCGAGCGCGTCGTTGTGCTCCTCGGCCAGCGCCTTGCGGCGCCGCACCAGGCCGTCCAGCGCGAGGTCCCATTCCAGCGAGGCGGTGGACAGCTGCTCGTAGCGGGCGTTGAGCCAGCGCGCGAAGCACAGCACCGGGATGGCGCCGTCGATGGTGGCGCGGTAGAGCTTCAGGTTCAGCTCGAACGACAGGGCCGGCACCCAGCCCGGGCGCTTGCCGAAGGCGTCGAGCCCGCTCTCCAGCCGCTCATGCAGGGCGTCCAGCGCGGCTGCCTCCGGGAGAAAGTCGCCGGCGCTGAAGCCCTGGGCGAACTGACCGTCCTTCAGCGCCTTGCCGTAGGCCTCCACCAGCAGCGTGGCTTCGGCGGTGAAGCCGGCACGGAACAGCTTCTGCGCATGGTCGCATGCGCGGTTGGCCAGCGTGGGATGGCACCAGCCACCGGGGACGTCGGCCACGGGCAGGCTGCGCCCCGTGGCGGCGGGCCCCGGTTCGGGCGGCGTCACCAGCTGCATCGGCGGCGCCTCGGCCAGCACGGTGATGCTCATCTCGTTGGCGGCGTCCCAGAAGCCGCGCCAGTACATCAGCTTGGCCTTGCAGGGGTTCAGGGGCTGGCGCGCGTTGGTCGCGTTCAGCGGCGTGGCCGGCGTGCCGTTGTCTCCCGGCTCGCCGCCTTGCGCCGTGACGGCGCCGGCGGCCCGCAGGGCGGGCGCGATGCCGGCGGTGCCGCCGACCGTGCCGCCGTCGCCGCCGGGGCCGCCCTGGCCGGCGGGCTCGCGGGTGCGGATGGGCGCGAAGCCGGGCCATGCCCCCCAGCAGGTTTCGCCGTTGGCGAGGTCCGGGATGTTGAAGTACGGCCGCTCGATGTTGCCCTCGGCGGGCGGCTCCTTGTCCCAGTAGTCCACGCGCACCGCCCGGTCCAGGATGTGGCGCTCGTCGTCGCTGCGCAGGTTGTCTTTCACCACCAGATCCTTGGGCGGCCCGAGGAAGTACTTGCGCTGGATGGTCTTGTTGCCGTACGGGTAGGTCGCCAGCTGGACCGGGTTGCGCGCCTGGCCGTTGCCGCCGCGCCCACCCTTGGCACCGTTGGAGACCACGCAAGGCGCACCGACGATGTCGCGCGCATGGAAGGTCACCGGGCCGCCGGCGCCGCCGGCCTCGCCCGTGACGCATTCGTCGGCCCACAGCTCCAGCGGATTGGCCGAGGTGTCGATGCGGGCGCCGGGCGCGAATTCGACGACCCGCGCGTAGATTTCGATGGCCGTCTGCGGCAGCCGCACCGTGCTGGACACCACCAGGCGGTCCGCGATCAGGGTGAGGTTCTGCAGGTCGTCCGTGTTCCCCAGCAGGCGGCTGAGCGGGTTCTGCGCGTTGCCCAGTTCGATGGTGAGCGCGCAGCAGGACACCGAGCGCGTCAGGCGGAAGTCGTTGTTGAACCAGGTCTCCTCTTCCGACCAGGTTTGCGCCAGCGCGTAGTCGCCCGGGTCGGGCCGGCGCTGCGACCGGGTCGCGATGCCCACCGTCTGGTCGGGGTCGCGCAGCGCGCGCCGCAGCACCAGGCGGTGGGTGACGTCGCCGGCGCGCAGGTCGAACTGCAGGTCGGCGGCGTCGTAGCGGCCGGCGGCATCGCCGGAGGCGGTGAATTCGAACAGGCACCGATCGGTGCCGCGCGGGTCCGGCGTGCACGCGAAGCGGCCGGCCAGCGCGCCGGCGGCCGGGCCCGCGACGTGCGCGGCGGACAGCGTCCGCGCCGCCGGGCCGGTGAAGCAGATCCGCGTGTCTTCTTCGGGCCAGTAGGCATCGACCAGCCCGTGCGCCTGAATGTCCTGGAAGGCGATTTCACGCATGGTGTTCTCCCTGGGGATGCCGGCGTCAGACCTTGAGGATCTCGACTTCGCGCTCGGCCACCGTGCCCTTGCGCAGCTTCGCCTGGATCGTGCGATTGGTGCCCTTGAACGCGATGGCCTTGGTTTGCAGCACGTCCAGCTCCCATCCGGCGGCGTTGGCCGTCACCCACTGGCCGATCAGGGTCTTCAGCTCCGTCTGCGTCTCGTGGTGCATCGCCTGGAGCGTGGCCTGCGCCGCGCTGGAATACGTGATCTTCATGTCGGTCCCCGTGGTGGACGGCGCGGGATTGCACCGTCGAGGCGGACTCTAGGAACGCGTGCCCGCCGGCGCGATCCCGCGATCGCGGCGGCGGGCGGCCATGGCGTACCGCGTTCGCGGTAGCGCGCCGGCGCTCAGGGCATGGCCAGCCGCAAGCGCACGCAGGTGCCAGGCTGCAGCGGCTCGATCTCCAGCGCCGCATGCATGCGGCTGGCGCGCGCGCGCATGTTGGCCAGGCCGCGCGACGCCGGCCCGGGTTCGCCCGTGAAGCCGCGGCCGTCGTCCCGCAGTTCGAGGCGCAGCGTGCCTTCGTGCAGCGCGAGGCGCACCTCCACATGCCGCGCCTGGGCGTGCTTGAGCACGTTGGTCAGGGCCTCCTGGGCGATGCGCAACAGGCCCAGCGCCGTCGGGGCGGGCAGGGCGATGGCCGGGAGGTCGGCCTGCGCCTGCCACCGGCTCGCGACGCCTGCGTCGCGCAGCTGCCCTTCCCAGCGGAAGCGGAAGCTGCCCCAGGCTTCCAGGAAGTCGTCGCCGTCGGGGCTCATGGCCTCCAGCACCAGGCGCATGTCGACGATGCACGCCCGCAGCGCGTCCCCTACCTGCGGCGCGGCCAGTTCGCCGCGCTCCACGCGCGACAGCGTCACGAACAGCTGCGAGCCCAGCCCGTCGTGCAGGTCGCGCATGATGCGCTGCCGCTCGTCGTCGGCCGCGCGCCGCCGCTCCAGCTGGCGCAGGCGCTGGTGGTTGTCCTCCAGCTGGCGCGTGCGCTGCGCCACCCTTTCCTCCAGCAGCGCGTTGGCCCGCTGCAGTTCCTCGTGCGCCACTGCCAGCTCCCCGAAGAGGCGCGCGTTGGCGATCGCGATGGCCGCCTGCGCCGCGAGCACGCGCGCCACCGCGGCGCGCTCCGGAGTGAAGCAGCCGGCATGCAGCTCGTTTTCCAGGTACAGCGCGCCCAGCGTGCCGCCCGCCGCCACCACCGGCACGCACAGCACCGAGACGGCGGTGTGGCTGGCCCAGCGCAGGCACGGGCCGTGCGCCGGCTCGGCTCGCGCGTCGGCCAGCACCGCCTCGCCGCCTGCGCGCACCGAGCGCAGCAGGCCCTGCGGCAGCGCCGTCTGCTCCAGCGCGGCGCCGGCCCGGTTCTCCAGGCGGGCACCGGCCTCGGCCCGCTCGGCCGCGAGTTTCATGCCGCCGCCCTCGTCCAGCAGCAGCGCCCCGTAGCGGGCGCCGGCGTTCTCCATCGCATGCTGCAGCAGCTGGCCGGCGGCGACCGCGATCTCCAGTTCGGCGCTGATGGCCTGCGAAGCCTTGATCAGCGTGGCGGCGTCCAGCGGCAGGGCGCGCTGCGGCGCGGCGCCGGGCCTGGCAAACGCGGGCAGCGCGGCCTCCAGTTCGCGCAGCATCGCGGTGCAGCCCCAGTGCGCGAACAGCTCGTGCGCCAGCTCCATGGCCTGGCGCAGGTCTTCGGGCCGGCCGGCGCGTGCGCTGTGGCGCGCCCAGCGATGAGCGACGATGGCGGCGTCGCCGGCGAAGCCGTTGTCGCGCCCCAGGCGCACGCTCTCGGCGAAGAGCGCGCCGGCTTCTTCCCGCCCAGCCAGCGCGGCCAGTTCGGCCCGCAGCGAAACGACGCGGTGCGCGTGGTTGGCGGGGCAGTGCCGCTCCCAGTGGCGCAGCTTCTCCAGGTGGCGGCGGATCAGGCGGCGCGACGCGGCCGATGGCCGGGTGCGCAGGCGCTCGGCGTGCAGCAGGGCCTCGAACCAGTGCGCCAACGGCGTCGAGAAGTTGCCCGCCATGCGGTGCAGGTTGCGCCGCACGCGTTCGCCGCAGGCCACCACGTCGTCGCCGAAATGGCCGGCCGTGACGTTGAGCATGACGGCCAGCTGGTCGTGGATCAGGTCGAAGATGGGGTCGTGCGGCAGCACGCGGCCATCGGCACGCACGCGCCGCAGCGGCGCGATGGGACCGGCCAGCCCCGGGCCGCGCAGCAGGCCCAGCAGCCAGGCGAAGGTGTCGCAGCAATCGAGCACCAGGTCGTTGCCGTGGCGCAGGCCGAATGCGCGCGCCTCGTCCAGCGCCTCCTGCACCGCCGCCAGCGACTGCATCGCGTTCCAGATCACGCCCACGTGCATGGACACGGCGTAGCCCGCGATCTCGAAGTTGCCGCTGCGCTCGCCTTGCTCGAAGCATTGGCGCAACCCCGGCGCCGTGCGCAGCACGGGCGTCTTCCAGTGCATGACGTAGAACAGGTGGTTGAAGCTCATGCTGTGGGTGCCGAAGCGCTCTCCCAGCCGCACCGACAGTTCGCCCAGCTGGTGGCCGGTGGCGATGTCGCCGAAAACGCCGGACAGCACGTGTCCCGCCACCGCGATCGGCTGCCAGGACCATGGCGTCAGGCCCTTCTGCAGCGACAGCCGCGCCCCCGCCAGCCCCAGCACCGCGTAAGCCGGCGAGGCCAGTGTGTGCGCGACGTTGATGGTGGCGAAGATCAGCCGCTGCAGTTGAAGGTGGCGCGGGTCCTCGCTGGCCGGCGCGCCGGTCCAGGCCGCGATCGGCCGCCCGCGCAGCAGCAGTTTCAGGCGCAGCAGGTGCCACAGCGTGGCCGCCGTGGCGCGGTCCTCCCGCAGCGGCATGCCCAGCCGCGTCAGCGCCGCCAGGCCGTAGGTCAGCGCCTCCTGGGCGCGGTCCTGCGCGATCAGCCAGTGCACGTGCAACTCGTCGCTGCGCGCCCGCTCCAGGTCTCCGGTCGCCAGCGCCCGCGCCTGCTCGAGACATTCGCGGCAGCCGGCCAGGTCGCGTTCCAGCAGCAGGGCGTCGGCCGCGTCGTGCAGCAGCGCGACGCGCTGCGCCGCGCTCACGCCGCCTTCGGCCGGCAGCACCGCGAGCGCCGCGCGCATCAGGGCCGCGTAGGGCCGGAAGCCGGCGCTCGCGCGCGCCTGCAGCGCGGCGCGGTGGTCCAGCCGTGCGAGCGCGGTGCGCTCCTGCGCATCCAGCAGCGGCGCGGCCAGGTTCAGGTGGCGGCAAGCCTCGAACAGGTCTTGCGGCGCGGCCGCCGCCTGCAGGGCGCGGCCGATGCGCAGGTGCCAGTGCAGGCGTTGCGGCTGCGGAACCAGTTCGTAGGCGGCCTGCTGCAGGCGGTCGTGCGTGAAGCGCCAGCGGCCCGGCGCGCCTTCGGCTTCCAGCAGGCTTTCCTGCTGGGCGCTGCGCAACAGTTCGCGCAGCGCGTCGACGGGCGTGCCGCCGACAGCCGCCAGCACCGTCTCGTCGAAGCTCGCGCCCAGCGCGGCGGCCAGGCCCAGTGTCGCGGCGGGCGCGTCGCCCAGCGCGCGCATGCGGCCGCTGGCGGCCTGCAACGCGGACTCGGGCAGGGCCTCGCCGCGCGCCGCCGCCGCGTCCAGCCGCCAGCGCGCATCGGCCTCCGGCACGAGCTGGCCGCGCAGGACCATCGCGTCGAGCAGCTGGCCGAGGAACAGGGGATTGCCACCGCTGCGTACGGCGAGGTAGGCCACCGTGGCGGCGGCGTCGGTGAAGCCGCCGGGGAGCGCCAGCTGCAGCCAGTGCAGCAGGGCGTCGCTGTCCAGCGCCGGCAGCACGCAGCGCTGCAGGGCCGGCGCCGGCTGGCTGCCGGCGAGCGCCTCGCCTTCGATCGGCACGCCGGTGTCGCTGCGCTCGCCAAGCAGCAGCAGGACGCAGCGCACCGCCCGGTCCGACAGCGCGGCGAGGAGGAGGGGGAGGGTTTCGCCGTCTCGCCACTGCACGTCATCCACGAACAGCACCAGCGGGCGTTGCCGGCCCAGCGCCCCCAGAGCCCCGGACAAGGCTTGCACCAGCCGCTGGCGCGCCTGCGCCGGCGGCATCTCCGCCGCGGCCGCCGGCACGCCCATCGTTGCGGCCCATTCGGGCGAGAGCGCTGCCAGCGCGGCGCCTTCGGGCCCGGCAGCCTCGGCGACACGGCGTGCGGCGTCCGGCGCTTCGCGCAGCGCGCGCCCCAGCACCCGCAACAGCTGCGCCAGAGCCGCGAACGGCCCGCCGGAGCCGAACTGGTCGAACTTGCCGTGCGCCACCCAGGCGCCCTGCGCCTGTGCCTCCCCCAGCAGGTGGGTCGCCAGGGCGGACTTGCCGATGCCCGATGGGCCCGCCAGCACGAGGGCCTCGACCGCGCCGGCGCGCGCGCGCGCCAACGCCTGCGCCAGCATCTGGCGTTGCGGTTCGCGTCCCACCAGCACGCGCGGCAGGGTGAAGCGGGCGCGCGGGGCCTGCAGCGCGAGCCCGGCGAGCGGGCGCTGCGCGACCAGCGCGTCCAGGCAGCGCCGCAGGTCCTCCGCGACCACGCGCGCCGAAGCGGGGCGATGCGCGGGCGGCTTGGCCAGCAGTGCATGCACCAGTTCCGCCAGCGCGGGCGGCACCTCGGGACGCAGCCGGCCCAGGTCCTGCGGTTCCTGCGCCGCATGTGCGTGGATCCAGCCCAGCGCATCCGCGGCTTCGAAGGGCAGGCGGCCCGCGAGCAACTGGTAGGCCATGAGACCCAGGAGGTAGAGATCGGTGCGGGCGTCGGGCCGGGCGGCGCTGCGGCCGCTCTGCTCCGGCGCGCTGAAGCGGAAATCGTCGCGCGTATCGCCGTCGGGCATTGCGGCCGCCTCTTCGCCGCCGACGGCTTCGGCCGCCAGCAGGCGGGCGCGCGGCAGCGGGGCGAGCATCACCCGCACGCAGCCGGGGCGCAGGCGCAGGTGCAGCACGCGCACGCGGTGCAGGCCGTCGAGCGCCTGCGCCAAGTCCAGCAGCAGGCGCAGCGCCACGCCCAAGGGCGGCTGCGGCGCGCCGGCCAGCCATTCGTCCAGGAAGAGTCCTTCGTCGGCCTCCACCACCCAGGTGACGCCGGCGGCGGACTGCAGCCATTGCAGCGGGGCGCCGCTGGCACCGGCGGCGCGCAGCCGGTCGGCGGCTGCGCGGTTGGCCGCGCAGGCCGCGGCGTCCAGGCCGGCGCGGTGCCACAGCATGACGGGCCGGCCTTCGGCGCGTGCCGAAGCGACCAGCAGGCCAGGGGTTTCGCGCAGTGGTTCCACCGCTTCGAACCGGTTCGACAGGGCCGTCAGCATGCGCATGCTCCTTGGGGGCCCGGCTTGGTCGAAACGGCCCGCGCCAGTATATTGACCCGACGCGCGGCGACGCTGCGAGGGGAGCGCTTCGAATGGGGGAAGACAATGCACCGTGGCCGCGCTTTCGCGGCAATCCCGCCCAGACCGGGCGCGTGGCCTTCCAGGGCCAGCCCGGCGCGCGCGGCTGGACCTACCCGCCGAAAGAAGCGGCGGATCGGCCCGGCAACGCGGCGCGCGGCATCTTCAACTCGCCGGTGATCGAAGCCGGCGGCACGATCTGGTCGGGCGACGGCGCGGGGCGGCTGCTGGCGCTGTCCCCGCAGCGCGACCTGCTCGCCAAGCAGGATCTGCCGCACCTGATCGACACCACCCCGCTGCTGGCCGACGACGGGCTCTACCTCTCCTGCGGTGACGGCTGGATCTACCACCGGCGCAAGGGCGCCACCGAGGCCACGCGCTGGTTCCAGGCGGCGCGGCCCACCGACGCCTTCATCAACTGGTTCGAAGGCCACCTGGCGCTGGACGCCCGCGGCCGCGTTGTCGCCCCTTGCGACAACCGCCGCCTCTACCTCGTCGAGCGCGGCGAGCCCGCCACCTTCTGGGACTTCGCGCTGGACGACCAGGGCTGGTCGCTGCCCTGCGTGAACCGGCACGGCCAGATGTTCTTCGGCAACAACGCCATGCGCATGGCGGGCGACCCGATCCCGCGGCCCAACCTGTTCGGCGTGGACGCGGGCGATCGCACCTTCTGGCGCTACGAAACCGGCGGCAGCGTCGTCGCCAGCCCCCTGTGGGGCCAGGGCGACTGGCTGTACGCGGGCTCGTTCGACGGCACGCTGTACGCCTTCGATTTCAGCGGCGGCAAGCTGCCGGGCGCGCCGGCGTGGACGCTGCAGACCCGCGACCACCTGTACGCGAGCCCGGCGCAGCTGTCCAGCGGCACCGTGATCCAGGCCGGCTGCGACGGCAGCGTCTACGCCCTGCATCCCTTCAGCGGCGAGGTGCTGTGGCAGTACGACACGAGCCCGCTCAATCCGTTGCGCTCGTCTCCCGCCGTCGATGCGGCGAACCGCATCTGGCTGGGCACCGGTGATGGCCACCTTCTGGTGCTGGGCCCGGATGGCAGGCGCCTGCATGCGTTCCCCCTGCCGGTGCCCGGGCCGCGCAAGGCGGTGAACGCGTCGCCGGCCCTGGCGCCGGCCGGCGTGGTCATCGGCGATTCGGAAGGCGCGCTGCACCACCTGCCGTGGCCCGCCACGGCCGCGGTGGAGCAGGAAGAACAGGCGCAAGGGCCGATCCTGCGGCCGGAAGCCTTCCTGCTGCCCACCGACGTGTGGGGCGTCAGCCGGCGCGGCCACCCGGGCGCCGTGCGCTGCGGCCAGACCCTTTGCTTCACGCTGGATGCGCGCATGCCCGGGCCCGGCGGTTCGAGCCAGGCGACGCTGGGCCTGCTGCAGGACGTGCGTGCCTTGCCGGAAAAACGCTGGGAAGTGGCGCTCTCGGGTGACCGCCGCTACGTGCTGCTGCGTCCGCGCGACGCGCAGCCCGGCGAGGAACTGGCGCTGGAACTGCAGGCCGACTGGGTGGTGCAACCGCAGCGGCAGGGGCTGCGCATGGAAGCCGGGTACCGCGCCGGCACGGTCCGGAACGTGTGGATCGTGCCGGTGCTGCCCGGCGACGGTGCTCCCCCGGCGCTGCCGCCGGCCCACCTCTGGCTGCAGCGCATCGTGATGGCCTTGCCCGGCCTGATGCCCAGCTACAACCAGATCGGTTTCGAAACCCTGGTCTACGCCATCACGCAGGTCACCGCGCTGGGACAGGACCGGTGGCTCTACTGGCTGACCGGATGCCAGGTGAACGCGAACCCGGACGTGGCGACGCGGGTGCGCTTTCCGCTGGTGGCGCGCTACGACAGCGCGAGCGGCATGCTCGCGCTGGAGGGCCACGAAGTGGTGTCCGAACTGAACGGCTTCACCACCCACATGAAGCACTTCGGCCTGACCTGCTGGCTGGATGCCGCCGGCCGGCCCGGGCCCGAGCCGTGCCTGCGCATCAGCTATTTCCCTGCCGGCGTGGAGTTCTACGGCCCTTTCCTCGAAGGCCTGGGCATGGGCAGCGCGGACCGCCCCATCGAAGTGCTGGGCAGCGGCGACATGCGAGTGAACCACCCGCAGGAAGAGGTGCCCGGCTTGCAGGCCACCTGCACCGTGCAGGACGGCCAGGTGACTGCGCGCTGCCGCGCCGCGACCTCGCTGGGCCAGGCCTGCCTGTCGCTGGCGCTGCTCGACGACAGCGGCGTGCCGGTCTCCACCGACTACAGCAACGAACTGGCGCGGACGCTGGACGGCGACGACACGGTGCTGACGTTGCGCCGGTCGCAGGGCACGGCGTGGCCGGCGCGGTTCTCGGTCTGGCTGGTCGCCAACAGCCAGGCGCTGCGGCTGGCCTGACTACAGCAGGCCCTGCATCCGCGCCTCGTACACCGCTTCGCCGCGGGAGTGCACGGCCAGCTTGCGATAGATGCGCTTGACGTGGGTGACCACGGTGTGCGGTGAGATGGCCAGCACCTCGCCGATCTCGGCGAAGCCCAGGCCCTTGGCCACGAGGCGCAGGATGTCCGTCTCGCGCCGCGTCAGCGTGCCCTCGGCCGTGGCGCGCTCGGCGGAATGCGCGGTCGCGCAAGAGGCCGCCGCCGCGTCCCGGAACCGCTGCAGCACGCGCCGGGCGATGCCGGGGCTGATGGGCGCTCCGCCGGCGCGCACCTCCCGGATCGCTTCGGCGATGCGCTCCGTCAGGGCGTCCTTCATCAGGTACCCGGTCGCGCCCGCGGCGATGCTGTCGGTCACGTGCACGTCGTCGCCGAACATCGTCACCACGAGGACGTCGCAATCGGGCCGCCGCGCGACGGCGTGGCGGATCACCTCCACGCCGCTGCCGTCCGGCAGGCCCAGGTCGGTCAGCACGACATCCGGCGGGTCCGCGTCGATCAGCGCCTTGGCCGCGCCCACGCTGGCCACGGCGCCGTACAGGCGCAACGTCTCGTCGGCCGTCACGGCCTGAGAGAACCGGTGCAGGAAGGCCGACTCGTCCTCGACGATCAGCACACTGGCAGCCATGGCGGAACCTCCCGGATGGGAAGGCATTGTCACATCGCCCCCGGGGGCGAGGGGTACCGTCTTTGCGGGACGGCATGGGCTCAGCGCGGCGGGCTGCCCCCGAGCGAGCGAAGCAGCGGCCCCAGGATCTCCAGCGGCAGCGGGAACACGATGGTGGAGTTCTTGTCGGCCGCGATCACGGTCAGCGTCTCCAGGTAGCGCAGCTGCAGCGCCTGCGGCTGCCGCGACAGCACCTCGGCCGCCTCGGCCAGCTTGTGCGACGCCTGCAGCTCGCCTTCGGCGTGGATGACCTTGGCGCGGCGCTCGCGCTCGGCCTCGGCCTGCCGCGCGATGGCTCGCACCATGGTGTCGTTCAGGTCGACGTGCTTGATCTCGACGTTGGTGACCTTGATGCCCCACACGTCGGTCTGCGCGTCCAGGATCTTCTGCACGTCCAGGTTGAGGCGGTCGCGCTCGGACAGCAGGTCGTCCAGCTCGTGCTTGCCCAGCACGGCGCGCAGCGTGGTCTGCGCCAGCTGGCTGGTGGCTTCCAGGAAGCGCTCCACCTGGATGATGGCGCGCGCGGGATCCACCACGCGGAAGTAAAGCACCGCGCTCACCTTCACCGACACGTTGTCGCGCGTGATCACGTCCTGGCTGGGGATGTCCATCACCACCACGCGCAGGTCCACGCGCACCAGCTGCTGCAGGCCCGGGATGAGGATGACCAGGCCCGGCCCCTTCACCTTCCAGAAGCGGCCCAGCTGGAACACCACGCCGCGCTCGTACTCGCGCAGCACGCGCAGCGCGCTGGCCAGCACCACCGCCAGAAGCAGGACCACGAAGCCGATGCCGATGCCGCCCGCGATCATCGCGATGTCCCGTCCGTGCCGGCTCAGAGCGGCACGATCTCCAGCACGCCGTCATGCAGGCCGTGCACGCGCACGCGGTCGCCGGCATGCAGCTGGTCCGGCCCGCGCACCCGCCAGTGTTCGCCCTGCACCACGGCCCAGCCGGTGCCGCCGGCGTACTCCACCAGTTCGCCGCCGGCCCCCACCAGCGTCTGCGGTCCCGTGACCACCGGCCGCCGCCGGGTCCGCACGGCCAGCCCGCCCACAATGAGCAGGAAGGCGGCCGAGGCCGCCGTGAGCACGGCGATGAACGGCAGCGGGATGCCGTAGCCCGGCGAGTCGCTGTCGATCAGCATCACGCAGCCGAACGCGAACGCCACGATGCCGCCGAAGCCCACGACGCCAAAAGTCGGCAGGTACGCCTCGGCCACCAGGAACGCGATGCCCAGCAGGATGAGCGCCAGCCCGGCGTAGTTGACCGGCAGCATGTGCAGCGAGAACAGCGCGAGCACCAGGCAGATGGCGCCGATGACGCCGGGCGCCACCAGGCCCGGGCTGCTGAACTCGAACGCGAGGCCGTAGACCCCGGCCATCATGAGCAGCAATGCAAGGCTGGGATTGGTGATGACCGACAGCAGCCGGCTGCGCCAGTCCTGGTCGAAGGCGACGACGGGCGCGCCGCGGGTCTGCAGGCGCTGGACGGTGGCGCCCATCTGCAGCTCGCGGCCGTCGAGCTTCTGCAGCAGGTCGGGCACGTCGGTCGCGACCAGGTCCACGACCTTCAGCTGGATCGCCTCCGGTGCCGACAGGCTGGCCGCGTCGCGCACGGCTTTCTCGGCCCAGTCGGCATTGCGGCCGCGCAGTTGCGCGAGCCCGCGGATGTAGGCCGCCGCATCCGAAATGCGCTTGGCCGCAAGCGCGTCGCCCGCTTCGGCGGCCGACGGCCCGCTGGCGCTGGGGAACGGGGCGGACGCAGCCGGCCGTGGCGCGGTGCCGCCGCCGGACGGCAAGCCGATGGCCACAGGCGTCGCCGCGCCCAGCGTGCTGGCCGGCGTCATCGCGGCGACGTGGCTGGCGTAGAGGATGTACGTGCCGGCACTCGCGGCCCGGGCGCCGCCGGGCGCCACGAAGGTGGCCACCGGCACGGACGAGGACAGGATGTCCTTGATCATCCCGCGCATCGCGGTGTCCAGGCCGCCGGGCGTGTCGAGCTGCAGCACCAGCAGCTGCGCGTGCTCACGTTGCGCGAGGGCCAGGCCGCGGTGCAGGTAGTCCTCGCTGGCGGGACCGATCGCGCCATCCACCTCGAGCACCACGACTGCGCGTTGGGCAGGCGCCTGCGCGCTTGCGCCGGTGAAGACGCAGAGGACGAGAAAGCACAGCAGGCAACGAAGCGCACGGCTCATGAAACCAGTCTAGGCGGCACTCGACCGTCGTCAATGCGATTTGCATCCTGGTTTGCTCCTGGGAGCCTGGCAGCTGGGCCGTTGGCGCGCAGCCCGGCCGTGCGTTCGTCAGCGCTTTTCCGGTGGCAGGTCGCCCAGTTCCGCAAGCAACGCCGCGTGCACCTGCGGGTCGACCGGCTGGTGGTGCTTGCGGGTGCCGGCCGGGCGCTCACCCAGCCACGCGTGCCCGACCCAGCGCTTCGAAGGGCGGATGGGGCGGGGGACAAAGCCGCCGCCGCAGTTGGGGCAGGCGCCGCGCAGCACCTGGTCGACGCAATCCGCGCAGAAGGTGCATTCGAAGGAGCAGATGCGCGCTTCGGCCGAAGCGGGCGGCAGCGGCTTGTCGCAGTGTTCGCAGGACGGGCGAAGTTCGAGCATGGGGGGCCTCCTGCCGCCAATGGTAGGAGAGCCCCCCGGACAGATTCCGCCAAACTCCAGCCGGTCCCCGCCTTCGCGGGGACTCCGGTCTCTCGCGCGGCTTACGCCGGCTCGGCGACCTTCGGCTGTCCCAGCGCGCGCAGCACATCCCGCACCATCTGCGCGCGGTCCTTCGGCTCCTTCAGCTCGCGCTCGATGCGCAGCTTCTCGTTGCCGGCCAGCTTGATGTGGCGGTTCTTCTGCACCAGCTCGATGATGCGCAGCGAATCGATCGGCGGATTGGGCCGGAAGGTGATGTGGGTCACGCCGGGCGCCGCGTCCACCTTCACCACGCCGTAGGGCCGCGCCAGCACGCGCAGGCGGTGCACGTCGATGAGGTTCTGCGCCTGCAGCGGCAGCTTGCCGAAGCGGTCGACGATCTCCTCCAGCAGCGAATCGATCTGGTCGGTGTTCTTCGCGCTGGCCAGCTTCTTGTAGAACGACAGCCGCAGGTGCACGTCGCCGCAGTAGTCGCCGGGCAGCAGCGCGGGCGCGTGCAGGTTGATGTCCGTGGTGGCCGAGAGCGGCGACAGCAGGTCGGGCTCCTTGCCCGCCTTCAATGAACGCACGGCTTCCGAGAGCATCTCGTTGTACAGCTGGAAGCCGACTTCCAGCATGTTGCCGCTCTGGTTCTCGCCCAGCACCTCGCCCGCGCCGCGGATCTCCAGGTCGTGCATGGCCAGGTAGAAGCCGGAGCCGAGTTCCTCCATCTGCTGGATCGCGTCCAGCCGCTGCTCGGCGTGCTTGGTCAGGCTCTCCTTGTCCGGGACCATCAGGTAGGCATAGGCCTGGTGGTGGCTGCGGCCCACGCGGCCGCGCAGCTGGTGCAGCTGCGCCAGGCCGAACTTGTCGGCGCGGCTGATGACGATGGTGTTGGCGGTCGGCACGTCGATGCCGGTCTCGATGATGGTGGAGCACAGCAGCACGTTGAAGCGCTGCGCGACGAAATCGCGCATCACGCGTTCCAGCTCGCGCTCGGGCATCTGACCGTGCGCCACCGCGATGCGCGCTTCGGGCAGCAGCTGCTCCAGGCGCTCGCGCCGGTTCTCGATGGTTTCCACCTCGTTGTGCAGGAAGTAGGCCTGGCCGCCGCGCTTCAATTCGCGCAGCACGGCTTCGCGGATGACGCCGTTGCCTTCGTTGCGCACGAACGTCTTGATGGCCAGGCGGCGCTGCGGCGCGGTGGCGATGACGGACAGATCACGCAGGCCTTCCAGCGCCATGCCCAGCGTGCGCGGGATGGGCGTGGCGGTGAGCGTCAGCACATCCACCTCGGCGCGCAGCGCCTTCATCGCTTCCTTGTGGCGCACGCCGAAGCGGTGCTCCTCGTCGATGATGAGCAGGCCCAGGTTCTTGAACTTGATCGACGGCGACAGCAGCTTGTGCGTGCCCACCACGATGTCGACGCTGCCGTCGGCCAGGCCCTTGGCCGCCGCGGTGATCTCCTTCTGCGAGCGGAAGCGGCTCATCTCGGCCACCTTCACCGGCCACTTGGAGAAGCGGTCCACCAGCGTCTGGTAGTGCTGCTCGGCCAGCAGCGTCGTCGGCGCGAGGAAGGCCACCTGCTTGCCGCCCGTCACCGCGATGAACGCGGCGCGCAGCGCCACCTCGGTCTTGCCGAAGCCCACGTCGCCGCACACCAGCCGGTCCATGGGCCGCGGCGAGATCATGTCCTGGATCACCGCGTGGATGGCCGCGTTCTGGTCCGCCGTCTCGTCGAAGCCGAAGTCGTTGGCGAACGTCTCGTAGTCCTGCGGCGAGAAGCGGAAGGCGAAGCCTTCGCGCGCAGCGCGGCGGGCGTAGATGTTCAGCAGCTCGGCTGCGGTGTCGCGCACCTGCTCTGCCGCCTTGCGCTTGGCTTTCTCCCATTGGCCCGAGCCCAGCTTGTGCAGCGGCGCCTCGTCGGCCGACACGCCGGTGTAGCGGCTGATCTGGTGCAACTGGCTCACAGGCACGTACAGCGTGGCCTTGTCGGCGTATTCCAGGTGCAGGAACTCGGTGTTGCCCTGGCCCAGGTCCATGTTGACCAGGCCCTTGTAGCGGCCGATGCCGTGCTGCGCGTGCACCACCGGGTCGCCGACGTTCAGCTCCGACAGGTCCTTGATCAGCGCTTCGACGTCGCTGACCTGTTCCTGCTTGCGGCGGCGGCGCGTGGTGGCGCCGGCGGCGAACAGCTCCGTCTCGGTGACGAAGTCCAGGCCGGCTTCCATCCACTGGAAGCCTTCGACAAGGGCGGCCGCCGCGATGCCCACTTTTTCGTCGGACGACTGGAACTCTTCGAGCGAGTCGAACGCGGGCGGCGAGACGTGGCTGGCGCGCAGGAAGTCGAGCAGGCTTTCGCGCCGGCCCGCGCTTTCGGCCAGCACCAGCACCCGGTGCGCGGTGGAGGCGAGATGGCGCTTGAACCTGTCCAGCGGTTCTTCGGCGCCGCGGACGACCGACAGGTCGGGCAGCTTCTGGAACAGCGCGCTGTCTGCCACGTCCTGCGCGCCGGGCCGCAGCGACAGCTGCGCCTGCTCGTTCGCGCGCGCGAAGAACTGCTCGATGGTGAGGAACAGCGCCTCGGGCGGCAGCAGCGGCCGTTCGGGGTCGCCCTGCAGCAGGCGGTAGCGATCGCGCGTGTCCTGCCAGAAGCGCTGGAACGCGGGCTCCAGCTCGCCGTGCAGCACCAGCGTGGCCTGCGGGCCCAGGTAGTCGAAGACGGTGGCGGTGTCGTCGAAGAAGAGCGGCAGGTAGTACTCGATGCCCGACGTCGCGACGCCGTTGCCCATGTCCTTGTAGATGCGGCTCTTGGTCGGGTCGCCTTCCAGCAGCTCGCGCCAGCGGCTGCGGAATTTCGCCCGCGCCTCGTCGTCCATCGGAAACTCGCGGCCGGGCAGCAGGCGCACTTCGGGCACCGGGTACAGGCTGCGCTGCGAGTCGGGATCGAAGGTGCGGATGGAATCGATCTCGTCGTCGAACAGGTCCACGCGGTAGGGCACCGACGAGCCCATGGGGAACAGGTCGATCAGGCCGCCGCGCACGGCGTACTCGCCGGGGCTGACGACCTGCGTGACGTGGTTGTAGCCGGCCAGCGTGAGCTGCGCCTTCAGCTTGCTCTCTTCCAGCTTCTGCTTGACCGCGAACTGGAACGTGTAGCCGGCGAGGAAGGAGGGCGGCGCCACGCGGTACAGCGCGGTGGTGGCCGGCACGATGACCACGTCGGCCTCGCCCTGCGAGATGCGCCACAGCGTCGCCAGCCGCTCGCTGATCAGGTCCTGGTGCGGCGAGAAGGTGTCATAGGGCAGCGTCTCCCAGTCCGGGAACAGGCAGCAGCGCAGGTCGGGGCAGAAGAAGGCCAGCTCGTCCAGCAGCCGCTGCGCGTCGGACGCTGACGCGGTGACGATCGCGGTGGGGTGGCCCGCGGCTTTTTCGCGCTCGGCCAGCCGGGCGAGCAGCAGCGCATCGGCGGAGCCGGGCGGGCGGGGCAGCGCGAAGCGCTTGCCGGGGGACAGCTTGGGAAGGTCCATTCTCGTTTTTGCAAATGCAAACACCCCTCACGGCGCGGCGGAGGGGTGTGCACGGATTCTAGAATGGCCCACTTCCGCATGGCTGCTCATCCACCGAATGCCCCCGCAAGACTGCACGCGCTGATCCCGGCGGCGGGCACGGGCAGCCGCGCCGGCACGGCGCAGCCCAAGCAGTACGAGCCCCTGGCGGGCCGCGCGCTGGTGCTGCACACGCTGGAAGCGCTGGGAGGTGTCTCGCGGCTGGCGTCCATCCTGGTCGTAGTGTCGTCCGGCGATTCGCTCATGCCGCGTGGTGCAGGCTGGCAGGTGGCCGCCTGTGGCGGCGACACGCGTGCCGCATCGGTGGGCAACGGCCTGGCCGAACTGCAGGCGCGGGGCGCGGGCGAAGACGACTGGGTGCTGGTGCACGACGCCGCGCGCTGCCTGGTGACACCCGCGCAGGTGGACCGATTGATCGACGAGTGCCTGGCCGACGAAGTGGGCGGCCTGCTGGCAGTGCCGCTGGCCGATACGCTGAAGGCCGCGCAGGACGGCCGCGCCACGCAGACGCTGCCGCGCGAAGGCAAGTGGCTGGCGCAGACGCCGCAGATGTTCCGCCTGGGCGTGCTGCGGCGCGCGCTGGCGCAGGCGGGCGCGGGCGTGACCGACGAAGCGTCCGCCATCGAGGCGTTGGGCCTGCGGCCCAGGCTGGTCGCGGGCAGCGCGCAGAATTTCAAGGTGACCTGGCCCGAGGATTTCGCCTTGGCGCAGGCCGTACTGGAGAGCAGGAAGCGATGACGACGGCGATGCGGATCGGCGAGGGTTGGGACGTGCACGCGCTGGTGCCGGGGCGGCCGCTGGTGATCGGCGGCGTGGTGGTGCCCTATGACCGCGGCCTGCTGGGCCACTCGGATGCTGACGTGCTGCTGCACGCCATCACCGACGCGTTGCTCGGCGCAGCGGGTTTGGGCGACATCGGCCGCCATTTCCCCGACACCGACGCGAAGTTCAAGGGCGCCGATTCCATGCTGCTGCTGGAAGAGGCCGCGCGCCGCGTGGCCGCGCAAGGCTGGGCCGTCGCCAACGTGGACAGCACCGTGGTGGCGCAGGCGCCGCGGCTCGCCACGCACATCGACGCCATGCGCTCGCGCATCGCCAAGGGCCTGGGGCTGGAGCCCGCGCAGGTGAACGTGAAGGCGAAGACGGCTGAGAAGCTGGGCCCGGTGGGGCAGGGCCAGAGCATCGAGGCCCGGGCCGTGGTGCTGCTGGCGCAGCGGGCCGGCTAAGCCGCTTCCGCGCGGGCCAGCTGGCCCGCTTCCTCGCCGCCAAGAGTGGACTTGGGTTTCTGCAGCTTGATGTGCGCCGCCAGGCCGCCCGAAGTGGTGTTGGCCAGCGCGAAGATGCCGCCCATGCGCTGCACCGTCTTGTCGACGATGGCCAGGCCCAGGCCGGCGCCGGTGGCCGCGGTGCGCGCGGCGTCGCCGCGGAAGAAGGGCTTGATCAGGTTGGGCAGCGCCTCGGGCGCCACGCCCATGCCATGGTCGCGCACCTTCAGCAGCACCCACTCGTTGCGCTGCTTGGCCGCGATGTCCACCACCGCGATGCCGGTCTCGGGCGTCTTGCCGTAGCGGCGCGCGTTTTCCAGCAGGTTGGACACCACGCGCGCCAGTTCCACCTCGTCGGCCAGGACGAACAGGCTCTTGGGCACGTCGGTGTTGATGCGCATGTCGCCGTGGTCCTGCACCGCGTACACGCAGGCTTCGACCACTTCGCTGAGGTTCACCGGCTTCAGCTCCGCATGGTCGGGGCGGGCGTAGTCCAGGAACTTGTCGATGATGGCGTCGAGCTGGTCGATGTCCGACGCCATGTGCTCGCGCGCCTCCTGGTCGGCCACGCTCATCTCGGTTTCCAGGCGAAGGCGCGCCAGCGGCGTGCGAAGGTCGTGCGAGATGCCGGCCAGCATCACGGCGCGGTCCTGCTCGATCTTGGCCAGCTGCTGCGCCATGCGGTTGAAGCCGATGTTCACCTCGCGGATCTCGCTGGTGACGGCCTTCTCGTCCAGGCGGCTGGCGTCGAAGTCGCCGTCGCGCACGCGGCTGGCGGCGAACGACAGCTGCTTGAGCGGGCGGTTGATCAGCCGCGCGATGAGCGCGGCGCCCGCCAGCGACAGGCCCGCCGCGGTGATCAGCCAGATCAGCCAGGTGCGGCCGCCCACGCGCGTGAAGCGGTTGCGGTCCATCAGCAGCCAGTAGGCGTCGGCGTCGATCTTGAAGCCGACCCAGAAGCCTTTTTCGGTGTTGACCGCGGAAGCGAGGATGGTGCCGGCGCCCAGGCGGGTGACCAGCTCTTCGGCCACGCGCTCGTCGAGCGAGGCGTTGTCGAAGACCACGTACACGTCGGTGGGCTTGGACGGCAGGATGCGCACGCCTTCCTGCTCGGCCAGTGTCTTGATCAGCGAGACGCGCGTGATGGGGTCGGAGTAGCGCAGCGCGGCGCGGCTGAGGTTGACCAGCGAAGCGATCTGCTGCGCCGTCTGCACCGCGCGCGGCTCGAATTCCAGCGCGCGGAAGGTCTGCAGCCACGCGACGATGGAGCCGATGAGCAGCAGCGACAGCAGGAAGAAGGTGCGCCAGAAGAGCGACAGGCCGACGCGGGGCCGCATTTCCAGCGGCGCCGGCGCTGTCTCCAGCGGTGCCGGCCCGGTCACGTTCATGCTCGTCGCCACGCCTCGAATCACCCGGTCCCCTCAGGATGCGGCGGCGCCTTCGTCGATGCGGCGCTCGCCCTGGTCATGCTCGCGAACGTTGGATCAGCCCGCGCCGTCCGGCACGAAGACGTAGCCCACGCCCCAGACCGTCTGAATATAGCGCGGGGCCGAGGGATCGGCCTCGACGAGCTTGCGAAGACGCGACACCTGCACGTCCAGGCTGCGGTCGAAGGGTTCGAACTCGCGGCCGCGGGCCAGCTGGGCCAGCTTCTCGCGCGACAGCGGCTGGCGCGGGTGGCGCACCAGCGCCTTCAGCATGGCGAACTCGCCGGTGGTCAGCGGCAGTTCCTCGCCGTTCTTGCGCAGCGTGCGCGCGCCCAGGTCGAAGGCGAAAGGGCCGAAGGTGACCACTTCGTTCTCGGCCGACGGGGCGCCGGGCGCTTCCTGCGCGGGGCGGCGGCGCAGCACGGCGTGCACGCGGGCCAGCAGTTCGCGCGGATTGAAGGGCTTGCCCAGGTAGTCGTCGGCGCCGACCTCCAGGCCCACGATGCGGTCCACGTCCTCGCCCTTGGCGGTGAGCATGATGATCGGGGTGCGGTCGTTGGCCGCGCGCAGGCGGCGGCAGATGGAGAGGCCGTCCTCGCCGGGCATCATCAGGTCCAGCACGATGAGGTCGGCGGTCTCGCGCAGCATCAGCCGGTTGAGCGCCTTGCCGTCCTCGGCCAGGATGACTTCGAAGCCTTCCTGCGTCAGGTAGCGCCGGAGCAGGTCACGGATCCGGGCGTCGTCGTCGACCACCAGGATCTTGTCGGTGCGGGCTGCAGCTTGTGTCATGATGCTCCAAAACGTATTTGTAACAGGCCGGATTCTGAGGGCCGAAACACAGGGCGTGCGGCGTTTGCACGGACACCTGACACACTGTTACATAAGTTGCGGCGGCTGGGACGGATTCACTTTCCAGCCGTGAACTGCTCGGCAACTGCCGCGTTCTGTAGTCATGATGCCAAACTTCATCCGCTCCGCCGTGCCGGCTTTCCTGGCCGCCGCACTTCTTTTTCCCGCCGCCCGAGCCGGGGCCCAGACGGTCCCGCCGCCCGAAAACGTGGTGCAGCTCAGCACGTCCTCGACCGTGGAAGTGCCGCAGGACGTGCTGGTGTTTTCGCTCACCGCCACGCGCGAAGGCGCCGACCCGGGCCAGGTGCAAAACCAGCTGAAGGCCGTGCTGGACCAGGCGCTGGCCGAAGCGAAGAAGTCGGCCCAGCCCGGCGCCATGGACGTGCACACCGGCGGCTTCAACGTCGGTCCGCGCTATGACCGCAACGGCAAGATCAGCGGCTGGGTGGGCACGGCCGAGCTGGTGCTGGAAGGCAAGGACTTCGCGCGGCTCAGCCAGGCGGCCGGCCGGCTGCAGGGCATGACGGTGGCCAGCGCGTCCTTCCGGCTCAGCCGCGAGCAGCGCGAGCAGGCCGAACGGCAGGCGCAGTCGCAGGCCATCGCCGGCTTCCGCACCAAGGCCGGCGAACTGGCCAAGGCTTTCGGCTTCAACACGTACACGCTGCGCGAAGTGTCGGTGCAGGCGCAGGACACGGGCTACGTGCCGCGGCCGCGCATGATGGCCATGGAGGCGAAGGCCGCCGCCGACGCGCCGGTGCCGGTGGAAGCGGGCAAGGCCAACGTCCTGGTCAACGTGTCGGGTTCCGTACAGCTTCGCTAGCCGGAGTCCCACAAGACAGGGCGGGGGCGTCCTCTAAGCTGCCCGGCCATGGGGGCGACCGACCTGGCCGGCCATGCCGCGCGGCAAGACACCACGGCTGGCGGCCCACCTCTTTTCATCGTGGCCAACGCGGGCTCCGGGCAGCACGACCTGCGCCAGACCCGCGAGACCCTGTCGCGCGTGTTCGGCGAAGCAGGCCGCGAGTTCCATTTCGTCGACACGGACGGACCGGGCTCGGTGGTGACCGTGGCGCAGGCCGGGGCGCGCTACGCGCGCGAAGCCGGAGGTGTCGTCGTCTCGGTCGGCGGTGACGGCACCACCAACGCGGTGGCGCAGGCGGCCTGGGACGCGGGCTGCACGATGGCCGTGCTGCCGCAAGGCACGTTCAACCTGTTCGGCCGCGAGCACGGCATCGCGCAGGACCTGGAGACCGCGGCACGTGCGCTGCTGCGCGCGCGGGCCGAGCCGGTGCAGGTGGGCGAGGTGAACGGGCGCATCTTCCTCGTCAACGCCAGCCTCGGGCTGTACCCGCAGCTGCTGCAGGACCGCGAGGCTTTCAAGAGGCGGTTCGGGCGCCACCGCTGGGTGGCCATCCTCTCGGGGCTGGTCACCCTGTTCGAATGGCGGCGCCAGCTGGCGCTGGAGATCGAACTGGACGGGCAATCCACGTTGCTGACCACGCCGACCCTGTTCGTGGGCAACAACCGGCTGCAGCTGGAGCGCATTGGCATGGAGTCCGCCGTTGCCGAGCGCGTGGGCGAGGGCCGCCTGGCGGCGCTGATCGCCAAGCCGATCGGCACCGGGACCATGGTGTGGCTGATGCTCAAGGGCGCGTTCGGCCGCCTGGGTGAAGCCGAGCAGGTGCACAGCTTCGCGTTCCGCACGCTCACCGTGCGTGTGCTGGGCATGCGCAAGCTGAAGGTCGCCGCGGACGGCGAGGTCGGCGTGATGGCGCCGCCGCTGCGCTTCACGGTGGCGTCGCGTCCCCTGCAGCTGATGCTGCCGCGCGAGGAAGACCTGGTGCCCGTGGAATGAGCCTGCTGCTGCACATCTCCGACACGCACTTCGGCACGGAGCAGGCGCCCGTGGTGGAGGCGCTGCGGCGGCTTTCGTTCCAGCTGCGGCCGCAGGTGGTGGTGCTCAGCGGCGACATCACGCAACGCGCGCGGCCTTCGCAGTTCGCCGCGGCGCGCGCGTTCTGCGATTCGCTCGCGGTGCCCCATCTGCTCGCGCTGCCGGGCAACCACGACATCCCGCTGTTCGACCTGGTGACGCGCGTGGCCGATCCTTACCGGCACTACCGCGCCGCGTTCGGCGCGCTGGAACCGCAGCTGGCATTGCCGGACCTGCTGGTGAGCTGCGTGAACACCACGCGGCCCCGGCGGCACAAGCACGGCGAGGTGTCGCGCGAGCAGGTGGAGCGCGTGTGCGACCGGCTGCGCGGGGCGCGGCGCGAGCAATTGCGCATCGTGGTCACGCACCAGCCCGCGTGCGTGGTGCGAGAGGAAGACGGGAAAGACCGGCTGCGCGGCGGCCACGGGGCGGTGCGGGCCTGGTCCCTCGCCGGCGCGGACCTGGTGCTGGGCGGCCACATCCATCTGCCGTACATCGCGGACGTGCGCGCGAAAGTGAGTGGCACGCCGCGCGCGTTGTTTTGCCTGCAGGCGGGCACCGCGGTGTCGCACCGCGTGCGGTACGGCACACCGAACTCGGTGAACGTGGTGAGGTGGTCGGCGCCGCCGCCGGGGGCGGCGCGCAAGTGCAGGGTGGAGCGGTGGGACTACGACCTGGCCGATGCGCACTTCGAACGCACGCACGAGCACGAGCTGACGCTTGCCGACTAACTGTCATTCCCGCCTTTCGCGGGGATGACGGATGGTGGGGAGTTACTGCGCGGCCCAGCCGCCATCCATGTTCCATGCCACGCCGCGCACGTTGTTCGCGGCCGGCGAACAGAAGAACACCGCAAGCTCGCCCAGCTCTTCCGGCGTGGTGAACTGCATCGAGGGCTCCTTCTCGCCCAGCAGGCGCCTGGTGGCTTCCTCGTTGGTCCAGCCGTTGGCGCTGGCCTTGGCGTCCACCTGCTTCTGCACCAGCGGCGTCAGCACCCAGCCCGGGCAGATGGCGTTGCAGGTCACGCCCGTGGTGGCGGTTTCCAGCGCCGTCACCTTGGTCATGCCGACGATGCCGTGCTTGGCGGCGACATAGGCCACCTTTTCGACCGAAGCCACCAGGCCGTGCACCGAAGCCACGTTGATGACGCGGCCCCAGTTGGCGGCCTTCATCGCGGGCAACGCCAGGCGCGTGGCATGGAACGCGCTGGACAGGTTGATGGCGATGACGGCGTCCCAGCGCTCGGGCGGGAAGTCCTCGACCTTGGCCACGTGCTGGATGCCGGCGTTGTTGACGAGGATGTCCACGCGGCCGAACTTCGAGGCCGCGTACTTCATCATGTCCTCGATCTCCGCGGGCTTGCTCATGTCGGCGCCGTGGTAGTCCACCTTCACGCCCAGCTTCGCGATCTCGGCCTTCGGGCCTTCGACGTCGCCGAAGCCGTTGAGCACGATGTTCGCGCCTTGCTTCGCCAGGGCCTTGGCGATGCCGAGGCCGATGCCGCTGGTCGAGCCGGTGACGAGGGCGGTTTTGCCGTTGAGCATGGGACGTTTCTCCGCGGAGGGTTGTACGATGCGGTGGCGCTGTCGCGCCTGCCGCTCTCTTCGAGACGCGCGGAAGTATCGGACATTTGCCCCATGGCCACACCTACGCTGAATTACGTACCGTGCCCCGACCCGCAGGGCGGGCACCGCATGGCGTATTGGTCATGGGGCGACGCGGATGCATCGCGCGTGGTCGTGTGCGTGCACGGGCTCTCGCGCCAGGGTCGCGACTTCGACGTGCTGGCGCAGGCGCTGGCGGAGCGCAGCCCCGGCCCCATCCGCGTGGTGTGCCCCGACGTCGCCGGCCGCGGCAAGAGCGACTGGCTGAAAGACCCGATGGGCTATGGCGTGCCCACGTATGCCGCCGACATGCTGGCGATGCTGGGGCAGCTGCACGCGCAGTCGCCGATCCAGGACCTGTCGTGGTTCGGCACCAGCATGGGCGGGCTGATCGGCATGGCGGTGGCGGGCTCGCCGAACCTGCCGCTGCCTTCGCCCGTCAAGCGCCTGCTGCTCAACGACGTGGGGCCGGTCGTGCAGTGGGAAGCCATCCGCCGCATCAGCGGTTACATCGGCAACACCGGCCGCTTCGATTCGGCCGAGCAGGCGGCGCAGGCGATGTGGACCATCTCCACCAGCTTCGGGCCGCACACGGCGCAGCAGTGGCTGGCGCTGTCGCAACCCATGGTGCGGCCGCTGCCCGAGGGCGGCTTCACGCTGCACTACGACCCCGCCATCGGCGAGCCGATCAAGGCGCTGACCGAGGAGCAGGCCGCGCAAGGCCAGGCGGCAGTGTGGGCGCTCTATGACCGCATCACCGCGCGCACGCTCATCACCCGCGGCGCGCAATCGGACCTGCTCTCTCGCGAGACCGCGCAGGAGATGACGCGCCGCGGCCCGCGGGCCGAGGTCGTCGAGTTCGAAGGCGTGGGCCACGCGCCCACCTTCGTCGCCGAAGGCCAGGTGCGCGTCGCGGCGGACTTCCTGCTGAAACCATGAAGCGCGAACTGGCCGAACCCGCGCAGGGCGGCCCGGTTCCCGAGCTGATCGCGGCGACCGAGCAGGCCTTGCCCCACCAGGCGAACGCGCTGGCGCGGGCGCGCAGCTTCGCCGAACCCTTCATCGCCGGCGAGACGCTGGACACGGGCGAGAACACGCTGGCGCATGCCGACGCGGTGGCGGCCATCCTGAAATCCATGGGCGGCTCGGAAGCCATGCAGGCGGCCAGCTACCTGGTGTACGCGTGCCAGCACCTGAACAAGCCACAGGAGATCATCGCCAAGGCTTTCGGCGAAAGCTACGCGGCGCTGGCGGTGGAGACCACCGCGCTGGTGCGCGTGCAGCGCCAGGCGCGCACCGCCGAAGAGGCTTCCCGCGTCGACGATCCCAAGGCGCAGACCGAGAACGTGCGCAAGATGCTGCTGGCGTTCTCGCGCGACCTGCGCGTGGTGATGCTGCGGCTGGCTTCGCGCTTGCAGACGCTGCGCTTCCATGCGGCGCAAAGGAGCGCGGCGCCGCCCAGCGTGGCGCGCGAAGCGCTGAGCGTTTTCGCGCCGCTGGCCAACCGCCTGGGCATCTGGCAGCTGAAGTGGGAGATGGAAGACCTGGCCTTCCGCTTCCTGGAGCCGCAGACGTACAAGGAAGTGGCGCGCCTGCTGGACGAAAAGCGCGTTGAGCGCGAAGCCTTCGTCGAGCAGCTGCGCCAGCGCCTGGAAGCCGAGCTGAAGGCGCAGGGCATCGCCGCGCAGGTGCAGGGCCGGCCCAAGCACATCTACAGCATCGTCAAGAAGATGCGCGGCAAGTCGCTGGACTTCGCCAAGGTGTTCGACGTGCGCGCGCTGCGGGTCATCGTGCCGGAGGTGCGCGACTGCTACGCCGCGCTGTCCTGGGTGCACCAGGAATTCGAGCCGATCACTTCCGAGTTCGACGACTACATCGCCAAGCCCAAGCCCAACGGCTACCAGTCGCTGCACACGGTGGTGCGCGATGCGGCGGGGCGGCCGATCGAGATCCAGATCCGAACGCAGGCCATGCACGAGCACGCCGAGCACGGCGTGGCGGCGCACTGGGCATACAAGGAAGCGGGCGCCAAGGGCTACTCGGGCGTGGCGGCGGCGGGCGAGTACGACGCCAAGATCGCGGTGCTGCGCCAGCTGCTGGCCTGGGAACGCGACCTGGCCGGCGCCAGCGATGGCTTGTTCGAGGACCGCATCTACGTGCTGACGCCCCAGGCCGCCATCGTCGACCTGCCGCGCGGCGCCACGCCGGTGGATTTCGCGTACACGCTGCACACCAACCTGGGCCACCGCTGCCGGGGCGCGCGAGTGGACGGCGCGATGGTGCCGCTGAACACGCCGCTGCAGAACGGCCAGACCGTCGTCATCGTCGCCGCGAAAGAGGGCGGGCCTTCGCGCGACTGGCTCAACCCCGAACTGGGGTTCCTCGCCAGCCACCGCGCCAAGGCCAAGGTGCGCGCCTGGTTCAACGAGCAGTTGCGGCACGAGACCGTGGCACGCGGGCGCGAGCTGGTGGAAAAGCTGCTGCAGCGCGAAGGGCGCACGGCGCTCAAGCACGGCGACCTGGCGGCGCAACTCGGATTCAAGACCGCCGACGACCTGTTCTTCGTGGTGGGCAAGGACGAGTTCTCGCTGCGCAACATCGAGACCCTGCTGAACCCGCCGGAAGCGCCGCTGCCGCCGGACGAGTACCTGCTGCTGAAGAAGGCCAAGGGCGGCGAGAAGGGCGCGACGAAGGGCGGCGTGCTGGTGGTCGGCGTCGATTCGCTGATGACGCAGCTGGCGCGCTGCTGCAAGCCGGCGCCGCCGGACCGCATCGCGGGCTTCGTCACGCGCGGCAAGGGCGTCAGCATCCACCGCACCGATTGCAGCAACTTCCGCGAGATGGCCGCGCGCAACGGCGAACGGGTGATCGAAGTGGAATGGGGCCGGCCGCGCGCGGACGGCGCCGCGGTCTACCCGGTCGATGTGTCCGTGGAGGCGACCGACCGGCAGGGGCTGCTGCGCGACATCTCGGAAGTGTTCGCCAAGGAGAAGATGAACGTCATCGGCGTGCAGACGCAGTCCGTCAAGGGCACGGCCTGGATGACATTCACGGTCGAGACCACCGATTCGCAGCGGCTGGTGCGCGTGCTGGGACTGGTGCGCGAAGTGACCGGCGTGCGCGCGGCGCGGCGGCGCTGATGGCGGAGCTGCTGCTGCGCAATGTGCGCTTGCCGCGGGACGGCGCGGCAGTGGACGTTCGCGTGGAAGGCGAGCGCATCGCGGCCGTTGCGCCGGATCTCGCGCCCCGCGAAGGCGAAGAGGTGATCGAAGGCAAGGGCGGCTTGCTGCTGCCGGGCTTCGTCGAATCGCACGCCCACCTGGACAAGACCTTGTGGGGACTGCCCTGGCGGTCGCATGCGGCGGGTGGCCGGCTGGAAAACCGCATCGAGGACGAGCGGCGGTTCCGCGCGGAAAGCGGACACGACGCGGGGCGGCAGGCGATGGCCCTGGCGCTGGCGTTCCTGGAACGCGGCACGACGCGCATCCGCACGCACGTGGACGTCGACACCGGCGCCGGCTTGCGGCACCTGCAAGGCGTGCTCGAAGCGCGGCAGCGGTTGCGTGACGTGATGGAACTGCAGGTGGTCGCGTTCCCGCAGTCCGGATTGCTGATGCGGCCCGGCACCGCTGACCTGCTGCGCGCCGCGATGCGCGAGGGTGCCGAAGTGCTCGGCGGGCTGGATCCGCAGGGCATCGACGGCGATGCGGCGGCTTCGCTGGACCTGCTGTTCGGTATCGCGGACGAGGCCGGCTGCGGGCTCGACATCCACCTGCATGAACCCGGCGAGGGCGGTGCGCGCACGCTCGATGCCATCCTCGATCGCGTCCAGGCGCTTGGCTTGCAGGGACGAGTCGCGATCAGCCACGGCTTCTGCATCGGTGAGGTCGAGGCGCCGCGTCGTGCCGCGTTGCTCGACCGCATGGCGCGGCTGCAGATTGCCGCGGTGACCGTCGGCACACCGTATCGCGGCGTGCCGTCTTTGCTGGAGTGCCGCGAAGCGGGCGTGGTGCTGGCCGCCGGCAACGATGGCATCCGCGATGCGTGGACGCCCTACGGCTCGCCCGACATGCTGGAGCGCGCGATGCTGGTGGGCTGGCGCAACAACCTGCGCCGCGACGAGGAGCTCGGTTTCGCGTTCGATGCGGTGACGTCTCAAGGTGCGCTCGCTTGCGGCTTCAGCGACTACGGCCTGCAACCCGGCTGCATCGCCGACCTGGTGGTGGTGGATGCGCGGCACGTGCCTGAGGCGGTGGTGGTCCGTCCGCGGCGGGAACTGGTGATCTCGCGCGGCCGGATCGTGGTGCGCGAAGGAGTGCCTTCAGCCTCTGCTACAATTTTGGGCTTCAACACCCCAGGCGCGTAGCTCAGCTGGTTAGAGCACCACCTTGACATGGTGGGGGTCGTTGGTTCGAGTCCAATCGCGCCTACCATCTCCTTTCCCGGAGATGGCACCCCGGCACCTCTGCCGGGAAAATTTTTCCCTCCGATGCCCTGACGAGCGCGCCTCGCTCAGCGCTGCGTCATCCTTCCGTCCGCCCCGCGCGCCGATCAACTCGGCCTTGCAAACGCCGTGCCCGGCCGCCGGAAAACGCCCCCAAGTTGCGCGCGCAGGCGTACGCTATCCGGAATGCTGCGGGCTGCGCTCCGGCATGCAACAACAAGGAAGAATGATCATGCAGTTCGATCGTTTCCACCTTCTCCCAGCCTTGTTCGCAGCGGCCGTGTTCGCCGCGCCGGCCGCTCCGGCCCTCGCGCAGGACGTGCTGCTCGGCGCTTCGGTTCAGCTGACCGGCCCCCTCGCCAACACCGGCCGCTACTACCGCGACGCCTACCAGCTCGCGGTCGATCGCATCAACGCGGCGGGCGGCGTGAAGGTCGGCGGCCAGCCGCACAAGCTGGCGCTCAAGATCTACGACAACCAGTCCGACGTGAACCTGTCGGTGCGCCAGTACACCCAGCTGGTGTCGCAGGACAAGGTGAACCTGCTGCTCGGCCCCTTCGCCAGCAATTTCGCGCTGGCGGACTCGGCGGTGTCCGAGAAGTACAAGATCCCGATGGTGCAGGGCGGCGGTGCGTCGGACGAGATCTTTTCGCGTGGGTTCAAGTACGTTTTCGGCACGCTGGCGCCGGCCAGCGACTACTTCGGCAGCACCGTCGAGATGATGAAGGCGCTGAAGCCGCCGCCGAAATCCGTCGCGCTGCTCTACGCCGACGATTCGTTCGACGTTTCCGTGGCGAAGGGCACGCGGCCGCTGTTGAAGAACGCCGGGCTCACCCCCGCCATGGACGAGCGCTACAGCAGCAACACCAGCGACTTCAGCTCGCTTCTGTCGCAGATCAAGGCCAAGAACGTCGACGCGGTGCTGGTGGCCGGACACGAGACCGAGATCCTGAACTTCGTGCGCCAGGCCAAGAGCCTGGCGGTCGCGCCCAAGCTGTATTCGTTCACCGTCGGCGTGCCGAGCGAGGACTTCCGCAAGGCGCTGGGCAAGGACGCCGACTATGCGTTCGGCATGACGGCGTGGCTGCCGCATCCGGCGCTGAAAGACCGCTGGTTCGGTGACGCCGACCAGTTCGCCAAGGAATACAAGGCCAAGTACGGCTACGACCCCGACTACCACGCCGCATCCGGCGCTGCCGACGTCGCCGCGCTGGCACAGGCGATGGAAGATGCGGGCAGCCTCGAGCCGCAGAAGGTGCGCGACGCGCTGGCCAGGATCAAGTTCGACAGCCTGTACGGCCCGGTGGCGTTCGGCGCCAACGGCCAGATCAACCTGCCGCAGGTGGTGGTCCAGGTGCAGGGCGGCCAACTGGCCGAGGTGTTCGACGGCAAGGCCTTCGTGACCCAGCCCAAGTTCCCCATGCCGGCCTGGAACGCCCGCTGAACGCCCGCCGCCACGGAACACGCCGTGGATCTGCTCGCGCAAGTCCTCGTCAACGGCATCCTGCTGGGCGGGCTGTACGCGATCATGGCGCTGGGCCTCGCGCTGGTCTGGGGCGTGCTCAACATCGTCAACCTGGCGCACGGCGCCTTCATCATGCTGGGCGCCTATTGCTCCTGGCACTTGTTCCGCTACCTGCACGTCGACCCGTTCCTGGGGCTGCCGATCACCGCGGCCGTGATGTACGCGGTGGGCTACCTGCTGCAGCGCGGCCTGCTGAACCTGATCGTCCGCGCGCCGATGTTCAACACGCTGCTGCTCACCTTCGGGCTGGAGGTGGTGCTGACCTACCTCGCGCAGCTCGCGTTCTCGGCGGACTTCCGCACGATCAACCCGCCGTATGCCGGCGAGCAGCTGCAATGGGGGCCGGTGGTGCTGCCGGTGGCGCGGCTCGGCGCGTTCGCCGGCGCGCTGGTGCTGACCTTCGGCATGTGGCTGTTCCTGCTGCACACCCGGCTGGGGCGCGCCATCCGCGCGACCGCCCAGAACCTGGTCGCCGCGCGCCTGTATGGCGTGGAGCCGCGGCACCTGTACGCGACGACGTTCGCGATCGGCATCGCGCTGGCCGGTGCTGCGGGCGGGCTGTACGGCGTGGTGTCGCAGATCAACCCGTACATCGGCGCGACGCTGACCGCCAAGTCGTTCGCGATCTCGATCATCGGCGGGCTCGACAACCCGCTGGGCGTGCTGGTCGGCGGCCTCTTCCTGGGCATCGTCGAATCCTTGACCACGCTGTACATCGGCCCGACCTTCGCCGATGTCGCGAGCTTCGGCATCCTGGTGCTGGTGCTGATCGTGCGGCCCACGGGCCTGCTGGGGAAGACCGCATGAAGGCCTGGCAGCGCGCGCTGGTGGTGGTCGCGCTGCTGGTGCTGGCCGGCGTGCCCTGGTATGGCTCGGACGTGCTGCTGCAGTTCGGCATCAACGCGCTGCTGCTGGCCGTGCTGGCGCAGGGTTGGAACATCATCGGCGGCTACACCGGCTACGCATCGTTCGGCAACTCCGTTTTCTACGGCCTGGGTGGCTACGGCGTGGGGATCGCGATGCTGCAGTGGCACCAGCCCTTCTGGGGCGGGATGGCCTTCGGCGTGGCGATGGCGCTGGTGTTCGCCTTCCTGCTCGGCCTGCCGGTGCTGCGGCTGCGCGGCCACTATTTCGCGATCGCGACGCTGGCCCTGGCGCAGGTGATGGCCGCGATCGTCTCCAACGTCCCGCTCGCCGGCCAGAACATCGGCCTGGTGCTGCCGCCGCTGAACAACGACCGCCTGTTCTACGGCCTGTCGCTGGCGCTGCTGGTGATCGCGACGGTGGTGGTGTACTGGCTCACGCGCAGCCGCTTCGGCTTCGGCCTGATCGCGATCCGCGAGAACGAGGAAGGCGCGGCGGTGATGGGCGTCAACACCACGCTGTACAAGGTGCTGGCCTTCGCGCTGTCGGGCGTGTTCTCCGCGCTGGCCGGCGGCATCCACGCCTACTGGATCACCTTCCTCGACCCGGAGAGCGCCTTCGACATCAGCCTGAACGTCAGGATGATCATCATGACGGTGTTCGGCGGCGCGGGCACCGTGTTCGGGCCCATCGTCGGCGCGTTGTCGCTGTCGGCGATCTCCGAGGTGCTGTCGAGCGAGGTGACCAGCATCGCCGGCCTGTTCTTCGGGCTGGTCATCGTCGCCGCGGTCGTGCTGATGCCGCGCGGCCTGGCCGACCTGGCGCGGCGGGTGCGCCAGGCGGGCTGGCGCTACTTCGCGGAGAACGTGCGGGCGAACTGGCTGTGAACGCGCGGCTCGAAGTCCGGCACGTGACCCGGCGGTTCGCCGGGCTGGTGGCGGTGCGCGACGTGAGTTTCACGCTGGCCCAGGACGAGATCCTCGGCGTGATCGGCCCGAACGGCGCCGGCAAGACCACGCTGATCAGCCTGGTCAGCGGCACCATCCCGCCCAGCGAGGGCGAGGTGCTGTTCCAGGGCCATCCGATCAATCGCCTGCCGGCTTTCCGCCGCGCGCGGCTGGGCATCGGCCGGACGTTCCAGATCATGCAGCCGTTCCCCGGCCTGTCGGTGCAGGACAACGTGGCGGTCGGCGCGCTGTTCGGCCAGGGCGGCGGCGAATCGGAACTGGCGAAGGCGCGGGAGCAGGCGCGCGAGTGCCTGGACTTCGTCGGCCTGGGCCGGTTCGCCGGCCAGCGCGCCGACGAGCTCGGCGGCCCCGGCCGCAAGCGGCTGGAGCTGGCCAAGGCGCTGGCGATGAAACCGAAGCTGCTGCTGTGCGACGAGGTGATGGCGGGCCTGAACCACGTCGAGATCGACGAGGTGATCGGCGTGATCCGCAAGGTGCGGGACCAGGGCATCAGCGTGCTGGTGATCGAGCACGTGATCAAGGCGATCAAGAGCCTGTCGGACCGGCTGCTGGTGCTGCACCACGGCGAGAAGATCGCCGACGGCGCGCCCGACGCGGTGCTGTCGGATCCGGCCGTGGTGCAGGCCTACCTCGGCAAGAGGCGCGCATGAGCGACCCCGCGCATGACGGCACGCCGTTGCTGAAGGTCGAGGGCTTGTCCGCCGGCTATGGCGGCATGCCGGTGCTGCACGAGATTTCGATCGAGGTGAACAAGGCCGAGATGGTTGCCCTGGTCGGCGGCAACGGCGCCGGCAAGACCACGCTGCTGCGCGCGCTCTCGCGCCTGTTGCCATGCACCGGCAGCATCGCGCTCGCGGGCCGGGAGCTGCGGACCCTGACGCCGGACCAGGTGTTCGGCCTGGGCCTGGTGCAGGTGCCCGAGGGCCGCCAGCTGTTCGGGCGCATGACGGTGCAGGACAACCTGCTGATGGGCGGCTACCGGCGCGGCGACAAGGCGGCGCTGTCGCGCGATCTGGATCGCATGTACGCGCTGTTCCCGCGGCTGGGCGAGCGGCGTCGTCAACTGGCCGGCAGCATGTCCGGCGGCGAGCAGCAGATGTGCGCGATGGCGCGCGCCCTGATGGCGGCGCCGGTGCTGATGATGGTCGACGAGATGAGCCTGGGCCTCGCGCCGGTGGTGGTCGACCAGCTCATGGAGGTGCTTGCGCAGATCCGCCGCGATGGCGTCACCGTGCTGCTGGTGGAGCAGGACGTGCAGATCGCGTTGTCCGGCGCGGACCGCGGCTACGTGATCGAAACCGGTCGCGTGGTGCTCAGTGGCAGCGCGAAGGACCTGGTCGATGATCCGGCTGTGCAGCAGGCGTACCTGGGGATGTGACGCGCAGGCGTGCAGTGCGCGCGTCGGTAAGGGTTGACCCGTGGCACGAGGTGCAGCACGCTCCCTAGAATCTGCTGCAACGCAACAGTGCCGCCCCGCTACCAGGAGTCCCGTCCGTGACCAGCAAGAAAGCCGCACCGAACGCGCAACCCGCGCAGCGCGTGATCAAGAAGTACCCCAACCGGCGGCTGTACGACACGGACACGTCCTCGTACATCACGCTGGCGGAAGTGAAGCAGCTGGTGATGGACAGCGAGCCGTTCACCGTGCGCGACGCCAAGTCCAACGAGGACCTCACTCGCAGCATCCTGTTGCAGATCATCCTGGAGGAAGAGACGGGCGGCGCGCCGATGTTCAGCGAGGCGGCGCTGGCCAACATCATCCGCTTCTACGGCCACGCGGCGCAGGGCTTCATGGGCAGCTACCTGGAGAAGAACGTCCAGGCGTTCACCGACATCCAGGCCAAGCTGGCCGAGCAGTCCAAGACGCTGACGCCCGAGATGTGGGCGCAGTTCATGAACATGCAGAACCCGCTGATGCAGGGGATGATGGGCAGCTACGTCGAGCAGTCCAAGAGCATGTTCGACAAGATGCAGGAACAGATGCAGAAGCAGACCGAGCAGATGCTCGGCGCCTTCCTCGGCAAGCGCTGAGGTTCCTCCTTGCGCCCTGATGGGCCTGTGCCGAACGGGCCCACCGTCGCTCTGGGACAATGCAGGCCATGAGCGAAAACACGACCGCCGAGGCGGCCCCGAAAGTGGGGTTCGTCAGTCTCGGCTGCCCCAAGGCCCTGACCGATTCGGAACTGATCCTCACCCAGCTGTCCGCCGAGGGCTACACCACGTCCAAGACCTTCGAAGGCGCCGACCTGGTGATCGTCAACACCTGCGGCTTCATCGACGATGCGGTAAAGGAAAGCCTGGATTCCATCGGCGAGGCGCTGTCGGCCAACGGCCGGGTCATCGTCACCGGCTGCCTGGGCGCGCGCGAAGGCGAGGGCGGCGGCAACCTGGTGCGCCAGATGCACCCGTCGGTGCTGGCCGTCACCGGCCCGCACGCCACGCAGGAGGTGATGGACGCGGTGCATGCGCACCTGCCCAAGCCGCACGATCCCTTCGTCGACCTGGTGCCGGCCGCGGGCATCAAGCTCACGCCGCGCCACTACGCGTACCTGAAGATCAGCGAGGGCTGCAACCACCGCTGCACGTTCTGCATCATCCCTTCCATGCGCGGCGACCTGGTGAGCCGGCCGGTGGGCGACGTGCTGAAGGAAGCACGCGCGCTGTTCGAGTCCGGCGTGAAGGAGTTGCTGGTGGTGAGCCAGGACACCTCCGCGTACGGTGTCGACACGAAGTACCGCACCGGTTTCTTCGATGGCCGGCCCGTGAAGACTCGCATGCTGGACCTGGTGCGCGAACTCGGCGAACTGGCGCGCCCGTACGGCGCCTGGGTGCGCCTGCACTACGTCTATCCGTACCCGTCGGTGGATGAAGTGGTTCCGCTGATGGCCACGGGCGCGGTGCTGCCGTACCTGGACGTGCCGCTGCAGCACAGCCATCCCGACGTGCTGCGGCGGATGAAGCGCCCGGCCAGCGGCGAGAAGAACCTGGAGCGCATTCGCGCCTGGCGCGAAGCCTGTCCGGAACTGGTGGTGCGCAGCACCTTCATCGCCGGCTTCCCCGGTGAGACCGAGGCCGAATTCCAGGACCTGCTGGATTTCGTGCGCGAGGCGCAGATCGACCGCGCGGGCTGCTTCGCGTACAGCCCCGTGGAAGGCGCGGCCGCCAACGACCTCCCCGGCATGCTGCCGGCCGAGGTTCGCGAGGAGCGCCGCGCTCGCTTCATGGAAGTGGCCGAACAGGTGTCAGCCGAAAGGTTGCACCGCCGCGTCGGCGCGACGATGCAGGTGCTGGTGGATTCGGCGCCGGGCCTGGGCCGCAAGGGCGGGGTGGGACGCAGCTACGCGGATGCGCCGGAGATCGACGGCACCGTGCGCCTGCTGCCGCCGGAAAAGCTGAGCAAGCAACTGAAGGTGGGCGAGTTCACTCGCGCCCGCATCGTGGCCACCGAAGGCCACGACCTCGTCGGGATGCCGATCTGAGGGCAGAAATAAATAAAGCCGGCTCGCGCCGGCTTTATCATTTGACTTGGTGCCCAGGAAGGGACTCGAACCCCCACGATGTTACTCGCTAGTACCTGAAACTAGTGCGTCTACCAATTCCGCCACCTGGGCATTTCAGGAAAGAAAAGGATTCTATATCAAAAACATCGGACCTCAACACTCGACCGGACTTTTGGATGAAGTCGAGGGAACGATCCAGGGCCATCGCGATGGCCACGGCTATGTCGCCAGGGACGACGGCGAGACCGACATCTACCTGCCGCCCAATGAGATGCGCGCGGTCCTGCACAAGGACCGCGTGCGCGTGCGCATCGTGCGGCACGACCGCAAGGGCCGCCCTGAGGGGCGCGTGGTCGAGATCGTCGAGCGGCCGCCGCAGCCGATCATCGGCCGCCTGCTGCACGAAAGCGGCGTCTGGCTGGTCGCGCCGGAAGACAAGCGCTACGGCCAGGACGTCCTGATCCCCAAGGGCGCCACCGGCACGGCCAAGCCCGGCCAGGTGGTCGTGGTGGAACTCACCGAGCCGCCCAGCCTGTACGGCCAGCCCGTGGGCCGCGTGAAGGAAGTGCTGGGCGAGATCGACGACCCCGGCATGGAGATCGAGATCGCGGTGCGCAAGTACGGCGTGCCGCACGAGTTCTCCGACGCCTGCATCGCGCAGTCGCGGCTGCTGCCCGACAAGGTGCGGCCCGCCGACCGCAAGCACCGCGTCGACCTCACCGACGTGCCGCTGGTCACCATCGACGGCGAGGACGCGCGCGACTTCGACGACGCCGTGTACTGCGAGCCCGCGAAGGTGGGCCGCGGCAAGGGCTGGCGCCTGCTGGTGGCCATCGCCGACGTCAGCCACTACGTGCAGACGGGCGAGCCGATCGACGTCGACGCGTACGAGCGCGCCACCAGCGTGTACTTCCCGCGCCGTGTCATCCCGATGCTGCCGGAGAAGCTGTCCAACGGCCTGTGCTCGCTCAACCCCGAAGTCGACCGGCTGTGCATGGTCTGCGACATGCTGATCACGGCCACCGGCGAGATCCAGGCCTACCAGTTCTACCCGGCGGTGATGTGGAGCCACGCTCGCTTCACGTACACCGAGGTGGCGGCCATCCTGGCCAACACGCGCGGGCCCGAAGCGCAGCGGCGCAAGGACCTGGTGGGCGACCTGATCAACCTGCACGACGTGTACCGCGCGCTGCTGAAGGCGCGCGAGGCCCGCGGCGCGATGGACTTCGATACGGTGGAAACGCAGATCGTCTGCGACGAGAGCGGCCGCATCGAGAAGATCGTGCCGCGCACCCGCAACGACGCGCACCGGCTGATCGAGGAAGCCATGCTGGCCGCCAACGTCTGCTCGGCCGACTTCATCCAGCAGTCCAAGCACCCGGGCCTGTACCGCGTGCACGAAGGCCCGACGCCGGAGAAGAAGGAGATCCTGCGCAACTACCTGAAGGCGATGGGCGTGGGCCTGTCGGTCAGCGACGAACCGATGCCGATGGAGTTCCAGCGCATCGCCGCCGCGGTGAAGGACCGCCCTGACGCGCAGCAGATCCACACCATGCTGCTGCGGTCCATGCAGCAGGCGATCTACACGCCGATCAACAGTGGCCACTTCGGCCTGGCCTACGACGCCTACACGCACTTCACCAGCCCGATCCGGCGCTACCCGGACCTGCTGGTGCACCGCGTGATCAAGGCCATCCTGGGCAACGGGCACTACACGCTGCCCGCGCTGCCCACGCCGGGCGAGGCGCACGAGAAGCTGGCCCGCCGGCTGGCTTCGCGCGTCGCCGCGCCGAAGAAGAAGCCGGCGATGGCCAACCCGAAGGAAACGCAGGCCTGGGAAGCCGCGGGCCTGCATTGCAGCGCCAACGAGCGCCGCGCCGACGAAGCCAGCCGCGACGTGGAAGCCTGGCTCAAGTGCAAGTACATGCGCGAACACCTGGGCGAGGAATACGGCGGCGTGGTCAGCGCGGCCACCACGTTCGGCATCTTCGTCACGCTGGACCAGCTGTACGTCGAAGGCCTGGTGCACATCACCGAGCTGGGCGGCGAGTACTTCAAGTTCGACGAGGCGCGCCAGGAACTTCGCGGCGAGCGCACCGGCATTCGCTACGCCATCGGCTCGCGGGTGCGGGTGCAGGTCAGCCGCGTCGACCTGGATGGTCGCAAGATCGACTTCCGGCTGGTGCGCGAAGGTGAGGAACTTGAATCGCGTGCCATGCGCGACAAGGGCGTCGCCGCGGGCGCACCGCGCAAGGGCGCGGCGGCCAAGCCGGCGCGCAAGACGGGCCGCGCCACTCGCGCGCCGGAGCAGAACCTGAAAGCCGCGGTCAAGAAGGCGGTGGCTTCCAAGGGCAAGAACGGCCGCAAAGGGCGGCGATAAGCAGGAGATCGAGGCCATGGACAGCAAGGGCAAGGGCCGCGTGGCCATCGTGACGGGCGGCGGCAGCGGCATCGGCAAGGCCGCGGCGCTGGCGCTGCTGGCGGATGGCTGGCACGTGGCGCTGGCGGGCCGCCGGCAGGACGCGCTGGACGCGGCGGCGGCCGAAGCGAACGCGGGCGATCGCGCGCTGGGCGTGCCCACCGACGTCACGGACCCGGCGGCGGTCGAGGCGCTGTTCGCCACGACGGTGAAGAAGTTCGGCCGCGTGGACCTCGTGTTCAACAACGCCGGCATGGGCCTGGGCGGCGCGGCGCTGGAAGACATCGCCATCGAGGACTGGAAGCGCGTGGTCGACACCAACCTCAACGGCATGTTCTATTGCATCCGCGAGGCCTTCCGCGTGATGAAGTCGCAGTCGCCCAAGGGCGGCCGCATCATCAACAACGGCTCGATCTCGGCGCACGCGCCGCGGCCGGGGTCCATCGCCTACACGGCCACCAAGCACGCCGTGACGGGCCTGACCAAGACCGCTTCGCTCGACGGCCGCAAGCACGACATCGCGGTGGGCCAGATCGACATCGGCAACGCGCTCACCGACCTGGCCGCGCGCATGGCCAAGGGCGTGCCGCAGGCCAACGGCGAGATCGCGGTGGAACCGCTGATGGACGTTTCCATCGTCGGCCAGTCCATCCTCTACATGGCCAACCTGCCGCTGGAAGCCAACGTGCTGTTCCACACGGTGATGGCCACCAAGATGCCCTTCGTGGGCCGCGGCTGAAACCCTCTCAGTCCAGGTGAAGTCGGCGGGCCAGCGCGCCCGCCGTCAGCGGTTCGCCGGCAGGCCAGTCGTCCGCGGCCTTGCCGTGGCGGTACACGGCATGCGCGGCGGCCTGCAGCGCATCGGAAGACACCGGCAACGCAGCGGCCACCAGGCCGGCGAGCACGTCGCCCGTGCCGCCGGTGGCGAGCCTGCCGTTGCCGGTGGGGTTGATCGAAGGCGTGGTGCCCGGCGCCGCGATCACCGTGCCGGAACCCTTGAGCACGACGACGGCTTTCGAGCGTTCGCCCAGTTCCTGCGCGGCGCGCAGGCGGTCGCCTTGCACTTGCGCGGTGCTGGTGCCCAGCAGCCGCGCGGCCTCCAGCGGGTGGGGCGTGAGGACCGTGGGTCTGCCGCGGCGCCGCAGTGTCTCTTGCAGCGAGGCATCGGCCGCGATCGCGTTCAGCGCGTCCGCATCGAGCACCAGCCACTTCGCGCGCGACAGCACGGCGGGCAACATGGCCGCCACGGCGTCGCCGCCGCCGCAGCCGCACGCGACGGAGATCGATTCGAGCGGCAACGCATCCCAGGCACGCACCATCAGCTCCGGCCAGCCCGGCACGGCCGCGCCGAAGCCGGTGTCCAGCGGCGCGAGGAACACACGGCCCGCGCCGCCGCAGAGGGCCGACGTCGCCGCGAGCACCGCCGCGCCGGCCATGCCTGGCGCGCCGCCGATGACGGCAACGTCGCCGTTCAAGCCCTTGTGGCTCGCATGCGCACGCACACGGACGGGCGCGGGACCGGCGAGCTGCGCGGTGGGTGCTTCCGCCGCTTGCACGCCGAGATCGTCGAACCACAGCTCGCCGGCGGCATCCCGGCCCGCGCCGGTGAACAGTCCGGGCTTCAGCGTGAGCAGCGACACCGTGTGAGCCGCGCGAACCGACTGGCCATTGCCCGTGTCGGCGTTCAGCCCGCTCGGCAGGTCGATCGCCAGCACGGGCGAGGCCGAAGCGCTCATTCGCCCGGCCGCGGCGGCCAACGCGTCTTCCAACGGCCGGCTGCTCCCCAGTCCCAGCAACGCATCGATGCCGAGATCCCACGCGCTGGGCAACGCGTCCGCGACCGGCACGCCGGCCTCGCGGCACTTGCGCCACGCGTTCGCGGCATCGGGCGGCAGCTTGTCGGGTGAGCCGGCGAGCGTGACGGTCACGGCCTTGCCCCAGCGATGCAGGTGCACCGCGGCTTCCAGGCCGTCGCCACCGTTGTTGCCGGGCCCGCAGGCCACCCACACGCGGTGCGCGTGCGGCGCGATGGCCAGCGCCAGGCGTGCAACGGCCAGGCCCGCGCGTTCCATCAACGCATGCGCCGGCAGCGAGGCCGCCGCTTCCTGCTCGATGCGGCGCGTGGCCGCGGTGCCGTGCAGCGGCCAGGGGCGGTCGAAGGTGACCTTCAGCATGGCGCGCATTGTGCGCGCCGCGATCAGCCCGTGAGACGCTCGACGCCCAGGCCTTCCAGGTCCAGCAGCGGCGCGTTGCCGCCCATCAGGTCGGCGACCACGCGCGCGCTGCCGCAGGACATGGCCCAGCCGGTGGAGCCGTGGCCCAGGTTCAGCCACACGCCGGGGATGCCGGAAGCGCCCAGCACGGGCGGGCCGTCCGGCAGCATGGGCCGCGCGCCTTTCCATTCCTGCACCGCGGCGCCGGTGTTCGACAGCTGCGCCGCGCCTGGGAACCAGTCGTGCAGCACCTTGTAGAGCGTCTGCAGCGCCTGCGGCCGCTTGTGCGTGGGACCGCCGCCGATCTCCGCGCTGCCCGCCACGCGCACGCGCTGGCCCAGGCGCGTGATGGCGACCTTGTAGCGCTCGTCCATCACCGCGCCGCGCGGCGCGTTGAGCGGCTCGCGGATGGGCGCGCTGACGGAGTAGCCGTACACCGCTGCCAGCGGGATGCGCAGGCCGACGGGGCGCAGCAGCGCGGCGGAAGACAACCCACCGCACACCACGACGGCATTGAAAGTCTGCTGGCGCGGCGCCTGCCCGTCCGCCTGCACCACCAGCGTGGTGGGCGAAGCGCGGTCCAGCGGCTGCACCGCGGTGTTGAACTCGAACTTCACGCCCAGCCCGCGCGCGACGTCCTTGAGCAGCAGCGCGAACTGGCGGCAGTTGCCCGCCTCGTCGTCGGGCAGGTGCACGGCGCCGAGGAATTCGGTGTCGGGGTTGAGCGCGGGTTCCACGGCGCGCGCGGTGGCCGCGTCGATCTCGTGGAAGGCGACGCCCGCGTCGCGCAGCACCTGCAGGCTGGGCTGCACCAGGCGCTGGTCCTTCTCGGACCGCAGCATCACCATGTAGCCGGGACTGTGGTCGTATTCCAGCTGCAGCGAATCGGTCAGCCAGTGCAGCCGCTCGCGGCTGAAGAAGGCCAGGCGCTGCATGCGCGCGCGGTTGGCCAGGTAGGTGTCCAGCTTGCAGTGGCGCCACCACTGCCACATCCAGCCCAGCTCGGCGGCCGACACCGGCGGCACCAGCTTCACCGGCGCGTGCCGGCTGAACAGGTAGCGCAGCACCTTGCCCGGCATGCCGGGCGCGGCCCAGGGTGTGACATAGCCGGGCGCGACCATGCCGGCATTGGCGAAGCTGGTTTCTTCCGCGACCGCGCCGCGGCGTTCGAAGACGGTGACGTCGTGGCCATCGGCCGCGAGTTCGTACGCAGTGGTGACGCCGATGATGCCGGCGCCGATGACGGCGACTTTCACGGGTACTTCGGTCCCTTCAGTGCCGCGGCTGCAGGGCGGCTTCCACCGCCAGGCCGGCGTCCAGCACCGTGTCGTCGTGCATCGCGCCGTGCCACAGCGACAGGCCCACCGGCAGGCTGCCGGGCGCGTGGCAGGGCAGCGACAGCGCGCAGCCGTCGAGCATGTTCACCACGCTGGTGTTGCGCAGGAGCAGGGCGTTCACGCGGAAGAAGGCTTCGTCGCGTTCCGCGCCCGGCGCCACGTCGGCGATGGCCGGGGCGGTGATGGGCACGGTGGGTGTCAGCACGGCGTCGTAACCGCGCAGGGCGCCTTCGACTTTGGCGATCCAGCCGGCGCGTGCCCGCACCAGGTCCACGTATTCCCAGGCTTTCATCGCCACGCCGCGCTCGATGCGTGCGCGCACGCGCGGGTCGTAGCCTTCGCCGGCGCGGGCCAGCAGCTGGCGGTGCCACGCGTAGCTTTCGGCCGCGGTGAAGCCGCCCATGGACTGGAGGGTGCCCAGGTCGCGGATGGCTTCGAGCTCGATCTCTTCGATGCTCGCGCCGGCGCCGCGCAAGGTGCGAAGGGCCGCTTCGAAGGCTTGCGCCACCGCCGAGTCCATGCCGTCGAGCAGCTGCGTGCGCACGACGGCGAAGCGGCGCTGCGCCAGCGGCTTGTTCTCGAGCACCACGCGGCGGTTGGCGAGGACTTCATGCGCCAGCACCGCGTCGCGCACCGAACGCGTCATCGCGCACACGGTGTCCAGCGTGGTGGACAGCGGCAGCGCGCCTTCCAGGGGCGTGAGACGGGCGGTGTTCTTGAAGCCGACGATGCCGCACAGCGCGGCCGGGATGCGGATGGAGCCGCCGGTGTCCGAGCCCAGGCCGATGAAGGCCGCGCCGGTGGCGACCGACACGGCCGCGCCGGACGACGAGCCGCCCGGGATGCGCGGCACGGCGGTGTCGGCGGGATTGGCCGGCGTACCGTGGTGCGGGTTGACGCCCACGCCCGAGAAGGCGAACTCGGTCATGTTGGTGCGGCCGACCAGGCTGGCGCCCGCCGCGCGCAGGCGCGCCACGGCTGCGCTGTCGGCGCGAGCCGGCGGCGCGTCGGCCAGCACGGTGGAGCCGGCCGCGGTGGGCTGGCCTTCGATGTCGAACAGGTCCTTGATGGACACGGGCAGGCCGGCCAGCGGCAGTTGGCGTGCCTGGTCCCGGGAAGCGGCCTGCGCCTCTTCGGGCAGGGTGCGCAGGAAGGCGTGGCGGCAGGCGGGCGACTGGGTCATGGCCAGCGCGGCGGAGAAAGCCTCCGCGGCGCTGCCCTGGCCGCGGCCGAGCTGCACACGGGTGGCGATGAGGTCGTCCATGGGAAGGCGCGAGGGGAGGGGTGTGTTAGAATCCTGTGGTTTTGCCGGGTGGTGGCTGCATGGTGCGGCGCCGCGAGACCGGCGGAACAAATCCCGAATCCGTTCCTACCAGGTGTCGCGAGGGCCGCACGGCCCCCTCGATTGCGGGGCGGATTCTAGACCCAACCTAGGAAACCAATCATGGCAGTCTCCATGCGCGAAATGCTGGAAGCCGGTGTCCATTTCGGCCACCAGACCCGCTTCTGGAACCCGAAGATGGCCCCGTTCATCTTCGGCTCCCGCAACAAGATCCACATCATCAACCTGGAAAAGTCGCTTCCGATGTTCCAGGAAGCTTCCAAGTTCGTGAAGCAGCTGGCCGCCAATCGCGGCACCATCCTGATGGTGGGCACCAAGCGCCAGGCCCGCGAGATCGTGGCCCAGGAAGCCAAGCGCGCCGGCGTGCCCTTCGTCGACCAGCGCTGGCTGGGCGGCATGCTGACCAACTTCAAGACGGTCAAGACCTCCATCAAGCGCCTGAAGGACATGAAGGCCCAGCAGGAAGCCGGCCTCGAGTCGATGAGCAAGAAGGAACAGCTGATGTTCCAGCGCGAGATGGAAAAGCTCGAGAAGGACATCGGCGGCATCCAGGACATGAACACCCTGCCGGACGCCATCTTCGTGATCGACGTGGGCTTCCACAAGATCGCCGTGTCCGAAGCCAAGAAGCTGGGCATCCCGCTGGTCGGCGTGGTGGACTCCAACCACTCGCCCGAAGGCATCGACTACGTGATCCCCGGCAACGATGACTCGGCCAAGGCCGTCGCCTTGTACGCCCGCGGCATCGCCGACGCCGTGCTGGAAGGCCGCTCCAGCGCCGTCAACGACGTGGTTCGCGCCGTCTCCGAGGGCGGCGACGAGTTCGTCGAGGTCGAGGAAGGCGCCGGCGCCTGAGCGCGCGCCCCCGCATCCAGGAAGGGGCTCTCGGGCCCCTTTTTACCGTCCGGACCACTGAACAGCAGAAGGAAAATTCAAATGGCAGCAATCACCGCAAGCATGGTCGCCGAACTGCGCGCCAAGACCGACGCCCCGATGATGGAGTGCAAGAAGGCGCTCACCGAGGCCGAAGGCAACATGGACAAGGCCGAGGAGCTGCTGCGCGTCAAGCTCGGCAACAAGGCCAGCAAGGCCGCGGACCGCATCACCGCCGAAGGCGTGGTGACGGCCAGCATCGAAGGCACCACCGGGGCCCTGCTGGAAGTCAATTGCCAGACCGACTTCGTCACCAAGAACGACAGCTTCCTGGCCATGGCCAATGCCGCCGCGCAGCTGATCGTGAAGAACAACCCGGCCGACGTGGCGGCGCTGGTGGCGCTGCCGTACAGCCAGGACGGGTTCGGCCCCACGCTGGAAGACGTGCGCAAGGGCCTGGTGGGCAAGATCGGCGAGAACATGAACTTCCGCCGCTTCAAGCGCTTCGAAGGCGGCAGCAAGCTGGCCTCGTACCTGCATGGCACCCGCATCGGCGTGGTGGTTGAGTACACGGGCGACGACACGGCCGCCAAGGACGTGGCCATGCACGTGGCCGCGATGAAGCCGGTGGCGCTGCAGTCGGCCGACGTGCCCGCCGAGCTCATCGAGAAGGAGCGCAGCGTCGCCACCGCCAAGGCCGCCGAATCCGGCAAGCCGGCGGACATCGCCGCCAAGATGATCGAAGGCTCGGTGCAGAAGTACCTCAAGGAGGTGTCCCTGTTCAACCAGCCGTTCGTCAAGAACGACAAGCAGACCGTGGAGCAGATGCTCAAGGCCGCGAACACCACCGTGAAGGGCTTCACCCTGTACGTGGTGGGCGAGGGCATCGAGAAGAAGGTGGACGACTTCGCCGCCGAAGTCGCCGCCCAGGTCGCCGCCGCCAAGGGCGCCTGACGCCCGAATGACGAATGACGCGGCCGCGCCGCATGACCTCGCCTGCCGGCATCGATGACAAAATGGCGGGCGCGGCCCAGTCATTGCGTCATTGAGCGGCGAGGCCGCAAAGTCATTCGTCATTGCTCGAACACACCAAGGGAACCCATCCATGCCATCGTCGCCCGCCCACAAGCGCATCCTGCTGAAGCTTTCGGGTGAAGCGCTGATGGGGGACGACGCCTTCGGCATCAACCGCGCGACCATCGTGCGCATGGTCGAGGAGGTGGCCGAGGTCGTGAACAGCGGCGTGCAGGTCGCGGTGGTCATCGGCGGCGGCAACATCTTCCGCGGCGTGGCCGGCGGCTCGGTCGGCATGGACCGCGCCACGGCCGACTACATGGGCATGCTGGCCACCGTGATGAACGCGCTGGCCCTGGCCGACACCATGGACAAGTCGGGCCTCACCGCCCGCGTGATGTCCGCCATCGCCATCGAGCAGGTCGTGGAGCCGTACGTGCGGCCCAAGGCGCTGCAGTACCTGGAAGAAGGCAAGGTGGTGATCTTCGCCGCCGGCACGGGCAACCCCTTCTTCACCACCGACACCGCCGCGGCGCTGCGCGGCGCCGAGATCGGCGCCGAGCTGGTGCTCAAGGCGACCAAGGTGGACGGCGTGTATTCGGCCGACCCGAAGAAGGACCCGTCCGCCAGGCGCTACAGCAAGATCACGTTCGACGACGCGATGGCGCAGAACCTGGGGATCATGGACGCCACGGCGTTCGCGCTGTGCCGTGACCAGAAGCTGCCGATCAAGGTCTTCTCCATCTTCAAGCACGGCGCCCTCAAGCGCGTGGTGATGGGCGAGGACGAGGGCACCCTGGTCTACGCCTGACGCACAAGACAAGAGGAAGGAGAGCGAGATGGCCACCATCGCCGAGACCAAGAAATCCACCGAGGGCAAGATGGACCAGTCCATCGCCGCCTTCAAGAACAACCTCGCCAAGATCCGCACCGGCCGCGCCAGCCCCGGCCTGCTCGACAGCGTGCAGGTCGACTACTACGGCTCCATGGTGCCCATCGGCCAGGTGGCCAACGTGTCGGTGCTGGACGCCCGCACGCTGAGCGTGCAGCCCTGGGAAAAGGGCATGGGTCCCAAGATCGAGAAGGCCATCCGCGACAGCGACCTGGGCCTGAACCCCGCCTCCATGGGCGAACTCATCCGCGTGCCTATGCCGCCGATGAGCGAGGAGCGCCGCAAGGAGATGACCAAGCTCGTCCGCCACGAAGGCGAGGCCGCCAAGATCGCCGTGCGCAACCTGCGCCGCGACGCCAACGACGCGGTCAAGAAGCTGGTGAAGGACAAGGCCGCCTCGGAAGACGACCAGAAGCGCGCCGAAGGCGACATCCAGAAGGTGACCGACCGTCACATCGCCGAGATCGACAAGATGGTCGAGGCCAAGGAGCAGGAGATCATGGCGGTCTGAAGAGGTTCGGCGCTGGACGTTTCTGCGTCCAGCGTGAATCCAGCCGTCCCCCCGCTCAACGCTCGACGCCCAACGTGACGACCGTTCCCCACCACATCGCCATCGTCATGGACGGCAACGGCCGCTGGGCGACCAAGCGTTTCCTGCCGCGCGTGGCGGGCCACAAGAAGGGCGTCGATTCCCTGCGCGCCTGCGTCCGCCAATGCGGCGAGCGCGGCGTGAAGGTGCTCACGGTGTTCGCGTTCTCGTCCGAAAACTGGAGCCGCCCGCCCGAGGAGGTGTCCGGCCTGATGGAACTGCTGGCCGTCGCGCTGTCGCGCGAGGTGCCGCATCTCAAGGCCGAAGGCGTGCGCATCCATTTCGTGGGCGACCGGTCCGCGCTGTCGGAAAAGGTGCGCGCGGGCCTGCTGCAGGCCGAGGCCGCCACCGCCGGCAACACGCACCTGTTGTTCAACATCTGCTTCAACTACGGCGGCCGCTGGGACATCGCCCAGGCGGCGGCGCGGCTGGCCGAACGCGGCGAACCCATCACCGAGCGCAGCCTGGACGCGGCGATGTCGCTGTCGCACGTGCCCGACCCCGACCTGGTCATCCGCACCGGCGGCGAGCAGCGCATCAGCAATTTCCTGCTCTGGCAGGCGGCCTACAGCGAGCTCTACTTCAGCGACAAGCTGTGGCCCGACTTCGACGCCGCGGCGCTGGACGAAGCCATCGCCGATTTCGCGCGCCGCGAGAGGCGCTTCGGCCGCACCTCCGAGCAGCTGCAGCCGGCCACGGCGAAGAAGGCGGCCTGACCGTCCGGCAGGCTCGGTTCAGGCCCGCCCCAAGACAAGTCCAGGAACATGCTCAAGCAACGCGTCATCACGGCCATCGTCCTGCTGGCCATCCTGCTGCCGGCCCTGTTCTGGCCCACCCCGATCCCGTTCGCCGCCATCGCGCTGGTGCTCATCGCCGCGGGCGCCTGGGAGTTCGGGCGCCTGAACGGCTGCAGCGACGCCGCGTCGGTCTCCATGGGCCTGTTGTGCGTCGCGCTTTGCGTGGCTGCGTGGGGCGCGGGCTGGCTGGACAAGCCGCTGCCGCTGCTGTGGACCGCCGGCGGTGCCGCATGGGTGCTGGCCGGCGGGCTGCTGCTGCGCGCCGGTGTGCGCGGCTGGCCCGGCATCCCGCGCCTGGCGCGCCTGGCGGGCGGGCTGGGCGCGCTCTGGCTCGCATGGCTGGCGGTCGCGCAGGCGCGCGTGCAAGGCATCAACTTCCTGCTGTCGATCCTGGTGCTGGTCTGGGTGGCGGACATCGCCGCGTATTTCGCCGGCCGCACCTTCGGCCTGAAGTTCACGAAGAACAAGCTGGCGCCTTCCATCAGCCCGGGCAAGAGCTGGGAAGGCGTGTGGGGCGGCATGCTGGGCGTGCTGGTGCTGGCCATCGGATGGATCGCCGCCGATGCGCACTGGCAGGCCGCCGTGCCCAGCTTCTACAGCCGCCTGGCGCAGGCCGGCTGGTGGCTGGTGGTGCTGGGCGTGGTGTTCCTCGCCGCGATGAGCGTGGTCGGCGACCTGGTCGAGTCGCTGATGAAGCGCAGCGCCGGCGCCAAGGATTCCAGTGGGCTGCTTCCTGGCCACGGCGGCGTGCTGGATCGCGTCGACGCGCTGCTGCCCACGCTGCCGCTGGCGATGATGCTGTCCGCGCAGGCGGTGCGATGAACCGCCAACGTGTCGCCATCCTGGGGGCCACCGGCTCCATCGGCGTGAACACGCTCGACGTCATCGAGCGCCACCCGGATCGCTATGAGGTCGTGGCGCTCAGCGCCGCGACGCGCGTGGAACCGCTGCTCGCGCAATGCGCGAAATTCAAGCCGCGGTTCGCGGTGATGACCGATGCCGCCGCGGCGCGCGAACTGGCCCGCCGCGTGGAAGCCGAGCGCCTGCCCGTCACCGTCCTGAGCGGCGAGGGCGCGCTTGAGAAGGTGGTGGTGCGCGACGACGTGGACACCGTCATGGCCGCCATCGTCGGCGCGGCCGGCCTGGCTTCGTGCCTGGCCGCCGCGCGCGCGGGCAAGCGGCTGCTGCTGGCCAACAAGGAAGCGCTCGTCGTCGGCGGCGACCTGTTCATGGAAGCGGTGCGCGCCGGCGGCGCCACCCTGCTGCCCATCGACAGCGAGCATTCGGCCATCTTCCAGTCGCTGCCGGAAGACGCGGCCACCTGGCAGGACAGGGTGGACAAGATCATCCTCACGGCGTCGGGCGGCCCGTTCCGCCGGCGCGAGCCCGCCACGCTGCGCGACGTCACGCCGGACCAGGCGGTCGCCCATCCCAACTGGGTGATGGGCCGCAAGATCTCGGTGGACTCGGCCACCATGATGAACAAGGCGCTGGAAGTCATCGAGGCGCGCTACCTCTTCGGCCTGCCGCCCGAGAGGCTGGAGGTGGTGATCCACCCGCAGAGCGTCATCCACTCGATGGTGCAGTACCGCGACCACTCGGTGGTGGCGCAGCTGGGCACGCCGGACATGCGCGTGCCCATCGCGTACGGCTTGGCCTGGCCGGGGCGCATCGCCTCCGGCGCAGAGCCGCTGGACTTCACGCGGCTGGCGGACATGACGTTCGAGTCGCTGGACAGCCATGGCCACCGCGAGCGTTTCCCCGGCCTGCAACTGGCCTGGGATGCGCTGCGCGGCCCGGCAGGCACCACGGCCGTGCTGAACGCGGCCAACGAGGAAGCGGTGGCCGCGTTCCTGGACCGCCGCATCCGCTTCGACCAGATCCATGGCGTGAACCTTGCAACTTTGGAGCGCGTTTCGCCCTCCAAGCCGCGGGAGCTCGCCGACCTGCTGGCGCTGGACGCGCGGGCGCGGCAGGCCGCGCGGGACGCCATCGCGGTCGCCGGCTGAGTTCCCGCGAGGACTCATCCCATGCTCACCATCGTCGCTTTCATCGTCGCCCTGGGCCTGCTCGTGGCGGTTCACGAATGGGGCCACTACCGCGTGGCGGTGGCGTGCGGCGTGAAGGTGCTGCGCTTCTCGGTCGGTTTCGGCACGACGCTGTACCGCTGGAAGCCGAAGAAGCAGCGCCCCAATCAGGACACGGAATTCGTCATCGGCGCCTTCCCGCTGGGCGGCTACGTGCGCATGCTGGACGAACGCGAAGCGCCGGTCGCGCCCGGGGAAAGGCACCTGGCGTTCAACACGCAGCCGCTGCGCTCGCGAGCCCTGATCGTCGCGGCCGGTCCCGCGGCCAACCTGCTGCTGGCCGTGTTTCTTTACGCGGTCGTCGCCTGGTGGGGCACGATGGAACCGCAGGCGATCCTCGCGTCGCCCGTGGCGGGTTCGGTGGCGCAGCAGGCCGGCCTGCACGGCGGCGAGACGGTCACGCGCGCGGGCTTCGATGGCGAACCGGCTGCGCCGGTGCGGTCATTCGAGGACGTGCGCTGGCTGCTCACGCGCGGGGCGCTCGACGCGCGCGACGTGCGCCTGGCCGTGACGGAGCCGGGCCGCCGCGGCGAACGCGAGGTGGCGCTGCCCCTCAGCCAGCTGCAGGCGCCCGACGTTGACGCGCAGCTGTTCCGCCGCATCGGCCTGCTCGGCCCCTACACCGCGCCGGTGATCGGCGAAATCATGAAGGGCAGCGCGGCCGAGCGTGCCGGCCTGCGGCAGGGCGACGAGGTGCTGCGCGCCGGCGGCCTGGCCGTGGTCGACGCCATCCAGCTGCGCGAATGGATCCGCGCCCAGGGCGCGTCCGGCACCCCGGCTGCCGCGCCATGGACCGTGCGCCGCGACGGCCGCGAAGTTCAACTGGACGTCACGCCGGAAGTGGTGCAGGACGCCGGCAAGCGCATCGCGCGCATCGGCGCCTACGTCGGCCTGCCGCCGCAGATGGTGGAAGTGCGTTCGGGCCCGCTGGAAGGCCTGTGGCGCGGCGCGGCGAAGACCGGCGAGGTTTCGCTGCTCACGCTGAAGATGATGGGGCGCATGGTGGTGGGACAGGCGTCGCTCAGGAACCTGAGCGGGCCGCTGACGATCGCCGACTACGCGGGCAAGTCCGCTAGCCTGGGGCTGGTGCAGTACCTGGTGTTCCTGGCGATGATCAGCGTCAGCCTCGGCGTGCTGAATCTGCTGCCTTTGCCGGTGCTCGATGGCGGGCACCTCATGTATTATCTGTGGGAGGCGGTCACGGGGCGAAGCGTCCCGGACGCGTGGATGGAGAGGCTGCAGCGGGGCGGCGTCGCGGTGCTTCTGGTCATGATGACCATCGCGCTGTTCAACGACGTCACGCGTCTCTTCGGTTGAGAACAACAAGGCCCCTAGCGGCCAGCCCCGGGACGGCGGGGCACCCAGGACTCGATGAAGAACCAATTCAAGCGCATTCGCGCGCGCACCGTCTCGGGCATGATCGCGGCCGCTTTCGCGGTCAACGCCTGGGCCGTGGATCCCTTCACCGTCCGCGACATCCGCGTCGAGGGCTTGCAGCGCGTGGAACCGGGCACGGTCTTCGCCTCGCTGCCATTCCGCGTCGGTGACCAGTACAACGACGAAAAGGGCTCCGCCGCCATCCGCGCGCTGTTCGGCCTGGGCCTGTTCAAGGACGTGCGGCTGGAAGTCTCCGGCGACGTGCTGGTGGTCATCGTCGAGGAACGCCCGACGGTGGCCGACGTCGACTTCGCCGGCGCGCGCGAGTTCGACAAGGACACCCTGCGCAAGGCCCTGCGCGATTCGGGCATCGCCGAGGGCCGCCCCTACGACCAGGCGCTGGCCGACCGCGCCGAGCAGGAACTGCGCCGCCAGTACATCAACCGCAGCCTGTACGGCGCCGAGGTGGTCACCACCGTCACGCCCATGGAGCGCAACCGCGTCAACCTCACCTTCACGATCACCGAAGGCGAGCCGGCGCGCATCCGCGACATCCGTATCGTGGGCAACCACGCCTTCAGCGAGGGCACCCTCAAGGGCCTGTTCGACCTGGACACCGGCGGCTGGCTGTCCTGGTACACCAAGTCCGACCGCTACTCGCGCTCCAAGCTCAATGCCGACCTGGAGAGCCTGCGTTCGTACTACCTGAACCGCGGCTACCTGGAATTCCGCATCGATTCCACCCAGGTGGCCATCTCGCCGAACAAGCAGGACATCACCATCACGGTGAACGTCACCGAAGGCGAGCGCTTCGTCGTCAGCGGCGTGAAGCTGGAAGGCAACTACCTCGGCAAGGAAGACGACTTCAAGACGCTGGTGAAGATCCGGCCGGGCGAGTCGTACAACGCCGAGCAGGTGACCGAGACCACCAAGGCCTTCACCGACTATTTCGGCAGCTTCGGCTACGCCTTCGCCAACGTGGAGGCCCGCCCCGAGATCGACCGCTCGCGCAACCTGGTGGCGTTCACGCTCGTGGCCGACCCGTCGCGCCGCGCCTACGTGCGCCGCGTGAACATCGCCGGCAACAACCGCACGCGCGACGAAGTGGTCCGCCGCGAGTTCCGCCAGTTCGAATCCAGCTGGTACGACGGCGACAAGATCAAGCTCTCGCGCGACCGCATCGACCGCCTGGGCTTCTTCAAGGACATCAACATCGAGACGGCGGACGTGCCCGGCGCGCCCGACCAGGTGGACCTGAACGTCACGGTGGCCGAGAAGCCCACCGGCAGCCTGACGCTGTCGGCCGGCTTCTCCAGCGCCGAGAAGCTCGGCCTGGGCTTCGGCATCAAGCAGGAGAACGCGTTCGGCTCCGGCCAGTACCTGAGCGCCGAGGTCAACACCAGCAAGTACAACCGCACGATCGCGCTCACCTCGGTCGACCCGTACTTCACGCAGGACGGGGTCTCGCGCACGATCGACATCTACCACCGCAGCTCCAAGCCGTACGAGCAGCAGGGCGGCAACTACGAGCTGGCCACCACCGGCCTGGGCCTGCGCTTCGGCGTGCCGTTCAGCGAGCTGGACACGGTGTACTTCGGCGCGACCGTGGAGCGCACCCAGCTCAAGCCCGGCACCAACATCCCGGCGGCGTACCTGGCCTACGCCGAATCGGTCGGCTACACCAGCTACGGCGTGCCGCTGACGGTGGGCTGGACGCGCGACGACCGCGACAGCGCCATCGCGCCCACCACCGGCCGCCTGCAGCGCGTGTCCGGCGAACTGGGCCTGATCGCCGACGCGCGCTACGGCCGTGCGTCGTACCAGTACCAGCAGTACATCCCGCTGAACAAGCAGTACACGCTGGCCATCAACGGCGAACTGGGGTTGGGCAAGGCCATCGGCGGACACCTCTACCCGGTTTTCAAGAACTTCTACTCCGGTGGCCTGGGTTCGGTGCGCGGCTTCGAGCAGGGCACGCTGGGCCCGCGCGACGTCACCGGCGCGTCCATCGGCGGCACGAAGAAGATCACCCTGAACGCCGAGCTGTTCGTGCCGTTCCCCGGCGCGGGCAACGACCGCACGCTGCGCCTCTTCGGCTTCGTCGACGCGGGCAACGTGTACGGCGACAACGAAAAGATCGACTTCAGCCTGATGCGTGTCGCCACGGGCGTGGGCGTGTCCTGGATTTCGCCCATCGGTCCCCTGCGCCTCGCCATTGCCCAGCCGGTGCGGAAATTCGCCGGGGATAGAATCCAGCGTCTGCAATTCCAGATCGGAACCTCTTTCTGATGAAGTACCTGAGCCGTCTCAAGCTTTGGACCCTGGTCGGCGCGCTGGCGCTGTCGATGCCCGCGCTGGCGCAGGAAGCCTTCCGCGTCGGGTTCGTCAATACCGACCGCATCTTCCGCGAAGCCAATTCCGCCAAGTCTGCCCAGGCCAAGCTGGAGCAGGAGTTCTCGCGCCGCGAAAAGGAACTGGGCGACATGGGCAATTCGCTCAAGAACGCCTCCGACAAGTTCGAGCGCGAAGCCCCCACGCTGTCCGAAAGCCAGCGCCAGCAGCGCCAGAAGCAGCTGGTCGACCAGGACCGCGAATTCCAGCGCAAGCGCCGCGAGTACCAGGAAGACCTGACCGCCCGCCGCAACGAGGAACTGCAGCAGGTCCTCGAGCGCGCCAACCGCGTCGTCAAGCAGGTGGCCGAGCAGGAGAAGTACGACCTCATCATCCAGGAAGCGGTCTACATCAACCCCAAGCACGACATCACCGACAAGGTGATCAAGGCGCTCAACGCCGCCAAGTGAGGCTTCCATGCTCCGCCTGGGCGACATCGTGGACTCGCTCGGTGGGCAGCTTCATGGCGACCGCGGCGCCGCCATCGAAGGGCTGGCGCCGCTCGAATCGGCCGGTCCTTCCCAGCTCAGCTTCCTGAGCAACCCCCGCTACCAGCAGCAGCTGGCCGCCTCGCGCGCCGGCTGCGTCATCGTCTCCCCGGCCCTGCAGGAAGCCGCGCTCGCCCGCGGCGCGGCCATCGTGGCGGACGACCCTTACCTCTACTACGCGCGCGTCACGCAGCTGTGGAAGGCGCGCCGGGCGCCGGCAGGCGCCGGCGGCATCCATGCCAGCGCGGTGGTGGACCCGGCGGCCCACGTCGACCCCACCGCCACCATAGGGCCGCTGTGCGTCGTCGAGCGCGGTGCGCGCATCGGCGCCGGCACCGTGCTCAAGTCGCGCGTCACCGTGGCCGAGGACTGCATCATCGGCGCCCGCTGCCTGCTGCACCCGGGCGTGGTCATCGGCGCCGACGGCTTCGGCTTCGCGCCCCGCCAGGGGGAGTGGGAAAAGATCGAGCAGCTGGGCGCGGTGCGCATCGGCGACGACGTGGAGATCGGCGCCAACACCTGCATCGACCGCGGTGCGCTGGCCGACACCCTCGTCGAGGACGGCGTGAAGATCGACAACCTGGTGCAGGTCGGGCACAACGTGCGCATCGGCCGCCACACGGCCATCGCGGGCTGCGCGGGCATCGCGGGCAGCGCCAGCATCGGCGCCTACTGCACCATCGGCGGCAGCGCGGGCATCCTGGGGCACCTGACGCTGGCCGACCGCGTGCACGTGTCGTCGTTCTCGCTGGTCACGCGGTCCATCCTCAAGCCCGGCCATTACACCGGCGTGTTTCCCATCGACGAGAATGCGGCCTGGGAGAAGAACGCCGCGTCGCTGAAGCAACTGCATGCGCTGCGCGACCGCGTGAGAGCCCTCGAGAAAAAATCATGACGATGGACATCCACCAGATCCTCAAGCAGTTGCCGCACCGCTACCCCATCCTGCTGGTGGACCGCGTGCTGGACATCCAGCTGGGCAAGAGCATCCGCGCGATCAAGAACGTGACGATCAACGAGCCGTTCTTCACCGGCCACTTCCCGCACCGCCCGGTGATGCCGGGCGTGCTGATGCTGGAAGCCATGGCCCAGTCGGCCGCGCTGCTGTCCTTTGCCACCCAGGGCGTCACGCCCGACGACAAGACCGTGTACTACTTTGCCGGCATCGACGCGGCCCGCTTCAAGCGGCCCGTGGAGCCGGGCGACCAGCTGGTCATGGACGTGCAGCTCGAGCGCGCCAAGGCCGGCATCTACAAGTTCAAGGGCGTCACGCGCGTGGGCGAGGACATCGCCTGCGAAGCGGAACTGATGTGCACGATGAGGACCGTCGCCTGATGGCGGGCATCCACCCGGCCGCCATCGTCGATCCCAAGGCGCAGATCGACGCCGGCGTCACGATCGGCCCGTTCAGCATCGTCGGCCCCGACGTGAAGATCGGCGCCGGCACCACGGTGGGCCCGCACACGGTGATCGAAGGCCGTACCACCATCGGCCACGACAACCGCATCTTCCAGTTCGTCTCGCTGGGCTCGGCCAACCAGGACAAGAAGTACCGCGGCGAACCGACGGAGCTGGTCATCGGCGACCGCAACGTCATCCGCGAATACAGCACTTACCAGGTGGGCACGGTGCAGGGCGGCGGCGTCACGCGGCTGGGCAACGACAACTGGATGATGGCCTACACCCACCTGGCGCACGACTGCCTGGTGGGCGACAACACCATCTTCGCCAACAACGCGCAGATCGCCGGCCACGTCGAGGTGGGCGACTTCGTGATCCTGGGCGCGTACACCTGCGTGCACCAGTTCGTGCGTATCGGCGCGCACGGCATGACGGCGATGGGTTCGGTGCTGCTGGCCGAGCAGCCGCCTTTCGTCATGAGCGAAGGCAACCCGGCGCAGGCGCGCTCGATGAACTACGAAGGCCTGCGCCGCCGCGGCTTCTCGGCCGCGCGCGTGGCGGCGGTGAAAACCATGCACAAGGCGCTGTACCGCGAAGGCCTGACGCTGGAGCAAGCCACCCAGCGCATCCACGCGCTGGCGGCGGAAACGCCCGAAGCCGCGCCCGATGTGCAGCTGATGGCGGAGTTCCTCGCCCGCGTCTCGCCGCAGCGCGGCATCGTCCGCTGACCCATGGATCCCCGGGTAGCGCTGGCCGCGGGTGAGGCGTCCGGCGACCTGTTGGCGGGGCTGCTGCTGTCGGGCATGCGCCGGCGCTGGCCGGACCTTTCTTCCTTCGGCATCGGCGGGCCGCAGATGGCCGCGCACGGCTTCCAGGCCTGGTGGCCGTACGAGAAGCTCGCGGTGCGCGGCTACGTCGAGGTGCTGCGGCACTACCCCGAGATCGTCGGCATCCGCCGCAAGCTGAAGGAAAGGCTGCTGCGCGAGAGGCCGCAGCTGTTCATCGGCGTGGATGCGCCGGACTTCAACCTCGACCTCGAAGCCGGCCTGCGCGCCGCGGGCATCCGCACCGTGCACTTCGTCTGCCCGGCCATCTGGGCCTGGCGGCCCGAGCGCATCGACAAGATCCGCCGTGCCTGCGACCACGTGCTGTGCATCTTCCCGTTCGAGCCCGAACTGCTGGCGCGCTCGGGCGTGCACGCCACCTACGTCGGCCATCCGCTGGCCGCCGTCATCCCGCTGGAGCCCGACCGCCTGGCGGCACGCGTGGCCATCGGCTTGCCGGCGGAAGCGGAGGTCGTCGCCATCCTGCCGGGCAGCCGGCGCGCCGAGGTCCAGCACCTGGCGCGGCCGTTTTTCGAAGCGGCGCGGCTGCTGCGCGGCCAGCGCCCCGGCATCCGCTTCGTGGTGCCCGCGCTGCCGGCGCTCAAGCCCGCCATCCTGGCGGCGGCACGGCAGGCCGGGCTGGGCGAGGAGCTGCTGGTGCTGGACGGCCGTTCGCACGAGGCGCTGGCCGCCTGCGACCTGACGCTCATCGCCAGCGGCACGGCCACGCTGGAAGCGGCGCTGTTCAAGCGGCCGATGGTCATCGCCTACCGCATGAACGAACTGAGCTGGCGCATCACGCGGCGAAAGCAGCTGCAGCCCTGGGTGGGGCTGCCCAACATCCTGGCCGAGGAGTTTGTGGTGCCCGAGTTGCTGCAGCACGACGCGACCCCGCAAGCGCTGGCCACCTCCCTGTTGGAATGGCTCGCTTCGCCTGACAGAATGCAGGCGGTCCGGGAGAGGTTCACCGTGCTGCACCACCGGCTGCGGCGCGACACGGCGGCCCTGGCGACGGACGCGATCGGAAAAGTCATCGCGAATGCGAGCTAAGAAATTGACGAAGGGCGAGCAGGCTCGCCTGGCATGGGACCCGGCCGGCCTGATGGCGGGCGTGGACGAGGCGGGCCGCGGCCCGCTGGCGGGGCCGGTGGTGGCCGCCGCCGTCATCCTGGACGACGGCAAGCGCATCCGCGGCCTGGCCGATTCCAAGGTGCTGACGGCGCTGACGCGCGAGCGCCTGTACGACCAGATCATGGACAAGGCGCTGTGCTGCTCGGTCGCCGAGGCCAGCGTCGCCGAGATCGACGAGCTGAACATCTACCACGCCACCATGCTGGCGATGAAGCGCGCCGTGGAGGGCCTTCGCCTGAAGCCGGTCAAGGTGCTGGTGGACGGCAACGCGCTCCCCCGCATCGAGGTGCTCGCCGAAGCCATCGTCGGCGGCGACGCCAAGGTGAAGTCCATCTCCGCGGCCTCCATCCTGGCCAAGGTGCACCGCGACCGCCTGCTGGCGAAGCTGCACGACGAATACCCGCAGTACGGTTTCGCCTCGCACAAGGGCTACAGCACGCCCGAGCATCTGGCGGCGCTGCGCGCGCACGGTGCCTGCGTGCACCACCGCAAGTTCTTCGCGCCGGTCGCGGCGACGTTCACGCCCGCCGGCGCGCAGCCGGCCGTGACGATCCAGGTCACCGTGCAGTGACGGAAGCCGCGCCCGCGGTCATCCGCTCCACCGACAACCCGCAGTTCCGCTCGCTGCGCTTGCTGGCGCAGGACAACACCGCCTGGCGCAAGCAGGGCCGCGTGTGGCTGGAAGGCGACCACCTCGCGCGCGCGGCGCTGGCGCGCGGCGTGCGGCCGCTGCTGGCGGTGTACGCCGAGTCGTGCCGCGAAAGGCTGGACTCGCCGGCACGCGTGCTGGTGCTGGCCGATCCGCTGTTTCGCGCGCTCAGCGGCCTGGAGTCGCCGGCCGCCATGGCGTTCGTCATCCCGGTGCCCGAGCCGCGCGCCGTCGACGCGCATGCGCCCACCGTGGTGCTGGACCGCGTGCAGGACGCCGGCAACGTGGGCGCCATCCTGCGCAGCGCGGCCGCCTTCGGTTTCACGCAGGTGGTCGCGCTCAAGGGCTCGGCTTCGCTGTGGTCGCCCAAGGTCGTGCGCGCCGGCATGGGGGCGCACTTCGCGCTGGCGCTGCACGACGCGGCCCTGCCCGAGGCGCTGGATTCGCTGAAGGTGCCGCTGCTGGCCACCAGCTCGCATGCCGGCGATCTGCTCCATCGCGCCGCGCTGCCCTGGCCCTGCGCGTGGCTGCTGGGCCATGAAGGGCAGGGCGTGTCGCCGGACGTGGCGGCACGCGCGGCGATGTCGGTGCGCATCGCGCAGCCCGGCGGCGAGGAGTCGCTGAACGTGGCCGCCGCCGCCGCCATCTGCCTGCACGCCAGCGCCGCCGCGCGCGCGGGCTGATTGCCCCCGCGGCGGCGGGAACGCTTCGGTGGCGGGCTATAATCAGAGGCTTTCCCGCAAACCCGTACGCCTAGCGCAGCCCCAGCTCCTCCCCTGAACAAAAGCAACACCGGACGGTAGTTTGTCCGGCTGTGGTTTGGGCGTACCCGCACCTACCGGAGAACCCAGTGCTTTTGTCCCAGCAGCGAGCCCTCCCTCCCGCCCTCCTGGCGCTCGCAGACGGCACGGTCTTTCCTGGCACTTCGATCGGCGCCGCAGGCACCACGACCGGCGAGGTCGTGTTCAACACCGCGATCACCGGCTACCAGGAAATCCTCACCGACCCCAGCTACGCGCAGCAGATCGTCACGCTGACGTATCCGCACATCGGCAACTATGGCGTCAACGAAGAGGACGTCGAGGCGGCCAAGGTCTACGCGGCCGGCCTCATCATCCGCGACCTGCCGCTGGTCGCTTCCAACTTCCGCAGCCACCTCACGCTGACCGAGTACCTGCAGCGCGAGAACACGGTCGGCATCGCCGACATCGACACGCGCAAGCTCACGCGCATCCTGCGCACCAAGGGCGCGCAGAGCGGCTGCCTCGTCGGCCTGAAGCCCGGCGAGGAGATCGCGCCCGGGCTGATCGAGCGCGCCGTCGCCGAAGCCCGCAAGGCGCCCGCGATGAACGGGCTGGACCTGGCCAAGGTCGTGTCGGTCGACAAGGACTACGGCTGGGACCAGACCGAGTGGCAGCTGGGCGCCGGCTACGGCCATCTCGACCAGCCGAAGTACCACGTCGTGGCGTTCGACTACGGCGTGAAGAAGAACATCCTGCGCATGCTGGCCGAGCGCGGCTGCAAGGTCACCGTGGTGCCGGCGCAGACGCCCGCGGCCGAAGTGAAGAAGCTCAAGCCCGACGGCGTGTTCCTCTCCAACGGCCCCGGCGATCCGGAGCCTTGCGACTACGCCATCGCGGCGACGAAGGAACTGATCGAGGACGGCTACCCGACGTTCGGCATCTGCCTGGGCCACCAGATCATGGCGCTGGCTTCGGGTGCGAAGACCTTCAAGATGAAGTTCGGCCACCACGGCGCCAATCACCCGGTGAAGGACCTGGACAACGGCCGCGTTTCGATCACCAGCCAGAACCACGGCTTCGCGGTGGACGAGAAGACGCTGCCCGCGAACATGCGCGCCACGCACGTCAGCCTGTTCGACGGCACGCTGCAGGGCCTGGAGCGCACCGACAAGCCCGCGTTCTGCTTCCAGGGCCACCCGGAAGCTTCGCCCGGCCCGCACGACATCGGCTACCTGTTCGACAAGTTCACCGGCCTGATGGACCAGAAGAAGTAAGCCATGCCCAAGCGCCAAGACATCAAGAGCATCCTCATCATCGGCGCCGGCCCGATCATCATCGGCCAGGCGTGCGAGTTCGACTACTCCGGCGTGCAGGCCTGCAAGGCGCTGCGCGAGGAGGGCTTCAAGGTCATCCTGATCAACAGCAACCCCGCGACGATCATGACCGACCCGGCCACGGCCGACGTCACCTACATCGAGCCCATCACCTGGCAGACGGTCGAGAAGATCATCGCCAAGGAAAAGCCCGACGCCATCCTGCCCACCATGGGCGGCCAGACCGCGCTGAACTGCGCGCTGGACCTGTGGCGCAACGGTGTGCTGGAGAAGCACAAGGTCGAACTGATCGGCGCCACCCCGCACGCCATCGACAAGGCCGAGGACCGCCAGAAGTTCAAGGAGGCGATGACCAAGATCGGTCTCGGTTCCGCCCGCTCGGGCATCGCGCATTCCATGGACGAGGCCTGGGCGGTGCAGAAGAGCGTGGGCTTCCCCACCGTCATCCGCCCCAGCTTCACGCTGGGCGGCACCGGCGGCGGCATCGCCTACAACCCCGAGGAATTCGAGGTCATCTGCAAGCGCGGCCTGGAAGCTTCGCCCACCAACGAGCTGCTGATCGAGGAATCGCTGCTCGGCTGGAAGGAGTACGAGATGGAAGTGGTCCGCGACAAGGCGGACAACTGCATCATCGTCTGCTCCATCGAGAACCTGGATCCGATGGGCGTGCACACCGGCGACTCCATCACCGTCGCGCCGGCGCAGACGCTCACCGACAAGGAATACCAGATCATGCGCAACGCCTCGCTGGCGGTGCTGCGCGAGATCGGCGTGGACACGGGCGGCTCCAACGTGCAGTTCTCGGTCAACCCGAAGGACGGCCGCATGATCGTCATCGAGATGAACCCGCGCGTGTCGCGGTCCTCGGCGCTGGCGTCCAAGGCCACGGGCTTCCCCATCGCCAAGGTCGCGGCCAAGCTGGCCGTGGGCTACACGCTGGACGAGCTGCGCAACGAGATCACCGGCGGCGCCACGCCGGCTTCGTTCGAGCCTTCCATCGACTACGTCGTCACCAAGATCCCGCGCTTCGCGTTCGAGAAGTTCCCGGCCGCCGACAGCCGCCTCACCACGCAGATGAAGTCGGTGGGCGAGGTGATGGCCATGGGCCGCACCTTCCAGGAATCGTTCCAGAAGGCGCTGCGCGGGCTGGAAGTCGGCGTCGACGGCATGAACGAGAAGACGCAGGACCGCGAGGTGCTGGAAAAGGAACTGGGCGAGCCGGGCCCCGAACGCATCTGGTACGTGGGCGATGCCTTCGCGGCCGGCTGGAGCGTGGACGAGGTTCACGACCTGACGAAGATCGACAAGTGGTTCCTGGTGCAGATCGAGGAGATCGTGAAGATCGAACTCGAGCTGGACAAGATCGCCGAAAGCAAGGGCGAGGGCGCACTGGCGTCTCTGGACAAGGACACGCTGCGCCTGCTCAAGCGCAAGGGCTTCTCCGACCGCCGCCTGGCCAAGCTGCTGAAGACCACCGACAAGGCCGTGCGCGAGCTGCGCAAGAAGCTGGGCGTGCGCCCGGTCTACAAGCGCGTGGACACCTGCGCCGCCGAGTTCGCCACCAACACCGCCTACATGTACTCGACCTACGAGGACGAGTGCGAAGCGGAGCCGACCAACAAGAAGAAGATCATGGTGCTGGGTGGCGGGCCCAACCGCATCGGCCAGGGCATCGAGTTCGACTACTGCTGCGTGCACGCCGCGCTGGCGTTGCGCGAGGACGGGTACGAGACCATCATGGTCAACTGCAACCCGGAAACCGTCTCCACCGACTACGACACCTCCGACCGCCTGTATTTCGAGCCGCTGACGCTGGAAGACGTGCTGGAGATCGTCGACAAGGAAAAGCCCACCGGCGTCATCGTGCAGTACGGCGGCCAGACGCCGCTGAAGCTGGCGCTGGGCCTGGAGCGCGAAGGCGTGCCCATCGTCGGCACCAGCCCCGACATGATCGACGCGGCGGAAGACCGCGAGCGCTTCCAGAAGCTGCTGCACGAACTGGGCCTGCGCCAGCCGCCCAACGCGACGGCCCGTACCGAAGCCGACGCGCTGGAGAAAGCCCAGGCGCTGGGCTATCCGCTGGTGGTGCGTCCCAGCTACGTGCTGGGCGGCCGCGCGATGGAGATCGTGCACGAGCAGCGCGACCTCGAGCGCTACATGCGCGAGGCGGTGAAAGTCTCCAACGACTCGCCCGTGCTGCTGGACCGCTTCCTCAACGACGCCATCGAGTGCGACGTCGACTGCCTGTCCGACGGCCAGCGCACCTTCATCGGCGGCGTGATGGAGCACATCGAGCAGGCCGGCGTGCACTCTGGCGACTCTGCGTGTTCGCTGCCGCCGTACTCGCTGTCCAAGGCGACGGTTGACGAACTCAAGCGCCAGACGGCCGCCATGGCCAAGGCGCTGAACGTGGTCGGCCTGATGAACGTGCAGTTCGCCATCCAGGAAAAGGACGGGCAGGACGTCATCTTCGTGCTCGAGGTGAACCCGCGCGCGTCGCGCACCGTGCCTTACGTCAGCAAGGCCACCGGCATCCAGCTGGCCAAGGTGGCCGCGCGCTGCATGGTCGGCCAGTCACTGGAATCGCAGGGCATCCGCGAGGAAGTGACGCCGCCTTACTTCAGCGTGAAGGAAGCGGTGTTCCCGTTCGTGAAGTTCCCCGGCGTGGACACCATCCTCGGCCCCGAGATGAAGTCCACCGGAGAGGTGATGGGCGTGGGCAAGACCTTCGGCGAGGCATTCGTGAAGAGCCAGCTGGGCGCCGGCACGCGCCTGCCGCGCCCCAGCGACGCTTCGAAAAAGGTGTTCCTCACGGTGAAGAACAGCGACAAGCCGCGAGCGGTGGACATCGCCCGCCAGCTGGCCGGCATGGGCTTCGAGCTGGTCGCCACCAAGGGCACGGCCGCGGCCATCGCCGCGGCGGGCATCGCCTGCCAGACCGTGAACAAGGTCGCCGAAGGCCGCCCGCACGTGGTGGACATGATCAAGAACAACGAGATCTGCATGGTGATCAACACGGTCGAGGAGCGCCGCAACGCCATCGCCGACTCGCGCGCCATCCGCACCTCGGCACTGCTGGCCCGCGTGACCACCTTCACCACCATCGCGGGCGCCGAAGCGGCCGTGGAAGGCATGAAGTACATGGACCACCTGGATGTGTATTCGGTCCAGGAGCTTCACGCACAACTCGCCTGACGCCAATGACCGACCCCGTCCTCGTGCTGCAGCTGTGTGAATGGGCAGGTGCCGTGCACGAGGCCGGCTGGGCGGCGGCGGTCGAAGCCGGGCGGGTGCTGTACTTCCCCCGGCTCGCGTTCGAGCTCGGCGCCGGCGAGCGGCAGCTGCTGGCGCCGCAATTGCTCGCGCAGGGCGTGCGCAACATCAGCCTGGATGCGGCCGGGCAGCTCAAGGGAGCGGCCGGCGGCCCCGAAGTCGAGACGAAGGTCAAGGGCATGCTGCGGCGTTTCGCGCAGGACGCGCGGTCGCTCGTGCGCGGCCTTTTTCCCGCCTATGACCCCGCGCTGCGCGCGGCGCCGACCAGCCTGCGTCCGGCGGAAGTGGCGACGCGCGAGCAGTCGGTGCGCGCGGACGACCGCCGCCTGCACGTCGATGCGTTCCCCAGCCGTCCCAATCGCGGCGAGCGCATCCTGCGCGTGTTCACCAACATCAACCCGGACGGGCAGCCGCGCGTGTGGCGGGTCGGCGAGCCGTTCGAGGACCTGGCGCGCCATTACCTGCCGCAGCTGCCGGCGTACCGGCCGTGGCAGGCGGCGCTGCTGAACCGGTTGAAGGTCACGAAATCGCTGCGCAGCGAGTACGACCACCTGATGCTGCAACTGCACGACCGCATGAAGGCCGACGAGCGCTACCAGCGCGAAGCGCCGCAGGCCACCGTGCAATTCGCCGCCGGCGCCACCTGGGTCTGCTTCTCCGACCACACCCTGCATGCCGCCATGTCGGGCCAGTACATGCTGGAGCAGACGTTCCACCTGCCCGTGGCGGCGCAGTACGACCCGGCCGCCAGCCCGCTCGCCATCCTCACGCGCCTGGCCGGCCGGCCGCTGAAGGGCGCGCCACTGCCCGTGCGGGCCTGAGACTTCGCCGCCGGGCGCAGTTCGGTATCATTGCCCCTGAAACACCGCCGGTCGGCAACGTCCGGCGGTTTTGCTTTTGCTTTTGAGGACGAACAGAGACATGGCCACCATCCCCATCACCAAGCGCGGCGCCGAGAAGCTGAAGGCCGAGCTGCACGAGCTGAAGACCGTGCAGCGGCCCTGGGTGATCAATGCCATCGCCGAGGCGCGGGCGCAGGGTGACCTCTCGGAGAACGCCGAGTACGACGCCGCCAAGGACCGCCAGGGCTTCATCGAAGGCCGCATCCGCGAGCTGGAAGGCAAGCTGGCGGCCGCGCAGGTCATCGACCCGTCGCGGCTGGACGCCGGCGGCAAGGTGGTGTTCGGCGCCACGGTCGAGCTGGAGGAAGAGGACTCCGGCGAGAAGGTGAAGTACCAGATCGTCGGCGAGGACGAAGCCGACCTGAAGGACGGCCTGATCAACATCTCCAGCCCGATCGCCCGCGCGCTGATCGGCAAGGAGGAGGGCGACACCGCCGAGGTGCAGGCGCCCGGCGGCCTCAAGCGCTACGAAATCGTCGCCGTCCACTACCTCTGAAGCCCATGGCCTGGCGACAGCGCCTTCCGGTGCTCGCGGCGGCCCTGTGGTGGGGCGGCCTCACCGCCATCGGCGGCATTGCCGTTCCCCTGCTTTTCGCCACGCTGCCCACACCCGCACAGGCGGGACAGGTGGCGGCCCGGCTGTTTTCGGCGCTGACCTGGATCGGCCTCGGCTGCGGGCTGGTGATGCTGGTGGCTTCGCGCGAGAGGGGCGAGGCGCCGCGCATGGACTGGGCCCGTGGCGCGCTGGTGTTCGTGCTGGCCGGCATGCTGCTGGCCCTGCTGTCGGAGTTCGCCGTCGCGCCGCGCATCGTGGCGCGCGAGAACCTTCGGCTGTGGCACGGCGTGGGCAGCGCGCTGTTCGGGCTGCAGTGGGTCTGCGCGCTGGTGGCGCTGTGGAAGGCGGTGGGCGCCGCCGGCCGCCCGGCGGATTAGTCCAGCCGGCCCTTCTTCACCGATTTCTGCTTGGGCTTGGCCCGCTTCACCTGCCCGCCGGGCGTGAGGCGCTGGTTGCCCAGCACGCGCAGGGTCTTCACTTCCGGCCGCTGGCCGCCGCGCTTGCTGTACTTCAGCACCTTGAAGTCGCGCGGGCCGGGCTTGCGGTCTTCGTCGACCGCCTTGTCCTTCTTGGGCTTGGGCCGCCACAGCACCAGCAGCTTGCCGATGTGCTGGATGGGCGCGGCGCCCAGCTGGTCGGCCAGCTGCTCGTACATGGCCTGGCGCGCTTCGCGGTCGTCGCCCAGGACCCGTACCTTGATCAGGCCGTGCGCGTTCAGCGCCGCGTCGGTTTCCTTGACGATGGCCGGCGTCAGGCCGTCGTTGCCGATCATCACCACCGGATCGAGGTGGTGGGCTTCGGCGCGATGCGCCTTTCGTTCGGCGATGGTGAGGATCAGGGCAGGCATGGGGCGCGTATTATCCCCGCCCGCAGGAAGGAACCCGTGAAGGTCAAGACCAAGAGCAAGAAGGTGAACAAGGCATGGCTGAACGACCATGTCAACGACCCGTGGGTGAAGCTCGCCCAGAAGGAGGGCTTTCGCGCCCGCGCCGCCTACAAGCTCAAGGAGATCGACGAGACCTTCGGGCTGATCAAGCCGGGCCAGCTGGTGGTGGACCTGGGGTCGGCGCCGGGGGCCTGGAGCCAGTACGTGCGCCGCAAGCTGTCACCGCAGGGCGCGGCCGTCGGCGAGCTGGACGGCACCATCGTGGCGCTGGACATCCTGCCGATGGAGCCGGTGGAAGGCGTCACCTTCCTGCAAGGCGATTTCCGCGAAGACGCGGTGCTGGCGCGGCTGGCGGAGGCGGTGGCGGGCCGCAAGGCCGACACGGTGGTGTCGGACATGGCGCCCAACCTGTCGGGCATCGAGTCGGCGGACGCCGCCCGCATCAGCCACCTGGTCGAACTGGCGGTGGATTTCTCCCGCGCCCACCTGAAACCCGACGGCGCGCTGGTGGTGAAGGTCTTCCATGGCAGCGGCTACAGCCAGCTGGCCAAACTTTTCAAGGAAACCTTTCGCGTCGTGAAGGCTCACAAGCCCAAGGCCTCTCGTGACCGCTCCTCGGAAACTTTCCTGGTGGGCATCGGCCTGAAGAAGCCGGCCTGAAGGGGTTTCTCCTCTCACCGCCGCAGGCTTTTTCCCCGCGCCCCCGCGGGCTTTTCACCGGCTACGGGTCGTCACCCTTTGCCTATGGTTTCCGTAGCCTTTTTGCATCATTCCACGACTTGAAACCCCTAGAATGGGGCGCAATTGGATCAGGTGACCGCCTGCGTGCGGTCCGGTTTCCCCGGAGTCTGAGTTGAACAATCAGTGGTTCTCGAAAATCGCCGTCTGGCTCGTCATCGCGCTCGTGCTGTTCACGGTGTTCAAGCAGTTCGACACGCGCGGCGCCGCCGGCGCCAGCGTCATGGGCTACTCGGACTTCCTGGAGGAAGTGCGGGCCAAGCGCATCAAGAACGCGGTGATCCAGGAAGGCCAGGGCGGCACGGAGATCGTCGCCATCACCACCGACGACCGCAAGGTGCGCACCACCGCCACCTACCTCGACCGCGGCCTGGTCGGTGACCTCATCAACAACAACGTCAAGTTCGACGTCAAGCCGCGCGAAGAGGGCTCCCTGCTCATGACCCTGCTGGTCAGCTGGGGCCCGATGCTGCTGCTGATCGGCGTGTGGATCTACTTCATGCGGCAGATGCAGGGCGGCGGCAAGGGCGGCGCGTTCTCGTTCGGCAAGAGCAAGGCGCGCATGCTCGACGAGAACAACAACCAGGTCACCTTCGCCGACGTTGCGGGCTGCGACGAGGCCAAGGAAGAGGTGAAGGAAGTCGTCGACTTCCTCAAGGACCCGCAGAAGTTCCAGAAGCTGGGCGGGCGCATCCCGCGCGGCCTGCTGCTGGTCGGCCCCCCCGGCACCGGCAAGACGCTGCTCGCCAAGGGCATCGCCGGCGAGGCCAAGGTGCCGTTCTTCTCGATCTCCGGCTCCGACTTCGTGGAGATGTTCGTCGGCGTGGGCGCGGCCCGCGTGCGCGACATGTTCGAGAACGCCAAGAAGAACGCGCCCTGCATCATCTTCATCGACGAAATCGATGCGGTGGGCCGCCAGCGTGGCGCCGGCCTGGGCGGCGGCAACGACGAGCGCGAGCAAACCCTCAACCAGATGCTGGTGGAGATGGACGGCTTCGAGACCAACCTGGGCGTCATCGTCATCGCCGCCACCAACCGGCCGGACATCCTGGACGCCGCGCTGCTGCGCCCGGGCCGCTTCGACCGCCAGGTCTACGTGCAGCTGCCGGACATCCGCGGCCGCGAGCAGATCCTGAACGTGCACATGCGCAAGGTGCCGATCGGCCAGGACGTGAAGGCCGAGATCATCGCCCGCGGCACGCCCGGCATGTCGGGCGCCGACCTGGCCAACCTGTGCAACGAAGCCGCCCTCATGGCCGCGCGCCGCAACGCGCGCGTGGTCGAGATGCAGGACTTCGAGAAGGCCAAGGACAAGATCCTGATGGGCCCCGAGCGCAAGAGCATGGTCATGCCGGAGGAAGAGCGCCGCAACACGGCCTACCACGAGTCCGGCCACGCGCTCATCGGCAAGCTGCTGCCCAAGTGCGACCCGGTGCACAAGGTCACCATCATCCCGCGCGGCCGCGCGCTGGGCGTGACCATGAGCCTGCCCTCGCAGGACCGCTACAGCTACGATCGCGAGTACATGCTCAACCAGATCAGCATGCTGTTCGGCGGCCGCATCGCGGAAGAGGTGTTCATGAACCAGATGACCACCGGCGCCAGCAACGACTTCGAGCGCGCCACCCACCTGGCCCGCGACATGGTCATGCGCTACGGCATGTCCGACGCGCTGGGCCCGATGGTGTACGCCGAGAACGAAGGCGAGGTGTTCCTGGGCCGCTCGGTCACCAAGACCACCAACATCTCCGAGCAGACCATGCAGAAGGTCGACCTGGAGGTGCGCCGCATCATCGACGACCAGTACGCCCTGGCGCGCCGGCTGATCGAGGAGCACAGCGACAAGATGCACGCCATGGCCAAGGCCCTGCTCGAGTGGGAAACCATCGATGCCGAGCAGCTGGACGACATCATGGCCGGCAAGGACCCGCGTCCGCCCAAGGACTTCACGCCGCGTTCGCCCACCGGCGGCGGCGGTTCCGGCGGCAGCGCGGTCGGCGCGGACAACCCGGCACCCAGCGCGGCCTGAGCCTCACGGCCTGAAAACGACGGCGCCCACAGGGCGCCGTTTTCATTCCAGGCGGCTGACCGGCCGGCCTTGCGCGGCCCGGGCGGCCACGAAGGCATCGAAAGCCTGCGCGCTGGTCTTCCCCGGCACGTAGCCGAAGTCTTCCTTCAAGGCGGTGTTCAGCAGCACGGGCCGGTAGCGCAGGAAGTCCAGCTGCTCCGGCCCGTAGCGGGTGGCCCGCAGCACCTTGCCGGCGGCCAGCCCCGCGCGCAGCAGGCCCGCCGGCAGCGCCAGCAGCGGCTTGCCCAGCCGCGCGGCGATCTGCGGCAGCGTCAGCGCGCCGTCGCCCGCCAGGTTGAAACAGCCGGCGCGCCGCGTGCGCAGCGCGTGCAGGATGGCGCCGGCCACGTCCTCGTCCCAGACGAAGACGAACGGGCTGTCGCTGCCGCGCACCGCCAGCAGGCGCGGCTTCTCGAACAGCGCCGTGATCTGGTTGTCCACCCGTTCGCCCAGGATGGTGCCGATGCGCAGCACGGTCTGCGCCAGCTGCGGATGGCTTTCGCGTTCCTGCGCCAGCATCTCCTCCACCAGCCGCTTGTGGTGCGAGTACGCGAAGGCCTCGTTGCCGCGCAGCGGGGCGGTTTCGCGCAGCCAGGCCGGGTTGTCGGCGTGGTAGCCGTACGCCGCGCCGCTGGAGCTGACCACCAGTTGCGCCACGCCCGCGGCGACGCAGGCATCGACGACGTTGCGCGTGCCCAGCACGTCCACCTGGTACGCGATCTCGCGGCCCATGCGCGGGTCGGGCGTGACGATGGAGGCCAGGTGCACGACCGCGTCGATGGCGTGTTCGCGCAGCGTGGCGGCCAGCGAAGGATCGCGCACGTCCAGGCGCAGGTAGCGTACGTCCGGCAGGCGGCGCTCCTGCGGCACGTCGCGCACGTCGGTGGCGACGATGCGTTCGACGCCGGGCTCGCCGACCAACGCGGCGACCAGGCCGCGGCCGATGAAGCCGTCGGCGCCGGTGACCAGCACCCGCCGTGCGGGGGAGGCCGCGGTCATGCGGGCTTCGACGCCACCGCCGGGGCGCCCTGCGCCGGCCGCCGCGCCCACCACCGCGCCAGCGCCAGGCCCGCGATGATGTCCCAGAAGCCCCACACGCCGGCGACCACCGCCATGCCGCCCAGCCCGCCGAAAAAGCTGAAGATCAGCACCAGGCCGAGACCGGAATTGCGGATGCCCACTTCGATGGTGACCGCGCGGCGATCGTGGTCGGGCAGGCCCGTGAGCCGCGCGCACGCGTAGCCGGTGGCGAAGGCCAGTGCGTCGTGCAGCGCCACCGCCAGCAGCACCAGGCCGACGTAGTCAATGAAGTACTTCCAGTTGCCCGCCACCGCGCCCAGGATGAAGGCCACCAACGCCAGGAAACTGAGGATGCGCGCGGGCTTGCGGATGCGCTGCGCGAGCCGCGGCAGCTTCTCCGCGCAAAGGATGCCCAGCACGAAGGGCACCGCGATGATGGCCAGGATGTGGCCGCCGATGTCCACCGGGTCCAGCGCGATGCGGCGCAGCAGGGGCGCCGCCGTCGGGTGCATCGCGCCCCAGAACGCGAAGTTGATGGGCATCAGCACGATGGACAGCGCGTTCGACAGCGCCGTCATGGACACCGACAGCGCCACGTTGCCCTTGGCCTGGTGCGTGAGGATCTGGCTGATGTTGCCCGGCGGGCAGCAGGCCACCAGCAGCATGCCCAGCGCGATGCTGGGCGCGGGCTGCAGCACCAGCGTCAGCACGAAGGTCACGGCGGGCAGCACCAGGAACTGCGCCGCGATGCCCGCGGCCATGGCGCCCGGCATGCGCAGCACGCGCCTGAAGTCGGCGACCCGCGTGTCCAGCGCGATACCGAACATCAGGAAGCCGAGCACGACGTTCAGCACCACCAGCGAAGCGGGGTCGAAGTGCAGCCGGATCTCGTCGACGGGGACCATGGGTGCTCCTCCTAAGCGAGCGCCGCGGACGCCTGCCGCACGGCTGCGCGGTAGGTGTCCTTGTGGACGTAGTAAGCCATGCGCTCCAGCTTCAGGTACCGGTACCCGCCGCTCAGGTCGGGCGGCGGTCCCGCTTTCGCGTGGCGCAGCGCCTGCGCCTTCGGCGAGCCTTCCGCCCGCGCCTTGAAGAAGCGCGCCACCAGCTCGCCCTGCTCGTAGCGGCCCTGCCAGCCGATGCCGCTGGCTTCGATCATGCCGACCACGGCGAGGTTGTCGAACCGCGGCGCGAAGATGTTCAGGTACAGCCGCGGCGCCATGCCGTCCCAGTTCAGGAGCGAAGGGTCCAGGAACGGGTAGTGCAGCTTGTAGCCGGTGGCGCACAGCACCAGGTCGTAGTCGCGCGCGCTGCCGTCCTTGAAGTGCACGGTGTGCCCGTCGAAGCGCGCGATGTCGGGCCTCACCGCGATGTCGCCGTGCCCGATGTGGTGCAGCACCAGCGAGTTCACCACCGGGTGCGACTCGTACATGCGGTACTCGGGCTTCGGGAAACCGAAACGCACCGGGTCGCCAGTGAACCACTTCAGGATGGTCGAATCGATCTTCTGCTTCAGCCACGCCGGCAGCTTCACCTTGCCGCCCAGCGTGTCGGCCGGCTTGCCGAACACGTACTTGGGCACGAAGTAGTAACCGCGGCGCACCGAGAGGTCCACGCTGCTCGCGTAGTGCACCGCATCCACCGCGATGTCGCAGCCCGAATTGCCCGCGCCCACCACCAGCACGCGCTTGCCGGCGAAGAGGGAAGGGTGCTTGTAGGCGGCGGTGTGCAGCAGCTCGCCGTCGAACCGGCCTTCGAAGCGCGGCAGGCTGGGCTCGGCCAGCGTGCCGTTGGCGACGACCAGGCCGGCGAACACCTCGCTGTGCGAGTTGCCGTCGGCCGCGGTCCATGTCAGGCGCCAGGGCGGCGATTCGCTGCCGTCCAGCGGTTCGGCTTTCTGTACCCGCACGCCGAAGCGGAAGTGCCGTCGCAGGTCGAAACGGTCGGCGAACGCGGAGAAGTACTCGCGCAGCTCGCGGTGGCTGGGGTAGTCCGCCACCTCGTCGCCCATCGGGAATTCGGCGAATTCCGTGGTGCGCTTGCTGGAGATCAGGTGCGCGGAGTGGTAGACCGTGCTGCGCGGGTTGGCGATGTCCCACAGGCCGCCCACGTCCGAGTGGGCTTCGAACCCCTGGAAGGGCAGACCGGCCTTCTGCAGGTTGCGTGCAGCGGCCAGCCCGCTGGGGCCGGCGCCGATCAGGGCGATCGTGCGCGGGGTCTGCGTCGTCATTCGTCTCCTCTTGCTTTCTTGTTCTCAGTCGTCGCGGCCGAGGCCGGGGATCGCGGTGCTGCCCGGCTCGCCGGGGCGCGCCTTGCGGGGTTGCCGGTTGAGGATGCGGTCGTGCAGCGGCGCGGGCAGCAGCGCGAGGGTACGCGACAGCCAGCCGATGCGCCGCGGCAGCACCACATGCTCCTCGCCGCGCGCCGCACGCGCGAGCAGCATGCGAGCCGCCTCTTGCGCATCGAGCAGGCCCGGCATCGCAAACTGGTTGGCGGCCGTGAGCTGCGTGCGGATGTAGCCCGGGCTCACCGTGCAGACGTGCACGCCGGTGCCGCGCAGCTCCGCTCGCAGGCTTTCCAGGTAGCGGATCAGGCCGCCTTTGCTGGCGCAGTAGGCGCCGTTGCCCGGCATGCCGCGCCAGCCGGCGATGCTGGCCACGCCCACCAGGCTGCCGCGGCCCGCGGCCTTCATCGGCGCCAGGAACGGATGGAAGGTGGTGGCTACGCCCAGCAGGTTGATCTCCAGCATGCGGCGCAGCACGGCCAGGTCATCGGCCTGCGCGGTGTCGAAGCCGCCGGCCACGCCGGCGTTGGCCAGCACCAGATCGGGCGTGCCGTGCCGGGCCATCCAGTCGGCCGCCATGGCGCGCATCGCCTGCGCGTCCGAGACATCGGGCGTGTAGACCGCGCAGCGGTCAGGGGCCTGCGCCGCCAGCTGATCGAGCACCGGCCGCTGCAGCCCCACCAGCGCCACGCGAGCGCCGCCCGCGATCAGCCGGGCGGCGAGCGTTTGGCCGAGGCCGCCGCAGGCGCCGGTGACGATGGCGTTGCCGTAATGGTTCGAAGTCATGGGTGGGAAAGCCGCGCCGCAGCTTAGCCGCGCGGTCCGATAATCCCGGAAATTTCTACGCTCCCGTCTCGTTTTCCGAGATTTCGATGACTTCCGACGCTACCGCGCCCGGCCTGCGCTTGCTGGAACTGCTGGAGACCCTGGCGCAGCAGACGCGCGCGTTCAGCCTCGCCGATGCCGTTGCGGCGACGGGCTGGGCCAAGCCCACGGTGCACCGCATGCTCGGCCAGCTGGAAGCCGGCGGCTGGCTCGCGCGCCAGCCGGACGGGCGCCGCTATTCGCTCACCGCGCGCACCCTGGGCCTGGCGGAAGCGGCGCTCTCCACCAGCAGCCAGCTGGGCGTGCGCCATGCGGTGCTGCGCCAGCTGGCGGCGGACATCGGCGAGAGCTGCAACCTCACCGCGCTGAGCGGCGCGGAAGTGGTGTACCTGGATCGGGTCGAAAGCGCCTTCCCGCTGCGCATCGAGTTGCGGCCCGGCACGCGCGTGCCGTTGCACTGTTCGGCCAGCGGCAAGCTGTTCCTGGCGCATCTGCCCGCACGGCGGCGCCAGCTGCTGCTGGACGGCGTGGCGCTCGAACGCCACACGCCGCAGACGATCACCACGCGCCAGGCGCTGGACGAGGAGCTCGAGCGCATCCGCGGCTGCGGCCACGCGGTGGATGCCGAGGAGTATGTGCAGGGCCTGGTTTGCGTCGCCGTGCCGGTGCTCGCGCCGGGGCAGAACGCGGTGCGCTGCGCGGTCGCGGTGCAGGCACCTGCCGCGCGCATGCCGCTGGCGCGGGCGCTGCAGCACCTGGGGCGCCTCTCCGACGCGGCCCGCGCCCTCGGACGCACGCTGGGCAGCGAATGAGCGGCGGCGCAGCTGGCGGACAATCCAGTCCCATGCACTGGCAGACGTCGCGCTTTCGCATCGATCTCTCGCGCCCCCGGGTGATGGGCATCGTCAACGTCACCCCCGATTCGTTCTCGGACGGCGGGCGGCTGGGCGACGCCGGGGCGGCGCTGGCGCATTGCGAAAGCCTGCTGCACGGCGGCGCCGAGCTGCTGGACATCGGCGGCGAGTCCACCCGGCCCGGCACGCCGCCGGTGCCGCTGGAAGAGGAGCTGCGGCGCGTCGTGCCGGTGGTTCAGGGCGCGGTGCGGTTCGGCGTGCCCATCTCGGTGGACACGTACAAGCCCGAGGTGATGCGCCGCGTGCTGGACCTGGGCGCGGACATCGTCAACGACATCTGGGCGCTGCGGCAGCCCGGCGCGCTGGACGCCGTGGCAGCCCATGCGTCGTGCGGCGTCTGCCTGATGCACATGCACGGCGAGCCGCAGACCATGCAGCGCTCGCCGATGGAAGGCGATGCCGTGTCGCAGGTGCGCGGGTTCCTGGACCGGCAAACGGCGGCGCTGGTGGCGCGCGGCGTGGAGCGGTCCCGCATCTGCTGGGATCCCGGCATCGGCTTCGGCAAGACCCCGGCGCAGAACTTCGCGTTACTGTCCCGCCAGCGGGAATTGCTGGGCGGCTATCCTTTGCTGATAGGCTGGTCGCGCAAGTCGTCGCTGGGCCAGGCCACCGGGCTGCCGGTGGAGGAGCGCCTCGTGCCCAGCGTCGCGGCGGCCTTGCTGGCCGTCGAGCGCGGCGCCCGCATCGTCCGCGTCCACGACGTGCGCGAGACGGCGGCGGCCCTGAAAGTCTGGGCGGCCGCGCCAACCATCGAACAGGGAAGGGAAAAAGCCTGATGAGCAGGACATATTTCGGCACCGACGGGATCCGCGGCACGGTCGGCCAGTCGCCGATCACGCCGGATTTCGTGCTGCGCCTGGCGCACGCGGTGGGCCGCGTGCTCAAGCGCAAGGAAGACCGCCCGCTGGTGCTGATCGGCAAGGACACGCGCATCTCGGGCTACATGCTGGAAAGCGCGCTGGAATCGGGCTTCAACTCGGCCGGCGTCGACGTCATGCTGCTGGGCCCCCTGCCCACGCCGGGCGTCGCGTACCTCACGCGCGCGCAACGCGCCAGCCTGGGCGTGGTCATCAGCGCCAGCCACAACCCGTTCGCCGACAACGGCATCAAGTTCTTCAGCGCGCAGGGCAGCAAGCTGCCCGACCAGTGGGAACTGGACGTCGAGGCGATGCTGGACCAGCCGCCTTCGTGGGCCGACTCCGCCACCTTGGGCAAGGCCAAGCGGCTGGACGACGCGGCGGGCCGCTACATCGAGTTCTGCAAGAGCACGTTCGCCAACGACCTGACGCTGCGCGGGCTGTCCATCGTGGTGGACGCGGCCAACGGCGCGGCGTACCACATCGCGCCCAAGGTGTTCCACGAGCTGGGCGCGGATGTGCGCGCCATCGGCGTCTCGCCCGACGGCCAGAACATCAACCGCGATTGCGGCGCCACGCATCCCGAAACGCTGGTGAAGGCCGTGCGTGAGCAGGGCGCGGACTTCGGCATCGCGCTGGACGGCGACGCCGACCGGCTGCAGATGGTCGACCGCGCGGGGCGCCTGTACAACGGCGACGAGCTGCTGTACCTGATGGTGATGGACCGCCTGGCCGCGGGCGAGAAGGTGCCCGGCGCCGTCGGCACGCTGATGACCAACATGGCGGTGGAAGTGGCGCTGCGCGAACGCGGCATCGACTTCGTCCGCGCCAAGGTCGGCGACCGCTACGTGCTGGAGGAACTGGGCAAGCGCGGCTGGTTGCTGGGCGGCGAAGGCTCGGGCCACCTGCTGGCGCTGGACAAGCACACCACCGGCGACGGCCTGGTCAGCGCGCTGCAGGTGCTCAAGGCCTGCGCGCGCAGCGGCAAGACCATGGGCAAGCTGCTGGAAGACGTGAAGCTCTACCCGCAGACATTGGTCAACGTGCGCCTGCAGAAGGGCCAGGACTGGCAGCTGGCGAAAGGCCTGCCTTCCGCGCAGGCGGCGCTGGAGAAAAGCCTGGACGGCCGCGGCCGCATCCTCATCCGGCCCAGCGGCACCGAGCCCGTCGTGCGCGTCATGGTCGAAGCGCAGGACGAGGCGCTGGCGAAGCAGGGCGCGCAGCGCCTGGCCGACGCCATCCAGGCGGGTTAAGTCCCACGGCACTTCCCGACATCTCCCGCAGTTCCCGACATCCCCGCGGAGGCGGGGAATCCACCGCTCCCGTCCCTGGCAGTCCGCGAATGCGGACGCCATGGATTCCTGCCTCCGCAGGGATGACGTTGATGGATTAGCGTCGCGCGAAGCGGCGGCGCAGCCGCCAGCCTTGCAAGGCGGCGAGTTCGCCCAGGCCCGCCAGCAGGGCGGCGGCGATCGCGAAGGGATGAGGCGGCAGGCGCATGAGGCGCATGCTGCCGCGCGCGCATGACAAATCCGTGTCACACGGCGGCGCTAGGCTGGCCTTCCGTGCCCGAGCATCCCCGTCCGCCTGCCGAACTCACCGTGCTCGAGCGCCTGCTCGACGGCGCGCCACCGGGGGTGGAAATCCGCTGCACCGATTGCGCAGGCGAGCCGGTGCTGCCCGTGTACGAGATCGCCTTGGGCACGTCATCGCCGCAAGCGCCCGCAGTCGGTTTCTTCGGCGGCGTGCACGGGCTGGAGCGCATCGGCGCGCAGGTGGTCATCGCATGGTTGCAGAGCCTGCTGGCGCGCCTTTCCTGGGACGACACGCTGCACCGGCAGCTGGAATGCGTGCGCCTGGTGTTCATGCCGCTCGTGAACCCCGGCGGCACGCTGCGCCACACGCGCGCCAACCCGGCCGGCGTGGACCTGATGCGCAACTCGCCGGTGGAGGCGAAGGACCGCGTCGCGCCGATGGTGGGCGGCCAGCGTCTCAGCGCGGGCCTGCCCTGGTACCGGGGCCGTGCGGGCGCGACCATGGAGCCGGAGAGCGCCGCGCTTTGTGCCGTGGTGGAACGCGAACTGCATCCGCGGCCTTTCAGCCTGGCGATCGACTGCCACTCCGGCTTCGGCCTGCACGACCGCCTGTGGTTTCCGTTCGCCCATACCGCGCGGCCGATCGGCCACCTGGCGGAACTGGAAGCCTTGCACGCCATCCTGGAGAGCAGCCATCCCAACCATCCGTATGTCTTCGAACCGCAAAGCCGCCAGTACCTGGCGCACGGCGACCTGTGGGACCACCTGTACCTGCGCGCTTCGCCGCGGACAGTGTTCCTGCCGCTGACGTTGGAGATGGGCTCGTGGCTGTGGGTGAAGAAAAACCCGCGCCAGTTGTTTTCGCGCTCCGGCATCTTCAACCCGATGCTGGCGCACCGGCACGAGCGCGTGCTGCGGCGGCACTTCCCCTTGCTGGAATTCCTGGTGCGCGCCGCCATCGGTTCGGCGCGCTGGCTGCCCGCGGAAGCGCAGCGCGGGGCCTTGCGCCATCGCGCGCTCGAACGCTGGTACCGCCCGTCATGAGGCGTTGGCTATTGCTTCGGGGCCTGGCCCGCGAATCGGGCCACTGGGGCGGGTTTGCCTCGGCGCTGGCGCGCCGCACCGGCGAGCCGGTGCGCTGCCTGGACTTGCCGGGCAACGGCGAGCTGTGGCGCGAGCGTAGCCCAGCGACGGTGGCTGCGACGCTCGCCTGCATGCGCCGGTCGTGGTCCGCAGGAGAGGAGCCCACCGTCGTCGTCGCGATGTCGCTGGGCGCGATGGTCGCGCTGGAATGGGCGCGCACCGCACCGCAGGAGCTGGCCGGCTGTGTCCTCATCAACACCAGCGCCGGCGGTGCCAGCTGGCCGTGGCAGCGGCTGCAGCCGCACAACTGGCCCGTGCTGGGCCGCCTGGCCTTGCCCGGACTGAACGCCGTCGAGCGCGAGCAGCGCGTGCTGCGCATGACCAGCGCGCGGTCCGAATCGCACGCGGGCGCCGCGCGCGGCTGGGCGGTGCTGGCGCGCCAGCACCCGGTCGCGCCCGGCAACGCGGTGCGGCAGTTGTGGGCCGCGGCCCGATGGAGTGCGCCGCGTCAAGCGCCCGCGGTGCCCATCGTGCTGCTCGCATCGCAAGGCGACCGGCTGGTGTCGCCGGAATGCTCGCGCCGCCTGGCCGCGCGCTGGAGCCTGCCGCTGAAGCTGCACCCCTGGGCCGGCCACGACCTGCCGCTGGACGACCCGTTGTGGGTGCTGCGCGAAGCGGCGGAAGCGGGGCGCTCCTTCGCGCGCTGAGGCGCGGCGCGGCTGTCACCGAACTGCCACGGCTCTGCCATGGGCGAGTCACTGTGGATTTGCACACTGCCGCACATCCGTACAGCAGGAGGATGAGCGTGAACGAACTGCCCAACCCGACGATGCCGCTTTCACCGGTCTCGCTGCCCCGGGGGTCGCTTCATCGACCTGATCCAGCGCAGCCTGCGGCTGAGCGTGGCGCGGTTACGGTGGCCTGGGCCCGCCATGCCGACGAGGTCCGCCAGGCGCAACGCCTGAGGTTCGACGTCTTCGCGGGCGAGATGGGCGCCCGGCTGGACACGCCCGTGCCCGGCCACGACGTGGACCTGTTCGACGACTTCTGCGAGCACCTGCTGGTGCGCGACAGCGCCAGCGGCGAAGTGGTGGGCACCTACCGCGTGCTGACGCCCGCGCAGGCGCGCCGCGTCGGCAGCACCTACAGCGACACGGAGTTCGACCTCACGCGGCTGCGCACGCTGCGTGAGCGCATGGTGGAACTGGGCCGCAGCTGCGTGCACCCGGACCACCGCCATGGCGGCGTGATCCTGGCGCTGTGGGGTGCGCTGGCCGAGTTCATGGTGCGCAACCAGCTGGACACCATGATCGGCTGCGCCAGCATCCCGATGCTGCACGAAGGCGTGGTCAGCGGCCACGCCGCGGCCAGCATCTGGCGGCAGGTGCGCGAGACGCACCTCGCGCCGATCGAATACCACGTGCGCCCGCGCCTGCCGCTGCCGGTGGAGCGGCTGGACGACACGCTGCCGGTGGAACCGCCCGCCCTGATCAAGGGCTACCTGCGCCTGGGCGCCAAGGTGCTGGGCGCGCCGGCCTGGGACCCGGACTTCAACACGGCGGACCTGCCGATGCTGATGCGCATCGCCGACCTGCCCCCGCGCTACCGCAAGCACTTCCTCGGACGCTGACGTTCCATGCGCGACGCCCTCGACACCTTCGGTTCACTGGCTGGAGGTGTCGCCTCCGGCGCTGCGGACATCCCCGACGACGAAGCCGAGACGCCCCGCCTGCGCGCGGTGTTCGTCTCCGACATTCACCTGGGCACGCCCGGCTGCCAGGCCGCGGCGCTGCTGGACTTCCTCAAGCACCATCCTTCCGAGACGCTGTACCTGGTCGGCGACATCGTCGATGGGTGGGCGCTGCGCCGCCGATGGTTCTGGCCGCAGGCGCACAACGACGTGGTGCAGAAGGTGCTGCGCCGCGCGCGCAAGGGCTGCCGCGTGGTGTTCGTGCCGGGCAACCACGACGAGTTCGCGCGCCAGTTCGCCGGCCACGCGTTCGGCGGCATCGAGGTGATGGAAGAGGCGGTGCACACCACCGCCGGCGGCAAGCAGCTGTGGATCCTGCACGGCGACCTGTTCGACGGCGTGGTGCAGTGCGCCAAGTGGCTGGCGCACGTCGGCGACCACCTCTACGAGTTCACGCTGAAGGTGAACCGGCACCTGAACCGCCTGCGCGGCTGGCTGGGGCTGCCGTACTGGTCGTTGTCCGCTTACCTGAAGCACAAGGTGAAGCGGGCGCTGAACTACGTGAACAGCTTCGAGGAAGCCGTCGCCGCCGAAGCGCGCAGGCGCGGCCACGACGGCGTGGTCTGCGGCCACATCCACCGCGCCGAGATGCGCGAGGTGAACGGCATCCTCTACTGCAACGACGGCGACTGGGTGGAGAGCCGCACCGCGCTGGTGGAACACCTGGACGGCCGGCTGGAGCTGGTGCAGTGGGGCGCCGTCGACCATCCCGTTCCCGGCCGCCATCCCGGGATTCCGCGTAAAACCCTGGAGACCGCCTGATGAAGATCGCCCTCGTCACCGACGCCTGGAAACCGCAAGTCAACGGCGTGGTCACCACGCTCGTCGAGCTGCAGCGCGAGCTGGCCGCCGAAGGGCACGAGATGCTGGTGGTCGAGCCCAGCCAGTTCCGCACGCGGCCCTGTCCGGGCTACAAGGGCATCGACCTGGCCGTGCGGCCGTACCCCGACGTGGTGCGCAAGCTGGACGCATTTCAGCCGGACGCGATCCACATCGCGACCGAAGGCCCGCTGGGCTGGGCCGCGCGCAAGTACTGCCTGAAGAACGGGCTGGCTTTCACCACCGCGTTCCACACCAAGTTCCCGGAGATCGTGAACGCGGCGGTCAAGGTGCCGGTGTCCTGGGGCTACGCGCTGTTCCGCCACTTCCACCGGCCCTCGTCGGGCGTGATGGTGCCCACGCACAGCGTGCTGCAGATGCTGCAGCGGCGCGGCTTCTCCAACCTGCGCGAGTGGACCCACGGCGTGGACACCTCGCTGTTCGGCTTGCGCGAGCGGCCGGGCATCTTCCCGCAGCTCGGCGAGTTGCCGCGTCCGGTGTGGCTGTTCGTCGGCCGCGTGTCTTACGAGAAGAACATCCAGGCTTTCCTGGACACGCCGCTGCCCGGCAGCAAGGTGGTGTGCGGTGTAGGCCCTGTGGAGGCTTCGCTCAAGGCCCGGTTCCCGGAAGTTCGCTGGGTCGGGCTGCTGCCGCGCGACGTGCTGGCCCAGCTCTACGGTGCGGCCGATGTTTTCGTGTTCCCCAGCCATGCAGACACTTTCGGCCTGGTGATGGTGGAGGCGATGGCCACCGGCACGCCGGTGGCGGCCTACCCGGTGGATGGACCGCTGGAAGTGCTGGGCCGCCGGCATCCGGAAGAAGACCGCCCGCTGGGCGGCGCCATGGATGAGGACCTCGCGCAGGCGTGCCACGCCGCGCTGGCCGTGCCACGCGCCGAAGCCCGCCGCCGCGCCGAAGACTTCAGCTGGTCGCATGCCGCGCGGGTCTTCGCCGGCCATCTGGTGCCCGCAAAAGCGGCCCGGCCGCTGCCGATGAGCGTCACGAAACTGTCATCCGGGACGTGAACACTCGTCATCATTGCGTCATATGACAACCAATCGATGACACCGGCGGCCAAACCCGCGCCCGAAGGCACGGAGATCCCGTTTCTGGACCGTGACCACAGCATCCTCGCCTTCAACGAGCGGGTGCTGGACTGGGCACGGCGCAAGGACGTGCCGCTGCTGGAGCGGCTGCGCTACCTGTGCATCGTGTCTTCGAACCTGGACGAGTTCTTCGAGGTGCGCGCCGCGCCGCACCTGACCGCGGTGCAGAACGGCGAGCGCAAGGGGCTGTACACCGCCGAAAGCTTCGAAGCGCTGTCCGTTGCCGCGCACCGCCTGGTGGAGCAGCAGTACGTGCTGTTCAACGACGAGCTGACACCGGCTTTCGCCAGGGAAGGCATCGCCATCGTCTCGCATGGCGACCGCAACGCCGCGCAGCGCCGCTGGGTGGTCGAGTACTTCGAGCGCGAGGTGCGGCCGCTGCTGGTGCCGGTGGGGCTGGACCCGGCGCACCCTTTCCCGCAGGTGGCCAACAAGTCGCTCAACTTCATCGTTCGGCTGGGCGGCGCCGACGCCTTCGGCCGCGAGAACGAGATCGCCATCGTCAAGGTGCCGCGCGTGCTGCCGCGGCTGATCCGCATGCCGGCCAAGGTGTCGGGCAAGAAGGCGCTGTTCGTGTCGCTGTCCAGCGTGATCCGCGCGCACCTGCAGAGCCTGTTTCCCGGCCGCGAGGTGGGGCAGTTCTCGCAGTTCCGCGTGACGCGCCACTCCGACCTGGCGGTGGACGAGGACGACGTGCGCAACCTGCGCACCGCGCTGCGGCTGGGCCTGCAGCATCGGCACTACGGCCAGGCGGTGCGGCTGGAGGTGTCGTCCGGCTGCTCGGAGTTCCTCGCCAGCTTCCTGCTGCAGCAGTTCGGCCTGCCGCCGGGCGCGCTGTACCGCGTGCCGGGGCCGGTGAACCTGGTTCGGCTGCAGCAGCTGATCGACCTGGTCGACGCGCCGCGCCTGCTGTTCCCGCCGTACAGTCCTTCGTACCCCTCGGGGCTGCAGCCGGGCACGCCCATCTTCGAGCAGCTGAAGCGGGGCGACGTGCTGATCCACCAGCCGTTCGAAAGCTTCGACGGCGTGCTCGCTTTCCTGCGCGAGGCGGTGAATGATCCTTCGGTGCTCGCCATCAAGCAGACCATCTACCGCACCGGCTCCGATTCGGCGCTGATGGACCTGCTGCGCGAGGCGGTGCGGCGCGGCAAGGAAGTGATGGCGGTGGTGGAACTGAAGGCCCGCTTCGACGAGGAAGCCAACATCAACTGGGCCGAGCAGCTGGAGTCCATCGGCGCGCAGGTGGTGTACGGCGTGGTGGGCCTGAAGACGCACGCCAAGATGCTGCTGGTCACGCGGCGCGAGGGGCGGCACATGGTGAGGTACGCGCACCTGTCCACGGGCAACTACAACACGCGCACGGCGCGCCTCTATACCGACATCAGCCACCTCACGGCCAACCCGAAACTCACCGCGGACATCGAAGCGATCTTCGTGCACCTGGCCAGCCAGACCAAGCTGCCGCGGATGAACCTGGCGCTGATGGCGCCTTTCCACCTGCACCGGCGGCTGATCGAGAAGATCGACGTGATGGGCGAGGCGGCCGCGCGCGGGCTGCCGGCGCGCATCGTGCTGAAGATGAACGCGCTGACCGACGAGCTGTTGATGAACGCGCTGGTGCGCGCGGGGCGGCACGGCGCGAAGATCGACCTGATCGTGCGCGGTGCCTGCATGCTGCCCGCGCGCCTGCCGGGGCTGACCGAGAACATCCGGGTGCGGTCCATCATCGGGCGCTTCCTGGAGCACTCGCGCGTGTTCTATTTCAGCGCCGGGCACGACGAGGAGCTGTACCTCTCCAGCGCCGACTGGATGAACCGCAACATGCTGCGGCGGATCGAGCTGGCCTGGCCGGTGCTGGATCCGCACTTGCGCCAGCGCATCATCGACGAATGCCTGGTCGCGTACCTGCACGACAACCGCGACGCCTGGGACCTGATGGAAGACGGGCAGTACCGGCGCGTGAAGGGCGCCGAGCAGCCCAAGGGGCACGGCGCGCAATCCGCGCTGATGGCGCGCTACCAGGGTCGGGGCCGTACGGCCGAGGAGGTGTTGTGGACCTGATCCTGTGGCGGCACGCCGAGGCCGAAGATCCGGTGGACGGCGCCGACGACCTGCAGCGGTCGCTGACGCCGCGCGGCGAGAAGCAGGCCGCGCGGATCGGCGCCTGGCTGGACCGCCAGCTGCCGGACGGCGCGCGCATCCTGTGCAGCCCGGCGCGGCGCTGCGAGCAGACCGTGCTGGCGCTGGGGCGCAAGTACAAGGTGCGGGCCGAACTCGCGCCCGATGCCACCGTGCAGCAGCTGCTGGAAGTGGCCCAGTGGCCGGTGGCGCGGCAGCCGGTGGTGCTGGTGGGCCACCAGCCGGTGCTGGGCGAACTGGTCGCCTCGCTGATGGACATCACGGGCGGCAGCTGCGCGGTGCGCAAGGGCAGCGCGTGGTGGCTGCGCACCCGCGAACGGGCCGGCGACCGGCAGACGATCGTCGTCGCCGTGCAGTCGCCGGACGCGGCTTAGTCGCTCAGGATTTGGCCGGACGGCCGGTCTTCACGGCCGGCACGGCGCTCATCGCCGCGGCGAAGGCCGCATCGGACAACGCGGCCAGCGCCTTGATGCCGGCGCGCAGCACTTCGCTCTTCTTCGACGGCGCGCCGGCCTTGGCGGCGCGCGCCTTCAGTTCCTCGAGCACCGCGTATTCGGCCTTGGGGATGGTGAAGCTGTCGCGCACCAGCTTGGGCTTCTTCGGCTTGTCGGCCTTGGGGGCCTTCGCGGGCTTGGCGGCTTTCTGCGGAGCAGGCTTGGCGGCGGGCTTGGGAGCCTTGGCCGGGGCGGCGGCGGGTCTGGCCGCCGGCTTCACCGCGGTCTTGGGGGCAGGGCGCTTGCGCGCGGTGGTCGTGGTCTTGCGGGTGGTGGCCATGGTGTCCTCCTCGGGGTCGTTCGTGGGAAACGGTATATACAGTTTAGACCGCCACCCCCCGGATTTTTATGACAGCGCCAGGCCCCACTCGGTCTTCTGCCACGCCAGGACCTCCTCGCGCAGCAGGTGGGCCGACTGCGGGTAGCGGGCAGGCCAGTCGGCCCGCACCGACAGGGCGGCCGTGCGGCCCTGGATCCGCAGCGAAAGGCCCTGCAGGTCCGGATCGCGGCGGGCGTGGCAAAGGATCACCGCCAGGCGCAGGCAAATCAGCTGCCGCACGAACGGTTCGTCTTCCAGCTGAAGGTCCAGCTTGCGCAGCTTGCCGCGGTGGCCCAGCACCAGCATGCCCAGCCGGTGCAGCTCGGCCTGGTCGAAGCCCGGCGCGTCGGCGTTGTCCAGGATGTAGGCGCCGTGCTTGTGGTAGTCGCTGTGCGAGATCAGGCTGCCGATCTCGTGCAGCATCGCGGCCCAGCGCAGCTTGCGTTCCTGGCGCCGCAGCAGCTCGGTGTCGCGCTCGCCCGCCATCAGCTGCCGCTGCAGCGCCGCGGCGGTGTCGCCCACGCGGCGCGCCTGCGCCAGGTCGACGCCGAAGCGCGATGCCAGGCGCTGCACGGTGCTGGACCGCACGTCGCCCGCCGTCTGCTCGCGGTCCAGCAGGTCGTACAGCACCCCGTGCCGCAGCGCGCCGGCGGCCGCCTGCATGTGGTCGATGCCCAGCACGTCGAACACCGCCAGCGTGACCGACAGGCCGCCGCCGATGACGGCGCGCCGGTCGTCCTTCAGGCCTTCCAGCCGCACGCGGTCGGCGTGCCGCGCCGAGATCAGCTGCGCTTTCAGCCAGGCCAGGCCGTCGCGCGAGATGTCGCTCCAGCCGGCGGCCAGCAGGATGTCGCCGATGGCGCCCAGCGTGCCGGAGGAGCCGTAAGCCACGTCCCAGCCGTCCGGCGCATAGCGGCCCGCGGCTTCGTCCAGGATGGCTTGCGCGGCGACTTCCGCGCGCTCGAAGGCCGCGGCGGTGAAATCGCCTTGCGGGAAATGGCGCATCGACCAGGCGACGCTGCCCACGCGGTAGCTCTCGGTTTCCAGCGCCTCGAACTCGTGGCCCAGGATCAGCTCGGTGGAGCGGCCGCCGATGTCCACCACCAGCCGGCGCTCGTCCGATTGCGGCAGCAGGCGCGCCACGCCTTCGTAGATGAGGCGCGCTTCCTCGCGGCCGGACACCACGTCGATGGGAAAGCCCAGCACCTTGTGCGCGCGGGCGAGGAATTCGTCGCGGTTGCGCGCTTCGCGCAGCGTCTGCGTGGCCACCGCGCGCACCTGGCGGCGCTTGAAGCCGGCCAGCCGCTCGGCGAAGCGGGCCAGGCAATCCAGCCCGCGCTGCATCGCTTCGGGCGTGAGGTTGCGCGCTTCGTCCAGGCCCGCGCCCTGGCGCACCGTTTCTTTCAGGTACTCCACGCGCTGGATCTGCCCGTGGTCGAAGCGGCCGATCTCCAGCCGAAAACTGTTGGAGCCGAGGTCGACCGCGGCCAGGAGAATCCCATTGTCCATTCGCGGTCCAGCATAGCAAACGGCGGGCCCGCGCGCGGGCCGCCGCACGGCCGCCGCGGGCTCAGCCCACGAGACGGCCATCCTGGGTCAGCATGCTCTGCGTGACGAACGCGACGCTGCGGCGGCGCGAATCGAAGGCGACGCGAAAGCCGCCCACGTCCAGCGCGCCGCGGCGCTGGAACGCGGCCAGCACCGAAGAGCGCGTGATGGCGCCGTCGATGTCGTTCAGCACTTCGTACGTGTAGCGCGCGGCGATGAAGCCGGCCAGCGACAGCGGCGAGGGCGGCTCGTCGAACAGCCGCGCCAGCGTGTCGCGGTAGTTGCGCACCACCGGCATGCTGGCCGTCACCAGCGGCACCGCCTGCGTGGCGATCACCGCCGTGTTGTTGCGCGCGCCGCCCAGCTGCTGCAGCGTCTGCATGTTCACGTCGGCCAGCGCGATGACGTAGCGCTGGCGCGGCTGCTTCTCCAGCGCCTGCGTGAATTCGATCAGTTCCGGCGTGCCGCCGACGAACAGCACGATCGGCGGCGTGGCCGCGTTCAGGCGCTGCGCCAGCTTGGACAGGTTGCCTTCTGCACGGAAGCTCTGCAGCTTCATGCCGATGGCGGAGGAGCTGCGCTCCACGTCCTCGCGGTACAGGCGCCAGTCGGCCGGCGTGGCGTAGATGGCGGCCAGGTCGCGCACGCCGACGAGCGTCAGCGACTTCAGCGCATGGCCGATCTGCTCCTGCCGCGCGGCGAAGATGGGGAAGGTGCGCTCGTCCACGTCCAGGCTGGAGTTCTGCAGCCAGGGCGCGGCGTGGGCCAGGGCGGTGCTGTCGGCGCGCAGCTGGGCGACCAGCTCGCCGGCCACCGGGTCGCCGCAGGTGCCCGAGAAGGCGACGCAGGCCGCGTTGTCGCGCGCCGAGGCGAGGGCGGCCTTCACGGCGGCGGCGGAGCCGTCGACTTCCAGCGACAGGTGCTGGACCGGCCGGCCGTGCACGCCGCCCTTGGCATTGATGTCCTGCCAGGCCGCGCGCGAGCCGACCAGGAAGTCGCGCGAGACGTCCTGCTGCTGCGGCGACATGTCGGCGAGCTGCGCGACCGCGATCGGCTTGCCGCCCGGGCGGCCGGGTTGGGCGAGCACGGCGGGCGCAGTCAGCGCCGCCGCGGTGGAAACGACGAGCGCACGGCGGCGCAGCGCGAACGCATCGCGCAGGGGCATGGCGGGCCTCCCTTGCTGGTCTCGGCGGCCGGTCAGCGGCGCGGGGGCATCAGCACGCGGTCCACGGTGTGGACCACGCCGTTGGTCGCCGTGATGTCGGCCTGCTGCACCATCGCTTCTTCCACGGTCACGAACGTGCCCGACTTCGACAGGGCCAGCTCGCCGCCCTGGGCGGTCTTGGCGTTCTTGTTGCTGACCTCCGATGAGGTCACCTTGGCGGGCAGCACGTGGTACTGCAGCACGGCCTTCAGCCTGGCCGGGTCGTGCGACAGCTCTTCCATGGTCTTGGCCGGCACGGCCTTGAAGGCTTCGTTGGTCGGCGCGAACACGGTGTAGGGGCCGCCGGACTTCAGCGAGTCGGCCAGGCCGGCCTTCTGGACCAGGCCGTTCAGGGTGCTCAGCTCCGGGTCGCGGGCGATGGTGTCGGCCACGGAAACCGGGGCGGACGTGGTGGCGCAGCCGGTGGCCAGCGCGGCGGCGGCGATCACGGCAAGGGCGAGTCGGCGGGTGGTCATCTTCTTCATCCTCCAGGGTGTGTTGGGTTCGGCGCGGAGCGTAGTGACAGGCCGTGACAGATTGGTGACGGCCGGATGACGCGCATTTCGCCGCGTGGGGCTGTGTCACAGGGTTGTCATGGACCGTTTCCAGAATCCGCGGCAGTTCCCATCCAAAGAGGACTTCGAAGCGATGAACACCACCCTCCGCCTGGCCGCCATCGGCCTTGCCACCGTCTCGTTCGCCGGCCTGGCCGCCGCCCAGGAAATCACCGGCGCCGGCGCCAGCTTCCCGGCGCCGCTGTACGCCAAGTGGGCGTCCGACTACAACAAGGCCACCGGCGCCAAGATCAACTACCAGTCCGTGGGCTCGGGCGCCGGCATCCGCCAGATCGACGCCAAGACCGTGGACTTCGGCGCCTCCGACGCGCCCCTGAAGGACGACGAGCTGGCCAAGAAAGGCCAGATCCAGTTCCCCACCGTCATCGGCGGCGTGATCCCGGTCGTGAACATCAAGGGCATCGCCCCCGGCCAGCTGCGCCTGAACGGCCAGGTGCTGGGCGACATCTACCTGGGCAAGATCACCAAGTGGACCGACCCGGCGATCAAGGCGCTGAACCCGTCGCTGAACCTGCCGGACGCCGCCATCGCGCCGGTGCGCCGCGCCGACGGCTCGGGCACCAGCTTCATCTTCACCAACTACCTCTCCAAGGTGAACGCCGAGTGGAAGAGCAAGGTGGGTGAGGGCACCGCCGTCAACTGGCCCACGGGCGCCGGCGGCAAGGGCAACGAGGGCGTCGCCGCCTTCGTGGGCCGCCTGCCCAACGCCATTGGCTACGTCGAGTACGCCTACGTCAAGCAGAACAAGATGACGTACGCGCTCATGCAGAACGCCGCCGGCCAGTTCGTCGCGCCGGAAGACAAGGCCTTCAAGGCCGCCGCCGCGGGCGCCGACTGGAGCAAGAGCTTCTACCAGATCCTGACCAACCAGCCCGGTGCCGAGAGCTGGCCCATCACCGGCGCCACCTTCATCCTCATGCACAAGGTGCAGGACAAGCCGCAGCAGGCCGCCGCCGTGCTGAAGTTCTTCGACTGGGCCTACAAGAACGGCGACAAGACCGCCGACGACCTGGACTACGTGCCGATGCCGGCCGCGGTGAAGCAGCAGATCGACAAGCTGTGGTCCACCGAGATCAAGGACGGTTCGGGCAAGACCGTCGCCTTCAAGTAAGACGGCCATCCGCGGCGGCAGCGATGCCGCCGCGGCGACGAAAACGATCCTGGAGGGGCCCGACGTGTCCTCTACACTTCCGGCCCATGAGGCCACGTTTCCAGCGCGAGCGGCGCGCGGCGGCGAGCGGGAGATGACTCCTCCGCCCGGCCGCGGCAGGGGCGCCAACGCGCTGGTCGACCGGCTGTTCGGCTGGGCGGCCCGCGGCGCGGCGCTGCTCACCCTGGCCCTGCTGCTGGGCATCCTGGGCTCGCTGGTCAGCGGCGCCTGGCCCGCCATCCAGAAGTACGGCCTGGGCTTCCTGGCCAGCAGCGTGTGGGACCCGGTCGCCGGCGAGTTCGGCGGCCTCGTGATGATCTACGGCACGCTGGCCACCTCTCTCATCGCGCTCATCATCGCCGTGCCGGTTTCTTTCGGCATCGCGCTTTTCCTCACCGAACTGTCGCCCGCCTGGCTGAAGCGCCCGCTGGGCACCGCCATCGAGCTGCTGGCCGCCGTGCCTTCCATCGTGTACGGCATGTGGGGCCTGCTGGTGTTCGGCCCCATCCTGGCGACCTTCGTGCAGCAGCCGCTGCAGGCCGTGTTCAGCGGCGTGCCCATCCTGGGCGCGCTGGTGTCGGGCCCGCCGGTGGGCATCGGCATCCTGTCGGCCGGCATCATCCTGGCCATCATGATCATCCCGTTCATCGCCGCCGTGATGCGCGACGTGTTCGAGGTGACGCCCCCCATGCTCAAGGAGTCGGCCTACGCGCTGGGCTCCACCACCTGGGAAGTGGTTTTCAAGGTCGTGCTGCCCTACACCAAGGGCGGCGTCATCGGCGGCGTGATGCTCGGCCTGGGCCGCGCGCTGGGCGAGACCATGGCCGTCACCTTCGTCATCGGCAACTTCAACCAGCTGGATTCGCTGTCGCTGTTCGCGCCGGCCAACTCCATCACCTCGGCCCTGGCCAACGAGTTCGCCGAGGCCGCCAGCGGCCTGCACCAGGCGGCGCTGATGTACCTGGGCCTGGTCCTGTTCTTCATCACCTTCGTCGTGCTGTCGCTGTCCAAGGTGCTGCTGGCTCGCCTGCGCAAGGGCGAGGGAGCGCGCGCATGAACGCGCCCGCTTCTTCCGGCACCGGCGCGCGCCTGCTGCGCGAGGCCGACGCGGCCGCCGTCGCGCAGCGCAAATACGCCTCGCGCAAGCGCACCAACCAGGTCGCGCTGGCGCTGTCGCTGGCCGCCATGGCTTTCGGCGTGTTCTGGCTCATCTGGATCCTGGTCGAGACCGTGCGCCTGGGCGTCGGCGGCCTGGCCTGGGCCACCTTCACCGAGATGACCCCCGCGCCCAACGAGGCGGGCGGCATCGCCAACGCGCTGTGGGGCTCGTTTCTGATGGTGACGCTGGCCACCTTCGTCGGCACGCCCATCGGCATCATGGCCGGCATCTACCTGGCCGAGTACGACCACAAGGGCTGGCTGGGCTCGTTGACGCGCTTCGTCAACGACATCCTGCTGTCGGCGCCTTCCATCGTCATCGGCCTGTTCGTCTACGCCGTGGTCGTGGCGCAGTACAGGAAGTTCTCGGCCGCCGCCGGCATCGTGGCGCTGGCGCTGATCGTGATCCCGGTGGTGATCCGCACCACCGAGAACATGCTGGCGCTGGTGCCCGCGGGCCTGCGCGAAGCGGCCTACGCGCTGGGCACGCCGAAGTGGCGCGTGATCATGAGCATCACGCTGCGCGCCGCCCGCGCCGGCGTGGTGACGGGCGTGCTGCTGGCCGTCGCCCGCATCAGCGGCGAAACCGCGCCGCTGCTGTTCACCGCGCTGAACAACCAGTTCTTCACCTCCAGCCTGGGCGAGCCCATGGCCAGCCTGCCGGTGACCATCTTCAAGTTCGCGATGAGCCCGTACGAGAACTGGCAGTCGCTCGCGTGGGCCGGCGTCTTCATCATCACGCTGGCCGTGCTGGGGCTGAACATCCTCGCGCGCGTGCTGACGCGTACCAAGATCTAAGGAAAGAGCGACATGACCGCCACCGCCATCGCGCAGCGTCCCAAGCTTTCGGTCAGGAACCTGAACTTCTACTACGGCAAGTTCCACGCCCTGAAGGGCATCAACCTGGACATCCCGGAGAAGAAGGTCACCGCCTTCATCGGCCCCTCGGGCTGCGGCAAGTCCACGCTGCTGCGCACCTTCAACCGCATGTACGAGCTGTACCCCGAGCAGCGCGCCGAAGGCGAGATCGTGCTGGACGGCGAGGACCTGCTGACGTCGAAGCAGGATGTGGCGCTGATCCGCGCCAAGGTCGGCATGGTGTTCCAGAAGCCCACGCCGTTCCCGATGTCCATCCACGACAACATCGCCTTCGGCGTGCGCCTGTTCGAGAACCTGAGCAACAGCGACATGGACGAGCGCGTGGAATGGGCACTGCGCAAGGCCGCGCTGTGGAACGAGGTGAAGGACAAGCTGGACCAGAGCGGCGCCGGCCTTTCGGGCGGCCAGCAGCAGCGCCTGTGCATCGCGCGCGGCATCGCCATCAAGCCCGAAGTGCTGCTGCTGGACGAGCCCTGCTCGGCGCTGGACCCGATCTCCACCGCGAAGATCGAGGAGCTGATCGCCGAATTGAAGGACGATTACACGGTGGTCATCGTCACGCACAACATGCAGCAGGCCGCGCGTTGCAGCGACTACACGGCGTACATGTACCTGGGCGACCTGGTGGAGGTGGGGGAGACCGAGCAGATTTTCTTCAAGCCCAAGCGCAAGGAAACCGAGGACTACATCACTGGCCGATTTGGCTGAAGCAAATACCCGTTCGGGCTGAGCCTGTCGAAGCCCTTCGACAGGCTCAGGGCGAACGGGAGAAGGAGCGAACCATGCCTGACAAACACCTCAGCACCCAGTTCGACAGCGAGCTCAACGGCGTTTCGTCCCGCGTGATGGAGCTGGGCGGGCTGGTCGAGTCGCAGATCCGCCAGGCCGTCTATGCGCTGGCGCAGTTCAACGCCGACGCGGCGATGCAGGTCCTGGAAACCGAGACCCGCGTCAACTCGATGGAAGTGGACATCGACCGCGAGCTGGCTTCCATCATCGGACGCCGCCAGCCCACGGCGCGCGACCTGCGCCTCCTGATGGCGATCTCCAAGACCACCGCCAACCTGGAGCGCGTGGGCGACGAGGCGGCGAAGATCGCCCGCATGGTGCGTTCCATCATCGACAGCGGCAATTCGCGCACGCTGCCGGCTTCGGAACTGCGCGTGGCGGCCGACCTGGCTTCGGGCCTGCTGCGCAAGGCGCTGGACGCCTTCGCGCGCCTGGACACGGCCACCGCGCTGTCGATCCTGAAAGAGGACGACCTGATCGACAAGGAATTCGACGGCTTCGTGCGCAAGCTGATCACCTACATGATGGAAGACCCGCGCACCATCTCGCCCAGCCTGGACCTGCTGTTCCTGGCCAAGGCGCTGGAGCGCATCGGCGACCACGCCAAGAACATCGCCGAATTCATCATCTACGTCGTCAAGGGCGAAGACGTGCGCCACAGCTCGATGGCGCAGATCGAATCGGCCCTGCAGTGAAGCAACGATGAAGAACGTGCCCCGCGTCCTGGTCGTCGAGGACGAACCCGCCATCGCCGAACTGGTGGCCGTGAACCTGCGCCACAACGGCTTCCAGCCGGTGTGGGCGGAAGACGGCGACTCGGCCCAGCGCGAGCTGGACGCCGTGCTGCCCGACGTGATCCTGCTGGACTGGATGCTGCCCGGGCAGAGCGGCCTGGCGCTGGCGCGCAAGTGGCGCTCGTCCTCGCGCACCAAGGCCATCCCGATCCTGATGCTGACCGCGCGCGGCGACGAACCGGACAAGGTGGCCGGGCTGGACGCCGGCGCCGACGACTACATCACCAAGCCGTTCTCCACGCAGGAACTGCTGGCACGCATCCGCGCCGTGCTGCGCCGCCGCGCGCCGGAGCAGGACGCGGAGACCGTGACCATCGGCGAACTGGTGCTGGACGCGGCCACGCATCGCGTCAACTGGCGCGGCCAGCCGCTGAAGGTGGGCCCGACCGAGTTCAAGCTGCTCAACTACCTGATGAAGCACCCCGAGCGCGTGCACAGCCGCTCGCAGCTGCTCGACAAGGTGTGGGGCGACCACGTGTTCATCGAGGAGAGGACCGTGGACGTGCACGTCAAGCGCCTGCGCGAAGCGCTGGGCCTGGCCGGCACCATGGTCGAAACCGTCCGCGGCGCGGGCTACCGCCTGACCGCGCAACCGCAACCCGCCGCCGTCCGCACGGCAGGCTGAACCCGCCCATGTTCTGGCGCGTCGCCAGCTTCCTGTTCTGCCAGCTGGTGGGCGGCCTCGCCGGCTGGTGGCTGGCCGGCGACGCGGGCGCGGAGGTCGGCATCATCCTGGGTGGCGTCACGTGGTTCGTGTTCGACCTGCTGCGGGCCGCGCGCTTCCTGCGCTGGCTGCGCCGCGGCGCCGAAAGCGAGGTGCCGGTGCGCTCGGGCCTGTGGGGCGAGTCCGGCGAGCGGGTGCGCAAGGCGCTGCGCGCGCGCGACCGCGCCACGCAGGAGGCCGGCGAAAGGCTGCAGGCGTTCCTCGCGGCCATCCAGGCTTCGCCCAACGGCGTGGTGCTGCTGGACGCGGAGGGCCGCATCGAGTGGTGCAACGAGACCGCCGGCGCGCACCTGGGCATCGACCCGCAGCGCGACCTGCTGCAGCTGATCGGAAACCTGCTGCGCGACCCGGCGTTCGCGGCTTACCAGGGGCAGGCCGACTACTCGCGCGACGTCGTCGTGACGGGGCGCGACAGCTCGCCTTCGCGGCCGCTGCGCGTGTCGGTGCAGCTGCATCCGTACGGCCATGGCCGCAAGCTGCTGCTGTCGCGCGACGTCACTTCGGTGGAACAGGCCGAGGCGATGCGGCGCGACTTCGTCGCCAACGTGTCGCATGAGATCCGCACGCCGCTGACGGTGCTGGGCGGCTTCATCGAGACGCTGCAGAACCTGCCGCTGCCCGAGGTGGACAGGGCGCGCTACCTGGACCTGATGGCGCAGCAGGCGCAGCGCATGCAGACGCTGGTGAGCGACCTGCTCACGCTGTCGCGGCTGGAAGGCAGCCCGCTGCCGGGCCTGAGCGACTGGACGCCGGTGCGGCAGCTCATGACGCAGTGCGAGCAGGAAGCCCGCGCGCTATCGGCGGTGCTGGGCAAGGCCACGCACGAATTCAGTTTCGACGTCGCGGAAGACGCGGAACTGGCCGGCTCGCCCAGCGAGCTGCTCAGCGCCATGTCCAACCTGGTGAGCAACGCGGTGCGCTACACGCCGGCCGGCGGCCGCATCCAGGTGGTGTGGCGGGCGCTGGCGGACGGGCGCGCGGAGTTCGCGGTGCGCGACACGGGCCCTGGCGTCGCGCCGGAACACCTGCCGCGCCTGACCGAGCGGTTCTACCGCGTGGACCGCAGCCGCTCGCGCGAAACCGGCGGCACCGGCCTGGGGCTGGCGATCGTCAAGCACGTGGTGCAGCGCCACGGCGCGGAGCTGCGCATCGACAGCACGCTGGGCGCGGGATCGACCTTCGCCATCGCCTTTCCCGCCGCGCGCCTGCGCATGGTCAGGCGGGCGGCGAACGACGCGAGCGCACGACCCGCCACAGCAGCGCCATGAAGGCCGCGGCCGTGAGCGCCAGCGCCACGGCCCCCGCGGCCCAGAAGGCGGCCGGCGACCGCATCGGCGCCCACTGCCCGACGCCCTGGTAGGCCAGCAGGTAGCCGCCGCCCAGGCCCACGCCCCACAGCAGCACGCAATAGACCACCAGCGGCCGGCCCGCGACGCCGTAGCTGCGCAGCAGGAACACGCACAGCGCCTGCGTGGAATCGGCCACGTGGTACACGCTGACCCACAGCAGCAGGTGGCCCGCGACTTCCACGACCGCCGGGTTGTCGCCCGCATAGAGGCGAGCCACGTGGCCGTGCGCCAGCGCGATGAGCAGGGCGCTGCCGCACGACAGCATCAGCGCCAGCTGCAGGCCGGTGCACAGCGCGGCGCGGGCCATGCGCTCGTCGCGCGCGCCCAGCCAGTAGCTCACGCGCGAGCTGGTGGCCAGGCCCAGCGACAGCGGCATCATGTACAGCACCGCGGTGAGGTTGGCCGCCACCTGGTGGCTGGCCGCCGCGACGGTGCCGAGCCGCGCGATGAACAGCGCCATCAGCGTGAACGAGGTGACTTCCACCATCACCGCCAGCGCGGTCGGCACGCCCAGGCGCGCGAAGGCGCGCAGCACGGCCCAGTCCGGGCGTTCGACGCGTGCCCAGATGGCGTAGGGCCTGTACAGCGGGCTGTGCCGCAGGAACCAGACCGCCAGGCCCACCAGCAGCCAGTAGACGATGACCGTCGCCCACGCGCAGCCGGCCAGGCCGAGGGCGGGCACGCCCAGGCCGCCGAACGTGAGCCACAGCGACAGCGGCACCTTCGCGGCGAGCGAGACCGCCTGCAGCCACGTCACCAGCACCGGCTTGCCCAGCGCCTGGTTCAGCGTGGAGAAGCCGCGGAACAGCAGCGCCGGCGGCAAGGCCAGGGCCAGGATCGCGAGGTAGTCCTGCACCCTGGCCTGCAGCGCCGGCGGCACTTGCGCCCAATGCAGCAGCGGGCCGGGGGAGAGCAGAGCGACCAGGCCGATCGCCACCGCGGCCAGGCCGAACCACAGCGCCTGGCGCACGGAGCGGCCGACCTCGCCGCCGCGGCCCGCGCCGCGCAGTTCGGCCCAGATGGGCAACTGCGCCTGCACCATGCCCTGCAGCGCGACGAAGACGGTGATGAAGACGGCGGAGCCCACCGACAGCGTGGCCAGCGCCTCGGGCGCGTAGCGGCCGGCGATGACCGTGTCGGTGACGCCGAAAGCCATCGTGGCCAGCTGGCCGACGAACACTGTGCCCGCATGGCGGGCGATGGTCCCGCGCTCGGACATCAGCGCGCCCGCGGTTCGCGCGAGAACAGCAGGACGTTGTCGCGCGCGTCGGTGGGACGCCGCACGGTGGCGGCCAGGCGCCACTGCTTCATGTCCAGCGCGGCGCTGGCGGCGGGTTGCAGCTCGGAAGGCATCAGCAGCCAGGGGCATTCGGCCGTCGTGGCCGCCGCGCGCAGGTCCAGGCTGCCGTGGTAGCGGAAGGCCGCGAACTGGCCGCGGTTGAGGCCGAAGGTTTCCACGCAGCCGCCGTCAGGCATGGCCTGCGTGACGCCGCGCACCACGGCCGAGTAGCTGCGCGCGTAGTCGAGCACCGGCAGCCACAGCGTCATCAGCAGCAGCCAGCACAGCGCGGCGCCGCCGGCGGGCAGCACCAGGCTCTTCCAGATCTCGGCGCGGTGGCGCGCGGTGCGCCACTTCACCAGCCAGCCCCAGGCGATGGTGCCCGCCAGCGCGGCCGCGAAAGCGATGAGCGAGAAGCTGGGTTCGAAGCCGGGTGCGAGCCGCGCGACGTTGGCGGCGGGCTTGGCCGGCACGCCCGTCTGCATGGAGATCCACACGACCCAGATCACCACCGCGCAGCCGGAGAAGAAGAGCAGGGTGAACCAGTCGATGAGCGAAGAGACGGCGCGGCGCAGCGTGGGCAGCGCGAAGACCGCAAGGGTGGCCAGCGCGGGCAGGCCCAGCAGCAGCGAGCGGTCGGACGAACGCGTGAGCACGGTGGACGCGATGGCCACCAGCGCGAACCAGAGCGGCAGCGCCACGTGACGCGCCCCCAGCTGGCGGCGCCAGCGCCAGACCGTCCAGGCCGCCAGCGGGCCGGCCGGCCAGGTGAACCACAGCAGGAGCTTGCCCAGCGCACGCCAGTCGCGCGGTTCGGCGGAAGACATCAACCGCCATCGCCAGAGGTCCAGGGCACTGGCGAGCAGGGCGGCGGCGATGGCGGTGGCGAGCATCAGCGCGACCCAGGGCCAGCGCGAAAGCGTTCTCTCGCCATTGGTGGCCGGATCGACCGCGGTGACGAATGCCCCGCCCAGGCCCAGCAGCACCGCCGTCGTGGGCGCGCCGCTCAGGGCGAGTCCCGCCAGGCCGATGACCACGGCGGCGGAGGGCATGGCGATGCGCAGCGGCAGCGCGGCCATGCCGTAGAAGGCCAGCGTGGTGAAGCCCAGCTGGGCGAGCGCCGGCGTGGTTTCGTGCGAGAGCTGCGCCAGTCCCAGGCAGCCGATGAGCGCCAGCAGGCCGCCGTCGGCGATGGCGCGCGCGTAGTCCTTGGGCTGCGCCTCGCCGCCGAAGGCGAAAGGCACGGGCTGCGCGCGCGGCGTGCGGGCCAGGTAGTAGATGCCGTACCAGGCGGCCAGCAGCGCCAGCACGAGAAGCGCGACGAAGGGCAGGCGGGCGGCGAAATCGCCCGGCACGAAACCGGGTGCCAGGCGCATCGCCCACGCACCCAGCCAGTAAGGCAGCAGCGCGTCGAATTCCGGCGGCTGGCCCTGCAGCGTGGGGGCCAGCCAGTTGGCGCCGCCCAGCGCCAGTTCGTGCATGTAGCCGAACGCCGTGACGTCGGCGTTCTTCCACGGGTCGCGGCCCACGAAGCCCGGCACGACGTACGCCGCGCAGAACAGCAGCAGCGCCGCGCGCGGCAGCCGCCGCACGGCGCTCTGGGCGACGATCGCGGGGGTGGGCTGGTTCACGCGCGCGAGTGTGTCATGCGGGGCGGCGGGCCAAGAAAAAAGGCAGCGCGGTCGCCCGGGCTGCCTTTTTGCCGGCGGTAGACGCGCTTACTTGGCGGCGGTCTTGCCGAACTTCTTGAAGAACTTGTCGACGCGGCCGCCCATGTCGTTCACCGACTTCTGGGTGCCCGTGTAGAACGGGTGCGACTCGCTGGAGGTGTCCAGCTTGTACAGCGGCAGCTCGCGGCCGTCGTCCGTCTTGCCCATTTCGCGGGTCGGGACGCACGAACGCGTGACGAACTTGAAGCCGTTGGACAGGTCCACGAAGAGCACTTCGCGGTAGTTGGGGTGGATGCCTTCTTTGGCCATGGTGATTCCTCTTCTCGGTCGCTGCGGCAGCCGGCCCCGGACGATTCCAGGCTACTTTCCGCGGAAAACCCGGCATTCTACCTTCAAAGAGGGCATGAACGGCCATCGCGGCGGCGGGTTCCCATCCGTTTGAGGGGTTCGTTGCACGTAACCCGTGTAAAGTGGGCGCATGGCCAACCTGACCCTCTCCATCGACGACGCCCTGCTGCGGGCGGCGCGCGCGCGGGCCGCGAACGAGGGCACCAGCATCAACGAGATCTGCCGCAAGGCGATCGAGCAATACGCGAAGGTGGACACCTACGAAGAGCGCCTGCGCCGCTTCGATGACATGATGGCCCGCATCGACGCGTTGCCGCCGCGGGATACCGAAGGCCCCGCCTGGGAAGGCCGCGAGAAGTTGTACGAGGACGTGATGAACCACCGGCTCAGGACCTGGCTGGCGGGCAAGAAGTGATCTTCGCCGACTCCAACATCCTCGTGTACGCCGTGGACCGGCGAGAGCCGGTCAAGCGCCCAATTGCCCAGCGGCTGCTTCGTGAGCCATCGGCCAGTCGCACGCTTGTTCTCAGCACGCAGGTGCTGCAGGAGTTCTACACCACGGTCCTGCGCAAGCGGATGCTGACGCAGCAGGAAGCGGCGGCCGCGGTTCTCGACCTGTCGGCCAATGAAATCGTGACCATCACGCCGGAGTTGGTCCTTCGAGCGATCGACCTGCACCAGCAGCACTCGATGCACTACTGGGACGCGGTCATCGTCCTCAGCGCGGCGCAGGCAGGCTGTTCGACCGTGTATTCCGAGGACATGCAGCATGGCCGCACCATTGCCGGTGTGGAGATCGTGAATCCGTTCCGGCGCGAAATTCACGAGCCGTCCACCGCCTACCTGCAGGCTTCCACGCCCGAGGCAGTGGACGAAGTCCTGCGCGAAGCCATCGCGCACAGGCGCCTGATCTCGTTCCATTACGAAGGCCGCCCCAAGGAGGGCGAACCTCACGACTACGGCCTGATCGGCGGCGAGCGCCGGCTCAACTTCTTCCAGACCAGGGGCCGCAGCCGCAACGGCGTGGAGGAATCGGGCAAGTGGAAGACGCTGGACCCGGCGAAGATGAGCCAGGTGCGCCTGCTGAAGGCATCGTTCCCGGGCACGCGCGCCGTGGCGCGCGGCGCGCACAAGAAGTGGGAAGAGGTGATCGCGTCCGTGACGCTGGACGCGACCCGCAAGCGCTGAACGGCGTCAGCCGCCGCGGCGCATCATGTCGAAGAACTCGACGTTGGTCTTGGTGGCCTTCATCGACTTCAGCACCATCTCCATCGCCTCGATCTCGTCCATGTTGTACATGAACTGGCGCAGGATGCGGGTCTTCTGCAGGATCTCGGGCGCCAGCAGCAGTTCCTCGCGGCGCGTGCCGCTGCGATTGAGCTGGATGGAGGGGAAGACGCGCTTCTCGTACAGGCGGCGGTCCAGGTGGATTTCGCTGTTGCCGGTGCCCTTGAACTCCTCGAAGATGACTTCGTCCATGCGCGAGCCGGTGTCGATCAGCGCGGTGCCGATGATGGTGAGCGAGCCGCCTTCCTCCACGTTGCGCGCCGCGCCCAGGAAGCGCTTGGGGCGCTGCAGCGCGTTGGCGTCCACGCCGCCGGTCAGCACCTTGCCCGAGGAGGGCACGACGTTGTTGTAGGCGCGGGCCAGGCGGGTGATGGAGTCCAGCAGGATCACCACGTCCTTCTTCAGTTCCACCAGGCGCTTGGCGCGCTCGATGACCATCTCGGCCACGTGCACGTGGCGCGCGGCGGGCTCGTCGAAGGTGGAGGCGATGACCTCGCCCTTCACCGAGCGCTGCATCTCGGTCACTTCCTCGGGGCGCTCGTCGACCAGCAGCACCATGAGGATGGAGTCGGGGTAGTTGGTGGCGATGGCGTGTGCCATGTGCTGCATCATCACCGTCTTGCCGCTCTTGGGCGGCGCCACCAGCAGCGCGCGCTGGCCCTTGCCGATGGGGGCGATGATGTCGATGACGCGGCCGGTGATGTTCTCGTCGCCCTTGAACGCGTCGCGCTCGAGTTTCATCTGCTCCTTGGGGAACAAGGGCGTCAGGTTCTCGAACATGATCTTGTGCTTGTTCTGCTCGGGCGGCAGGCCGTTGACCTTGTCCAGCTTGGTCAGCGCGAAGTAGCGCTCGCCGTCCTTGGGCGTGCGCACCTCGCCTTCGATCATGTCGCCGGTGTGCAGGTTGAAGCGGCGCACCTGGCTGGGCGAGATGTAGATGTCGTCGGTGCTGGCCGTGTAGCTGGTGTCCGGGCTGCGCAGGAAGCCGAAGCCGTCGGGCAGGATTTCCAGCACCCCGTCGGCGAACACCTGCTCGCCGTTGCGCGCGCGCTTCTTGATGATGGCGAACATCAGCTCCTGCTTGCGCATGCGGCCGGTGTTTTCGATCTCCAGCTCTTCGGCTTGCTTGAGGACTTCGGAGACGTGGAGCGCCTTGAGTTCGTTCAGATGCATGGCTGCGACTGCGTTGGATGCGCCCGTGGCGGGCGTTTTGTTGTCGAACTTGGGGGGAAGGTCCTGTGCCGCGGCTGAGGCGCCGGGCTGACCGGGGGTCGAACTGCCTGCCGTCGTGGGGCAGGTCAGCGATTCAGGAAGGGATTATAGGAGCAAAGGCCCGCGCGGGGGCGGGCCTTTGGGGAGGGAAAGCGATAAGGCGCTTACGCCAGCTGCTGGTCGAGGAAGGCCGTGAGCTGCGCCTTGCTCATCGCGCCCACCTTGGTGGCCGCCAGCTGGCCGTCCTTGAACAGCATCAGCGTGGGGATGCCGCGGATGCCGAACTTGGCGGGGATGTCGCGGTTCTCGTCCACGTTCATCTTGGCCACCTGCAGCTTGTCCTTGTAGGCCGAAGAGACCTCGTCCAGGATGGGCGCGATCATCTTGCACGGGCCGCACCACTCGGCCCAGTAGTCGACCAGCACGGGCTTGTCGGCCTGCAGGACGTCGGATTCGAAACTGGCGTCGGAGATGTGCTTGATGAGGTCGCTGGCCATGGCGGTTTCCTTTCTGTCTGGCAACGGTGCCGCTCTCAGTTCGGTCCATTGTGGCAGAAAGCAAGCCACCCCGCCGGGCTTGGGGCAGTGGCTTGACGCTATGGATGTGATAGCGGCGCGGCCCTTGCCCGATGGTCAGAACTGGCTGCGGTAGGTCAGCTTGCGGCCGCGCAACAGGATCTTCCCGCCGTTGTCCAGCTCCATGCCGATCGCCTTCATCTCGGTGACCACGCCGCGGGAAGGCGGCAGCACGGTTTCGCGGGCGGCCTGCGGTTCGCGCTGGCGCACCAGCGACAGCGCATCCGGCCGCGCCGGCTTGTCGCGGCGCCATTGGGTGATGTCCACCAGCAGCCTTTCGGCCTGTTGCACCGGGCCTTGCGCAGCGGCCGATGCGGCAGGGGAGCTCGCCGTGTTCACCGCCATCAACACGCCGTCCGCATCCGCTTGCGCGTGAGCGGCGCCCGCGGCGCAACAACCGAAAGCAACCCACAACAACTGGTGTCGCATCGCACACTCCCTCGAATCTCGATCGGAGTGTCCGGCCGCCGCCGGGCCGCGCGCTGTGGGACGCCGGCAGCGGAGGCTGTCATCCGCCACCGCCAGGCCGGGAAGGTGCCAGAGGCTGGGACTGCTGCTGCCCAGGCACCGGCATCGAAGCGCGCGCGCGTGCGCTTTCCACCAGCGACGGCAGCACCTTGGGGTCGATCGGCTTGACCAGGTGATGGTCGAAGCCCGCTTCGCGCGAGCGCTGCAGGTCCTGCGGTTGCCCCCAGCCGGTGACGGCCACCAGCATGCGCGCCGCGCCGCCCGCCTGCAGGCGGATGCGTTGCGCCGCCTCGTAGCCGTTCAGGCGCGGCATGCCGATGTCCAGCAGCACCAGCTGCGGGTCGAAGGCGGCGGCGATCTGCACGGCCTGTTCGCCGTCGTGGGCCTGGCGCACCTCGTTGCCGAATTCCGAGAGCAGGGCGGCCAACGTCTCCGCCGCGTCGTTGTTGTCGTCCGCCACCAGGATGCGCAGCGAGCCGGGCGCCACCGCCGCGGGCGCGGGGCTCTCCTCCTGCGGCAGCTGTTCGCCGATGGACAGCGGCAGCGAGACATGGAAGCGGCTGCCGCGGCCCACGCCCTCGCTGTGCGCCTTGATGCTGCCGCCGTGCATCTGCACCAGCCGCTGCGTCAGCGACAGGCCGATGCCCAGGCCGCCGCGCGAGCGCGAAAGCGCCGACTCCACCTGCGAGAACATCTCGAACACCTCGTCCAGCCGGTCCGACGGGATGCCGATGCCGGTGTCGCGCACGGTGACCACGGCCTGTTCGCGTTCCACCATCACGCCCAGCTCGATGCGGCCGCCCGGATCGGTGTACTTCACGGCGTTGTTCAACAGGTTGGTGAAAGCCTGCGCCAGCCGCGTGCGGTCGGCGTTCACCAGCAGCTGCCGGTCGGGCAACAGCACCGCCAGTTCGTGGCCGCTGTCCTGCGCCAGCGGGCGGATGGCTTCCAGCGCATCGGCCAGCACGTCGTTCAGCGCGACCACCTCGCGCCGCAGCTCGATGCGGCCGCGGTTGATGCGGCTGACGTCCATCAGGTCGTCGATCAGCCGGCTGAGCAGGCGCACCTGGCGGTCGATGAGGTTGGAGCCCCACAGCACGCGCTCGGCGTCGTCCGGCTTGCGCTTGAGCAGCTCCACCGCGTTGCGCACCGGCGCCAGCGGGTTGCGCAGCTCGTGCGCCAGCGTCGCCAGGAACTCGTCCTTGCGGCGGTGCGCGTCCAGCAGACGCGCCTCGCTGTCCTGCAGCTCGCTGGTGCGCTCGGTCACGCGGCGGTCCAGCGATTCGTTCAGCTCCGACAGGCGCTGCTCGGCGTTGCGGCGCTCGGCCACCTCGCCCAGCAGCAGGCGGTTGGCGGTCTCCAGCGCGCGGCCGCGGCGGTGCAGTTCGGCGAACACCGCGACCTTGGATCGCAGCACAGAAGGGTTCACCGGCTTGTGCAGGTAGTCGACGGCGCCGGTGCCGTAGCCTTCCAGGATGTGCTGGTCCTCGTTGTAGTAGGCGGTCAGGAAGATGATCGGCAGGCGCGAGGTCTTCTTGCGCTCCTTCACCAGCTGGGCCACCTCGAAGCCGTTCATGCCGGGCATGCGCACGTCCAGCACCAGCACCGCGAACTCCTCGGCCATCAGCGCCAGCAGCGCTTCCTCGCCGGAGGTCGCGCGCACCAGCCGGTAGCCGGGGTCGTTCAGCACCGTCTCCAGCACGAGCAGGTTCTTCGGCTCGTCGTCGACGATCAGGATGTTGACCGCGCCGGCGTCGTGGCCGGCCAGGGGGTCAAGGGGGAGATTGCTCATTGCCGGATCAGCGGAACAGCCAGACCCGCATCAGCGACAGCAGCTGGTTGGTGTTCACCGGTTTTGAAATGTAGTCGCTGGCGCCCGCGTCCAGGCACTTCTCCCGGTCGCCTTTCATGGCCTTGGCGGTGAGCGCCAGGATCGGCAGGGTGCGGAAGGCGGGGTCCTTGCGGATCTCGCGCATCGTCTCGTAGCCGTCCATCTCCGGCATCATGATGTCCATCAGCACCATCGACAGGTCGGGCGTCTCCTTGATGATGTCGATCGCCTGGCGGCCGTTGGTGGCGCTGATGACGTCGACGTCGTGGTTCTCCAGCACCGAGGTCAGCGCGAAGATGTTGCGCGCGTCGTCGTCCACCACCAGCACCTTGCGGCCATGCAGCACCTCCGAGGAGTTGTGCAGCTTCTCCAGCATGGCCTGCTTCTCCACCGGCAGCTGGGTCACCACGCGGTGCAGGAAGAGGGCGGTCTCGTCCAGCAGCCGCTCGGGCGAGCGCACGTCCTTCAGCACGATGCTCTTGGCCATCGTGTTCAGCTTCGCCTGCTCGTCGTGGTTCAGGTCCTTGCCGGTGAACACCACCACCGGCACCGCCGCCAGCGCCGGCTCCTGCTGCAGCTGTTCCAGCAGCTCGAAGCCGGTCATGTCCGGCAGGCGCAGGTCCAGCACCACGCAGTCGAAGCGCTGGTTGCGCAGCAGGTTCAGCGCGGTTTCGCCGCTGCCGGCCGACACGATGTCGATGTCGTCGTAGCCTAGCAGTTCGATCACGGCGTCGCGCTCGATGTCGTTGTCCTCCACCACCAGCAGGCGCTTGGTGCGCGGCACGGTGAATTCCTTCAGGCGGTCGAAGGCGGCTTCCAGGTTGGCCGTGGTCGGCTCCTTCAGCAGGTACGCGAAAGCGCCGTGCGACAGGCCGTGCTGGCGCTCTTCTTCCAGCGTGATGATCTGCACCGGGATGTGCCGAAGCGCCGGGTCCAGCTTCACCTGGTTGAGCACCGTCCAGCCCAGCATGTCGGGCAGGAAGATGTCCAGCGAGATGGCGGACGGGTGGTACTGGCGGGCCAGCGACAGGCCCATCGCGCCCTTGTTGGCCACCAGGCCCTTGAAGCCCTTGTCGCGCGCCAGCCCCAGCAGGATGCGGGCGTAGTGCGGGTCGTCCTCGACGATCAGCAGCACGTTGTCGCCTTCCGCGATGCTCTCGCGGTCGTCGGCCACGTGCTCCTCGCGCGCCACCGGCAGCGCCAGCACCGGCATGGACGCGTCCGCCGGGCCCTTGACGCTGCGCATCGCCGTGTTCGAGTCCGGCCCCGAGTAGTGCAGCGGCAGGTACAACGTGAACGTGCTGCCCTGGCCGTGCACCGACTGCAGCTTGATCTCGCCGCCCAGCAGCACCGCCAGCTCGCGCGAGATGGCCAGGCCCAGGCCCGTGCCGCCGTACTTGCGCGAGGTGCCGGCATCGGCCTGCTGGAACGCTTCGAAGATCAGGCGCTGCTTCTCCGGCGGCACGCCGATGCCGGTGTCTTCCACCGAGAAGGCCAGCACGTGCTGGGTCTGCGACAGCACCGGGTGGTCGGGCGACCAGCCGCCCGACGCCAGGCCCACCCGCACTTCCACGTGGCCCTGCGAGGTGAACTTCATCGCGTTGGACAGCAGGTTCTTCAGGATCTGCTGCAGGCGCTTGGGGTCGCTGTCCATGGACCGCGGCAGGTCGTCGCCGAAGCGCACGTGCAGCGGCAGGCTCTTGGCTTCGGCCACGTGGCGGAAGTTGCGATCGATGGAGTCGCGCAGCCAGTGGAAGGCTATCTCCTCGACGTCCACCGTCACCGTGCCGGACTCGATCTTCGACAGGTCCAGGATGTCGTTGATCAGGTTCAGCAGGTCCGAGCCCGACGAGTTGATGTTGCGCGCGAACTCGATCTGCCTGCCGTTCAGGTTGCCGGCCGCGTTCTCGGCCAGCTGCTGCGACAGGATCAGGATGGAGTTCAGCGGCGTGCGCAGCTCGTGCGACATGTTGGCCAGGAACTCCGACTTGTACTTGGACGTCAGCGCCAGCTCGGACGCCTTTTCCTCCAGCGCGCGGCGGGCCTGTTCCACTTCGGAGTTCTTGCGCTCCACCTCCTCGTTCTGCTGCGCCAGGAGGCGGGCCTTGGTGCCCAGCTCCTCGTTGGTCTGCTGCAGTTCGATCTGGCGGGCCTGCAGTTCGGCCGTCAGCTGCTGCGACTGCGTCAGCAGGCCTTCCGTGCGCATCGTCGCCTCGATGGTGTTGAACACCGCGCCGATGCCCAGCGCCAGCTGGTCCAGGAAGTTCAGGTTCACCGCGGTGAACGGATGCAGCGAGGCGAGTTCGATCACCGCCTTGGTCTGGTTCTCGAACAGCACCGGGATCACCACCACCGACACCTGCCGGGCCTGGCCCAGGCTGGACGCCACGGTGACGTAGTCGCTCGGCACGTCGGTCAGCAGGATGCGGCGGTTCTCCACCGCGCACTGGCCGACCAGGCCTTCGCCCAGGGTGAGGGTGGGAGGGAGCTTCACGGCGCCGGCCTGCGCATAGCTGGACAGCAGCACCAGGCGGCGGTCGCCCGAGTCCTCGATCTGGCTGTTGTGGTAGATGCTGCCCTGGTGCGTGTGGATCAGCGGCGCCAGCTCCGACAGCAGCAGCTTGCCCACGGTCGCGAGGTCGCGCTGGCCCTGCAACATGCCGGTGAAGCGCGCCAGGTTGGTCTTGAGCCAGTCCTGCTCGCGGTTCGACTCGGTCGTCTCGCGCAGGTTGGAGATCATCGTGTTGATGTTGTCCTTCAGCTCGGACACTTCGCCGCGCGCTTCCACCTGGATCGACCGCGTCAGGTCGCCCTTGGTCACCGCGGTGGCCACCTCGGCGATGGCGCGCACCTGCGTCGTCAGGTTGGCGGCCAGCAGGTTCACGTTTCCGGTCAGGTCTTTCCACGTGCCCGCGGCGCCCGGCACGTGCGCCTGGCCGCCCAGCCGGCCTTCCACGCCCACTTCGCGCGCCACGTTGGTCACCTGGTCGGCGAACGTGGCCAGCGTGTCGGTCATGTTGTTGATCGTGTCGGCCAGCGCCGCCACCTCGCCCTTGGCCTGCACCGTCAGGCGCTGGGTCAGGTTGCCGTTGGCCACGGCCGTCACCACCTTCACGATGCCGCGCACCTGCTCCGTGAGGTTCGAAGCCATGAAGTTCACGTTGTCGGTCAGGTCCTTCCAGGTGCCGCCCACGCCGGCCACCTGGGCCTGGCCGCCCAGCTTGCCTTCGGTGCCCACCTCGCGCGCCACGCGCGTCACCTCGCCGGCGAAGCCGTTGAGCTGGTCGACCATCGTGTTGATGGTGTTCTTCAGCTCCAGGATTTCGCCCTTCACCTCCACCGTGATCTTGCGGTTCAGGTCGCCGCGCGCCACGGCCGTCGTCACCTCGGCGATGTTGCGCACCTGGCTGGTGAGGTTGGCGCCCATGGTGTTCACCGAGTCGGTCAGGTCCTTCCAGGTGCCGGCTACCCCGGGCACCACGGCCTGCACGCCCAGGCGGCCTTCGGTGCCCACTTCGCGCGCCACGCGCGTCACTTCGGAGGCGAACGACCGCAGCTGTTCCACCATGGTGTTGATGGTTTCCTTCAGCTGAAGAATTTCGCCGCGCACGTCCACGGTGATCTTCTTGGAAAGGTCGCCGTTGGCCACCGCGATGGTCACCTCGGCGATGTTGCGAACCTGGTTGGTGAGGTTCGACGCCATCGAGTTGACGTTGTCGGTCAGGTCCTTCCACGTGCCGGCCACGCCGGGCACCGCGGCCTGGCCGCCCAGCTTGCCTTCGGAGCCCACCTCGCGCGCCACGCGCGTCACCTCGGAAGCGAAGGACGACAGCTGGTCCACCATCGTGTTGATGGTTTCCTTGAGCTGAAGGATTTCGCCCTTCACGTCCACCGTGATCTTGCGGCCCAGGTCGCCGCGGGCGATGGCGGTGGCCACGTCCGCGATGTTGCGCACCTGCGCCGTCAGGTTGTTGGCCATGGAGTTCACGTTGTCCGTGAGGTCCTTCCACGTGCCCGCGACGCCCGGCACCACGGCCTGGCCGCCCAGCTTGCCTTCGGAGCCCACTTCGCGCGCCACGCGCGACACCTCGGCCGCGAAGGACCGCAGCTGGTCCACCATGGTGTTGATGGTTTCCTTCAGCTCCAGGATTTCGCCGCGCACGTCCACGGTGATCTTCTTGGAGAGGTCGCCGTTGGCCACCGCGATGGTCACTTCCGCGATGTTGCGCACCTGGCCCGTGAGGTTGGACGCCATCGAGTTGACGTTGTCGGTCAGGTCCTTCCACGTGCCGGCCACACCGGGCACCTGAGCCTGGCCGCCCAGCTTGCCTTCGGTACCCACCTCGCGCGCCACACGCGTCACTTCGGAAGCGAAGCCGTTGAGCTGGTCCACCATCGTGTTGATGGTTTCCTTCAGTGCCAGGATCTCGCCTTTCACCTCCACGGTGATCTTGCGCGAGAGGTCGCCGCGGGCAATGGCCGTGGCCACGTCCGCGATATTGCGCACCTGGCCGGTGAGGTTGGACGCCATGAAGTTCACGTTGTCCGTCAGGTCCTTCCAGGTGCCGGCCACGCCGGGCACCTGAGCCTGGCCGCCGAGTTTGCCCTCGGTACCCACCTCGCGCGCCACGCGCGTCACCTCGGACGCGAAGCCGTTGAGCTGGTCCACCATCACGTTGATGGTGTTCTTCAGCTCCAGGATTTCGCCCTTCACCTCCACCGTGATCTTGCGCGAGAGGTCGCCGCGCGCCACGGCCGTCGTCACTTCGGCGATGTTGCGCACCTGCCCGGTGAGGTTGTTCGCCATCGAGTTGACGTTGTCGGTCAGGTCCTTCCAGGTGCCGGCCACGCCTCGCACGATGGCCTGGCCGCCCAGCTTGCCTTCGGAACCCACCTCGCGCGCCACGCGCGACACCTCGGAAGCGAAGCCGTTCAGCTGGTCCACCATGGTGTTCAGGGTGTTCTTCAGCTCCAGGATCTCGCCCTTCACGTCCACCGTGATCTTCTTGGACAGGTCGCCGTTGGCCACGGCCGTCGCCACGTCGGCGATGTTGCGCACCTGGGCCGTGAGGTTCGACGCCATCGAGTTGACGTTGTCGGTCAGGTCCTTCCACGTGCCGGCCACGCCGGGCACCTGGGCCTGCCCCCCGAGCTTGCCTTCGGTACCCACTTCACGCGCCACGCGCGACACTTCGCCCGCGAAGCCGTTCAGCTGGTCCACCATCGTGTTGATGGTGTTCTTCAATTCGAGAATCTCGCCGCGCACGTCCACGGTGATCTTCTTGGACAGGTCGCCGCGAGCCACGGCCGTGGTCACTTCCGCGATGTTGCGCACCTGGCCCGTGAGGTTCGACGCCATGAAGTTCACGGAGTCCGTCAGGTCCTTCCACGTGCCCGCGACGCCCGGCACCTGGGCCTGGCCGCCCAGCTTGCCTTCGGTACCTACCTCGCGTGCCACGCGCGTCACTTCGGAGGCGAAGCCGTTGAGCTGGTCGACCATCGTGTTGATGGTGTTCTTCAGCTCCAGCACCTCGCCGCGCACGTCCACCGTGATCTTCTTGGACAGGTCGCCGTTGGCCACGGCCGTGGTCACCTCGGCGATGTTCCGCACCTGGCCGGTGAGGTTGTTCGCCATGAAGTTCACGTTGTCGGTCAGGTCCTTCCAGGTGCCGGCCACGCCTTCCACGACCGCCTGGCCGCCCAGCTTGCCTTCGGTGCCCACTTCGCGCGCCACGCGCGACACTTCGCCCGCGAAGGCGTTCAGCTGGTCGACCATGGTGTTGATGGTCTGCTTCAGCTGAAGGATCTCGCCCTTCACCTCCACGGTGATCTTGCGCGAGAGGTCGCCCCGGGCGATGGCCGTGGCCACGTCCGCGATGTTGCGCACCTGGCCCGTGAGGTTCGAAGCCATGGAGTTGACCGAGTCGGTCAGGTCCTTCCACGTGCCCGCGATGCCGGGCACCACGGCCTGGCCGCCCAGCTTGCCTTCGGTGCCCACCTCGCGCGCCACGCGCGTCACTTCGGAGGCGAAGCCGTTCAACTGGTCGACCATCGTGTTGATGGTTTCCTTCAGCTCCAGGATCTCGCCCTTCACGTCCACCGTGATCTTGCGCGAGAGGTCGCCGCGCGCCACGGCCGTCGTCACCGTCGCGATGTTGCGCACCTGCGAGGTGAGGTTGTTGGCCATGGAGTTGACCGAGTCGGTCAGGTCTTTCCAGGTACCGGCCACGCCGGGCACCACGGCCTGGCCGCCCAGGCGGCCGTCGGTGCCCACCTCGCGCGCCACGCGTGTCACTTCGGAGGCGAACGACCGCAGCTGGTCCACCATGGTGTTGGTGGCTTCCTTCAGCTGCAGGATCTCGCCGCGAACGTCCACGGTGATCTTCTTGGACAGGTCGCCGTTGGCCACCGCGATGGTCACCTCGGCGATGTTGCGCACCTGGGCCGTCAGGTTGCCGGCCATCTGGTTCACCGAGTCGGTCAGGTCCTTCCACACGCCCGACACGCCCTTCACCTGGGCCTGTCCGCCCAGCTTGCCTTCGGTACCCACCTCGCGCGCCACCCGCGTCACTTCGGAGGTGAACACGGACAGCTGCTCGATCATGGTGTTGACCAGCTTGGCCGAGCGCAGGAATTCGCCCTTCAGCGGCCGGCCGTCCACCTGCAGGTCCATCGACTGGCCCAGGTCGCCCTTGGCCACGGCGCCGATGGTGCGCGAGATGTCGTTGGTGGGGCGCACCAGGTCGTCGATCAGCGTGTTGAGCGAGTCCACCTGGGCCGCCCAGCCGCCGACCGCGCCGGGATTGGAGATGCGCTGCGACAGCCGGCCTTCCTTGCCGACCGTGTTGGACAGCCGCGCCGCTTCCTGCGTGATGCGGTCGGCGTTGGCGATGCACTGGTTGAACGCTTCGGCGATGCGGGCCTCGGTGCCGGTCCAGCTGGCCGGCAGCCGGGCGTTGAAGTCGCCGTGGGAGAAGGCCATCAGCGCCGCGAGGATCTCGCGCGACTGGGCTTCGGCCAGGGTGTCCGCAGCGGTACTGCGGGTCCGGATGCGGCCGACCGGCGGCTCCGGGGTTTTGAGGGCCGCGTTGCCGGCGGCCTTGGAAGTCTTTTTCCTGGTCCCGTTCTGGAGCGCTTGGTCCATGGAGGCTTGTTCCTGTATCCGCTTCCCTGGGCCGGATGGGCGGACCACGCCGCGCCCGGGAAATCTCTTGCACTGCGCGCAAGCTCAGCAGCTTGCAGCGGAGCAGTAGTGTGGGCAGGGACTCACACGGATGGCGTAGGACGGCGCCGACACTTGAGACGCGGTCGCGCATCCGTCGCCGATGTCGTGTTAGGCCACTCTGCGTTGTGGCGTTCGCGAGACCTCAACCATGCAAAAGCCACAGCCGCAAAGGCATGCAGCTCAGCGCCGGGCCGTTCCCGACGTTGCGAAGCGTCACGCCCTCCAACCACCTATTGACGGACGCCTGCTCGGCCGTGCGCTTTCCCATGCCCGGCCTTTGATGTCAGTCTTATGTTTGCAGGACGTAAGCCTTGAAAGGGCTGGCTCGGCCACGCTCCGTGCGGCGCCGAACCCACCACACTGTCGCCATCGCAAGCTCCGCCCCCGCGGAGCCTCCAACCTGCGGGAGGCTGGCATGAAGGTCGTTTTGTTTTGCGGTGGCCTGGGCATGCGCATCCGGGACGCCGAGAACCTGCCGAAGCCGCTGGTGCACATCGGGCACCGCCCGCTCCTGTGGCACGTGATGAAGTACTACGCCCATTACGGGCACAAAGACTTCATCCTCTGCCTGGGCTACCGCGCGGAGGCGATCAAGGACTACTTCCTTCGCTACAACGAATGCGTGTCCAACGACTTCGTGCTGTCGGGCGGCGGCAAGACGCTGGAGCTGATGAGCCGCGACATCGAGGACTGGCGCATCACTTTCGTCGACACCGGCGTGTCGTCCAACATCGGCCAGCGCCTGCGGGCGGTGCAGAAGTACCTGGAAGGCGAGGAGGTGTTCCTGGCCAACTACAGCGACGGCCTGACGGACCTGCCGCTGCCGCAGCAGCTGCAGCACTTCGAGCGCCACCAGGCGGTGGCCAGCTTCATGTGCGTGCGGCCCAACCTGAGCTACCACGTGGTGGCGCTGCGTCCGGGCAGCGAACTCGTCGCCGACATCCACCCCATCGCCAACGGCGACATGCGCATCAACGGCGGCTACTTCATCTTCCGCAAGCAGATCTTCGAGTACATGCGGGAGGGGGAGGAACTGGTCGAGCAGCCCTTCCTGCGGCTCGCGCGCGACAAGCTGCTGCTGGCGCACTGCTACGACGGCTTCTGGGCCAGCATGGACACCCTGAAGGACAAGCAGCACCTGGAAAGCCTGTACACGGCCGGTGCGGCCGCGTGGCAGCCCTGGAAGGTGCAGCCGGCGGCCAGCGCCGCGCCCGTGCTCACGCCGGTCGCCGCGGATGCGGCCGCGCAGGTGCACTGAGCGCGGGCCATGCTGTCCCTGCTGCTGCCGCGCGACGCGGGCTGGCCACTGAAACTGCTGTTCCTGGGCGCGCATTGCGACGACATCGAGATCGGCTGCGGCGGCACCCTGCTGCAACTGCTCGCCGCGCGGCCGGACACCGAGGTGTCCTGGGTCGTGTTCAGCGCGACCGAAGCGCGCGAGCAGGAGGCCCGCGCCGCCGCCGCGCTGTTCCTCGGCGGTGCGGCGCGCGCCGACGTGCAGGTGTTCAGGTTCCGCGACGGCTACTTTCCGTACGAGGGCGCACGCATCAAGGAATGCTTCGATGCGCTGCGCACGCGGATGGACCCCGACGCCGTGTTCACGCACTACCGCGACGACCGCCACCAGGACCACCGCACGATCAGCGACCTGGCCTGGAACACCTGGCGGCGGCACCTGGTGCTGGAGTACGAGGTGCCGAAGTACGACGGCGACCTGGGGCGCCCGAACCTGTACAGCCCGCTCAGCCGCCAGACCTGCATGCAGAAGGCGAGGGCGATCTGCGAGGTGTTCCGCTCGGAAGCGGGCAAGCCGTGGATGACCGAAGACACCTTCACCGCGCTGGCTCGCCTGCGCGGCATCGAGTGCGGCGCGGCGGAGGGCTTTGCCGAGGCCTTCTACTGCCGCAAGGCGGTGTTTTCGCCCTGAGGGGCCAGCAGCCCGTGCGCCAGCAGCAGCCGCGCCGCGGCGTGGATCGTGCCGAAGGGCAGGCCGGAGCGCTCGGCGATCGCCAGCAGGCTGGCGCCGCCGTCGGACAGGTTCAGCACCCACAGCATTGCCATCTCCAGGTCGCGGATGCCGTTGCCACCCATCGCACCGTAAAGGCCGCGCTTGCCCAGCTGCGGTTCGCACATCGGCTGCGTGTTGCGGTAGGTGGCGTCGTGCTCGAGCACATCCGCGATGGCCAGCAGAGCCCGCAGCGAGCCGGCCAACTGTCCTGCATGCACGAAGTCCGGGTTGTCGCCGGACGTGTGGTACTGCGGGTATTCGCCGTGAGGCGTGCGCATCAGGCAGCCGACGGGCAGGTTGAACCCCGGCGAGCAGTACTGGCGTTCGTCGTAGCCGTACGGTGAGAACGGCCGCCACGCGTGCCCCGGGTCCGCATGCCGCAAGACGTGGCGCACCGCGGTGTCGATCGCGGCGTCGCCGCGACGGCTGGCCTTGTAGGTGAACGCGCCCGCATCGCCGATGCCGGTGAGCACCAGCCCGTGCCGGATGCGGCGGGCCTGCTCCTCATGGCGGCTCAGCCAAGTGATCGACCCGATGGTGCCGGGGATGAAGAGGAAGCGGTACGACAACCGCCGTGGCGCCGCGGCCAGCGCCTTCGCCAGGAAGGTGGCGACCGCGATGCCCGACAGGTTGTCGTTGCACAGCGAGGGATGGCACACGTGGCACGAGAACAGCACGTCGTCCCGTGACGTGCCCGCCAGGAAGCACTCGCCGTACGTGAGGTGGCCGTCGGCCAGCGTCGAGTCGATGCACACCTCGTACTCGCCTTCGGGCAGGCTCTCCAGGTCGCGGTGCGCAAGGCAGAAGCCCCAATCCTCGCGGTAGTACGAAGTGCGGTAGGGGATCAGGTCCGGCTGTTGCGGCAGCGAATGCAGGTGAGGGCGCAGCTGCTCCAGCGTCATGCGGGCGCGCACCGGTACGCTGTAGCTGACCACGTGCAGGTTGTGGCGGCGGAAGTCGATGACCCGCTCGCCGCGCGGATTCTTCACCCAGGCGTCGCGGATGTTCCATTCGCGCGGCACCGTCCAGTCGAATGCCGGCGTTCCGCTGGGCACTTCGTGCACCTGCAGCGGGATCTCACGCTGCACGCGAGCCAGCGTGGCGCGCACGCCGTCGCCGGTGATGCTGCGGCAGATGGGGTACAGCTCGCGCACCAGCGCGTGCATGTCGCGGCCGGCCGCGGCGAAGTCGTCCGCGTCGCCTGCCGCAGGCGTCACTCGAAAACCTCGACGTCCGGGATGGGCACCACGAAGCGGCCGCCCCATTCCCGGATGTACGACAGCTGCTTGCGGATCTCGTCCTTCAGGTTCCACGGCAGGATGAAGACGTAGTCGGGCCGCGTCTCGTCCAGCTTGCCGGGCGGGAACACCGGGATGTGCGTGCCGGGCAGGAACTTGCCGTGCTTGTACGGGTTGCGGTCCACCGTGTAGTCCAGCAGGTCGGTGCGGATGCCGCAGTAGTTCAGCAGCGTGTTGCCCTTGCCGGGCGCGCCGTAGCCGGCCACGGTCCTGCCTTCGCGCCTGGCCTGCAGGAAGAACTCCAGGATGCGGCGCTTGGTGCGGCGGACCTGCTCGTCGAACGCGCTGTAGGTTTCCAGTTGCGTGAACCCGGCGGCTTCCTCGCGTTGCGCCAGTTCGCCCACGCTGTCTTCGATGGGGCGCGACTCATCGTCGTCGTGGCGTGCATAGACGCGCAGCGATCCGCCGTGGCTGCGCAGTTCCTCGACGTCGAACACCGTGAGGCCGAATTGGGCCAGCAGCCGGGACGCGGTGAGGAACGAGAAGTACGAGAAGTGCTCGTGGTAGATGGTGTCGAACTGGTTGCCTTCCATCAGCCGCATCAGATGCGGGAACTCCAGCGTGACCACGCCTCGCGGCTTGAGCAGCAGCTTCAGGCCGGCGGTGAAGCTGCGCACGTCGGGCACGTGCGCGAACACGTTGTTGGCCGTGATCAGGTCGGCCCGCGTGCCCTGGCGCACCAGCTCCGCGGCCAGTTCCTTGCCGAAGAAGCGCACGAGCGTGGGCAGGCCCTTGCCGACCGCGACCCTGGCGACGTTGGCGGCCGGCTCGATGCCCAGCACCGGGATCCCCTGCTGGGCGAAGTACTGCAGCAGGTAGCCGTCGTTGCTGGCCACTTCCACCGCCAGGCTGTCGGGTCCCAGGCCGAAGCGGCCGGCCATGCGCTCGGTGTACGCCCTCGCGTGCGCCAGCCAGCTGTCGGAGTACGAGGAGAAGTAGGCGTACTCGGTGAAGATGTCCTTGGGGCTGACGTATTCCTGCAGCTGTACGAGGAAGCAGCGCTCGCACACCTGCACGTGCAGCGGGTAGAAAGGCTCCATCTGGTCCAGCTGGTCGGCCGGCAGGAAGCGCTCGCAGGGCGGCGACATGCCCAGGTCCGCGAACGTGTGGCGCAGGCGCGAACCGCAGATGCGGCAGGTCGCGTGGCCGGTGTGCGCGTGGGCCGGGGCCGCGGGCCGGTGCAGTTCCATGATGGTTCCCATGACGCCTCCTGGTGCGTGGCCTAGCCGGTCCTGGCCATCGGCCGCATGTGGATCTCGGTCACCTCGGCCGTGCGGGGCAGGGCCAGCGCATGCAAGGTCATCGCCGCGACGTCCTCCGGTTGCATCAGCACGGCCGGGTCGTAGGTGCGGCCTTCCGCCGCGTGCACGGCGGCCTGCATGGGCGTGGCCGTGCGGCCGGGAAACACGCTGAGCACCCGCACGCCGGCCGCGTTCACTTCCGCGCGCAGCCCGTCCGCCAGCGCCTTCTGTGCCAGCTTGGTGGCCGCGTACAGGGAAACGCCGGCCCTCGCAGCCAGCGCGGCCGAGGAGTTCACGAAGACCACTTGTCCACGTCCGGCGATGAGCGATGGCAGCAGCTGTTGCGTGAGGACGTACGGCGCGCGCATGTGCACGCGGTACTGCTCGTCGAGCAGCGCAGGCGCGGCCTGCGCGGTGGGACCCATGGCGTGGATGCCGGCCGCGTGCACGAGCACGGCCATGCGCTCATGGCCGCCGCGCAGTTCGCGTGCCAGCCGCTCGACCTCGTCGCCGGCCGCGAGGTCCGCGCAGTGATGCGAGGCGGGCAGGGCGCCGGCCGGGAAGGCCGCGGCCACCTGCCTCAACGCTTCCAGCCTGCGGCCGACGAGGGCGACGCATGCGCCCTGCGCAGCCAGCGCGATCGCGATCGCCCGTCCGATGCCGCTGCTCGCGCCGGTGACCACCGCCACCTGTCCCTGCAGTTCGCCCATGCACGCATTGGACTGCCTCGGCCGGAAGCGGTGTTGCACGGCAGTTCCGGCGTGCGTAGTCCCGGGGCCCGCGCGCGCGTAGGACGAAATCCAATTGCACGGCCGTGCGCAAGTGCCGAGTTGCCGCTTTCCTATAGTGCGCCAACGCGCAAGCCCGGCCATCACGCCCGGGCGCGCCGCACGCACGGGAGAGCAGCGATGCAGCCGCGGATCGCTTTTCTGGTGATGTCGGCCGTCAGCAGGCCGCAGACGGTGGACCAGCTCGCCCGCTCACTCGTGCCGCACACGGTGCTGGTGCACCACGACTTCTCGCAGTCCCCGGACTTCCCGCTCACGTCGCCGAACGTGCGCTTCGTGCCCGAACCCCGGCGCACCGGTTGGGCGCACTTCGGCTTCATCGAAGGCATCTTCCATTCGCTGCAGTACGCGTTGTCGCACCTGGCCTTCGACTACCTGCAGTTGCTCAGCCCAACCTGCCTGCCGCTCAAGCCGATGGCGAGGTTCGAGGCGCACGTGGCCGAGGGACAGCTGGCGCACTTCGACGGCATCGACCTGCTGGCGGACCGCGATGCGCTGATGAACGTGGGTTACCGCGCGTTCACGCCCGAAGGCAGCTGGAGGCACCGCCTGGCGCGGCGCGCCAGCGACATCTACTTCGGCGGTTCCACGGCGCGGCGCGACGAAGCGGGCATCTGGCTGCGGTCGGGCGGCGGCCGGGGTGTGGTCTCGCGCGCCATGGGCGGCGTGATCCAGACGCTGAGCCGGCCGTCGATCGGCCGCCATCCGTTCGGCAGCGGCCTGCACCCGTACTACGGCTCGGCGTGGTTCGGCGCGCGGCGCGAAGTCGTCGCCGGCATGGTGGAGTTCTTCGATCGTCCCGGCGTGCGCGACTACTTCAGCCGGCTGCGCATCGCGGAGGAGTTCCTGCTGCCGACGATGCTCGCCGAGCTGGCGCCGGTGCACGGCCCGCTGAACCACGCCGTCAAGCGCTTCGAAGGCGCGCATGCCGGCTGGTACACGGAAGCCGATCTCGAATCGCTGCGCGGCACGCACGCCTTTTTCGGCCGCAAGTTTCCCGACGATCCGGCGGCGCCCGTCCGCGTACGGGTGCTGCGTGAACTGGCGGGGATCTCCACGCCTTGGGGGGCACGGCCGCGCGTTCCGGCGCGGATCCCGGCCGCGGCCCACGAGGCGGTCCATGACGCGGCCGGGCAGCCCGGCGACTTCGCTCCCAGCGGCGGGCTGTTGCGCCCATGAAGTTCAACGCGACGCCGCTGCCCGGCGCCATGCTGGTCGAGTTGCAGCCGCATGAGGACGAGCGCGGCTTCTTCGAGCGGATCTACTGCGAACGCGAGTTCGCCGAACACGGGCTGCCCGGCCGAATGGTGCAGGCCAACGTCTCCTTCACGCGGCGGGCGGGCACGCTGCGCGGCATGCACTGGCAGGCGGCCCCGCACGAGGAAGACAAGCTCGTGCACTGCCTGCAGGGCGCCATCTGGGATGTCATCGTCGACATCCGGCCCGGGTCGCCGACGTACTGCCGCTGGTTCGGCGTCGAGTTGGGCGGGGCCGGCGACCGCATGTTGCTCGTGCCCAAGGGCTTCGCGCACGGCTTCGTCACGCTGACCGATGACGCCAGCGTGCTGTACCACGTGTCGCAGTTCCACGCGCCCGGCACCGAGCGCGGCGCGCGACACGACGATCCCGCATTCGGCATCGACTGGCCGGTGCCCATCCGGCTGATCGCGGACAAGGACCGTGCCTGGCCGGACTTCGCCGGCAATGCTCAGGAAAGGAGCTCCGCATGAAGCTGCTCGTCACCGGCGTGGAGGGTTACATCGGCTGCCTGCTTGCGCCACTGCTGCAGTCACGCGGCCACGACCTGGTTGGCTACGACACCGGCTTCTACCGCGACGGCTGGCTGTTCAGCGACCGCGCGCTGGTGCCGCACTTCCCGCGCACGATCAACGGCGACATCCGCGAGATCCAGCCCGCACACCTGGAGGGCGTGGACGCGGTCGTGCACCTGGCAGAGCTGTCGAACGACCCGCTGGGCGAAAACGATCCGCAGCTCACGCACCAGATCAACCACCAGGCGTCGGTGCGATTGGCGCAACTGGCGCGCGAGGCCGGCGTGCGGCGCTTCGTCTACACCTCATCGTGCAGCGTGTACGGGGTGGCCGACGGCGCCGAACCGATGACGGAGCAGTCGCCGGTCAACCCGCAGACGGCGTACGGCGTGTGCAAGACGCTGGTGGAGCGGGACGTCGGCGCGATGGCGTCGGCCGATTTCATCCCCACGTTCCTGCGCAACGCCACCGCGTACGGCGCCTCGCCGCGCATGCGGTTCGACATCGTGCTGAACAACCTGTGCGGCGTCGCGGCGACCGCGGGCCGCATCGTGATGACGAGCGACGGCACGCCCTGGCGGCCGCTGGTGCACGTGCTGGACATCTGTGAGGCGATCGCCTGCGTGCTGGAGGCGCCGGCCGACGCGGTGCGTGGCGAGGTGTTCAACGTCGGGCACGACGCCGACAACTACCAGGTGCGAGAGATTGCGCAGATCGTCGCGGGGGTGTACCCGGGCTGCGAGCTGAGTTTCGGTCCCAGCGGTGGCGACAACCGCAGCTACCGCGTGAGCTTCGCCAAGATCCACCGGCAGCTGCCCGGCTTCCGGTGCAACTGGGATGCGCGGCGCGGCGCGCAGCAGCTGTACGACGTGTTCACGCGCATCGGCCTGGACCGTGCCGGATTCGACGCGCGGCCGTTCACGCGGCTGAAGCAGCTGAAGTACCTGAGTTCGACCGGGCAGGTGGACGAGCGGCTGTTCTGGCGGGTCTGAGCGCGCTGTTCAGTGCAACGGCCGGCGGTGGGCGTTGCCTAGACGTCGACGGCGAGGCCGGTGTTCTTTCCCGCCGCCTGGTCGGCCAGCGCTTTTTCGTACAGCGTCTTGATGTCGGGCATGCGTTACCTCATCGACCTTGCGTCTGGCGTGATTCGCGCGCTATTGGGAGTTCGTGGGTCGGGTGCTTGCGTTCACCAGCTCCAGGACTTCATCGACAACGAAAGCCGTGCTTCCGACGCCGCCGCGGCCCTGTGCCTCGAACCGCACGATCCTTTGAAGTTCGGGCGCGTACCAGACGGTCGCGCGATAGGTGCCACGAACGGCGCTGAGTCCGCGCTGCGAGATTCCGGTGAAATGGACACGAACTGTCCGCATCGAGACTCCCGCCAGCTCGATCATCTCCTCCGACTCGCTTTCGGCCCTCAGTTCCATGATGAACGGCGAACCATCGCCGAAAGCCTGGTAGCGGCTGAGGCGCTGTCCACCCCCCGTGCCCGGGAACCACCCGCCCGGAGGCATGGCCTGTTCGAACTCTCCTCCCGGGGCGGCGGTGAGCGTAACCACTCGGCCTTCACCATCCTCGATACGACTGCCGCCATTGAGGACGACAAGCGAGCCCTCCCGGCGGTCGACCCGATACACGACCTTTCGCGACACGCCGGTCAGCCGGTCGCGCAAGACATATTCGAACGTGTCCAGCGTGGCAGGAGCGTCTTCGTTCGCCGGAGGCGCCACCGAGCCAGGCGCGTAAGCCGTCTGGATCGGCAGTGGGTCCCGTGCACCGGCTCGAGAGCGCAGTTCACCGATCCACGTTGCCGGCAAAGCGAAGCCGATGTTCTGTGCGTCCCGGAAGATGCTTGTGGTGATGCCGACCAAGTGCCCGTTCGTGTCGAACAAGCCGCCGCCACTGGATCCTTTTGAGATCGGTACCGTGAACTGCAGGGCTTCGACCGAACCGCGCCCACGCCGAATCCCCGACAGCAGGCCGTCGGAAAGGGTCAATTCCAAACCACCCGGGTTGCCGATGGCGAACAGCCTCGCGCCAATCCGCAAGCGTCGCCAGTCGCCAATGGTGACTGCGGGCGCGTCCAGGCCAGGCGCACGGATTTCACAGAGGTCGCGCCATGGGTCACGGTGGACCAGCTGTGCCTTCAGGCGCACCGCGTCGTGCCGGACGAAAATCTCCGAACCTCCTGCGATCACGTGACAATTGGTGATCAAGGTTTCGGGCGCGATGACCACTGCGCTGCCGAGTGCGCTGCCCCGCTCCAATCGAACCTGCACCAGCCAGACGCTCGCCGAGAGCTTTTCGTACAGTTCCTCGGCCGTGAGCTGTGCCCGAGCTGGCCATGGCGCAATGCTCAGCAACAATGCGAGAGCGGCAGCCCAAACTCTTCCCATCACCCCTCCTGGAACGGCCGGCTGACTCTACCATTCGGGGAGCGGCGCGATCCCGGGCTATCTTGGGTGGACAGGTCGCTCGCGGAACAGGCGGACGGTCGATGCCACCGACGGCATGCTCCGGACCTGGGGGCGCAGGCCGCCTGGCGGGAAGGCTCAGCACAAGCTGAGTCTTCGATCCGCGAGGCGCTGCTTGGGGTGATCTGACGAGCCTTACCCCCGGCACTGGCTCCACAGTTAGGGCTGCTTGGTTCCCCACCTGACCCGGTTGGCCGCTTCACCATGCGGGGAGGCCCGTCACTTGCGATTGTAGGTGACGCAAGGGGCGCTTTCCTCGATGAGCTTGCCGCGGCCGCGCCTTTAGAATCGCCGCGATGTCCTACCTCGTGCTCGCCCGCAAGTACCGGCCGAAGAATTTCGGCGAGATGGTGGGCCAGGAGCACGTGGTCCAGGCGCTTTCCAATGCGCTGACCCAGCAGCGGCTGCACCACGCCTACCTGTTCACCGGCACGCGCGGCGTGGGCAAGACCACGGTGTCGCGCATCCTGGCCAAGTCGCTCAATTGCCAGGGCCCGGACGGGCAGGGTGGCATCACGGCCACGCCGTGCGGCGTGTGCCAGGCCTGCACCGAGATCGACGGCGGCCGCTTCGTCGACTACACCGAGCTGGACGCCGCGTCCAACCGCGGCGTGGACGAGGTTCAGCAGCTGCTGGAGCAGGCGGTCTACAAGCCGGTGCAGGGGCGCTTCAAGGTCTTCATGATCGACGAGGTGCACATGCTCACCGGGCACGCGTTCAACGCGATGCTCAAGACGCTGGAAGAGCCGCCCGAGTACCTCAAGTTCGTGCTGGCCACCACCGACCCGCAGAAGGTGCCGGTCACGGTGCTGTCGCGCTGCCTGCAGTTCAACCTGCGGCCGATGGCGCCGGAGACGGTGTTCGAGCATCTCACCCACGTGCTGCGGGCGGAAGGCGTTCAGGCCGACGGCGGCGCGGTGCGTTTGCTTTCGCGCGCGGCGCGCGGCTCCATGCGCGACGCGCTGTCGCTCACCGACCAGGCCATCGCCTACGGCGGCGGCGCGCTGCAGGAAGCTTCGGTGCGCCAGATGCTGGGCAGCGTGGACCGCAGCCACGTGTTCCAGCTGATCGAGGCACTGGCCGCCGGCGACGGCCGCACGGTGGTGGAAGTGTCCGAGGGCCTGCGGCTGCACGGCCTGTCGGCCGGCGGTGCGCTGGAAGAGATGGCGGCGGTGCTGCAGCGCATGGCCGTGATGCAGGCGGTGCCCGGCGCCGGCGGCGATGCCTCCGACCCCGACAACGCCGAGATCGAGCGCCTGGCCGGCCTGCTGCCGGCCGACGAGACGCAGCTGCTCTACACGATGGCGCTGCACGGCCGCACGGAACTGGGCCTGGCGCCGGACGAGTACGCCGCGCTGACCATGGTGCTGTTGCGGCTGCTGGCGTTCAAGCCCGGTGCAGTCGGCACCTCGGCTGAAAAAAAAACTCTGAACGCGCCGCAGCGCGCGCCTGAAGCCCGTCCGGCGGCACCCGCCAGGCCTGTGCAACAGGCGGTTCAGCCCGCCGCACCAGCCATCGCACAACCCACGCCGGCGCGTGCCCCAGCGCCTGCGGCCGCCGCTCCCATCGCGCGTGCCGAACCGCTGCCGCCCGGCGCGCCCCCGGGCCAGGTGCTGCCCGTCGTCGATCCACCATCGCGAGGCGAACCGGCCATGCAGCCGCGTCCGCGCCCGGCCGCCAACGGCGAAGTGCTCGGCGTGCCCGTGCGCACGCCGCCCGAATCGGCCCGCGACACCGCGCCGCCTGCCACCAGCTTCACGGCGACGCCGGAAGGCGACTTCTGGTTCGCCACGGTCAAGGCCCTGGTCGATGCGGAAGCCGTCACGGCGCTGGTGCGCGAACTCGCGCTGCAGTCACAGCTGGTCGCGCGCGACGAAGGCCATTGGTTGCTGCGCGTGGAGCGCGAGTCGCTCAACCAGCCGGCCGCGCGCGAAAGGCTGCAGACCGCGCTGCAGGGCGCCGGCCATGGCGTCACGCTGTCGGTCGAGCTGGGCGCCGTCACGGACAGCCCGGCGCGCCGCAACGCCGCCGCTGCCGCGCAGCGCCAGCGCGAGGCCGAGGAAACCATCCAGAACGACCCGTTCGTGCAGCAGATGATGCGGGACTTTGGCGCGAGAATCGTGCCTGGCAGCATCAAGCCCGCCTGACGGGCCCACCCGAAAAATTCGCAAGGAAATCGACATGTTCAACAAGGGACAGCTGGCCGGCCTGATGAAACAGGCCCAGGCCATGCAGGACAACCTGAAGAAGGCGCAGGACGAACTGGCCAACATCGAGGTCAGCGGCGAGTCCGGCGCCGGCCTGGTGAAGGTCACCATGACCTGCAAGCACGACGTGCGCCGCGTGGAGATCGACCCCAGCCTGCTGGCCGACGACAAGGACATGCTGGAAGACCTGGTCGCCGCCGCGTTCAACGCCGCGGTGCGCAAGGCCGAGGAAACCTCGCAGGAGAAAATGGGCAAGCTCACCGCCGGCATGCCGGGCCTGCCCGGCGGCATGAAGTTCCCGTTCTAGGGATCGCTTGGCCGACGCGTCGCTCAACGCCCTGATCGAAGCCCTGCGGCGCCTGCCCGGGGTGGGGGTGAAGTCCGCCTCGCGCATGGCCTTCCACCTGCTGCAGCACGACCGCGAAGGCGCGCAGCACCTGGCGCAGGCGCTGCAGCAAGCCACCACGCGCGTGCGGCACTGCAGCCTGTGCAACACGTTCACCGAGCAGGAGGTGTGCCCCACCTGCCTCGATCCGCAGCGCGACGCCACCAAGCTGTGCGTGGTGGAGACGCCCGCCGACCAGGCGGCGGTGGAACGCACGGCGGCGTACCGCGGGCGCTACTTCGTGCTGATGGGCAAGCTGAGCCCGCTGGACGGCATCGGCCCGCGCGACATCGGCCTGGCCAAGCTGTTCGAGCGCGCGCTCGACGGCGTGGTGCAGGAGGTGATCCTCGCGACCAACTTCACGGCGGAGGGCGAGGCCACCGCGCACGTCATCGGCGAAACGCTGAAGCAGCGCGGGCTGAAGGTCACGCGCCTGGCGCGCGGCGTGCCCGCGGGCAGCGAGCTGGAGTACGTGGACCTGGGCACCATCGCGCATGCGCTGGTGGACCGGCGCTGAGACAAGAACAAGAGGAGAGCCCATGGGACCGACCCATTTCACCATCGCCTACTGGTGCGTGCTGATCGCCGTGCTGCTGCCATACGCCTGCGCGTACCTTGCGAAGTCCTCCGGCCTGGGCAAGCCGCGCAAGCAGGGCGGCTTCGACAACAACGACCCGCGCGCGTGGCTGGCCAAGCAGACCGACTGGCAGGCGCGCGCCAATTCGGCGCAGGCCAACAGTTTCGAGGCGCTGCCGTTCTTCATCGGCGCGCTCATCATCGCCCACCAGCTGGGCGCCCCGCAGGGCCGCGTCGACATCCTGGCCGTGCTCTTCGTCACGCTGCGCGTGATCTACATCGCGATGTACGTCGCGGGCCTGGCCACCGTGCGCTCCGCGGTGTGGGTCGCCGCCTTCCTCGTCAACATCGGCATCCTGCTTTCGGCGTTGCGCTGAGCGCACTTGCGCTTTACGTGGAAACCCGCACGGGATGGTCCTGATGCGGTGCACAACGGGCGCCGGTACGCTCGTGCCAGAGCGCCTGAGAGGACACCTGTACCCATGAAAAGCATGCCCATCACCCGCCGCGCGTTCAGCGTCGCGGCCGCCGCCACCCTGGCCGCACCGGCCTTCGCACAGGCCAAGCTGGAAAAGACCAAGCTCGCCATCGCCGTGGGTGGCAAGGCGGCCTTCTACTACCTGCCCCTCACCATCTCCGAGCAGCTCGGCTACTTCAAGGCCGAGGGCCTGGACGTCGAGATCTCCGACTTCGCCGGCGGCGCGCGCTCGCTGCAGGCGCTGATGGGCGGCTCGGCCGACGTGGTCAGCGGCGCGTACGAGCACACCATCAACCTGCAGGCCAAGAACCAGTTCATCCAGGAATTCGTCCTGATGGGCCGCGCGCCGCAGATCGCCATCGGCGTGTCGACCAAGAACATGGCCGGCTACAAGACGCTGGCCGACCTGAAGGGCAAGAAGATCGGCGTCTCGGCGCCGGGCTCTTCCACCAACATGATCGCCAACCTGGTGCTGGCGCGCGCGGGCCTCAAACCCGCCGACGTCAGCTTCGTCGGCGTGGGCACGGCGTCGGGCGCGCTGGCCGCGCTGCGTTCCGGCCAGATCGACGCCATGAGCAACACCGATCCGGTGATGACCATGCTGGAGCAGAAGGGCGACGTGAAGATCATCAGCGACACGCGCACGCTCAAGGGCACGCAGGAAGTGTTCGGCGGCCCCATGCCCGCGGCCTGCCTGTACACGCACGCCGAATTCGTGCAGAAGAACCCCAACACCTGCCAGGCGCTGGCCAACGCCATCGTGCACGGCCTCAAGTGGCTGCAGACGGCCGGCCCCAGCGACATCATCAAGACGGTGCCCGACGCCTATCTGCTGGGCGACCGCGCGCTGTACCTGGCTTCGTTCAACAAGGTCCGCGAAGCCATCTCGCTGGACGGCGTCATCCCGGAAGAGGGCACGCGCACGGCGCTGAAGGCGCTGGCCAGCTTCGACCCCGCGGTCAAGGCCGACAAGATCGACCTGGCGAAGACCTACACCAACGACTTCGCCCGCAAGGCGAAGGAACGGTTCAAGGCATGACGGATGACTCGCTGCTGCGCGGCGGGATGACCGCGTCGCTGCGCTCGCATGACAAATGACGTTCCCCTGTCATTCGTCATCGCCGGCGCGCAGCGCCGCAGTCATTGAGCGAAGCGGAGCGAGCGCGTCATGAACGCGCTTGAACTGCAGGACATCACGGTCACCTTCCGCTCGAAGGACGACCCAGGCCAGCGCTACACCGCCGTCGCCGACACCACGCTGCGAGTGGGCGCCGGCGAGTTCGTGTCGGTGGTCGGGCCCACCGGCTGCGGCAAGTCCACGCTGCTGAACATCGGCGCGGGGCTGCTGCAGGCTTCGTCGGGCCAGGTGCGCGTGTTCGGCGAACCGCTCACCGGCATCAACCGCCGCGCGGGCTACATGTTCCAGGCCGAAGCGCTGATGCCCTGGCGCAGCGCGCTGGCCAACGTGATGGTCGGCCTGCAGTACCGTGGCGTGCCGGAAGCCGACGCGCGCGACCAGGCGCGCAGCTGGCTGGCGCGCGTGGGCCTGTCCGGCTTCGAGGACCGCTACCCGCACCAGCTGTCCGGCGGCATGCGCAAGCGCACCGCGCTGGCGCAGGTGCTGGCGCTGGACCCGGACATCATCCTGATGGACGAACCGTTCTCCGCCCTCGACATCCAGACGCGCCAGCTGATGGAAAACGAAGTGCTGGCCCTGTGGGCCGCCAAGCGCAAGGCGGTGCTGTTCATCACGCACGACCTGGACGAAGCCATCGCCATGAGCGACCGCGTGGTGGTGCTGTCCGCCGGGCCGGCCACGCACCCCATCGGCGAGTTCGGCATCGACCTGCCGCGCCCGCGCGACGTGGCGGAGGTGCGCAACCAGCCGCGCTTCGTGCAGCTGCACGCCGACATCTGGGCCGTGCTGCGCGACGAAGTGCTCAAGGGCTATGCGCAACAACTGAAGAAGCCTGTCCTGAGCAGCGTCGAAGGGGCGGCCTGAGGCATGTGGTCCGCCATTCGTCCCAGCGAAAAGAACCTGCGCGCCTGGCAGGTGGGCGTGCTCATCGCCATCCTCGTGCTGTGGCACGCGCTGTCGCGCAACGAGCAGACCGCGTTCTTCCTCGGCGAACCGATCAAGGTGGCCGGCCGCATCTGGTCGTGGTTCATGCCGTTCGCGGTGCCGCCCAACGTGCTGTTCCCGGAAGGGCTGGAAGGCCGGGCCGACATCTACATCCACCTGTACATCACGCTGATCGAGACCGTGCTGGCCTTCGTCATCGGCACGATGATGGGACTGGCGTTCGGCCTGTGGCTGGCGCTGGCGCCCACGGCCAGCGCCATCCTCGATCCCTACATCAAGGCCGCCAACTCCATGCCGCGCGTGATCCTGGCGCCGATCTTCGCGCTGTGGTTCGGCCTGGGCATCTGGAGCAAGGTGGCGCTGGCCATCACGCTGGTGTTCTTCATCGTGTTCTTCAACGTCTACCAGGGCGTGAAGGAGGTCAGCCCCGTGGTGCTGGCCAACGCGCGCATGCTGGGCGCCGGCCAGCGCCAGCTGCTGCGCACCGTGTACCTGCCCAGCGCCACCAGCTGGGTGTTCTCCAGCCTGCACACGTCGGTCGGCCTGGCCTTCGTCGGCGCCGTGGTGGGCGAATACCTGGGCTCGGCGCGCGGCGTCGGCTACCTCATCCTGCAGGCCGAAGGCACCTTCGACGTCAACACCGTCTTCGCCGGCATCGTCGTGCTCACCGGTTTCGCGCTGGTGCTCGACGGCCTGGTCGGCGGCATCGAGCGCCGCCTGATGAAGTGGCAGCCGCGGCAGGGCGAGACCGAGAAGCTCTGAATTCGGGAGCGGACACTCTTGCGCAGAGTCCGCAGAGGAGACGCAGAGTTCGCAGAGAAACCCATGAAAGCTTTCTTTGCCTTCTCCGCGACCTCTGCGCTTGCTCCGCGTCCTCTGCGTAAGGGAGTCCGCTTTCTGCTGCCTCCGACAAGGCGCGGCGTCCAGCCCGCGTAGCATCCTCGGCCATGTCCAGTGTTCCGATGCCCGGCCGCGCGGTGCCGGCCGGGTTTGGCGCGCTCTTCAGCGCCGTCATGCTTCCCATGTTCATGGCCGCGGTCGACCAGACGCTGCTGGCCGCCGCCACGCCCCGCATCGCGCACGACCTGGGCGGCCTGGCCGACACCTCGTGGATCGCCGTCGGCTACCTGCTGGCCGCCACCATCACCGCACCGCTGTACGGCCGCATGGGCGACCGATTCGGGCGGCGCAGCGTGCTGCTGGTCGCGCTGACCATCTTCGCCGTCGGTTCGGCCGCCTGCGCGCTGGCGCCCACCATGCACACGCTCATCGCCGCGCGACTGCTGCAAGGGCTGGGCGGCGGCGGGCTGATGGTGATGTCGCAGGCGCTCATCGGCGAGCTGGTGCCGCCGTCGGAGCGGCCGCGCTACCAGGGCTACTTCGCGGCCGTGTTCACGGTGTCCAGCGTGGGCGGGCCGGTGATCGGCGGCGTGGTGGTCAACCATGGCGACTGGCGCTGGCTGTTCTGGGCCAACCTGCCGCTGGCGGTGCTGGCCTTCTGGCGCGTATCGAGCCTGCCCCGGCCCACGCGCTCGGCGCTGCGCGACGCGCCTTACGACCCGGCCGGCGTCGTGCTGTTCGCCTTGTGCGCGGTCAGCGCGTTGCTGTGGCTGAGCCTGGCGGGGCACCGGTTCCCTGTGGTGTCCCCCGCGAGTGCCGTGCTGCTGGTGCTGGCGTTGTCGTCCGGCGCGCTGCTGGCCTGGCAGCAACGGCGGCATGCCCATCCGTTCCTGCCGCTGGACGTGCTGCGCATCCGCGGCGTCGGCTGGGTTTGCCTGTCGGTGATCGGCTTCTCGGGGACGATGTTCGCGCTGGTGTTCCTGCTGCCGATCTACCTGCAGGTGGCGCACCACAGCAGCGCGACGGGGGCTGGCCTGCAATTGCTGCCGCTGACGCTGGGCATGGTGACGGGCTCGACGCTCAATGCGCGCTTCAGCTCGCGCGTTCAGCGCAGCGGCATCCTGCCGCCGTGGGGGTTGGGCGCGGCGTCGCTCGCGCTGCTGTCGCTGGCGTTCATGCCGCCGTCGCCGGCCGGCATCGCCATTGCCTCGGCGGTCTGCGGCATGGGCTTCGGCACCGTCATGCCCAGCGCGCAGATCGCCACGCAGATGCTGGCCGGCCGCGAACGGCTTGGCGCTGCCGCAGCGCTGCTGTCATTGACTCGTTCGACAGGTGCCGCGTTGGGCACTGCCGCGTTCGGCGGGTTGGCCTTCGCGCTGCTCAATGTCAGCGCCGGCGGAGGCGAAGGGGCGACGCTGCGCCTGGACGGCCTGCCGCCCGAGCGCGTGGCCCAGGCTTTCCACATCGTGTTCGGTGTCGCCGCGATCTACGCAGCCGCGGGCGCCTTCGCCGCGACCCGCGCGCCACGGATGGACCTCATCAAGCGCGAACGCGCGGGGGCAGAGTGAATTCGGGGGTCCGCAGCGCAGAGAACGCAGAGATTTCGGAGGACACAGAGATGAAATTCCGAGAGTGATTTCGTGTTCTCTGCGTCCTCTGCGCTTGCTCCGCGTCCTCTGCGTTGCGGACCCCGTATTCAGCGGCGCTTGGCCTTCTGCGCCGGCTTGCGCGCCGGCGCTTTCGCAGCCGCGCGCGGCGCGGCGCGCTTGGTCGAGTGGGCGGCAGACACGCGGGTCCGCACCTGGGTGTAGACGACCACCTGCTGGCCGGCGCGGAAAGCCGCGCTTACGCCGACGTTGTTCCACTCGGCCACCTGAGCGGGCGTGGCGTGGATGCGCCTGGCGATGGTGGTCACGGTGTCGTGCTTGCCGGCCTTGATGGTCGACTTGCGCAGAGTCACTTCCGGCGCCAGCGCCAGCTGGCCCTTGTCGGCCACGTCGCCGGCCACGTCTTCCTGCTTGGATGGCGAACGCGGCACCACCAGCACCGAGCCGGCCTTGATCAGCATGCGCGGTGGGATGGTGTTGACGGTGCGCAGTTCGGCTTCGCTCCAGCCCACGCGGCGCGCGGCTTCGGTGGCGCTCATCGTGCCGGGCACGGTCCACACGGTCCAGCTGGCGAACTGGCCCTGGCTGTACGCCGAGAGGTTGCGCGAGAACACCTTGGCGTTGTCCCACGGCAGCAGGATCTGGCCCGTGCCCGCGGCCAGGATCACCGGCCGGTTCAGGTGCGGGTTCAGCGCCTTGAAGTCTTCCACCGGCACGTCGGCCAGTTTGGCGGCCAGCAGCAGGTCGATGTCGCGGTCGATGCTCACCACGTCGAAGTACGGGTGGTTCTCGATCACCGGCAGGTCGGCGCGGAACTGGTCGGGGCTGGCGATGATGTTCTTCACCGCCTGCAGCTTCGGGACGTAGTTGCGCGTCTCGTTGGGCATGTTCAGGTCGGTGTACCTGGTGCCCAGCCCGCGGCGCTGGTTGGCCGCGATGGCGCGACCCACGCTGCCTTCGCCCCAGTTGTACGCGGCCAGCGCCAGGTGCCAGTCGCCGAACATGCCGTACAGCTTCTGCAGGTAGTCCAGCGCGGCGCGCGTGGAAGCCAGCACGTCGCGGCGGTCGTCGCGGAAGAAGTTCTGCTTCAGGTCGTAGTCGCGGCCGGTGCCCGGCATGAACTGCCACATGCCCGCGGCGCGCGCGCTGCTGACGGCCTGCGGGTTGAACGCGCTTTCGATGAAGGGCAGCAGCGCCAGTTCGCTGGGCATGCCGCGGCGCTCCAGTTCCTCGACGATGTGGAACAGGTACTTGCGCGAGCGGTCCGTCATGCGCTGCATGTAGTCGGGCCGGCTGGCGTACCACTGCTCCTGCTGGCGCACCAGGTCGTTGTCCAGGCGGGGCATCGCGAAGCCGCGGCGGATGCGTTCCCACAGGTCGGCGGGCGGCTCCAGCGCCGCGACGCTGGTGGTGCCGGTGGAGGCCGCGGGCTCGATGGGCTTGAGCGGCCCGCTGGGCACGGCGGCGGGGCCGGCGGGCCGCGAGACGGACTGGCCTTCGCCGATGGCGGTGGACACGGGCGCGGAGCCCTCGGACCCGGAAGGAGGGGTGCTCGCGCAGCCGGCCAGCAGCAGCGCCAACGCTAGGCCGGCGGCCTGGAGCAGTGACTTCATCTGAATTCGTTCTTCCATTGGCGGATGGCGGCGAACACGGCCACATCATCCCCGGCGTCGGCGCCGTTGAAGGAGTGGGCGGCGCGCACGACATCGGGTTGGCGCGTGCGCAGGAAAGGGTTGATGCGCCTTTCCTCGCCCACGGTGGAGGGCAGGGTGGGTTCGCCGCCGGCGCGCAGCGCCTCGCAACGGCGCTGGTAATCCGCGAGCGCTTCGTTGGCGGGTTCGACCGCGCGCGCGAAGCGCAGGTTGGACAGCGTGTACTCGTGCGCGCAGCACACGCGTGTGTCGGCGGGCAGGGCCGCCAGTGCATCGAGCGAATGCAGCATCTGCGCGGGCGTGCCCTCGAACAGGCGGCCGCAGCCGCCGGAGAACATCGTGTCGCCGCAGAACAGGATGGGCGCTTCGCCCGCGGGCCGCGCGAAGTACGCGATGTGGCCGGCCGTGTGGCCGGGCACGTCGATGACTTCGAAAGACAGGCCCAGCACCTGGATGGCGTCGCCGCCGGCCAGCTTTTCGTCGGCGCAGGGGATGGTTTCGCGGGCAGGGCCGTACACGCGCGCGCCCGTGGCTTCGCGCACGGCCTGGACGCCGCCGACGTGGTCCGGGTGGTGGTGCGTGACTAGAATCGCGTCCAGTCCGAGGCCGGCTTGCCGCAGGAAGGAAAGCACCGGCTGCGCGTCGCCCGGGTCCACCACCAGCGCCCGTTGCCCGTCGTGCAACACCCAGAGGTAGTTGTCCTGGAAGGCAGGCAGGGGAATCAACTTCATGAGCGACGCGATTATAGGAATGCACGAGTGGTTCGAGACCCCGCCCGGGCGTTACCTGCTCGAGTGGGAAAGGGCCCAGTTCGACCGCGCCGTCGCCGACATCTTCGGCTACCACGCGCTGCAGCTGGGGCTGCCCGAGCTCGATGCGCTGGCCGCCAACCGCATGCCGCACAAGTTCCTGGGCCTGCCCGGGCCGCGCCTGGCGCCGGGCGCGCGCAGGCCGCACCTGGTCACGGACTTCGCGGCGCTGCCTTTCGAGGCGAACAGCATGGACCTGGTGGTGCTGCCGCATTCGCTGGAACTGAACGCCGACCCGCACGCCACGCTGCGCGAGGTGGAACGCGTGCTGATGCCCGAGGGCAAGGTCGTGGTCTGCTGCCTCAACCCCGCCAGCCTCTGGGGCCTGCGCCAGCGCCGCGCCCACCTGTACCGGCGGCTGGGCTTCGGCCAGCTGTTCCTGCCCGATGCCGGCGAGTTCATCGGCTACCGCCGGCTGCGCGACTGGCTGCGGCTGCTGAATTTCGAAGTGGAAACGGGCAGCTTCGGCTGCTGGCGGCCGGCGCTGGCCACCGACCGCTGGCTGGACCGCTTCGAATGGATGGACCAGGCCGGCGAGCGCTGGTGGCCCATCTTCGGCGCCGCGTACTTCATCGTCGCCACCAAGCGGGTGCGCGGCCTCAAGCTCATTGGCAAGCTGTGGAAGCCGGCCAAGTCCATCGCCACCGCGCCGGTGCCGTTGGCCAACCGCCGGCCGCAGCCCGAAATGCAACAGGAGACTCTCGTTTGAACCCCGTGGTGATCTACACCGACGGCGCCTGCAAGGGCAACCCCGGCCCCGGCGGCTGGGGCGTGCTGCTGCGTTCCGGCGCCACCGAAAAGGAGCTGTACGGCGGCGAGCTGGGCACCACCAACAACCGCATGGAACTGACGGCGGTGATCCAGGGCCTGGCGGCCCTCAAGCGGCCGTGCCAGGTCACGCTGTACCTCGACAGCCAGTACGTGCTGAAGGGCATCACCGAATGGCTGGCCGGCTGGAAGGCCAAGGGCTGGAAGACCGCGGGCAAGACCCCGGTCAAGAACGCCGAGCTGTGGCAGCGGCTGGACGCCCTGGCCCACCAGGGCGGCCACGTCATCGACTGGCAATGGGTGCGCGGCCACGCCGGCGACCCCGGCAACGAGCGCGCCGACGCTCTGGCCAACATGGGCGTGGAAGTGGCGCTGGGCCACCGCAAGCCGCCGTTGTAAAAGTGCGGTAAAGCCCGGCCTTGCGGCACGCGGGCGGGGCTCACCCCGGGCAATCGCGGCTGGGCCAGTCGCGGCGCGGCTGCTACATTGACGCGTTTGCATGCAATCTCCCGGAAGTCCATGGCATCCAAGCCCCTTTACACCGTGATCGCCGTGGCCGGCATCGCGGCCGCCTCCGGCGCCGCGTGGTGGTACCAGAACAAGCCTTCCCATTCCGCCGCTGCCGCCGAGGGCGGTCCCGCCGCCACCGCGCCCGCGGGGGCCGCCAGCGGTTCCACGCGCGCGCCCGCCGTTGAAGTGGCCAAGGTCGAGGTCATGCGCCTCACCGACGACGCGCAGGCCGTGGGCAGCCTGCGCTCGCGCCAGAGCGTCGTGGTGCGGCCCGAGGTCAGCGGCCGTGTCACGCAGCTGAACTTCCGCGACGGCCAGCGGGTGAAGAAAGGCCAGGTGCTGGTGCAACTGGACGACCAGCTGCCGATGGCGCAGGTGCTGCAGGCGAGGGCGGAGCTGTCCATCGCGCGCGCCAACCACAAGCGCAACCAGGACCTGCTGGCCCAGAACTTCATCGCCGCGCAGCGCGTGGACGAAAGCGCGGCCAACTTGCAGGTGGCCGAAGCCAGGCTGGCGCTGGCCGAGGCCACTGCCGCGCGGCTGAAGATCGTGGCGCCGTTCGACGGCACGGCGGGCATCCGCACGGTGAACGTCGGCGACTACCTCAAGGACGGCGCCGACGTGGTGAACCTGGAAGACATCGACGCGGTGTTCGTCGACTTCCGCCTGCCCGAGCGCTACCAGACCAAGCTGAAGGTGGGGCAGGTCGCCACGGTGCAGGCCGACGCGCTGCCCGGCCGCCGCTGGACCGCAGTCGTCCAGGCCATCGACCCGCTGGTGGAAGCCAACGGCCGCTCCATCGGCATCCGCGGCTGCATCGACAACCGCCAGCTGCAGCTGCGCCCCGGCATGTTCGCGCGCGTCACCGCCGTCTTCGGCGAGCGCGACAACGCCGCCGTCGTGCCCGAGGAGGCCATCGTCCCGCAGGGCAACCGCCAGTTCGTCATCCGCCTCGTCGACGGGCCCGACCAGGACAGCAAGATCGCGCAGCGCGTCGAGGTGAAGGTGGGCATCCGCCGCCCCGGCCGCGTGGAGATCACCGAAGGCCTGCAGCCCGGCGACGTGGTCGTCACCGCGGGCCAGCAGCGCGTGCAGAAGGACGGCACGCCGGTGCGCGTGCTCGATCTCAACAAGGGTGGCGCGGGCGGCAGCGGCCCGGCCGGCGCCGCTGCCGCGCAGGCGCCCAGGCCCGCCACCAGCGGCCCGCTGGTGCCCGCCTCGGCGGCCGTGGCCCCCACGGGTGGCAAGGAGGCGATGGGTGCCAAGGCCGCGCCCGCGAAGGCCGTAGGCCCCAATCCCTGCTTGATGGCGGTGGCCGATGCCACCGCGCCGGCGCGCGCCGCCGGTGGCCGCGGCCGCCCGGCCGCCGCCAACTGACGCCACGCGCCAGGAGCCGGCCATGCAGCTGCCCGAGATCGCCATCCGCCGCCCCGTCTTCGCCACCGTGCTGTCCCTGCTGGTGGTGCTGGTCGGCGCCGTCAGCTTCAACCGCCTGGCGGTGCGCGAGTACCCCAAGATCGACGAGCCCATCGTCACCGTCAGCACCAAGTACGCCGGCGCGTCGGCCGAGGTGATCGAGTCGCAGGTCACCAAGCCGATCGAGGACTCGGTCGCCGGCATCGACGCGGTGGACGTCATCACCTCCATCAGCCGCGCCGAGCAGAGCCAGATCCAGGTGCGCTTCCGGCTGGAGAAGGACGCCGACGCCGCGGCGGCCGAGGTGCGCGACCGCACGTCGCGCGTGCGCAACCGCCTGCCGCAGGCCATCGACGAGCCGGTCATCGCCAAGGTCGAAGCCGACGCCTTCCCGGTCATCTGGCTGGCGTTCAGCAGCGACACGCTCACACCGCTTCAGGTGAACGACCTGGTCAACCGCATCGTCAAGCCGCGCCTGCAGACCGTCACCGGCGTGGCCGACGTGCGGATCTACGGCGAGCGCAAGTACGCCATGCGCGTGTGGCTGGACCCCGACAAGCTGGCCGGCTACCGCCTCACCACGCAGGACATCGAGGACGCCGTCCGCCGCAGCAACCTGGAAGTGCCCGCGGGGCGCATCGAGTCGCAGCAGCGCGAGTTCAGCGTCACCTCGCAGACCGACCTGGTGCGGCCCGCGCAGTTCGCCGAGATCGTGGTGAAGAACGTCAACGGCTTCCCGGTGAAGATCCGCGACGTGGCGCGGGTGGAGGAAGCCGCCGCCGACGAGCGCAGCACCGCGCGCCTGAACGGCCGCTTCGCCATCTCGGCCGGCGTCATCCGCCAGGCCACGGCCAACCCGCTGACGCTGTCGCAGGGCGTGCGCGACATGATCCCGCGGCTGAAGCAGGACCTGCCCGGCGACGTGTCCATCGACATCGCCAACGACAACTCGCTGTTCATCGACCGCTCGGTGAAGAACGTCTACCACACCATCGGCGAAGCCGTGCTGCTGGTGGCGCTGGTGATCTTCGTGTTCCTGCGCACGCTGCGCGCCTCCATCATTCCCATCGTCACCATCCCGGTGTCGCTGATCGGCACCTTCGCGATGATGGCGCTGGCGGGCTTCTCCATCAACACGCTCACGCTGCTGGCGCTGGTGCTGGCGGTGGGCCTGGTGGTGGACGACGCCATCGTGATGCTGGAAAACATCTTCCGGCACATCGAGGAAGGGCTGGACCCGTTCTCGGCCGCCATCAAGGGCGCGCGCGAGATCGGCTTCGCGGTCATCACCATGACCTTCACGCTCGTGGCCGTGTACGCGCCGCTGGCATTCACGCCGGGCCGCACGGGCCGGCTGTTCGTCGAATTCGCGCTGGCGCTGGCCGGCTCGGTGCTGGTGTCGGGCTTCGTCGCGCTGACGCTCACGCCGATGATGTGCTCGCTGCTGCTGCGCCACAACCCGAAGCCCAACTGGTTCGACCGCCAGATGGAGCGCGCCCTGGTGGCGCTGTCCGACCGCTATGGCCGCGTGCTGCGCTGGGTGCTGACGGCGCGCCTGCCGGGCGCCACGGGCAAGCTGGTGCAGGCGCGCTGGCTGGTGATCGGCGTCATGCTCGCCAGCGGGCTGGCCATCGCCATGGTCTGGCCGTCGATGAAATCGGAGCTGTCGCCGCTGGAAGACCGCGGCACGGTGCTGGCCCAGATCAACGCGCCCGACGGCGCCACCATCGACTACACCGACCGCTATGCCCGCGCGCTGGAGCGCATGGGCCAGCAGTACAAGGAGTTCGACCGCATCTTCGCCAACCTGGGCAACCCGACGGTGTCGCAGGGCAGCGTGGTGTACCGCGCCGTGGATTGGGAAGACCGCACCAAGACCACGCTGGAGATGGCCAAGGAGATGGCGCCCAAGGTGGGCGGCCTGCCGGGCATCAACGCGTTCATCATCACGCCGCCTTCGCTGGGGCAGGGGTTCCGCGACCGGCCGCTGAACTTCGTCATCCAGACCTCGGAGAGCTACGAGAACCTGAATCGGGTGGTGCGGCAGATGCTCGACGAGATGGCAAAGAACCCCGGCATCCAGGGCGTGGACGTGGACCTGCGGCTGAACAAGCCCGAGCTGCGCATCCAGGTCGACCGCGACAAGGCGGCCGACATGGGCGTCAGCGTGGAAGTGGTGGCGCGCGCGCTGGAAACGACCCTGGGCGGCCGCCAGGTCACGCGCTACAAGCGCGACGCCGAGCAGTACGACGTCATCATCCAGAACCGCGCCAGCGGGCGCACCACGCCCGAGGACATCGACAGCATCTACGTGCGCGGGCGCAACGACACCATGATCCCGCTGTCGGCGCTGGTGAAGGTCAATGAAAGCGTCAGCCCGCGCGAGCTCAACCACTTCGGCCAGCGCCGCTCGGCCACCATCACGGCCAACCTGTCGCCCGAGTACTCGCAGGGCCAGGCGCTGCAGTTCATGGAGCAGACCGCGAACAAGGTGCTCAAGCCCGGCTACACCACCGACCTGAACGGCAGCTCGCGCGAGTTCCGCAACTCCGAGGGTGCGCTGGCGGTGGTGCTGGTGCTGGCGCTGCTTTTCATCTTCCTGGTGCTGGCCGCGCAGTTCGAGAGCTTCATCGACCCGTTGGTCATCATGCTGTCGGTGCCGCTGTCGATGATCGGCGCGCTGCTGGCGCTGAAGTGGTCGGGCGGTTCGCTCAACGTCTATTCCAAGATCGGCCTGATCACGCTGGTGGGCCTGATCACCAAGCACGGCATCCTGATCGTGGAGTTCTCCAACCAGCTGCGCGAGGAAGGCAAGGAGCTGCTCGACGCGGTGGTGGAGGCCGCATCGCTGCGCCTGCGCCCCATCCTGATGACCACCGGCGCGATGGTGCTGGGCGCCATCCCGCTGGCGCTGGCCAAGGGCGCGGGCGCGGAAAGCCGCATCCAGATCGGCTGGGTGATCGTGGGCGGCATGTCGCTGGGCACCATGCTCACCGTGTTCGTGGTGCCGACCATGTACACGCTGTTCGCGCGGCGCAAGGTGCCGGGGGCGAACAAGGCCGAAGCGGTGGAAGAGGCCGGCGCCCATCACGGCGACCTGGTGGCCAAGTGAATGCGGAATGCGGGGTCTGCAAAGGTTTCGCAGAGAAGTCGTTCTCTGAATCCATTTGCTGAACCCTCTGCGTCCTCTGCGCTTGCTCTGCGTTCTCTGCGTTGCGGACCCCGTATTCAACGCGACAACGCACAAACCGATCCGTAGCGGCGCACGGCGCGGTGCGTGCGCCGACGGCTAAGTCGCCGCCGTCCGACACGGCGTGCGGCGCGCCGCCGACGCGGCATCACGGGGGAAACCGACGGGATGGCTCTGCCATTGAACGGCACAGTCACCCTCCATGAAGATCATCCGTTTCATCCACCTGACGTTCGCCCAGGCGTTCTATGGTTGGGCGCTGCGCGAGATCGACCCGATGCACCCCGACCTGCCCAAGCTGGTGATGAAGCACCAGGAACTGCAGGACGAGGCGCGGCGCATGTTCGCCGCCTGAGTCGTTCTCTCCGCTCCCGGCACGCCGATTGCCGCGAGGTGCGCTCCGCCATCCGGGGGCTGCATGGAACCAGCCTCGCGTCGCCTCTTCCTGAAGACGAGCGGTGCCGCCGCCGTCGTGCCGGCCATCAGCGTCGCGCAACAGCCGCCGCAGCCGCAACAGCAACCGGGCATGCAGCCGGCGCAGGCCGGCGGCGCAGAGGCCGCCCTACCTGTTCTTCACCGCCGCCGAAGCGGCCATCATCGAAGCCGCCGTCTGCGCGCGATCGCGCAGCAGGGCGCGAAAGCCATGCCGTGTTCACCTCGCCGCCACCGGCGGCTCAGGGACGCGTCGCGCAGAAGCCTGCCTGCCGGGTCTGGCCGGGGGCCACCAGGCGGTTCCAGTCGGCGCCGGTGACGGTGGCGGTCGTGCCCGATTTCACGAACGTGCCGTTCCACGACGCGGTGATCGTGTCCTTGAGCGGGATGGTCACCTTCCAGGCCACGGTGTTCGCGCCGTTGTTGGTCACGTTGACGTTCGCGCAGTACCCCGACTTCCAGTCGTAGTCGATCTGCACGGACGAAACGATGCCGCCGGGCGCGGGCGCCGGCGAGGGAGCCGGCGTCGGCGCGGGTGCGGGCGAGGGCGCCGGCGTGGGTGCTGGTGCCGGTGAAGGCGCCGGAGTGGGCGCCGGGGCCGGTGCGGGCGAAGGCGCGGGTGTCGGCGCGGGCGAAGGCGCAGGTGTCGGCGCGGGAGCCGGCGCGGGAGCCGGCGTCGGCGCGGGGGAGGGAGCGGGCGTCGGTGCGGGCGTGGGCGCAGGCGATGGTGCCGGCGTCGGCGCGGGTGCCGGGGCGCCGGCCAGGAAAGCGCTCTTCACCGCGGCGAGCAGCGGATTGTTCTTGCCGTCGGTGGTGCCGTAGTTGACAGCCCAGACGATGGTGCCGCCCACGCCGGCGCCGGCCGCGGGGCTGTTCGCCCACTGGCCCTTGTCGCGGATGCTGGCTTCGTCCTCGTAGGTCAGCAGGCCCGAAGGCTGGTCGGGCCGGCTGGCGGGCGTGTAGCCCGCGGTGCCGTAGCTGCGATAGGTGATGCCGGTGGCCGTGTCGTGCTGGTACTGGCCGTTGTCCAGGTAGCCGAACTTCCTGAGCAACGCGTAGTTCCACAGCGCGTCGTTGGCCGAGAACGAGCTGGAAGAGTAGCCATCGGTGGGCTGGCCCAGCGCCGACAGGGGCGGCCGGTAGCTCATGCCGTAGAAGCCGATGCCCATGCCGATCTTCGCGCGCGGGATGCCGGCGTTCACGAGCGCCTGCACCGCGCTGGAAATGGCGAGCGGCCGGGAGGGCGTCGCGCCGGCGATCGGCGAGAAGCCGGTGGTCTGCCAGCCGCCGCCGATCCAGCCCATGCCGTAGCTCATGAGGTTGTACTGGTCCACCAGCGACGCCACGCGCACGTCGTGCGCCGAAACCGTCTGGTAGTTCGGGTTCAGCACGCTGGCGGGGTAGGTGATGACCACCGGCCGCGAGCGGTAGCGGTCGTTGGCATTGGCCGCGGTCCGCAGTTCCGAGAGGAACTGCTCCAGCTGCTGCTCGTCGGCGGCCGTCAGCGAACCTTCCCAGTCAACGTCGATGCCGTCGTAGTCGTGCTTGGCCATGTACGCGACCAGGTTCGCGATGAATTTCGGCCGCACGGCAGCCGCCGTGGACGCGCGGAAGGCCGACTCCCCGCCTTCGCCGCCCAGCATGATCAGCGCCTTGGTGCCGGCGGCGTGGGCGCGCGCGACCAGCCAGTCCTCGGTCGTCTGGGAAGGCGCCCCGGGGCCGGTCCAGGTGGCCGTCTGCGAGATGTCGCCGCCCAGCACGATGTCCCCTGCCGCTCCGCCCTCGGCCCCGCCGCCGGCGCCGATGCGGCCGAACACGAAGTGCGTCATGGCCGTCATGTCGACGTAGCGCGGGTCCTGGTACTCCGGCTTGTTCAGCAGGTAGCCCGCCCAGTAGCCCGTGACCCACTTCTGGGGCGACGGCGATTGGGCCGCGGCCGTGAGGCAAACAAGGGTTGCTGCTGCGGCGGCGGCCGCGCGAAGTCGGAAGGTCATGTTTGAAAGTGATGACGGTGAGGGCGCGGATCGTAGGGAACCGGCCTTGAGCCACCTGTCTGCTGTAAGCAGTTGAGACAGTAGGCCCGTTCTTCACATTCTTCGATACGGAAAAAACGGATCGTTGCCCGTTTTCGCGTGCGCCGCGACGTGGCGCGCATGCAGCGTGCGCGTGGCTACTGCCTGGTGCGCAATGCCGAAACGACTTCGATGAGATGGTCCGCCACCTGCGATGCGGCCGTCGGTTCACCGAGCTGCTGCACCGAGTAAGTGCCGCCGCAGACGCCCGCGTACCTCACTTCCACGAACCCCGCGTAGGGGGAGGGAATGCCGGACGCGGTGCTGCAGATCGCCTCCGCGAGGCTGCCGTGGAACGACCCGGACGTGTGCACCGGCAGCGACCCGTATCGCACGTGGGCCACGAAGGCGTCCTCACGGACCTTGTCGACGGAAAGGAGCATGAGCACCGGTGGGTTTTGAGCCATCGACGGATTCCTGCTCCGGGGGTGTCACTGGGCCGCGAAGTTTGCCAGCCGGTGCCGGCGCGAGGCCGCCGGTACTGCATGCGCATGATGCGTACCCGTGCTCGGCATGCACCGGCCAGGCGCGCGACGGAATCGAAAAGGCTAGACCATGCCCTCGAACATCATCACGTCCACCTCGTCGCCGGCGGCGACGTTGCCCTGGGCGTGGTGCAGCACGATGAGCCCGTTGGCCTGCACCATCGAGCTGAGCACGCCCGAGCCCTGGTTGCCGGTGGTGCGTACCTGCAGCCTGCCATCGGGCGTGGAGCTGACGATGCCGCGCTGGTACTCGGTGCGGCCCGGCTTCTTGCGCAGGGCTTCCAGGCTGTGCGCGCGCAGCAGCGGCGGCGGCGCGGTGTCGCGGCAGCCCATGAGGCGCAACAGCGCGGGGCGCACGAAGGCGAGGAAAGTGACCATCACCGCCACCGGATTGCCTGGAAGGCCGAACAGCACGGCGCCAGGGCCGCCGCTTGCGGACGGGATGCGGCCCACGGCCATCGGCCGGCCAGGCCGCATGGCGATGCGCCAGAACGCCACGTCGCCCAGCTTCTTCATCATGGCCTTGGTGAAGTCGGCTTCGCCGACGCTGACGCCGCCGCTGGTGATGATGGCGTCGGCCTGCGCGGTCGCTTCGCGGAACGCTTTCTCGAGCAGCGCCGGCTCGTCGCGCACCACGCCCAGGTCCACGACTTCGCAGCCCAGGCGGGCGAGCAGGCCTCGCACCGTGTAGCGGTTGCTGTCGTACACCGCGCCTTCGCGCGGCGGCTCGCCCAGGCTGAGGATCTCGTCGCCTGTGGAGAAGCAAGCCACGCGCACGCGCCGCACCACGGGCACGCGCGGCAGGCCCAGGCTGGCCAGCAGGCCGGCGGCGGCGGGGCCGATGCGTTCGCCCTTCAGCAGGGCGGGGCGGCCCTGCATCAGGTCCTCGCCTTTCAGGCGGCGGTTGTCGCCGGCACGCAGCAGGCCGGGCGGGATCTCCACCGCATCGTCGCCTGCCGCCTTGGTGAATTCCTGCGGCACCACCGTGTCCAGGCCCGCGGGCATGATCGCGCCCGTCATGATCTTCACGCACTCGCCCGCGCGCACCTGGCCCTGCCACGCCTTGCCCGCGAGCGCGGTGCCGGCGACCTTCAGGCGCAGTGACGCATCGCCCAGCTGCGCGCCGTCGAACGCGTAGCCATCCATCGCCGAGTTGTCGTGCGGCGGCACGCTGAGCGGCGAGACCACGTCTTGCGCGAGCACGCGGCCCAGCGCGTCGAGCGTGCCGATCTCTTCCCGGTCCTGCACCGGAACCACCAGGCGGTCCAGGAATTCATTGACGCTGCGCGCGGGCAGCGCCTGCGGGTCGTAGCCCTGCAGCTCCGCCGCGATCTGGTCGAGGGACTTCACCGCTGCTCCAGCTGGCGCAGCTCGGCCAGCGTGTTGGCGTTGAAGAACGCGCGGCGGTCGTCGCCTTCGCGATCGAACGGCACGATGGCCATGCGGTGTTGCGCGGTCCAGGCGTCGATCTTGCGGCCGCCGCCGTGGGTGAAGTTCACCAGGCTTTCCAGCAGCTCGCGGCGCAGCAGGCAGAACACGGGCTGCGTGCGCAGCTGGCCGTCTTCCTCGGGTGCGCTGGCCATCGCGATCTCGGCGTCCTGCGTGACCGCGGCCTGCACCAGCCGCTGCACGAAGTCGGTGGGGAACATCGGCGTGTCGCAAGGCACCGTGGCCAGCCACGGGGTCTCGCAGTGTTCCAGCCCCGTGAGGAAGCCGGCCAGCGGCCCTGCGTAGCCGGGCAGGGCGTCGGGCCAGACCGGCACGCCGAACGATTCGTACGCGCCCAGGTTGCGGTTGGCATTGACCATCGCTTCGCCCACCTGGGGTTGCAGACGCAGCAGCGTGTGCAGCGCGAGCGGCACGCCGTTGAAGTTCTGCAGGCCCTTGTCGGCGCCGCCCATGCGCGAGCCGCGCCCGCCGGCCAGCACGATGCCCGTGACGTCCTGGCGATCCATGCGTTCAGCCTCCGATGTAGCTCATCTCGACGCGCCTGCGCGCCGGCCCGGCCTCGGCGGGCTGGCGGCCGCGCAGTTGCGAGTAGCGGTCGCCACGGCCCTGCCAGATGTGACCGACGGCGGAGGCGAGCTCCTCGTCGGAAGCGCCGCCGCGCAGCAGCGTGCGCAGGTCCCAACCCTGCTCGGCGAACAGGCACAGGTAGAGGCGGCCTTCGGTGGACAGGCGCGCGCGGTTGCAGGTGCCGCAGAAAGCCTGCGTCACGCTGCTGATGACGCCGATCTCGCCGGCGCCGTCCTCGTACGCCCAGCGTTCGGCGGTTTCGCCGGCCACCGTGGCGTCGAGTGCGCGCAGGGGGAATTCTTCCTGGACGCGGCGCACGACTTGCGCCGAAGGCAGCACTTCGTCCATGCGCCAGCCGTTGGTGGCGCCCACGTCCATGTACTCGATGAAGCGCAGCACGATGCCGGTGCCGCGGAAGTGGCGCGCCATCGGCAGGATCTCGTGTTCGTTGGTGCCGCGCTTGACCACCATGTTCACCTTCAGCGGCCCCAGGCCCGCGGCCTGCGCGGCTTCCAGGCCGGCCAGCACTTCGGCCACCGGGAAGTCGACGTCGTTCATGCGGCGGAACACGGTGTCGTCCAGCCCGTCAAGGCTGACGGTGACGCGGTCCAGCCCTGCGTCCTTGAGTGCGCGAGCCTTGCGCGCGAGCAGCGAGCCGTTGGTGGTCAGCGCCAGTTCGACGGGTTGCCCCTCCGGCGTGCGCAACTGCGCCAGCTGCTCCACGAGGATTTCGATGTTCTTGCGCAGCAGCGGCTCGCCGCCGGTCAGCCGGATCTTGTGCACGCCGTGCGCGACGAACACGCGCGCCAGCCGGGTGATCTCCTCGAAGGTCAGCAGGTCCGAGTGCGGCAGGTACGGGTAGTCCTTGCCGAACACTTCCTTGGGCATGCAGTAGCTGCAGCGGAAGTTGCAGCGGTCGGTGACGCTGATGCGCAGGTCGCGCATGGGGCGGCGCAGCGTGTCGAGCAGCTGGCCCGTCGCGGGCACGGGCGCGGGCAGCACCGGCGCCGCGAGGGCGGCGGTGCGCTGGTCGACAAGGGGAATGACGCGCTCGGCCACGCTTTCGATTGTGCCGCTCAGACGCAGCGGGCGCCGTCCACCTCGATGCAAACCCCCGAGATGAAAGCTGCTTCGTCGCTGGCCAGGTAGAGCGCCGCGTTGGCCACGTCCAGCGCGGTGGAGAAGCGGCCCAGCGGGATGGTGGCCAGGAACTTGGCGCGGCGCGCTTCGTCCACGGGGCCGCCGGCAAATTCGGCGGACAGGCCCGTGTCGGGGTTGAACACCGGGTTGATGCAGTTCACGCGGATGTTGTCGGGCCCGAACTCGGCCGCCAGCGACTTGCTGGTCGTGATGACCGCGCCTTTCGAGCCGTTGTACCAGGTGAGGCCCGGGCGCGGCCGCACGCCGGCGGTGGACGCGATGTTGATGAACACGCCGCCCTTGTTGGCGCGGAAGGCGGGTACCGCGTGGATGGTGGACAGGTAGATGCTCTTCATGTTGATCGCGTACACGCGATCGAACTCTTCCTCGCTCACTTCCAGCGCCGGACGGTTGCGGTGGGTCCAGCCGGCGTTGTTGACCATCGCGTCCAGCTTGCCGTGGCGCTGCACGGCGGCATCGACCAGCGCTTTCACTTCGGCCGACTTGGTGACGTCGGCCTTGAAGAACGACGCCTGGCCGCCGGCGGCCTTGATCGCCGCCGTGACCTTCTCGCCGAGCTCGGCGTTGATGTCGTTCACCAGCACCTGGGCGCCTTCCTGCGCCAGCCGCTTGGCGATGCCTTCGCCGATGCCCTGGCCGGCGCCGGTGACGATGATGGATTTGCCTTTGACTCTCATGATGTCTCCTGCGTGTTTGAGGGCGGTTCAGGGGGCGCCGATGGCCCGCAGGCTCTGGGCACCCGCGCCCTCGACGGCCTGCACCACGCCGCGGCGGATGACCGCCAGTTCCGGTGCGCCCAGCTGCTTGAAGTCAGCGGGTTCCTTGAAGTCACGCATGAGCACCGTCTGATAGCGCAGCTCGCCGCGGAGGGGATTCGTCTGCGCGAGGTCCGCAGGGGTATCGAGCGTGTAAACGTTCCAGCGGTACCCGGCCACGGCAAGGTATTTCGACAGGCCGAGGATGCTGCGCGAGTACAAGCCCGGGCCGTCGATGTACCGCTCGCTGCAGGGACCTCCGGCGCATTCGAGGTCCGCCATGGTGCGTCCCTCCGTCGCGGCCAGCACGGCCTTCAGCTTGAGGTCATTGCGCAGCCGCGCCAGCGTGCCTTCGCGGCCGGGTGCGACCTGCCACTGGCCGTTTGCCGCCTGAACCAGGCCATCCAGTTCCTCGCGGCTCACCCCTTGGGCACGCAGGTCCACGGGCACGAACCCGGCACGCGTTACGGCCTGAATCAAAGTCTGCTGGACGTCGGCTTGCAGGCCCGGCGCAGGGTAGCTGGCGCTGAAGTTGTTGAAGACGGTCGTTCCGACATGGCTGTGTCGCAACGTATCGCCGCCGGACACGAACACGCCGATGCGCTCGCCCCGGGCGATGGCCACCTGTGGCGCCGGGGGGGCGGTGGCGCAGCCCGCGAGCAGCGCGAATGCCAGCACTGCGAACCAGCGCCGGGATGTGTGAATCCCTGTTCTCATCTTCTCCTCCAGTTGGATTTTTTGTTCAGCCGTGACGGATGGCCACGGTCTTCAGCGTGGTGAAGCCCAGCAATGCCTCGAAGCCCTTCTCGCGGCCGTAGCCCGAGGACTTCACGCCGCCGAAAGGCAGCTCCACGCCGCCGCCGGCGCCGTAGTTGTTGACGAACACCTGGCCGCTCTTCACGCGCTTGGCCATGCGGAACTGCCGGCCGCCGTCGCGCGTCCAGATGCCCGCCACCAGGCCGAAGTGGGTGGCGTTGGCCAGCTGCACGGCTTCGTCCTCGTCCCCGAACGGCATGGCCGCCAGCACGGGGCCGAACACTTCCTCCTGAGCCAGGCGGTGCATCACCGGCACGTCGCGCAGCAGGGTGGGGGCCTGGTAGTAGCCCGTCTCGGGCGCTTCGTCCACCACCGTGCCCTGCGCCACCATCGGGATGCCGGCGTGCTGCGCGTCGGACAGGAAGTCCCACACGCGCTGCTGCTGGCTGGCGCGGATCAGCGGGCCCACGTCCAGGTCCATCTTCGCGGGGCCCACGCGCAGGTTGGCGAACAGGCCGCCCAGGCGGTCCAGCAGCGATTCGTAGATCGGCTGGTGCACCAGCAGGCGCGAGCCGGCCGAGCAGGTCTGCCCGGCGTTCTGCACGATGGCGTTGATGACCATGGGCAGCGCGGCATCGAGGTCGGCGTCGTCGAAGATGATCTGCGGGCTTTTGCCGCCCAGCTCCAGCGTCACGGGGCAGTGGCGTTCGGCCGCGGCCTGCTGGATCAGCGTGCCCACGCGCGGGCTGCCGGTGAAGCTGATGTGGTCGATGCCGGGATGGCGGGCGAGGGCGTCGCCCACCTCATGGCCGAAGCCGGTGACGATGTTGATGGCGCCGGCGGGGAAGCCCACTTCCGCCGCCAGTTGCGCCACGCGGATCAGCGACATGCAGGCGTCTTCCGAGGGCTTCACCACGCACACGTTGCCCGCGGCCAGCGCGCCGCCGACGCTGCGGCCGAAGATCTGCATCGGGTAGTTCCACGGGATGACGTGGCCCGTCACGCCGTGCGGCTCGCGCCAGGTGAGCACGCTGTAGCCGTCGAGGTAGGGGATGGTGTCGCCGTGCAGCTTGTCGCAGGCGCCGGCGTAGAACTCGAAGTAGCGCACCAGCGCCAGCGCGTCGGCGCGCGCCTGCTTGGTGGGCTTGCCGCAATCGCGCTGCTCGATCGCGGCCAGTTCTTCGGCGTGTTCGGCGACCTTGTTCGACAGCTTCATCAGCAGCCGGCCGCGCTCGGCGGCGGAGAGGCGGCTCCAGACGCTGTCGTGGCACTGGCGCGCCGCCCTGACCGCCGCGTCGATGTCCTCGGGCGTTCCGCGCTGCAGCTCATCGTAGGGCTGGCCGTCCGACGGATCGATGACGGGGATCGTGCGGCCGCCGGCGGAGCGGACGCTTTCGTTGCCGATGAAGTGGAGTTGCATGGGATGGGATTTTGCGCCAATGCCGCGGGAAGAATGCGGGGTCCGCAGCGCAGAGAACGCAGAGGGGCAAGGAATCCGTTAAGGGTTTCCTCCGCGCCCTCTGCGAAACCTCTGCGTTCTCTGCGCTGCGGACCCCGAATTCCACCCCGGTAGAATCCCGCTTTTAACAGCCTCCCCCGACCCCATGTCCGCCTGGGTCCTGCCGGATCACATCGCCGACGTCCTGCCTTCCGAGGCCCGGCACATCGAGGAATTGCGGCGCCTGCTGCTGGATACCGCCCGCGGCTACGGCTGCGAGCTGGTGATGCCGCCGCTGCTGGAGCACCTGGAATCGCTGCTCACCGGGACCGGCGAAGCCCTCGACCTGCAGACGTTCAAGCTGGTGGACCAGCTTTCCGGCCGCATGATGGGCCTGCGCGCGGACACCACGCCGCAGGTGGCCCGCATCGACGCCCACCTGCTCAATCGCGCCGGGGTCACGCGCCTCTGCTATTGCGGCCCCGTGCTGCACACCCGCCCCGACCGCCCGCACGCCACGCGCGAACCGCTGCAGTTCGGCGCGGAGATTTACGGCCACGCGGGCCTGGAAGCGGACCTCGAAGTGCTGTTGCTGGCGCTGGACTGCCTGAAGGCGGTGAAGGCGCCCGCGGTGACGGTGGACCTGGCCGATGCGCGCATCGTGCGCGCGCTGTTCGCCGGCGTGCCGGTGGATGCGAAGGTGCTGCGCGACGTGCATGCGGCCTTGGCGGCCAAGGATGCGTCCTCACTCCAGAGCCTGACGAAGGACTTCCCCGCGGCTTCGCGCGAAGGCCTGGCCGCGCTGGTCGGCCTGTACGGCGACGCCAAGGTGCTGGACGAAGCGCGACGCGTGCTGCCCCACACGCCGGCCATCGCGCAGGCGCTGGAGCAGCTGGCCTGGATCGGCCGCCACCTGGGCGGCGCGACGGTCAGCTACGACCTGGCCGACCTGCGCGGCTACGCGTACTACAGCGGCATCCGCTTCGGCATCTACATGCCTGGCGCCAGCGACGCGCTGGTGCGCGGCGGCCGTTACGACGAAGTGGGCGCCGTGTTCGGCCGAAACCGCCCCGCGGCGGGCTTCTCGCTGGACGTGCGCGAGCTGGTCGGCGTGGTCGCCCGCCCGCCGCTGAAGGCCGCCATTCGCGCACCCTGGGGCGAACAGCCCGAACTGCGCGAAGCCATCGCGCGCCTGCGCGCCGCGGGCGAGACCGTGGTCTGCGTGCTGCCGGGCCACGAGAGCCAGGTGGACGAGTTCCACTGCGACCGCGAGCTGGCGCTGCAGCAGGACCGCTGGGTCGTGCGCGCGCTCTGACCCTCCGCTTCAACAGTTTCTTTTCCGGGATTTCGCGATGAACAAGACGACAGGTCGCAACGTGGTCGTGGTCGGCACCCAGTGGGGTGACGAAGGCAAGGGCAAGCTGGTGGACTGGCTCACCGAGATGGCGCAGGGCGTGGTTCGCTTCCAGGGCGGCCACAACGCGGGCCACACGCTGGTGATCAACGGCGTGAAGACCGCGCTGCACCTCATCCCCAGCGGCATCATGCGGCCCGGCGTGAAGTGCTACATCGGCAACGGCGTGGTGCTGTCGGTGGCCAAGCTGTTCGAGGAGATCGAAGGGCTGGAAAAGGCCGGGGTGGAGGTGCGCTCGCGCCTTCGCATCAGCGAGGCCTGCCCGCTGATCCTGCCTTTCCACTCGGCGCTGGACGTGGCGCGCGAGGCGCTGCGCGAGAAGGGCGGCACCGAGAAGATCGGCACCACCGGCCGCGGCATCGGCCCCGCGTACGAAGACAAGATCGCGCGCCGCGCGCTGCGCGTGCAGGACCTGAAGCACCCGGAGCGTTTCGCCGAGAAGCTGAAGGTGCTGCTGGACCTGCACAACCACGTGCTCACCACCTACCTGCACGCGCCGGCCGTGGATTACCAGCAGACGCTGGACGAAGCGCTGAAGCTGGGCGAGCGCCTGCGTCCCATGATGGCCGACGTCTCGCGCGAGCTGAACGAGGCGCACCGCCACGGCGACAACCTGCTGTTCGAAGGCGCGCAGGGCACGCTGCTGGACGTGGACCACGGCACCTACCCGTACGTCACCTCCAGCAACTGCGTGGCCGGCAACGCCGCCGCGGGCGCGGGCGTGGGGCCGGGCATGCTGCACTACATCCTGGGCATCACCAAGGCCTACTGCACGCGCGTGGGCGGCGGGCCGTTCCCCACCGAACTGGATTGGGCGACGCCGGGCACCGTGGGCCACCACCTGTCGACGGTGGGCATGGAGAAGGGCGTGACCACCGGGCGCTTCCGCCGCTGCGGCTGGTTCGACGCCGCGCTGCTCAAGCGCAGCGCGCAGGTCAACGGCCTGTCGGGCCTGTGCATCACCAAGCTGGACGTGCTGGACGGCATCCAGGAACTGCAGCTTTGCACCGGCTACGAACTGGACGGCGAGCACATCGACATCCTGCCGCTGGGCGCGGACGAGATCTCGCGTTGCAAGCCGATCTACGAGACGCTGGAGGGCTGGACCGACAGCACCGTGGGCGTCACGCAGTACGACAAGCTGCCCGTCAACGCGCGCCTGTACCTGCAGCGCATCGAGCAGGTGACCGGGGTGCCCATCGATATCATTTCGACCAGCCCGGACCGCGATCACACGATCATGATGCGGCATCCGTACCTGGCGTAAGAGGGTTCAAGAGGAGTTCGAGGACATGCTCACGGAAGACGGCAAACACCTTTACGTCAGCTACGACGAGTACCACAACCTCGTCGAGAAGCTCGCGATCCGCATCCACCAGTCGGGTTGGCAGTTCGACACCATCCTGTGCCTGGCGCGCGGCGGCATGCGGCCCGGCGACATCCTCTCGCGCATCTTCGACAAGCCGCTGGCCATCATGTCCACCAGCTCCTACCGCGCCGAAGCGGGCACGGTGCAGGGCCACCTGGACATCGCGCGCTACATCACCACGCCCAAGGGCGAGATCGCCGGCAAGGTGCTGCTGGTGGACGACCTGGCCGACTCCGGCCACACGCTGCACAAGGTGGTGGACCTGCTGCGCAACAGCTACAAGCCCATCACCGAACTGCGCACGGCGGTGCTCTGGACCAAGGGCCTGTCGAAGTTCGAGGCCGACTACTCGGTGGAATTCCTGCCCACGAACCCGTGGATCCACCAGCCCTTCGAGCTCTATGACGCCATGGGGCCGGAGAAGCTGATCGAGAAGTGGAAGGTCTGAACCGTCATCCCCGCCTCCGCGGGGATGACGGAAGAAGGCGGGGATGACGGGACAGGGGCTACCATGCCCGCCATGCCTGTCCGTTCGACCGACCTCATCCAGCATCCCTACACCCCGCCCGCCGGTTTTTCCGCGCCGCAGCCGGGGGTCTACAAAGCCTCCACCGTCATCTTCCCCAACGTCGCCGCGCTGCGGGCGCGCGACTGGAAGCACAAGACCGGCTACACCTACGGGCTGCACGGCACGCCCACCACGTTCCAGCTGGAAGAGCGCATCGCCACGCTCGAAGGCGCGAAGCACTGCCTGCTGGTGCCCAGCGGCCTGGCGGCCATCGCCAACGTCGATTTGTCGCTGCTGTCTGTCGGCGACGAGGTCCTGATCCCGGACAACGTCTACGGGCCTTCCAAGACCCTCGCCGAAGGCGAGCTCGCGCAGTGGGGCATCACGCACCGCTACTACGACCCGATGGACCCGGCGGCGTTCGAGAAGCTGCTCGGGCCGAAGACCAGGCTCGTGTGGCTGGAAGCGCCCGGCTCGGTGACGATGGAGTTCCCGCCACTCGCGCAATTCATTGAAGCGTGCCGCCGCCGCGGCATCACCACCGCGCTGGACAACACCTGGGGCGCGGGCCTGGCTTTCAATGGCTTCGACCTGGGGCAGGGCAGCGGCGCCGACATCGTGGTGCAGGCGCTGACCAAGTACCCCAGCGGCGGCGGCGACGTGCTGATGGGCAGCGTCTGCACGCGTGACGACGACCTGCACACCCAACTGAAGATGACGCACATGCGGCTGGGCCTGGGCGTCGGCGCCAACGACGTGGAACTGGTGCTGCGTTCGCTGCCCAGCATCGCGGTGCGTTACCGCGCGCACGACGTGTCGGCGCGGCAGCTGGCCGCCTGGCTGGGTGGGCGGCCCGAGATCGCCGCCGTGCTGCACCCGGCGCTGGAAGGTTCGCCTGGCCACGAGCACTGGCGCGCGGTGTGCGGCGGCCAGGGGCTGGCCGCCGGCCTGTTCTCGGTGGTCTTCCACGAGCGCTACCCGGCGGCGCGGGTGGACAGGTTCTGCGACGCGCTCAAGCTCTTCAAGCTGGGCTATTCCTGGGGCGGCCCGGTCAGCCTGGTGGTGCCGTACAACCTGCCTTCGATGCGCACGGCCTCGCTGGGCACCTGGGCCCACAAGGGCATCCTGGTGCGCTTCTCGGTGGGCCTGGAAGAGGCCGAAGACCTGCGCGCCGACCTGGAGCAGGCCCTGGCCGCGCTCGGCTGAGCTGGACGGCGCGGCGTTTTGCCGTACAGTGTCCCATCAACCCTTTAGAGAACCGGAAGCGCTGTGGCCACACCCAACTACGGATACGAGAAGCGCCAGCGCGAACTGGCCAAGAAGCGCAAGAAGGAAGAAAAACTCAAGGCGAAGGCCGACCGCAAGTCGGGCGTCGCGCCCGCCGACGAGGCGGGCCAAGACGAGCAGGGCGGTGAGGGCGACGCGCCCGCTTCGCCCGAGCAGAACCCGCCGGCCTGAGGCTTACCCCGCCGCCGCGATCTCGCGCGCCAGCCGCGCCAGGCTTTCCTCGCCCCGGTCGGGCAGCAAGCAGGCTGGCGCCTCCCCGTACCGGCTGAAATTGCGCTGGATCGAAGCCGAGTACCCCGGGTCGTAGTGGCTCAACAGCAGCTCCCTCACCACCGTGTCCATGTCGCCGGCCCGCGCCAGCGATTGCCAGCGATCCACCACCGCCTTGCCGCGCAGCTGGGTCAGGGCCGCCAGGCGCCCGCAGAACAGCTCGGCGTCCCGCACGAAGAACTGGTAGTCCTCCATCAGCAGCGCCACGCGCTCGTCGTCGGGCAACTCCAGCCGCAGACAGGGGCTGGCGCGCATGACGGCGATCAGCGCCTCGGGCACGGCCACGTTGCCCACCTTGCGGCTTTCGCTTTCCACGTACACCGGCCGCGCGGGGTCGAAGGCGCGCAGGGCCTGCCAGACTCGGGTGTCGAACGCCTTCTGGCTGGGCTGGGGCTCGCCGGGGATCAGGCCCAGCACCGAGCTGCGGTGGTGCGCCAGGCCTTCCAGGTCCAGCACCTGCGCGCCCGCGTCGCGCAACGCATGCAGCAGCCGCGTCTTGCCCGAGCCGGTGGGGCCGCACACCACTCGGTAGTGCAGCCGCTGCGAAAGCTCCGGCAGCTGCGCCAGCACCACGCCGCGGAAAGCCTTGTAGCCGCCTTCCACCAGCGAGACGCGGAAGCCGATCTGGTCCAGCACCAGCGACAGCGAGCCGCTGCGCTTGCCGCCGCGCCAGCAATACACCAGCGGCTGCCAGTCCTTGGGCTTGTCCAGCACCTCGCGCTCGATGTGGCGCGACACGTTGGCCGCCACCAGCGCAGCGCCGCGCTTGCGCGCCTCGAACGGGTTGACCTGCTTGTAGATGGTGCCGACGAGGGCGCGCTCCTCGTTGTTGAGGGACGGCCAGTTCACCGCGCCGGGCAGGCGGTCTTCGGCGTACTCGGCTTCGCTGCGCGCGTCGATGACGGCGCTGAACGAATCCAGCCGCGCCGCGGCTTCGGCGGCCGGCAGGGTCTGCAGGCTCACTTCAGCAGCTTCCGCAGTTCGGGCCAGACGTTGGCCAGCATCGTGGCCTGGGCCTGCTCGTTGGGGTGGATGCGGTCGGCCTGGAACAGCTTGGTCGGGTCGGCGATGTCCGCCACGCCCTTGAGGAAGAACGGCACCAGCGCGGCCTGCTGCTCCCTGGCCACCTGCTCGTACAGCCCGGCGAACTTGCGGCCATAGTCGGCGCCGTAGTTGGGCGGCAGTTGCATGCCCAGCAGCAGCACGCGCGCGCCGGCCCTTTTCGCGGCTTCCGTCATGGCCGCCAGGTTGGCGCGGGTCATGTCCAGCGGGAGACCGCGCAGCGCGTCGTTGCCGCCCAGCTCCAGCACCACCACGCTGGGCTGGTGCTGCGTCAGCAGCGAGGCGAGGCGCGAACGCCCGCCCGAAGTGGTGTCGCCACTGATGCTGGCGTTGACCACGCGTGCCGGGACCTTCTCGGCCACGAGCTTTTTCTCCAGCAGCGGCACCCAGCCGGTGCCGCGCTGCAGGCCATACTCGGCGCTGAGCGAATCGCCGACCACCAGCACGGTGGCCGGGGAGGCGGCCGATGCCATGCCGGCGAACGCGCCGGCCAGCCCGGCCGCGATAAAGTGCCTGCGCCTCAAGAACAATCCTTCTTCAATGCCCGATCCCATCATCGCCGTCGAGCACGTCCACAAGTCCGTGACCGACTCGACCGGCACCCTCGACATTCTGCGCGATATCGATTTCGCCCTTGCACCGAGGGAAACGGCGGCCATCGTCGGCGCTTCCGGTTCGGGCAAGAGCACGCTGCTGTCCATCATCGCGGGGCTGGACACGCCCACGCGCGGCACGGTGCGGCTGGCGGGCGAGGACCTGTTCTCGCTGGACGAGGACGATCGCGCCGCGCTGCGGGCCCGGCAGGTGGGCTTCGTGTTCCAGAGCTTCCAGCTGATGGGCAACCTCACCGCGCTGGAGAACGTGATGCTGCCGCTGGAACTGGCCGGCCGCCGCGACGCCCGCAAGCTGGCCGCCGCCATGCTGGAGCGCGTGGGCCTGGCCGAGCGGCTGGGCCACTACCCCAAGGTGCTGTCCGGCGGCGAGCAGCAACGCGTGGCCTTGGCGCGCGCCTTCGTCGTCGAGCCCGCCGTGCTGCTGGCCGACGAACCCACGGGCAGCCTGGACTTCGCCACCGGCGAGCGGGTGATGGACCTGATGTTCGAGCTCAATCGCGAACGCGGAACGACCCTTGTGCTGGTCACCCACGACCGCGCCATCGCGGCGCGCTGCGAACGTCGGATCACGATCGAGGCGGGGCGGATCGTGCCGGGGTGAATGCGGGGTCCGCAACGCAGAGAGCGCAGAGGTTCGCAGAGAACGCAGAGAAAACCGTCGAGGATTCTTTTGACTTCTCGGCGTCCTCTGCGCTCGCTCTGCGTCCTCTGCGTTGCGGACCCCGCATTCAGCGGCCTTGGATAATCGCCGCATGTCCTCCCCCAAAGTCCTCTTCGGTTTCCACGCCGTTGGCGTGCGCCTGAAGACCGCGCCCGCGTCCATCATCGAGGTGTATTACGAAGCCACGCGCCGCGACGCGCGCATGCGGCAGTTCCTGGGCAAGGCCAAGGAGGCCGGCGTGCGGCTGATCGAAGCCGACGCGCTGCGCATCGCCAAGCTCGCGGGCAGCCATGGCCACCAGGGCGTGGCGGCGCGGGTGGAGCCCATGCCGCAGACGGCTTCGCTGGACGACCTGCTGGACGCCATCGAAGGGCCGCCGCTGCTGCTGGTGCTGGACGGCGTGACCGATCCGCACAACCTGGGCGCCTGCCTGCGAGTGGCCGACGGCGCCGGCGCGCACGCGGTGATCGCGCCCAAGGACCACGCGGTGGGCCTGAACGCCACCGTGGCCAAGGTCGCCAGCGGCGCCGCCGAGACGGTGCCTTACTTCATGGTCACCAACCTGGCGCGCACGCTGGGCGAGCTGAAGGAACGCAGCATCTGGTGCATCGGCACCAGCGACGATGCGCCGCGCACGCTGTACCAGGCCGACTTCAAGGCGCCCGTTGCCCTGGTGCTGGGCGCCGAAGGCCCCGGCATGCGCCAGCTCACGCGCAAGACCTGCGACGAGCTGGTGTCCATCCCCATGCGCGGCGCCGTCGAAAGCCTCAACGTGTCGGTGGCCAGCGGCATCTGCCTGTACGAGGCGCTCCGGCAACGGTCATGAGCGTGGAGCAGGTCCGCGGCTGGATAGCGCAGGCGAAATCGATCGCCGTGCTGACCGGGGCGGGCATGAGCGCCGAATCGGGCGTGCCGACATTCCGCGACGCGCAGACGGGGCTGTGGTCGAAGTTCCGGCCCGAAGAACTCGCGACCGAAGAAGCATTCCGCGCGCGGCCGCAGTTCGTCTGGGATTGGTACGTGATGCGGCGCGAGATGATGAAAGGCGTGCAGCCGAATGCCGGGCACGTCGCGCTGGCCGGGTACGCGCGGCGCCATCCGGGCCGGCTGGCGCTCATCACGCAGAACGTCGACGGCTTGCATCAACTCGCCGGCAGTCCCGGTGTCTTGGCTTTGCACGGGAACATCGCCGACGACAAGTGGCTGGACCGCCCGAAGGCGTGCTGCACTTCGAACCCGCCGAAAGAAGGCCGCCCGCCGAGCTGTCCGGTGTGCGGCAACCTGCGCCGGCCAGCGGTCGTGTGGTTCGGCGAGATGCTTCCGATGGACGCGCTGGCCGCCGCGGAACAGGCGGCGGAAACCTGCGGCCTGATGCTGGTGGTGGGCACCAGCGGCGTGGTCTATCCCGCGGCGGGCTTGGCCCGCACCGCGGCACGCCACGGAAGGATGGTCGTGGTCAATCCCGAACCCAGCGACCTGGACGACGCGGCACACGTGGTGCTGCGCGGCACGGCGGCGAAGCTGCTGCCGGAACTGCTGGCGTGAGCGCTTAAATCAGCCCGAACCACCCCAGCACCGCGCCCGCGCCCAGCAGCCACAGCAAGTGAATGCGCGTGCGCCAGACGATCACCGCCGTGGCCAGTGCCAACGCCCACATCGGCGCGTCCGATGCCTTCGGATGCGCGCCGGTCGCCAGCACCCAGCCCGTGGCCACCAGCAGCGCGATGACGATGGGCGCCATGCCCTGCTTGAACGCGCGCACGCCGCGAAGGCCGCGGTTGCGGTGGCCCCATTGCGCGGCCAGGTAGGTGAGGGTGGCGCTGGGCAGCAGGATACCGACCATCGCCAGCGCCACGCCCAGCGCCGCGAGCGCGTAGCCGCCGGCATTGAGCCCGACGTTCCAGCCCATCAGCGCGACGAACAGCACGTTGGGCCCGGGCGCCGCCTGCGCGATGGCGACCGATGCGCTGAACTGCGGATCGCTCAGCCAGTGGCGCTCGTCCACCAGGTAGCGGTGCATGTCGGGAGCGGTGGTGATGGCGCCGCCCACGGACAGCAGCGACAGCATCAGGTAGTGCGCCAGCAACTGGAACCAGTCGGCCGCGGTCATGACGATGTTCATGCCGTGCCTCCCAGCTTGCGCCACGTCAGCCAGCACGAGAGGCTGCCCAGCCCCAGCAGGATCCACGCGAGCGGCCACCGCAGGATGGCGATGCCGATGAAGCTGGCCACGCCCAGCGCCAGGCAGGCCGGGATGCCCAGGGGATGCTTGCCCAGCGCCGACAGCAGCTTCAGGCCGGTGGCCGTGATCAGTCCCGCGGCCACGGCGCCCATGCCGCGCAACGCATTCGCGAGTTGCGGCACGCCCGCGTAGTGCGAGTACAGCAGCGCGAGCAGCAGCACCACGATGAGAGGCGCCGTGAGCATGCCCGCCAGCGCCACCACGGCGCCCTTCAGGCCGAAGTAGCGTCCGCCGATCATCAGCGCCAGGTTCACCACGTTGGGCCCCGGCATGATCTGCGCCACCGCCCATTCCTCGACGAACTCCTCACGGGTCATCCAGCGCTTCTTTTCGACCAGCTCGCGCTGCACGATGGCCAATACGCCGCCGAAGCCCTGGAGCGCGAGGAAAGTGAAGGAGAGGAAGAGGTCGCGGAGCGATTCGGGCTGCGGCCGGCGGTGCTGCTCGCCGGTTTCCGCCGCGGGCGGTGGGGTCATGGGCGTGGATTATCGGGCGTGCGCGTCGCGAGCCACAGGCCGGCGGCGATGAGGGCCAGCGCGGCCCACGAAGCCGGCGCGGGACGTTCGCCGAGCAGCGCCCAACCGAGCAACGCCGCCGTCACCGGGTTCAGTGCCAGGAACACGGTCACCCGCGTCGGCGATTCGTGCTTCAGCGCGTACAGCCACCAGAAGTAGCCGATACCGCTGGAAAGCCCGATGAAGACGATGGCCGCCCACGAAGTGCCGCTGAACGTCGTCACGCGCGTGGGCCACGCCTCCGGCAAGGCGAGCAACGCGAGCGCGGCGACCGATGCTGCCATCGCGAAAGCCGACACCGGCACCACCGGATACCGTTGCAGGTAGGGCCGGTACAGCACGCTGCAAAGCGCGCCGGTGGCGGCGGCCGCCAGCACCGCCAGCTCGCCCCACCAGCCGCCCGCTTGCCACCCGTGCAGCCGCGGCAGCAACGTGCACGCGACGCCCGCGATGGACAGGAGCACGCCGCCGGCCAGCTGCCAGGTGGCGCGCTCGCGTCCCGCGGCCGCGGCGAACGCCAGCGTGAGCAGCGGGAAGATGGAGAAGAGCAGGGCGGCGGGCGCCGCCGGCATGTGCTGCAGGCCGAAATTGAGCAGCGCGATCAGCACGCCGAACTGGCCGATGCCCAATGCCGCCATCGCGGCCAGGTCGCGCGCGGGCGCCGTGATCAACGCTCGCCGGGCGCGCAGCGCGAACGGCAGCAGGCAAGCGAACCCGATGGCGTAGCGCAGCATGGCCAGCGTCAGCGGCGGCACTTCGCCGACCGCGAAGCGCGAAGCCACGATGGCCGCGCCCACCTGCACACCCGTGGCCGCGGCGGCCCACAACGCCAGGTTCAAGCGCGCCTCATCGCAGCTTCAGCGACCAGGTTTCGCTGGTCAGCTTCCGGCCGTAGGCCTCGAGCGGTTCGCTTTCGACGAGCTCGAAACCGCGCGACGCGTAGATGGCGCGCGCCGCCGCCAGCTGGCCGTTGGTCCACAGCACCAGCTTGCGGTAGCCCTTGCCGCGCGCGAAGGCGATGCACTCGTCCACCAGCCGCGCACCCAGCTTCAGGCCGCGCGCGTGCTCGGTCAGGATCAGCAACCGCAGCTTGGCCACCGTCGGCGACTGCCGCACCACGAAGACCGAGCCGACGCGTTCGCCGTCCAGTTCGGCGATCCAGCCTTTCTCCCACTGCGGGTCGAACTTGCGGCCCAGTTCCGCCACGATGCCCGCGACCAGGATCTCGAATTCCGAGGTGTAGCCGTACTCGCGCGAGTAAATCTCGCCGTGCTGCATCACCACCCAGCCCAGGTCGCCGGGCCGCGGGTCGCGCAGCACCACGGTGCGCGAAACCGGCGGCTCCAGCAGCTGCTGCATGGCCTGCATGGCGGCGATCAGCCGGCCGCGCCGGTCATCGGGCAGGGGCGCCAGCAGCGCCGTGGCCTCGTCGCGCGACCGCTGCTGCAGCGGCGCGAAGGCTTCGTGCCCGGCCGGCGTCAGGCGCAGCAGGCTCCGCCGCGCGTCGGCGGGCGAGGGCACGCGTTCCAGCCAGCCTTTGCCTTCGAAGCGGCGCAGGATGCGGCTCAGGTACCCGGCGTCCAGCGACAGGTCGCGGCCCAGCTCGCTGGCCGTGGGCTGGTCGCGGTGCGCCAGCTCGTAGAGGACCCGCACTTCGGTCAGCGAAAACTCGCTGCCCAGGTAGGGGTCCAGCACGCCGATGCGCTGGGTGTAGAAGCGGTTGAAGCCGCGCACGGCCTTGACTTGCGCGGGTGGGACGGGCGGATGAGGCATCCGCCTATCGTCAATCAATCAGTTGACGGCGTCAAGTATCAGGCCAGCCGCCGGGCGGCGCGGGGGAAGGGCTTCCACTGGCCTTCGGACTGGGCCAGCCGGTGGCTCACCAGCTCCAGCGTGCGCGGGTGCGCGGCCAGGTCCTCGTGGCGCACGCCGGCCAGTTCGATGTTCTGGGTCTCGGGCGTTTCCTTCTGGACGCACTGCTCCCAGTTCACCACGCCGTCGTCCTTGCTGTAGACGGAGGTGCAGGGCACCGGCGGGCGCTGGCGCAGGCGGTGGCGCACGGCCAGCGGCATGCGCTCGGGCCCGCTGTCCAGGAGGGCGAACACGGCGCAGCGGCGCTGCGGATCGGCCGCGGTGTTGAAGGGCGTGCCCAGCGTGATCACCTGGCGCACCAGCGGGTTGGCGCGCTTGGCCAGCTCGCGCGCGTAGATGCCCGACAGGCCCCAGCCCAGCAGCGTCACGGGCTGCTGCGAAACCTCGAACGCGTCGATGACGCATTCCTCCAGCCTGCGCAGCCAGCGCGACAGGCCCATCGCGCGCGGCCCCTGGTCCACGCCATGGCCCCAGTCGTGCGCCTTGAAGCCGGCCTGCTCCAGCGCGTGGCGCAGGGGCGCGGTGCTTTCCGGACCGGTGCCCTGGCGGGGGAAGACGATGACGGGCTGGCCCTTGCCTTCATAGACACGGCCTTGGGATGCGCGCCGCGCGCGGGGGGCGTCGAACAGCTGGCGCAGCGGCTGGCGCAGGTGATCCAGAGCGGGCCCGGGCGAGAAACCGGACAGCAGACCGCCTTGTGACATCGCATTCCCCCCTTTGCACGACTGCCGACAGCGCGAGGATGCGATGCTAGGGACGCGGCCCACCGCCGTGGTTGGGAAGCGGCGCTGTTACATGGTAGGACGCCGCCTACACCTCGTAACCGCAGGAAGCGGAAAGAAAAAGTCCCCGTGCCGCAGGGGCCCGGGGACCAAAGAGCCGGGGGAAGAAACTTGAAAAAAACCCGGCCGTCCCGTTGGAGCGCGCGCGCGGCGCGTTGTTCCTCCTGCTGAGGCGCGGTGCCGTCCTACAGCTACAACTTGCCGCGACTTCCACAATCGGCCACCTTCGGCCCATCGGCAGGACGCCACCATGGAACGCATCACCGGCCCGCACCACGGCTTCTACATCGCCAGCTATGCCTGCGAGACCGGTGAGTCGGGCGAGCGCTTCCTGGGCTACTCGAAGATCTGCCGCCGCCGCCCGGAAAGCTACTGGGACGCCAACTGCCTGGTGAAGCTTTGCGGCACCCGCCTGCACGGCGACGAAGAGCAGGCGCTGGCCGAAGCCGAAGCGCAGGCGCGCGAGCAATTGCCCGCCCTGGCGCGCGACCCCGAAGCCACCTTGCACTGACACGGCTGAGCCTCGCGGCCGCTACGGCCGAGGCACGCCTCCATCACCCGCGTGAATAAGTCACGAGAGGGGGCCCATAGGGCCCCTTCTTCGCCTTTTCGCTTGGGTGGAAAACGGGCCCTCTGTAGGATTGCTCCCACACGAGAGGACTCGCATGTCTGATTTATCCGTCAGTTCCACTCCTACCCCCGAATTCGGCAAGAACGAAGAGCAGCCTTCCGGCAGCCTGTGGCTGTCCATCAAGAAGGCCGCCTCGCGCGTTTCCGACTGGTTCGTCATCCAGAGCACCGCCGTGAAGCTGCTGGTGATCGCCGTCGCGCTGATGATCCCGGCCACCGGCATCTATTCCGCCGTGCTGATGCAGAAGCAGGCCGCCGTCGCCGAGCAGGTGCGCGCCATGGCCGCCAACGAAGGCGTGGCCGCCTTCGACGAAAGCAAGCCCGTGGTGTTCGGCACCGGCTCGGTGCTGGCCTTCCTGCAGAACAACCCGGTCGAGCGCATCACGGTCATCTACAAGCCGCTGATGTGGAACGTCTCCGAGCGTTTCGTGCTGGTCGAATCGGCCGGCAAGCAATACGCGTACTACCCTTCCGACATGGAGACCAAGATCTTCGCGGACAAGGCCGTCTCGGCCCCTTGGGCGGCGAAGCTGTCGTTCGTGCCGCGCTCGGACCTGAACGCCGCCAGCCTGCAGCTGCTGGAACGCCTGGACCAGGGCTTCGCCGGCGCGCGCCCGCAGTCCGAGAAGGACGCCTGGAAGGCCGGCGTGTCCGGCGTGCTGTCGGCCGCGCTGACGCTGGGCCTGCTGGGCTTCCTGGCCTTCCAGCTGAAGGGCCAGTTCAAGTCGCTGAAGTTCATCGAGCCCGCGCAGGTGAACGGCTCGCTGCATGACCTGGTGGGCATGGATGACATCAAGGCCGAGGTCGCGCAGATCAAGGACCAGTACCAGCGCCGCGCCGAGTACGCCGAATACGGCATCAACAAGCCGTTCAATGTGATGTTCAGCGGCCCCGCGGGCACCGGCAAGACCAAGCTCGCCAGCTACCTGGCCAAGGAGCTGAACCTGCCCATCCTGTTCCATTCCGCCGTGAACCTGGAGACGGGCTACGTGGGCGGCGGCGCCGGCACGCTCTCGCGCATCGTCGCGATGGCCAAGCGCCGCAAGCGCTGCATCGTGTTCCTGGACGAGGCGCAGGACCTGTTCATGAAGCGCGGCGGCCACCGCAAGTTCGACGACGACACGCAGAACATGCTGCTGGCGGTGCTGGACGGCGTGCGCACCAAGAGCGACGCCGAGATCATCTGGATCGTGGCTTCCAACTTCAACAGCGAGCAGATGCAGATGGACGAAGCCATGCTGCGCCGCTTCCAGATGAAGGTGGACTTCCGCCTGCCCAACCGCGAAGAGCGCCAGGCCATCATCCAGCACTACCTGTCGCAGCGCGCCGACAAGGTGCTGCCCGACCTGGACCTGCGCTCGATGGTGGAGATCACCGAAGGCCGCAGCCCGGCCGACCTGGAGACCATCGTCAACCAGGCGGGCATCACCGCGGTGCAGGCCGGCATGATGATCGGCGCCGACACGCTGATGCAGGCCGCGGAGCGCGTGCTGGTGGGCAACGTCAACGCCAACACCACCAAGGAGCGCGAGCGCGACCGGCGCATCATCGCCATCCACGAGTGGGGCCACTTCCTGGTGGACTTCGAAGCCGAGCGCAAGAAGGCCGGCGGCGATTGGGACCACGTCCTGGCCGAGATGAAGACCATCAAGATCTCGCTCAAGGCCAACCCGCGCAACAACGCGCTGGGCTTCGTGTTCCACAAGCAGGGCAGCAACCTGCTGAAGACCAAGTCCGACATCGAGCACGACGTGCGCGTGCTGCTGGGCGGCATGGCCAACGAGGAGCTGTTCTTCGGCGAGGAAGGCACGACCAACGGCGCCCACAACGACATCACGCGCGTCACCAAGCTGCTGCACCACGCCGTGGGCGAGATGGGCATGTACCGCAAGACTCGCCTGAACTTCGGCGCGCTGGCCAACGACGGCCACGGCTCCAAGACACTGGACGAAGAAACGCGTTCCATCATGGAAGCGCAGAGCGAGCGCCTGTACGGCGAGACCAAGGCCATGCTGTCGCGCCTGAAGCCGCTGACCGAGCACCTGGCCGGCAAGCTGATGGAGCGCGGCGAGATGAGCCTGCGCGAAGCCCTGCACGAGATCCGCAGCTTCGAAGCGGCCTGCTACAGCTTCAACAACAAGGTGGGCCTGCAGCCGACGGCGTAAGTTCGCCGCTGCGTTCATCCGAAGGGCCGCCACGTGCGGCCCTTTTTCATGGCTGAGCGGCGCGCGGGCTGCCGTGCGACCGTGGGCCCCGCTTCCCAAGGCTTTACGCTCCCCGCGGCCCCGGATGAGTTGGCGGGCGTGGCATCATGCCGCCCGTTCCCGATGTACATGTCCACCGAATCCCTTTCGCCGGCCAGCGCCGGTTCCGATGACGGCCGCCGCGTGCTGGTGGTCGAAGACAACCCCGATGGGCTGGAGACGCTGGTCGCCCTGCTCGAGATGCTGGGCTACGAAGCGGCCGGCGCCAAGGACGGCCGCGAGGCCGTCGACAAGGCCGCCGAATTCCGGCCCGCCGTCGTGCTCCTCGACCTGGGCCTGCCCGTGATGGACGGCTACGAGGTGGCCCGCACGCTGCGCGCCGATCCGCGCCATGAAGGCGTGTTCATCGCCGCGCTGACGGGCTGGGGCGCCGAGGGCGACCGCCGCCGCACGGCCGAAGCCGGCTTCGATGCCCACCTGACCAAGCCGGTGGAACTGGGCGCGCTGGAAGCGGTGCTGGCCCGCAGCGGCGAGACCGCTTCCCGCTGAACTTTCGCGCCGGCCGCTGAAGCTCAGCGCGCCTGGCGCAGGAACCGCCGGATGTTGTCCGGGTCCGGCCCGATCGCTGCCACCGCGTTCCGCAGTTCCTCTTCGCTGCAGCCCAGCCATTTCATCCAGTTTCGTTTTTCCCACTCGCGGTCCAGGCGGACCACGATGTCTTCGACCGGAACCTGGAAGCTGTCTTGCGACATCGTGCGACTCCTTCGATGCAGGCCTGTAGCGTAGGTGACGCGGAAAGCCGCGCCCATCGGCGGCGGCAGGCATTCAAGGTGCGCGGGCGGCAGGCGCTGCCGTAGGAAGCGCTGCCGTGCGACCTGCGATTTCGCAAACATGCTGAACGGCGTGTCCTACGCCGTGCGTCGCAGGCGCGCCGACAGCGGCGCCCCGCACCCGCGCCTACGCTGCATGGCAAAGGCAGTTTCATGGTCCGTGCCAAGCGATCCTCCGCCCGCCCCGAGCGCAGCCGCGCCTCGAATGGAGAGGGCGCGGCCAGCGCGCTGAAGGAGATGCTGCGGCGCCAGCAGCAGAACCCCAGGCCGGGCGCGATCGACGCGGCGGCGCGCGAGAAACCGCGGCGCGAAGAGCCGCCGCCGGGTGGCAAGCAAGGCGGCTGACGCGCGCCTTGTCGGATAACGCCGAACGCATGGACACGCTCGAGCAGCTGGACTTCGAAGTGCTGCCCAAGCCCTGCACGCCGGAGATGCTGGGCCAAGCGTTGTCCCGCACGCTGGCAGCGTGATGCCGTTCACGGTTGCACCCGCCGGCGTGATGTTGCACGCGTGTTGCAACTCGGCAGCGGCAGGCTGCCTAGCATGGGGGCATGCGTTACAGCCGTGAAGACTACGCCAACATGCAGGCCGTGCAGCGCCGCGTCGCACGGGCCGAGGCCGACTACGCGCGATTCCGCGCCGCCTACCTGGAGATCGCCCAGACCCAGCCCGACCACGAGGTCGCGCTGGCCATGATCGGCGCGGACATGAACCGCGCCCACGCCTACCTGCAGGCCCTGATCGGCCTGCCGCCCACGCCGTTCGAGAAGCAGCCGAGCGTGGTGGTCATGCGCGAGGCGAAGCGCCTCGCGGAAGAGAAAAGCAAACACTGATCCCCTTCGTGCGTCCCGTTCCTAGAATCGGGACACATTGAACGCCGAGCTGATCCACCTCACCGAACCCGAAGCGCGCCGGCTGCTGCTGGCGCGGGCGGTGGACGAGGCCGACGCGCAGCAGCGGCTGGTGGGGGCCGTGGAGCGCGAGCAGGTCGAGCGCGAAGCGCTGGCGCGTGCAGGCGACCCGGCGCTTGGAAAGGAGCTCGACGCCAAGGCCTACTTGCTGGAGCGCGCGCGGCGCCTGATCGAACTGGTGTCGCATCGCCAGCCGCGCATCGCGGCGCTGGCGGAACCTGCCCCCTGGATCGCCTTCGTGGCCTGGCTGCTGCCCGCGGTGGCGCTGGTGGCCGGCGCGGTGCTCGATCGCATCGACAACCCGCACCAGGTCAACCTGCTGTCGCCGCCGCTGCTGATGTTCCTGCTGTGGAACTTCGCCGTGTACGTGGCGCTGGCGGTGATGGCGCTTCGGCCCGGCCGTCACGCGCATGCTTCCCGCTGGCCGTCCTGGCCCTGGCCGCGCGTGGGCGGCGTGCGGGCGCAGGTGGTGGCGCGATTCCAGGCTGCGTGGTGGCAGGTGGCCGGCGCGCTGGAAGGACAGCGCTGGCGCCGCATCCTTCACTTCTCCGCCGCCGCATGGGGCGTGGGCGTGGCGTTGTCCATCGTGCTGGGCGGGCTGGTGCGCGAGTACCGGGTCGGCTGGGAAAGCACGCTGCTGGACCTGCCGCAGGTGCACGCCTTCCTGCGCGTGCTGTTCTCGCCGGTGATCGCGCTGACGCCGCTGCAGCCGTTCTCCATCGACGACCTGGCGCGCCTGCATTTCCGCGCGCCGGTGGAACCGGGGCGCGAGGAAGCGCGCCACTGGGTGTACCTGTACCTGGCGCTGATCGCGCTGGTGGTGGTGCTGCCGCGGCTGGCGCTGGCGACTTGGGCCGCCGCGCGCCAGCGATTCGCCGCGCGGGCTATCGCCGTGCCGGTGGACGACGGCTACTTCCGGCCGCTGCTGGGCCGCGTGCGGCCGGTGCGCCTGAACCTGCTGCTGGCGGGCGACGGCGAGGGCATGCGGCGGCTCACGGCGGTGCTGCGCCAGGCCGGTGGTGAAGCGGGGCCGCTGCGCGAGACGGAAGCGTGGACCGCGCTGCGCACGGATCGCGGCGATGCGTTGTCGGTGGCGATCGGCCCGTCCCTCGATCCGGATTCGCGCGCGGACCTGCTCGTGTGGTCGACCGCCGGTGAAGCGATGCCGCGCGTGGAGGCAGGCTGGCCGCTGGTGGTGTTCGCGGCGGACGGAGCCGCTGCCGCGAAGGCGCTGCACGCTGCCCACCTCGAAGGCCCGGTGGTCGGCTGGGATGCGTTGCGCACGTGGCGGCAGGACGCGCTGTGGCGCGAAGCCGTGCTGCAGCGCCTGCCGGCGTGGCAGGCGCCCGGCGTCGAGCGGCTGTGGTTCCAGTGGAGCTCGAACGCCGAAGAAAGGCTGGGGGCGAGTGCGCGGCTGCTGGCGGATGAACTCGCGCAGGCGGCGCGCGATGCGCAGACGCTGGCGTCCGAGCCGGCCGGCGTGCGCCAGTACGTGATGCGCGAAGGACGCGATGCGGCGCAATCGGCCCGCAAGGAAGCGATGGCCGCGCTGCTGGATCGCGTGCGGCAACGCCGCGCGACGGGCGACCGGCGGCTGTTCGAACTCCACGCGCTGGACGCACGCGATGCGGCGGCCGGCGATGAGGTGGCCGGCGCCTTCCGCATCGACCAGGCCATCCACGAATCGCAGGCGGGCCTGGCGGGTGCCGCCAGCGGTGCCGCGATGGGCGCGGCCGTCGACCTGATGACCGGTGGCCTCACGCTGGGCGCTGCGAGCGCGCTGGGCGCCCTGGTCGGGGGCGGTGCGGCACTGGTGGCCGCCGCGTGGAAGAACCGCGCCACGCCGGCGGACCGGACGACCGTCGCCCTCGGCGAAGACATGCTGCGCGGACTGGCGCAGGGCGCGCTGGTGCGCTACCTGCGCGTCGCGCACGCGGGCCGGGGCGAGCCGGACGAAGCCGAATGGCGCGCGCAGGCGGAAACCATCGTCCGCGAAGACACGCCGCGCCTCGATGCGGCGTGGTTTTCGCTGCGCGACAACGAAAACGCGGCCGGGGCGGAGGCCGCCCTGGCCGCGTGGCTTCGAGATGCGATGACGCGGGCGCTGGAGGGAGCGCGCCCGCCTTCGGCTGCCGGTTAGGGCTTGCGGACCGCCTTGTCCGCGGCGTCCTGGACCTTGTCCGCGGCGTCCTTCACGTCGCCGACCTTCTTCTCGACCTTGCCTTCCTGTTCACGGGCATGGCCCTTCATTTCCTGCTCTTCGTTGCCCAGCGCGCGGCCCACGTGCTCCTGCACCTCACCGGCGCCTTCCTTCAGCTTGCCCTTGATCTGCTGCTCGTTCACGGGGAACTCCTTTCCTTGGTTCGATGCCTTCAGGTTAAGGCCGCCGGCGCGCGCGGCAAGCAAGAGCGGGCCGCCGTTGCCCGTCCGTGTCCGCCTACAGTCGCGTTGCCTCAGCGGTTGGGCGGTGCCTCGACCGTTTCGCGCAGCCAGCGCACCATCTCATCCGCGGACGCCATCGGCGCGCCCAGGTGATCGGTGCGCGGTTCGTACAGGCGGTGCTGGGGATCGGGCGGCAGGCCCGCCCACAGCTCGTCCTTCACGCGGCGCAGGTTCTCCAGGTCGCGGCGCGGCACCACCAGCAGCACCGGCAGCCCGGCGGGCACCTGCGACCACACGGCCTTCCAGTTCATCGCGCCTTGCGGGTCGAACCAGGTGACGTACGCGGACGGCGTCGCCGCGGCGAGGTCGTAGCGGTCGTTGCCGACCACCGCGCCGTCCTGCAGCTTCGCCGGCTGGTTGCCCGCGCCTTGCGCGATCAGCGCGTGGGCCTGCCGCAGCTGGTCGTCCAGCTTCTTCATGTCGGCGCCGCCGTTGGGCGCGATGGCCACCAGCGCGTCGGCGCGCGTGCGGCTGGCCAGGTGGGCGGCGAAGAAGCCGCCCAGGCTGAAGCCGGCCAGGACGATGCGTTTGGCGCCGTTCTTGCGCAGCTGCTCGACCGCATCGAGCGCGATGCGCTCGGCTTCGGCCACCGGCTGGCTGAACGCGCGCGGGCCGCCGTAGGGCATGTCGGGCGTCACCACCTGCCAGCCCTGCGCGCGCAGCTTCGCCGCCAGCGGCGCCATGCTTTCGCCCGTCGCGCCGATGCCGTGCAGCAGCACGATGCCGATCTCACCCGCGTTGGCCGCCGGCGGGCGCGGCGTCGCCGCACCGGGGCGCGCGAACAGCGATAGCAGGGCCAGGGTGAGGCTGCGGCGCGGGGCACTCACGGGATCGTCCGATGGCTGAGGCATGCCGGATGATGGCGCGCCAAAGAAACGCCGCGTGTAGGAAACGGCCGCCGTGGAGGCGGACACCCTTACGCAGAGCTCGCAGAGGCTTCGCAGAGAACGCAGAGAAGATTCATTCTTTTGGTGTTTTCTCCGCGAACTCCGCGAAACTTCCGCGAGCTCTGCGTAAGGGCGTCCGCTCCCGCTTCAATGCACCTCGACCCGCCACCACGAAGGCAGCAACGCCCGCACCTCGGGCCGGGCGAAGCGGTCGTCGATGAGCACCACGCGGCCGCGGTCCTCGCGGGTGCGGATGACGCGGCCGGCGGCCTGCACGACCTTGCGCAGGCCCGGGTACAGGTAGGCGTAGTCGTAGCCCGCGCCGAACACCCGGCCCATGCGGCGGCGCAGCTCTTCGTTCACGGGGTTCACCTGCGGCAGGCCCAGCGTGGCGATGAAAGCGCCCACCAGCCTGTCGCCCGGCAGGTCGATGCCTTCGCCGAAGCTGCCGCCCAGCACCGCGAAGCCGATGGCGCGGCCGCCTTCGGCGAAGCGGGCCAGGTAGGCGTGCCGGTCCGCCTCGGGCATCGAGGGGGACTGCTCGAACACCGGCCAGTCCGGATGCCTTTCGCGCAGCAGCGTGGCCACGCGGCGCAGGTAGTCGAAGCTGCTGAAGAACGCCAGGTAGTTGCCGGGCCGGGCTTCGTACTCGCGCGCGATCAGCGCGGCGATGGGGGCGACCGAACTCTCGCGGTCCTGCCACCGCGTCGAGATGCTGCGCACCAGGCTGACCGACAACTGTTCGGCGGTGAAGGGCGAAGGCACGTCCACGCTGGCCGCGTCTTCGGGCAGGCCCAGCACGTCGGCGTAGAAGCCGAACGGGCTGAGCGTGGCGGAGAACAGAACGGCTGCATGCGAGTCGCGCAGGCGCGGTCCGAGGAAAGGCGCCGGCAGCAGGTTGCGGATGCAGGGCAGGGCGTCGGTGCCGCGCGGACCCTGGCGCAACGTGACGTCGAACACCGAGTGCTCGCCGAAGCTGTCGGCCAGCCGCAGCATGGCGAGCGCGTCGAACCAGAACTGCTGCAGCTGCGGCAGCGGTTCGTGCGGCGCTTCGGCGAAGTGGTCGGCGATGGCGGCGGAGGTGCGCTGCAGTTCGTCGAACCAGTCGTCGGGCAGCTTCTCGCGCACGGCATACGTTTCGGACTGGCCTTCGCCCAGCTCGTCCCACACGCGTGCCAGCTTGCCCATCGCGCGCTTGACCTTCGCCGGCGCGGTGCGGCGGACCGCGCGCAGCGCCACCGGGTCGAGCGAAGCCGAGTACATCTCGCGCCCGCGCTCCAGCAGGTTGTGCGCCTCGTCCACCAGCAGCGCCACGCGCCAGCCGTGTTCCTGCGCCAGCGCATGCAGCAGCGCGCTGCCGTCGAACACGTAGTGGTAGTCGCCCACCACCACGTCGGCCCAGCGCGCGAGTTCCTGCGACAGGTAGTAGGGGCAGACCGAATGCTTCAGCGCCGCGTCGCGCAGCGCATCGCGGTCCATCGCGGCGCCTTGCAGCGCGTTGGCGCGCGCCGCGGGCAGGCGGTCGTAGAAGCCCTTGGCCAGCGGGCACGAGTCGCCGTGGCAGGCCTTGTCGGGATGCTCGCAGGCCTTGTCGCGTGCGGTGAGTTCCAGCACGCGCAGCGGCAGGCGCGGTTCTCCGGCCGCGATGCGCTCGACGGCGTCCAGCGCCAGGCGCCGGCCCGGCGTCTTCGCTGCGAGGAAGAAGACCTTGTCCACCTTCTGCGCCGGCGCGGCCTTGAGCACCGGGAACAGCGTGCCCACCGTCTTGCCGATGCCGGTGGGCGCCTGCGCCAGCAGGCAACGGCCGCGGGTGACGGCGCGCCATGCGGCTTCGGCGAGTTCGCGTTGGCCGGCGCGGAATTCGGCGTGCGGGAAGTTGAGGGTGGTGAGGGCGGCGTCGCGCTGTTCGCGGTGCGCCAGTTCCTGGTCGGCCCAGGCGACGAACCTGCCGCACAGGTCTTCGAAGAAGGCGCGCAGTTCGGCGCGGCTGTGGGTCTGCTCGAGGACCTTTTCCTTCTGGGTGGCTATGTCGAAGTAGACGAGGGCGACGGTGAGCGATTCGATGCCGCGCGCTTCGCACAGCAGCGAGCCGTAGACGCGGGCCTGCGCCCAGTGCAGGTGGCGGTGATTGGCCGGTTGGCGCGATAGGTCGCCGCGGTGGGTCTTGATTTCTTCGAGGCGGTTGCGGCCGGGGTCGTAGCCGTCGGCCCGGCCGCGCACTTTCAGGCGGCCGAATTCACCTTCCAGCGCGACTTCCCGCTCGTAGCCGCCGCCGCGGCCCGAGGTCACCGCGTTGTGGCCCGCGATGCCTTCCATCGCGGTGGGCGCGGGCGTGAACCGCAGGTCCAGGTCACCGGCCTTGGCGGTGAACTCGCAAAGCGCGCGGACCGGGACGGTGTACTGCATCTTGCGATTTTCGCTCAGCGGTTGGGGTGAGGTTTAGGTGCTGCGGATCGGTTTTCCGGGAATGCGCGGCGGGTGGCGCCTGGCGCGGCCTCATGCTCCAGCGGCCGTGCTTCGCCTTCGGCTCGCACAGGCTTCCCGCCGAATCGGCCGGGCCCGGGACGGCCGGCGCAACTCGTTGCGAGCTACGCTCGCCACTCAAACACTCACCGGAGCTAGAGGACAGTCGCATCACACGCTGTCGCGCGTAATGCTGTCCCGGGCCCGGCCGATTCGGCGGCGCTTCCGAAATCGGCCGCGCCAGGCGCCACCCGCCGCGCTGGCACGCGTGTGCGGGATCGGAGAGGGTGCTGTAAGTCACGCTGCGATAGACCTTGACCGCGTCATTCCCGCGAAGGCGGGAATCCATGGCTTCCACTACGGCCGTTGAATGCGGACACCATGGATTCCCGCCTTCGCGGGAATGACGCCATTGGAACCCGCGCACTGGCGCGCCGCGCAGCCTTCGGCGTTCGAACGCCTGCAGCTTTTCAGTGCTCCGGCACCTGATGCGTCACGCTGGTGATCGCGTAACCCTTCTCCCGGATCTGCCCCATCGGATCGTCGATTGCGTAGTCGTCGATGTGGCCGTTGGACACGTCCAGCTCGGCCCCCATGTTCTCGACGTGCCAGTCGACGTTGTCGGCTTCCTGCGGAATGGGCTGGCCGCTGGGAACGGCCAGGTAAGACAGCTTGTGCTCGGCTTCGGACCGGCGATAGATGTCCAGCTTCATGTTCCTTCCTTTCGATTCAGCCGCCTTGCCGGGCGCGCTTGCCCGGGCTCTTCTTGTTGCGCGTGGCGGTGCCGCGCTCGAGGCTGCGCCTCTGGCCGATGCCGGCCTTCGGCGGGGTGAAGTTCGCGGTGGCCTGGGGCGCCGGCGAGCGCTGGCGATCCGCTTCGGTCTTGATCTTGTTGCCCATGGAGTATGTCGTGCGTGTCGCTGTTGTGGTGAAGCCGATTGCGCCACGGGAAACGCGACGGGCGCGTAGGTGTGCTCTTGCAATCGCTGTCAGCCGCCGCTTCAGGGGCAGTGCACCGTCGCGCCCGCGGTCGCGCACGCGCCGCGCGGGCCCATGAGCACGGCGCCCGCACGGTTGAGCCGCCTTCCATCGCTGTCCCAGCAGCCGCCCGGGTCGCAATGGGTGAGCACGGTTGGGCGTTCGATCGTCACCGTGGCGGGTGGCGGCGGCGCGACGGGTGCTCGCCGCGGCTCGCGCGGCACGATCACCGGTGGCGCAACGGCGATCGGCGGCTGGGCCGCCGGCGAAGGCCGCTGCGCATCGCCGTTGCCGCCCAGGCAGGCACGCGCAGCCTGCGAGCGCACGGCCTCCACACGAGTGGCATCCCCATCGGCGCGCGCCGCCTGCAGCGCTTCCAGTGCCGCGCCGCACTCCGCCGACTTCAGCGGATCCTCCGCATGCGCCGTGCAGGCGAGTGCGGACAACGCGACGGCAAGCAGGAGACGCATGACCCTGGTTGGAAGCCGGTTCGCGCCTGAAGTTCTGCCGCGCGTTCCTACGCGAGCCGCCGCGCCGCGCCGACTTCGGTCGAGCGTGCGGCGATGCAGCATGGGGCCATGCCCAACCCGGACACCAGCCCCACGCGCGCCAAGACCGGCACCGATCCGGCGCCTTCCGCGCCGGCCGAGCCCGACCATGGGGAGAACACCGCCAGCACCCTCATCGAGGCGCCGATGAAGCCCCGCCGTTCGCGGCTGGAGGCGCACGACTTCCCCGACGGCGGCGGCAGCGGCGGCGCCGAAGCCTTCCGCCGCAGCCGCGTGAAGTGATGCGGTCCTACGGCCGGGCCTCATCCGCCGCGCCATGATGGCCGGCCGATGAAGATCGCGACGTACAACGTCAACGGCATCAAGAGCCGCCTGGCCAACCTGCTGGAGTGGCTGGAACGCGAGCAGCCGGACGTCGCTTGCCTGCAGGAGCTGAAGGCGCTGGACACGGCTTTCCCCCAGGCGGAGTTGCGCGACGCGGGCTACCACGCGCTGTGGAGAGGCCAGAGGTCGTGGAACGGCGTCGCCATCCTCAGCCGTTCGAAGGCGGAAGAAGTGCGCCGCGAACTGCCGGGCGACCCGGACGACGAACACAGCCGTTACCTGGAAGCCGCGATCGACGGCGTGCTGGTCGCTTGCCTGTACCTGCCCAACGGCAACCCGCAGCCGGGGCCGAAGTTCGACTACAAGCTGCGCTGGTTCGAGCGACTGATCGAGCACGCGGCCACGCTGGTGCACAACGAGCACCCAGTGGTGATCGCGGGCGACTACAACGTGGTGCCGACCGACTTCGACATCTACAACCCGCGCTCGTGGCGCAAGGATGCGTTGCTGCAGCCCGAAACCCGCGAGTGCTACGAGCGGCTGCTGGCGCAGGGCTGGACCGACGCGCTGCGGCAGCTGTTTCCGCAGGAGCCCATCTACACGTTCTGGGACTATTTCCGCCAGCATTGGGAACGTAACGCCGGGCTGAGGATCGATCATTTGTTGCTCAATCCCGCGCTGGCGCCGTCGCTGGCGGCGGCGGGAGTGGACACGTGGGTGCGCGGGCAGCCGCACGCCAGCGACCATGCGCCCGCCTGGGTGCGCCTGGAAACGAAAAACGCGGCGGCGCCGCGCAAGCGGGCGGCCCGCAAGACCGCATGACAGAAAACGAAAGGAGCTTCTCATGACCATCCTGCTCGCCGCTTTCGACGACCGGCACGCCGCGCAACTGGCGGTGCACCAGCTCACCTCGGCCGGGATCGCCCGCGACGACATCCGCATCGAGCACAACCTCGAGAGGCTGCAGGCCACGGCGAAGAACGCGACGCGCGAGTCGTTGCTGAGCTCCATCGGGCGCATGTTCGCGGACCTGGTGCGCACCAACATCAACCACCACCAGCTCGACCTGGTCACCGAGGCCATCGAGCGCGGCGCCACCGTCCTGGTGGCGCGGGCGGGCGAAGGGCAGGCCGACCGCGCGGCACAGCTGCTGCGCGAAGCCGGCGCCTTCAACGTCGGCGCGCAGGGCGCCGCGCAGCCGCACTGAGGCGATGTACCAGCTGCATTACTGGCCCTCGATCCAGGGCCGCGGCGAGTTCGTGCGCCTCGCCGCCGGCGCGCCCTACGCCGACGTCGCGCGCGGCGAGGAAGATGAGGGCGAAGGCCTGCCCGCGATGATGCGCATCCTGGAAGGGCCGGGCGTGGAGAGGCCGCCGTTCGCGTGTCCCTTCCTCATCGACGGCAGGCGCGTGATCGGCCAGACCGCGGCCATCCTGCAGTACCTGGGGCCGCGCCTGAAGCTGGTGGGCGCGTCCGAAGCCGACCGGCTGTGGACCCACCAGATCCAGCTGACCATCGCCGACATGGTGGTGGAAGCGCACGACATCCACCACCCGGTCGGCGCCAGCCTGTACTACGAAGACCAGAAGAAGGAATCGCTGCACCGCGCCCGGGAGTTCCGTCGCGAGCGCATCCCCAAGTTCCTGAACTGGTTCGAGACGGTGCTGGAGCGCAACCCGAAGAACAAGTCACGCGATGTGCCGAACCTGGTGGGCGCGCGCCCGAGTTACGCCGACCTGTCGCTGTTCCAGCTGGTGGACGGCCTGCTGTACGCGCTGCCGAAGGCGACGAAGCGGATGCTGAAGAAGACGCCTCGCGTCGCGGCACTGCATGAAGCGGTGCCGCGCAATCGCCGGCTGGCAGCGTACCTTGCCAGCGAGCGCCGCATCGCGTTCAACGAGGAGGGTATCTTCCGGCGCTACCCCGAGCTGGATGGCTAACCCTTGAAGCCGTCGGCTTCGAGGAACGCCAGTTCCTCGGGCGTGCTGCGCCGCCCCAGCAGCGCATTGCGATGCGGGAAGCGCCCGAACCGCGCCACGATGTCGCGGTGATGCCGCGCCCAGCGCTCGCCGTCGCCGCCTTCTTCACGCGCCAGTGACAGCGCGCGCTCCTGGTCCGGCAGCCATTCCGAATGCGTGAAGGGCATGCGGAAGAACTGCTTCAGGTCCTGGTGCCTGCAGCGCGCGGCATGGCCACCCTGCATCGCCTGCTGGGCCACCACGCGCGCCAGGGCATCGGTGGCATACACGCGGCCCGTGTCGCGAAAGGCGTTGCGCGGGAACTGGTCCAGCAGGATCAGCAGCGCGAGCGCACCGCCGGGTGACGCCGCCCAGCGCATCAACCCACCGCGCGCCGCGGCCTCGTGGCTGGGCAGGAAGCGGTGGCGAAAATCGGTGTCGAAAGCCTCGTCCTTCTGGTACCAGCGCTGCGGCCCCGCTTCGGACCAGAAGCGGCAGACGTCCTCGGGCGTGGCGATGTCTTGCGTTTCGGGCATGCCGGGATGGTATCGGCGCGTGCCTACAGCTGGCGCGGCGGGGGGCTTCCAGAATGGGTTGAAGGAGATTTCCACCATGAGCAGCACCAGCATCGGCCGTGGCCCGGCGCACGGCAGCAACGAGAACCACGACGGCGACCCCACGCACAAGACGCTGGGCGAGGCGGCCTCGCAGGACGACGCGCCCAGCGGCAGCGAGGACATCCTGGACCAGGCCGCCCCCGATGTGCCCGCAGGCGTGAAGGGCGGCAAGGCGAAGCCCGGTATCGCCAAGGGACCGCAGAGCTACCCCGACGGCCCCAACGTGGAAGACAGCCCGTGGGAGCTGGAAGCCGCGCGCGGCCACCTGCCGAAAGACAAGTGAACTGACGCGGAATCCTTGTCGCGGCCAGGACATCGCCTGCCTCGGCAGGGGCCAGGCGGGGGTGAACCTTAAAATCGCGGGTTACCCTTCCGGACCCTGCCTTGAACGCCCCCGTCGACGTTTCCCTGTTCGCGCGCGCCGCCAAGCCGATCACCAGCTATCGGCGGTACTGGGCCGCGCGCTTCGGCACGGCCCCTCTCCTCCCCATGAGCCGGGAAGAGATGGACAAGCTGGGCTGGGACAGCTGCGACATCATCGTCGTCACCGGCGACGCGTACGTCGACCACCCCAGCTTCGGCATGGCGGTGATCGGTCGCGTGCTGGAAGCGCAGGGCTTCCGCGTGGGCATCATCGCCCAGCCCGACTGGCAGAGCGCCGACCCGTTCAAGGCGCTGGGCAAGCCCAATCTCTTCTACGGGGTGACCGCGGGCAACATGGATTCCATGATCAACCGGTACACCGCCGACCGGAAGATCCGCAGCGACGACGCCTACACGCCCGGTGACGTGGGCGGCAAGCGGCCCGACCGCGCGTCGCTCGTCTACTCGCAGCGTTGCCGCGAGGCTTTCCCCGACGTGCCCATCGTGCTGGGCGGCATCGAAGGCAGCTTGCGCCGCATCGCGCACTACGACTACTGGTCGGACAAGGTGCGCCGTTCGGTGCTGGTGGACAGCAAGGCCGACCTGCTGCTGTACGGCAACGCCGAACGCGCCATCGTGGAGATCGCGCACCGGCTGGCGGGCAAGGAGCCGGTGGCGCGCATCACCGACGTGCGCGGCACCGCTTTCATCCAGCGCGAGACGCCGGAAGGCTGGCTGCAGGTCGATTCCACGGAAGTGGACATGCCGGGCCGCGTGGAAGACCACGTCAACCCGTACATGACGACTTCGGAGCAGGCGAAGTCGCAGGGCGAGAGCTGCGCGAAGGAAGAACAGACCGTTCGGGCTGAGCCTGTCGAAGCCGGGGCAGGGGATTCGACCGCTTCGACAAGCTCGGGACAGGCAAGCTCGGCCCGAACGGATGTCTTGCAGTTCGTCCCCAACCCGCGCATCAAGCTCAATCGCGACCGCACCGTCATCCGCCTGCCTTCCTACGACCAGGTCAAGTCCGACCCGGTGCTGTACGCCCACGCCAACCGCGTGCTGCACCTGGAAACCAACCCGGGCAACGCCCGCGCGCTGGTGCAGGCGCACGGCGACCGCGACGTGTGGATCAACCCGCCGCCCATCCCGCTGACCACGGCGGAGATGGACCACGTGTTCGGCTTGCCGTACGCGCGCAGCCCGCATCCGGCGTACGCGGATGCGAACGGCTCACACGAGGGCGAAACGAAGATCCCCGCCTGGGAGATGATCCGCTTCAGCGTGAACATCATGCGGGGCTGCTTCGGCGGCTGCACCTTCTGCTCCATCACCGAGCACGAAGGCCGCATCATCCAGAGCCGCAGCGAAGACTCGGTGATCCGCGAGATCGAGGAGATCCGCGACAAGATCCCCGCGTTCACCGGTGTCATCTCCGACCTGGGCGGCCCCACCGCCAACATGTACCGCATCGGCTGCAAGTCGCCGGAGATCGAAGCCGCCTGCCGCAAGCCCAGCTGCGTGTACCCGGGCATCTGCCAGAACCTGAACACCGACCACCGCCACCTGGTGGCGATGTACCGGCGCGCCCGCGCACTGCCGGGCGTGAAGAAGATCCTGATCGGCAGCGGCCTTCGCTACGACCTGGCCGTGCAGTCGCCCGAGTACGTGAAGGAACTGGTGCAGCACCACGTGGGCGGCTACCTGAAGATCGCGCCCGAGCACACCGAGAACGGCCCGCTGTCGAAGATGATGAAGCCGGGCATCGGCAGCTACGACCGCTTCAAGCAGATGTTCGAGAAGTTCTCGGCCGAGGCGGGCAAGAAGCAGTACCTGATCCCATACTTCATCGCCGCGCACCCCGGCACCAGCGACGAAGACATGATGAACCTGGCGCTCTGGCTGAAGCGCAACGGCTTCCGCGCCGACCAGGTGCAGACCTTCTATCCCAGCCCGATGGCCACGGCCACGGCCATGTACCACTCGGGCCGCAACACGCTGCGCAAGGTGCGGCGTGAAGCCACCGGGGAGGACGCGGTGGACATCGTGCGCGGCGAGAAGCGCCGCCGCCTGCACAAGGCTTTCCTGCGCTACCACGACCCGAACAACTGGCCCATGCTGCGCGACGCGCTGAAGGCCATGGGCCGCGCCGACCTCATCGGCAACGGCAAGCACCACCTGGTGCCGACGTTCCAGCCCGCCACCGACGGCAGCTACAGCAGCGCGCGCCGCAAGAACAGCACGCCCACGGGCGGCAAGCCGTCGCGCGGCAGCATGCTGACGCAGCACACCGGCCTGCCGCCGCGCGTGACGGGCGGCAAGCCCGCGCCCCGCAAGCCGCGTTGACCTGCGGCGGGCGCGCTGGCTACCATCGCCACGCCATGCCCGCCGAACGCCTCTCCCTCGCCGGTGACGACACGCTGCGTGTCGAGCGCGTGCGCGCGCCCGGGCACGGCAACCAGTGGGGCGAGGTGCATCGGTCGCCGAATCGCCGGTGGATCCTGCCGGGCACCGGCGGCGTGCAGATGCGCAGCGGGGCGGGGCAGCTGCTGGTCGACGAGCTCACCGCGTTCCATCTGGCGCGCGGTCAGGACTACCAGCTGCAGCACGAGGCGCCGCGGGCGCACCTGGTGCTGAGCCGGTCGCTGGCGGATGAAGAGCCCCCCGCGAAGGCCTGGCTGGTGGCGCCGCGCGAGCTGTATCGCCTGCGGCTCGCCGCGCGCGCATTGCGCGAAGGCGCGGCGCTGGAGGGTGTCGCGCGCGACGTCGATGTGTCGCTGGCGAGGTCCAGGGCGCTGGCCACGGACCCCGCGCCCGTTCCGCTGCAACGGGCCCGCCGCCTGTTGATGGCGGAAGGCGGGCATGCGCAGCGGCTGGAGGTGCTGGGCGAGGCCGCCGCGTGTTCGCCGTTCCACCTCTCGCGCCTGTTCGTGCGCCATCTCGGCGTGTCGCCGCATCAATACCGGCTGCAACTTCGCCTGGCGACCGCGCTGGGGCGCTTGGAAGACGGCGAGCATGATCTCGCCGGGCTGGCGCATGACCTGGGTTTCGCCAGCCAGAGCCACTTCGGCGCGGTGTTCCGGCGGGCGATCGGCGTGACGCCGGCGCAGGCGCGAAAGGCGTTGGTGTAGCGCGCGGCGCGGGAATGACGAAGGCGCGGCAGGAAAGCCATCGCGCAGGAATTTGATAGCGGATTCTTCTCGCGCTGCCCATACTCCGCCGCATGGCCTCTTCGCTCGCCTTCGGCGCCGCCGCCGCATTCGCCGCGGCTCTCATGGGCGCCGGCTGGCAGCTCGTCTCACGCCACGGCGTCACCACCACGCTGGGCCCGCTGGACATGGCGGTGCTGCGCTACGGCGTGCCGGCGCTGGTGCTGCTGCCGCTGTGGTGGCGCGCGCTGCCGGCGGCGCGGCAAGCCGGCTTCCCTCTCGTCGCGCTGACGGTGCTCACCGGCGGGCTGCCGTTCGGCCTGCTGGTTCTCGCGGGCGCGCAATGGGCGCCCGCCGCGCACATCGCGGTGTTCGTCAGCGGGACGATCCCCGTGCTGGCCGCGCTGCTCGCGTGGGCCGGATGGCGCGAACGCATCGATGCATGGCGTGCCGGCGGCTTCGTCCTGGTGCTGGCGGGCGCGGCACTGCTCGCGCTGCGCGGGCAGGCGGCGGGCGAGGGCAGCTGGCGCGGCGACCTGCTGTTCCTGGTGGCGGCGCTGTGCTGGGCCGTGCACACGCACGCGTACCGGCGCACGGGACTCACGCCCTGGCAAGGCGCCGCGGTGATCAACGGCGGGTCGGCCTTGCTGCTGCTGCTCGTGCTGTCGTTCTCCGGCCCGTTGAAGCTCTGGACCGCGCCGTGGCAGGACGTCGCCCTGCAAGCCGTGTGGCAGGCGGTCATCGCCGGCCTTCTCGGCATCGTCACCTACATGGCCGCCGTGCGGCACCTGGGCGCCGCACGCGCCGCGCTCTCGGCGGCGCTGGTGCCGCCGCTGACGGCGGTGGGCGAAGTGCTGTTCCTCGGCGCGCCGGTGCAGCCGGCCGTGATGCTGTCGGCGGGACTGGTTGCACTCGGCGTGCTGCTGGCCGGCGGCCTGTTCGCCAGTGCCGGCGGACTCAGAACTGAACCCGCTCGTGGTCGTGGTTCGGCTTGATCACGGTGGCGATGTAGTGCCCCAGCGACTCGTGGTGTTCCAGCACGTCGACCAGGCCTGAGAGTTCTTCGTCGCTCAGGTTCGGGTAGCCGTAGCGGGAATCGCTGCCGGCGAACTGCACCACCAGCATCCGTTTTTCCTCGTCGAAGCCCAGCCCGCGGATCGCCTGCGAGTCATGGATGGCCTTGAGGGGGATGACGGGCATCGGTGGGTTCCAGCGTGTGCAGCGGCAGGTCCTTCTCTGCCGCCAGCCGGTCCAACTCTGCCCGGGTCTTGCCCGAGAGGAAGTGCGCGATGGCCCGGTGCGCCGTGGGCGAGAACATCGCCTTCATGTCGGACGATTCGACACCCGCCGCCTCGCACAGCGCGGCCGCGAAGTGCGGCTCGAGCGCGGCCACGGCCACCCGCCCGTCCAGGCAGGGGTACACGCGGTAGCCCGCATGCGCGCCGCCGACCGCGCCTTGCGGCTGGGTCAGGCCCCAGTGGCGCGGCAGCGCCAGGTACGCGGCGGCGCCGGCCAGCGCCACCTCGAAGTAGCGGCCTTCAGGATGCACGTCGCCCGAGCCCGCATAGCGCTCGGCTTGCAGCAGCGCCGACTGCAGCACGGCTTCCGCGGCCATCAGCGAGCCGCCCATGTCCGCGAACAACGTGGCGGGCAAATCCAGGCCGGTGACCAGGCCGTGCTCGGCGAGATAGGTGAGATCGTGGCCCGGGATCTCGGCGCCCGCGCCCGGGCCGCCGACGATGGCCACCTGGCACAGCGACGGGTAGCGGCTGTGCAGCTCGGGCCAGTCGAGCTTGAGCTTCTTCATCGCCGAGGGGCGGAACGAGGTGAGCAGCACGTCGGTCTTCGCCAGCTCGCGGTGTGCGACGGCCTGGCCTTCGGGCGTCTTCAGATCGGCGGTGAGCACCTTCACGCCCTCGTGCAGCTCTTCGTACGCACGCGGGTTGTAGTGCTTCATCGGATCGCCCGAAGGCGGCTCCAGCTTGAGGCAGGTGGCGCCCATGCGCCGGCAGCGCATCAGCGCGGCGGGGCCGGGCAGGTTGAGCGCGAGGCTGAGGATGCGGACGTTGGCGAGGGGGCGCGGGGCGTTGCTCATGCGGCAAGGCTACCAAAGCGTCAGAGCGGCAGCCCCACGTAGTTTTCCGCCAGCGCGGTGGACGCGGCCTGCGAGTGCACCAGGTACTCCAGCTCCGCTTCCTGCAGCTTCTGGTTGAACGCGCCCATGTCGGGAAAGCGGTGCATCAGCGATGTGAGCCACCACGAGAAGCGCTCGGCCTTCCACACGCGGTGCAAGGCGCGGTCGGAGTAGTGGTCCAGGCCCGCTGCGCTGCGTTCGCGGTAGTGCTCGACGAATGCGGACGACAGGTACTTCACGTCGCTGGCCGCCAGGTTCAGGCCCTTGGCGCCGGTGGGCGGCACGATGTGCGCCGCGTCGCCGGCCAGGAACAGGCGGCCGAAGCGCATGGGCTCGGCGACGAAGCTGCGCAGCGGCGCGATGCTTTTCTCGATGGAAGGGCCGGTGACGATCTTCTGCGCCAGTTCCGGGTCCAGCCGGCGGCGCAGTTCGTCCCAGAAGCGCTCGTCGCTCCAGTCTTCCACCTTGTCGTCCAGCGGGCACTGCACGTAGTAGCGGCTGCGCGTGAGGCTGCGCATGGAGCACAGCGAGAAGCCGCGCTCGCTGTTGCCGTACACGATGGCGTGCGGCGACACCGGCGGCACGTCGGCCAGAACGCCCAGCCAGCCGAAGGGGTACACCTTCTCGTACTCGGTGACCTTGTCTTTCACCGTGGCGCGCGACACCCCATGGAAGCCGTCGCAGCCGGCGATGAAGTCGCATTGCAGCTCGTGCTGCCGGCCGTCCTTGCGCCAGCGCACCACCGGCCGCGCGCTGTCGAAATCGTGCAGGCTGACGTCGGCGGCTTCGTAGACCGTCTCCAGCCCCGCGGCGGCGCGCGCTTCCATCAGGTCGCGGGTCAGCTCGGTCTGGCCGTAGGCGGTGACCACCTTGCCGCCGGTCAGGCGGTCCACTTCGATGGGATGCCGCTCGCCCTTGAACACCAGCTCGATGGCGTGGTGGACGATGCCTTCTGCGTGCAGCCGCCGGCCGACCCCGGCCTCGTCCATCAGGTTCACCGTCACCTGCTCCAGGATGCCGGCGCGGATGCGGCCCAGCACGTAGTCGCCGGTCTGGCGCTCGAGGATGACGTTGTCTATGCCGGCCTTGTGCAGCAGCTGGCCGAGCAGAAGGCCCGAGGGGCCGGCGCCGATGATGGCGACCTGGGTGGCGCGCATGGAAGCGTCTCCGAATCCGTACTCTGGATGCAGCGCAGCTTAGGCGGCGGGGCCTTCACGCGAAAGCCGCGGCGGTAGCCGTTGTGCGATCATTGCCGCCTTTGCGCGATCATCGCGCAGACATCGCAACCATGATCGCGCGCGCCGACTACATCGAGGGCATGGCCAAGGGCATGGCCGTGCTGGAGAGCTTCGACACCGAGCGCCAGCGGCTGAACGCCACGCTGGCCGCGCAGCGCGCCGGTCTGACCCGCGCCGCCGCGCGGCGGCACCTGCTGACGCTGGCGCACCTGGGCTACCTGGAAACCGACGGCAGCTGGTTCTGGCTGTCGCCCAAGGTATTGCGCTTTTCCGGCAGCTACCTGGCTTCGTCACGCCTGCCGCGCGCGCTGCAGCCCACGCTGGACCGGCTGGCCGCGCGCACCGGGGAGGGCCATTCGGCGGTGGTGCTCGACGGCGACCAGGTGGTCATCATCGCCCGCAGCGGGCCCACGCGGCTGCTGGCGTATGGCTTGCACCTGGGCGCGCGGCTGCCTGCGCACGCGACGTCCACGGGGCGCGTGCTGCTGGCGGGCAAGGCCAAGGCCGGGTTCACGGCGTGGCTCAAGGGCCGGGAACTGCCGAGATTGACCGCGCACACCACGGTCGAGCCTCGCCAGCTGCGGCGGATCGTCGAGCAGGTGCGGCAGCAGGACTTCTGCGTCGCCAGTGAGGAGCATGAGCTGGGCGTGCACGCCGCGTCGGTTCCGCTGAGGAACCTGGAGGGGAAGGTCGTCGCGGCGCTGAACGTCGTCACCCGCCGGGAGCGGGTCGCAAGCCCCGTGCTTGAGCGGGAGGTGCTGCCGATGTTGCAAGAGGCGGCGCGGGAGGTACGTCCTCTTCTGTAGCCGTCATTCCCGCCTCCGTGGGACGACGCATGGGGCGGGATGTCGGCGCCAGACCAGGTAATAAGCAAACAACATCTCCATCGTTGGTCTTTTATAACCAGACCCCCACAATTCCTGACGTTCTTATGGGGCCGCATTCGCGGCCCTTCGCATCCCGGGGAACCAACGATCATCATGAAAGCCAAGCTCTTCGTCGCCGCGCTCGCCCTGGCGGCCAGCGGCCTTGCCTCCGCCCAGCAATCCCTCCTGAACGTCTCGTACGACGTCGCGCGCGAGTTCTACAAGGACATCGACGCCGCGTTCATCCCGTTCTACAAGAAGCAGACGGGCAAGGACATCAAGGTCGAGCAGTCGCATGCCGGCTCCAGCGCGCAGGCGCGCGCGGTGGCCGATGGCCTGGACGCGGATGTGGTGACGATGAACACCACCACCGACGTCGAATTCCTGGCCGACAAGGGCTTGGTGGCCAAGGACTGGGCCAAGCGCTTCCCGGACAACGCCTCGCCCACCACGTCGACCATGCTGTTCCTGGTGCGCGAGGGCAACCCGAAAGGCATCAAGGACTGGGACGACTTGGTCAAGCCCGGCGTGCAGGTCGTGGTGGTGAACCCCAAGACCGGCGGCAACGGCCGCTACGCCTACCTGGCCGCGTGGGGCTACGTGAAGAAGAAGGGCGGTACGGACGATCAGGCGCGCGAGTTCCTGTCCAGGCTGTACAAGAACGTGCCGGTGCTGGCGCGCGGCGGCCGTGACGCGACCACGGCGTTCCTGCAGCGCAATACCGGCGACGTGCTGATCACTTTCGAATCCGAGGTCGAGTCGGTCAACCGCGAGTTCGGCAAGAACAAGGTGGACGTGGTGTACCCGTCCATCAGCATCGTGGCCGAGAACCCCGTGGCGGTGGTGGAGCGCACGGTGGCCAAGAAAGGCACCGCGGAAGCCGCCAGGGCCTACCTGGACTTCCTGTACACCGAGGAGGCGCAGGAGATCGCGGCCAAGCACTCCATCCGCCCGCGCAACGCCAAGGTGCTGGCCAAGTACAAGGACACCTTCAAGCCGGTGAAGCTGTTCACCGTGCAGGAGCTGTTCGGCTCGCTGTCCGAGGCGCAGAAGGTGCACTTCAACGACGGCGGCCAGTTCGACAAGATCTACACGGTCAAATGACGAATGACCTGGCCGCCGGCGCGGCCGTGATGACAAATGACAAGGGGTTTGCCCCGGTCATGGAGCGAAGCGGCGTCATTCGTCGTTCGTCATCGCGCGCGGGCGCAGCCCGCAAGGTGTTGCCCGGCTTCAACCTCACGCTCGGGTACTCGCTGCTGTACCTGAGCCTGATCGTGCTGATCCCGCTGTCGGCGCTGCTGCTCAAGACCTTCACGCTCAGCTGGGACCAGTTCGTGGCCGCGGTCAGCTCGCCGCGCGTGCTGGCCTCGTACCGCCTGACTTTCGGCGCGTCGTTCATCGCCGCGCTGGTCAACGTGGTGTTCGGGCTGCTGCTGGCCTGGGTGCTGGTGCGCTACCCGTTCCCGGGCAGGAAGTTCGTCGACGCGCTGGTGGACCTGCCGTTCGCGCTGCCCACCGCGGTGGCGGGCATCTCGCTCACCGCGCTGCTGGCGGGCAACGGCTGGATCGGCCAGTACCTGGAGCCGCTGGGCATCAAGCTGGCGTTCAACCCCAACGGCGTGGTCATCGCGCTGATCTTCATCGGGCTGCCGTTCGTGGTGCGCACCGTGCAGCCGGTGCTGGAAGACACCGAGCGCGAGCTGGAGGAGGCTGCCATGTGCCTGGGCGCGACGCGCTGGCAGACCTTCAGCCGCGTGATCCTGCCGTCCATCCTGCCCGCGCTGCTGACCGGCTTCGCCATGGCTTTCGCGCGCGCGGTGGGCGAGTACGGCTCGGTGATCTTCATCGCGGGCAACATGCCCATGGTGTCGGAAATCACGCCGCTGATCATCATCGGCAAGCTGGAGCAGTACGACTACGCCGGTGCCACCGCGGTGGCCACCGTGATGCTGGGCATTTCGTTCGTGCTGCTGCTGGTGATCAACGCGCTGCAGGCGTGGCAACGCCGCCGCTCGGGAGCGAACTGACATGGCCGGCCTTTCGACCAAGCGCATCACCACCACTGAAGCGCCCTGGGTGCGCCGCACGCTGGTGGGCGCTGCGCTGGTGTTCGTCCTGCTGTTCCTGGTGCTGCCGCTGGCGGCGGTGTTCACCGAGGCGCTGCGCAAGGGCCTGGGTGCCTACCTGGAAGCGCTGAAGGAGCCCGATGCCTGGGCCGCCATCCGCCTGACGCTGTTGACGGCGGCCGTCGCCGTGCCGCTGAACCTGGTGTTCGGCGTGGCCGCGGCCTGGTGCATCGCCAAATACGAGTTCCGCGGCAAGGCCTTCCTCACGACGCTGGTGGACTTGCCGTTCTCGGTGTCGCCGGTGGTGTCGGGCCTGATCTACGTGCTGGTGTTCGGCGCGCAGGGCTGGCTGGGGCCGTGGCTGGCGGCGCACGACGTGAAGATCATCTTCGCCGTGCCGGGCATCGTGCTGGCCACCGTCTTCGTGACCTTCCCGTTCATCGCGCGCGAGCTCATCCCGCTGATGCAGGCGCAGGGCAACGACGAGGAGCAGGCCGCCATCGTGCTGGGCGCGAATGGCTGGCAGACCTTCTGGCACGTGACGCTGCCCAACATCAAGTGGGGCCTGGTCTATGGCGTGATCCTGTGCAACGCGCGCGCGATGGGCGAGTTCGGCGCGGTGTCGGTGGTGTCCGGCCACATCCGCGGGCAGACCAACACCATGCCGCTGCACGTGGAGATCCTCTACAACGAGTACCAGTCGGTGGCCGCTTTTTCGGTGGCTTCGCTGCTGGCCCTGCTGGCGCTGGTGACGCTGGCGATCAAGAGCCTGGCCGAGTGGCAGCACGAACGCCAGATGGCCGCGGCGGCGGACGCGCCGCCGGAACGGCCGGTGGCGGTTTGAAGATGATGAAAGCGGACACCCGTACGCGGAGAGCGCAGAGCAAGCGCAGAGGACGCAGAGAAGACAAGGAAAACTTTCATGGGTTTTCCTCTGCGATCTCTGCGCTTGCTCTGCGTCCTCTGCGTACGGGTGTCCGCATTGGAGTTCCGACATGAGTATCGAAATCAAGAACGTCTCCAAGCGCTTCGGCGACTTCCACGCGTTGCGCGACGTGTCGCTGGACATCGGCTCGGGCGAGCTGTTCGCGCTGCTGGGCCCGTCGGGCTGCGGCAAGACCACGCTGCTGCGCATCATCGCGGGGCTGGAGACGGCCGACGCGGGCAGCATCCTGTTCGCGGGCGAAGACACCACCGGCGTGCACGTGCGCGAGCGGCAGGTGGGCTTCGTGTTCCAGCACTATGCGCTGTTCCGGCACATGACCGTGTTCGAGAACGTCGCCTTCGGCCTGCGCGTGAAGCCGCGCAGCCAGCGGCCCAGCGAAGCGAAGATCAAGGAGAAGGTGCACGAGCTGCTCAGCCTGGTGCAGCTGGACTGGCTGGCCGAGCGCTTCCCCTCGCAGCTGTCGGGCGGGCAACGGCAACGGATCGCCCTGGCGCGCGCCCTGGCGGTCGAACCCAAGGTGCTGCTGCTGGACGAGCCTTTCGGCGCGCTGGACGCCAAGGTGCGCAAGGAGTTGCGCCGCTGGCTGCGCCGCCTGCACGACGAGCTGCACGTCACCAGCATCTTCGTCACGCACGACCAGGAAGAGGCGCTGGAAGTCGCCGACCGCGTGGTGCTGATGAACGCCGGCCGCATCGAGCAGGTGGGCTCGCCGCAGGAGGTGTGGGACCACCCGGCCAGCCCGTTCGTGTACGGCTTCCTCGGTGACGTCAACACCTTCCACGGCCGCGCGCACCGCGGCGAGGTGCAGCTGGACGGCCTGCAGCTCAAGGCGCCCGAGCATGCGAACGTGCAGAACGCCAAGGCCTTCGCCTACGTGCGTCCGCACGACCTGGACGTGCAGCGCTATTCGCCCGGCGCCCAGGGCATCGTGGTGCAGCTGTCGCGCGCCATCGTAGTGGGCCCGGTCGCCCGGCTGGAACTTTCGCCGGCCGAGGAAACCCAACCGTCCGGCCCCGGGCGTGAAGATTCCGTGATTGAAGCGCAGATTCCTGCGCAACAATTCCGCGACCTGGGGTTCCGGGAGGGCGAGACGCTGGTGGTGACGCCGCGGCGCGCCCGGGTGTTCGTGGAAGGGGCGGCCTGAGGGGGCCGCCCGTCAGGAGAAGAAAACTTGTTCCATTGGCTGTTCGCGGCGCCGCGCCGCACTCTTGCGCTGGTGTGCGCCGCCTGCGTGGGCATGCTGGCGTTCGCGCTGTACCTGCAGCACGTCGTCGGGCTGGAGCCCTGCCCGATGTGCATCGTGCAGCGCTATGCGCTGATCCTGGTCGCCATCTTCGCCGGCATCGCCGCGGCCATCCCACGCCGTGGCGCCTGGGTCGTGGGCAGCCTGCTGGGACTGGGGTTCGCCGGCTTCGGCGCTTTCGTCGCCGCGCGCCAGAGTTTCCTGCAGTGGTACCCGCCCGAGATCGTCTCGTGCGGCCGCGACTTCTACGGGATGATCGAAACCTTCCCGCTCAAGCGCGCCGTGCCCATGATCTTCCGCGGCAGCGGCGATTGCACCAAGGTCGACTGGACCTTCCTCGGCGGGTCGATAGCGAACTGGTCGTTCGTGGCGTTCGCCGCGTTCGCGGTCGTGTTCCTGGTGGTGCTGATCAGGGCGCTGCGGCGCGGCTAGATTCTCGAAAGCGGGGTCCGCAACGCAGAGAACGCGGAGCAAGCGCAGAGGACGCAGAGGAAACCTTTCGAAGGGCTTTCTCTGCGTCCTCGGCGTTCACTCTGTGCTCTCGGCGTTATTCAGCCAGCGGTGAGACTCAACTTAGCTTCTTGACGAACACCATCGACTTGCGGTCCCAGTTGTATTTGCGCTTGCGCGCGTCGGGCAGCCAGTCGGGTTCCACCTGCACGAAGCCGCGCTTGAGGAACCAGTGCATGGTGCGCGTGGTGAGCACGAAGATGCTGTCCAGGCCCATGGCCCGCGCGCGCTGTTCGACGCGCTTGAGGATCTTCTCGCCGTCGCCCTGGCCCTGGCTTTGCGGCGACACGGTCAGCGCCGCCATCTCGCCGGTCTTGGCTTCGGGGTAGGGGTAGAGCGCGGCGCACGCGAAGATCACGCCGTCGTGCTCGATGATGCTGTAGTTGCCCACGTCGCGCTCGATCTCGGTGCGGTCGCGCTTGACCAGCGTGCCGTCGCGCTCGAACGGTTCGATCAGCTGCAGGATGCCGCCCACGTCGTCGGCGGTGGCTTCGCGCAGTTCCTCCAGCTTCTCGTCGATGACCATCGTGCCGATGCCGTCGTGCACGTACACCTCCAGCAGCAGCGCGCCGTCGACCGAGAACGGGATGATGTGGCTGCGCTCGACGCCGGCCTTGCAGGCCTTCACGCAGTGCTGCAGGTAGAAGGCGGTGTCGGTGGGCTGCTGCGGGTTGGGCAGTTGCGCCAGCAGCTGTTCGGCGGCGGCCAGCGGCAGTTCGGTGTCGATCGGGTTGTCTTCGGACTCGGCCTCGGTGGCGCGCATGCGGATGCCGGGCACCTCGGTCAGGAACACCAGCTTGTCGGCCTGCAGGGCGACGGCCACGCTGGTGGCGACTTCTTCCATCGTGAGGTTGAAAGCCTCGCCCGTGGGCGAGAAGCCGAAGGGCGACAGCAGCACCATCGCCCCGTGGTCCAGCGTGCGGCGGATGCCGGCCACGTCCACCTTGCGCACCAGGCCGGAGTGGCGGAAGTCCACGCCGTCCAGGACGCCGACCGGCCGGGCCGTGATGAAGTTGCCCGAGATCACGCGCACGGTGGCGCCGGCCATCGGCGTGTTGGGCAGGCCCATGCTGAAGGCGGCCTCGATCTCGTAGCGCAGCTGCCCGGCGGCCTCCTGGGCGCAGTCCAGCGCCACTTCGTCGGTGATGCGCATGCCGTGCGAGTAGCGTGCCTCGTGGCCCTTGGCCTTCAACTGCTCGTTCACCTGCGGGCGGAAGCCGTGCACCAGGACCACCTTCACGCCCATGCTCTGAATCAGGGCCAGGTCCTGCACGATGTGGGGCAGCTTGCCCGCCGCGATGGCTTCGCCCGCCACCGCCACCACGAACGTCTTGCCCCGGTGCATGTGGATGTACGGCGCCACCGACCGGAACCAGGGCACGAAGGTGAAATTGAAGACGGCGGACATGCGGCTGTGAAAGCTGTCGGGGGAGATGCGGCGGGGAGAGCGGGACAGTGTAAGGTACGGTTCCGCGGCCATGGGCAGCCGCCAAAGGGGACAGGCGCATGGACAGCGTCGCGGTCGGTTTCTGGGGAGCGTTCTTCGGCGCGGTCAGCCTGTCGCTGTTCGCCGCCGTGCTGGCCTTCCGCCGCTCCGCCCGGCGCGTGGCGCTGACGGGATCTCTCTCCGCCGTCGTCTCCGGTCTCTACGTGCTGGTATTCCTCGGCTGGCTGCCCGGCCTGGGGCATGACGCGCAACTCCGGCTCGACGCCGCGCTGGCCGCTGCCGCCTCCGCGGTGCTGGGGTTCCTGCTGTTCTGGCTGCTGGGCCTGGTGCGCGGCGCGCGCGTGAGCCGCGCCGTGGTGCTGGCCGCCGCCGCCACGGCCGCGGTCATCCTGTTCGGCTGGACGCTGCCCGCCGAGGGCGCTTTGGCCGTCGCGGTCGGCATGCAGGCGGCACTGGTGGCCGCCGGCCTTGGTGCGGCGGGGCACAGCGCCTGGCGCGGCGCGCCCCCCGGCCACCTGGCGCTGGCCGGCCTGGGCTTCATGACGACCACCATCGCGGTGCTCACCTGGTACGCGTTCGCGCCGGCGCTCACGCCCTGGTGGCTGCATGCGCTGGGCGCGCTGGCGGCCATCGGCTACACGGGCAGCATGGCCAGCGCGCTCTGGGCGCGCTACTCGTACCTCATCGACGTGCGGCAGGCCATGATCCACGGCCCCAGCTACGACCCGGTGACGCGCATGCCGTCGCACCACGAAACCAACCTGCTGGTGGGCGAGGCTTTCGCCAAGGGCTACCGGGAAGGGCGTCCGTTGGGAGTCATCGTCGTCTCCATCGGCAACTTCGAGGCGCTGGAGCACCTGCATGGCCGCGCCGCCTACAACCACGGGCTGTTCATCTGCGCCGGCCGGCTGCGCCGCATCACGCCGGCCGGCGTGCAGCTGGGCCGCCTGGGCAACGACGCCTTCCTGCTGCTGATGCCGCGGCCGGTCTCGGCCGGCGCGCTGATCGAACTGGCGCAGGTGATCGCCCAGCGCGTGCCGCGGCCGGTGGCCATCGGCACCACCGGCGAGATGGCCGAATTGGAGACCACCCGCACCACCTGGGTGGCCGACGTGGGCGTGGGCGTGCTGGTGGCGCCGCCGCAGATGCGCGCGCCCACGGCCATCGCCGCGGCCAAGGCCATGTCGCGCACCGCCTGGAGCTACGCCAGCCGGGTGGCCGGCTACGACGAGGACGCCCGGAAGATCGCCGAACTCGGCGCGCCGCCGGGCCCCGTCGCCGTCCGATAATCGCGGGTTCCGCCGCCGCGCCCGCCGGCGGCCTTGCGACGTTTCACCCGCCTTGCCCGCTCCCCGCATCACCTTCCCCGATTCGCTGCCCGTTTCCGGCAAGCGCGACGAGATCGCGCGCGCCATGCAGGACCACCAGGTCGTCATCGTCTGCGGCGAAACCGGCTCGGGCAAGACCACGCAGCTGCCCAAGATCGCCCTGGCCATGGGCCGCGGCAAGCTCAATGCCAAACCGGGCGAGAAGGGCCGCCTGATCGGCCACACGCAGCCGCGGCGCATCGCGGCGTCCAGCGTGGCCAAGCGCATCGCCGAGGAACTGGAGACGCCGCTGGGCGAGGTGGTGGGCTACAAGGTCCGCTTCCAGGACCGCCTGTCGCGCGACGCCTCGGTGAAGCTGATGACCGACGGCATCCTGCTGGCGGAGACGCAGACCGATCCGCTGCTGCAGGCGTACGACACGCTGATCATCGACGAGGCGCACGAGCGCAGCCTGAACATCGACTTCCTGCTGGGCTACCTGCGCCAGCTGCTGCCGCGGCGGCCCGACCTGAAGATCGTCGTCACGTCCGCCACCATCGACGCGGAACGCTTCGCCGAGCACTTCGCTTCCGCCAACGGCAAGGCGCCGGTCATCTACGTGTCCGGCCGCATGTACCCGGTGGAGCAGCGCTACCGGCCGTTCGAGGAGACGCGCGAGTACGGCCTCGACGAAGCCATCGCCGATGGCGTGGACGAGCTCTGGCAGGGCAACGCTTCGGGCGACATCCTGGTGTTCCTGCCCGGTGAGCGCGAAATCCGCGAGGCGGCCGAACACCTGCGCAAGCACCTGTCGCACCGCCCGCTGACGCGCGATGCCGAGGTGCTGCCGCTGTTCTCGCGCCTGTCGCAGGCGGAGCAGGAGAGGGTGTTCGACACGCACTCGCGCCGGCGCATCGTGCTGGCCACCAACGTGGCCGAAACTTCGCTCACGGTGCCGGGCATCCGCTACGTCATCGACGCCGGCACCGCGCGCGTCAAGCGCTACAGCTACCGCAGCAAGGTGGAGCAGCTGCTGGTGGAACCGGTCAGCCAGGCGGCGGCCAACCAGCGCGCGGGCCGCTGCGGCCGCGTGGCCAACGGCATCTGCATTCGGCTCTATGACGAACCGGATTTCAACTCGCGCCCGCGGTTCACCGATCCCGAGATCCTGCGTTCCTCGCTGGCGGGCGTGATCCTGCGCATGAAGGCGCTGCACCTGGGCAACGTGGAGGACTTCCCCTTCATCGAGCCGCCGCCGCGCCGCGCCATCGCCGACGGCTACCAGCTGCTGGGCGAGCTGGGCGCGGTGGACGACGCGAACGAGCTCACGCCCATCGGCGCGCAACTGGCGAAGCTGCCGCTGGACCCGCGCGTGGCGCGCATGATCTGGGAGGCACGCGAACGCGGCGCGCTGGCGGAAGTGCTGGTCGTCGCGTCCGCGCTGTCGGTGCAGGACGTGCGCGACCGCCCGCTGGAGATGCAGGCGCAGGCCGACCAGCAGCACGCCAAGTTCGACGACGAGAAGAGCGAGTTTTCGGGCTACCTGCGGCTGTGGGAATGGCTGGACACGGCACGCGGTGGCGTGCCCCCGCCCCAGCCCGCCCCCAAAGGGGGAGGGAGCCACCCCACGCATCGCCTGTCCAACCGGCAGTACGAATCGCTGCTGCGGCAGAACTTCATCAACGTGCGCCGGGTGCGCGAGTGGCGCGACATCCACTCGCAGCTGCACACCGTGGTGGCCGAGCACAAGTGGCGCATGAACACCGAAGCGGCGGGCTACGAGCAGCTGCACAAGTCCATGCTGGCCGGTTTGCTGGGCAACGTGGGCTGGAAGATGGAAGACCCGGCCGCGCCGGGTTCGGGCCAATCGGAATACCTGGGCGCCCGCGGCATCAAGTTCTACCGGCACCCCGGTGCGCACCTGAAGAAGCGGCCTGGCCGCTGGATCGTCTGCGCCGAACTGGTGGAGACCACGCGCCTTTTCGGCCGCGGCATCGCCAACATCGAGCCGCAGTGGATCGAGGAAGTCGCGGGCCACCTGCTCAGGAAGCAGCTGCTGGATCCGCACTGGGAGAAGAAGGCGGCCGACGTGATGGCGCTGGAGCGCGCCACGCTGTACGGGCTGGTCATCTACAGCGGGCGGCGGGTGCCGTTCGCGCGCGTCGACCAGCAGGGCGCGCGCGAGATCTTCATCCGCGAAGGTCTCGTAGCGGGCCAGTGGGACACCAGGCTGCCGTTCCTGGCCGCCAACCTGAAGCTGGTGAAGCAGGTCGAGGAAATCGAGCACAAGTCGCGCCGGCAGGACGTGCTGGTGGACGAGGAGCTGATCTACGCGTTCTACGACCAGCAGCTGCCGGCCGACGTCTACAGCGGCCACACCTTCGAGGCGTGGTTCCGGCAGGCATCGCGCGGCAACCCGAACCTGCTGAAACTCACGCGCGAGGAGCTGATGCGGCACGAGGCCGCGGGCATCACGACCGACGCTTTCCCGAAGACGGTGAAGCTGGGCGGCGTGGATTGCGCGGCCACCTACCTGCACGAACCGGGCGACGCGCGCGACGGCGTCACCGTGACCGTGCCGCTCTTCGTTCTGAACCAGGTGGCGGAGGAGCGCGCCGAGTGGCTGGTGCCGGGCATGCTGAAGGACAAGGTGCAGGCGCTGCTCAAGAGCCTGCCGCAAAAGCCCCGCTCACGGTTCGTTCCGTTGCCCGAATCGGCGGCGCGCATCGCCGGCAGCCTGACGGCGCCGGAGCGCTGGGCGCACGGCTCGCTGGTGGACGTGCTGCTTCGCCGCGTGCGCGAGGAGACGTCGCTGGACGTGAAGCGCACCGACTTCAAGCTGGACATGGTGCCCGCGCACCTGTTCATGAACTTCCGGGTGGTCGATGAACACGGGCGCCAGCTGGGGATGGGGCGCAACCTGGGCGCGTTGAAAGCGGAATGGGGAGCGAAGGCGCGCGGGGCGTTCCAGGCGCTGGCGGGGGTGAAAGGCCGCGCGGTTGAACCCTCCCCCTCTGGGGGAGGGCAGGGTGGGGGCACGCACGAGGCCAGGAATCGCGCGGGCGCCAGCCCCCCTCCCAACCTCCCCCCAGAGGGGGGAGGGGCAAGAGACTCGTCGCAGCGCTACACCACGTGGTCCTTCGGCGAACTGCCCGAGCTCATGGAAGTGCGCAAGGGTGCGACGTCCCTCGTTGGCTTCCCCGCCCTGGTGGACCATGGCGACGCCGTCACCATCGAAGTCTTCGACGAACCGCAGGTCGCGGCCGCGAAGCACCGCATCGGCCTGCGGCGCCTCTTCGCGCTGCAGCTGAAGGACGCGCTCAAGTACCTGGAGAAGAACATCCCCGACCTGCAGAAGATGGCGGTGGCGTTCATGCCGCTGGGCACGCAGGAGGAATTGCGCCAGCAGGTCATCGACGTGGCGCTGGACCGCGCCTTCCTGCTCGACCCGCTGCCCGCCGACGAAGCCGCGTTCAAGCGGCGCGTCGAAGAGGGCCGCGGCCGGCTGACGCTCATCGCCAACGAAGTGGCGCGGCTGGCCGGCACCATCCTCACCGAGTACGCGGCGGCCGCGCGCAAGATCAAGGACACCAAGTCGCAGCCGGATGTCACGGCCGATGCCGCGCAGCAGCTGCAGCGGCTGGTGTCCAGGCGCTTCCTGTCCGACACGCCCTGGGCCGCGCTGCAGCACTTCCCGCGCTACCTGAAGGCCATCACGCTGCGGCTGGACAAGCTGCGCGCCGATCCGGCCCGCGACGCCGCGCGCATGAACGAGGTGAAGCCCGAGGAGCAGCGCTACTGGCGCCTGGTGGCCGAGCGCAAGGGGCAGGTGGACGACCGCATGCAGGAATTGCGCTGGCTGCTGGAAGAACTGCGCGTCAGCCTGTTCGCGCAGGAGTTGCGCACGCCGCAGCCCGTGAGCATCAAGCGGCTGGCCAAGGTGTGGGCGCAGCTCAACGCATGAGCCACACGCGGCTTCGCATGCTCAACCTCGTCGGCCAGCTGGCGTACGGCCTGCTGTCGATGACCATCTGCCTGCCGTCCATGCAGGACTGGCCCGCGACGTTCGGCGCCAGCCAGGCGGCGGTGCAGCTCACGTTCGGCGGCTTCGTCGGCGCCTACGGCTGCATGCAACTGGTGTACGGCCCGTGGTCCGACCGCATCGGCCGCAAGCCGGTGCTGATGATCGGCCTGTGCATCGCCTTCCTCGGCAGCGTGATGGCGGCTTTCGCAACCAATCTCGCCACGCTGACGCTGGCCCGCGTGCTGCAGGGCGCCGGCGTGGCGGCGGGCATGGTGACGGGCCGCGCGATGGTGCAGGACCTGTTCCAGGGCGCGGAGCGCACGCGCGCGATGGCGCTGGTCGGCATGAGCATGGGCGTGGTGCCGCCATTGGCCACGCTGGCCGGCGGCGCGCTGCACGTGCGCTTCGGCTGGCAGGCGTGCTTCGTGCTGCTCTCCGTGCTTGCGGTTGCGCTGCTCGCCGCGGCATGGTGGGGCCTGCCTTCGCAGCAGCCGGCCGGCCGGCATCAACGCCCCGGTGCGTTGCGCGAGCTGGCCACCAGCTACGCGACGCTCGCGCGCGAGCCGGCTTTCCTGTTGTACGTGCTGCTGCTCGCGTCCACCACCGCGACGTTCTATACCTTCCTCGGCGGCACGCCGCTCGCCCTGAAGGCTTACGGCGTCCGGCCCGACCAGCTGGGCTGGTACATCGGTGCAATCCCGGTCGCGTACATCTTCGGCAACCTGCTGACGCTGCGGCTTTCGCATCGGCTGGCGGACCACGCCATCGTCGCCGGTGGACTGGCGCTCACGCTGCTGGGCGTGGCGCTGGTGATCGCGCTGGGCCTGTCACCGGTGCGCGGGCCACTCGCATTGGCCTTGCCACTGCTGCTGCTGGGTGTGGGCCACGGGTTGATCGTGCCGCCCACGCTCGCGGGAACGGTCGGATTGATCCCCGCGCTGGCCGGTGCCGCCGCCGCGGTGGGCGGCGTTTCGCAGCAGCTGCTGGGCGCTTTCGGCGGTTTCGCCGTGGGGCTGGTGACGCACGAGACCCAGGTGAACCTGGGCCTGCTGATGTTGGGGTGGACCCTGCTGGGACTGGCGGCGCAACTGCTGCTGGCTTCCGGACGCAAGCAGCGCGCTTAGGTCCGCACCCGGCCGTCGCCGGTTACCGCGTTCTTACTGGCGCTTGATGAAGTCGACGCCGCCAGGCCGCCCTTCGACCTTCAGCGACGAAGACTGCGGCGCACTCTCGGCCAGCAGCTTTCCCTTGCGCCAGACCTTCAAGCGCGTCGCCCGTAACCGGATGGCTTCGACCGGATCGCGCGCCTGCAGCAGCACGAAGCTCGCATCGCAGCCCGGCTCCAAACCGTAGTCGTCCAGATGCATCACCCGCGCCGCATTGGCCGTCACCGCGTCGAAGCAGGCGCGGATGCCCGCCTGGCTGGTCATCTGCGCCACGTGCAAGCCCATGTGCGCGACCTCCAGCATGTCGCCCGACCCCATGCCGTACCAGGGGTCCATCACGCAGTCGTGGCCGAAGGCGACGTTGACGCCGGCGGCCATCAGCTCCGGCACGCGGGTCATGCCGCGGCGCTTGGGGTAGGTGTCGTGGCGGCCCTGCAGCGTGATGTTGATCAGCGGGTTGGCGACCACGCTGACGCCGCTCTCGGCGATCAGCGGCAGCAGCTTGCTGACGTAGTAGTTGTCCATGCTGTGCATGGACGTGCAGTGCGAGCCGTTGACGCGGCCCTGCAGGCCCAGGCGCTGCGACTCGTACGCCAGCGTCTCGATGTGGCGCGACAGCGGGTCGTCCGACTCGTCGCAGTGCATGTCCACCAGCTGGCCGCGCTGCGCCGCCAGTTCGCACAGCAGCTTCACGCTGGCGGCGCCGTCGGCCATGGTGCGCTCGAAGTGCGGGATGCCGCCCACCACGTCCACGCCCAGGTCCAGCGCGCGCTTCAGGCTGTCCATGCCGCCCTGGGTGCGCAGCACGCCATCCTGCGGGAACGCGACCAATTGCAGGTCGATGTAAGGCGCCACGCGCTTCTTCACGTCCAGCATCGCTTCCACCGGCAGCAGGCTGGGGTCGCTGGTGTCCACGTGGCTGCGGATGGCCAGCAGGCCCTTGGCCACGGCCCAGTCGCAGTAGGCGAGGGCGCGCGACACCAGGTCGTCGATCTTCAGCAGCGGCTTGAGCTCGCCCCACAGCGCGATGCCTTCCAGCAGCGTGCCGCTCTGGTTGACGCGCGGCAGCCCATAGCTGAGCGTCGCGTCCATGTGGAAGTGCGGATCGCAGAAGTGCGGCGTGAGCAGCTGGCCCGCGGCGTCGATGGTCTGGGCGGCGGGCGCGGACAGGCTCGGCGCGACTTCGCGGATGCGGCCGCCTTCGACGGCGATGGACATGCCGGTGCGGCCGTCGGGCAGCGTGGCGTTGGTGACGAGGAGATCGAGCATCTCAGCGTTCTCCCTTGCGGTACGGCTTCATGAGGGCTTGAGGATAGGCGGCTTTGCGCGCCACCAGCACCAGCGCCAGGATGGACAGCAGGTACGGCAGCATCAGGTAGACCTGGTAGGGCAGCGCGGCGTCGCCGGCCTGTTGCAGGCGCAGCTGCAGCGCGTCGAAGAAGGCGAACAGCAGGGCGCCCAGCAGCGCCTTGCCGGGTCGCCACGATGCGAACACGACCAGCGCCACGCAGATCCAGCCGCGGCCGTTGACCATGTTGAAGTAGAACGAGTTGAAAGCCGAGAGCGTGAGGAATGCGCCGGCCACGCCCATCAGCGCCGAGCCGGCGACGATGGCGCCCGTGCGCAGGCCCAGGACGGATGCGCCCTGGCTTTCCGCGGCCTGCGGATTCTCGCCGACCATGCGCAGCGCCAGGCCCACCGGCGTGCGGTACAGGACCCACGCGATGAGCGGCACCAGTGCCAGCGCCAGCAGCGTCAGGGGCGTCTGTGCCGAAAGCACCGGGATGCCCAGCCACTCCATGGGCAGGAAAGGCTGGATGGTCGGCGGCGTGTTCACCTTGGGAAAGCTCACGCGGTAGCCGAAGTAGCTGAGCGACGTAGCGAGAAGCGTGATGCCCAAGCCTGCCACGTGCTGCGACAGCGCCAGCCCCACCGTCAGCCACGCGTGCAGCAAGCCGAACACCGCGCCTGCCAATGCGGCGACCAGAACGCCGGTCCACAACGTTGCACCGGCGTACACCGCAAGCCAGCCGGTGAACGCGCCCGCGACCATGATGCCCTCGATGCCCAGGTGCAGCACGCCGGCGCGCTCGCACAGCAGCACGCCCAGCGTGCCCAGCACCAGCGGCGTGGCGATGCGCAGCACCGCGATCCACAGCGCGGGGTTGGCCAGCAGGTCCGGCAGCTCGCTCATCGCCACCTCACGCGGTACTGCGCCAGCATCGCGGCGACGAGCACGGAGAGCAGCGAAGCGGCGACGATGACATCGGCGATGTAGGTCGGCACGCCGATGGCGCGGCTCATGCTGTCGGCGCCCACCAGCACGCCGGCGACGAAGACCGCGGCGGGCAGCACGGCCAGCGGGTGCAGGCCCGACAGCATCGCGATGACGATGCCGCTGTAGCCGTAGCCCGGCGACATGTCCAGAGTGACGTAGCTGGTGCGGCCGGCGACTTCCACCGCGCCGGCCAGGCCGGCCAGCGCACCCGACAGCAGCGCGACGACGATCACGGTGCGCGTGACCGGGACGCCGGCGAACGCCGCCGCCCGCGGGTTGGCGCCGAGCGCGCGCACGTCGAAGCCGAAGGTGGTGAACTTGAGCAGAGCCCACACGAGCGCGGCCAGCACGGCGGCAGCGATCAGGCCGGTGTGCAACCGGGCGCTTTCGATCAGGCGCGAAAGTTCCAGAGCGCCTTGCAGCGCCACGCTTTGCGGCCAGCCCATGGCAGCGGGGTCTTTCATCGGGCCGTCCAGCAGTGCGGACACGCCCAGCAGCACGACGAAGTTGAGCAGCAGCGTGGTGACGACTTCGTCTACGCCCAGCTTCGCCTTCAGCAGCGCGGGGCCGAGCAGCAGCACGGCTCCCGCGAGCGCCGCCGCCAGCACCATCAGCGGGAACAGCACGGCGGCCGGCAGGGCGAAGCCTTCGCCGCCGTGCATGCCGCCCACCGCGACCGCGGCCAGCGCGCCGGCGTAGAGCTGGCCTTCCGCGCCGATGTTGAACAGGCGCGCGCGGAATGCCACCGCCGCCGACAGGCCGGTGAGGATGAGCGGCGTGGCGCGTGTGAGCGTCTCGGTCCACGCGAAGACCGAGCCGAAGGCGCCACGCAGCAGCAAGCCCCACGTGGGCGCCACTGGTGCGCCTGCCCACAGCACCAGCAGCGAGCTGACGAGCAAAGTGAAGGCGATCGCGCCTAGCGGCGCGAGAGCGAGCGCAGCGGCGGAAGGTGCGGGGCGTTTTTCGAGGCGCATGGTCATCCGTGCGTCTGGGGGCGCCTCTCACCCCAACCCTCTCCCCGGAGGGGAGAGGGGGTGGCCCGGCCGCGAGGGGCTTGCTCCCTCTCCTGCTGGCGGGAGAGGGCGGGGGCGAGGGTGTTCATGCCGCAACTCCCACCATCGCCAATCCAATCTCTTCACGCGTCCACTCGCCCCACGGCTTCGCCTCGCTCAGCTGCCCTTCGTGGATCACCGCGATGCGGTCGCCCAGCGCCAGCACTTCGTCCAGGTCATCCGACAGCAGAAGCACCGCGGCACCCGCATCGCGGGCCGCGATCAGCTGCCGCTGCACGTAAGCCACCGCGCCGATGTCCAGGCCCCACGTGGGCTGGTGCGCGACGATCAGCCGCGGCGTGGCGCCGTCGGGTGCCAGCAGGGCGCGGCCGAGGATCAGCTTCTGCATGTTGCCGCCGGACAGCGCACGAGCGGGCGCGTCCACGCCCGCGCCGCGCACGTCGAAAGCCTGCGAGATGCGCTGCGCGTGCGCGCGTGCCGCGGCGCGGCGCACGAACGGCCCACGCGAGAAGGCGCGGCTGCGCAGCCGCTCGGCCACTGCGTTCTCCCACACCGGCAGGTCGCCGACCACGCCGGCGGCGTGCCGGTCCTCGGGGATGCGCGCCACGCCTTGGCGAACCAGCCAGGCGGGTTGCGCTCGCAAGGGTTCACCGGCGAGCGTCACGGCACCCGGCGAAGCACGCCGCACGCCGCACAGCAGGTCCGCCAGCGCGAGCTGGCCGTTGCCGGAGACGCCGGCGACCGCGGTGATCTCGCCCGCGCGCAGCGACAGCGACACGTCGCGCAGCCGGTCGCGTCCCGCGCCGGCGTCCACGTGCTCGAGCCGGCAAACGACATCCGCCACCGCTTTCGCCGGCGAGCGCTGCGGCAGTTCCACCGCCTGGCCCACCATCCAACTTGCCAGTTGCGGTTGCGTGACTTCGCGGGCATCCGCTTGCGCCACCAGCTTGCCGCCGCGCAGCACCGCGACGCGATGGGCGACGCGCAGCACTTCGGCCAGCTTGTGGCTGATGAAGACGATGGACAGGCCTTGCGCCACCATCTGCGCCAGCGTGGCGAACAGCGCCTCGCTTTCCTGCGGCGTGAGCACCGCCGTCGGTTCGTCCAGGATCAGGATGCGGGCGCCGCGGTACAGCGCCTTGAGGATCTCGACGCGCTGGCGTTCGCCCACCGACAGCTGGGCGACCAGGGCGTCCGGCTGCACCGGCAAGCCGAAGCGCGAAGCCACCTCCAGCAGCTTCGCGTGCGCGGCGCCGCGGCGGCTGACGGGCCGCCACAGCGGTTCGGTGCCCATCAGCACGTTGTCCAGCACCGACAGGTTGTCCGCCAGCGTGAAGTGCTGGTGGACCATGCCGATGCCCGCGGCCAGCGCGGCGCGCGGCTGTCCCGGCGGCAGCGGCCGGCCGAAGGCCTCGATCGAGCCCTCGTCCGCCACGTAGTGGCCGAAGAGGATGGAGACCAGCGTGGACTTGCCCGCGCCGTTCTCCCCCAGCAGCGCGAGCACCTCGCCTTCGGCCAGCGAAAGCGAGATGGCGTCGTTGGCGACGAGCGGGCCGAAGCGCTTCGTGATCCCGGACAGCCGAAGGACCGTCCGGCCTGGGTCGGGCATTTACTTCGCGGTGGACTTCGGCTGGCTGTCGTCGACCTTGACGGTGAACTTGCCGGCCAGGATGTCCTTTTCCTTCGCCTTCACCTTGGCCACCAGCTCGGCCGGCACCTTCTTCTCGAACGTGCCCAGCGGCGCGAGCTCCGAACCCTTGTGCTTCATCATCGAGTACTGGCCGTAGTCCTCGGCCTTGAACTTGCCTTCCTTCACGTTCCTGATCGCCAGGTCGATGGTGGGCTCCATGTTCCACAGCGCGGACGCCACCACGGTGTCGGGGTACTTGTCCTGCGTGTTGATCACGTTGCCGATGGCCAGCTTGCCTTTCTCCTTGGCGGCGTCCGAAACGCCGAAGCGTTCGGCGTAGAGGATGTCGGCGCCCTTGTCCACCATGGCGAAGGCGGCTTCCTTGGCCTTGGGCGGGTCGAACCAGCTGTTGATGAAGGTGACGGTGAACTCCACCTTCGGATTGGTTTCCTTCGCGCCCGCCATGAAGGCGTGCATCAGGCGGTTGACCTCGGGGATGGGGAAGCCGCCGACCATGCCGATCCTGTTGGTCTTGGTCATGCCGCCGGCGATCATGCCGGTGAGGTAGGCCGGCTCCTGGATGTAGTTGTCGAAGACGCTGAAGTTGGGCGCCTGCGGCTTGCCCGAGGACCCCATCAGGAACGCGACCTTGGGGAAGTCCTTGGCCACCTTGCGCGCCGCGGCTTCCACCGCGAACGATTCGCCGATGATCAGCTGGTTGCCGCCGGTCGCGTACTCGCGCATCACGCGCTCGTAGTCGGCGTTGGCGACGTTCTCGCTGGCCTTGTATTCGATCTCGCCGCGCGCCTCCGCGGCCTTCAGCGCCTTGTGCAGGCGGCTGACCCATTGCTGTTCGAACGGGACCGTGTAGACGCCGGCGACTTTCAGCTTGGCTTGCGCCAGCGCGGCGGCGGGGCCCAGGGCGGCGAGGGTGATGGCGGCGGCGATCGCCGCGCGGCGGGTGGTCGTGATGCGGGACATGGTGGCTCCTCCGGTTGAGTCGGTGCAACTTGCAAGGGTCATGCCAGTGGCAAAGCGGCGTCAAGCCCTCGTCATCCCGGTTGCGCGGCGTGCGTCGGGCTGCCAGCAGCGGCCGCAAGTCAGTACACTCGGTTACATGGCCGAAGGCAGCCCCACCGCTCCGAGAGAAGTCGACGTTCCCCTCGGCGGTCCGGCCCATCCGGCGGAGGCGTTCGACCCGAACAGCACGGCCGTCTTCCAGTCGAAGATGAAGAAGGCGCCGGTCTGGTTCTGCTCGATGATGGCCGGCAACAGCCGCGAGAAGCGGCGCCTGCGCGACGAGCTGGCCACCATGAAAGGCGCGCTGCCGCTGCTGATGAAGCAGCGCAACGGCGGCAGGTGGACGGCGGAGGAAAAGGCGCAGCTCGGTGTGATGGTGCGGTCCGCTTCCTCGGTGAGCCCCTACCTGTTCATCTGGGCGCTGCCCGGCTCCATGCTGCTGCTGCCGTTCCTGGCCTGGTACATGGACAGCCGCCGCAAGCGCCGCAGCAGCAACGAGTCGCGCTTCTGAAGGCCTGGCCTCACGCGCCGATGTCGAAGGCGCGCTGCACGAACCACCAGGCCGCCACCAGCGCGATGGCCAGCGACCCGAAGCGCAGTACGCCCACGCGGTAGAACGCCGTGCGGCGCAACGCGAAGGCCAGCGGCAGGAAAGCCGCGACGATGGCCAGCTGCCCCAGTTCCACGCCCGCGTTGAAACCCACCAGCGCCAAAGTAAGGGCGCCTTGCGGCAGGCCCAGGTCGGCCAGCACCGAAGCGAAGCCGAAGCCGTGGATCAGGCCGAACACGAAAGCCATCACCCAGCGCCGTTTCTCCACCGTGCCCCGCAAATTGTTCAGCGCGGCCACCACCACCGAGGCGGCGATCACCGATTCCACCAGCCTTGAAGGCAGCGACACGAAGCCCAGGGCCGCGAGGCTCAGGGTGACCGAGTGCGCCAGCGTGAACGCGGTGACCACCTTCACCACCGCCAGCACCGCGCCGCGCAGGCTGTCCACCGGTTCCCAGCGGTTGTCGCGCCGGAAAAGGACCGCGGGCAGCAGCAGCGACAGCAGGAACAGGATGTGGTCGAAGCCGATCCAGATGTGCCAAACGCCTTCGACCACGTACTGGCGGAAAGTCTCCCAGGCGCTGGGCGCGCGCATGGACAGCGCCTGCTCGGACGAAGCGGACGAGAACACCAGCGCCTGCGCCCCCGTGGCGCCGGGCGCCAGCCACTGGACCAGCCCGCGGTGCGTGGGATCGACGTCGAACAGCGCGGTGTAGCGCAGCTTCAGTTCGCCGGCCGAAGGCGGGCAATCGGCGTGCAGCGACAGCACGGCGTAGGTGCCGTCGCTGTGGTGGTCCAGCTGCATGGCACCGGGCGCGGCCCACGTGCAACCCGCGAATGCCAGCCGCGAGGTGGCGTAGTGGTGGATGTCGTCGGCGCGCCGGCGCACCTCGCCCCAGGTGATCTCGCCGTTGCCGTCGCGGTCCAGGCCCAGCACGTAGTCCAGGTCACGCAGCGCCAGGTCCCAGCGCACTTCGATGGCGCGGCCGTCGCCGTTCGCGCGCACGGTGAGGTAGCTGTCGCTGGGCTTGTGCGCCCAGGCGGGCAGGGCGAGCAGCAGCGCGAGGAGGGCGAGCAGGCGTTTCACTTGCCGCCTCCCAGCTGCTTCGCCAGGTCCTGCAATTGCGGGTCTTCGTAGCGGCTGGCGGCCAGCCAGTCGAGCGCGGGCTTCGCCGCGGCGGGCTGGCGCGCGGCCAGGGCGGTGCGCATCAGCACCTGTGCGTCGCGCGGCTCCTTCTGCTGTTGCCAGTTGCTGGTGGCCAGGCGCAGCGCTTCGTCCGGCTGCCCTTGCACGTCGAGCGCGAAGCGGGCGGCTTCCTGTTCATGCAGCCGGTCGCCACGCTGCGCGGCTTCGGCGAAGCGCTCCTTCAGCTGCGATGCCCAGTCGGCGGCTTTCGCATCGCTGGCCGCCTTGCCCGCCAGCGCCAGGCGCAGCAGCAGGACGTCGGACCGCTCCCAGCCGGCGAGCAGCTTCAGCGCTTCGGCGGGACGTTTCCGGTCGATCAGGAAATCGGCGTACGCGCCGAGCAGGAACTGGTCGGTGATGCCCTGCGCCAGCGCGGCGCGGAAGTGCTTTTCCGCCGCGGCGTCGCCGCCCAGCCGCAGCGCCATTTCGGCCAGGCGGGTCTGCACCCACAGCTGCAGTTCCGGCGCGGCGCGCGGCGTTGCCGCCGCGGCGGCCGACAGCTTCTCGTACGCGGGCCGCAGCGCGCCCGTCGCGGCCTGCACATAGGCGGCGCAACCGGTGGCGAACAGCGGTTCGGCGAGGGCGGCCAGCCGTTCGCATTCCGCATCCGCTTCGGCATAGCGGGCCTGCACCATGAGGATGGCCGCGCGCCATGCCACCGGTTGCGGATCCTGCGGCGCCAGCGTCGCGGCCCGCGCCAGGCTTTCCAGCGCCGTGGCGAAGTCGTGGCTGTATTGCTGAAGCTGGCCCAGCACCAGCCAGTAGCCGGCATCGGCGCCCGCGTCCTTCGCCATCGGCGCGAGATCGGCGAAGGCATAGCCGACGAAGCGCGGGTCGCCTTGCGCCATCGCCAGCTCGAAGTGGCGGCGCGCGATCTCCACGCGCAGCGCCCGGTCCTGCGGGCGGGAAGCGAGCTGGCGGCGCATCGCTTCGACGCGGCGTGCGGACGGGTCCGCGGCGAGCGGCAGGCGTTCGACGACCTCGTCGTCGCTTTTCGGCGTGAAGGGCGCGGCGAAGGCGCCCGCGCAGCTGCACAGCAGGCAGGCGGCCGCGAGCCGCCGTAACGCACCGCGCTTCAAGTTACTTGGTGCCGAAGATGCGGTCGCCCGCATCGCCCAGGCCGGGCAGGATGTAGCCGTGGTCGTTCAGCTGCCGGTCGATGGCGGCGGTGTAGACCGGCACGTCGGGGTGCGCGTCGCCCATCGCCTTGAGGCCCTCGGGGCAGGTGAGCAGGCACACGAACTTCACCGACTTGGGCTTGAGCTCCTTGATGCGCTCCACCGCCGCGATGGCGCTGTTGCCGGTGGCCAGCATCGGGTCGACGACGATGACGTCGCGCTCGGCCATGTCCTGCGGCATCTTGAAGTAGTACTCCACGGCCACCAGCGTCTTGGGGTCGCGGTACAGGCCGATGTGGCCGACGCGCGCGCCGGGCACCACGTTGAGCATGCCGTCCAGGATGCCGGTGCCCGCGCGCAGGATGGAGACGAACACCAGCTTCTTGCCGTCGATGACCTTGGCGGTCATCTTCTCCATCGGCGTCTCGATCTCCACGTCCTGCAGCGGCGTGTCGCGCGTGACCTCGTAGGCCATGAGGGAGGCGAGTTCGCCGAGCAGGCGGCGGAAGCTGTTGGTGCTGGCTTCCTTCTTGCGCATCAGCGTGAGCTTGTGCTGCACCAGCGGGTGGTCGATGAGGTGGACTTGGGACATGGGGCGAATATAGCCAGTCAGAAGACCGTCCCGTCGCTCTGCACCTGCAGCGGGGGCACGCCGCCGCGGCGCTGCTGCGCCAGTTCGCGGCCCGCGGCCCAGGTGCCGCCTTCCAGCACGCGCGCCAGCGGCATCTGCTCTTCGGTCAGCGACAGCTGCGAGCGCACGCCGCCGGCCAGCTCGTCGAGCAGCGACACCGTCAGCGCGCGCCATTCCACGATGATCTCGTCGCCCGGATGCCAGACCTGGTGCGCCGCGTCGGGCTCGCGCAGCTGCAGCACGCCGGTGTCCAGCAGCAGGCCGCCGTTGCGGTATTCGGGCAGGGCGGTGAGACGGTCGATGCCAAGCAGCTTCACGCCGGCCCAGTGCAGCGGCTCCAGCAGCGAATACGTCAGCCACTGCGACAGCTTGTGGAAAGGCACCCAGCCGTCCGAGGGCCCTTCGCCGCGCACGGCCGAATGCCGCCACACGTCGCCCAGCGGCACGCCGCCGATGCTGTTGCCCATGGGCCAGATGCCCGACATGGACACCAGCAGCTGCGACAGGATGTCGTGCGCGTCGACTTCCGCGGTGTGCGCCACGCCGCCTTCGTCGCCGACCAGCAGGTCCACCAGCCCGGAAGGCCGGCCGTCGGTGAAGACTTCGGGCTGCTCGGCCAGCACCTCGCCCAGCCGGCGCAGCAGCACCGCGCGGCTTTCCAGTCCCACGAGCGGATTGCCCTCGCTGACCTGGAAGGCCTGCGCCAGGCGGTCGGTCACGAGGGAGCGCAAGCCTTCGGCGTCCACCTGCAGCGGCCGCAGCTTGTCGCTGGAGAACATGCCGGCGGTGAAGGCGTGGAAGCTGGCGACGGCCAGCCCTTCGGACCGCGTGAGCGTCTTGCCGCTGGCGGATTCGGTGTATTTCCAGTCCGGGCCCGCGCCGGCATCGAGCAGCACGCTGACGATGGTGAGGTCCACCATCGCATGCAGCCGCGTCTGCGGCGCCACGTTGCCCAGCAGCGCTTCCAGCTGCGCCTTGCGGTCGACGCCGCCCGCTTCGAAGTGGCGCCAGCGGCTGTGGAACGGTACGGTGCCCTTCGGGTAGCGGCGGCGCGTGGCGGCGGCCACTTCGGCGGCCGCGGTGCGCAGCGCGCCATCGTCCACCTTGAACCAGTGCGACTGGCCCACGCGCGCGCGGTCCAGCAACTGCGCGCAGCGCTCGCGCACGGCGACGGTGGACCGCAGGTGGCTGGCAGCGATCTCGCCCTGCGAGCGCTCGTGAACGAAATCCTCCGGGCCCGTCATTCCAGCTCCCGTCCCTTGGTTTCCTTCAGCTTGCGCGCGTCCGGCACCTCGCCGGGCGTGAAGTAGCCGGCCGCCATCTTGGCGTCCATCTCCACCCGCGCGTCGGCGGGGATCAGCTCGTCGGGGATGTTCACCCGCTCGCCGACCTCGATGCCGGATTGGGTGATGGCGTCGTACTTCATGTTGCTCATGGACACCAGGCGGTGGATCTTGCGCACGCCCAGCCAGTGCAGCACGTCGGGCATCAGCTCCTGGAAGCGCATGTCCTGCACGCCAGCCACGCACTCGGTGCGAGCGAAGTACTGGTCGGCGGTGTCGCCGCCCACCTGCCGCTTGCGCGCGTTGTAGACCAGGAACTTGGTCACTTCGCCCAGCGCGCGGCCTTCCTTGCGCGAGTAGGCGATCAGGCCCACGCCGCCGCGGCCGCCGGCTTCCCTGGGTTGCGCGCCGCGGATGCATTCCTCGATGGCGTGCGTCAGGTAGGGGCGGCAGGTGCAGATGTCGGAGCCGAACACGTCGGAGCCGTTGCACTCGTCGTGCACGCGGGCGGTGAGTTCGACCTCGGGGTTTGCCAGGTCGCGCGGCGAGCCGAAGATGTAGATGGTCTGCCCGCCGATGGGCGGCAGGAACACTTCCAGGTCGCCGCGCGTCACCAGTTCGGGATACATGCCGCCCGTCTCCTCGAACAGCACGCGGCGCAGGTCGGTTTCCGTGCAGCCGAAGCGCTTGGCGACCCCGGGCAGGTACCACACGGGCTCGATGGCCGCCTTGGTGACCATCGCCGCTCCCGAAGGCAGCAGCATCTTGCCGTCCGGCTTCAGGCGCCCCTTCTGCACCGCCTCGATCACCTCCGGCAGGATGACGTGGGCCTTGGTCACCGCGATGGTGGGGCGGATGTCCACGCCGGCCTTCAGTTCTTCGGCGAACACGTCGGCCACCATCGCGCCCCAGGGGTCGAGGCTGACGATGCGCTCCGGGTCACTCCACTGCGGGTAGGGGCCGATCGCGTCGGTGGGCGAGGTGTTGGTGAGGTCCGCCTTGTGGCTGCGCGACAGGGCGCCGGCGGCCACGGCCAGCGCGCGGTACACGCTGTACGACCCGCTGTGCGTTCCGATGACGTTGCGGTGCTCGCGCGAGGTGGTGGTGCCGACGACGGGGCCGCGCACCGCCGGGTTGGCCGCGCCCCAGAGCAGGGACGGGGCGCCGGTGCCGCCGCTGTGGGAGGTCAGCCGGATGTGCCGCGGCGCGGTGGTGTTGGGCGACGACATGGGGTCTCCTCAAAGAGGGGACTTTAGCGCCGGATGATGATGTTGTGGCGCGAAGCGCCGCCCGTTCACCCCCTCTCCCGCCTGCGGGAGAGGGCCGGGGTGAGGGCGGGGTGGGACCGGCGCTACTCCGTGCGCTGCGCCGGCGGCGGCATGCGCGAGCGCCGCAGCTTCTCGGTCTCGCGCAGGTAGGCCGCCATGTAGTAGCGGTTGAAAAGCTGTTCGCCCCAGTCGGGCAGCTTTTCCTTCTTCCTGTCGTAGAAGCCGGTGTACAGGTCCCACAGGCGGGCGTTGTCCACCAGCGAGCTCATGCTGAGCTTGCCCTTGAGCAGCGTGCCGCGCAGCTTGGCGGGATCGAATTCCTTGATCGCGCCTTCGGCCAGGCCCCTGGCGGCGGCGCGCGCGGCGGCCTCGTGCGACTTGGCTTCCACGGCGGCCTCTTGCAGCGCCCTGTTGGCCGGCGTGTACCCGCCCACGCCGTCGGCGGCGAACAGCAGGTACTGCAGCATGTCCTTCACCGGCATGGACGCCTTCAGCGGATTGGTTTCCTTGGCGCCCAGCATGGTGCGGTCCTCGGCACGCATGGACTGCTTGGCATCCACGCGCGTGGCCAGGTGGTCGCCCAGGCATTGCACGACGTGGCGCACGGACTGGCCGAAGCGCTCCCAGTCGAAGCCGGTCAGGCTGCCGGGCATCTCCACGCCCAGCCCTCGGCACAGGTTCTTCAGCGCCATCTGTTCCGCCTGGCCACCGGCCGGCGACGGCCCCGCGGCCGGCACGCCGGCACGGATGACGCCGGGCGCCGCCGAAGGCAGCGGCTGGTCGACGCCGGAGCGGCCGACGAAGGAGGCCGAGAACGGGTCGCCAACGTCCACCATGCGCCACGACGTGGACGACGAGAACGGGTCGTCGTGGTTGCCCGAAGGCATGGGCGCCGGCGCGGCGGGTTGCTGCGGTGCCGCCGCGACGGCAGCGGGCGGCTCCGCCGGCAGCGGCGCGGGCTTGGGCGCGTGATCCGACAGCAGGTCGGCCCAGGGGTCGTCGCTGTTGCCCGCCGGCGAGGCCCGCGTGACCGGCCCCGCAGGCACGGGGCGCGCCCCCATGCCGGAGAAGCTGGTGGCGTCCAGGCTGGATTCGGGCTCGCCCGAGACGATGAGCGAGAACGATCCGATGCGCGCCGATTCGCCTTCGGCCAGCACGACTTCGTCGCCGGAGAAGTAGTCGCCGCGGTCGGTGTTGATGCCGTTGGCCGACAGCACGCGGACACGGGCGCCGCCGTCCGACCACTCGATGGACAGGTGGCGGCGGGAGATCAGCCTTTCGGTGTCCGGCAGGTAGACGGCGGCTTCGGGATCACGGCCGACCACCACGGCGGGTGTCTTGGGCTTGAGGGCGACCGTCTGCTCGAAGGAAGAAGGCCCGGTGAAATGCAGGAGGAACGACACGCCTCTGGTGGGGGTGATGCAAACGGACACACATTGTGCCGGACCGCCGGGCCAGCGCGGATCGCACCAACGCGGCCTGACCGCTTGCGGCAGCACTTCGCCCATCGCCACCGCCTGCTGATTCCGTCGCCTGGCTTGCACCACGTCGCCGCTGCCGCGATGCCGCGGCTTTCGCGGCAGTGCGAACGGCCAAACCGAGGACAACGAGAGCCCTCATCCGAGATTCTCATGCGGCCACTTTGTAACGTTGGAATGTGTAACAACTACCGATGACCGGGCGGCCGATCAGGCCGTGCGACGCCGGTGTCGCCGTGAACCAGTGCCGTACACCGTCCCAATGACATAACTGTGTTAGGCAACGTCCCTAAAGATGACGGAAACCTTGCTTAGGCGTTGTACATGAGCGCCACTACGTTTGACACATTAGTAAACGGATGTAAAAGTTACAGTCTCTACAGAAACTCGCCTCGCAGAGGAGTCTTGCTTTGAACAAGAAGAGCTGGGTGGCCGTCGCCGCGGCCACGCTTTGCAGTACCGTTCCCACGTTCGCCCAGCAGATCCGCCCCGATGCGGGCACGTTGCTGGAACAGCCCAGCCAGCTCCCCGCGCTCCCCGCGCCGGGCGGCGCTCCCACCACGGTCGTCCCGCAGGCTCCCGCCGCCGCGCCGTTCGCAAGCTCGGTGCGCATGACCCCCGCGGCGTTCCGCATCCAGGGCAACACCCTCTTCAAGGAAGAAGAACTGCGGCCGCTGGTGGCCGAGTTCGTCGGCAAGGAAACGGACATGGAAGGCCTGGTCAAGGCCGCCAACGCCGTGCGCCGCTACTACCGTGACCGGGGCTACCTGCTGACCGAGGCGTACCTGCCCGAGCAGCAGTTCGCCGCCACGGGCGGCACCGTCACCATCCAGGTGCTGGAAGCCCGCGTGGGCAAGGTGAGCGTGAAGGTCGAGGACGAGGGCATCTCCCAGTCGCTGGCCAGCGCCATCGTCAACACGCACCTGAAGGCCGGCGACTACATCAGCGAGAAGTCGCTGGACAAGCCGGTGCTGCTGCTGCGCGACCTGATCGGCTTCGAGGCCACGGCCGCCGTCGAACCCGGCGCCAACAACGGCGAAGCCGACATCACCGTGGTGGTGAAGTCGGCCGGCCCGAAGGCCGACGGCCTGGTGGGCGTGGACAACTCCGGCGTGCGTTCGGCGGGCCAGACGCGTGCCTTTGCCAGCGCCAACCTGAACAACCCCACCGGCCGTGGCGACGTGCTGAGCGTGCGGGTGCAGGAAAGCGAGCGGTCGGCGTCGCAGCTGTACCGCGTGGGCTACAGCACCGCCGTCGGCGGCTACGCCACCAAGCTGGGGCTGAACGCCACCAGGACCGAGTACGCGCTGGGCAAGCAGTTCGCGGCGCTCGGCGCGACGGGCGAAGCGACGATCTACGGCGCTTCGCTGACGCAACCCTTCATCCGTTCGCGCGTGAACAACCTGCTGGGCGCCATCACGTACGAGCACAAGGAGCTGACGGACCGCACCACGACGCCGCCTTCGACCGCCGAGCGCAAGGTGGACACGGTGCGCCTGAGCGCGCTGGGCAACTTCGTCGACGAGGCGCTGGGCGCTTCGTTCAACAGCTACGGCGTGCACTACACCAGCGGCCACCTGCGGGAGGACGCGGCGACCCTGGCACTGGACCAGGGCGCCACCGGCCTGCGCACCGCGGGCCACTTCAGCAAGATCAACCTGGAATACCTGCGCACGACCTTCGTGTCCGCCGCGGGCCGCGTGAGCCTGTCGTTCCAGGGCCAGTTCGCGAACAAGAACCTCACCTCCGCCGAGAAGATCGGCCTGGGCGGCCCCAACGGCGTGCGCGGCTACCCCTCGGGCGAAGCCGTGGGCGACAGCGGGACCATCGTGCAGCTGGAATACAGCCACCAGCTGCCCGAGACCTTCGGCATCCCGCTGCGCGCCAGCGCGTTCTACGACTGGGGCCGCGTCAAATACAACGAGGGCGCCATCCCGGCCGCCTTCGGCGCCATCACCAACAGCGAGTCGCTCAGCTCCGTGGGCATCGGCCTGACCGCCGGCACCTTCGGCAACTGGCTGGTGAGCACGCAGCTCGCGTGGCGCCTGAACCGCGCGCCCGGCACCGACCCGGACAAGCACCCGCGCGTCTGGCTGTCGCTGCAGAAGTGGCTGTGAGCCACCGAGCCGGCCGCTTTCCCCGAATCCCGTTTCCCCTCCCGCAGTACGAAGGAAGTCCCATGACTACCAGCCCCACGTCCCGGACCGCTCGCCGCCAGAGCTTCCGCACCGTCATCGTCCAGATCACCCGCAAGCTGCGGGCGACGTACCGCATCCGCACGGGCCGCCTGTTCTCGCGCCTGCTGGCGGCGCTGGTGGGCATGTATTCCTCGCTGGTGCTGGCGCAGCTGCCCACGGGCATGACCGTGCAGTCCGGCCAGGCGTCGGCCACCACCAGCGGCAGCGCGATGGTGGTGAACCAGGGCACGAACAAGGCGATCCTGGACTGGCAGACCTTCTCCATCGGCGCCGGCAACTCGGTGCAGTTCGTGCAGCCGTCGTCGTCTTCGGTGGCGCTGAACCGGGTGGTGGGCGGTGACGTGTCGTCGATCTTCGGCACGCTGAGCGCCAACGGGCAGGTGTTCCTGGTGAATCCGGCGGGGGTGTACTTCGCGCCCGGAGCACAGGTGAACGTGGGCGGCCTGATCGCCACGACGCTGAACATCAACAACAACGACTTCCTGAACGGCAAGTACGTTTTTGAAGGCAGCAGCGGCGCGAGCGTGGTCAACAACGGGCTGATCCGCGCGGGCTACGTGGCGCTGGCGGGGGCGCAGGTGAGCAACGCGGGCACGATCGAAGCCAACGGCGGCTCGGTGGGGCTGCTGGCGGGCTCGCGCGTGAGCGTGGACGCGTCGGGCGCGGGTCTGGTGAAGTTCTCCGTTGACGCGGCGGCGGTGAACGCGGCGGCGAGCAACAGCGGCACGATCGTGGCCGAAGGCGGGCAGGTGCTGATGGCGGCGCAGGCGGTGGGCGACACACTGGCGACGGTGATCAACCAGTCGGGGGTGATCCGTGCGAACAGCGCCGCGGACCGCAACGGCGTGATCACGCTCAGCGGCGGGGGCACGGGCATCGTGAAGGTGTCGGGCACGCTGGAGGCGAAGGGCGACGACGCGGGCGAGAAGGGCGGCACGGTGAAGGTGCTGGGGGACCGCGTGGGGCTGATGGCCGGAGCGAACGTGGACGTCAGCGGCGACGCCGGCGGCGGCACGGCGCTGGTCGGGGGCAACTTCCAGGGCAAGGGCGCGGAGCAGAACGCCAGCTCGGCTTTCATGGCCACTGGCGCCAGCATCCATGCCGATGCCGGCAGCCGGGGCGATGGCGGCCAGGTGGTGGTGTGGTCCGATGGCAGCACGGCCGTCGGCGGCACGATCACGGCCCGGGGCGGCGCCGCGGGCGGCAACGGCGGATCTGTCGAGACGTCCGGAAAGGGACGCCTGGTGGTGGCGGAAACGGCCCGGGTCGATACCACTGCGGCCAAGGGAGCCACCGGCACTTGGCTGCTGGATCCCGTGGACATCGTCGTGGCCGCCACGGGTGCCGCCGCGCTCGGCGACGTGGACGAGTTCTCCGACAGCGCCGCGGGGGAACCGGCGACCATCGCCGCCGGCACCATCAATGGCGCGGCTTCGACGGTGGTGCTGCAAGCCACCGGCGACATCACCTTCTCCAGCTCGGTGGGGATGACCAACTCCGGCGTCGGCCTGACGGTGATGGCCGGGCACGACATCAACGTCAACGCGTCGATTTCGACGACCAACGGGTCCGTGATCCTGTCGGCCAACGACCAGACGGCGGGCAGTGGCGCGGTCGGCACGGGCCGCGTCGCGGTGGGCGCCGCGATCGACGCCGGCAGCGCCGGCGTTTCCATCAGCAATCACGGCAGCTCCAACGCCAACCTGCTGGGTTCCAGCATCACTGGCGGCGGCGGCGTCACCATCACCGGCGCTTCCACCTTGACCGGTGCCACCAGCCTCAGCGGTTCCGTGATCAGCATCGGCGATGTCTCCGGCCCACAGACCCTCAGCCTGACGGCCGCGGGTGGCGTGACCGCGGGTTCGATCAGCGGCGTGAACTCGCTGGTCACCAGCCTGAACACGAGCGTGCTCGCCGCGGATGTCTCCGTCGCCACGGCAAGCCTGGGCGGCAACCTGACCGCCACCACCGGCAACATCGCCGTCGGCACTTCGACGACGCTCACCGCCGATTCCGCGATCACCGCCAACCTGGGCGCCGGCACGGTCAGCCTGGGCGCCGTCACCGGCAACGGCAAGAGCCTGACGCTGACCGGCGATGCGACCGTTGGCGTGACGAGCGGCGTCGGCGTGCTGGCGGCCAACGAGTCGCTGACGACCACCGGCTCGGTCAGCGCGACCAGCCTGACCGTCGCGGGCGCCGCGACGCTCGGCGGCAACGTCACGACCTCCGGCGGCCAGAGCTACTGGAACGGTGCGGCCGTCAATGCCACCGCGACCCTGAAGAACACCGCCGCGGGCGGCATCACGGTGACGGGCGTGCTCGATGCCACCGGCCAGAGCCTGACGCTGGACTCGGTCTCCGGGCTCGCCGGCAGCACCGGCAACCTGGCCGCCGGCTCGCTGACGACGACGGTGGGCACCAAGCTGTCCGCCGCCAACCTGACCGTGACCGGCGCGGCTTCGCTGGGCGGCGACGTGTCGACCTCCGCCGGCCAGAGTTACGGCAGCACCACCATCACGGGCACCGCGCAGCTCAAGGACACCGGCGCCTCCATGAGCCTGGGCAACGTGAGCGCCGTGGGCCAGAGCCTCACGCTGACGGTGGGCGGGGCGGGCGCCACCGCGGGTACCGTCACCGCCGGTGCCCTGACGACGAGCAACGGCACCAACCTCACGGCCACGAGCGTGAGCGTCGCTGGCGCCGCTTCGCTGGGCGGCAACGTGACGGCGACCACGGGCAACCTCAGCTTCGGGTCGACGAAGCTGACGTCCGGCAGCACGCTCAGCGCCAATGGCGGCGCGGGCACGATCGGGACCGGCGTCGTGACCGGCGGCGCGAAGAACCTCACGCTGAACGGCGTGGCCACGCTCGACACCACCAGCGGTGTCGGCGCGCTGGTGGCCAACCAGTCGCTGAAGACCACCGGCACGGTCAGCGCGGGCAGCGTCACCGTGACAGGCGCCGCGACCCTGGGCGGCAACGTCACGACTTCCACTGGCCAGTCGTACAACGGCGGCGCCACGCTGAACGCGGCGGCCATCACCCTGACCGACAGCGGCAACAGCGCCATCACCGTCGGCAGCGGCCTCACGGGCGGCGGCAACGACCTCGCGATCGTCTCCAGCGGCACCACGTCCCTGACCAATGCGACCGGCATCGGCACGTTCACGGCCGGCACGAACGGCACCACCAACGGCTCGATCACGGCGACGACGTACAGCCTGAACGGCGGCACGGTGAACGCCAGCCTGGGCACCGGCACGCTGAACAGCGCCGGCGCCACGACGCTGAACGGCACTTCCGGCGCGGCCACGGTCAACGTCAACAGCGGCACGCTGACGCTGGGCGCCAACGACCGTCTGGCCGACGCCGCCGCGGTCAGCGTGACCGGCGCGGCCACGCTGAACCTGGGCAGTCATTCCGACACCGTGGGCGCGGTGACGCTGGCCAACGGCACCATCAGCAACGGCACGCTGACGGGCAGCGGCTACACGGTCAACAACGGCACGATCAGCGCCAACCTGGCCGGCACCGGCTCGCTGTTCAAGCAGACGGGGGGCGTCGTCACGCTGACCGGCGCCAACACGTATTCCGGCGGCACCACGGTGTCCGGCGGCAAGCTGGTGGTGCAGAACTCCGTCCTCCCCGGCGGCAACGTGTCCATCGCCTCCGGCACGATCCTGCAGTACGACAATCAGACGGGCGGCCAGCTGCTGCTGAAGCCGGGCACCTACACGGGCACCGGCACGCTGCAGTTCACCGGCAACGGCGGCAGCAGCACCGTCATCGGCAACTCGGGCCCGACGGTCATCAACCTCAGCGCGGGTGGCCTTGTCGACATCGCGAGCGGGACGGTGTGGGGCAGCTCCGCGGGCCAAGGCATCTGGACCAACAACCAGGGCGACCTCAACATCGCCGCAGGCGCGACTTTCGACACCTTCGAAGGCGTCGTGAAGGTCAACGCCCTCAATGGCGCCGGGACGCTGCAAGGCGGCTGGAGCGGCCCGGTCACGATGACGGTGGGCGTGGCCGGCGGCGGCGGCACTTTCTCCGGCGTGATCCAGGACAACAACGCCGGTTCCGGCAGCCTGGGCGCGCTCGCCTTGCAGAAGGTGGGCAGCGGCACGCAGATCCTGAGCGGCACCAATACCTACACGGGCGGCACCACGGTGAGCGGCGGCACGCTGCAGCTGTCGGGCGGCAACGCCATCGTGGACACGGGCAGCGTGGCGGTGGCCAGCGGCGCGACGCTCGACGTGTCGGCGTCCGAAACGATCGGCACCCTGACGTCGGCCGGCACGGTCAGCGGCGCGGGCACGCTCACGGCCGGCACGTACAACCTGAACGGCGGCGCCGTGGTCAGCGGCGCCCTGGGCGGCGGCACGCTCAACAGCAACGGCGCCGTGGCGCTGAACGGCACGGCGGCGGCCACCGCGGTGAACGTCCAGTCGGGCACGCTGACGCTGGGCGGCACCTCCGACCGCCTCACGGGCGCGGACGCCGCGATCGACATCTCGTCCGGCGCGACGCTGGATACCGGCAGCGCCACGCAGGCGCTGGGCGGCGGCACCGGTGCCATCACCAACGCCGGCGCGTTCAAGACCGGCGCTGCCGTCACGGCGGCGAGCATCACGGGTGCGGGCGCAGCTTCCCTCGGCGGCAACGTCACGACGACGGGCAACCAGGGATATAGCAGCACCTCGCTGACCGCCGACAGCACGCTCAGCGCCAACGCTGGCGCGGGCACGATCGGCACGGGCACGGTCACCGGCGGAGGCAAGAACCTGACCTTGACGGGCGTGGCCACGATCGGCGTCACCAGCGGCGTGGGTGCCCTGATGGCCAACCAGTCGCTGGTCACGAGCAGCACGGTGGACGCGGCCAGCGTGGCCGTGACGGGCGCTGCGACGCTGGGCGGCAACGTGACGACCACGGGCAACCAGAGCTACGGCAGCACGACGCTGGCGGCCGACAGCACGCTCAGCGCCAATTCCGGCACGGGCACGATCGGCACCGGCGCGATCACTGGCGCCGGCAAGAATTTGACGTTCACGGGCGCCGCCACCATCGGCGCGACCTTGGGCGTGGGTGCGCTGGTTGCCAACCAGTCGCTCGCGACCACCAACGCCGTCAGCGCGGCCAGCGTCAGCGTCACCGGTGCCGCGACCATCGGCGGCAACGTCAGCACCTCCGCGGGCCAGACCTATACGGGTGGCGCGACCCTGAGCGCGGCCGCTGTGACGCTGATGGACAGCGCGAACAGCAACATCACGGTCGCCACCGGCCTCACGGGTGGTGGCAACGACCTGGCCATCGGCTCCTCGGGCACCACCAGCCTGGCGAACGCCTCCGGCATCGGCACTTTCACGGCCGGCACCAACGGCACCACCAACGGCTCGGTCACCGCGACGACCTACAACGTGAACGGCGGGACGGTCAACGCCGCGCTGGGGACCGGCACGCTGAACACGGATGGCACGGTGACGCTGAACGGCGCGTCCAGCGCCACGACAGTCAACGTCAAGACCGGCGCACTGACGCTGGGCGCCGCCGAGCGCCTGGCCGACACGGCGGCCGTGACGCTGTCCGGCACCACGCTGAACCTGGGCGGCGCGGAAACCATCGGGTCGCTCTCGGGATCCGGCGCCGTCGCCCTGGGCGGCAACACATTGACCACGGGCGGCGCAACCAACACCGCCTTCAGCGGCACCATCTCCGGCGTGGGCGGCAGCCTGGTCAAACGCGGTTCTGGCAGCTTCGCGCTGTCGGGCAACAACACGTACACCGGCGGCACGACCATCAGCGCCGGCACCGTCCTGATCCGGAACAAGTCCGCGCTGGGCACCGGCACGGTGACCCTGAACGATGCGTCGACGGGCGCGTCCAACACCGCGCTGCTCATCGACGCCAGCGGCATCAATGGCGTCAACGGCCTCGCCAACAACATTGTGGTGGCCAACCAGGGCACCGGCACCAGCAGCATCGGTTCCAGCGCCAACGTCGGCGACTTCTCCGACTTCAACGGCACCCTGGCGCTCAACCGCGCCACGACCCTGACCGACCAGACCGGCGACCCCGTCCGGCGCACGACTTTCGACGGCGTGATCAGCGGCAACGTCGGCACGCTCACGATCGCCTCCACCGGCGGCGGCCGCGTCGCGTTCTTTGGACCGTCCGCCAACACGTTCACCGGCAACGTCCAGGTCACCGGCGCGGGCACCGTGTTCCAGACCAATGCTTCCGCCGACCACATCCCGAATGCCGCCAGCGTAGACATCGGCGCGGGCAGCGAGTGGCGCCTGGTCGTCGACGGCACCAGCCAGACGGAAACGATCAACGCCCTGACCGGCACGGGCACTTTGAACGCCTACCAGGTCGGCCCCGGCGTTTCGGCCAAGCTGGTGCTGGGCAGCGCCGGCGGCACGGGCACCTTCAGCGGTTCGATCAACGAAAGCGGAGGCGCGGTGCTGTCCATCGAACAGGCCGGCGGCACACAGACCCTGGCGGGCGCCAACAACTACTCCGGCACGACCACCGTTTCCGGCGGCACGCTGGTGCTCGACACGGCGATCGGCTCGACCACCGTCGGCGTGACGGGCGGCACCCTGAAGCTGGGCGCCAGCGACGTGCTGGCCGACGCCGCGACCGTCTCCGTCAGCAGTGGCGCTTCGCTGGACATGAACGGCAAGACCGACACGGTCGCGACGGCCAACATCGATGGCACGCTGGCGAGCACCGGCACGCTGACCGCGACGACCTACAACCTGAACGGCGCGACCATCAACGCCAACCTGGGCGCGGGCACGCTGAACAGCGATGGCGCGGTGGCGATGAACGGAACGGCCGGCGCCACGGTGGTGAACGTCAACACCGGCACGCTGACGCTGGGCTCCAACGACCGCCTGGCCGACGCGGCCACGGTGGCCGTCGCTTCCGGCGCTTCGCTGGACATGAACGGCAAGACCGACACCGTCGGCACGGCCAACCTCAACGGCACGCTGGCCAACACCGGCACGCTGACGGCGACGACCTACAACCTGAACGGCGCGACCATCAACGCCAACCTGGGTGCGGGCACGCTGAACAGCGACGGAACCGTGGCGCTGAATGGCACGGCCGCCGCGACGGCGGTCAACGTGAAGACCGGCACGCTGACGCTGGCCGGCACGGCCAACCGCCTCACGGGCGCGGGCGCCGCCATCGACATCTCGGCCGGCGCGGCGCTGGACACGGGCAGCGCCACGCAGGCGCTGGGCGGTGGCACAGGTGCCGTCACCAACGCGGGCACGCTGACGACCGGCAACGCCATCACGGCAGCCAGCATCGCGGGCACGGGCGCCGCGGTGCTGGGCGGCAACGTCACGACGAGCGGCGCCCAGACGTACGGCAGCACCACGCTCAACACCGACGCGACCCTGCAGTCCACGGGCAACGCGGTGATCGCGCTGGGCTCGTCGGTCAGCGCCGCGGGCAAGAACCTGACGCTGACCACGACCGGCGGTGCGACGAGCACCGGCGCCGTGAGCGTCGCCGGCCTCGCGACCACCGCGGGCACCGGCCTCACGGCCGACAGCGTGGCGACCACCGCGGCGGCTTCGCTGGGCGGCAACGTGACGACTTCGGGCGCCGCGGGCCAGAGCTACCACTCGACCACGCTGACCGGCAACGTCACGCTGGATGCGGGCGCGGGCAACCCCGTCAGCCTGGGCATCGTCACGGGCGCCGGCAACGACCTGTCGGTCACCAGCGGCGACGCGGCGATCGCCGGCACGGCCAGCAACCTGGGCGCGCTGAACGTCACCGGCGGCCTGACCACCGGCGGCGCGATCGGCGCCGACACCGTCACGGTCGGTGGCCTGGCCACGCTGGGCGGCAACGTCACCACCGCAGCGGGCCAGACCTACACCGGCGGCGTGGCGCTGAACGCCAACGCGGTCCTGAAGGACACCGCCAACACGGCGATCGACCTGGGCACCGGCGTGGCCGGCACCGGCAAGAACCTGACGCTGACCACCACCGGCGGTGCGACGGGCACGGGCGCCGTCACGGTGGCGGGCCTGACGACCAACGGCGCGCTGCAGGCAGGGAGCGTGACGGCCACCGGCACGGCCACGCTGGGCGGCAACGTCACCACGACGGCCGGCGGCCAGAGCTACGGCGCGACCACGCTGGCGGCCAACGCCACGTTGTCCGACACCGCGAACAAGGCCATCAGCCTGGGTGCCGCCACGGGCGCGTTCGACCTGACGCTCACCACCACCGGCGGCGCGGCGGCGACGTCGATCAACGGCATCAACAACCTGAAGCAGACCAACGGCGGCCTGGCGGTGACCGGCCTGGTGGGCGTGACGGGCGACATCGACGTGTCGAGCGGCACGCTCGGCGTCGGCGCCACCACGTCGGCGGTGAACATCACCGCGGCCAACGCCACGCTGACGGGCAACGCCAACGCCACCGGCAACGTCACGACCACCGGCAACCTCACCACCGGCGGCACGCTGGCGGCGAACAAGGTGGCCGTCACCGGCACCAGCAGCCTGGGCGGCAACGTCACGACGGCGGCGGGCCAGACCTACACCGGCGCCGCCACCCTGACCGGCGGCGTGACGCTGACCGACTCGACCAACAGCGCCATCAACGTCGCCACCAGCCTGGCCGCCGGCGGCAACAACCTGGCGATCGTCAGCACCGGCACGACCACGCTGACCAACGCCACCGGCATCGGCACGTTCACCGCGGGCACGAACGGCACCACCAACGGTTCGATCACCGCCACGGCGTACAACCTGAACGGCGGCACCGTGAACGCGACGCTCGGCGCGGGCACGCTGAACCAGCAGTCCGGCACGACGACGCTGAACGGCACGTCGGCCGCCGGCGCGGTCAACGTCAACGGCACGCTGCTGCTGGGCGCCGCCGAGCGCTTGAGCAACTCGGCCGCGGTGTCCATGGCAGGCACGCTGGACCTGCAGGGCTTCAACGAGACCGTCGGCTCGGCGGCCCTGAACGGCGGCACGATCGCGGGTACCGGCACGCTGACCGCGGGCACGTACACCGCGAACAGCGGCACGGTGAACGCCAACCTGGGCGCGGGCACGCTGACGCAGGCCGCCGGCACCACGGCGCTGAACGGCACGTCCGCCGCTTCGACGGTGAACGTGAACGGCGGCACGCTGCAGCTGGGCGGCAGCAACCGCCTGACCAACGCGTCGGCGGTCAACATCGGCGCGGCGGGCACGCTGAACACGGGCGCCTTCGCGCAAACGCTGGGCACTGCGGCGGTCACCAACAGCGGTGCCCTCGTCGCCGGCGGCGACTTCAGCGCGGGCAGCATCAACAGCGACGGCACGGCCAACTTCGCGGGCAACGTCACGGCCACGGCCGCCGACGTGACCCTCAATGGCCCGACGACCCTGGCAGCCAACACCACGGTGAAGGCGGTCACCAGGATCGAGATCGGCCACTCCCTGCCGCCGCTGACGGTGAGCGCCTCGAAGCTGCGCGCGCAGCAACTGGCGGCCACCAGCCCGGCGCAGATCCAGATCGGCAACAACGTGACCTTCCAGCTCACCGGCAACGGCACGGTGGAAGTCGGCGGCGATTTCGCCGGCGGCACTTCGGTGACGGCGCCGGGCGCCACGCAGGTCAGCCTGACCGACTACTCCGCGGCCACCGCCTTCAAGGTGAACCAGGCCCAGCTGGCCTCCACCGGCACGCTGTACCTCACCTCGGCGGGCGGCATGACGGTGGACGCGGCCAATCTCTCGCAGGTGGGCACGCTGAACGCGGCCACCAACAACGGGCCGCTGATGTTCCTGAATTCGCAGGCGCCGCACAACGGCCAGCCGGGCATCCTGGCCAACCAGATCCACCTGGCCGTCAACGGCGGGAACCTGAACACCACGGCGGACCCGATGTACATCAACGCGGGCACCGGCAACCTCTCGGTGACCATCAGCGCCACGTCCGATGCCTTCCTGGCCGGCAACGTGGCCGCCGACGCGATCACCCGCCTGGCCCTGGCCGGGTCGGCCGACGCGGTGGGTGCGGGCCGCGCCGAGATGGTCCGCGACTTCCTGCGCGAGCTGAAGAGGGCGGTGGGCGTGGGCGCGGTGGAGGACCTGGTGACGTTCGGCAGCACCGACATGGAAGGCATCACGGCGCCGCTGGCGTTCCGCAGCCTGGCCATCAAGGCGCCCAAGTGCGTGGCGGAGCAGGCCAACGGCCAGCCTTGCCAGTAAACGGGCTCGGGGGTTTTTCCAGCCTCAGGGGCGCCTTCGGGCGCCCTTTCTTTTGGCCCGGCGCCATGACTTCATGCCAGCCTGACGGGCTCGCCCGAAAGATGTAAATAGGTTTGACACTTTGGTAAATGAATGTAAGAGTCTTTAAGCAAACCGCTTAAGGCGGAGGAGGGACTCTTGCCACACGCCCCACGTGCAGCCGCAGCCATCGCCGTTGCGCTGGCGTTCCCCATCGCCGCCCAGCAGGTCCGTCCCGACGCCGGGACGCTTCTCGAACCGCGGCAGGCGCCCGCGGTGCCGGCGCCGGGCGGCCCGCCTTCGGCCGTGCTGCCGCAGCCACCCGCCGCGGCACCGATCGACAAGTCCATCCAGGTGGTGCCCAGCGCCTTCGTGATCGAGGGCAACACGATCTACAAGGATGCCGAACTGCAGCCCCTGGTGGCGGATCTCGTGGGCAAGCCGGCGGACATGGAGCAACTGCTGCAGGCCGCGCAGGCGGTGCGGCGCTACTACCGCGAGCGCGGCTACCTGCTCACCGAGGTGTACCTGCCCGAGCAGCAGCTGCCGCTGTCCGGCGGGCCGGTGAAGCTGCAGGTGCTGGAAGCGCGTGTCGGCAAGGTGGCGGTGAAGGTGGAAGGCGAGGGCATCAGCGAGCCGCTGGCCGCCGCCATCGTCAACACCCACCTGCGCAGCGGCGACGCCATCACCGAGAAGCTGCTGGACAAGCCGGTGCTGCTGCTTCGCGACCTGATCGGCTTCGAGGCCACCGCGGCGGTGGAGCCCGGCACCAACGCGGGCGAGGCCGACGTCACGGTCCTCGTGAAGTCCGCCGGGCCCAGGGCGGACGGCCTGGTCGGCGCGGACAACTTCGGCGTGCGCTCCGCCGGCCAGTGGCGCGCCTTCGGCAACGCCAACCTGAACAACGTCACCGGCCACGGCGACGTGGCCAGCGTGCGCGTGCAGCAAGGCGAGCGATCCGCTTCGCAGCTGTACCGCCTGGGCTACAGCGCCACGGTGGGCGGCTACGCCACCAAGCTGGGCCTGAACGCGACCCGCACCGAATACGAACTGGGCAAGCAGTTCGCGGCGCTGGGCGCTTCCGGGCGGGCCGACATCCTGGGCGCCAGCCTCACGCAGCCCCTGATCCGCTCGCGCGTGAGCAACCTGCTGGCTTCGCTGACGTACGAGCACAAGTCGCTGACGGACATGACCACCTTGCCGCCCTCCACCGCGGACCGCAAGGTGGACAGCTGGCGCGGCAGCCTGCTGGGCAACTTCGTCGACGAAGCGCTGGGCGCGTCGTTCAACAGCTACGCGGTGCACTACACGGCGGGCCGCGTGAAGATGGACAACGCCACCTTGGCGCTGGACCAGGGCGCCACCGGGCTGCGCACCGCGGGCGGCTACGAGAAGCTGAACTTCGAGTACCTGCGCACGACCTTCGTCTCGGCCGCGGGCCGCGTGAGCCTGTCGGTTCAAGGCCAGCTGGCCAGCAAGAACCTCACGTCCGCCGAGAAGATCGGCCTGGGCGGCCCCGCCGGCGTGCGCGGCTACCCCTCGGGCGAGGCGGTGGGCGACAGCGGCACCGTCGTGCAGCTGGAATACAGCCACCAGCTGCCCGAAACCTTCGGCGTTCCGCTGCGCGCCAGCGCGTTCTACGACTGGGGCCGCATCAAATACAACGAGGGCACCATCCCGGCCGCCTTCGGCGCCATCACCAACAGCGAGTCGCTCAGCTCCGTGGGGCTGGGCCTCACGGCCGGCACGTACGGCGACTGGCTGGTGAGCGCGCAGCTCGCCTGGCGCCTGGACCGCGCGCCCGCCTCCGATCCGGACAAGCGTCCGAGGTTCTGGTTCTCCCTGCAGAAGTGGCTCTGAGCGAGCGCGCTTCCGCCCCCTGTACCCCCAGCACGACCCTCTCTCCGCCCCGAGGTTCCCCATGAAGCCGTCCCGCACCAGCCGCCGTCCCAGCATCCGAACCGTCATCGTCCAGATCTCGCGAAAGCTGAAGGCGACCTACCGGCTGCGATCCGGCCGCCTGTTCTCGCGGCTGCTGGCGGCGCTGCTCGGCGCGCTGGTGAGTTCGCTGGCGCATGCGCTGCCGCAGGGCGGGGTGGTGCAGTCGGGCACGGTGACCATCAACACGCCGAGTTCCAGCTCGATGGTGCTGAACCAGGGGACCAACAAGGCGATCATCGACTGGCAGGGCTTTTCCATCGGCGCGGGGCAGTCGGTGCAGTTCGTGCAGCCGGGGGCTTCGTCGGTCGCGCTGAACCGGGTGGTGGGGCAGGACGTCTCGTCGATCTTCGGCACGCTGAGCGCCAATGGCCAGGTGTTCCTGGTGAACCCCGCGGGCGTGTACTTCGCGCCGGGCGCGCAGGTGAACGTGGGCGGCCTGATCGCCACCACGCTGAACATCAACAACCAGGACTTCCTGAACGGCAAGTACACGTTCAGCGGGCCCAGCGGCGCGAGCGTCGTCAACAACGGCATGATCCGCGCCGGCTACGTGGCGCTGGCGGGCGCGCAGGTGGCGAACGCCGGCACCATCGAAGCCAACGGCGGCTCGGTGGGCCTGCTGGCCGGCTCGCGCGTGTCGGTGGACGCCAGCGGCGCGGGGCTGGTGAAGTTCTCGGTGGACGCGGCGGCCGTCAACGCGGCCGCGACCAACACCGGCACCGTCGTCGCCGACGGCGGCCAGGTGCTGATGGCCGCGCAGGCCGTGGGCGACACGCTCGCCACGGTCATCAACCAGGCCGGCGTCATCCGCGCCAACAGCATGTCGCAGCAGAACGGCGTCATCGTGCTGAGCGGCGGCAATACCGGCGTCGTGAAGGTGAGCGGCACGCTGGAAGCCAGGGGCGCGAATGCCGGCGAGACCGGCGGGACGGTGAAGGTATTGGGCGATCGCGTGGGGCTGATGGCCGGCGCGAACGTGGACGTCAGCGGCGATGCCGGCGGCGGCCAGGTGCTGGTGGGCGGCAATTTCCAGGGCAAGGGACCGGAGCAGAACGCGACCGTCACTTACGTCGACAAGGACGCGGGCATCCACGCCGACGCCGGCACGTCCGGCGACGGCGGCAAGGTGATCGTCTGGGCCGACGACACGACCCGCTACGGCGGCCAGATCAGCGCCAGGGGCGGCGCCGGCGCCGGCAATGGCGGCTTCGCGGAGGTCTCGGGCAAGCAAAGCCTGGTGTTCGACGGCACGGCCGACCTGGCCGCGCCGGTGGGCCAGACCGGGACGCTCCTGCTGGATCCGGCGGACATCACCGTCCAGACCAAGGGCACCGCCGTGTACGCGGATGTCAGCACGTTCGCCGCGCAGTCCGGAACCTCGCAGACGATCGATCCGACGACCCTGGCCTCGTTGAAGGCGAACGTCACGCTCCAGGCCACCAACAACATCACCATCACGGATGCGGTCACGCTGACGCAGGGCGGCGCGACGTTCACGGCGCAGGCGGGCAACAACATCAACGTCAACGCCGGGATCACCACGAACAAGGGCGCCATTTCGCTGTCGGCCAACGATGTGGGCGGCACCAAGGGCAGCTCCACGGGATCGGTCACCGTCGCCGCCGCGCTGAGCACCGGCGCGACCGGCGCGGTGTCCATCACCAACTACAACAGCGGCACGGCCAACAGCATCGGCGCCAACATCACCGCGGGCTCCGGCATCACGATCACCGGCGGCACATCCCTCACCGGCAACGTGACGATGAGCGGGGGCGCCGGCAACACGGTTTCGCTGGACACGGTGACGGGCGGCACCAAGAACCTGACCATCGGCACCGGCAATGCCAGCCTGGCCGGCGGCACCGGGCTGGGGGCCCTTGCCGTCAGCGCAGGCACGCTCACGACCACGGGGGACCTCTCGGCCACCAGCGTCACCGTGAGCGGCGCCGCTACCCTGGGCGGCGACGTCGCGACGGCCGGAACGGGGACCAACGGCCAGAGTTACGGCAGCGTCAAGTTGTCGAGCAGCGCAGCCCTGAGCGACAGTGCCGACAAGGCGATCGTGCTGGGCACTTCCGTCGCCGGCGGCGGCAACGCCCTCACGCTGACCACCAAGGGCGGCGCAAGCAGCACCGGAGCGATCGGCGGCGTGACGACGCTGACCACCGGATCGGGCACGAGCCTGAGCGCAGCCAGCGTCGCCACCACCGCGGGTGCCAGCCTGGGCGGCAACGTGACCACCACCGCGGCGGCCGGGCAGAGCTACACGGCCACCACGCTGACCAATGACGTGACGCTGGCTTCGGGCGCGGCGGCCAACACCATCAAGCTGGGAGCGGTCACCGGCGCGGGGAAGAACCTCACGGTGACCAGCGGCAACACCACGATCGCGAGCACGGCCAGCGATCTCGGTGCGCTGGCGGTGACCAACGCACTGACCACCGGCGGTGCCGTGGGCGCCGCGAGCGTGAACGTGAGCGGCGCGAGCACGCTGGGCGGCAACGTGACCACCACGGGTGCCGCGGGCCAGACCTACACGGGCGGCACGACGCTGGGCGCCGACGTCACGCTGGCTTCCGGCGCGGCCGCCAACACCGTCAAGCTGGGCGCGGTCACTGGCGCGGGCAAGAACCTGACGGTCTCCAGTGGCGACACGACGATCGCCAGCACGGCCAGCAACCTGGGCGCCTTGGCGGTGACCCATGCGCTCACCACGGGAGGCGCCATCGGCGCGGCCAGTGTCAACGTGAGCGGCGCCACCACGCTGGGCGGCAACGTGACCACCACGGGTGCCGCAGGCCAGACCTACACGGGCGGCACGACGCTGGGCGCCAACGTGACGCTGGCCTCCGGCGCGGCGGCCAACACCGTCAAGCTGGGCACGGTGACCGGCGCGGGCAAGAACCTGACGGTCTCCAGCGGTGACACGACGATCGCCAGCACGGCCAGCAACCTGGGCGCCTTGTCGGTGACCCATGCGCTGACCACGGGCGGCGCCATCGGCGCGGCCAGCGTGAGCGTCACCGGCGCCACCACCCTCGGCGGCAACGTGACCACCACGGGCGCCGCGGGCCAGACCTACACGGGCGGCACCACGCTGGAGACGGACGTGACGCTGGCTTCCGGCGCGGCGGCCAACAGCATCAAGCTGGGCGCGGTCACGGGCGCGGGCAAGAACCTGACCGTGACCAGCGGCAACACCACGATCACGAGCACGGCCAGCGACCTCGGTGCGGTGGCGATCACCAACGCGCTGACCACGAATGGCGCGGTCGGCGCGGCCAGCGTGAGCGTCTCCGGCACGTCCAGCCTGGGCGGCAGCGTCACCACGACGGGCGACCAGAAGTACACCGGCGCATCCACGGTCACCGGCGCGAGCGTGACCTTGACGGCGGACACCGGCAACGTCGCATTCGGCAGCACGCTGGCCGGCTCCGCGGGGACGGAATCGCTCACCACGAGCAACACCGGCACCCTGACATTCGGCGGCACGATCTCCAACCTGGGCGCGCTGACGGTCAGCGGGGCGCCGGCCGCCGTGGTCCTGCCGACGACCACCGTCGGCACCCTGGACGTGACGGCAGGCGCGGTCAGCCAGACCGGCGTAGTCACCGCCACGACGGTGAAGGGCAGCGCCACCACCGGCTCGTTCGACCTCGGCACGAAGAGCAATGCCATCGCCAACGTCGGCGGCATCACCGCCGCTTCGGGCGACGTGTCGGTGCTGGACAGCGCCGGCGGCCTCAACGTCACGGGCAACGTCAGCGCGGGTGGCAACACCACGCTGGCCACCACGGGCGCGCTGGACCTGAAGACGTCCACCGTCGCGGGCAGCAGCGGCGTCACGCTGACGGCCGGCGGCGCCGTTGGCGCCATCACCACCGGCAACACGGTGTCTTCGGCCAACGGCAACGTCATCTTCAACGCGGGCCAGAACGTGACGCTGGGCGGCAATGTCACCGCCAGCAACGGCACCGCCACCGTCAACCTCGGCGGGGCCGCCGCGGGCACGCTCTCGTTCACGGCGGGCACCACGGTCAGTTCGAAGAACAGCCAGTTCATCGGCGGCGCCGGCGCCGACACGTTCGACTTCACGAACGCGGGCGCGTTCAGCGCGACCGTCAACGGCGGCGCGGGTGCCAACACGCTCACGGGCCGCAGCGCCGGTGCCGCCTACGGCATCACGGCGGCGGGCACAGGCACGGGCGACGGCCTCGGCTTCAGCAACATCGGCACGCTCAAGGGCGGTGCGGGCAACGACACCTTCACGCTGGCCAGCGGCGTGACTTCTTTCGGCGGCACGATCAACGGCAACGGAGGCACCGACACGCTGGCGGCCACCGACGGCACGAACGCCTGGTCCATCACGTCGGCCAAGGGCGGCACGCTGAACGGCGCGGCGTTCTCCGGCATTTCCAATCTCACCGGCGGCACGGGCGCCGACACGTTCACGCTGGCATCCGGCGTCACCAGCCTCTCCGGCACCATCGCGGGCGGCGGCGGCAGCGACACCCTGGCCGCCACCGACGGCACCAACGCGTGGTCCATCACCGGCGCGGGCACCGGCACGCTGAACACGACGACCGCGTTCTCGGGCATCGGCAAGCTCGACGGCGGGACCGCCGCCGACACCTTCACGCTGGCGGCGGGGATCACCACCTTCGGCGGCACGCTCACCGGCGGCGCGGGCACCAACACCGTGGCGGTGACGGACGGCAACAACAGCTGGACGACCACCGGCGCCAACGCCGGTACCCTGAACGGGACGACCACCTTCACCGGCATGACGAACCTCGCCGGTTCCGCGGCCGGCGACACGTTGACGGGTTCCAGCGCCAACACGGCCTGGTCCATCACCGGCGCCAACAAGGTGGGGGTCAACGGCCTGACGGCCACCAACATGAAGGCGCTGGCGGGCGGCACCGGCAGCGACACGTTCACGCTGGCCACGGGCGTCACGACGTTCTCGGGCTCGATCGACGGCGGCGGCGGCGGCGACACGCTGGCCGCCACGAACGGCACCAACGCGTGGGCGATCAGCGGCTCCGACACCGGCACGCTCAACACCACCACCAGCTTCAGCAAGATCGGCAGCCTGGCCGGCGGCTCGGGCGACGACACGTTCACGTTCGCGGCGGCCGGGCAGCTGAAGGGCAGCGTCGCGGGCGGCGCCCACGCGGCGGGCGACACCATCGATGCCAGCGCGATCAGCGGCGTCACGTTCAGCACCGCGAGCGGCACGGCGTCGTTCCTCGGCGGGACTTTCAGCGGCATCGAATCGCTGGCGGCCGGCGCCGGCTCCACTTTCACGGGCTCGGCGTTCGTGCTGCAGACGGCGGGCACCGGCACGGTGGACGGCGTCAAGTACTCGGGCGCGGTCAACCTGCAGGGCGGAGGCGCTTCCAACAGCTTCACCGGCAGCGGCGGCAGCGTCACCGGTTCGATCACCGGCATCGCGGTGCCCACCACGCTGTCGGGCACCATCAGCAGCGGCGGCACCCAGTCGTATGCGGGCGCGGTCACGCTGGCGGCGGCCACGACCGTCGCGTCCACGGGCAACCAGGACGTCACCTTCGGCAGCACGGTCGACGGCAACTTCGGCCTGGCCGTCAACACCAAGGGCGACACGAAGTTCAACGGCCTGGTCGGCAGCAACACGGCACTGGACAGCCTGTCCACCAACGCCGGCGGCAGGACCTACTCGCTGGGGATCACCACCAAGGGCGGCGACATCACGATCGGCGACGACGCCTACCTGGGCGGCAGCTACAACAGCAAGAACAGCAACTTCTCCGTCGCCGGCAACACGGTGCTGCAGGGCAACACCACGATCGCGGTGGGCGGCGGCACGACCACGTTCTCCGGCACCGTCGATGCGGCCAGCGCCGGCGGCGCCTCGCTCAGTGTGGACAGCAAGAGCGCCACGACGTTCAGCAAGGACGTCGGTGGCACCAACGCGCTCAGCTCGCTGACCACGGTCACGAGCGGGACCACGACCGTGCAGAACGTCGCCACGACGGGCGCCATCAACTTCCAGGACAACGTCACCCTTCAGGGCACCACGTACACGACCAGCGGCGGCGCCTTCAAGGCCGACAAGTCCGTCAGGCTGGCCAACGCGGCCGTCACCATCGGCACCGGCGCCGGCAACGTGCAGTTCAACGGCGCCGTGAACGGCACCACCAGCGGCGCCCAGGCGCTGACGGTCAACAGCAGCGGCACCACGACGTTCGCCCAGGCCGTCGGCACCGGCACCGCGCTGGCCAGCCTGACGACCGACAGCCTCGGCAGTACCGTGGCCGCGAGCGTCGCCACCACGGGGGCGATCACGTTCAACGACAACGTCTCGCTGAACGGCACCTACACCACCAGCAACGCCGCCTTCAAGGCGGCGGGCACGACCACGCTGGCCGGCAACGCCACCATCAACGCCGGCAACGGCGACGTCACCTTCACCGGCGTGGTGGACGGCGGCAAGAATCTCACGGTCAATTCCGGCGGCAACACGACCTTCACGTCCGCCGTCGGCGCGACGACGGCGCTCTCCGCGCTCAGCACCAACGCCGGGGGCATCACCTTCCTCAATGGCGGCTCCGTCAAGACCACCGGCGCCCAGAACTACGGCGATGCCGTCCAGCTGGGCGCGAACACCACGATCGACGCCGGCACGGGCGCGATCACGTTCGGCAACACGGTCGACGGCGCGTTCAGCCTGACGGCCAACAGCAGCGGCGCCGGCGTCACGACGTTCAACGGCGCGGTGGGCGGCACGACCGCGCTCACCAGCCTCACCACGAACGCCGGCGGGACGACGGCCCTCAATGGCGGCACGATCAAGACCACCGGCGCGCAGACGTACAACGACGCGGTGACGCTGGGCGCGGGTACCACGCTGACCGGCGTGAACGTGAGCTTCAACGGCACGGTCAACGGCGCGCAGGCGCTGGCCGTCAACGACGGCGGCACCACCACCTTCGGCGGCGCGGTCGGCGGTACCACCGCGCTGACGAGCCTGACCACCGATGCGGCCGGCACGACGGCCCTCAACGGCGGCACGGTCAAGACGACCGGTGCGCAGACGTACAACGACGCGGTGACGCTGGGCGCGGCCACGGCGCTGACCGGCGTGAACGTGACCCTGGGCGGCACGGTCAATGGCGCGCAGGTCCTGGTCGTCAACGACAGCGGCACCACGACGTTCGGGGGAGCGGTGGGCGGGACCACCGCGCTCACCAGCCTGACGACCGATGCGGCCGGAACGACCGCCATCAAGGGCGGCTCCATCAAGACGACGGGGCTGCAGACCTATGGCGACGCCGTGGTGCTGGGCGCCGACACCACGCTGACCGGCAATGCCCTGACCCTGGGGGGCAAGGTCGATTCGGCGGCGGGCAAGAACTTCTCGCTGACGGTCAACGACGCCGGCGCGACGGTGTTCGGCGGGCCCGTCGGCGCCACCGACCGGCTCTCGACCCTGACGGTGGGCAGCACGGGCGGCACGAGGATCAACGGCGGCGCGGTCAACACGACCGGCACCCAGAACTTCAAGAACGCGGTGACGCTCGGCGCCGACACGAAGCTGGATGCCGCCGGCGGCAACATCCAGCTCGGCAGCACGGTGACCGGAGCCGCCGGCACCGAGTCGCTGACCACGTTCAATACCGGCGCGCTCAGCGTCGCGGGCGACATCAGCCACCTCAACAACCTGACCATCGACGGCCCCCCGTCGTCGGTCAGCCTGGCTGGCGTGTCGGTCGGCGGCGCGGTGAGCATCGCCTCCGCGGGCGACATCGCCACCAATGGGCTGCTCAAGTTCGGTAGCGGCACGCTGAAGCTGTACGCCACGCCCGCGGCGGGCACCGATGCCGACGTCACCATCAGCGGCGGCATCGAGTTCACGGGCACGGGCGCCGGCACGCTGGACGTGCGCGCCAACCGCAACGTGACGGTGCTGAACAACCCGGTCAGGGCGACCGGCGCCGGCGGCACGCTGGACGTCATCCTGAACTCGGACCGCGACGCGACCAACGGCGGCGCGGTGGCGGTCCTTGGCGGCGGCGACATCGCCACGCAGGGCGGCAACATCACCATCGGCGGCGGCACGTCGCCGGCGACCCAGGCCGCGCAGGGCTACAGCGCCGGCGGCGTGTACGCGAACGGTGCGGTGATCCAGGCCAACCTCGGCGCGGCGGGCGGCAACATCAGCATCCGCGGGCAGGCCGACGCCGGCACGGCCGGCGCGTACGGCGTGGTGATCAACGCGGGCAACACGGTGGCCACCAGCGGCAGCGGCAGCATCACGCTGCACGGCGTCGCGGCGGGTGCCGACAGCTCGGGCGTGACCATCGCCAACAACAGCACGGTGCAGACCGCGGGCGGCGACATCGACGTCACCGGCCAGGGCGAAGGCTGGGCGACGGCCGTCCAGGGCGGCGCCACGGTCACCACGGTGGACGGCAACATCCGCCTGACGGGTACCAGCGGCACGAGCACCAACACGATCGGCGTGCTGGTCTACGACCTCGCCACGGTCTCGGCCACGGGCACGGGCGCCATCACGTTCAAGGGCGACTCCGGCGCCGGCGCCAACGGCTCGCGCGGCGTGGACGTCGAGAGCGGGGCCACCGTCTCGACGGCGTCGGGCGACATCACCATGACGGGCACCAGCGCGGGCACCGGCAGTTCCAGCAACTACGGGGTGCACGTCAACGGCATCGGCGGCGGCTCGTCGGTCAGCAGCGCCAGCGGGAACATCTTCATCACCGGCACCGGCGTGGCGACGCCCTTCATGGAGACCGGCGTGGTGACCGGATCGTCGCTGAGCACGATCGCCGCCGGCGGCGAGGTGCTGATCCGATCCCCGGGCGGCACGGGCATGCACCTGCAGGACGTCAACGTGCAGGCCGGCACCGTCACGCTGTCCGCGCAAGGCGGGGGCGCCGTGGCCCAGTGGGGAGTGGGCGACATCCAGGGCGGCGCGTTGCGGCTGCTGGGCAGCGGAGACTTCAAGCTCGGCAATGCGACGAACAAAGTGGCGACGCTCGCCGCGGACCTGTCCACCGGCAGCACGCTGGCGTTCGCGAACAACGGCGACCTGGCGATCGGCTCGGTGACTTCGTTCGACGGCGCCGCATCCACGCAAACCGACGGCCTGAAGGCCGGCGCGACGGGCACGGCGGCCGACTCGGCCACGCTGACCGTGGGGGGCAAGCTCACGCAAAGCCAGGCCATCGTGGCGGGCACGCTGGACGTCACCACCGGCACCGGCCTGGACCTCACGGGCGGCAACAACGCCATCGGCATGCTGAAGGCGGCCAACACCGCAAGCGGCGACATCGCGGTGAACAACGGCGGCGCCCTGAACATCGCGTCCGTGCAGCAGATCGGCGGGGGCGCCACCACCATCCTCAACGCGGGGTCGGTGACCACGACCGGGCTCATCCAGAGCGACGGCGCGGTCACCGTCGCCGCGACGGGTGCGGGCGACGACCTGACCGTGTCGGGCGGCGTCACCTTCACGGGCGCTGCCGATGCCGGCCTCACACTGGCGGCGGGCCGCAACGTGCGGGTGGACACGGCCGCGATCCAGGCGACCGGCACCGGCAAGCTGGACGTCACGCTGAACGCGGACGCGACCGGCGCGGGTGCCGGCTCGGTCGCCGTGCTGTCGGGCGGCGACATCGCCACCAATGGCGGCGCGCTCACCATCGGCGGCGGGCTCGATCCCACCACGACCGCTGCGACGGCGGCCAACGGCGCGGGCGTGCTGCTGGACGGCGTGACGATCAACACCTCCGGCGGCAATGTCAACGTGCTCGGCCAGGGCGGCGGCGACGCGGCGGGCGGCAACACCGGCGTGTGGCTGCGCAATGGCGCGGTGGTGAACGCCGGCAGCGGCGCCATCACGGTCGCCGGCACCGGCGGGGGCAACGCGGGCACGCCGAACAGCGGGTTCGTGAACCCGAACCATGGCGTGTTCCTCGACACGGGCTCCAGGTTCACGGGCAGCGGCGGCATCTCCGTCACGGGCACCGGTGGCTCGGTCAATCCGGGCGACGACTTCAACCTCGGCGTGCTGCTGCGCGACGGCAGCAGCGTCGACGCGACCGGCGCCGGCACGGTGACCATCAACGGCACCGGCGGCAACAACGGCACGAGCCGCGGCGTGGTCCTGTGGGACGGTGGCGGTGCGGCTTCGTCGGTGACCAGCGGTTCGGGCTCGATCAGCATCACGGGCACCGGCCTGAACGGCAATGCCTACGGCATCGAGCTTTCGGGCACCAACCACATCACGTCCACCAGCGGCAACATTTCGCTCACCGGTACCGGCGTGGCGGCCGGCGGCGGCCACGGCGTGATCCTGCAGGGCGGCACCAACACCATCGGCACGGCCGGCGACGTGACGCTGGCCAGCGGCGGCGGCAGCGGCGTGGTGCTGAACAACGGCGGCACCAGCACCAAGGTCTCCGGCGATACCGTCACCATCGATACCGGCGTGACCGGCGGCGACGTGGTCCAGGTGGACAACGGGAGCGCGTCCAACGGCATCTTTGCGAACAACCTGCTGCTCAAGGGCAGCAACACCGGCGCCGGCACCACCAGCTACTCGCTCGCCTCGTCGAACAACGACGTGGGCACGCTGGCCGTCGACGTCGGCGGTGCTTCGTCCACCGTTTCCTACGCGGACTCGAACGGCTTCACGGTCGGCGCGGTCGGAGCGACGAAGGGCATCACCGTCGGCACCTCGTCGGCGGCGAACACGCTCTCGCTGCGATCGGGCGGCAACGTGACGCAGGCCGGCGGCGGCGACGGCGACATCGCGGCGGGCGGCCTGCTGCTCGCCGGCACGGCCGACTTCGACCTCACCGCGGGCACGAACACCGTCCCGGTGATCGCCGCGCAGCTCACGGGCGGCATCATCGGCTTCAGGAACGCCGCGGCGCTGGACGCCGGCACGGTCAACGGCGTCGCCGGCATCGACACCAGCGCGGCGAACGGCAGCGTGACGCTCGAGACGACCGCGGGCAACATCACCCTCACGCAAGCGGTGAATGCCGGCACCGGCGACGTGACGCTCACGTCCGCGGGCACCATCACCGGCGGGGCGACCGTCACCGGCGCCAACGTGGCGCTGGACAGCGATACCGGCGTGGGCACCGGCACCGGCGGCTGGGTGAGCGTCGATGCGGCTTTCCTGGCGGCGCGCACCCGCACCAGCGGCGACGTCTACGTCTCGGCGGTCAACGGCGTCACGCTGCAGGACGTGGGCAGCGTCTCCAACGGCACGGCCGCCGGCGGCACCTACAACGTGACGGCCGGCGGCACGCTGGACGTCGCGGGCACGGTGAGCACGGGCGCCGGCGCGATCTCGCTGGCATCGACCGCCGACATCTCGGAATCCAGCGGCTTCCTGTCCGGCGGCGCGCTGACCCTCGACAGCGTCGGCGGCGCCGTGCTGGAGGGCAACTTCAACCAGGTCACCAGCCTGCAGGCCACCAACAAGACGGGCGGCGACATCCGGCTGCTCAACATCGCGCCCACGCTCACCGTCAACACGGTCAGCCAGTCCGGCGGCGGCAGCGTGGTGGTGCAGAACGGCGGCGACATGGTGGTCGCGGGCACGGTGGACACCGCGGCCAACGGCGCGATCGACCTGAACGCGTTCAGCGGCAACCTGAAGGTCGACGCCGGCGTGACCGCGGGCGGCAGCGGCACGGTGTCGCTCTCGGCGAGCGGCGGCGTGGACGTGAACGCGGCGGTGCAGAGCACCAGCGGCAATATCAGCGTCAGTGCCGGTACGGGCATCAGCGAAGGCACCAGCGGCATGTTCGGCACCTCCGGCCAGCTCGCGACGACTTCGGGCCTGGCGGGCACCGGGGTCGCCGGCCAGTCGCTCACGGGCGCGAACAAGGTCGGCAGCTTCAACGCCATCAGCCTGTGGAACGGCGACATCGCGCTGAACAACACGGGCGACCTCACCATCACCGGCATCGACCAGCAGACCGGCGGCTCCACCAAGGTGGACAACCAGGGCATCGTGGCGGTCAGCGGGCTCGTGAGCACGGCGGGCGGCGCCCTGGACATCCAGGCCAGCGGTGACATCACCTCGACGGCGGCGGGCGTCCTCAACACGACCTCGCTTTGCTGCGGCGGCGCGGGCGGCACGGTGACGCTGCACTCCACGGGCGGGGCGATCGACCTGCAGGGCGCCATCACGGCGAACGGCGGGACAGGCGCCGGCTTCATCGGCAACGGCGGTACGGTCAACCTGGTCACCGACACGGCCGGGATGGGCACGGTCAAGGTCAGCGACATCCAGGCCAGCGGCGACAGCGCTGGCGTCAGCGTGCCCGGCAATGCGGGCCGCGTGGACATCCGCTCGGCGGCCACCGTCACGCAATACGCGGGCACGTCCATCGGGACGCAGGGCAGCGACGCCGCCGGCAGCGGCCTGTATGTGCAGTCGGTGGGCGGCACGACGCTGCTGCAGAACAACTCGGTCAACCGGCTGAGCGTGAAGAACACGGGCAGCGGCGACATCGATTTCAACAACGCGTCCAGCCCCGCGTACACAGCGGGTGGCCAGTTCCTGCCGCTGCAGGTGGTGGGCATCGACCAGACCGGCGGCGGCGCCGTGTCGATCACGCAGGCGTCGAACGGCGCGAACATCGGACTGCAGATCGCCGGCACGCTGGGCACCGACGGCGGCAACGCCGCGCTCACCGCGACGGGCGCGGGCGGCTCGATCACGCAGTCCGCCGCCATCGCGCTGGGTACGGGCACGCTGACCACCCAGTCGGTCGCGGGCCAGACGCTCACGAACGCGGGCAACGTGTTCGGCGGGCTGCAAGCCACCAACACGGCGAGCGGCGACATCCAGGTCGTGGACAACGCCACGGCGCTCACGGTGTCGGGTATCTCGCAGACGGGCGGCGGCGCGGTGAGCGTCAGGCAGGCCGGCGGTTCGCTGGCCACCACGGGCGCGGTGACCACCGCGGCGGACGGCAACGTCACGCTGGAGGCGGCGACGTCGGTGCAACTGGGCGACGTGGTCACGGCCGGCGGCCTGGGCACGGTGACGATCAACGCGCAGGGCGGATCCATCGACGTGGGCGCCAATGCGGTGTCCGGCTCGGCCGTGTCGCTGACCGCCACGGGCAACACGAGCGACATCACCACGCTGGCGGGCGGCACGATCACGGCCACCGGCGGCGGCGTGAACCTCTCGGCCGGCCGGAACGTGACCCTCGGCGACGCGGTGTCCGCGACGGGCACGGCCACCATCCTGTTCGGCCAGTCGAAGGCCGGCACCTTCAGCACGGTGGCGGCGCTGCCCTCGGGCACGACCATCACCGGCGGCGCGGAAGACGACACGTTCGACTTCAGCGCGGCGCCGGCCACGACCGCCACGCTGGACGGCGCGGGCGGCAACGACACGCTGCGGGGCAGCGACACCTCGGGCACCACCTTCACGGTCAATGGCACCAACCAGGGCACCGCGGGTGGCTTGGCGTTCAGCAATGTGGAGAACCTCACCGGCGGATCGAAGGACGACACCTTCGCTTTCACGGGCACGGGCTCGATCGCCGGCAACGTGGTGGGCGGCGGCCAGACCGGCGCCGACACGCTGGACCTGAGCGGCGCGGCGGGAACGGTGGCCTTCGACGCGACCAAGGGCACGTCCACCGGCGTGGGCGGCACCTTCAGCGGCATTGAGAACCTGGTGGGCCACGCGGGCTTCACCACGCTGACGGGCGCGAGCTTCGAGCTGACCGGGTCGGGCAGCGGCGTCGCGGATACGCTGACCTACAGCAACGTCACGAACCTGCGGGGCGCGGCGGTGCCGAACCAGTTCTGGGGCAACGGCGGCAGCGTGGACGGCACGATCACCGGCGGCGGCGCGGGCACCACGCTCCTGGGCACGATCACCAGTGGCGGCGCGCAGTCGTACACCGGCACGGTGAGCCTGGCCGCGGACACCACCCTGGACACGACGCTGGCGGCGGCAACCGGCGCCGACATCACGCTGGGAACGGTGGCGGGCGGCGGCGCCTGGCTGACGCTGAACGCGGGCACCGGCGGCACGGTCGCCACGGGCGTCGTGGACTCGGTGGGTGCGTACCAGGTGATGGCGGGCACCGCCAACCTGAACGCCACCAAGGCGGGCACGATCAACGTGCGCGCGCAGAACGGCGTGACGGTGGACGGCGACACCGACGCCACCGGCACCATCACCATCGCGGCCAACCAGGACGGCGCGGGCTCGGAAGCGTTCACGCAGACGGCGGCCAATCTCAAGACCACGGACACCACGGCGGGCGCGATCTCCATCACGGTGAACACCGCCGGCGGCGGCACCGGCGAGCTGCGCTTCCGCAACGTGCAGACCGGCACCGGCGGCGCCATCACGGCCGTGGCCAACGGCGGCAGCATCACCGAGGATGCGGCCGGGGTGGGGCGGTTCGACACGGGCGGCGCCGGCGGCGTCACGCTCGGCACCAGCGGCGCGGGCTCCATCGGCTGGGTGGCGGTCCAGAACCCGGTGGTGACGAACACCGGCACCGTCACGCTGGCCGGCGTGGGCACGGGCAAGGCTTCGGTCGTCAACCTGGGCGCGGCCACCTTCCAGAGCACGGGCACGGTGGACGGCGACGTGGTGTTCCAGACCGCGGCGGGCGACCTGGGCCTGGCGGCCGTGAACACCGGGACCCACGCGCTCACGGCGCGCGCCATCGCGGGCTCCATCCTCGATGCGGGCAGCAACGTGACGGCCGGCCAGCTGTCGCTGATCGCCGGCGCCCCGGGCGGCTCGGTGGGCACCAGCGCCAACCGCATCAACACCGATGCCGGCGCCATCGCGGCGCAATCGGGCACGGGCGGGGTCTACCTGAACGCAACCGGCAGCGCGACCCTGGCGGACGCGTCGGTGACCATCGCGGCGCCGGCCTGGGGCAGCGGCCAGGTGGTGCTGGCGGTGAAGAACACCACCGGCGGCGCCTACGACCTGGCGGCCGGCAACTCGGTGACCGTCAACAGCGCGATCAACGCGGGCTCGGGCGGCGTGACGCTGTCGGCCAACGGCGGCGCGCTGACGCTCGCGGCGGCCGGCGACATCACCTCCGGCGGCGCCGTCAGCCTGACGGGCAGCGCGGGCATCAGCAGCGCGGCCGACGTGACCGCAACGAACGCCAACGTGGACTTCAACTCGTCGCTGGCGCTCACCGGGCCGGTGACGGTCAACTCCGGCACTGGCGGCGTGACGTTCGCCGGCAACCTCACCGGCGGCGGCAACAACCTGACCATCGTCTCCACGGGCACGACGGTCATCAACAACGGCACCGGCCTGGGCACGTTCACCGCGGGCACCGGGGCGACGACCGACGGCGACATCACCGCGGCCGCGTACAACTTCAGCGGCGGCACCGTCAACGCGAACCTGGGCACGGGCACGCTCAACCAGGTGGGCGGCACGACGGTGCTGAACGGCACATCCAACGCCGGCACGGTGAACGTGCAGGGCGGCACGCTGCAGCTCGGAAGCGCGGATCGCCTGGCGGACAACGCCGCGGTGACCGTGGCGGCCGGCAGCGTGCTGGACCTGCAAGGCTTCAGCGACACGGTGGGCAGCCTGGCGCTGAACCAGTCGCGGCTGGCCGGCACCGGCACGCTGACGGCGGGCAGCTACACGGCCAACGGCGCCACCCTCGACGCCAACCTGGGCGGCGGCACCTTCACGCAGGCGGGCGGTACCACCACGGTCAACGGCACGGTGGCGGCGGGCACGGTCAACGTGAACGGCGGCACCCTGCGGCTGGCCAACGCCGCCAACCGCCTGACCGGCGCCACCAGCCTCGCGATCGCGGCCGGCGCCACGCTGGCCACCGGCGCCGCTTCGCAAGCCCTCGGCACCGCGGCCGTGACCAACGCCGGCACCCTGGCGGCGGGCAACGACATCACCGCGGGCAGCATCGGCAGCAGCGGCACCGCCACCTTCGCCGGCAACGTGACGACCACCGGCGCCCAGGCCTACACCGGCCCGGTCAGCACCGCGGCGGGTTCCACGCTGCAGGCGGCGGGCGGCTTCACGGTGTCCACGGGCCTGATCGGCAACAACACGCTGTTCCGGCTGATGGGCCCGGGCACGGTGGACCTGGCGGGCGACTTCCAGGGCGCCGTGCGCGTGGACGGCGGCGCCACGATGGTCAGCCTGCGCGACACCAGCGCGGCCACGCCGTTCGTGGTGAACATGCTGATGGCCGCGCCGACCGCGTCGGTCACGCTGCAGTCGGCCGGCGCGATGACGGTGGACGCCGCGCAACTGGCTTCGGTGCGCCGGCTGGCCATGGGCACGGACAACGGCAACATCACGTTCCTGAACACCGCCACCACGCTCAAGAACGGCTCGCCGGGCGTCGTGGCGCTCGACGAGATCGTGGTGAACGTGAAAGGCGGCGACCTGAACACGCAGGGCGATCCGTTCTACATCCACCCGGACTCGGCGAAGTTCCTGGCCACGGTGGACGCCGGCCACCACGTGTGGATCGCGGGCAACCTGTTCGCTGACAAGAGCGTGCGAGAGGTGCTGCAGGACGCGATGGCGGGCGTGGGCTCCACGCAGGCGGAGATCGCGCGCTACTTCCTCACGGTGCTGAAGTTCAACGCCGGCATCGGCGCGGTGGAAGCGGGCGTGGGGGCCGGCCGCATCGGTTTCGACGAGCTGAGCGCGCCGCTCAGCTTCGACGGGCTGGAGATCAACAAGCCCGACTGCGTGAGCGAGCAGGCGGCGGGCGAGGCTTGCAAGTGATGCGGGAAAACATCCGTCACGGCCGGAGTCCGTGACTTCCTCCCTGGCGGAAGAGGTGGTCGGATGGCTCCAAAGGAAGGCTGAGCTTACACTCAGATACCTGCCCGTATGACCTCCCCGTGACCGTCGTCAAGAAGCTCGGCCGCTACGACATCCTCCGCACCCTCGGAAAGGGTGCGATGGGTCTCGTGTACGAGGGCAAGGACTCGGTGCTGCAGCGCCGGGTGGCGATCAAGACCATCATCGTCGAGAACCTCGACTCCAAGGCCGCCGAGGAGTACGAGTCGCGCTTCCGCACGGAGGCGCTGGCGGCCGCCCGGCTGCTGCATCCGAACATCGTGCCGGTGTTCGACTTCGGCCGCCACGAGGGCATCGCCTTCCTGGTGATGCAGTACATCGAGGGCGACGACCTCAAGGACCACCTGGACCGCGGCGAGCGCTACAGCCCGCAGGCGGCCATGGCCATGGTGCTTGACCTGCTGTCCGCTTTGGACCACGCGCACGAGAACAACATCGTGCACCGGGACATCAAGCCGGCCAACATGCTGATCGAGAAGGGGCGAGTCAAGCTCACCGACTTCGGCGTGGCCCGCATCCAGGACCCGGACTCGGCCAACAAGACCCAGCTGGGCGCGGGCGGCATCGGCACGCCGCGCTACATGTCGCCGGAGCAGGCGCAGGGCCAGCGGGTGGACTCGCGGTCCGACCTGTTCAGCGCCGGCATCGTGCTGTACGAGCTGCTGACCGGCGTGCGGCCTTTCGACGGCGACAACCCGTTCGCGATCATCCACCAGATCGTCAGCTCGGTCCCGCCGCCGCCGACGTACCACAACAACCGGCTGCCCAAGTCCATCGACACGGTGGTGGCCAAGGCGCTGGCCAAGAACCGCGACGAACGCTTCTCGTCGGCGCGCGAGTTCGCCATGGCGCTGAAGGCCGCCGGCCAGCGGGTGGGCAGCACGGGCGCCGGCACCGCCGGTGGGGCGTCCGCGTCCGGCACCAGCATCGGCGCCCAGCCGGCCATGAGCGGCGCGTCGGTCAAGGACCCCACCGACGCCGCGACGGGACCTTCCTCCATCAATCTCGAGCTGGAACTCGAGTACTGGAAGGACATCAAGGATTCGGAAGAGGCGAGCGACTTCGTCGACTTCCTGGAGCAGTTCCCCGGCGGCAAGTTCGCGGCCCTGGCGCAGCGGCGGCTGAAGAAACTGGGGTACGAGGACCCGGGCGGCGCCTCGGTGCCCGCGGCGCGCGGCCCCAGCCCAGCGGACGATGACGACGACGAGAAGACCCGCCTGCCGGGCCAGCTGTCGCGCACCTCCGGCACCTCGGGCACTTCAGGCACCTCCGGCACTTCGGGCACCGGCAGCCTGAAGCTGATGGACAAGCACGTGGTCGTGGCGCCGGACGACGCCACGGTCATGCCGGCTTCGCGCACCGGAGCGCACACGGGCGCCCCGGCCCGCGCGCCGGCGGAGATGCCCGACGCGGTGATGGCCAAGGCCGGCCAGGCGGCTGCCGACAAGGCCGCGCAGGAAGCGCGTGCCGCGGAAGAGGCGCGCGCCGCCGAAGCCCGCGCCGCGGCCGCCGCCAAGGAAGTCGAGCGGCTGGAAGCCGAGCGCCAGGCAGCGGAAGCCAAGGCGAGGGCGGAAGCGGAGGCGAAGGCCCGCGCGGAAGCCGAAGCTCGTGCGAAGGCAGAGGCCGAAGCGAAGCGCCAGGCCGACGAGGAAGCGAAACGCCAGGCCGCCGAAGCGGAAGCCAGGCGCAAGGCGGAAGCCGATGCCCGCGCAAAGGCTGAAGCCGAAGCAAAGGCGAGGGCCGACGCGGAAGCCAAGGCGAAGGCCGACGCGCAGGCGCGCCAGCAGGCGGAAGCCGAAGCGAAGCGCAAGGCCGACGAGGAAGCGAAGCGCCAGGCCGCCGAGGCGGAGGCCAAGCGGAAAGCCGAAGCGGAAGCGAAGGCGAAAGCGGATGCCGAAGCACGCCAGAAGGCCGAAGCCGAGGCGAAGCGCAAGGCGGCGGAGGCCGAAACCAAAGCGAAGGCGGAAGCCGAAGCACGCGCCAAGGCGGAAGCGGAAGCCAAGGCGAAGGCCGACGCGGAGGCGAAGCGCAAGGCCGACGAGGCGCGCAAGGTGGCCGACGAAGCCGCCCGCAAGGCCGCCGAACAGGCCAGGGCCCAACCCCAGACGGCCGCCACCGCGCCGGCCGCTCGCGCGCCGGCGCCTGCCACGAGTGCCGAACCCGCTGCCCAGCCCAAGTCCAAGGCCCCGATGGTGATCGCGGGCGTGGTCGTGCTGGGCCTCATCGGCGGCGGCGTGATCATGATGACGGGCAAGAAGGCGCCCGAGGAAACCGTGGCCAAGGCCACCAGCCCAGCGGAAGCGTCCGCGCCCCAGGCCAGGGTTTCGCCCGCACCAGCGCCCGCGCCGCAAGCGGCTCCCGCTCCGGCTCCCGCGCCGGCCGCCAAGGAAGACGCCAGGAAGGCGGACGAGGCGAAGAAGAAGGAAGAAGAAGCCCGCAAGAAGGCCGAGGAAGCGAAGAAGAAGGAAGAAGAGGCGAAGAAGGCCCAGGACGCGAAGAAGCAGGACGAGGGCAAGGCCAAGGCCGAACAGGAAGCCAAGGCCAAGGCGCAGGCCGAAGCCCAGGCGAAGGCGCAAGCCGAAACGCAGGCCAAGGCGCAGGCGGATGCCAAGGCCGAACAGGAGACGAAGGCCAAGGCCGCCCAGGCCGAAGCGCAGGCCAAGGCCCAGGCCGAAGCGAAGGCGAAAGCCGATGCGGAAGCCGCCGCCGCGAAGGCCAAGGCGGCCGACGTGCAGGTGGCCAAGGCCAGCCCGTCCGCGCTGCTGGCGGCCGCCCAGGCGGCCGAGCGCGAAGGCCGCGCCGCCGAGGCGCTCAGCGCCTACAAGCAGGCTGCCAACGCCGGCAGTGGCCCCGCCGCCAAGCGCCTGGGCGACATCTACACCAAGGGCCAGCTGGGCGCCGGCCGCGACGCGGTGGAAGCGAACAAGTGGAACAACGTCGCCGTGCGCCTGGGCGAGTGCATCAGCGGCCCCGTGGCGCTGAAGGCCGGCGGCGGCAACGACTGCAAGTGACGGCCGCGTAGGCCGTCATTTCCCGCGCAGGCGGGAATCCAGAGAATCTATTTCTTCCCGCCGAGCAATCCGCCCAGCACCCCGCGCACGATCTCGCGACCGACGCTGCTGCCGATGGTGCGCACGGCCGACCTGGCCATCATCTCGACCATGCCTTCGTGGCGGCCGCCGCGCGGGCCGGTCGAACCGAAGAGGATGTCGTTCAGCCCGCCCATGGCGCTGCCGGTGGACCGGTCGGTGGCGCCCCCGCCGCCGGACGAGGTGGGCGAGGGCGGCTGCTGCGCCCGGTCCTTGAGCTTTTCGTAGGCGGACTCGCGATCGACGCTCTTCTCGTACACGCCGGCGACCAGCGAGCCGTCCATCAGCGCCTTGCGCTGCTCCGGCGCGATGGGCCCGATCTGGCTGCCGGGCGGCAGCACGAACACGCGCTCGGTCACGCTGGGCCGGCCTTTCTCGTCGAGCAGGCTCACCAGCGCCTCGCCCACGGCGAGTTCGGTGATGGCCGACTCGATGTCCAGGCCGGGCTTCTGCCGCATGGTCTGCGCCGTGGCCTTCACCGCCTTCTGGTCGCGCGGCGTGAAGGCGCGCAGCGCGTGCTGCACGCGGTTGCCCAGCTGGGCCAGCACCGAATCCGGAATGTCCAGCGGGTTCTGGGTGACGAAATACACGCCCACGCCCTTGGAGCGCACCAGGCGGACGACCAGTTCGATGCGCTCCAGCAGCACCGCCGGCGCGTCCTTGAAGAGCAGGTGCGCCTCATCGAAGAAGAACACCAGCTTGGGCTTTTCCGGGTCGCCGATCTCGGGCAGGCGCTCGAACAGGTCGGACAGCATCCACAGCAGGAAGGTGGCGTACAGGCGCGGCGCGTTCATCAGCTTGTCGGCCGCCAGGATGTTGACCACGCCCTTGCCGCTTGCGGTCTGCATGAGGTCGGCGATGTCCAGCATCGGTTCGCCGAAGAACCTGTCGCCGCCCTGGGTCTCGATCTGCATCAGCCCGCGCTGGATCGCGCCCACGCTGGCCGCGCTGATGTTGCCGTACTCCGTGCGGAACTGGGCCGCGTTGTCGCCGATGAACTGCAGCATGGCGCGCAGGTCCTTCAGGTCCAGCAGCAGCAGGCCCTGGTCGTCGGCGATCTTGAAGACGAGGTTGAGCACGCCGGCCTGCGTGTCGTTCAGGTCCAGCATGCGGGCCAGCAGCAGCGGGCCCATGTCGGAGACCGTGGCGCGCACTGGGTGGCCCTGCTCGCCGAAAACGTCCCACAGGGTGGCGGGGCAGGCCGCGGGTTCCGGCTCGGGCAGGCCGCGTTCCTGGATCGCCTGCGCCATCTTGGGCGGCATCCGGCCCGGCTGGCTGATGCCCGTGAGGTCGCCCTTGACGTCGGCCATGAAGACCGGCACGCCGATCTTCGAGAAGTTCTCGGCCAGCGTCTGCAGCGTGACGGTCTTGCCGGTGCCGGTGGCGCCCGTGATCAGGCCGTGGCGGTTGGCCAGCCCGGGCAGCAGGAAGCACTCGGTGTTCTTGTTCTTGGCGATGAGCAGCGGGTCGGCCATGGGGCGAAAAGTAGAATGCGGTCCGGGCAATATAGCAATGCGAAACGCATTGCGGCAGACAAGGAACACCAAGTGGCTGGACACAGCAAATGGGCCAACATCCAGCACCGCAAGGGGCGGCAGGATGAGAAGCGCGGCAGGATCTGGACGCGGGTCATCCGCGAGATCATGGTCGCCGCGCGGCAGGGCGGCGGCGACCTGAACGCCAACCCCCGCCTGCGGCTGGCGGTGGACAAGGCCAAGGCGGCCAACATGCCGGCCGACACCATCAAGCGCAACATCGACAAGGCCACCGGCAACCTCGAAGGCGTGAACTACGAGGAGATCCGCTACGAGGGCTACGGCATCGGCGGCGCGGCCGTCATCGTGGACACGATGACCGACAACAAGGTGCGCACGGTGGCCGAGGTGCGGCACGTCTTCAGCAAGTACGGCGGCAACCTGGGCACCGAAGGTTCGGTGGCCTTCCAGTTCAAGCACTGCGGCCAGCTCATCCTGGCGCCGGGCACCAGCGAGGACAAGGTCATGGAAGTGGCCCTGGAAGCGGGCGCCGAGGACGTGGTGACCGACGACGACGGCGCCATCGAGGTGCTCACCGCGCCGGCCGACTTCGAGAAGGTGCGCAACGCGCTGGAAGCCGCGGGCCTGAAGCCCGAGATCGCCGAAGTCACGATGCGGGCCGAGAACACCACCGACCTCGCCGGCGACGACGCGGCCCGCATGCAGAAGCTGCTGGACATGCTGGAAGACCTGGACGACGTGCAGGACGTGTTCCACAACGCGTCGCTCCCGGAGTCCTGATGGCCGCCGCTGCATTGCCCGCGCGCACCGGCTCTCCCGCATGAAAGTCCTCGTCATCGGCGGCGGCGGCCGCGAGCACGCGCTGGCCTGGAAGCTGGCGCAATCGCCCAAGTTGCAGATGGTCTATGTCGCGCCTGGCAACGGCGGGACGGCGCAGGACCCGAGGCTGCAGAACGTGCCCATCACCGAAGTGGCCGCGCTGCGCGACTGGGCACTGGCGCAGAAGATCGCGCTGACGGTGGTCGGCCCCGAAGCGCCCCTGGCGGCGGGGGTGGTGGACGATTTCCGCGCGCATGGCCTGCGCGTGTTCGGCCCCACCAAGGCCGCTGCGCAGCTGGAAAGCTCCAAGGCTTTCTCCAAGGCGTTCATGCGGCGCCACGGCATCCCGACGGCGAAGTACCAGACCTTCACCGATCCCGCGCAGGCGCACGCCTACGTCGACCGCGAAGGCGCGCCCATCGTCATCAAGGCCGACGGCCTGGCGGCGGGCAAGGGCGTGGTGGTGGCGATGAGCACCGCCGAGGCGCACGAAGCCATCGACTTCATGCTGCTGGACAACCGCCTGGGCGTGGCCCACAACGAGGGCGGCGCGCGGGTGGTGATCGAGGAATTCCTGCAGGGCGAGGAAGCCAGCTTCATCGTGCTGTGCGACGGCCGCAACGTCACGCCGCTGGCCACCAGCCAGGATCACAAGCGCCTGCAGGACGACGACCAGGGCCCCAACACCGGCGGCATGGGCGCGTATTCGCCCGCGCCGGTGGTCACGCCCGCGGTGCATGCGCGCGCCATGCGCGAGATCATCCTGCCCACCGTGCGCGGGATGGAGAAGGACGGCATCCCCTACACCGGCTTCCTGTACGCGGGCCTGATGATCGACCGCGAGGGGCACGTCAAGACGCTGGAATTCAACTGCCGCATGGGCGACCCCGAAACGCAGCCCATCATGATGCGGCTGAAGTCCGACCTGTACGACGTGATGATGGCCGCCACCGGCGGCACGCTGGACCAGGTGGACCTGCAGTGGGACCGCCGCACCGCGCTGGGCGTGGTGATGGCCGCGGCCGGCTACCCGCTCAGCCCGCGCAAGGGCGACGCCATCAGCGGCATCGCGCGCGAGGCGGAGGATGCGATGGTGTTCCACGCCGGCACCGCGCTGAAAGACAACCAGCTGGTCACCAGCGGCGGACGCGTGCTGTGCGTCACCGCGCTGGCCGACACGGTGAAAGCCGCGCAGCACCGCGCGTACGAGGTGGCGCAGGCCATCCGCTTCGACGGGGCGCAGTACCGCCGGGACATCGGCCACCGGGCCGTGCGCGGCTGATGCAGCAAGTCGAGGCGGTTCGCGCGTACCTGCTGGACCTGCAGCAGCGCATCACGTCCGCGATGGCCGCCATCGATGGCGCGCCGTTTCTGGAAGACCGCTGGGAGAAGGCGCCAGGCGAGCCGCTGCAGGGCAACGGCGTCACGAAGATCCTGGAGCAGGGCGCCGTGCTGGAACGCGCGGGCTGCGGCTTCTCGCACGTGCGCGGGACCCGGCTGCCGCCTTCGGCCACGCAGCACCGGCCCGAGCTGGCCGGCGCGCCGTTCGAAGCGCTGGGCGTGTCGCTGGTGTTCCACCCGCGCAACCCGTACGCGCCAACGGTGCACATGAACGTGCGCATGATCTCGGCCGAGCCGGCTGGCGCACCGCCCGTGTTCTGGTTCGGCGGCGGCATGGACCTGACGCCCATCTACGGCTTCGAGGAAGACGCGGTGCATTTCCACCGCGTGTGCAAGCAGTCGGTCGAACCGTTCGGCGCCGACCGCCACGCGCACTACAAGAAGTGGTGCGACGAGTACTTCCACCTGAAGCACCGCAACGAGCAGCGCGGCGTGGGCGGCATCTTCTTCGACGACGTGTCGGACCTGGGTTTCGACGGCGGCTTCGCGCTGATGCGGTCCGTGGGCGACGCCTTCCTCGGCGCGTACGAGCCCATCCTCGGGCGCCGCAAGGACATGGCCTGGGGCGAGCGCGAGCGCGGCTTCCAGCTCTACCGGCGCGGCCGCTACGTGGAATTCAACCTGGTGTGGGACCGCGGCACGCACTTCGGGCTGCAATCGGGCGGCCGCACCGAATCCATCCTGCTGTCCATGCCGCCGCTGTGCAGCTGGGCCTACCGCCAGGAGCCCGCGCCCGGCACGCCGGAAGCGGAGCTCTACACGCGCTTTCTTCCGCGGAGGGAGTGGGTTTGAGCGCGCCGCGCATCGGCATCTTCGGCGGCGCGTTCGACCCGCCCCACGTGGCGCACGTGGCGCTGGCGCGCGCGGCCATCACGCAGCTGGGGCTCGATGAGCTGCGCGTGCTGCCCACCGGCCAGGCCTGGCACAAGTCGCGCACGCTGACCGGCGGCGAGCAGCGCCTGGCGATGGCGCGCGAAGCTTTCGGCGAACTGCCCAGGGCCACGGTGGACGACCGCGAACTGCGCCGCGAAGGGCCGACCTACACCGTCGACACGCTGCGCGAGCTGCGCGCCGAACACCCGCGGGCCGAACTGGTGCTGGTGATCGGCGCCGACCAGGCCGAAGCCCTGAAGACCTGGCGCGAGAGCGGCGAGATCGTGAAGCTGGCCACCATCGCGGTGGCCGCACGCGCGCGGCCCGACCCCGACGCGCCACCTTTCGACGCCACGACGCTGCCCGCCGGCGGGCGCTTCGTCGCGGTCGAGTTGCCGCCCATGCCGGTCAGCGCCACCCTCATCCGCGGCCGCGTGGCGGCCGGGCAGGGGATCGGCCAACTGGTTCCCCCCGGCGTCGCAAGTTATATTGCCCGCCATCACCTTTACGCACCGACCTGATGACCCAAGACACCAGCGCCAGGAAAGACACCCAGAAACTCCAGCGGGCCATCGTCGATGGGCTCGAGGACGTGAAGGCGCAGGACATCCAGGTCTTCAACACCGAGCACCTGTCGCCGCTGTTCGAACGCGTGATCGTCGCTTCGGGCACGTCGAACCGGCAGACCAAGGCGCTGGCGTCCAGTGTGCGCGACAAGGTGCGCGAGGCGGGCTTCGCCAAGCCGCGCATCGAGGGCGAGGACAACGGCGAGTGGATCATCGTGGACTGCGGCCCGGCGGTCGCGCACATCATGCAGCCCGCCATCCGCCAGTACTACCACCTGGAAGAGATCTGGGGCGAGAAGCCGGTGAAGCTGAAGGGGCCGGCTGCGAAGAAGGCCGCTGCCGCGAAGCCTGACGGCGCGGCCAAGCCCGCTCCGGCGCGCAAGGCGCCGGCGAAGTCGCCCGCGAAGACCGCTGCAGGCAAGACGCCGGCGAAGAAGGCTGCGGCCCCCGCCAAAAAGACCGCGGCCAAGGCGCCCGCCAAAACCGCAGCCAAAAAAGCGCCCGCGAAGAAAGCCCCCGCCAAGGCCACCCGCCGGCCATGAGGCTGGTGGTGGCCGCCGTGGGCCAGCGCGTGCCCGATTGGGCGGTCACGGCCTGGGACGACTACGCCAAGCGCTTCCCGCCCGAGCTCAAGCTGGAGCTCAAGGCTGTGAAGGCGGAGCCGCGCGGCTCGCGCACCGTGCCGCAGCTGATGGCGGCGGAACGCGAACGTCTCGAAGCCGCCATTCCCAAGGGTGCCCGCATCGTCGCGCTCGACGAGCGCGGCACCGCGCTCACCACGCAGGCGCTGGCCGCCAAGCTGAAGGCATGGCAGGGCGAGGGCGCCGACGTCGCACTGCTGATCGGCGGCCCCGACGGCCTGGATCCCGCGTTGCGCGCCGCGGCGCACGAACGCATCCGCCTGTCCGACCTCACGCTTCCGCACGCCATGGTGCGCGTGCTGCTCGCCGAACAGCTTTACCGCGCCTGGTCCGTCAACGCCGGCCATCCCTACCACCGTGAGTGATTTCGTCTACCTCGCGTCGCAAAGCCCGCGCCGCCGCCAGCTGCTGGAACAAATCGGCGTGCGCCACGAGCTGCTGCTGCCGGATACCGGCGAAGACAGCGAGGCGCTGGAAGCGGTGCTGCCGGGCGAAGCCCCGGCGCATTACGTGCGCCGCGTCACCGCGCTGAAGCTCGACGCCGCCGTCGCGCGCCTGCGCCGCCGCGGCCTGCCGCCGGCGCCCGTGCTGTGCTCGGACACCACGGTGGCGCTTGGCCGCCGCATCTACGGCAAGCCCGAGGACGAGGCCGATGCGTCGCGCATGCTGCGTGAGCTGTCCGGCGCGACGCATCGCGTGCTGACGGCCATCGCGGTGCAGTCGGGCCGCACACGCCGCGAGGCGACGAGCGATTCGCGCGTGACCTTCGATATGCTCACGCCCGCGCAGGTCCGCGCCTACGTCGCCAGCGGTGAACCCATGGGCAAGGCTGGCGCGTACGCGGTGCAGGGCCGCGCCGCGGCGTTCATCGTGCGCATCAGCGGGTCGTACCCCGGCATCATGGGGTTGCCGCTGCACGAGACCGCGCGGCTGTTGCGCGCCGCGGGCGTGCAGTTCTAGGGCTTCCCTGCCTCGCCGGCGGGGGGAATTCAAGCGGGGTACTGCGGGGGAGAGGCAAGTCCAGCCGCCCCTCGGTTATCCTGTGCCGCACGGAGACGAGCACCAAAGCACACATGCAGCAGGACATCCTGATCAACTGGTCTCCCCAGGAGACCCGCGTCGCCATCATCGAACACGGCGCGGTGCAGGAACTGCACGTGGAACGCACGCTGGAACGCGGCCTCGTCGGCAACGTCTACCTGGGCAAGGTGGCACGGGTGCTGCCCGGCATGCAGTCGGCGTTCGTGGACATCGGGCTGGAGCGAGCCGCCTTCCTGCACGTGGCCGACCTGCACGGCGCGCGGCCGCACGAAGAGCACGGCAACCGCCACGGCCAGCCGGCGGTGCCCATCGAGAAGCAGGTGTTCGAGGGCCAGCCGCTGATGGTGCAAGTGATCAAGGACCCCATCGGTACCAAGGGCGCGCGCCTCTCGACGCAGATCAGCATCGCCGGCCGCCTGCTGGTGTTCCTGCCGGGGGACGACCACGTGGGCGTGTCGCAGAAGATCCCGGGCGAACAGCGCGACGCCTTGCGTTCGCGGCTCACGAACCTGGTGGGCACGCCCGCGACCGGTGGTGGCGGCGGCTTCATCCTGCGCACCAATGGCGAGGACGCCAGCGACGCCGAACTGGCCGACGACATCAGTTACCTGCGCAAGACCTGGGCACGCATCAAGGATGCGGCGCTGCGCCTGCCGGCGGGCTCGCTGCTGCACCAGGACCTGAGCCTGCTGCGGCGCGTGCTGCGCGACCTGGTGACCGAGGGCACGCAGACCATCCGCATCGATTCGCGCGAGCAGTTCGGCATCCTCAAGGCCTTCGGCGAGGAGTTCATGCCGCAGGCGGCGGCCAAGCTGCAGCAGTACAAGGGCGAGCGGCCGATCTTCGACCTGTTCAACGTCGACGAGGAGATCGCGCGGGCACTGGGCCGGCGCGTGGACCTGAAGTCGGGCGGCTACCTCATCGTCGACCAGACCGAGGCGCTGACCACCATCGACGTCAACACCGGCGGCTTCGTCGGCGCGCGCAACTTCGACGACACGATCTTCCGCACCAACCTGGAGGCGGCTGGCGCCATCGCGCGCCAGCTGCGCCTGCGCAACCTGGGTGGCATCATCATCGTGGACTTCATCGACATGCAGCGCGAGGACCACCGCGACGCGGTGCTGGCGGAATTCCGCAAGCAGCTGGCGCGCGACCGCGTGAAGACCATGGCCGGCGGCTTCTCGCAGCTGGGCCTGGTGGAGATGACCCGCAAGCGCACGCGCGAGTCGCTGGCCCACATGCTGTGCGAGCCCTGCGAGTGGTGCCACGGCGCGGGCCAGGTGAAGACCGCGCGCAGCGTGGCCTACGACATCCTGCGTGAGATCCTGCGCGAGGCGCGCCAGTTCAACCCTCGCGAGTACCGCGTGGTGGCGTCGCCCCGGGTGGTGGAGCTGTTCCTGGACGAGGAGAGCCAGCACCTGGCCGGGCTGTCGGACTTCATCGGCAAGCCGATCTCGCTGCAGAGCGAGAACGCGATGGGGCAGGAGCAGTACGACATCGTGCTGCTCTGAGGGCGTTCACTCGCCCACGAGCAGGGCCGCCGGGTCGGCGCCGGATTCGAGCAGCCGCCGCAGCCGCTCGAAGAAGGCGAACTTGGGCTCCAGGTTGTTGTTGTAGCTGATGCCGCCGATGTGCAGCCAGCGGCCGTCCACCAGTTCGACCTCGCGCTCTTCGCCGTCGGGCAGCCGCAGCGGCAGGAAGCGCCGCGGCGCGAAGCGCAGTGCCTGCCGGTCCAGCCGCGAGTACAGCGGTCCCCAGTTGCGCCCGCCCGTGTCCAGCTCGCGCGAGAAGTCGTAGAGGAAATTGAGCGGCAGCTGCTGCGTCGCATCGAAACGGAAGAAGCAGTAGCCGGCCCACAGCGACCAGTGGTCCAGGTTGCCTGCGTTGAGCAGGCCGAAGACCGGCTGCGTGCCCAGGCGCTCGGCGGGATCGGCCGGCCGGATCGGCACCAGGTCGTGGTCCAGGAAGCCGAACACCGAAGGGCGCAGCGGCCGCACGACGTTGTGGTACGCCCAGGACATGGCCATGCCATGCGACCGGTTGACATGACGGGTGCGGTAGGGCGGCAGGCCCAGGTACGGTGAGCCGTTCGCACGGCAAACCTCCTGGATGCGCGAGCGCGATGCCTCGTCGCGGGAGTTGTCCAGCACCAGCACGGTCGTGTCCGCCAGCATCGCGCGGGCAGCCCGCAGTTGCCAGTCCAGCGCCCAGGGCTGCTCGAAGGCGATGACGATGGCCACGGCCTTGTCCTGCAAGGCGGTATGTCCCGCGATGAACTTGTCGAGGTCGTCGGGGCGCTGCCGCAGGTAGCGCGCCAGCAGGGCGTCATTCCGGGCCTGCTTGAGGGCTTGCTGGACGGGCAGCAGCCGCAGCCACTCCGCGGCGGTGAACTGGCGGGGTCCGCGCATCCGGCGTGATCAGAGCCAGCGGAACCCGCCGTCCACCTTCTCGCCGTGCACGGTGGCGCCGTACTTCGCGAGTTCCTGCTCCCGCCAGGCGGCCTCCTGCCGCTTGCGGCGTGCCTTGGCCAGCTTGCGGCCGAGGAAAGACTGGCCCAGCAGCTTGTAGCTGTCGCGCGCGCTGAGGCCCTCTTTCTGCGACAGGCCTCGCTCGCGCTTGAGCGCGCTGAGCGTGACCGAGCCGAAGTGGTGCAGCCACGAGGCGCCGGTGATGCCCGTGCGGATGCCGGCGACTTCCAGCTCGCGGAAGAAGAGGGTGTCCTCGTAGCCCCACAGCTTGGGCGTGGCGCGGAAGTAGCCGATCTCGTCCCACACCGAGCGGTGGATCATCATGCAGACGGCGTGGCGTGCGCCGACGCGAACGGTGTCGCGCATCCGCCTGCCGTGGTCCGCGGCGATGGCGTCCAGGTCGTAGTCGAGCGGTCCTTCGATCAGCGCCGGCGACACCACCTTCAGCGATTCGCGCTGCGCCGCATGCAGCAGGCCTTCGATCCAGCCCGGCGACACGACCACGTCGTTGTTCATGACCACGGTCCAGTCGGCCTGCAGCGCCAGCGCGCCCTGGTTCCAGGCGACCCCGCAGCCCAGGTTGTGGCCGTTCAAGACCGCGCCGCCCAGCGGCAGTCCGGCCAGGTAGGCACGGGTTTCGTCGCTGGAGCCGTTGTCGACGGCGATGACCCGGCCCAGGTCGAAGCCGGTGCGCACCAGGCTGTCCACGCACTGGCGCGTGTAGTCGACCTGGTTGTAGCAGGCGAAAGTGACGGCGAGGCTGGGCTGGCTCATGCAGGTTCCCGGGCGAGCGCGCCCGCCGCGAACACCGCGACGAACTGCGCGTAGAACGACGCGGCGTGGATCAGGTTGGTGGTCTCGGGGGTGATGCTGGCCGTGAGGTAGCCGATGACCAAGACCAGGCCGTAGTAGCCGTTCTGTCGCCGCGCGGGGTCGCCAGACCGGACCGCGGCCACGAACACCCAAAGCGGCACCAGGAACAAGAGCAGGCGCGAGGCAAGGCCCACGCTTCCCATGCGCATCATGGCTTGGAGGAATTCGTTGTGGCCGCCGGCACCGACGAAGTTGGTTTCGAACAAAGGGGAGTAGAACGCCGCGATGGCCGGCACCGTCTTCACGTCCGGCAAGGTGCTGTGCCCCCAGCCGAACCAGGGGTGCTGCAGGAAGAAGATCCAGTTGGCGCGGTACAGGGAAATCCGGATACCGACCGAGCTGTCGAGGAAGGTGCCCGCTGCGTACTGCCGCACGTCATTGACGGCATCGTTGATGCGCACATGCACGGTCGAGGATGCGAAGTACACCGCGAAGCAGGCCAGGGCCACCAGTGCGACGGAGGCGGCCACGGTGCGCGCGGTCGCACCGCCGCGTGCCTTGAGGAGCCAGAGCACCAGCAGCAATGGGGCCATGGTCCAGCCAGTGCGTGAGCCGGTGCGCACGGACACGGCCACGGCTGCCGCCGCGCCCGCGAGTTTCAAGGCCCGGAGCCACAAGGGCTCTCTCCGTCGCAGGGAATAGAGGCACACGAAAGCACCGATCATCGTGTGCTGCGACAGCACGATCGGGTCGATGAAGTAGCTCGCCAGGCGATCTCCCCAGAAGAAGAGGGGAGCAGTCGGCAGCAGGAACATGCCGCCGCAAAGAAGCAGGCCCACGGCGAACGAAGGTCCCGCGAGCGGGCCGAAGTCGAGCCGGCGCGCCGCCAGCCCCAGCATCAGCAGGCCCGCGAACAGGTAACGTATCGGGCCGTCCAGGTAGCGAGGCACCAGTTGCTGGTGGGCCAAGGCCGTCGCGAGGACCGCCGCCAGCGGGGCTGCGAGCGCCAGCACGATCCAGCGGACCTGGCGTTGGCGCAGGAGCGACCGGGCGTCGTCCCGGTGGGAGATGAGCGCCGCGAGTGCGACCACGCCCCCGACGACGGTCAAGGCATTGAGCCATCCGCGCACGAGGAAGTAGCCGGCGGCGGCGAGGGTGGGGAGCACCAGCAGAAGCTGGTCCAGGAAGTCGGCGCGCAGGTGGGCGGGCCCGATTGCGGCAGGCGCCTGCGGGCGCTTGGGTAACAGGATGGAAGGCATCGTCGCGGGGCCCGGAGTTTACCCGGCGGGTGGGCCGCTCAGCAGCTGCAGAGCCTGCGCCAGCACGCGTTGCGGCGTGATCGCGATCAGGCAGTCCGACCGGCTTTCCAGGTGGTCCTCGCAACCGGCGCGGCCGCACGGCACGCACGGCAGGCTGTCCTGCAGGATCGTGACGTTGCCCACCGTTTGCCCCAAGGCGCGGCGCTGGAAGAACACCGGCTGCGCGCCGCCTGGCCAGGGCGCCCAGCGCTGCGGGTTGGTCGGCCCGAAGATCGCCAGCACCGGCACGCCCGTCGCGGCCGCGAGGTGGGACACCGAAGTGTCCGGCCCGATGTACAGCGCCGCGCCGCGCAGCAGCGTGACCAGCTGGTTGAAGTCGAGCAGGCCCGAGACGTCCAGCAGTTGCGGCGCCGCGCCCGCCTGCCGCACGGGTGCGATGCAGGCTTGGTCGCGCGCGCCGCCCGTGCCGGTCAACACGACCTGGTGCCCGCGTGCCAGCAATGCTTCGACCAGTTCGCGGAACTTCTCCGGCGCCCACTGCTTGTACGGCCACATCGAAGGCGCATGCACGACGATGGCGCCGGGGCGCAGCGTGTCGCGCAACGCGGAGGGCAGGTCGGAACCGGGCGGGGGCACCACGGCGACGGCGGCGCCGCGTACGCCCCACGGTTCCAGCAGCCGGAGCTTCTCCTGCACCGAATGCTCGGTCCCCAGGTCGCCACGGCTGACGACGGCGTGCGTGAGCAGCCGCCGCTTCCACCAGTTGCTGCTGCTGCTCTCGGGCACCACGCCGCTGCGCACAGGAGCGGCCAGCCAGGCGATGAGGTGCGCGCGGTCGCTGGGCTGCGTCACCAGCGCCAGGTCGTAACGGCGCCACAGGCGGCGCGCGAGATCGCGGAAGCCGGCCCATCCCAGGCGCGGCGGCGACTCGATCAGCTGGTGGATGTCTGGATTGCCGCGCAGCATGCCGAGCGTGCCGGCGAAACCCGCCACGTCGATGGTGGCGTCCGGCCAGCGCAGGCGCGCCGCCCGGATGAGCGGGGTGGTGAGCAACACGTCGCCGATCTGGCGCGTGCAGACGATGAGGATCCGGTTCATGGCCGCCCGCCCTCGTCCCCCGGCCCTGAAACGCTCACGGCTGCCCGCGCTGCAGTGCGTGCAGGCTGGCATAGAGACCGCCGCGGGACAGCAGCTCCTGGTGGGTGCCGGTTTCCACGATGCGGCCCTGGTCCAGGACCACCAGCTGGTCTGCATGCTCGATGGTGGACAGGCGGTGGGCGATGACCAGGGTGGTGCGGCCCGCCATCAGGCGCTGCAGCGCTTCCTGCACCAGCCTTTCGGACGCGGCGTCCAGCGCCGAAGTGGCCTCGTCCAGGATCAGCACCGGCGCATCCTTGTACAGCGCGCGCGCGATGGCCAGGCGCTGCCGCTGGCCACCCGACAGCTGGGTGGCGTTGTGTCCCGTCACCGTCTCCAGGCCCTGCGGCAGCGCCTGCAGGACATCCGCGAGATTGGCTGCTTCGATGCACCTTTGCAGCCGCGCAGGGTCCAGCGGCGCGTCCAGCGTGATGTTGGCTGCCAGCGTCTGGTTGAACATCACGACATCCTGGCTGACCAGCGCGAACTGTTCGCGCAACGCGGGCAGCGACCACTCGGCCACGTCGCGGCCGTCCAGCAACACGGCGCCTTCGTCGGCGGCGATGAACCGCGGCAGCAGATTCGCCAGCGTGGTCTTGCCCGATCCGGAAGGGCCGACCAGCGCGATGGTGCGGCCCGGCTCCAGGGTGAGGTTCACCCGGTCGAGCGCCGGCGCGGTGTCGCCGCGGTAGCGCACCGTCACGTTCCTGAGCTCGATGTGGCCGCGCGCGCGCCCCGGGGCGTAGGTGCCGCCCGATTCGGCGGGCGTGTGCTCGACGAGGTCGATGGCGCGCTGCACCGCCGCCAGGCCGCGGCTGATGGGGTTGGCCGCTTCCGACAGCCGCTTGATCGGCGCGATCAGCATCAGCATCGCGGTGATGAACGCGGCGAAAGTGCCGATGGTCAGCCCGCCGCGGCTTTGCCACAGCGCGATGCAGATCACCGCCGACAAAGCGGCGGCCGCCATCATGTGGGTGAGCGGCGTCACTGCCGCGGAGGCGACCGCGGTCTTCATCGCCAGCCGCCGCAGCGATTCGCTCAGCCCCGCGAATCGGCGCGCCTGCGGTTGCTGGGCGCCGTGGAGGCGCACCACGCGCACGGCCAGCACGTTCTCCTCGACGACATAGGCCAGGTCATTGGTGGCGCCCTGCGTGCTGCGGGCGATGGCGAAGAGCCGCCGCGATGCCACCCGGATGATCACCGCTACGCCGGGCACGATCAGGAACACGATCAGCGTCAGGCGCCAGTTGAGATAGAACAGGTAGCCCAGCAAGGCGAGCAGCGCGATGGTGTCCTTCACCAGCCCCATGACCGCGTTGACCAGCAGCATCGAGCCGGTCTGCACCTCGAACACCACCGTGTTCGACAGCGTGGTGGCGTTCTGCTGGGCGAACAGGGACAGCCGCGCGTCCAGCAGGCGGTCGAACATGTCGCGCCGCAGCGCGAGCAGGCCATCCTGCGTGATGCGTGCCATCGCCAGGTCGGCGACGAACCCGGCGAGCCCGCGCACGGCGAACAGCAGCAGCAGCGCCGCGGGCACCATCCACAGTTCGAGACCGCCGCGGAAACCCCGGTCCAGCAGCGGCTTCAGCATGGCCGGCAGCAGCGGCTCGGCCGCGGAGGAGACGATGGTGGCCAGGGCCGCCACGGCCCAGAAACGCGCGCTGGCACGCCCGAAGTAGGGCGCGAGCCAGCGCACGGCGGAAAAGTCGATCCGGCTCACGCGGCCTGCGCCGCCCGGACCCGGCGCTCCCATTGCCAGGCGTGCTCGATGATCGTGCCCAGGTCCTGGTACTGCGGCGCCCAGCCCAGCTCGGCGCGCGCGCGTGCCGCATCGGCCACCAGCACCGGGGGGTCGCCAGCGCGCGGCGGGTCGTCGCGCATGGGGATCGGGTGTCCCGTGACGCGGCGGGCCGCGTCGATCACCTCGTTGACCGACGCGCCCGCGCCGGTGCCCAGGTTGTAGACGGTGGTTGGCGCACCGGACTGCAGCTTGCGAAGCGCCGCCAGATGGGCCGCGCACAGGTCCTGCACGTGGATGTAGTCCCGCAGGCAGGAGCCGTCCGGCGTCGCGTGCTGCGAGCCGAAGCGCGAGATGGACGCGCGGCGGCCCGAAGCCACCTGCAGCACCAGCGGGATGAGGTGCGTCTCCGGTTCGTGCCTTTCGCCCAGCGTGCCGTCGGGATGCGCGCCGGCCGCGTTGAAGTAGCGCAGCGAGATGGAGCGCAGGCCGTGCGCCTGGTCGTAGTCGCGCAACGCGTATTCGACCGCGAGCTTGCTGTGGCCGTACGGGTTGATCGGCTGCGTCGGGTGGTCTTCGGGGATCGGCACCTTCACGGGATTGCCGTAGGTCGCGGCCGTGGAGGAGAAGATGAATTGGCGCACGCCGTGCTCCAGCATCGTGTCCAGCAGGTTCAGCGTGGCGACCAGGTTGTTGCGCCAGTACTTGCCGGGATTGCCGACCGATTCGCCGACCAGGCTGGAGGCGGCGAAATGCATGACGCACGCAGGACTGGTTTCCCGCAGGACGGACGCCATGAACGCACGGTCGCCGATGTCGCCGACCCGCAGCTCGTCGCCGCGCACCGCGTCGCGGTGGCCCGTCGCGAGGTTGTCCACGGCCACCGGCCGGAAGCCGTTCTCGCGCAGCATCCGCACCATGTGCGAACCGATGTAGCCCGCGCCGCCAGCGACGATGACGGTGGGAGTGGGGTCCATGGATGAGGGTGCAATAATGATCCGTTGATCCGGCCTGAATTATGCCCGCGCGCGTCGCCGCGCCGGGGCCGCCCAGAGCGCGTGAAAAGCCTGTCCGTCATCCTCATCACCCGCAACGAAGCACGCAACATCGAAGCCTGCCTGGAGAGCGTGTCGTTCGCCGCCGAGGCCGTGGTGGTGGACTCCGGCAGCAGCGATGGAACGGCCGCGCTGGCGCAGGCGCGGGGAGCCCGCGTCGTCGTCACGCAGGACTGGCCGGGGTTCGGCCCGCAGAAGAACCGCGCACTGGAGCTCGCCACCGGCGAGTGGGTCTTGTCGATCGACGCCGACGAGCGCGTCACGCCCGAGTTGCGCGAATCCATCCTGGCCGCCATCGCGCAGCCGCGCTTCGATGCCTACGAAATCGACCGGCGTTCCAGCTATTGCGGGCAATCCATGGCGCATTCGGGCTGGTCGCCCGACAGGGTGGTGCGCCTGGTGCGCCGCGGCACGGCATCGTTCTCCCCGTCGCAGGTGCACGAACGGCTGGTGCCAGCCGGCCCGGTCGGCCGGCTGGAAGGCAAGCTGCTGCACGAAAGCATGCGCGACTTCGAGTCCGTCATCGACAAGATGGACCGCTACTCGACCGCGGGCGCGCGCATGCTGATGGAGCGGGGTGTGCGCGGCTCGATGGGCAAGTCCATCGCGCACGGCCTGTGGGCCTTCCTGCGAACCTACGTATTCCGGCTAGGCTTCCTCGATGGGCGCCTGGGCTTCGCGCTGGCCGTCTCCAACGCCGAAGGCACCTACTATCGCTACATGAAGCTTTGGCTGATGCAGCGCCAGGCGGCCGGAAACGAAGCCGGACCAGGTTGAACCAAAATCTTCGGAGCGACTCCAGAGCATGACCATGAACCTGTCCCCCTCCTGGCGGCGCCGCCGCATGCTTGGCGGCCTGGCCGCGACCGCCATCGCGCCCGCTGCCTGGGCCCAGTTCCGCGTCGAGGTGACCGGCGTGGGCCTCACGCAGTTGCCCATCGCGGTGATGCCGTTCCGCGGCGACGCCGAGGCGCCGCAGAAGATCGGCGAGATCGTGCGCGCCGACCTCGAGCGCAGCGGCCAGTTCCGGCCGGTGCAGCCCGCGTTCTCGCAGCCGCTGGACGAAGCCGCGCGGCCCGACCTCGCAACTTTCCGAAGCGCGGGCGCCGACTCGCTGGCGGTGGGCAGCGTCACGCGGCTGGCCGACGGCCGCTACGACGTGCGCTTCCGCCTGTGGGACGTGGTGCGTGGCCAGGACCTGGGCGGCCAGAGTTACGGCGTGACGGTGGGCGACCTGCGCCTGGCGGCGCACCGCATCGCCGACTTCATCTACGAGAAGCTCACCAGCGAGAAGGGCATCTTCTCCACCCGCATCGCGTACGTCACCAAGGCCGGCACGCGCTACAACCTGTGGGTGGCCGACGCCGACGGCGAGAACGCGCAGTCCGCGCTGGCCAGCCCCGAACCCATCATCTCGCCGGCGTGGTCGGCCAACGGCGCGCAGCTGGCGTACGTGTCGTTCGAGTCGCGCAAGCCGGTGGTGTACGTGCACGACGTGGCCAGCGGCCGCCGGCGCCTGCTGGCCAACTTCCGCGGCTCCAACAGCGCGCCCGCGTGGGCGCCGGACGGCCGCACGCTGGCCGTCACCCTCAGCCGCGAGGGCGGCTCGCAGCTGTTCCTGATCGACGCCAACGGCGGCGAGCCGCGCCGCCTGACGCAGTCGTCGGGCATCGACACCGAGCCGGTGTTTTCCGCCGACGGCCGCAGCATCTACTTCGTCAGCGACCGCGGCGGCGCGCCGCAGATTTACCGGATGGCCGCGACGGGCGGGTCGCCCGAGCGCGTCACCTTTACCGGGAGTTACAACATCAGCCCGACCGTCAGTCCGGATGGCCGCTGGCTCGCCTACATCTCGCGCGTGAACGGGAATTTCAAGCTGCACGTGATGGAACTGCCTTCCGGCCAGGGCGTGCCGATCACCGATACGACCGCCGACGAGAGCCCGAGTTTTGCCCCCAACGGCCGCCTGATCGTCTACGCGACACGGCAGAATGGCCGCGAAGCGCTGATGACGACCACGCTGGACGGCAAGATCAAGGCCCGCCTGGCGGGGCAGGGTGGCGACATCCGCGAGCCCGACTGGGGCCCGTTCAAGCGCTGAACCGATTTCACCTTTCACCGAATTCGCAATGGAGGACCGTTCGATGATCCGTCGCCTCGTGACCGGCCTGCTGCTGGCCGCCACGCTCGCCGGTTGCAGTACCGGCGTCAAGCTCAATGACGTGCCCGTGGAGGACCGCTCCGGCACCGCCGTCAACCCGCAGGGGCCCGGCGCCAATACCGGCACCCAAAGCAACGTCACGCCGGTGGCGGTGGACCAGGCGGCCGGCGGCACCGGCGGCCCGGTCAACGTCACGCGCCTGGTGTACTTCGACTACGACAGCTACACCATCAAGCCGGAATCGCAGTCGGTGATCGAGGCGCACGCGCGTTACCTGAAAGCCAACCCGCAGCGCAAGGTGAGCCTGGAAGGCCACACCGACGAGCGCGGCGGCCGCGAATACAACCTGGCCCTGGGCCAGAAGCGCGCCGAGGCCGTGCGCAAGCAACTGTCGCTGCTGGGCGTGGGCGACAACCAGATGGAGGCGGTGAGCTTCGGCAAGGAGAAGCCCGCCATCGTCGGCAGCGACGAAGCGGCCTGGGCGCAGAACCGCCGCGTCGAGATCGCGTACCGCTGATGCGCGCGCGCTCCTTTTTCGCTCCCCTCGCCGCAGCGGCCGCGCTGTGCCTGCCGCTGATTTCGCAAGCCGCCCTGTTCGAGGACGACGAGGCCCGCCGCGCGATCCTGGAACTGCGCCAGCGCGTGGAGGCGCAGCGCCAGCAGTCCGAGCGCCAGGCGCAGGACCTGCAGCGCGCCACCGAGGACAACGCGCAGCTGCGCCGCAGCCTGCTGGACCTGCAGGGGCAGATCGAACAGCTGCGCGCCGACCTCGCCAAGCTGCACGGCACCGACGAGCAGCTCTCGCGCGACATCGCCGACCTGCAGCGCCGGCAGAAGGACGTGGCGCAAGCCACCGAGGAACGGCTGCGCAAATTCGAGCCGCAGAAGGTGACCGTCGACGGCCGCGAGTTCACGGCCGATCCGAACGAGCAGCGCGACTACGAAGCCGCGCTGGCGGTGTTCCGCAAGGGCGACTTCCCGCCCGCGCAGGCCGCGTTCACCGACTTCATCAAGCGCTGGCCGCAAAGCGGCTACCGGCCTTCGGCGCTGTTCTGGCTGGGCAACGCGCAGTACGCCAACAAGGACTACCGCGGCGCGCTGGCCAACTTCCGGGCGCTGCTGCAGCAGGCGCCCGACCACGCGCGCGCCGGAAGCGGTGCTGTCCATCGCCAACTGCCAGATCGAGCTGAAGGACAACGCGGGCGCGCGCCGCACGCTCGACGACCTGGTGAAGGCCTACCCGCAGTCCGAAGCGGCTTCGGCCGCGCGCGAGCGTCTCGCGCGCCTGCGCTGATCCGTTTGCGCTGATGCTGCACGCGCTGGACGCCGCGCCGGACCTGGAACGCCGGTTCTCGGGGCTGGAGCGGCTGTACGGCGTCACGGGCGCCGCGGCGCTGCGGCGCGCGTGCGTCGCGGTGGTGGGCATCGGCGGCGTGGGGTCCTGGGCCGCGGAAGCGCTGGCCCGCAGCGGCGTCGGCTCGCTGGTGCTGGTGGACCTGGACCACGTGGCCGAATCCAACATCAACCGGCAGGTGCACGCCACCGACGCCACGGTGGGGCAGGCCAAGGTGCAGGCGATGCGCGAGCGCATCGCGCAGATCCATCCGGGCTGCCGCGTGCACGAGGTCGAGGAATTCGCCGAGCCGGCCAACTGGCCCGCGCTGCTGCCGGTGGCGGTGGACGCGGTGGTGGAGGCGTGCGACGAAGTGAAAGCCAAGGTGGCCATCGCAGCGTGGGCACTGCGCAGCGGCACGCCGCTGATCGCCTGCGGCGCGGCCGGCGGCAAGCGGCTGGCGCACAAGGTGGACATCGACGACCTCTCGAAGACCACTCACGACCCGCTGCTGGCGCAAGTGCGCTACCGCCTGCGCAAGTTCCACGGCGCGCCGCGCGAAGGCAAGCGCATCGGCGTCACCTGCGTGTTCAGCCGCGAAGCCGTGGCGCCGCCGGACCCGTCGTGCGCGATCGAAGGGGACGGATCGCTCAACTGCAGCGGCTACGGATCCAGCGTCGCGGTCACCGCGACGTTCGGCCAATGCGCCGCAGGTTGGGTGATGGATCAATTGGTGCGGAAAGCCGCACAAGTCCCGCTATAATCGTAGGCTTTGCGGCGAGCGATGCTCGTCACGAGAGGCGGGACGTTAGCTCAGTTGGTAGAGCAGCGGACTTTTAATCCGTTGGTCACAAGTTCGAATCTTGTACGTCCTACCAGGCCCTCTTGTTCACCGTTTCGCGTTCAGCGGAACGGCCTTCCCGATCCCCACGCCACCAGCGACCGCCGCACGCCGCGCGTGACGGGGGTCACCCGGTGCGCCATGTACGAGGGAAACAGCGTCGCCGAGCCGCGCTGGCGGCTCTCTTCGCGCGACCCCAGTCCCACGAAGTCCAGCATGCCGCCGTCGTAGTCCTGCGGGTCGCTCAGCTGGATGGTCAGCGACAGCTTGCGCAGGCTGGTCTGGTCGCGGCCGATGTCCATGTGCCAGTCGAAGTGCTGGCTCGGCCCGTATTCGGTGAACTGCAGCGCGTCCACGAACCCTTCCATCTCATAGCCGAACTGGCCGGCGGCTTGCAGGAACAGCACGCCCAGCTTGTGGTACAGCCAATGGTTCGCGGGCTCCGGTGGGATCCAGGCGATCTGGCTGACACGGTAGTTCTCCGGGTCCAGCTCGGCGCGGCCCGCCATCGAAGGCAACTGCCGGCCGAGGGCGACCACGGTCTCGCATTCGGCCGCCGTCAGCACGCCGGCGTGCCACTGGATGGACGCCACCATCGGGTTGGGCTGCGCCTGGAGCGCTGCGTTGAACGGACCGGTGCCCGGGGGCCATTGCAGCGATCCGACGCCGGCGGCATCGACGCTGACGCCGGTGGGAAAGCGGTAGAGGAGCGGAGCGCCGACTGTCGGAGTGGTGGTCATGGCGGCGTAGCGTAACCGCTGCCGCGTCTTCCCCGATTGGCGCCGGCCGTGCGTGCCGCGCCGCAAGACAAGCGCTTGCATCGCCTGGATCGCGAAAGCGTTGATCTCGTTGTCCGCAGCGGTCCGCGTTCGCGGAACACGACCTCCAGGCGAGAATTCAGTGCCTGCGCTTGCGCTTCATCGAAACGCCGGCCCCGAAGCCCAAGCCAGCAACACCCTCCGCGTCCCTCGCGTCACCGGCGTCATCTCGTGCCCCAGGTACGCCGGATGGAACGTCGCGGACCCGTGCTGGCGCACTTCGTCCATCGTTCCCAGTCCCACGAACGACAGCGTCCCGCCGTCGTATTCCGACGGATCGGAGAGCTGGATGACTGCCGCCAGCTTGCGCAGGCTGGCGATGCCGCTGCCCAGGTCCATGCGCCAGTGCCAGTGCGAGCCGGGGCCGTACTCGACGTAGAGCAGGGCTTCGGAAAGCCCGGCCAGGGTAAAACCGAACTGGCGGTTGACCTGGGCCATCAGCGCGCCGATGCGGTGGTACAGCCAGTGGTTTTCTTCGCGCGGTTCGATCCAGCGCATGTGGCTTCCCAGATGCGCGGCGGGCGCCGCCTGGCCGGAGAGGTCGAGTTCGGGCAGGGCACGGGCCCACGCCGTCACCGTGGCGCATTCGTCGGCGCCCAGCACATGCGGGCGCCAATGCGCCGTGCCCAGGCTGGTGGGGTTCGGTATCGCCTTCCACTCGTTGCCGAACGCGGTGAGTCCGGGCGGCCAGTCCAGCGCAGCAAGGCTCCTGCCGTCCGTGAGCACGTCGGTCGGAATCATGTACTGGAGCGGCAGGGTGAGGACGTTGGGGTCGGTGGCCATGGGTGGTGGTAACGGGTGATGCGAAAGCGACGCGCCGATTGTCCCAAACGTAACGGGGCTCATCCGTAAGCAAGGGCTTCGGGGCCGCCAGGCACCATCGGCGGCGAGGCGGGCGGCCTCACGGGCGGCCCCATCCGTGCTGTTGCGGCCCGAGCCACCCTGTTACTCGGCGGCACAACGCTGGAAAAGGCCATGGGTAGGATTCCCATTCGCCAACCGAACAACGCCCATGCTCTCCGCCGCGCCGCTCACCCCTTCCCGCCGCCCGACCGTTCCCGCCGGCCAGCAGGAGGTCATCCGCGTGGTGCTGTCGATGCTGCAGGAACACGGCATGGACGTGGTGTTCGTCGGGGCCTACACCGAAGGCTCGCGGCGCTTCCGCATCGTCGAGACGATGAGCCACGGGCCGGCCGCGGCCATCGCCACCGGCGCGCAGGGCGGTTCCCTGGTGGAAGAGCCCATCGTGCTGCGCGACGGCCAGGTGCTGGGCCGGCTGTGCTGCTGCCAGGCTTCGGCCAATGCCGCAGCGGCCGAACGTGACCAGCGCTGGCTGCGCCACGGCGCGCGACTGGCAGCGCGCCTGCTCGACAACGAGCAGGTGCTGCGCGAGCTTTCAGCGCAGTCGCTCGACCAGTGACAGCACCGGGGCGGGCGGCGGCAGCGTCAGCTGCGCGTCTTTCACGACCCGCACGCAGTCCTTGAGGTGTTCCTCGCCCAGGTAGCGCAGCGCCGCGTAGCCCATCAGCGCCGCCACCGCCTGGCCGGCGAACGGCACGTACTTCGCTGCCTGCTTGCCGCTCATCCGCACGCCGATCGTCTTCGCCAGGCGCAGCACCAGGTCGCGCGTGACCAGCCGGCCGATCACCAGCGACCCGACCACCGATACCGCCTTCTGCACCTCGCTGCGCTTGTGCGCCGGCAGGCGGGACAGCTGCTCCGGCGTCAGGCCGAACTGCGAGTTGATCTCGGGCAGCAGGCTGGACAGCAGCGCCGCGTCCACCGCGAAGTCCAGTCCCGGCACGGGCACCGCGCTGGCGGCCGCGCCCGCCAGTGCGCGCCGGTTGAGCAGCTTGCGGCACAGCCGCACGCGCTCGACCAGTTGCGGATCGCCGGCGGCCAGTTGCAGGGCGGTGGGCATGCCGGATTCTCGCCCGGCCGGCCGGACTCAGGCGGCCGAGCCTTCGATCTGTTCGATCTCGCCGGTCAGCGCCAGCCAGCGTTCCTCGGCTGCTTCCAGCGATTGGACGACGCCCTTCAGCTGCCGCCCCGCTTCAGCGATGTCCGCCGGCGGCAGAGGCGTTCCCAAGCGGGCCTCCAGCGCTTCCTTTTCCGCCTGCAGACGGGCCATGGATTGCTCGGCCTGCGCCAGTTCCTTCTTCAGCGGGCGTGTACGGGCCGCCAGCTGCTGACGTGCGGCCGCGTCCAGCTTGCGCTGGGCCTGCGGGGCGGCCACTGGCGGAGCCGGGACCGCAACGGGTGCAGCGGCGGCCACTTTCGCCACCTCGCGCAGGCGGCGTGCTTCGTCCAGCAAGTAGCGCTGGTAGTCGTCCAGGTCGCCGTCGAACGGACCGACCTGGCCGCGGCCGACCAGCCAGAACTCGTCGCACACCGCCCGCAGCAACGCGCGGTCGTGGCTGACCAGCAGCACGGTGCCTTCGAACTCGTTCAGCGCCATCGACAGGGCTTCCCGCGTGGCCAGGTCCAGGTGGTTGGTCGGCTCGTCCAGCAGCAGCAGGTTGGGGCGCTGCCACACGATCATGGCCAGCACCAGGCGCGCCTTCTCGCCGCCGCTCATGGTGCCCACGGCCTGCGCCACCATGTCGCCGCTGAAATTGAAGCTGCCCAGGAAGTTGCGCAGTTCCTGCTCGCGCGCCTGCGGGCCGACGTCGCGGGCCAGGCGGATCATGTGTTCCAGCGGATTGCTGTCCGGCGACAGCACGTCCAGTTCCTGCTGCGCGAAGTAGCCGATGTGCAGGCCTTTGCCTTCGGTGAGTGTCCCCCCGAGCGGTTCGATGGCGCGCGCCACCGTCTTCACCAGCGTGGACTTGCCCTGGCCGTTGGCGCCCAGGATGCCGATGCGCTGGCCCGCCATCACCGAGCGGTTGACGCCGCGCAGGATCACCTTCTCCGCGGCGTCGCCGCGGTACCCCAGCTCGGCGTCCTGCACCACCAGCATCGGGTTGGGGATGTTCTGCGGCTCCTTGAATTCGAAGCTGAACTCCGCGTCGGCCAGCACCGGCGCGATCTTCTCCATGCGCTCCAGCGCCTTGACGCGGCTTTGCGCCTGCTTGGCTTTCGACGCCTTGGCCTTGAAGCGGTCGATGAACTTCTGCAGGTGCGCGATCTTGTCCTGCTGCTTGGCGAAGGCGGCTTGCTGCAATTCCAGCTGCTGCGCGCGCAGCAGCTCGAACGCGCTGTAGTTGCCGCCATAGCGATTGAGCTTCTGGTGGTCGATGTGCACGGTGACGTTGGTCACCGCGTCCAGGAACTCCCGATCGTGGCTGATGACCACCATCGTGCCGGCATAGCGCTGCAGCCACGATTCCAGCCACACCAGCGCGTCCAGGTCCAGGTGGTTGGTGGGTTCGTCCAGCAGCAGCAGGTCCGAAGGGCACATCAGCGCGCGCGCCAGCTGCAGGCGCATGCGCCAGCCGCCGGAGAAGCTGTTCACCGGCTGCTCCAGCTCGTGCACCTGGAAGCCCAGGCCCAGGATCAGCGCCTGCGCGCGCGGCACCGCGTCGTGCTCGCCGGCGTCGGCCAGGTCCGAGTGCGCGTGCGCGATGCGCATGCCGTCTTCGGAGGCTTCCGCTTGCGCCAGTTCCGCGCGCAGTTCCATCAGGCGCGTGTCGCCACCCAGGACGAAGGCGGTGGCGCTCTCGTCCGTCTCCGGCATGTGTTGCGCCACTTGCGAGAGGCGCCATTGCGCGGGCAGCGAGAACTCGCCGCTGTCTTCATGCAGCTGGCCGTTGAAGACGGCGAACAGGCTGGACTTGCCGGCGCCGTTGCGGCCGACCAGGGCGGCTTTCTCGCCGGCGTGCAGCGTGAGCGACACGCCGTCCAGCAGCACCTTGGCGCCGCGGCGCAGGGTGAGGTTGCGCAGCGTGATCATCGGGAAAGGGACATCGGGTTGGGGTGACGCGGCGTGGGTGCCGCGCGGGCCGGCGCTTCAGCGGCCGGCGAAGGGCGTCATTGTCGCACCAAGGCTTCGCGCGTCAGCAGCAGCACCTGGTCGTCGCCCGCGCTGGTGTCCAGCCACACGGCTTCGAGGTGTGGGAACGCCGCTTCGAAATGCTGCCGCTCGTTGCCGATCTCCAGCACCAGCACGCCTTCCGAAGACAGGCGCGAAGGCAGGTCGGCCAGCAGTTGCCGGATGAAGTCCATGCCGTCCATGCCGCCGGCCAGCGCGAGTTCGGGCTCGGCGCGGTATTCGGCCGGCAGCACCGCCATGCTGGCGCTGTTCACGTATGGCGGGTTGCAGAGCACTAGGTCATACGGGCCGGGCAGGGCGCCCAGGCCGTCCGACTGCAGCAACGTGATGCGGTCTTCCAGTTGATGCTTGCCGACATTGATGGCCGCCACTTCCAGTGCCTCCAGCGACAGATCGGCGCCATCTACCCGCACGTCCGGCCAGGCCATCGCGGCGATCACCGCGAGAGAACCGTTGCCCGTGCACAGGTCCAGCACCCGGCGCGTGTTCTCGCTCAGCCAGGGGTCGATGGTGCCGTCCGCCAGCAGTTCCGCGATGAAGCTGCGCGGCACGATGGCGCGTTCGTCCACGTAGAACGGCACACCTTGCAGCCACGCTTCGCGCGTCAGGTAGGCGGCGGGCTTGCGGGTGGCGATGCGCTCGTCCACCAGCTGCATCGCGTGCGCTGCCTGCGTCGCGTCGATGGCATCGTCCTCGTGGCCTTCGAGTTCGTCCAGCGGCCGGCCTAGCCGCCACAGCACCAGCCACGCGGCTTCGTCGAAAGCGTTGGTGGTGCCGTGCCCGAAAGCCACGCCGGCCTGTTGCAGCCGCGAGGCGGACAGCTCGATCAGTTCGATGAGGGTCATGGTCCGCGCCTCAGGCCCGGTCCAGCAGTTCCAGCGTGCGCCGGTAGATGTCTTTCAGCGGCTCGATCTGCGCCACCTCGATGTGCTCGTCGATCTTGTGGATCATGGCGTTCACCGGGCCGAATTCGACGACCTGGGGACAGATGCGCGAGATGAAGCGGCCGTCGCTCGTGCCGCCGGTGGTGGACAGCTCCGGCGTCACGCCCGCGATCTCCTCGATCGCCTTCGTCATCGCGCCCACCAGTTCGGCCGGCCGCGTGAGGAAGGGCAGGCCGCCCAGGGTCCAGTCCAGCTGATAGTCCAGGCCGTGCTGGTCGAGCACCGCGTGCACGCGCTGCTTCAGTGCGTCAGGCGTCGACTCGGTGGAATAGCGGAAGTTGAAATCCACCACCAGCGATCCCGGGATGACGTTGGTCGCGCCGGTGCCCGAGTGGATGTTGCTGCACTGGAAGCTGGTGGGCGGGAAGAAGTCGTTGCCGCGGTCCCATTCGATGCCGGCCAGTTCCGCCAGCGCCGGCATCGCCAGGTGAATGGGATTCTTCGCCAGCTGCGGGTAGGCGATGTGGCCCTGCACGCCACGCACGGTGAGCTTGCCCGACAGGCTGCCGCGGCGGCCGTTCTTGATCATGTCGCCCAAGCGCGTCACCGAGCTGGGTTCGCCGACGATGCAGTAGTCCAGCTTCTCGCCGCGCGCTTTCAGCTGCTCGCACACGACCACGGTGCCATCGACCGACGGTCCTTCCTCGTCGCTGGTGATCAGCAGCGAGATCGACAGCGCCGGATCGGGATGCGCGGCGAGGAATTCCTCGACGGCCACGACGAACGCCGCGATCGACGTCTTCATGTCCGCCGTGCCGCGCCCGTACAGCTTGCCGTCGCGGTGCGCGGGCACGAAGGGGTCGCTGGTCCATTGCTCCAGCGGGCCGGTGGGCACCACGTCGGTGTGGCCGGCGAACACCAGCGCGGGCGCGCCGGGCTTCGACGAAGCGCGCTTGGCCCAGAGGTTGGTCACGCGGAAGTTCTCGGGGCCGCTGACGATGGTTTCGCACTCGAATCCCAAGGGCTCCAGCCGTTGCCGCAGCAGCGGCTGGCAGCCGCCGTCTTCCGGGGTGACCGAGCGGCGGGAGACGAGTTGTTCGGTGAGGTAGAGGGCCTGCATGACGGGATTCCCGCGTTCGCGGGGTGGCGGTGAGCGCCTAGTGCTTCACGTCCAGCGTGATCTCGGTGAACGAAGGCTCGTCGGCCAGGTCTTCCTCGCTCGCGCCTTCCTCCGGCCTGGCCGCACCCGCACCCGGGCCGAAGTCGTTCTGCAGGCGCCACTGCAGGTTGGTGGGCGAGTCGGCGTTCGCGATGCCTTCCTTCTTGTCCACCACGCCATCGACGATGAGCTTGGCGATGGCCTGCTCGAACGTCTGCGAGCCTTCGGCCATGGACTTCTCCATCGCTTCCTTCACGCCGGAGAAGTCGCCCTTCTCGATCAGCTCGGACACCAGCTTGGTGTTGAGCATCACCTCCACCGCCGGCGCGCGGCCGCCGTGGATGGTGCGCAGCAGGCGCTGCGACACGATAGCCTTCAGCGCCGCGGCCAGGTCGCCCAGCATGGTGGGACGCACCTCCACCGGGTAGAACGACAGGATGCGGTTCAGCGCCTGGTAGCTGTTGTTGGCGTGCATGGTGGCCAGGCACAGGTGGCCCGACTGCGCGTACGCGATGGCGGCCGACATGGTCTCGCGGTCGCGGATCTCGCCGATCAGGATGACATCGGGCGCCTGGCGCAGCGCGTTCTTCAGCGCGGTCTGCATCGACATCGTGTCGCTGCCCACCTCGCGCTGGTTGACCACCGACTTCTTGTTCTTGAACAGGAATTCGACCGGGTCCTCGATGGTCAGGATGTGGCCGGATGCCTTCTCGTTGCGGTAATCCATCATCGCAGCCAGCGTGGTGCTCTTGCCGGCGCCGGTGGAGCCCACCATCAGCAGCAGGCCGCGCTTGGCCATGATCAGCTCGCCCAGCACCAACGGCACGTTCAGCGATTCCAGCGGCGGGATCTCGGTGGTGATGTAGCGGATGACCGCGGCGTAGGTGCCGCGCTGGCGCATGGCCGAGAAGCGGAAGTTGCCCACGCCGTCGATGGCGTGCGCCATGTTCAACTCGCCGCTTTCCTCCAGCTCCGTCATGCGCTTGGCCGGCAGCACCTCGGCCAGCAGCGCCTTGGGCGCGTCGGGCGGCAGCAGCTGGTTGTTGATCGGCACGCACTGGCCATTGATCTTGATCAGCGCCGGCGCGTTGGCCGACAGGTAGACGTCGGACGCCTTCTTCTCGCCCATCAGGCGAAGGATCCGCTCCATCGTGCCGCTCATGGCATTACTCCTCGTTCCTCAATGACGAATGATCGCGGCTTCGCCTGCGAATGACAAATGACAAATGCCCGGGCCGGCCTTCCGTCATCCGCGCGCAGCGCGGTCATCCGTCATTCGTCATGGTTTTCACGGACGCAGCAGGTCGTTCAGGCTGGTCTTGGCGCGCGTCTGCGCGTCCACGCGTTTCACGATGATGGCGGCGTACAGGCTGTACTTGCCGCCGTCCTTGGGCAGGCTGCCGGAGATCACCACCGAGCCCGCCGGCACGCGGCCGTAGCTGGTCTCGCCGGTGGCGCGGTCGTAGATCGGCGTGCTCTGGCCGATGTACACGCCCATGGACACCACCGAGTTCTCCTCGACGATGACGCCTTCCACGATCTCGGAGCGGGCGCCGATGAAGCAGTTGTCCTCGATGATGGTCGGGTTGGCCTGCAGCGGCTCCAGCACGCCGCCCAGGCCCACGCCGCCGGACAGGTGCACGTTCTTGCCCACCTGCGCGCACGAGCCCACGGTGGCCCAGGTGTCCACCATGGTGCCTTCGTCGACGTACGCGCCGATGTTCACGTAGCTGGGCATCAGCACCGCGCCCTTGGCGATGTAGCTGCCGCGGCGCGCCACGGCCGGCGGCACCACGCGCACGCCGGTGGCCGCCATCTCCTCGGGCGACAGGTGGGCGAACTTGGTCGGCACCTTGTCGAAGAAGGCCAGCTCGCCGGACTTCATCAGCGCGTTGTCCTTCAGGCGGAACGACAGCAGCACCGCCTTCTTGATCCACTGGTGCACGGTCCACTTGCCGACGCCTTCGCGCGTGGCCACGCGCAGGCGGCCGTGGTTCAGTTCGGCGATGACGTGTTCGACGGCCTCGGCGACGTCTTTCGGCGCGTCCTTCGCGGACAGGTTGGCGCGGTTGTCCCAGGCGGTGGCTATGGTCTGCTGCAGCTGCTGGCTCATGGAAGGTTCAGGCTTTTCGGTTCTGGATGAATCGGACGATGCGTTGCGCGGCTTCCAGACACTCGGCCGCTTCCGCGACCAGGGCCATGCGCACGCGGCCGGCGCCGGGGTTGCGGCCGCCGCTCTCGCGGGCGAGGTAGCTGCCCGGCAAGACCGTCACATTGTATTGAGCCAGCAGGTCGCGGGCGAAGGCGGTGTCGTCGCCGCCGGGCACGCCGGCCCAGAGATAGAACCCCGCGTCGGGCAGGCGCACGTCCATGACCTCGGCCAGCACGGGCGTGACCTCGGCGAACTTGCGGCGGTACTCGGCGCGGTTGTCCACCACATGCTGCTCGTCGTTCCAGGCCACGATGCTGGCGGCCTGCACCGGCGGTGCCATCGCGCTGCCGTGGTAGGTGCGGTACAGCGCGAAAGCCTTCAACAGTTGCGCATCGCCCGCGACGAAGCCGCTGCGCATGCCGGGCACGTTGCTGCGCTTGGACAAGCTGGTGAACGCCACCAGGCGGCGGAAATCGGTGCGGCCCAGCTGGGCGGCGGCTTCCAGGCCGCCCAGCGGCGGCTCGTCGCGGAAGTAGATCTCGCTGTAGCACTCGTCCGAAGCGATCACGAAGCCGTGCCGGTCCGACAGCTCGAACAGCTTGCGCCACTCGTCCAGCGGCATCACGGCGCCGGTGGGGTTGCCGGGCGAGCAGACGTAGATCAGCTGGGTGCGGGCCCAGACCTCCGCGGGCACGCTGTCCCAGTCCACCGCGAAATTGCGCGCCGGGTCGCTGGGCGCGTAGTACGGTTCCGCCCCCGCCAGCAGGCAGGCGCCTTCGTAGATCTGGTAGAACGGGTTGGGGCAGACCACCACCGGCGACCTGGTGGGATCGATCACCGTCTGCGCGAAAGCGAACAGCGCCTCACGCGAGCCGTTGACCGGCAGCACCTGCGTCGCCGCGTCCACCGCCAGCCCGTAGCGGCGCTTCAGCCAGCCGGCGAAAGCTTCGCGCAGCTGGGGCGTGCCCACGGTGGGCGGGTAGCCCGTCAGGTCGCTGCCCGGCGTTTCCAGCGCGTCCTTGAGCGCCTGCTTGATGAAGGATGGCGTCGGGTGCTTGGGCTCGCCGATGCCCAGGCTGATGGGGCGGAATTCGGGATTCGGGGTCACGCCCGCGAACAACTGCCGCAGCCGCTCGAAAGGGTAGGGCTGCAGGCGGGCCAAAAGGGGATTCATGGGCCGAATTATCGGTTCCGGCTGACGCCTTCCCGCCGTGCCCGCTTGTTGCCAAAAACGGGGCCGCCCGTGGGTCGGCGCTTAGCGCGGTTTCGGGGCGGTGGCAAGCGAATTCCGTCCGGCGGGGGCGCTGCCCAGTTCGCTATCATGCGGCGGACTTTTCCAGCGCCGCCCGTGGGCGGCGCTGGCCGTTCCGAACACCTCCGCCAGGGCTTGCGCACGTGCGACTCAACTCCATCAAGCTTTCCGGATTCAAGTCTTTCGCCGAACCCACCAACTTCATGCTTCCCGGCCAGCTGGTCGGGGTGGTCGGCCCCAATGGCTGCGGCAAGTCCAACATCATGGACGCGGTTCGCTGGGTGCTGGGCGAGTCCAAGGCCAGCGAGCTGCGCGGCGAGTCCATGCAGGACGTCATCTTCAACGGCACGACGTCCCGCAAGCCGGCCTCGCGCTCTTCGGTCGAACTGATCTTCGACAACGCCGACCACCGCGCGGGCGGCCAGTGGAGCCAGTTCGCCGAGATCGCCGTCAAACGCGTGCTGACGCGCGACGGCACCAGCAGCTACTACATCAACAACCAGCCGGTGCGCCGCCGCGACGTGCAGGACGTGTTCCTGGGCACGGGCCTCGGCCCGCGCGCCTACGCCATCATCGGCCAGGGCACCATCAGCCGCATCATCGAATCCAAGCCGGAAGAGCTGCGCCTGTTCCTGGAGGAAGCCGCGGGCGTCTCGAAGTACAAGGAACGCCGCCGCGAAACCGAGAACCGCCTCTCGGACACGCGCGAGAACCTCACCCGCGTGGAAGACATCCTGCGCGAGCTGAACGCCAACCTGGACAAGCTGGAGAAGCAGGCCGAAGTCGCCCAGCGCTACAACTCGCTGCAGGCCGACGTCAACCTGAAGCAGCACCAGCAGTGGTTCCTCAAGCGCGCCGAAGCCGAGGGCGACCAGGGCAAGCTGAAGCAGGACGCCGACAAGGCCGTCAACGACCTGGAGTCGCGCGTCGCCGACCTGCGCCACGTCGAGAACGAGCTGGAAACCGTGCGCCAGGCCCACTACGCGGCCGGCGACCAGGTCAACCAGGCGCAGGGCCAGCTGTACGAAGCCAGCGCCGAAGTCGGCCGCCTGGAGGCCGAGATCCGCTTCGTGGTCGAAGGCCGCCAGCGCGTGGAGCAGCGGCTGCAGCAGCTGAAGGAACAGACCTCCCATTGGGCCGCGCGCAAGGACGACGCGGCCGCCGAGATCGAGACGCTGGCCGGCCAGGCCGTGGACGCCGAAGAGAAGGCGACGCTGCTGGCCGCGCAACTGGAAGAGCAGTCGATGGCGCTGCCCGACCTGGAAGAGGCGCTGCGCCAGGCGCAGGCCAAGTCCACCGAGCAGCGCCAGGGCGTGGCCCAGGTGCAGCAGCAGATCCAGGTGCTGGCCGCCGACCAGCGCAACATCGAGGAGCAGTCGCGCCAGCTGGGCCAGCGCCGCGAGCGCCTGGTGGCCGACCGCAACGCGCTGGCCGCGCCCGACGAGGCGCGGCTCACCAACCTGCAACAGCAGCTGGCGGTCGCCCAGGAAACCGCCTCCGCGGCGGACGCCCGCCTGCACGAGCTGCAGGACCAGGTGCCGCAGCTGGACGACGACCGCCGCCAGAAGCAGGAAACGGTCAACCGCGAAAGCCACAAGCAGGCCGACCTGTCCGCGCGCATGGAAGCGCTGAAGGCGCTGCAGGAAAAAGTCCAGACCGACGACAAGCTCAAACCCTGGCTGGCCCGCCACGGCCTGGAAGGCCTGCAGGCGCTGTGGAGCCGCATCCACGTGGAGCAGGGCTGGGAGAACGCGCTGGAAGCGGCGCTGCGCGAGCGCCTGTCGTCGCTGGAAGTCTCGCGGCTGGAGATGGTGCGCGCCTTCGCCACCGACGCGCCGCCGGCCAAGCTGGCCTTCTACAGCCCGCCCGCGGCCGCCGTGCCGCTGCCCGCCGGCTCGCTGCCGCGCCTGTCGGACCTGCTGCGGCTGAACGACGCGGGCCAGAAGGCGCTGCTGGCCGACTGGCTGCACGGCTGCTACACCGCCGCCAGCTTCGAGGACGCGCTGGCCGCGCGCGACAAGCTGCAGCCCGGCGAAGTCATCTACGTGCAGACCGGCCATTGCGTCACCGCGCACAGCGTCAGCTTCTACGCGCAGGACTCCGAGCGCGCCGGCCTGCTGGCCCGCCAGCAGGAGATCGAGAACCTGGAGAAGCAGCTGCGCGCGCAGCTGCTCATCGCCGAGGAATCGCGCGGCGCGCTGGTGCGGGCCGAGGCTGCCTACACCGACGCCTCCCAGCGCCTGGTGGCCGTCCGCCGCGAAGCCGCGGAAACGCAGGCCAAGGCGCACGAGCTGCAGGTGGAGACGCTGCGCCTGACGCAGCTGGCCGAACAGACCCGCGCGCGCAGCGAGCAGATCGCCGGTGACCTGGCCGAAGTCGACGCGCTGCTGGAAGAACTGCAGGAACGCCGCGTCGCCGCCGAAGGGCGCTTCGAGGAACTGGACATGCAGCTGGCCGACAGCCAGGAGCGGCATGCCCAGCTGGACGAACGCGTGATCGACGCCGAGCGCAAGCTGGCGCAGGCCCGCGAGCAGCAACGCAGCCTGGAACGCCAGGCGCAGGAAGCGCAGTTCTCGCAGCGTTCGCTGGAAGCGCGCCGTGGGGAATTGCAGCGTGCCATCGATACCGCGCAGCAGCAGGCCGGCAGCATTGCCGCCGAAGAGGAGCGTGCGCATGCGGAACTCTCGCGGCTGACCGACGCCGCCGCGCAGGCCGGCCTGCAGTCTGCGCTGCAGCTGAAATCCGAGCGCGAGCAGGCCCTGGGCGCCAAGCGCAGCGAGTACGACGACCTGACCGCCAAGCTGCGCGCCAGCGACGAGCGCCGCCTGCAGCTGGAACGCGAGCTGGACCCGCTGCGCCAGCGCATCACCGACCTGCAGCTGAAGGAACAGGCCGCCCGCCTGGGCCTGGAGCAATACACGCAACTGCTGGCCGACGCGAACGCGGACCTGGAAGCCGTGGCCAGGTCCATCCAGGACGGCAACGTGCGCCTTTCCAGCATGCAGGGCGAGATCGACCGGCTGCAGCGCGAGATCGCGGCGCTGGGCGCGGTGAACCTGGCGGCGCTGGACGAACTGACCTCGGCGCGCGAGCGCAAGCAGTTCCTGGACGCGCAGACGGCCGACCTGACCGAGGCCATCACCACGCTGGAAGACGCCATCCGCAAGATCGACGGCGAGACGCGCGAGCTGCTGGCCGGCACCTTCAACACCGTCAACGAACACTTCGGCCGCATGTTCCCCGAGCTGTTCGGCGGCGGCAACGCCAAGCTGGTGATGACGGGCGAGGAGATCCTCGACTCCGGCGTGCAGGTGATGGCGCAGCCGCCCGGCAAGAAGAACCAGACCATCCACCTGCTGTCGGGCGGCGAGAAGGCGCTGACGGCCATCGCGCTGGTGTTCGCCATCTTCCAGCTGAACCCGGCGCCTTTCTGCCTGCTGGACGAGGTGGACGCGCCGCTGGACGACGCCAACACCGAGCGCTACGCCAAGCTGGTGTCGGCCATGGCGAAGGAAACGCAGTTCCTGTTCATCAGCCACAACAAGATCGCGATGGAGATGGCCGAGCAGCTGATCGGCGTGACCATGCAGGAGCAAGGTGTGTCGCGCATCGTGGCCGTGGACATGGAATCCGCGGTGTCGATGGCCGAGGCCGCCTGACATGAGCGGCTTCACCGTCGGCGTAGCCATCCTCGGCGGGCTGGTGCTCGCCGTCCTCGTCGCCTGGAACGCGTGGACCACGCGCCAGCTCAAGCCGCGGCAGGCCGACCAGGCGCTGCCCCGCAACGAACCGGGCGAAGAACCCGTTCCCGTCGAGCCCGTGTTCGATGCCGAAGAGCCGCCGCTGCCCATGCCCGAGAAGAAGCCGGGGCTGGACGCGCTCATCGACGCGCTGGCGCCCATCGCGGTGGAACATCCGGTCGCGGGCGAAGCCGCGATGGCCGCGCTGCCGGCCACCCGGCGCGCGGGCAGCAAGCCGTTCGCGGTCGAAGGCCTGAACGAAGCCACCCAGCAGTGGGAAGTGCCTCAGGCCGGCCAGCGCTACACGGCCTTCCAGGCCGGCGTGCAGCTGGCCAACCGCACGGGCGCGCTCAACGAGATCGAGTTCTCCGAGTTCGTGGTCAAGGCCCAGGCCTTCGCCGATGCGGTGAACGGCGCGGCCGAGTTTCCGGACATGCTGCCCGAGGTGGCGCGCGCCCGAGAGCTCGACCAGTTTGCGGGCGGCCACGACGCGCAGCTGAGCTTCACCTTGCGTGCCCGCAACGCCGCGTGGAGCCCCGGCTACGTGCAGCAGAACGCCTCGCGCTTCGGCTTCGTCGCCGGCGCCATCCCGGGGCGGCTGGTGCTGCCTTCCTCGCAGGCCGGCAACCCGCCGCTGCTGGTGCTGTCGTTCGACAGCCATGCGGCGCTGTCGGAAGACCCCGCGCAGTCGGCCATCCGCGAGGTGTCGCTGAGCCTGGACGTGCCGCAGGTGCCGCGCGGCGAGCAGCCGTTCGCGCGCATGCGCGACGCGGCCATCGGGCTGGCGGCGGGCATGGACGGCGCCATCATCGACGACAACGGCCAGGTGATCGCGGCCGAAGGCCTGGACGTGGTGGGTGCCGACCTGGAGATGCTCTACGACACGCTGGAATCGCGCGACCTGGCGGCGGGGTCGCCTCAGGCGCGGCGCCTTTTCTCCTAAACTTTCCAGATGTCGACAGACAAGTCAGTTCGCGAGCGAGTCAAAGCGCTCCGCGAACAAGTTCTGTATCACGCGAAGCGTTACTACGACGAGGATGATCCGGAGATAGAAGACTGGGAGTACGACGAGCTTTTCAATGAGCTTCAGTCGTTAGAGCTCGAGCATCCGGAGCTCATCACTTCAGAATCTCCGACTCAGAAAGTTGTTGGAACCGTGATGAAGGGCCTCGTCGAGGTCCAGCACACGGTGCCGATGCTGTCAATCGAGACCGAAACCGATAGCTCATCTGAGGGGGCCTTCGACTTCGATCGAAAAGTCCGAGATGCACTCGCGACGGAGCGGAAACGTGTATCGCAAGGGTTGCGCGAGGCTCTGAGTCAAGCCTCAATGGCTCTGCTCAACGGTGATCAGATCTCCTATGTTGCAGAGTTGAAGTTTGATGGCCTTGCCATCAGTCTTCGTTACGAATCGGGACGGTTCGTCCGTGCCGTGACTCGGGGTGACGGCTACAACGGCGAGGACGTCACCCATACGATCTCGACGATCCGATCCATACCCAGGACGCTTGTTGACTGCAGCGCACCGGTACTTGAAGTACGTGGCGAAGTGTTCATGTCACTGAGTGACTTCGAATCCCTTAACCAGCGACAGATTCTTTCCGGCGGCAAGCTGTTCGCAAACCCCAGAAATGCAGCTGCTGGTGCTGTTCGCCAATTGAACGCCGCCATCGCCGAAGAAAGAGCCCTTAGCTTCTTTGCATATGGCCTAGGCGATACACAAGGATGGGAGGAGCCTCAGACCCACTCAGGTCTGCTACGAGAACTTGCTCGAATGGGGTTGCCGGTAAATTCAGACTGGCAGATGTCGCGCGGGGCTGAAGGACTGTGCAACTTCCATGGGAGTGTGGCCGCGCGACGGAACCAACTCCCTTTTGACATCGATGGCGTGGTCTACAAAATTGACTCGCGCGATGTGCAGAGGGACTTAGGCTTCAAGTCGAGAGTTCCACGGTGGGCAATCGCCCACAAGTTCCCACCAGAGGAGCGGTCGACAAGACTAAATGACATCGACGTCCAAGTTGGACGGACTGGAAAGCTCACGCCAGTTGCAAAGCTCGAGCCTATACGAGTAGGCGGCGTCACCGTTGCCAACGTCACGCTCCACAACTTGTTCGATCTGCGTCGCAGGAAAGTTCGAGTAGGCGATCAAGTCATAGTTCGACGCGCCGGCGATGTTATCCCTGAGATTGTTGGTCCGGTTCCGAACTCCAGAAGTGGCTACCTCCGGAATTTCTTCATGCCGCTGATTTGCCCCGAATGCGGCAGCCGGGTGGTGAGAGAGAAGGGGGAGGTGGCGCATCGATGCTCTGGAGGGTTGATCTGTCCGGCACAGAGGCGACGCGCCTTGCGCCACTTTGCAGCGCGGAGTGCGATGAACCTGGAGGGGTTCGGCAGCGAATACATTGCGCGATTCGACTTGGATGGGCGGCTTAGAACCGTCGCTGATTTCTATAAGCTCCGCCAAGAAGATCTCATTGGCACAGTCTTGCGAGAAGAGCCCTATACATATAAAAACGGTCGGCATGGCACTAAAAGAGTCACGATCCAAAGGACTCAGGCTGAAAAGTTAATTGGTGCTGTGGAAGCGTCGAAGACGAGGCCGCTTCATCGGGTGATTCTTGGGTTGGGAATTCCGCACGTCGGTGAGACGACAGCGAAGGACTTAGCGCGCTTCTTTGGATCCTTAGCGAACCTCGCGGATGCATCAGTCGATACGATTGTCTTGATCGAGCAACTAGGCGCGAAGACCGCGAAGGCAATTCACGATTTCTTCTCTTCTGAGCGCAACCTAGGTGTTGTCGCAGAACTCGCCACGAAGCTACAGACGCCTAAGGTTGCCGACACCGAGCGCGTCACCAGCATCCCGTTCGGTCGATTCATCACCCAGTTGCGGCTGAAAGGCATTGGTTCGGTCACTTTGGACCGGGTCAGTGACTCCTTCGCCGATATTGACGAGCTGCTCGCTGCGGACGTCCAAGTGCTCGCGTCGGCCGATCCAGCTGCACGCGCGATATATGACGAACTCAAGTTGCCCAGATGGCAGCGTGTATTGGAGCAACTCGAAGCTCTCGATATCAAGGTGCGGAGGGTCGAGACTCAGGCCCGAATGGGCACCGGCGACTTGGCGGGCGCGACTATTGTTATCACCGGTACGCTTAGTCACTTTGCCAATCGAGAGCGAGCAGCTGAGCTTGCGGAATCAGCGGGAGCGAAGGTCACTGATTCAGTCTCCAAGAAAACGACGTACCTCGTTCGAGGAGTGGAGCCCGGGGCGAGCAAGGTGACGAAGGCCGAGTCGTTGAGCATTAAGATCATCGAAGAGCCTGAGTTTCTTGCCCTTCTTGCTTCGGCGGGGATAGCGATTTAGGTTTGTTGAGGCGATCCGAGGAGGGGTGATGCCAAATCTCTACACACGGCAAGCGGCCGCGTTTCGCAATGAAATGCGTCAATCATGCGCCGCTCTAGTGGGCATTGTTCAAGGTCTGCTCGCTGATGGTCAGCTAAACGATCAAGAGATTCAGTTTCTGAACAAGTGGCTTACTGCCGCCGACGCCGTCAATGGGGTGTGGCCGGGATCCGCAATCCATGCCAAGGTGAACGAAATCCTAGCAGATGGGCACGTTACTGCTGAAGAGCGCTCGCATCTAGTAGAAGTCCTTGAGGGTTTCGTTGGCGGGAAGTTTGATGACGTCGACGCTCGACCAGTCAATGCATTGGCCTTTGACGAAATTCTCAGCCTTGATTTCGCGGATCAAGTTTTTTGCATGACTGGTGACTTCGCGTTCGGCCCGCGTACCGTGTGCGAATCAGCTGTGCTCCGTCGCGGCGGGTCCATCGCTGCTTCGGTTACGAAGAAACTGAATTTTCTGATCGTTGGTGGCTTGGGCAGCGCTGAATGGAAGCATGGAAACTTTGGGACCAAAATTGAGAAAGCAATCGAGTACAGAACAGCAGGAGTTCCACTTAGGATTGTTCACGAAGACATCTGGGCCTCGTCCATGAGTGAGCCTGCCTAACGATTGCCAAGTCAGGCATTGACCACGTGACAGATTCCAAGGTGCACTACTCATGACCGTCCGCGAAATCCTGAAGATGGGCGACCCGCGCCTCCTGCGCGTGGCCAAGCCCGTCACCGAGTTCGGCACCCCCGACATCCGCCGCCTCATCGACGACATGTTCGAAACGATGAAGGCCGTCAACGGCGCGGGCCTCGCCGCGCCGCAGATCGGCGTCGACCTGCAGCTGGTGATCTTCGGCAGCGATACGCCGAACCCGCGCTACCCGGAAAGACCGGCCGTGCCGCGCACCGTGCTGCTCAATCCCACCATCACACCGGTCGGCGGCGACGAGGAAGACGGGTGGGAAGGCTGCCTCTCCGTGCCCGGCCTGCGCGGGATGGTGCCGCGCTGGAAGACGATCCGCTACACGGGCGTCGACCCCGACGGCAAGCCCATCGACCGCACGGTCGACGGCTGGCACGCCCGCGTGGTGCAGCACGAGTGCGACCACTTGGCGGGCAAGCTCTACCCGATGCGGGTGCGCGACTTCACGAAGTTCGGCTACACCGAGGTGCTGTTCCCGGACATCGACGCGTCCGAGGACGACTGAGCCTCAGGCCATGTAGGCGGCCGGCCAGAAGCCCAGGCGCTCCACGGTCAGCGCGACACCCTCGCGCGTGTTCAGCCACTCGTACGAAGGGTGCAGGATGTTCGTCGGCTTGAAGCCGGCGGGCAGCGGCAGGCCCGCGGCTTCGTAGTGCGTCTGGTAAAGCGTGCGATACGCCACCGTGCGCTGGCGTGTCGAGGCGATCGCGAAGCGCTTGTGGCGCAGGGCCGCGACGAAGACGCGGTCACACAGCTTGAAGATCTGCTGCGGCAGGTGCATCCACACGGGCAGCGCGCTGAACGCGGACCGGTGGATCAGCAGGCAGCTGGTATCGACATGCACCAGCTGGTCTTCCGCCGCTTCCACCGTCTCGATCGGCGTGCCGTCCGGCTGGTGGAAAGTGCGCAGCGACGAACAGACCGGCGCGCGGGTGCGCCGTTGCAATTCGACCAGCGAAGCCAGGTGGCCCGGGTGGTACCAGTTGTCGGCGTCGAGGAAAGCGACGAACTCGTAGCCTTGCGCCTCGGCCAGCATGGCGCCGACACCGCGCGGCACCGAGCCGCCGTAGCCGTGCGCCTGCGGCAACACCACGTGCCTCACCTTCCAGCCCGCGACCTGCGGGTTTGGAAAGCCATCGGCAACCATGAAGTGATCGGCCGCCGGCTCCTGCGCCAGCACGCTGCGGTGGCATTGCTCCAGGACCTCGAGCGGCTCCTGGTGGTAGGGGGTGATCACGGCGATGGAAGCCATGCGCGCAGCTTACCAGCGGGGTTCGCGCGCCCGGTGGGCTAAAGTCGCCCGCGATGAGCGTCGTCCGAGTGATCAGCCTGCAGCGCCACGCGCGTCGGCGCGAGCAGTTCCGGCGCCGCAACGCGCACCTGAATTTCACCTTCTTCGACGCCGTCGACGGCAGCCGCCTGACCGCAGATGAAGTGCGCGCCTCCGGCGCCTTCACGCGCGAAGTCGAAGCCACCTACCAGGCGCATGCCTATGGCGCGGCACTGTCGCACTGGCACCTGTGGAAGGAAGCCGCGGCGGCGGGCGCGCCGCTCACGATCGCGGAGGACGATGCGGTGTTCCGCCACGACTTTGCGGAACGCAGCCGCGAGGTACTGGCGGGCTTGCCGGCCGATTGGGACCTGGTGCTGTGGGGCTGGAACTTCGACACGCTGTTGCACGTGCACCCGATGGGCAACGTCTCGTCGGTCGCGATGCTGTTCGACCAGCCGCAGCTGCGCCAGGCCGTCGATGAATTCCAGCCGCAGCGCACGCCGGTGCAGGCGTGGCGCCTGCGCATGGCTTTCGGCCTGCCGGCGTACACGCTGAGCCCGCGCGGCGCGGCACAGATGCTGGCGCTGTGCTTTCCGCTGAGGCCTTTCACCTTGCAGGTGCCGGTGTTCAACCACCGGATGGGCAACATCGGGGTGGACTGCGCCACCAACGTGGCCTACCCGCAGACGCAGTCGTTCGCCTGCTTTCCGCCGCTGGCCGTGACGCCGAACGTGCGCGGCGATGCGGCCGGAAACTGAAGGCCGTGCGAAAGCGTGGGTTCTCCGCCTTCGCGCGAATGACGTCGCCTCGCTGCTCTCAGCTCTCTCCGAGCGCTTCGAGCAGCTCCGTCTCGATCTCGATCTGCCGGCGGTTCTGCTGCAGTTCCGGCCCGTCGATGAGGAAGGTGTCTTCCACCCGCTCGCCCAGCGTGCTGACCTTGGCCAGCTGCAGGTTGATCTTGTGTTTTGCGAGCACCCGCGCGATGGAGTAGAGCAGGCCCACCCGGTCGCTGGCCGACACCGACAGCAGCCAGCGTTGCGCGCGCTCGTCGGGTGACAGCTGCACGCGCGGCGTGACCGGGAAGCTGCGCACGCGGCGCGACACGCGGCCGCGGCTGGGTTGCGGCAGCGGGCCCGCGCGCTCCAGCGTCTGTTCCAGTTCCGACTCCACCATGGTCACGAGTTCGCGATAGTGCTCGGGGAGCATGGACGTGACCACCTGGAACGTATCCAGCGCATAGCCGTTCTTCGCCGTGTGGATGCGCGCGTCCAGGATGGAAAAGCCCGCCTGGTCGAAGTAGCCGCAGATGCGCGCGAACAGGTCGGGCTGGTCGGGCGTGTACACCAGCACCTGCAGGCCTTCCCCCACCGGCGAGATGCGCGCGCGCACCACGGGGCGAGCAGCACCCACGTGGCGCGACAGGTGCCGCGTGTGCCAGGCGATCTCGCCGGCGTCGTGGCGCATGAAGTAGCCCACGTCCAGCGTGTCCCACAGCTTCTTGTGCGCCTCGAACGGAAGCGCGTGCAGCTGCAACTGCACCAGCGCTTCGCGCTTGCGCGCTTCCACTTCGGCGGCGTTGCCCGGCGCGTGGCCGCCCAGCGCGCGCAGCGTGGCGCGGTACAAGTCTTCCAGCAGCTTGCCCTTCCAGGCATTCCACACCTTGGGGCTGGTGCCGCGGATGTCGGACACCGTCAGCAGGTACAGCGCCGTCAGCGTGCGCTCGTCGCCCACTCGCTTGGCGAAAGCCGCGATCACCTCGGGATCGGACAGGTCTTCCTTCTGCGCGATGCGGCTCATGGTCAGGTGCTCGCGCACCAGGAATTCAATGAGGCGGCAGTCGGTGGTGTCGATGGCGTGCTGGCGGCAGAAGCGGCGCACTTCCTCGCCACCCAGCTCGGAGTGGTCGCCACCGCGCCCCTTGGCGATGTCGTGGAAGAGCGCGGCGACGTACAGCACGTAGGGCTTGTCGAAGCCCGCGGCCAGCTGCGAGCAGAACGGGTATTCGTGCGCATGCTCCGCGATGAAGAAGCGGCGCACGTTGCGCAGCACCATCAGGATGTGCTGGTCCACGGTGTAGACGTGGAACAGGTCGTGCTGCATCTGGCCGACGATGCGGCGGAACACCCACAGGTAGCGCCCCAGCACCGACGTCTGGTTCATCAGCCGCAGCGCGTGCGTGATGCCCGAAGGCTGCAGCAGCATCGCCTTGAAGGTGGCGTGATTGACCGGGTCGTTGCGGAACTTCGAATCCATGATGTCGCGCGCGTTGTAGAGCGCGCGCAACGTGCGGGCCGACAGCCCCTTCAGGCCCACCGTGGTCTGGTAGACGAGGAAGGTTTCCAGGATGGCGTGCGGCTCGCGCTGGTACAGGTCGTCGCTCGTCACCTCCAGCATCCCCGCCTTGATGGCGAAGCGCGGGTTGATGGGCACCGGCTCCTGGCCGCTGGGCGTGATGCGCTCCTCGATGTTCAGCAGCAGGATCTGGTTGAGCTGCGTCACCGCCTTGGCCGCCCAGTAGAACCGCTTCATCAGCGCCTCGCTGGCTCGCTGCAGCAGGCGGCCGTCCGGCGCGGTTTCGGTGCGGTAGCCGAAAGCTTCGGCCACCGGCGTCTGCAGGTCGAACACCAGCCGGTCTTCGCGCCGACCCGCGATGGCGTGCAGGCGCGCGCGGATCAGGTTCAGCAGCGCCTCGTTGCGCTGGATCTGCTGCGCTTCCAGCGGGGTGGCCAGGCCGTTGGCGGCCAGCTCTTCCCAGCTGCTGCCGAACCCCGCCGCCTTGGCCACCCACAGGATGACCTGCAGGTCGCGCAGGCCGCCGGGCGATTCCTTGCAGTTGGGTTCCAGCGAGTAGGGCGTGTTCTCGAACTTGTTGTGCCGCTGGCGCATCTCCAGCGTCTTGGCGATGAAGAAGGCACGCGGGTCCACCGTGGCGCGGAAGCTTTCGTGAAAGCGGCGGAAGAGGGCGCCGTCGCCCGCCAGCAGGCGCGATTCCAGCAGCGAGGTCTGGATGGTGACGTCGGCCTGCGCGGCCGCCGCGCATTCGCTGGCCGTGCGCACGCTGGAGCCGATCTCCAGGCCGATGTCCCAGCACTGGCCGATGAAAGCTTCCAGCTGGCGGCGCAGCGGCCCGTCGCCGTCGGCCTGCGTGCCGTCGGGCAGCAGCACCAGCACGTCGACGTCGGAATGTGGGAACAATTCGCCGCGGCCGTAGCCGCCGACGGCGATCAGCGCGCAGTCGGCCGGGAAGCCGGCCTGCTGCCATAGCGCCTTGAGCGCGTCGTCCACGTGGCGCGCCATCTTGCGCAGCACGCGGCCCACCGCGCGCGGCGGGATGCCCTGCACCAGCAGGGAAGCGTTGATGGCGGCCTTCTGTTGCTTCAGCCGGTCGCGCAGCAGGGCCGTCGAGGCGCTGGCCTGCGGCGTTGTCTGGAGGACGGCCGAGGCCATGGCGGGATCAGGCCGCGTTGACGAAAGGCGGCGGCGGAGGGCTGCCGGCCGACAGCGTCATCACCTCGTAGCCGGTCTCGGTGACCAGCACGGTGTGCTCCCACTGCGCGGACAGAGAGTGGTCTTTGGTGACGATGGTCCAGCCGTCGTTGCCGAACTCCTTCACCTCCTTGCGGCCGGCGTTGATCATCGGCTCGATGGTGAAGGTCATGCCGGGCTCCAGGCGTTCCAGCGTGCCGGGCTTGCCGTAGTGCAGCACCTGCGGCTCTTCGTGGAAGTTGCGGCCGATGCCGTGGCCGCAGAACTCGCGCACCACGGAAAAGCCGTTCTTCTCGGCGAACTGCTGGATGGCGAAGCCGATGTCGCCCAGGTGGATGCCGGGCTTGACCTTCACGATGCCGTGCCACATGGCTTCGTAGGTCAGGTTCACCAGGCGCTTGGCCGCGATGGACGCTTCGCCCACGATGAACATGCGGCTGGTGTCGCCGTACCAGCCGTCCTTGATCACGGTGACGTCGACGTTGACGATGTCGCCCTTCTTCAGCGGCTTCTCGTTCGGGATGCCGTGGCACACCACGTGGTTGACCGAGGTGCACAGCGAAGCGGGGTAGGGCGGATACCCCGGCGGCTGGTAGCCCAGCGTGGCCGAGATCGACCCCTGCGTCTGCATGTGCCCGGCCGCCAGCCGGTCGATGTCCTGGGTGGTGATGCCGGGCTTGATGTGGGGCGTGAGGAAGTCCAGCACCTCGGCGGCCAGCCGGCCGGCGGTGCGCATGCCCTGGACGCCTGCGTCGTCCTTGTACGTGATGGCCATGTCCCGATTATCCCAAAGGCACCCATGCACCGCAGGGGTGCGCGGGCATGGCCGGTAAAATCAGCGGGTTCAGCGCCACCCCAGTCAGCGGTGGCGCTTTCCGTTCCCACACAGGCCCAAACGTGACCCTGCACATCTCCGAGTTCGAGGGCGGCCGCGCCCTCAGCGAGTTCCGCGTCCAGCAATTGCTGCCCAGGCTCCAGGAAGTGCACGACAAGGTCCAGGGACTGTCGGCGCGGTTCATCCACTTCGCCGCCTGGGATCACCAGCCCGCCGCCGCCGAAACGGACCGCCTGGCCTCGCTGCTGACCTACGGCGAGCCCGCCGAAGGTCCGGACAAGGGCGAGCCGTTCATCGTCACGCCGCGGCTGGGCACCGTCTCGCCCTGGGCTTCCAAGGCCACCGACATCGCCCACAACTGCGGCCTGGCCGTCCGCCGGCTCGAGCGCGCCGTCGAATACCACGTGCAGCTGAAGGCGCCGCTGCTCGGCAGTGCGTCGCTTTCGGGCGCCCAGCGCGAAGCCATCGCCGCGCTGCTGCACGACCGCATGACGGAAAGCATCGTGGCCGACCGTGCCGATGCGCACCGGCTCTTCAGCGAGCTGGCGCCCGCGCCGATGGAAGAGGTCGACGTGCTGTCCGGCGGCCGCGCTGCGCTGGAGCAGGCGAACACGCGCTTCGGCCTGGCGCTGGCCGACGACGAGATCGACTACCTGCTGGAAGCTTTCCGCGGGCTGAAGCGCAACCCGACCGACGTCGAGCTGATGATGTTCGCGCAGGCGAACAGCGAGCACTGCCGGCACAAGATCTTCAACGCCAGCTGGACGCTGGACGGCGCGGCGCAGGACAAGAGCCTGTTCGCCATGATCCGCCACACGCACCAGCAGCAGCCCAAGCACACCATCGTTGCGTATTCCGACAACGCGGCGGTGATGGTGGGCACGCAGGTCGAAACCTTCCAGCCGGTGCGCGGCGACGGGCCTTCCACTTACCAGCGCGGCGGCGCGCTGCACCACGTGCTGATGAAGGTGGAGACGCACAACCACCCGACGGCCATCTCGCCTTTCCCGGGCGCTTCCACCGGCGCGGGCGGCGAGATCCGCGACGAGGGCGCCACCGGCCGCGGCGCCAGGCCCAAGGCGGGCCTGACCGGCTTCTCGGTGTCCAAACTGTGGGAGTCGCCGAATGGGCGCCCCGCGCACATCGCCAGCCCGCTGCAGATCATGACCGAGGGGCCGCTGGGTGGCGCTGCGTTCAACAACGAGTTCGGCCGTCCCAACTTGCTGGGCTACTTCCGCGAGTACGAGCAGGACGTGGCCGGCGTCACGCGCGGCTACCACAAGCCCATCATGATCGCTGGCGGCCTGGGCAGCATCGAGGCCGGCCAGACGATGAAAGAGCGCTTCCCGGCCGGCACGCTGCTGGTGCAGCTGGGCGGGCCCGGCATGCGCATCGGCATGGGCGGCGGCGCGGCCAGCTCCATGGCCAGCGGCACCAACACGGCCGAGCTGGACTTCGATTCGGTGCAGCGCGGCAACCCCGAGATCGAGCGGCGCGCGCAGGAGGTCATCAACCACTGCTGGTCGCTGGGGAGCAGTAATCCCGTCCTCGCCATCCACGACGTCGGCGCGGGTGGCCTGTCCAACGCCTTTCCGGAGTTGTCGAACGACGCCGGCGTCGGCGCGCGTTTCGACCTTCGCAAGATCCCGCTGGAAGAGTCCGGCCTGGCGCCCAAGGAAATCTGGTGCAACGAAAGCCAGGAGCGCTACGTCCTGGCCATCGCGCCGCAGTCGCTGGAGCAGTTCCGCGATTTCTGCGAGCGTGAGCGGTGTCCGTTCGCAGTGGTGGGGGTGGCGACGAAGGAGCGTGAGCTCGTCGTTGCCGACGAATCCGCCAAGTCGCCAGTGGACATGCCGATGGACGTGCTGCTGGGCAAGCCGCCGCGCATGCACCGCGACGTGAAGTCCGTCGCGCGCGAGGTGCCGGCCATCCGACTGACCGGCGTGGATCTGCAGGACGCGGCCATCCGCGTGCTGTCGCACCCGACCGTCGCTTCCAAGCGCTTCCTGGTCACCATCGGCGACCGCACCGTGGGTGGCCTGTCCCATAGGGACCAGATGGTCGGCCCGTGGCAGGTACCGGTGGCCGATTGCGCCGTGACGCTGGCCGACTTCAAGGGCTTCGCCGGCGAGGCGATGAGCATGGGCGAGCGCACGCCGCTGGCGGCCATCGACGCGCCCGCTTCCGGCCGCATGGCCGTGGCCGAGGCCATCACCAACCTGCTGGCCGCGCCCATCGAACTGGAGCGCGTCAAGCTGTCGGCCAACTGGATGGCCGCCTGCGGCGAAGCGGGCGAAGACGCGGCGCTGTACGAGACGGTGAAGGCGGTGGGCATGCAGCTGTGCCCGGCACTGGGCATCTCCATCCCCGTGGGCAAGGACAGCCTGTCGATGCGCACGCAGTGGGACGGCCGCAAGGTGACCTCGCCGGTCAGCCTGATCATCACGGCCTTCGCTTCGCTGGACGACGTGCGGCCCACGCTGACGCCGCAACTGGAAGCCACCAAAGACACGACGCTGGTGCTGGTGGACCTGGGCAAAGGCCGGCACCGCATGGGCGGCAGCATCCTGGCGCAGGTGCTGGACCAGCCGGGTGGCGACGTGCCGGACCTGGACGATGCGCAGGATCTGGTGAACCTGGTCAACGCCGTGAATGCGCTGCGCGCGCAGGACCGTGTGCTGGCGTACCACGATCGCAGCGACGGCGGCCTGTTCGCCGCCGCCTGCGAGATGGCGTTCGCGGGCCAGGTGGGTGTTTCGCTCAACGTGGACCTGCTGGTCACGGAAGGCGACGGCATCAGCGACAGCCGTGCCGAATTCGGCGACGCGAAGAACTGGGCGACGCAGGTCAGCGCGCGGCGCGAGGAACTGACGCTGAAGGCGCTGTTCAACGAAGAGCTGGGCGTGCTGCTGCAGGTGCGCACCGACCAGCGCAACGACGTGATGCAGGTGCTGCGCGAGCACGGCCTGGCGCGCTACTCGCACTTCGTCGGCAAGACCCGGCCGGCTTCGTCGTCCATGGAAGTGGGCAAGGGCGAGGTGCAGGTGTGGCGCGACACCAAGGCGGTGTTCGGCGCCAAGCTGTCCGACTTGCACCAGGTCTGGGACAGCGTCAGCTGGAAGATCTGCCAGCAGCGCGACAACCCGGTGGGTGCCGATTCCGAGCACGCCGCGGCGGGCGATCCGGCCAACCCGGGCTTGCAGTTCGCGCCGAGCTTCGATGCGAAGGAAGACGTCGCTGCACCGTTCCTGAACCTGTCGCGCCCCAAAGTCGCCATCCTGCGCGAGCAGGGCGTCAACTCGCACGTGGAGATGGCGTACTGTTTCGACCTGGCGGGGTTCGAGGCGGTGGACGTGCACATGACCGACCTGCAGTCCGGTCGCGCCGACCTGCCGCAGTTCAAGGGCTTCGTCGCCTGCGGCGGCTTCAGCTACGGCGACACACTGGGCGCGGGCATCGGCTGGGCGCGCAGCATCACCTTCAACCCGCAGCTGGCCGAGCAGTTCAAGGCCTTCTTCGCCCGCACCGACACTTTCGCGCTGGGCGTGTGCAACGGCTGCCAGATGCTGGCCGAGCTGGCCGACATCATCCCGGGCGCGCAAGCCTGGCCGCGCTTCACCACCAACCGCAGCGAGCGCTACGAGGCTCGGCTTTCGCAAGTGGAAGTGCTGGAATCGCCCAGCCTGTTCTTCGCCGGCATGGCCGGCAGCCGCCTGCCCATCGTGGTGGCGCACGGCGAGGGCTATGCCAACTTCGCGCACCGGGGCGATGCTGCCAAGGTGATCCCCGCGATGCGTTTCATCGGCCCCGATGGCGCGCCGACCGAGGCCTATCCGTTCAACCCGAACGGCAGCCCGCAAGGCCTGACCGCGGTGACCACGGCCGATGGCCGCTTCACGGCCATGATGCCGCACGCCGAGCGCGTGTTCCGCAACGTGCAGATGTCGTGGACGGGTGGCGACAAGAGCGAGCTGAGCCCCTGGATCCGCATCTGGCGCAATGCGCGCAAGTGGGTGGGGTGAGCTGAAAGCCGTGGATCCCGCCTCCGCGGGGAACGGATTCGGGTACGGGCTGCGAGAGAGGCGTCATTCCCGCAAAGGCGGGAATCCATGGCTTCCGGCTTCTCAGCCCGGCGCCACCGGCGCTGGCCGCGTGCGATAGAACGTCAGCGGCATCTCCGCCATCTCCTTCGCCCGCTGAAGCCTCACGCCCGGCTTCATCTTCCCGACCACGTGCATCTCGCACGGCTTGCAGTCGAAGCGCAGGGTGAGCTTCTCCTTGCCGTTGATCAACTGCAGCGGCTCGGCCTTGATGGTGCCCTTGACGCCGACCACGCCCTTGGCCTGCTTGGGGCACAGGCTCATGGACCAGCGCACGCAGTGCTTGGTGATCATGAGGCTGGCTTCGCCTTCCTCTTCGTGGCTTTCGTAGGCGGCGGCGATCACCTTCACGCCGTGCTTCGCGTAGAAGTCGTGCGCCTTCTGGTTGAAGACGTTGGCCAGGTAGGTGAGGGTGTCTTCGGGGTAGGGCGCGGGCGGTTCCACCGGCTTGCCGCGCAGGGGCCGCTGGTACGCGGCGAGCCGTGCAGCTTCCAGCTTCTCGACCGCGTCGCGGCGCAGTTGGTTGACCAGTGACGACGGCACGAACCACGGCTGCGACAGCTTCAGCTGAACGTCTACTGGCTCGAAGATGGTGTTGCCGAAGCGGGCCACGTGCTCGCGCAGGCCGGCTTCCTGGCGCCCGGCGTCGCGCGCAGGTTCCTTCGCGTGCGGTGCCGACGCTTCGGCGGCGTGCCCGTCCTCGTCGGTGAGCAGCAGGCAAAAACCTTGCGCCGTTTCCTCGAACGAGGCCCACACGCCGATGCGGCGGTCGCTGGACTTCTTCTCCAGCGTGCGCACCCAGTCCATGTCGCGGTTGCGATTGAGCTGCGTGCCCTTGCGAAGGTCGCGCAGGCCGGCGATCGGGTCCTTGGGGAAAACGCGCCACGCATTGCGCGCGGGAGTGCCTCCACTCCGGCCCTCCCCCAGAGGGGAAGGGACGGAGGTCCGTTCGGCGCGGTTGATCGCCACGCCGACCAGTTCCTTCTGCAAGTCGTAGTAGCAAAGCCCGTCGCCGTTGTGCAGCACGGCCTTCGGGTCCTCACACTCGAGTTCAAGCGAATCGGGGTTCACCTTCGTGACCCAGCCGATGGCGCGGCCCGGGTTCTTGGGCGAATCCATCGCCGCGATGTCGTCTTGCCGTCCATTGACGAAGTAGTCGGTGAACTCGCGGTTGAAGTTCTGGTCCGGGTCGGGCGTGAAGGTGAAGGTGGTGCGGCCGCTGGAAGCGCGCGACAACGGGAATGCACTGCCTTCGCGGTCCTCGATCAGTTCGTCGAACAGCCGCCGGTAGTGGGCGGTGATGTTCTTCACGTAGCCCATGTCCTTGTAGCGGCCCTCGATCTTGAAGCTGCGCACGCCGGCGTCCACCAGCGCGCCCAGGTTGGCGCTCTGGTTGTTGTCCTTCATCGACAGCACGTGCTTGTCGTGCGCGACGAAGCGCCCTTGCGAGTCCACCACCTGGTAGGGCAGGCGGCAGGCCTGCGAGCAGTCGCCGCGGTTGGCGCTGCGGCCGGTGTGCGCGTGGCTGATGTAGCACTGGCCGCTGTACGCCACGCACAGCGCGCCGTGGATGAAGAACTCCACCTTGCAGCGCTCGGCGTCCAGCGCCTCGTGGATCTCGCGAATCTGCTCCAGCGTCAGCTCGCGCGCCAGCACCATCTGCGAGAAGCCCACGTCCTGCAGGAACTTCGCCTTCTCCACCGTGCGGATGTCGGTCTGCGTGCTGGCGTGCAGCTGGATGGGGGGCAGGTCCAGCTCCAGCAGGCCCATGTCCTGGATGATCAGCACGTCGGCGCCTGCGTGGTACACGTCCCAGGCCATGCGGCGCGCGGCTTCCAGTTCGTCGTCGCGCAGGATGGTGTTGTGGGTGACGAAGATGCGCGAGCCGAAACGGCGGGCGTGGCGCGCCAGGCGCTCGATGTCCTGCACCGAGTTGCCGGCGGAGACGCGCGCGCCGAAGTCGGGGCCGCCGATGTACACGGCATCGGCGCCATGGTTGATGGCTTCGATGCCGATGTCCGCGTCGCGAGCGGGCGCGAGCAGTTCGAGCTGGTGGCTCTGCAGCGACATGGGGGGAGGGGTCCAGGCGGGGAAAGCGGGCGATTTTAGGTGCCAGGCCTTGACCGTTCCCTCTCGAACGGTTGAAATGTAACTTCAAGTTACAGGAGGTAGGGCGGCGCAGCCTGCCGCTCGTCCCGACACACTCCGATGCTGTTCAAGTTCTTCAAGCGCGCGGAGCCGCCGGCCCCTGCCGCGCGGCCCCGGCCGGTGCGCAGCGCGCGGCCGGCTGCCGCACCGGCGATCCACGAACCGCCCCCGATGCCCGAGGTGAAGGAAGACCACGACGAGTCGGCGTGGGACCTCTGGGAGCAGTCGCAGTTCCAGCTGGACAGCCAGCTGGGCCCGCTGTCGGCGGCCGACTCGGTGAAAGTCAACGACACGGCGCCGAAGAAGGGCAATGCCGACGACGCGTATTCGCGCATCGGCAAGAACCACCGCTAGCTTTTGCCCGGCGGCGCGACGGCGGCGCCTCCGCGACCGGTCATCAGAAATCCAGCTTCTGGCCGGGTTCCAGCAGGATCATCTTCGGGCTGCCGCTGCCCAGCGCCGCTTCGAATTCGGCCGGCGTGCCGCGCAGCTGCGGCGTGGTGCCGAAGTGGATGGGGATGGCGTACCTGGGCTTGATCATGTCGCGCACCGCCGCGGCGGCGTCCTGCGGGCTCATGACGAAGTGGTTGCCGATCGGCACCATCACCACGTCGGGCTTGTACATGTCGCCGATCAGCTTCATGTCGCCGAAGACGGCGGTATCGCCCATGTGCCAGACCTTGAAGCCGTTCTCCATCTCGATGATGTAGCCCACGGGTTCGCCGCCGGGCAGCACGATGGATTTCCCGGCGGCATCCTTCCAGTCAAGCTCGGACGAATGCTCCGCGCGCACCGCCGTGATCCTGGGGCCGTTGGCGCCGAAGGGCAGCACGGTGCCGCCCTTGCCGGAGCGCGGCGCCAGGTTGGCGGGCAGGATGCTGTACGCGGCAATGGTCGAACCCAGGCCGGCGGGGGCGTACAGCGGCGCGTTGTTCATCTTCGCCAGCTCCGGCGCGTCGGCGAAGTGGTCGAAGTGCGCGTGCGTCACCAGGATCAGGTCCACCTTGCCCAGGGCGTTCAGGTCCTTGAAGTTCGCGGGCGTCTTCGGGTTGGTCTTCAGCCACGGGTCGATCACGATCACCTTGCCGCCGGGCGTGGTGATGCGCGTGGTGGCCTGGCCCAGCCACAGCACTTCGGTCTTGCCCGCGGCGACCTGGCCTGGGGGCATCGGCTTCGGCGCGGTAGCCACCGGGCCCGGGCCGGCGGCGCAGCCGGCGAGGACGGCGGAGAGCAGGGCGGCGAGAAGGAACGCAGTCTTGCGCATGGTGGAGAAGCTCCTTGGTGTTGGCATGCCACCCGAATTGGAGCGAAGCCCGGCACGTCGCGTGCAACGGGAAAACCCGCAACGCGCCCTACACTCGGCGCCCATGCCTGGTGCACGTTACGACCGACTCGACGCGCTTCGCGGCGCCGCCATCGTCTGGATGACGGCGTTCCATTTCTGCTTCGACCTCAACCACTTCGGCTGGATCCGCCAGGACTTCCTGCGCGACCCGGTGTGGACCTGGCAGCGCACGTGCATCGTCAGCCTGTTCCTCTTCACCGCGGGGCTGTCGCAGGCCGTCGCGCACGCGCAGGGCCAAGGCTGGCCGCGCTTCTGGCGCCGATGTGCCCAGGTGGCCGGTTGCGCGCTGCTGGTGACCGCGGGCTCGTGGTTCATGTTCCCCCGCAGCTACATCTTCTTCGGCGTGCTGCACGGCATCGCGGTGATGCTGGTCGTGGTGCGGCTCACGGGGGGATGGGGCCGCTGGTTGTGGCCGGCAGGCCTTCTCGCCATTGGCCTGGCGCTGGCCGCGCCGTGGGCACATGCGCACTGGCCCGCGCTGGAGTTCCTGAACCGGCCGCCGTTCCACTGGCTGGGGCTGGTGAGCCGCAAGCCTTTCACCGAGGACTACGTGCCGCTGTTCCCCTGGCTGGGCGTGATGTGGTGGGGCATGGCGGCGGGGCAGTGGCTGCTGGCGGAACGGCCGCAGGTGCTTCGTGGTGCGCTGCCGCCGCAAGCCGGCTGGCTGGCCTGGATGGGGCGGTGGAGCCTCACCTGGTACATGCTGCACCAGCCGGTGATGATCGGCGCGGTGATGGGCGTGACGGCGCTGGCACGCTGAAATGAAAAAACGGCCCCGAGGGGCCGTTCGTCCTTGCTGCCGGAAGTCCTTATTCGACTTTGGCGCTCTTGCGCAGGTCTTCCTGGAATTTCGCCAGCTTCTGCTGCTGCAGCGACTGCGCGACCTGCGGCTTCACTTCTTCCAGCTTGGGCAGCTGCGCTTCGCGCACGTCGTCCAGGCGGATGATGTGGTAGCCGAACTGGGTCTTCACCGGTTCCGGCGTGGTCTGGCCCTTGTTCAGCTTGATCATGGCCTGCGAGAACTCGGGCACGTAGCTGGCCGCGTTGGCCCAGTCCAGGTCGCCGCCGTTGGCGCCCGACCCCGGGTCCTTGGACTGCTTCTTGGCGATGTCCTCGAACTTCGCGCCCTTCTTCAGGTCGGCGATGATCTTCTTGGCCTGCGCTTCGTCGGCCACCAGGATGTGGCGGGCCTTGTATTCCTTGCCGCCGTTGGCCGCGACGAACTTGTCGTATTCGGCCTTGATCTCTTCGTCGGTGACCGGGTTCTTCTTCTGGTAGTCGGCGAACAGCTCGCGGATCAGCAGCGCCTGGCGCGCCAGCTCCATCTGGTTCTTGTAGTCGTCGGTGGCGTCCAGGCCGCGCTTCTGCGCTTCCTGCATGAAGACTTCGCGCGCGATGACTTCGTCCTTCAGCTGGTCGGTCACTTCGGGCGTGATGGGCCGGCCCGTCTTCGCGAGCTGCGCGGCCAGCGCGTCGACACGCGCCTTGGGAACCGGCTTGCCGTTGACGACGGCCACGTTCTGGGCCAGCGCCGGCAGGGCGGCGCACAGGGTGGCGGCGGCCACGGCCGCGAGCAGGTGCTTTTTCATGGGAATCCCTCTCGTGAGGTCAGACGGAAAGCGGGGAGGACTAGGGGGTTTCGATGGCCAGGGCGTGCAGCCCGGCGTCGATGTACTCGCGCAGCGCATCATACACAAGCCGGTGCCGGGCCACCCTGGAGCGCCCTTCGAACAGCGGCGAGTCGATGCGCACGCGAAAGTGGGTGCCGAAGCCGGTTCCATCGGCGCCCGCGTGGCCCGCGTGCTGGTAGCTCTCGTCGAGCACCTCCACGCGCGAAGGCGACAGCTTTTCCTGCAGCCGGACGCGCAGGGCGTCGGCGGTGATGCCGGTGCTCAAGGGTTGCCGCCCTCGGCCGGGTCGGGGTCCTTCACCAGCCTGCTCATGTACACGGCCTGGGCGATGACGAACACCACCATCAGCCCGAACAGGCCGAACACCTTGAAGTTCACCCACGCCTGCTCGCTGAAGTTCATCGCCACCCAGAGGTTCAGCGCGCCCATCGCGGCGAAGAAGCCGCACCAGCTCCAGGTGAGCACCTTCCAGGCAGCGTCGGGCAGCTCCATCTGGCTGCCCATCGCCGACTTCAGCAGGTTGCGCTTGAGCACCAGCTGGCCGAAAGCCAGGACCGCGGCGAAGCACCAGTACAGGATTGACGGCTTCCACTTGATGAACAGCGGGTCGTGCAGCGCGATGGTGGCGCCGCCGAAGACGACGATCACCGCCAGGCTGAGCCACTGCATTGGCTCCACCTTGCCGGTGGACCAGCGCAGGTACGCGATCTGCGCGATGGTGGCGGCGATGGCCACGCCGGTGGCCACCCAGATGTCCCACAGCTTGTAGGCGACGAAGAAGACCGCGATGGGCGCGAAGTCGATGAGGATCTTCATTCGGGCGTGAACTCCAGCGAAGCCGAATTCATGCAGTAGCGCAGGCCGGTGGGCGTGGGGCCGTCGGGGAACACGTGGCCCAGGTGGGCCCCGCACTGGGCGCAGACCGTTTCGGTGCGCACCATGCCGTGGCTGGTGTCGCGGATCTCCTTGATCGCGCCGGGCACCGCCTGCGAGAAACTGGGCCAGCCGCAGCCGGCGTCGAACTTCGTGCCGGAGTCGAACAGCTTGGCGCCGCAGCAGATGCAGTGGTAGCTGCCGTCGGCCCACACGCGTTCGTACTTGCCGGAGAAGGGCCTCTCGGTTGCCGCGTGGCGCGTCACCTCGAAGGCGCCGCGCTCCGCGCCTTTCTCGGCGAGCAGCGCCTTCCACTCGGCGTCGGTTTTCTGGATCGGGTAAGTCATGAGGAGCAGCTGATCTCGATGTTCGATGCCCAGTCGGGCGGGAAGCCGGCCATGTCTTCGTGTTCGGGATGCTCGTCGAAGGGGGCGTGGAGGACTTTCAGGAGATTGGCGACTGGGCCGAAATCCTTTTCCTTCGCGCGCCGGATCGCCAGCTCGGCCAAGTGGTTTCGAAGCACGAACTTGGGGTTGGTTCCCAGCATTTCGAGCCCCGCCGCCGCGCGGTCCGCCGGCAGGCGGGCGGCGTAGTCTAGCCACCAGGCGTCGAAGGCCGTACGGTCGAGGAAGAGATCCCGCACCGCATCGTTGGAGCCGCCCGCCACCGCGTGCGAAAGACGGCGCCAGAAGATCGTCCAGTCCACTTTGTCCTGGGCCAGCAGCTTGAGCGCGCGCTCGATCAGGTCGCGGTCAGCGTCCTGGACATCGCCCAGGCCGAGCTTGGCGCTCATGCGTTTTTGCAGTTCGCGCGGGAAGACGGTCTTGTACGGCTCCAGCGCGGCCAGTGTGAGCTCCTCGCTGCCGATCAGCGGGTAGAGCGCCTGGCCCAGGCAGAACAGGTTCCAGTAGGCGACGTTGGGCTGCCGGTTGTACGCGTAGCGGCCGGTCTCGTCGCTGTGGTTGCAGATGTGGTTGGGATCGAAGGCGTCGAGAAACTGGAACGGGCCGTAGTCGATGGTCAGGCCCAGGATGCTCATGTTGTCGGTGTTCATCACGCCGTGGCAGAAGCCCGCCGCCTGCCACTGCGCCACCATCGCCGCCGTGCGTTCGCACACCTGTTCCAGCAGGTTGGCGTAGGGGTTGCCCGCGAACTTCTCGGAAGCGCGGCAGTGCGGATAGAAGCGGTCGATGACGTAGTCGGCCAGCTGGCGAAGTTCGGCGTCCTGCTCGCGCGAGGCGAAGTGCTCGAAGTGCCCGAAGCGGATGAAGCTGGGCGCGACGCGGATCACCACCGCGGCGGTCTCCATTTCCTCGCGCCGCACCGGCGCATCGGACCCGGCGACGCTCAATGCGCGAGTGGTCGGCACGCGCAGGCCGTGCATCGCCTCGGAGCCGAGGAATTCGCGGATGCTCGAGCGCAGCACGGCCCGCCCGTCGCCCATGCGCGAGTAGGGCGTGCGGCCGCTGCCCTTGTATTGCAGTTCCATCGGGCCGGACGGCGTTTCCAGTTCGCCCAGCAGCAGGGCCCGGCCGTCGCCCAGCTGCCCGGCCCAGACGCCGAACTGGTGGCCGCTGTAGACGCTGGCCAGCGGGCGGGTGCCGGTGACTGGTAGCGAGGCGGCCAGCGCACGCACCCCTTCGTGGCCCGCAAGCAACTCTTCAGGAAGCCCCAGCGTTCGAGCCAGCGGACGGTTCAGGCCGACGAGGTAAGGCGCGGGCAAAGGGGCCGGCGGCAGCTCCGTGTAGAACGAAGGGCCCAAACCGGCGAAGCCATCGCGCCAGGCGACGCCCAGATCCAGCGCGCCGGGCGGCGCCTCGATGACGGAATCCATGCCCCGATTGTCCGTCGGCGCGGGAGCCCCCTGGCATTTAAGGCAATGGCTTATTGGCAGGAAGCGCGGATGACCAAATAATGGTTGGGCAGTTCCTGCGGCCCACGGCCGCGCAGGGAGGACTCGACAGGCACCGATGCGGGGTTCGCATACCCCCGTGGCCGCGACAAGACCGCCAAAGGCGGCAGACGGCCTGGCTATCGCGACAAGCGCCACCGCGGACGAATCGCGTCCGCGCGCAGCAGCGCATTCCTTCATCGACTTTTCCAGGGACTGACCCTCATGCTGTCAACCGTGCTTCACACGCCCATGCCCCGCGCGGGCCTGGCCCAATTGCCGCCTGCCGCCTTCGAGCCCGAAGCCGCCGGCACCCGCGACATCGCCGTCGAAGACCTCACCATCCGCCGCCTGCAAAAGCAGTACGAGATCCGCGAGCTGGCGCAGCTGCGCGGCCAGATCGACCTGAAGGCGGCCACTTCGGTGGACCCGCATTTCGCCACCCGCGAAAAAAAAGAGACGAATTGGGCCTGGTCTTCGCTTTCGAACTGCATGACCGCCTGATCGGCACCATCCGCCTGGTCCCCCTGGGCCACGGCCTCACCCTCACCGAGCAATTGCTCAGCATCTCCGATCCCCAGGCGATGTCCCGCTGGCCCCAGGCCTGGGACGCCGGACGGCTGGTCGTCGCGCCCGAATACCGGGTCGGCCAGGACGTCCTCAAGCGCTGCCTGCACCTCACATTGACCGACCTGCTGGAGCACGCCGACGTGCGGCACCTGGCCGGTTCCTGCACCCATATCCTCAGCCGCCTGTACCGCCGCTTCGGTTTCTCGCTGTTCGCGCGCGACGTGCTGCTGCCCGGGACCGAGAAAACCTATTGCCTGATCCACGGCGAAGTTGGCCGCGTGCGCGAGGCGCTCGCGCCCGCCGCCGAGGCGGTGGAAGCCTGACATGAACGCCTTGCGCCGGCTCTGGTCGCACTACGCGGCCCACGCGGACTACATGCGCCACATCCCGAAGGCGGTGGGCATGGTGGGCGCGATCGCATTTCCGCTCTTCTACGCGCTGCACGAAGTGCGCGGCACCAAGGACTACGACAGCGCCTGGCTGCGTGGCACCGCCGCGCTCCTGTGCCTGGGCCTGGCATTGCGCGACCGCTGGCCCGAGCGCTGGCGCGGCTGGTACGTACCCTGGTCGTACGCCACCTACCTGTACTGCCTGCCGTTCTTCAACGTGTACCTGGCACTCAAGAACGGCGGCGGTTCCGTGGGCGTCGCCAACACGTTCATGGCGGTGTTCTTCCTGGTCCTGCTGAGCGACTGGCGCAACACCGTCGTCATGACCGCGCTGGGCGCGGCCGGCGCGGTGCTCACCTATTTCGCTACCACGCCCGACCCGGCCATGCCGGTGGACTACCTGGGCCGCCTGCCGACGCTGATCCTCATCGTGGTGGGCGGCAATGCGTTCAAGCTCTCCGAAAAGCAGATCCAGGCCGAGCGCCTGGATGCGGCCACCGCGCTGGCCGGCTCGGTCGCGCACGAGATGCGCAACCCGCTGGGTCAACTGCGCCACAGCCTGGGCGCCATCCAGCGCGCGCTGCCCGCACCGGGCCCGGCCGGGCAGCTGACTTCGCTGTCGCCGCAGGAGGTCGATACGCTCTACGCGCAGCTGGCCAACGGCGAACGCGCCATCGAACGGGGCCTGCAGGTCATCGCGATGACGCTGGACGAGCTGGCCGCCAAGCCGCTGGACGCCGCCAACTTCGACCTGCTGTCGGCGTCCGAGGTGGCGCACAAGGCGGTGGACGAGTACGGCTACGAGTCGGAAGAGGCCCGCGCGCACGTGGAAGTGCACGTGCTGGAGGACTTCCATTTCCGCGGCGAGGAGACCGCCTACCTCTTCGTCCTGTTCAACCTGGTCAAGAACGCGTTGTATTACCTCGGGCCGAACCCCGGCACGCGCGTGACCGTCACCGTGGGCGGCCGCCGCATCCGCGTGCGCGACAACGGCCCCGGCATCGCGCCGGACGTGCTGCCCACGCTGTTCGAGCCTTTCCGCACGGTCGGCAAGGCGGGCGGCACGGGCCTGGGCCTGTCGTACTGCCGGCGCGTGATGCGCGCCTTCGGCGGCGACATCCGCTGCGAATCGGTGCAGAGTTCCTTCACCGAATTCGCCATGGAGTTTCCGCCGGTGGGCGAGGAAGCCATGCGCGAGCACCGCGACAAGGTGCTGCAGGCGGCACGCGCGCTGCTCGAAGGCAAGCGGCTGCTGCTGGTGGAGGACGACGCGGCGCAGCGCCTGACCACGCGGCACAAGCTGCGCCCCCTGGGCCTGGCCATCGACGAGGCGGCCGATGGCCAGCAGGCGCTGCAGCTGCTTTCGCAGCACGCCTACGACCTGGTGCTGCTCGACCTGAACATGCCCGTGCTGGACGGCTACCAGCTGGCGCAGCGGCTGCGGCTGGGCCAGGTGCCCGCCAACCGCTACGTGCGCATCGTGGCGCACACCAGCGAGCCGCCGCACCTGGCGCGGGTGAAGACGCAGCGCGCCGGCATGGACGGCTTCGTCGGCAAGCCTTCGGCGCAACTCATGCTGGTGCAGGCACTGCACAAGGCGCTGGAACAGCGCAGCGCGGCGGCACCGGCCGGCGCCCGCCCGCTGGCCGGCCGCCGCGTGCTGCTGGCCGACGACAGCGCCTACAACCGCCGCGCCGTCTCCGCCTACCTGCGCGATGCGGGGGCCGAAGTCGCCGAGGTCGATCACGGGCGTGCCGTGCTGCAGGCGCTGGAAGCGGGCCCCGCGTTCGACGCGGTGCTGCTGGACCTGAACATGCCCGGCATGGGCGGGCTGGAAACCACGGGAGCGATCCGCGCCAGTGGCCAGCCCTGGGCGAGCGTCCCCGTCGTGGCGCTCACCGCTCATTCCGATGCACCCGCCGTGCAATCCGCCCGCGAGGCCGGCATGAACGGCTTCCTGGTGAAGCCGGTCGAGGCCCGCCCGCTTTGCGAAACGCTCGAGACGCTGTTGCGTGGCGATGAGGCTGCGGCCACGCCCGTGACGCCACCTCCCGCGCCGCAGCAGGGCGAAGGCCCGCTCCTCAACGAAGCCCGCCTCGAAAGTTACCGGCGCCTGGGCCTGCTGCAGGAACTGCTGGAAGACTACCTCCCCGAATTGCAGCGGCTGGTGGGCGTGCTGGAAGAAACCGTCGCGCGCGGCGATCTCGCGCAGGCGCAGGACGTGCTGCATTCGCTGCTCGGCATGAGCGGCGAGGCCGGCGCGCTGGCGCTGTACCAGCGGGTGCGCCGGGTGTATGTTCCCGTGCTCGAGGAGGGCCGCTGGCCGCCGGCGGGCGAATGGGCGCAGGTTCGCGTCCTGGCCGATCGCACCGACCAGGCCCTGCGCGAGTACGGCGCGCGCCACGCCCCGGCCGATCCCGCATGACGATGGACCCGATGCAGAACATCGCCCAAGCCATCCTGTTCGTCGACGACGAGGTGCCGTCGCGCAAGTGGTTCGCGCGCTGCTTCGGCGGCGAGTTCCAGGTGGCCACCGCGGCCAGCGCCGACGACGCGCTGGCCATCCTGGCCGAGCGCGGCGACGAGTTCGCGGCGCTGGTCACCGACTACCGCATGCCCGAGCAGGACGGCATGAAGCTGCTGCGCCGCGTGCAGCGCGACCACCGCCACATCGTCCGCCTGCTGGCGACCGCGTACGCGGAGAAGGATGTCGCCATCGCCGCCGTCAACCAGGGCAAGGTGCTGCGCATCCTGGAAAAGCCGCTGGAGGACGAGCCCACGCGCGAAGCCTTGCGCGAGGCGCTGGCGGTGTACCGCGCGCAGGCGCTGGAACGCGCGATGAACGAGGGCCGCGCCGCCACGCTGCGCGAAACGCTGGGCTTTCTCGCGCACGAGCTGAACACGCCGCTGTCCACCGTGCGCGGGCTGGTCAGCACCGTCGCCGCACGCCACGTCGGCGGCGGCGAGGGCCTGGCGCGCTTCGAGGAGCTGCAACCCGGCGAGCTGCTGGCCGCGCTGGAGAGGGCCGAGCGCCGCGCGCAGTACTGCCAGTCGCTGGTCGCCACCTTCCTGCAATCGGCGCGCGACGCCTATCCCGGCGCGGCCCCGCAGACCGTCAGCGCCAGTTCGCTGGTGGACGCGCTGCTCAACGAGTTTCCGTTCGAGGAGGGCGAGCGTGCCTGGGTGGAAAGGCGCGTGCAGGCCGACTTCCGGCTGCCGGGCCGGCGCGACCTGTTGTACCTCGTGCTGTGCACGTTGGCCAAGAATGCGGTGCAGGTGCTGCGCGGCCATCCGCACCCGCACCTGGTGGTGGAAGCCGGCTGCGAGGACACGCCCGCCGGCCCGCGCGGCTGGATCCGCTTCGCCGACAACGGGCCGGGCATCCCGCCCGACGTGCTGGAGCTCCTCACGCGCGCGCCCGTCACCACCAAGGGCAACGGGGGCAGCGGCATGGGCCTGATGTTCTGCCAGCGCGTGATGCAGGCCGCGGGCGGCTCGGTGCAGGTGGTGTCGGCCGAAGGGCAGGGCACCACGATCACGCTCGCGTTCGAACGCGGCGTGCAGCCCGCCGCCGCGGGCTGACCCTTCTGCCACGCTCGGGAATCGGGGCCTTCGCGGCCCCGTTCGGCTTTAGCATCGGCGGTTCCACAACAACCACAGCCGTACCCAGGAGACAACCCATGCTCGGCCTGATGCAAAGCCAACCCCTCTCGATCTCGTCGCTGATCGAGTTCGCCGAGCGCCACCACGGCGCCGGCGAGATCGTGTCTCGCCGGGTGGAGGGCGACATCCACCGCTACACGTGGCGCGACGTGGCGCGGCGCGCACGCCAGGTGGCGCGCGCGCTGGACGCCGGCAGCTTCCTTTTCTCCGACCGCATCGCCACGCTGGCCTGGAACGGCTACCGCCACCTGGAGCTGTACTTCGGCGTTTCCGGTTCGGGCCGCGTGCTGCACACCATCAACCCGCGCCTGCACCCGGACCAGGTGGCCTGGATCGCCAACCACGCCGAAGACCAGGTGCTGTGCTTCGACGCCACCTTCCTGCCCATCGTGCAGGCCATCCACGCGCGCTGCCCCGGCATCCGCCAGTACGTGATGCTGTGCGACCCGGGCAAGGTGCCGGCGGACAGCGGCATCCCCAACCTGGTCTCGTACGAGGACTGGATCGGCGGCCAGCCCACCGACTACGAATGGCCGAGCTTCGACGAGAACTCGGCTTCGAGCATGTGCTACACGAGCGGCACCACCGGCAACCCCAAGGCCGCGCTCTACAGCCACCGCTCGACCATCCTGCACGCGTACGCCGCCGCGCTGCCCGACGTCATGGCGCTGTCCGCGCGCGACTCCGTGCTGCCGGTCGTGCCCATGTTCCACGTCAACGCGTGGGGCATTCCGTATTCGGCCGCGCTCACCGGCTGCAAGCTGGTGTTCCCCGGCCCGGCGCTGGACGGCAAGTCCGTGTACGAGCTGATGGAAAGCGAGAAGGTCACCTTCGCCGCCGGCGTGCCCACCGTGTGGCAGATGCTGCTGGGCCACCTGAAGCCGGGCAACCTGCGCTTCTCGACGCTGAAGCGCACGGTCATCGGCGGCTCGGCCTGCCCGCCGGCCATGATCCACGCGTTCAGCGAGGACTACGGCGTGGACGTGCTGCACGCCTGGGGCATGACCGAGATGAGCCCGCTGGGCACGCTGTGCACGCTGAAGAACAAGCACCTGGCGATGTCCCCGGACGAGCAGATGAAGATCCGCCTGAAGCAGGGTCGCGCGATCTACGGCGTCGACATGAAGATCGTGGGCGACGACGGCCAGGAAAAGCCGTGGGACGGCAAGGCGTACGGCGACCTGTACGTGAAGGGGCCGTGGATCGTGCGCGAGTACTTCAAGGGCGAGGGCGGCAACCCGCTGGTGGACGGCTGGTTCCCTACCGGCGACGTGGCCACCATCGACGAGGACGGCTACATGCAGATCACCGACCGCAGCAAGGACGTGATCAAGTCCGGCGGCGAGTGGATCAGCTCCATCGACATCGAGAACATCGCGATGGCGCACCCGGCCGTGCAGATGGCCGCCTGCGTGGGCATGCCGCACCCGAAGTGGGACGAAAGGCCGATCGTCGCCGTGGTGAAGAAGCCCGGCGCCGAGGTCACGCGCGAGGAACTGCTCAAGTTCTACGAGGGCAAGATCGCCAAATGGCAGGTGCCGGACGACGTGGTGTTCGTCGATGCCATCCCGCTGGGCGCGACGGGCAAGATGCTCAAGACCCGCCTGCGCGAAATGCTGAAGGACTACAGGCTGCCCAGCGCTTGACCGCGGTCGCGCACCAAAGGTGCGCGTGTCGCTTCGGCGATAGGGGTGTCACTGCTTACGGGCATTCCCTGACCGTGCACTGCACAAAAAAATGTACCCTGCGCGCATTCCAAATCACGACAGGAGACAAGCGATGAAAGTGTCGTTCAGGCAAGTGACGGTGGCAGCGGCGCTGGTGGTGGGGGCCGGTTTCGCGTTCGCGCAGGCACCCGCGAAGCCCGCCTCTGCGCCCGCTGCCAAGGCTGCTCCCGTGGCCGCAGCCAAGCCGGCCGCGGCCCCCGCTGCCGCCGGCGCGCTCGCCGGCCAGACGGTGCGAATCGCCTTCATGGACCCGCTGTCGGGTCCGTTCGCCAACGTCGGCCAGAACCAGCTCAAGAGCTGGCAGTACGCCGCCGAGCACTTCTCCGGTGCCAAGAACCCGGCCGGCGTGAAGTTCGAGGTGGTCGGCTTCGACAACAAGGGCTCGCCGCAGGAAAGCCTGAACACGCTGAAGGCCGCCATCGACCAGGGCTTCCGCTACATCACGCAGGGCAACGGCTCGGGCGCCGGCCTGGCGCTGGAAGACGCCGTCGCCAAGCACAACGAGCGCAACCCGGGCAAGGAACTGATCTACCTGAACTACGCCGCGGTGGATCCGTCCATGACCAACGAGAAGTGCGACTACTGGCACTTCCGCCTGGACGCCGACACCTCCATGAAGATGGAGGCGCTGACCACCTTCATGAAGGACCAGCCCAAGGTCAAGAGCGTCTACCTGATCAACCAGAACTACTCGCACGGCCACCAGGTCGCCAAGTACTTCAAGGACGCCATGGCGCGCAAGCGCCCCGACGTGAAGATCGCCGGCGAGGACCTCACGCCCATCGGCCAGGTCAAGGACTTCTCGCCCTACGTCGCCAAGATCAAGCAGTCGGGCGCCGACAGCATCGTCACCGGCAACTGGGGCCAGGACCTCACGCTGCTGGTCAAGGCGCTGAACGACGCCGGCCTGAAGATCCCGATGTACACCTACTACGCCGGCGTGACCGGCACGCCCACGGCGCTGGCCGCCGGCGGCGACAGCGAGGTGTACGTCGTGGCCTATGGCCACGCCAACCACACCGGCGAACTGGGCCAGATGGGTGCCGAGTTCCACAAGAAGTTCAACGACGACTACTACACCTACGCCACCTACAACGGCATCCAGCTGCTGGGCGCCGCTATGGCCAAGGCCGGCTCCGCCGATCCGGTGAAGGTCGCCAAGGCGATGGAAGGCCTGTCGATCAAGAGCTTCGCCGGCGACGTGACCATGCGCGCTTCCGACCACCAGCTGCAGCAGGCGATGTTCATCACCAAGTGGCAGAAGGCCAAGAAGGGTGACTACCGCGTCGAGAACACCGACTACACGTTCGTGCCGGTCAAGCAGTTCGACCCGTACGTGTCCAGCACGCCGACCAGCTGCCAGATGAAGCGCCCGGGCTGAACGCCCGGATGACCCGCGGCCCGCGCCGCATGACTTCGCCTTCGGCTCAATGACGAATGACGGGGTCATGCGGCGCAGCCGCGTCATAGGCGCGCGAGGCGCGTAGTCATTCGTCATCGGATCCGCATGGAGTTCTTCACCATCTCGCTCCTGAACGGCATCAGCTACGGGCTGCTGCTGTTCATGCTGAGCTCCGGCCTCACGCTGATCTTCAGCATGATGGGCGTGCTCAACTTCGCCCACGCCAGCTTCTACATGCTGGGCGCGTACTTCGCGTACAGCACCACGCAGCTGGTCGGCTACTGGCCGGCGCTGTTCGTCGCGCCCCTGCTGGTGGGGGCGCTGGGCGCCGGCTTCGAGCGCGCGTGCCTGCGCCGCGTGCACAAGTTCGGCCACGTGCCCGAGCTGCTCATCACCTTCGGCCTGTCGTTCATCGTGCTGGAGATGGTGCAGCTGGTGTGGGGCACCAGCTCGGTGGATTACCGCGTGCCGGCATTGCTGTCCGGCCCGCTCTTCACGCTGTACGGCACGCAGTTCCCGATGTACCGCGGCTTCATGATGCTGGTGGCGCTGCTCATGCTGGTGGCCATCTGGCTGCTTCTCACGCGCACGCGCATCGGCCTGGTCATCCAGGCGGCGCTCACCCATCCGGAAACGGTGGAAGCGCTGGGCCACAACGTGCCGCGCGTGTTCATGCTGGTGTTCGGCGGCGGTGCCGCGCTGGCCGGCCTGGCTGGCGTGATCGGGGGCAACGCCTTCGTCACCGAACCGGGCATGGCGGCGACGGTGGGTTCGGTCATCTTCGTGGTGGTGGTGGTCGGCGGGATGGGCTCGCTGGCCGGCGCCTTCGTCGCCTCGCTGGCCATCGGCATCATCCAGACCTTCGCGGTGGGCATCGACGCTTCCCTGATGGGCGCGGCGCAATCCGCCGGCCTGGGCATCACGCCGTCCACCTTCGGCTACCCGCTGTGGAAGCTGAAGATCAGCCAGATCGCGCCGATCCTGCCGTACCTGTTCCTCGTGCTGATCCTGGTGTTCCGCCCCAAGGGCCTGCTGGGCACGCGGGAGGGCTAATCATGTCGTCCACCTTGACCGATCCGTCTTCCTCCGCGGCGCAGGAGAACTCGCGCACCGGCGTGCCCATGGGCATCCCGGGCACGTCGCCGTCGCCCATCCCGGCCGCCGGCGCGCATGCGGGCTACTACGAGTTCCGCCCGATCAACATCGGCCGCTGGATCATCTGGTCGTTCTTCGCGCTGCTGCTCGGCGTCGCGCCGCTGGTGTTCACCAGCTCGCTGGCGCACACCATGCTCAGCCAGATGGGCATCGCCATCATCGTCTGCCTCTCGTACAACATGCTGCTGGGGCAGGGCGGCATGCTCAGCTTCGGGCACGCGGTGTATTCGGGCATGGGCTCGTTCCTGGCCATCCACACGCTGAACCTGGTGTCCAAGGGCAGCCTGCCCATCCCGGTCAGCCTGGTCCCCGTGGTGGGCGGCCTGGCCGGCATGCTGTTCGCGGTGGTGTTCGGCTGGGTGACGACCAAGAAGGCCGCCACGCCTTTCGCGATGATCACGCTGGGCGTGGGCGAACTGGTGTGGGCCTCGGCCCTGATGTTCCCCGAGTTCTTCGGCGGCGAGGGCGGCATTTCCGGCAACCGCGTGGCGGGCGCCAAGACCTTCGGCATCACCTTCGGCCCGCAGATCCAGCTGTATTACCTGATCGCGGTCTACACCTTCGTGTGCACGGCCGCCATGTTCGCGTTCACGCGCACGCCGCTGGGCCGCATGCTCAACGCGGTGCGCGACAACCCCGAGCGGGTGGAATTCGTGGGCTACAACACCCAGATCGTCCGCTACCTCGCCTTCATCGTCGCGGCGTTCTTTGCCGGCGTGTCGGGCGGCCTGGCGGCGCTGAACTTCGAGATCGTGACGTCCGAAGTGGTGAGCGGCCCCCGCTCGGGCGCCTACCTGCTGTTCACTTTCCTGGGCGGCGCCACCTTCTTTTTCGGTCCCATCATCGGCGCCGTGCTGATGGTGGTGGCGTTTGTGTTCCTGTCCGAAGTCACCAAGGCCTGGCTGCTGTACCTGGGCCTCCTGTTCCTGTTCATGGTGATGTACGCGCCGGGCGGCATCGCCAGCCTGATCATGATGAACCTGCGCGTGGCTTCCTTCGGCCGCTTGCGCGAGTTGTGGGTGAGTTACCTGGCGCTGGGCGCCACCGCGCTGCTCGCGCTGCTGGGCGCGGCCGGCATGATCGAGATGGTCTACCACCTCAAGCTCAACCCGGCCCTGGGACCGCAGCTGCAGTTCCTGGGCATCACGCTCAATGCGCACGGGGTCGACAGCTGGTTCGGCTGCGCGTTCACGCTGCTCACCGGACTGGGCCTGTTCGAGCTCACGCGCCGCACCTTCGTGCACCAGTGGGGCCGCATCCAGGAAGACATCGAGAAGGAGATCAAGCGCAGGGAGGCGATGGCATGAGCGGGACGGAATACGCGCTGGAACTGCGCGACCTGCGCAAGAGCTTCGGCAAGACCGAGATCATCCGGGGCGCCAACCTGGCCGTGCGGCCGGGCGAGCGCGTGGCGGTCATCGGCCCCAACGGCGCCGGCAAGTCCACGCTGTTCAACCTGGTCTCCGGCCGCTTCGAGCCCACCAGCGGCCAGGTGCTGCTGCACGGCCAGCGCATCGACGGCAGGAAGCCGTACGAGATCAACCGCATGGGGCTGTCGCGCAGCTTCCAGATCACCAACATCTTCCCCAAGCTCAGCGTGTTCGAGAACCTGCGCTGCGGGGTGCTGTGGAGCCTGGGCTACCGCTACACCTTCTTCAAGTTCCTGGCCGACCTGGAAGATGCCAACGAACGGGCCGAGCAGCTGCTCAGCCAGATCCACCTGGAACGCAAGCGCGACGTGCTGGCGGTGAACCTCACGTACGCCGAGCAGCGCGCGCTGGAGATCGGCATCACCATCGGCGGCGGCGCGGGCGTCATCCTGCTGGACGAGCCCACCGCCGGCATGAGCAAGAGCGAGACCAGGCGTTTCATCGAACTGATCAAGGAAGTGACCGTCGGCAAGACGCTGCTGACGGTGGAGCACGACATGGGCGTGGTGTTCGGCCTGGCCGACAAGATCGCGGTGGTGGTGTACGGCGAGGTCATCGCTTTCGACACGCCCGAGAACGTGCGCGCCAACGCGCGGGTGCAGGAGGCCTACCTCGGCTCGCACATCGCTGATGCTCAGGCGGGGGCGCATTGATGAATGAATACGGACTCCCTTACGCAGAGGGCGCAGAGATGACGCAGAGATCGCAGAGAAAAACCGTCAAAGGATTTCTTTGCATCTCTCGGCGTCCTCTGCGTCATCTCTGCGCCCTCTGCGCAAGGGAGTCCGCATCGGAGTTTTGCAGATGCTGAAGGTCGAGAACCTCCATGCCTTCTACGGCAAGAGCCACGTGCTGCACGGCGTCAACTTCGACGTCGGCGCCGGCGAGATCGTCGCGCTGCTGGGCCGCAACGGCTCGGGGCGCTCCACCACCGCGAAGGCGGTGATGGGCATGGTCGAGTGCACCGGCACGGTCGACTTCAAGGGACAGGCGGCCGTGGGCCGCAAGCCTTACGAGATCGCGCACCTGGGCATCGGCTACGTGCCGGAGAACCGCGACATCTTCCCCAAGCTCACCGTGCACCAGAACCTGATGCTCGGCCAGAAGCGGGCGAACCAGCAGGGCCGCTGGTCGTTCGACGACATGTACGCGATGTTCCCGCGCCTGAAGGAACGCCAGCACACCGAAGCCGGCGTGCTGTCCGGCGGCGAGCAGCAGATGCTGACGCTGTGCCGCACGCTGATGGGCGACCCCGACCTGATCATCATCGACGAGCCCACCGAAGGCCTGGCGCCCAAGATCGTCGAGCTGGTGGCCGAGTACCTGAAGAAGCTGAAGGAGCGCGGCATCTCGGTGCTGCTGATCGAGCAGAAGCTGACCATCGCGATGGCCATCTCCGACCGCGCCCTGGTCATGGGGCACGGCAGCATCGTCTTCCAGGGCACGCCCGACAGCCTGCGGGCCGACGCCTATACCCGCAAGGAGTGGCTCGAAGTCTGACCGTTGGCGCGCGGGTGCAGCCCGTACTCGCGCGCGAGCGATTCCTCGGTGTGCGCCAGCAGGCGCCGCAGTTCCTCCAGCCAGCCGGTGCCCGGCTCGGCGCCTTCCAGCATCTCGGCATAGCGGCGGCGGGCCAGCGCGTGCAGCGCCAGCGCGCCTGCTTCGCCGCTGACGCCGACGAAGCCGTGCAGCGACTGCTGCGCCGCCTCGCGGTCGCCGGCGGCCAGCGCGGTTTCCATGCGTTCCAGGTGGATGGCCAGTTCGTCCAGCGAGCCGGGCACGATGTCGTCCAGCAGCTGCAGCCGCCGGAAGTCGGCCAGGCGGCGGTGGTTGAGCAGCTCCGGTTCCGCCTCGGCGCGGGGCGCGACGCGCGCCTGGCGGTCGCCCGCCACCATGTGCACCAGCGCCTGCGCCAGCGCCTCGGGGTCGATGGGTTTGGCGATGACGCCTTGCATGCCAGCGTCGCGCGCGGCGGCCTGCACCGCCGGCGAATCGTTGGCCGTGACGGCCAGCACCGGCACGCGGCCGGCTTCGCCCGGCATCTCCCGCAGGCGGCGCGTGGCGGTGATGCCATCCAGCCCCGGCATGTTCACGTCCATCAGCACCGCGTCGGGGATGGTGCCGTCGGCGATGAGGTCCAGAGCTTCCTGGGCGTGGGCCGCCTCGATCACCTGCAGGCCCATGTCGGCCCCCAGCGCGCGCGCGATGGCGCGGTTGAGGGGCTGGTCGTCCACGACCAGGATGGTGCGGCCCTCCAGCCCGCTGGCGCTGACGGCGGCGGGCGGGGGCAGGATGCTGTCGGATTCCTCCAGCACCTGGAATGACAGGACGAATTCGGTGAAGCGGCCCGGCTGCGAATGGCAGTCGATGTCGCCGCCCAGCCCGCGCATCACGCGGCGGCAGAACGACAGGCCCAGGCCCGTGCCTTCGGCCTTGCCCGAGGTCGAGAACTCCTGGAACAGGCGCGGCATCAGGTCGGGTTCGATGCCTGGGCCGGTGTCTCGCACGATGATGTGGGCCGACGGGGCCGCCGCCACCGACAGCTTCACCGTCATGGCCGGGCGCACCGGCACGTAGTACAGCGCGTTCTTCAGCAGGTTCAGCAGCACCAGCTCCACCGCGTCGGGGTCGGCGCGGAAGCGGAAGTCGCCGCGGACCTCCACCCGCACGCGCTGGCGCTGCCGCGGGTCTTCGTACGCGAAGCTTTCCACCGCGCGGTGCACGCAATCGGCCGCGGACACGGTGCGCACGCGCGAAGGATCGGCCGATTCGGGCCGCAGCTGCTGCAGCGTCAGCTCGATCGCCTGCAGGCCCCGCGCGACGGCGTCGCGGCCTTCCTGCACCGCGCCCAGCACCTGCTGCAGTTCCTCGTCCGAGGGCCTGGCGCCGGCGCCGGCCGCGGCGGGTTCCAGCGCCGAGGCGATGCGGTCCAGCGAGTGCCGCACCTGCGCCAGCGGGTTGCGCATCTCGTGCGCGATGGAGCCCGCCAGGCCGGTGTACACGCGCCGCATGCGGTTGATCTCCACGCGCTTCTGGCCCTGGTAGTGCAGGGCGCCGCCGACGACCAGCAGCAGCGAGCCCCCGGCGGCGAAGATGAATTCGCGCAGCAGTTCCGGCGCCGGGTCGGCCGCCAGGTGCATGAGCGCCGCCAGCACGTACCCGGCCACCAGGATCACGATGGCGTTGCGCCAGTCGGCCAGCACGATGACCAGCACCGCGCCGATCACCATGTTCACCACGCCGGGAATGCCGCCGTGGTTGCGCAGCATGGTGTACGACAGCAGGAACGAAAGGCTGAAGAAGACCGTGAAATACGAATACGGGAAGAACGCCGGCCGCAGGCGTGCGGGCCACCAGGGCCGCAGCGTCACGCCCAGGCACAGGGCCGCCGCCGCCAGGCGCAGCAGCAGGTCGTCGTAAAGGGGCGGCGTGTCGACCGCGCGGCGGGCGAGATAGAACAGCGGGAAGGCGATGCAACCCACGATGCCGAACCACTGCAGCAGCGGGCGGTCTTCGTGGTGGGCGCGGTAGTGCTCGAACAGGTTGCGCAAGTGCGCCGTCATTCGCTGGTCTCCGGGACGCGGATGGTCCGGACGCGACCGCGTGACCCGTCCGGCCGCTTCCCTGGAACCGGTGGTCACTGTAGCAGCACCGGCTCTGCGGATTCGGGTGCGTCCTGGACCTGGACCACCTTCAGCGCGCGGGCCACCTGGTCGACGGGACCGTGGATCAGCGCGCAATCGATCTCGCCGTGGACCCGCTTCGAATGGATGCCGAAGCCGAACCGGCGGTACAGCCGCGTCATCGCCATGTGGCAGGTCGCGTGCATGTGCACGACGTGGGCGTTTTCCAGCAGGCACGCCAGGCCCATCCCCATGAAGCGCGGCAACAGGTCCTTGCGGCGATGCTCGGGCGCCATCACGAGGCGGCCCACCTCCCAGCTGCCGGCGCGCAGCAGCGCCCGGTCGTTCACGAAGCCGCCCCACCAGCGCTCGGTCAGCGTCACGCCGTGGCCGGACGGGATGACCCGCAGCGTGGCGATGACCTCGTCGCCCGCGGAGAAGGCCATCACCAGCCCGAGCGCGTCCTTGATGCTGTCCAGCGATGCCATGCCCGGGTCCACTTCGTACTCGGAGCGGGAGTCGGCGTACTGCCTCAGGTGCGAGATGTCCAGCCGCTCTTCCGGCGTGCGCAGCAGGCGCACCGAAAGGGCGGCGGCGCTGGCGGCAGGTGGAAGGTCGGGGCCGGGATGGCTGGCGGCCGCGGCGTGGGCGTGGGTAAGCGTGGCAGACATGGGTCCTCCTGATGTTGTGAAAGCGCCTGCGCCGGTGCCGCCGGGAGGCCGGAACAAGGATGACACGCGGGCGCCGAAGTCCGAAGTGAATTGGGGCAGTAGTGCGGCCGCTTTTCCGCACGCCACGAAGGCCGGAAATGCGGTTGGCGGGGGCAGCTCAACCGTGCGGCTGGGGTACGCTCTTGTCCCTTCTGCGACAAACCTTTTTGGGGTGCTCGCGGCGCGTTCCTACAATCGCCCAGGAAGCGAACGACCGTTCTTTTTCTCTCCCGAACCCTCCAGGAGCACCGCACATGACGGCTGAATACAAGGTGCACGGCGACGTCGCCGTGATCACGATGAACAACCCGCCCGTCAACGGGCTGGGCCTGGCCAACCGGCAGGGCATCGCGTCCGGCCTCGAGAAGGCCAATGCCGATCCGGCCGTCAAGGCGATCGTCGTCACCGGCGCCGGCAAGGCGTTCTCCGGCGGCGCCGACATCAAGGAGTTCGGCTCGCCCAAGGCGATCGCCGAACCCAACCTGCTGTCGCTGATCCTGGCGTGCGAGAACTCGGCCAAGCCGGTGGTCGCCGCGATCCATTCCGTCGCGATGGGCGGCGGCCTGGAACTGGCGCTGGGCTGCCACTACCGCATCGCCGCGCCCGGCGCCAACGTGGCGCTGCCCGAAGTGAAGCTGGGCCTGATCCCCGGTGCCGGCGGCACGCAGCGCCTGCCGCGCGTGCTGGGCGTGGAAACCGCGCTGAACATGATCGTGTCCGGCGAGCCGGTCAAGAGCGAGCTGCTGGCGCAACTGCCCGGCCAGAAGCTGTTCGACAAGATGGCGTCGTCGCCCGAATCGCTGCTGGAAGAGGCCATTGCCTTCGCCCGCTCGGTGGCCGGCACGCGCCCGCTGCCGCGCGTGCGCGACCTGCCTTGCAAGCACCCGCAGGGCGACGCGTACTTCCAGTTCGCGCGCAACATGGTCAAGGGCATGGCGAAGAACTTCCCCGCGCCGGCCAAGTGCGTCGACGCCGTGGAGATCGCCACCAAGAAGAAGTTCGACGACGGCATGGCGGCCGAGCGCGAGATCTTCACCAACCTGATGTTCACGCCGGAGAGCCGCGCGCTGCGCCACATCTTCATGGCCGAGCGTGCCGCGTCCAAGATCGGCGACGTCCCCGAGGACACTCCCAAGCGCAAGATCGAGCGCGTGGGCGTCATCGGCGCCGGCACCATGGGCGGCGGCATCTCGATGAACTTCCTGAACGCCGGCATCCCGGTGACCCTGCTGGAGATGAAGCAGGAAGCGCTGGACCGCGGCGTCGCCACCATCCGCAAGAACTACGAAGCCCAGGTCAAGAAGGGCAAGCTCAAGCAGGACAAGTACGAGCAGCGCATGTCACTGCTGAAGACCACGCTCAGCTACGACGACCTGAAGGACACCGACCTGGTGATCGAGGCGGTGTTCGAGGAGATGGGCGTCAAGCAGAAGGTGTTCGAGACGCTGGACGGTGTGATGAAGCAGGGGGCGATCCTGGCTTCCAACACCTCCACCCTGGACGTCAACAAGATCGCGTCGTTCACCAAGCGGCCTCAGGACGTGGTCGGCCTGCACTTCTTCAGCCCGGCCAACGTGATGAAGCTGCTGGAAGTGGTGCGCGGCGAGAAGACGGCCAAGGACGTGCTCGCCACGGTGATGGACGCCGCCAAGAAGATCAGGAAGACGGCCGTGGTGTCCGGCGTCTGCGACGGCTTCATCGGCAACCGCATGATCGAGCAGTACAGCCGCCAGGCCGGCTTTCTGCTGGACGAGGGCGCCACGCCGCAGCAGGTGGACAGGGCGATCGAGAAGTTCGGCTTCGCCATGGGCCCGTTCCGCATGGGCGACCTGGCCGGCAACGACATCGGCTGGGCGATCCGCAAGCGCCGCGCCACCGAGCGCGCCGACATGAAGTACAGCCGCACCGCCGACAAGCTGTGCGAGCTGGGCCGCTTCGGCCAGAAGACCGGCGCCGGCTGGTACGACTACCGGGAAGGCAAGCGCGACGCCATCCCGTCCAAGCTGGTCGAGGACATGATCGCCGCCCACCGCAAGGAAGCGGGCATCGAGCCGCGCAAGATCAGCGACGAGGAAATCGTCCAGCGCCTGGTGTTCGCGCTCGTCAACGAAGCCGCGCACATTCTGGAAGAGGGCATCGCCCAGCGCGCCAGCGACATCGACATGGTGTACCTCACCGGCTACGGCTTCCCCATCCACCGCGGTGGCCCGATGCTGTACGCCGACCAGGTGGGCCTGTTCAACGTCATGCAGGCGATGAAGCGCTTCCAGCAGAACCCGCGCGACGACGCGAAGTTCTGGGAGCCGGCGCCGCTGATCAAGAAGCTGGTCGCCGAAGGGAAGGGGTTCAATGGATGACAAATGACGAATGACGCGGCTTCGCCTACATGACACGGCGGCCCGTCATTTGTCATTGAGCGCAGCGAAGTCATTCGTCATCAAGCATGCTCCGAAGAATCGTCATCGCGGTTGTAGCGGCTGTCGCGCTGTTCGCGGCCGCGGTGGCCGTCAACACGCTGCGCCACGGCTCGCGCCAGCTGGACGTGCCGCCCGCGCCGCCGCTGGCGGTGGACGAGAAGGCCGTGGCCGACAAGCTGGCCGCGCTGGTGCGCCTGCGCACCGTCACGGTCCCGGAAGATCCGCAGGCCAACGCCGGCGAATTCCGCAAGCTGCACGCCGAGCTGGCCGCGCGTTTTCCGCTGGTGCATGCGCGCCTGCAGCGCGAGATGCTGGGCGACTTCGGCCTGCTGTACACGTGGCGCGGCACCGACGCTTCGGCCAAGCCGGTCGCGCTGATGGCGCACCAGGACGTGGTGCCCATCGCGCCCGGCACCGAATCGCAATGGCAACAACCGCCGTTCGGCGGCGTCATTCAGGACGGCTACGTCTGGGGCCGCGGCACCTGGGACGACAAGGGCAACCTGGTCGCGGAACTGGAAGCGGTGGAGCGCCTGCTGGCCGAAGGCTTCCAGCCGCGGCAGACGGTCTACATCGTTTCCGGCGCCGACGAGGAACTGGGCGGCATGCGCGGCGCGGCGCAGGCCGTGGCGCTGCTGAAGCAACGCGGCGTGCGCCTGGATTTCGTCATCGACGAGGGCCTGGTGCTCACTGAGGGCCTGGTGCCCGGCATCGGCGCGCCGACGGCGCTGATCGGCGTGGCGGAGAAGGGCTACATCACCGTGCAGCTCACCGCCAGGGCCGCGCCCGGCCATGGCTCGATGCCGCCGCCCGCGGGTACCAGCGCCATCGCCAAGCTGTCCGCCGCGCTGCAGCGGCTGGACCAGGACCAGTTCACGCCGCGCCTGCAAGGCGTCGCGCGCGAACTGTTCGAGACGCTCGCGCCCGAGATGGGCGGTGCCCAGCGCGTGGTGCTGTCCAACCTGTGGCTGTTCCGCCCGCTGGTGGAAGCGCAACTGGCCAAGGTGCCCAGCACCAGCGCCATGCTCCGCACCACCACCGCGCTGACGATGCTCAGCGCCGGCAACAAGTTCAACGTGGTGCCGGGCCAGGCCCAGGCCACGCTGGATTTCCGCATCCTGCCGGGCGACACGCGCGAGACGGTGCTGCAGCACGTGCGCGACCGCGTGGGCCCCGGCGTGGACGTGAAGTCCATCGGCGACAGCACCGATCCCACGCCGATCACGTCCACCCAGACCGCTTCGTACCGCACGCTGGAGCGCACGCTGCGCTCGCTGTTCCCCGGCACGCTGGTGGCGCCCGCGCTCTACGTCGCCGGCTCCGATTCGCAGCACTTCGTGCCGATCGCCGACAGCATCTACCGCTTCTCGCCGGTGCGCGCCAAGGCCGAGGACCTGCCGCGGCTGCACGGCACCAACGAACGCATTTCCACGGCCAACCTGGCCGAACTCGTCCGCTTCTACCACCTGCTGCTGCGCAACCTCAACGCGCCGCAACCCTGAACCGCTTCATCCCTGAAAGGCCCACCATGACCAACGCCGTCATCGTCTCCACTGCCCGCACGCCCCTCACCAAGAGCTGGAAGGGTGCGTTCAACATGACGCACGGCGCCACCCTGGGCGGCCATGCGGTCAGGCACGCCGTGCAGCGCGCGGGCATCGACCCCGGCGCCATCGAGGACGTGCTGATGGGCTGCGCCAACCCCGAAGGCGCCACCGGCGCCAACATCGCGCGCCAGATCGCGCTGATGGCCGACCTGCCCATCACCGTGTCGGGCGCCACCGTCAACCGCTTCTGCTCCAGCGGCCTGCAGACCATCGCCATGGCGTCGCAGCGCGTCATCGCGGGCGAGGGCGACGTGTACGTGGCCGGCGGCGTGGAAAGCATCTCGTGCGTGCAGCAGGAGATGAACCAGCACATGCTGCGCGACCTGGACCTGGACAAGAAGAAGCCCGAGATCTACTGGTCCATGCTGCAGACCGCCGAGCAGGTGGCCAAGCGCTACAACATCGGCCGCGACCGCATGGACGAATACGGCGCCGCCAGCCAGCAGAAGGCCTGCGCCGCGCAGGAAGCCGGCAAGTTCAACGACGAGATCGCGCCCATCACCGTGAAGGCCGGCGTGGCCGACCCCGTGATGGGCCTGCGCACCAAGGAAGTCACCGTCAGCGCCGACGAAGGCCTGCGCGCGGGCACCACCAAGGAAGGCATCTCCGGCATCAAGCCCGCGCTGCCCGGCGGCCTGATCACGGCCGGCAACGCCAGCCAGTTCTCCGACGGCGCGGGTGCGTGCGTGGTGGTGAGCGAGGAGTACGCGTCGAAGAAGGGCCTCAAGCCCATGGGCCGCTTCCTCGGCTTCGCGGTCGCCGGCTGCGAGCCCGACGAGATGGGCATCGGCCCCGTGTTCGCCGTGCCCAAGGTGCTGAACAAGCTGGGCCTGAAGGTGGGCGACATCGACCTGTGGGAACTGAACGAGGCCTTCGCCGTGCAGGTGCTGTACTGCCGCGACAAGCTGGGCATCCCGGCCGACCGCCTGAACGTCAACGGCGGCGCCATCGCCGTGGGCCACCCGTACGGCGTGTCGGGCCAGCGCCTGACGGGCCACGCCCTGATCGAAGGCAAGCGCCGCGGCGCCAAGCGCGTCGTCGTGACGATGTGCATCGGCGGCGGCATGGGCGCCGCGGGCGTGTTCGAAGTTCTGTAAATACGGACACCCTTACGCAGAGGGCGCAGAGCAAGCGCGGAGGACGCAGAGAAGCCAGAAGAAATCTTCAAGGTTTCCCTCTGCGAACTCTGCGTTTCCTCTGTGTGCTCCGCGTAAGGGAGTCCGATTCCGAATTTTCATGTCCTCCCTCCGCTCCACCCTCGACTTCCTGCTGCACGACTGGCTGAAGGTCGCGCAGCTGAATGAGCGCACCCGCTTTTCCGACCACTCGCGCGAAACGTTCGACGCGGTGCTCGACACCTGCGAACGCATCGCGCGCGAGAAGTACGCCCCGTTCAACCGGCTGGTCGACACGGAGGAGCCGCGCACGGTGATTGATGCCGACGGCAGCCTGCGCGTCGTGCTGCCCGAAGCCACCAAGGCGGCGTGGCAGGCGTATGCCGGGTCCGGCATGCTCACCGCGGCGCAGGACTACGACGTCGGCGGCATGCAGCTGCCGTACACGGTGGAAGCGGCGGCCGGCTCGTTCTTCGGCGTGGCCTCGGTCAGCATCGGCGGCGGGCTGCTCACCATCGGCAACGCCAACCTGCTGATGGCGCACGGCACGAATCTGCAGAAGCAGGTTTTCGCGCTGAACGAGTTCAACGGCCGCTTCTCCGGGACGATGTGCCTGTCGGAGCCGCAGGCAGGCTCGTCGCTCTCCGATGTCGCGACGCGCGCGATACCGGACGGCGACAACTACCAGGCCGATCCGCTGGGCCCGCGCTACCGCCTCAAGGGCAACAAGATGTGGATCTCGGCGGGCGAACACGAGCTCACCGAGAACATCGTCCACCTGGTGCTGGCCAAGATCCCGGGGCCGGACGGCAGGACGGTGCCGGGCACGCGCGGCATCTCGCTGTTCATCGTGCCCAAGAAGCTGGTGGGCATCGACGGGCAACTGACCGGCGAGCGCAACGACGTGGCGCTGGCCGGCCTGAACCACAAGCTGGGCTGGCGCGGCACCACCAACACGCTGCTGAATTTCGGCGAAGGCAAGTTCCAGCCGCAGGGGAAGGCCGGCGCCATCGGCTACCTGGTGGGCAAGCCGGGCGAAGGCCTGCGCTGCATGTTCCACATGATGAACGAGGCGCGCATCGGCATCGGCATGGCCGCCACCGCGCTGGGCCTGGCGGGTTACTACGCGTCGCTGGACTACGCGAAGAGCCGGCCGCAGGGGCGCCCGCTGGGACCTGCGGGCAAGGACGCCGCGCAGCCGCAGGTGCGCATCATCGAACACGCCGACGTCAAGCGCATGCTGCTGGCGCAGAAGTCGTATTGCGAAGGCTCGCTCGCGCTCATGCTGTACTGCGCGCGCCTGGTCGACGAGCAGCACACCGGCACGCCGGAAGACGCCGATGAAGCGCGATTGCTGCTCGAGGTGCTGACGCCCATCGCCAAGAGCTGGCCGAGCGAGAACTGCCTGGAAGCGAATTCGCTGGCCATCCAGATCCACGGCGGCTACGGCTACACGCGCGACTTCCCGGTGGAGCAGTACTGGCGCGACCAGCGTTTGAACATGATTCACGAAGGCACGCACGGCATCCAGGCGACGGATCTGCTGGGCCGCAAGGTGGTGATGGAAGGCGGCAAGGGCCTGCAGCTGCTGGCCGGCCGTGTCAACGGCACCATCGAACGCGCCATGCAGCGGCCTGAACTCGCCGGGCACGCGAACGCGCTGGCCAAGGCGCTGCAGCATGTGGGCGCGGCCACCAAGGCGGCCTGGGCCACCGGCGAGCCCACGGCCGCGCTGGCCAACGCGGTGCCGTACATGCAGGCCTTCGGCCACATGGTGCTGGGGTGGACCTGGCTGGACGTGCTGCTGGCCGTGCCGGCGGGCGCGCAGGACGCGGCATCCATCGGCCGCGTGCACGCCGCACGCTACTTCTTCCACTACGAGCTGCCCAAGCTCGGCGCCTGGCTGAAGGTCGTGGAAACGCGCGACCCCACCTGCGCCGAAACGCCCGAAGAGGCGTTCTGACCATGGCCTCGGCCCGCACGCTGGCGTGGCTGGACCGGCTCGTCTGGATCCTGGTCTATGCTGGCTGCATCGCGCTGATCCTCGGCGTTGCCACGCATGGCGCGCACCTGGTGGCCGGCTGGTCGCTGGGCGTGCTCGGCGGCGTGGCCATCGCGGCGGGCATCGTGCTCATCGTCATCCGCGCGCGGCTTTCGCCTCCACCACGCAAATGACCTGACCGCCGCCGGTCGCAAGAGTGGCGCGGCGGCAGCGCGGCCAGCCCCGCGCCACCGTCCCGTTGAGCTGTCACTGGCGGAGCAGGCGCCGCCCGCGAAGTTGGGCATGATTGGCGATTCCACAGCTTTTCGTTTCCGCCATGACCCGCACCGTCCCCCAGCTCTTCGACCTCACCGGCAAGGTGGCCCTGGTCACCGGCGGTTCGCGCGGGCTGGGCCTGCAGTTCGCGCATGCGCTGGGCGAGGCCGGGGCGCGCATCATGCTCACTTCGCGCAAGGCGGGCGACCTGGAGGAAGCCGTGGCCGAACTGCAGGCGGCCGGCATCGACGCGCGCTGGATCGCGGCCGACGCGTCGAAAGAGGAAGACCTTCGGCGCTTGGGGGACGAGACGCTGCAGCGCATGGGCGACGTCCACATCCTGGTGAACAACGCCGGCGCCGCCTGGGGCGCGCCCGCCGAGGACCACCCGGTGGAAGCGTGGGACAAGCTGATGAACCTGAACGTGCGCGGCTATTTCATCCTCAGCCAGCACCTGGCGAAGAAGTCGATGATCCCGAACCGGTACGGCCGCATCATCAACATCGCGTCCATCGCCGGCCTGGGCGGCAATCCGCCGGAGATGCAGACCCTGGCCTACAACACGTCCAAGGGCGCCGTCATCAACTTCACCCGCGCGCTCGGCTGCGAGTGGGGCCGCTACGGCATCACCGTCAACGCCATCTGCCCGGGCTTCTTTCCCAGCAAGATGACCAAGGGCACGCTGGAGCGCCTGGGCGAGGACGAACTCGCCTCGCATGCGCCGCTGCGCCGCCTGGGCGACGACGAAGACCTGAAGGGCACCTGCGTGCTCTTCGCATCCGATGCCGGCAAGCACATCACCGGCCAGTGGCTGGCGGTGGACGGCGGCGTCAGCGTGGTGACGGGGGGCTGATGGACGACCACACCTTCGGCGTCGCCATCCCTTTCGTGCAGCACCTGGGGTTCCGGCTGCTGCGGATGGAGGGCGGCGAATCGACGCTCGAGTACGAAGCCCGGCCCGAGCACCTCAACTCCTTCAGCGTGACGCACGGCGGCGCCGTGATGACGCTGATGGACGTGACGATGGCGGTGGCGGCGCGCAGCCTGGAAAAGGAAATGGGCGTGGTCACCATCGAGATGAAGACCACCTTCATGCAGCCTTGCCGCGGCCTGCTGCAGGGGCGGGGGCGGCTGATGCACCGCACCGCCACGATGGCGTTCACCGAAGCCACCATCGTCGACGCGCAGGGCCGCGCCTGCGCCCATGCCACCGGCACCTTCAAGTACGTGCCGCGGCTGCCCATCGGGCCCAAGGGCACCAAGCAGCTGAACGTGATCTCGACCGACTGAACACCAGGAGACAGCCATGCCGAAGAACCGCCAGATCGTGCTGGACAGCCGCCCGCAGGGCGAGGCCAGCGCCGCCAACTTCAAGCTGCTCACCACCGACACGCCCGCGCTGGCCGATGGCCAGGTGCTGGTGCGCCACCACTACCTGAGCCTGGACCCGTACATGCGCGGGCGCATGAACGAGGGCAAGAGCTACGCGCAGCCGCAGCCGCTGGGGCAGGTGATGATCGGCGGCACGGTCGGCGAGGTCGCCGAGAGCCGCAATCCCAAATACGCTGCCGGCGACAAGGTGGTGGGCATGGGCGGCTGGCAGGAATACAGCGTGGTCGACGGCAACCAGCCGGGCGCGCTGCGCAAGGTGTCGACATCGCAGGTGCCGCTGTCGCACTACCTGGGCGCGGTGGGCATGCCCGGCGTCACCGCCTGGTATGGGCTGGTGAAGATCATCGAACCCAAGGCGGGGCAGACCGTGGTGGTCAGCGCGGCCAGCGGCGCGGTGGGCAGCGCGGTTGGCGTGCTGGCCAAGAAGCGCGGCGCGCGCGCCGTGGGCGTGGCGGGCGGCGCGGAGAAGTGCCGCTACGTGACCGAGGAGCTCGGCTTCGACGCGTGCATCGACTACAAGCAGCACAAGGACGCGCAGTCGCTGTCGCAGGCGCTGAAGGAAGCCTGCCCCGGCGGCGTCGACGGCTACTTCGAGAACGTCGGCGGCATCGTGCTGGACGCGGTGCTGCTGCGCGCCAACTCGTTCGCGCGCATCGCCATGTGCGGGATGATCTCCGGCTACGACGGCAAGCCCATCCCGATGCAGTACCCGCAGCTGATCCTCACCAACCGCATGCGCATCGAAGGCTTCATCGTCAGCGAGCACATGGAGGTGTGGCCCGAGGCACTGGCCGAACTGGGCCAGCTGGTGGGCAGCGGCGAGCTGAAGCCGCGCGAGTCGGTGGCGCAAGGGCTGGAATCGGCGCCCGAAGCCTTCATGGGCCTGCTGCGCGGCCGCAACTTCGGCAAGCAGCTGGTCAAGCTGGTCTGACGCCATGCAGGCGCGCGCCGGCGAGGAATTCCGCGAAGACCTGCGGCGCCCCGGCGCCCGCAACGCCGAGGCGCGCCGCATCCTCACGCCGGCCGAGCTGGCGCCGCTGACGCAGCTGTCGTCGTGGCGCTCTTCGCTGGCCATCGCGCAGACGCTGGGGCTGATCGCGGCCGCCATCGCATTGGCCGTGTTGACGTGGCCGAGCCCGTGGTTGCTGGTGTCCATCGTCGCCATCGGCATCGCGCAGCACGGCCTGTTCATCCTGGCGCACGAGGCCGCGCATTACCGGCTGTTCGCCAACCGCGAGGCGAACGACTGGGTGGGTCGCGCGCTCGGCATGTCGGGCGGCTTGTCGATGTGCACCTACCGCGTCACGCACCGGCTGCACCACAACAACCTGTACACCGAAGAAGACCCGGATACGGCCATCCACGGCGGCTATCCGCGCGGGCAAGGCTACCTGCTGAACAAGCTGGCGCGCGACCTGGTGGGGCTGAATGCCTGGAAGACGTTCGCGTATTTCTTCGGCGCGCCGGCGATCAACGCCGACACCAACCGCGAGATACGCCCGCTGGACGACACCTCGCCGGAGCTGCGCGCCGCGGCACGGGCCGATCGCGTGTGGGTCGTCGCGTTCCACGCAGCTGCACCTCTCATCGCTCTTGCCGTAGGCGGATGGCACGGCCTGCTGCTGTACGCAGTGCTGTGGCTGGTGCCGCTGGTCACCGTGCTGCAGCCCATCCTGCGGCTGCGCGCCATCTGCGAGCACGGCGCGGCCGAAGACCTGAGCTCGCCGCTCACCGCCGCGCGCACCAATCGCACCACCGGTAGCGCCGGCAATCTGCTGGCGCGTGTGTTCCTGTTCCCGCACCACGTGAACTACCACGTGGAGCATCACCTGTACCCGGCGGTGCCGCACTACCACCTGCCCGCGCTCCACCGTCTGCTGCTGCAGAAGGGCGCGCTGCAATCCGCCGAGGTCCGCGATTTCGCCGAGACGTGGCGCCGGGTGTTCGCACCGAGGAGGAGCAGTCGTGCCGCAAACGCATGAAGTGTTCAACCAGCCGGCGCCGCTGGCCGGCTACGACCTGTTCGCAGGCAACGCCGCGCTGCGTGACGCGCTGAAGTTCAACGCGCCGCAGCTGGACACCGCGCCGTTGGCCGCGCTGGGAGCGAAGCTGGGCATGCAGGAGATGCAGCAGCACGCACGGCTGGCCAACATCCACAAGCCGCAGCTGCACACGCACGACCGCTTCGGCCGCCGCGTCGACCAGGTGGAGTTCCATCCCAGCTACCACGCGCTGATGCAGGCGGCGGTGGAAGCCGGCCTGCACGGCACGCCGTGGGCGGGCGAGGGCGCATCGCCGCACGTGCTGCGCGCCGCCGGCTTCATGCTCTTCACCGAGCTGGAGCCTTCCGTGTTGTGCCCCATCTCCATGACCTACGCGGTCACGCCCGCGCTGCGCGGCAACCCGGGCATCCACCACGACTGGAGCACCAAGCTCACCAGCCGCGCCTACGACCCGCAGCTGCGCGTGTGGCGCGAGAAGCCCGGCGTGACCATGGGCATGGGCATGACCGAGAAGCAGGGCGGCTCGGACGTGCGGGCCAACACCACGCGCGCCGAACCCGACGGCGAGGACAGCTGGGGCAAGCGGCTGCGCGTCACGGGCCACAAGTGGTTCTTCTCGGCGCCGATGTGCGACGCCTTCCTCATCCTGGCGCAGACCACGTCCGGGTTGTCGTGCCTGTTCCTGCCGCGCGTGCTGCCCGACGGATCGCTCAACGCCATCCGCATCCAGCGCCTGAAAGACAAGCTGGGCAACCACGCCAACGCCAGTTCCGAAGTGGAATTCGAGAACGCCACCGCGTGGCTGGTGGGCGAGGAAGGCCGGGGCGTGCCGCAGATCCTGGAGATGGGCACCATGACCCGCCTGGACTGCGCGCTGGGCACCAGCGGGCTGATGCGCCAGGCGCTGGCGCTGGCGCTGAACCACACCTCGCAGCGCAAGGCTTTCGGCAAGACGCTGATCGAGCAGCCGCTGATGCGCAACGTGCTGGCGGACCTGGCTTTGGAAAGCGAGGCGGCCACGGCGCTGGCCATCCGCCTGGCACGCGCGTTCGACCGCCGCGGCGACGGGCACGAAGCCGTGATGGCGCGCCTGCTCACGCCGGTGGCCAAGTTCTGGATCTGCAAGCGCGGCAGCCCCTTCGCGCAGGAGGCGATGGAGTGCCTGGGCGGCAACGGCTACGTGGAAGAGGGCGGCGAAGGCGTGATGGCGCGCATCTACCGCGAGATGCCGCTCAACTCGATCTGGGAAGGCGCCGGCAACATCATGGCGCTGGACCTGCTGCGCGCCATCCGAAAGGCCGACGCGGCCGCGGCGCTGGCCCACGAGCTCTCGCCGGTGAAAGGCTCGCATCCCGCGCTGGACCGGCTGGTGGCGGCGCTGCCAACGCGAGTGGAAGAGATGGCCACCGAAGCCGAGGCGCGCCGCCTGGCGCAGGACGTCGCCCTGGCCGTGCAGGCGGCGCTGCTGCTTCAGTCGGCGCCGCCGGCCGTGGCCACCGCGTTCTGCGCGTCGCGCATCGGCGGCGACTGGGGCCAGGCTTTCGGCACGCTGGGCGCCGGCACGGACTTTGACGCCATCATCGCCCGCGCGATGCCGCGCTGACCGCCAAGGTCAGGGCAGCGCTGCGGGGCTGGCGAGATAGGCCTCTGACAGCCGCTTGTACTGGCCGCCGTCGGTGTCGATGCTGGTCTGGCCCGAAGCGCCCCAGCTGAACACCGCGCCCAGGCCGCCCGCCGCCACGAGGTCGGCGGCATGCGTCAGGAAGTACTGCACGCGGTTGTCGCGCCATTGGCCGTTGCTGCCGCCCGGCGTGGCCGAAGGCACGCCCATCGGCGTCTGCCACCACACCAGCGGCAGGCCCACCACGTCATGCATCGTCTTGGCGTCGGCCAGGTGGGTGCGGAAGGCGTTGTCGTCCCAATACCAGCCGCTGCCGGAACGCGTGCAGCCCGCGGCCTGCGCTTCGAAGCAGCCGGCATCGCGGTCCAGCGTTTCCATCGCCACGAAATCGGCGCTCTGTGCACCGACCACGCGCATGAAGCTGGCCACCTGCGCGGCGCTGGAAGCGCCCCAGCGCGAAGGCATGAAGCCGATCGCCGCCTTGGGCGCGTACTGGCGCGCCATCTGCACGATGCAGCCGGCGATGCCCGTGACGTTGTCGGGCTGGTTGGCGCAGTCGGCGTTATCGGTGACACGCGCGGCCATCTGGCGCGGGTCGCCGCCGGGCGCGGCCAGCTGCACGTAGCCCCAGAAGTCGGGCTCCACCACCACGAACGCCGGCTTGTCGTAGATGGCCAGGCGCTGGAACATCAGGCGCACGTTGGCCCAGTACTGCGACATGAAGCTGGCGTCCGTGAGGCCCGCCAGGTTGCCATCGCCGTTGGCCGCCATCTGGTACAGCGTGAACATCGGCACCGCGCCCATCGCATCGGCCTTGGCCGCGTGCACGTTGACGTAGGCGCCGCTGGGGCTGTTCCAGTCCTGCCAGGCACCGCCCCCCAAGCCCGAGAGGTAGGCGTCGTAGATGTCGGGATGCAGGTTCTGCGACTGGATCGAGGCGGTCGGATTGCCGGTGCCGAGTCCCGACAGGAAGCGCTGCGGCTTGCCCATGCGCGCGGCCAGCGCGGCGGCGGAGCTGCTGCCCTGGCTGCCCACCGTGCCGGTGCCGCCGTTGCCGCCACTGGTGCCGGGAAGGCCCAGCACGCTGCTGCCGCTGGCGCTGCTGCCGTCGCCACCTCCACCGCCGCCGCCGCACGCGAACAGCAAGGTGGCGGCGGCCACGGCGGCCGTACGGGCAAAGATCGACGAAAAGCGCTTGCGCGCCTGGAACTGCTTCAAGGGAACCTCCTCGTGTCGCCTGCCGGACAGGCGGTCAACGCTTTTTGGAGGGCGAAGGCTACGTGCGCGACACAGCTCGGCTGTAAGGAGAGGTAGGCCGCCGTACATTACGCGGATGGACGCTGGCCTGATCCTTCATCACTACCCCGAGTCCCCGTTCTCCGAGAAGGTGCGCCTCATCCTTGGGTACAAGCAGTTGCCCTGGTCATCGGTGCGCGTGCCGCCCGTGCAGCCCAAGCCCGACGTGGTGGCGCTCACCGGCGGTTACCGAAGAACACCTTTCCTGCAGGTTGGTGCGGATGTTTACTGCGACACGGCCCTGATCGCCGATGTCCTGGAACACGTCAAGCCCGAGCCGACGCTGTACCCGCCGCACCTCAAAGGCGTGGCGCGCGTGTTCTCGCAGTGGGCCGACAGCACGCTGTTCTGGGCCGCGATGACCTACAGCATCCAGCCGAAGTCGGGCGGCACGGTGTTCTCGGACGAGGCGCAGGCCCAGGCGTTCATCGCCGACCGCAAGGCGATGCGGACCAACATGACCCAGCTGCGCGTGGGCGACGCCACCTCGGCTTATCGCTCTTACTTGCGGCGCATCGCGAACATGGCCGACGAGCACGACTTCCTGTTCGGCGCCGAGCCCTGCATCGCCGACTTCGCCGCCTACCACCCCCTGTGGTTCACGCGCGTTCGCGCGCCCGCGATGGCCGGCATCCTGCAGCCGACGCCCTCGCTGCTGGAGTGGATGCAGCGCATGGACGCGCTGGGCCACGGCCTGCACGAGAGGATGTCGGCGGCCGAAGCCATCGAAATGGCCGCCAAGGTCGAGCCCAAGCCGCCGGGCCAGAACCTGCTGGTGGACAGCGCCTTCCAGGACGACCACGGCATCCCGCTGGGCACGCGGGTGACCATCGCGGCCGAAGCTTTCGGGCCCGAGGCCACCGAAGGCGAGCTCATGGCCGCCACCCGCACCCACTACACGCTGCGCCGCACCGACCCGCGCGCCGGCGCGGTGCACGTCCATTTCCCCCGCATCGGGTACGTATTGAGAAAGGCCGAATCCGCATGATCACCGACTTCAAGGGCAAGACCGCCGTTCTCACCGGCGCGGGCTCGGGCTTCGGCCTGGAGTGCGCGCGCATCGGCGCGCGCCTGGGCATGAACCTGGTGCTGGTGGACGTGCAGCAGGACGCGCTGGACCAGGCGAAGGCCGAGATGGAGAAGGCCGGCGCGCAGGTGCTGGCGCAACGCGTTGACGTGTCCAAGGCCGTCGAGATGGAGGCCCTGGCCGCCGCGGTGAAGCAGCGTTTCGGCGCGCCCAACTTCGTGTTCAACAACGCCGGCGTCGGCGCGGGCGGGCTGGTGTGGGAGAACAGCATCGCCGACTGGGAATGGGTGCTGGGCGTCAATGTCTGGGGCGTGGTGCACGGCGTGCGCGTGTTCACGCCCATGATGCTGGAAGCGGCCAACGCCGACCCGCAGTGGCAGGGCCACATCGTCAACACGGCCAGCATGGCGGGCCTGCTGACGCCGCCGAACATGGGCATCTACAACGTGAGCAAGCACGCGGTGGTGTCGCTCACCGAGACGCTGTACCAGGACCTGCGCCTGGTCACCGACCAGATCGGCGCCAGCGTGCTGTGCCCGTATTTCGTGCCGACGGGCATCAATCGCAGCGAGCGCAATCGCCCCGGCGAGCTGGCGGCGGAGAAGCCAACCAAGAGCCAGATGATCGGGCAGGCGATGAGTGACAAGGCCGTGGGCTCGGGCAAGGTGACGGCGGCCGAAGTCGCGCAGAAGGTGTTCGATGCCATCGCCGCCGACCAGTTCTACGTGTTCAGCCACCCCAAGGCGCTGGGCAACGTGAAGAGCCGCATGGAAGCGATCGTCGAGATCCGCAATCCGCCGGACCCCTTCCTGGAGCGGCCGGAAGTGGGCCAGCAGCTTCGCGCCGCGCTGCGCCAGGCCTGAGCCATGGCCGCGGCGGTCGGTTGCTCCCTGTTCGACACGGCCATCGGCCGCTGCGGCATCGCGTGGACGGCCGATGGCGTGATCCAGGGTGTGCTGCTGCCCGATGGCGACGATGCGCGCACGCTGGCTCGACTGCGTCGGCGCAGTGGGGACGTGCCTGTCGATGCGCCGCCATCCGGCGTGCAGGCGGTGATCGCGCGGTTGCAGCGGTTGCTGGAGGGGGATCGTGACACGCTGGCGGATGTCCCGCTCGATTACGAGGGCGTGCCGCCGTTCAACCAGCGCGTCTATGAAGCGGCGCGGGCGATTCCGCCGGGTCAAGTGAAGACGTATGGCGAGCTCGCGCGGGAGCTGGGGGATGTCGGCGCTTCGCGTGCCGTGGGGCAGGCGTTGGGGCACAACCCGTTCGCGCCGCTGATCCCGTGTCATCGCATCCTCGCGGCGAATGGGGCGAGTGGCGGGTTTTCTGCCGATGGTGGGGTGCGGACGAAGCTGAAGATTCTGGAGATCGAGCGGGCTGTGTTGGGGGATGGGCCGGGGTTGTTCGACTAGGTTTTTTCGGCGTGGGCGGCGAAGGCCGCGCTGGGACCAGCGTGCGGGTTCGAAGAAGACATTTCACCTGCAGCGCGCGGCCCCTCAACGGCGTCATTCCCGCGAAGGCGGGAATCCATGGCTTCCACTGCGGCCGTTGAATGCGGACGCCATGGATTCCCGCCTTCGCGGGAATGACGCCATTGGAACCCGCACACTGGTTCCACGCGCTTCGGTCAACGCGAAGAATCAAACCCTCTCCCGCCCCGGCGGCACATGAACCGGTCGGCTGTCCACCGTGCTCGGCTCGATCCGCGTCGCCATCGGCTCGCGTTCAACCGCAGCCACCGGTCCACGCCCATCCAGCCGCCGCTCCATTTCCGAGATGCGCGAGGTGAGCAGGTGGTACATCTGCTCCAGCTGGTTGCGCAGCTCGCGCTGGTGCTGCGCCATCGTGCGTTCCATCTCGGTGTGGCCGATGGACTCGCGCTGGCGCATTTCGCGCAGGTGGCCGTCCAGCAGGCCGCGCAGGTCGGTGAAGCGCGAAGCCTCGGCCTTTTCGGCGAGATCGCGCTGCGCGTTCAACGCGCGCGCGTGATGGCGCGATTCCACCAGGCTCTGGGTGCGCATGGTGGCGGCGGTGGCCAGGAACACCAGCAGGGTGAGGCCCAGCAGCGTCAGCAGGATCAGCCCGAGCGGCGCCTCGGCCTGCACCACGCCGAAGTTCAGGAGCGAAGTGTGGTTGATCTCGCCCCAGTTCTGCGCCGCGAAGCCCGCGACAACCAGGATGGCGAGCACCAGGATCAGCATTCGTGCGCGCATGTTCGACTCTCCGGAAAAAGCAAGGGGATGTTGGAAAGATTCTTGGAAACGTCAGGTTCTTCCGCTGTCAGCCCACGCCGCCAATTGCTGTGCGTGCGCTATGGCAAACTCGCGCGCTTTCCCTCTGAAGCACAGCAGTTTTGATGGACAAGATCACCCGGCAGATCGCGGCGGAAATCAAGGTGGCCGAGCAGCAGGTGAGGGCGGCGGTCGAGCTGCTCGACGGGGGCGCCACGGTGCCCTTCATCGCCCGCTACCGCAAGGAAGCCACCGGCGGCCTGGACGACGTGCAGCTGCGTGAGCTGCAATTCCGGCTGGGGTACCTGCGCGAACTGGAAGAGCGGCGGACCGCCGTCATCCGCAGCGTCGAGGAGCAGGGCAAGCTCACGCCCGAGCTGCGCGCCGCGTTCGAGGCGGCCCCGACCAAGCAGGAACTGGAAGACCTGTACCTGCCGTACAAGCAGAAGCGCCGCACCAAAGGCCAGATCGCGCGCGAATTCGGCATCGAGCCGCTGGCCGACAAGCTGTTCGGCGACCCCACGCTCGACCCCGCCGCGCAGGCGCAAGCGTTCGTCAAGGCCGAGAAGGGCGAGGGCGGCGAAGACTTCACCACCGTGGCCGCTGTGCTGGACGGCGTGCGCGACATCCTGTCCGAGCGTTGGGCGGAAGATCCGGCCATCGTGCAGAACCTGCGCGAATGGCTGTGGCAGGAAGGCCTGTTCCGCTCCAAGCTCGCCGCCGGCAAGGACGAGAACCACCCCGACGTCGCCAAGTTCCGCGACTACTTCGAATACGACGAGCCGATCGGCCGCGTGCCTTCGCACCGCGCGCTGGCGGTGTTCCGCGGCCGGCAGCTGGAGATCCTGGACGCCAAGCTGGCGCTGCCGCAGGAGCCGGAGCCGGGCCAGCCTTCCATCGCCGAAGGCCGCATCGCGGTGCAGCTGGGCTGGAGCCATTCGAAGCGCCCGGCCGACGACCTGCTGCGCAAGTGCGTGGCCTGGACCTGGCGCGTGAAGCTGTCGCTGTCGCTGGAACGTGACCTGTTCGCGCGGCTGCGCGAGGACGCGGAGAAGGTGGCGATCAAGGTGTTCGCCGACAACGTGCGCGACCTGCTGCTGGCCGCGCCCGCCGGCCCGAAGGTGGTGATGGGGCTGGACCCCGGCATCCGCACCGGCGTGAAAGTGGCGGTGGTCGATGCGACGGGCAAGCTGGTGGCGACGTCCACCGTGTACCCGCACGAGCCGCGCCGCGACTGGGAAGGCTCGCTGCACACGCTGGAAAAGCTGTGCCGGCAGCATGGCGTGCAGCTGGTGGCCATCGGCAACGGCACCGCCAGCCGCGAAACCGACAAGCTGGCGGCCGACCTGGCCAAGCGCTTCGAAGGGCTGCAGCGCGTGGTGGTCAGCGAGGCCGGCGCTTCGGTGTATTCGGCGAGCGAGTTCGCGTCGCAGGAGATGCCCGACGTGGACGTCAGCCTGCGCGGCGCGGCCAGCATCGCGCGGCGGCTGCAGGACCCGCTGGCGGAACTGGTGAAGATCGATCCCAAGTCCATCGGCGTGGGCCAGTACCAGCACGACGTCAACCAGACCGAGCTGGCGCGCTCGCTCGACGCGGTGGTCGAGGACTGCGTGAACTCGGTGGGCGTGGACCTCAACACGGCCAGCGTGCCGCTGCTCACGCGCGTGTCCGGCCTGTCGTCCTCGGTGGCGAAAGCCGTGGTGCGCTGGCGCGAAGCCAACGGTGCCTTCCGCAGCCGCCGGCAGTTGCTGGAAGTCAGCGGCCTGGGTGCCAAGACGTTCGAGCAGAGCGCCGGCTTCCTGCGCATCCGCGAAGGCGACAACCCGCTGGACATGACGGGCGTGCACCCGGAGACTTATCCGGTGGTGGAAAAGATGATCGAGAAGACCGGCAAGCCGGTGGCCGAGCTGATGGGACGCGCCGAGATGCTGCGCACGCTCAAGCCCGAGCTGTTCGCCAACGAGCAGGTCGGCGTCATCACGGTGCGCGACATCCTGGGCGAGCTGGAAAAGCCCGGCCGCGACCCGCGCCCGGACTTCAAGGTGGCGCGCTTCAACGACGGCGTGGAAGACATCGCCGACCTGCGGCCGGACATGGTGCTGGAAGGCACGGTGAGCAACGTCGCGCAATTCGGCGCCTTCGTCGACCTGGGCGTGCACCAGGACGGCCTGGTGCACGTCAGCCAGCTGTCCAACCGCTTCGTCAACGACGCGCGCGAGGTCGTGAAGGCCGGCGACATCGTGAAAGTGAAGGTGCTGGAGGTCGACGTGGCCCGCAAGCGCATCAGCCTGACGATGAAGCTGGATGCGAAAGCTGCTCCGCGCCGCGACGGGCCGCGCGACAACAAGTTCGAAAACGCCGGCCGCGGCCAGCGCGCGCCTTCCAACCCGCAGCTGAACACCGCGATGGCCGGCGCGTTCGCCAAGCTGCAGCAACAGCGCAAGTAAGGCAATGGTGCAGCGCGCGCTCCGCCTCTACGCCGGTCCGCGCGCGCGCCGTCACCTGGAGCAGCACGGGCTGCGGCCGCAGGACGTCAGCGTCGTGCCGGGCGCGGCTGGTGGGCCGAAAGGCCTGATCCTCGGCCCGCTGGACCGCTTCCTGTTCGGCGACTTCCTGGCCCGGTCGTCGCAGCCGGTGCACCTGGTCGGCGCGTCCATCGGTGCGTGGCGCCTCGCCACGGCTTGCCTCGACGACGCCGTCGCGATGTTCCAGCGCCTGGAACGCGACTACATCGCGCAGGACTACGAGCTGCCGCCGGGCCGCAAGACACCCACCGCTCGGCACGTGAGCGAGCGGTTCGCGGAGAACCTCTCGGCCTTCTACGGTGGCCGCGTGCGGCAGGTGCTGGACCATCCCCGCTACCGGCTGCACATCGTCACTTCACGCGGGCGGCACCTGCTGTCGCGCGAGCATCGCGTGCGCACGCCGCTGGGCTACCTGGGCGCCTATCTCACCAACGGTGTGTACCGGCCGGCACTGGGCGCGTGGCTGGAACGCGTGGTGTTCTCTTCAGGGCGAGCAACAGAAGCGCTGAGCCTGCCTTTCGACGACCAGGACTTCCGCACGCGCCAGGTGCACCTGACGGAAGCGAACTTCCAGCCCGCGCTGCAGGCCAGTTGCTCCATCCCCTTCGTGCTGCAGGCCATCCACGACATCCCCGGCGCGCCGCCCGGCGCGTACTGGGACGGCGGCATCACCGACTACCACCTGCACCTGAACTATTCGGCCCGGCATCCCGAGGGACTGGTGCTGTACCCGCACTTCCAGAAAGCCATCGTCCCCGGCTGGCTGGACAAGGCGTGGCGGTGGCGGCACGGCGCTACGCCGTTCCTGTCCAACACCATCGTGGTTGCGCCCGATCCGGCGTGGGTGCGAACGCTGCCCAACGGCAAGTTGCCCGACCGCACCGACTTCCCGCGCTATGGCACGGACCTGCAGGCCCGGGTGAAGGTGTGGACGCAGGCCGTGTCGGCCAGCGCGCAACTGGCCGACGAATTCGGCGAGTGGCTGCGAAGGCCCGACCTGTCGCAGGTCGAGGCCCTCTGACTCACATCGATTCGGCGAGCATGCGCTCGTAGTCCTCGGCGCTGGCCAGGCGCGGATTGGTCTTGTGGCAGTGGTCCGCGAGCGCGCCTTCGATGATCTTGCCGAACCAGTCGCGTTGCACGCCCATCTCGGCCAGGCCCTTGGGCAGCCCCAGGCGCGCGTTCATGTCGCGGATGACGCCGGGCAGGTCGGCAGCGGAGCCCGCGCCCATCACGCGCGCCATGCGCTCCAGCCGGTGGTCCTTGCGCACCGACTCGGCTTCGCCATTGAAGCGGATCACTGCCGGCAGGAACATGGCGTTGAGCGTGCCGTGGTGCAGCTGCGGGTTCACGCCGCCCAGGCTGTGGCTGAGGGAGTGGACGCAGCCCAGGCCCTTCTGGAACGCCATCGCGCCCTGCATGGACGCGCTCATGAGATTGGAGCGCGCCTCGCGGTCGCTGCCGTTCCTGGTGGCGCGCTCGATGTTGGCCCAGCCGCGCTCCAGCCCGTCCAGCGCGATGCCGTCGGCCGGCGGGTTGAACGCCGCCGACATGAACGTCTCCATGCAGTGCGCGATGGCGTCCATGCCGGTGGCGGCGGTCAGCTTGGGCGGCAGGCCCAGCGTCAGCTCGGGGTCGCAGATGGCGGTGCGCGGCACCAGGTTCCAGGAATGGAAGCCCAGCTTGCGGTGGTCGTCGACGATGATGATGGCGCCGCGCGCCACTTCGCTGCCCGTGCCGCTGGTGGTGGGCACCGCGATCAGCGGCGCGGCCTTGTCGGTGATGCGCGGCGAGCCGCCTTCGATGGTGGCGTAGTGGGTGAGGGGGCCTTCGTGCGTCGCGGCGATGGCCACACCCTTGGCGCAGTCGATGGCCGAGCCGCCGCCCACGGCGATCAGGCCGTCGCACTTCTGGTCCTTGTATATCTGCACGGCAGCGCGCACCGCGGCTTCCGTCGGGTTGGACGGCGTCTGGTCGAACACGGCGTACGGGATGGAGCCCAGCGCGTCGATGGCTTTCTGCAGCACGCCGGCGGCCTTCACGCCCTGGTCGGTGACGATAAGGGGGCGGGTGATGCCCACGCGCTTGCACTCTTGCGGCAGCAGCTTGACGGCGCCGAAGTCGAACTGGATCTGGGTGACGTAGTAGATGAAGGCCATGGCGGGTCTCTCTTAAGATGCGGCGACACTGTAGCTTGCCGCACCGCTTGACCTACCTCCCGGAATACCCGGAACTCACGCCGAAGATGCGCTCGGTGCTCGAGCGCATGGCGCGCGTGCGCCGCCAGCCCATGCACCTGTTGAGCCCGCAAGCCGCACGGGACGCCTACGAGCACTCGGCCGACGTGCTCGAGGTGCCTTCGCGGCCGCTGGCCGTCGTGCGCGACCTGCAGGTGCCGGCACGCGACGGCGCGCAGTTGCCGGCCCGGCTGTATCGCGCCGGTGAAGAGGCGAGGGGATTGCTCGTGTACTTCCACGGCGGCGGCTTCACCATCGGCAGCGTCAATACGCACGACATCCTGTGCCGCGAACTGGCCGCGCTGGGCCGCTGCACGGTGGTTTCGGTGGGCTACCGGCTGGCGCCGGAGCACCGGTTTCCCACCGCGGCCGACGATGCCTGGGATGCGCTGCAGTGGGTGGCAGCGCAACGCGGCGAACTGGCTAGCGCCGATGCGCCGCTGGCGGTAGCAGGCGACAGCGCGGGCGGCACGCTGGCCGCGGTGTGCGCCCTCCAGGCGCGCGACGCCCGCATCCCGCTGTCACTGCAACTGCTGTTCTACCCGGGCACCGCGCCGCGCCAGGACAGCGCTTCGCACCGCCGCTACGCGCACGGCCTGGTGCTGGAGCAATCGCACATCGACTACTTTTTCGGCCACTACATCGACGTGGACCGGCGCGAGGACTGGCGCTTCGCGCCGCTGCTGGCCGACGACGTGGATGGCGTCGCGCCGGCGTGGGTGGGCCTGGCGGAGTGCGATCCGCTCTTCGACGAAGGCGTGGCCTATGCGGATAAACTGCGGGCCGCCGGCGTGCCCGTCGAGCTGGAAGTCTGGCGCGGCGTCACCCACGAGTTCATCAAGATGGGTCGCGTGCTGCCCGAAGCGCGCGATGCCCACGCGTCCGCGGGCCGCGCCCTCGCCACCGTTTTCCGAGCACCATGAAACGAGCCGAGTTCCGCTTCTTCCACCGCCTGCGCGTGCGCTGGGCCGAGGTGGACATGCAAAAGATCGTCTTCAACGCGCACTACCTGATGTACTTCGACACGGCGGTGGCGGACTACTGGCGCGCGCTGGCGCTGCCGTACGAGGAAGCCATGCACCGGCTGGATGGCGACCTGTACGTGAAGAAGGCGACGGTGGAATTCCACGCGTCCGCGCGCATGGACGACCGGCTGGACGTGGGCATGAAGTGCGCGCGCATCGGCAATTCATCCATGCAGTTCCTGGGCGCCATCTTCCGCGGCGACCAGCTGCTGATCACCTGCGAGCTGGTCTACGTGTTCGCCGACCCGGCCACGCAGACTTCGAAGCCGGTGCCGCAGGCGCTGCGCGACATCCTGAGCGGCTTCGAAGCGGGTGGGCCGGTGCTGCAGGTGCGCACCGGCCCGTGGTCGGAGCTGGGCACCGACGCGGCGGCACTGCGCACGCGCGTGTTCGTCGACGAGCAGCGCATCCCCGCCGAACTGGAGTGGGACGAGGACGACCGCACGGCGCTGCACGCTGTCGCCTACAACCGCCTGGGCCAGGCCGTGGGCACGGGCCGGCTGCTGCAGCCCGAGCCGGGCGTCGCCAAGATCGGCCGCATGGCCGTGCATGAGGTGCTGCGCGGCGAAGGTGTGGGCGCGCGGGTGCTCCACGCACTGCTGTCCGCGGCGCACCAGCGGGGCGATCGCCGCGCGGTGTTGCATGCGCAGCGCAGCGCCGAAGGCTTCTACCAGCGCCTGGGTTTCCAGCCGGAAGGCGAGCCTTTCGAGGAAGCCGGCATCCCGCACATCACGATGGCCGCGCCGCTGCCGCTGGCGGCGCGCTGAGCATGGGCCGCCAACGCCGGCGTTCTGCCGAGCGCGCAGCCGCGCGGGAAGCGGCGACGGCCGCGCCCGTCATTGCGGCACCCGCCACTGCGTCCGGAACTTCGGCCGGCGTCGTGTGGCTGCTGGCTGCCGCGCTGTTCCTCGCGCCGGCCCTGGGTGTTCCCAGCGAGCTGATGCTGCAGGACACGCTGAAGTCCATCGTCGTCTCGTTCGCGGCGCTGGCGGCGGCCCTGGTGTTTTTCTGGCAGCAACGCGGCGCATTGCGCGAGGTGCGGTGGCATCCCGTGCTGTGGCTGCCGCTGCTGCTCATGGCGTACGCGCTGGGCAGCATGGCGTGGTCCCATGCCTACCTGGGCGGTGTCGAGGCCATCCGCTGGTTCGTGTTCTCGCTGATCCTGTGGCTGGGGCTGCAGGCGTTCACGCCGGGCCGCCTGCCGGTGTTGGCCGCGGCCATCCACGGCGGCGCCGTTGTGGCTTCGCTTTGGGCGGCGCTGCAGTTCTGGGGCGAGTTCACCCTGTTCCCGCAGGGACCGAATCCGGCATCGACTTTCGTCAACCGCAACTTTTTCGCCGAGTTCGTCGTCTGCACGCTGCCGTTCGGCGCGCTGCTGCTGGCCCGCGCGCGCACGATGCCGGGCACGGTGATCCTGGCGGCGACGAATGCGCTGGTCGTGCTGGCGATCCTGATGACCGGCACCCGCGCGGCGCTCATCTCGCTGTGGCTGCAGTTGCTGGCGGTGCTTCCTTTCATCGCCTGGCGGTTCCGTTCACAAGCGGTGCCTTGGCCGAAGGCCCGGGTGGGCGTGGCCGCGGCGGTGCTGCTGGTCGGCGTCATCGGGCTCGGCTCCATCCCCTCGAACAACGAGAGCCTGCTGAAGGAAGGGCGCGGCACCACCGCGTTGCAACGCGGCTTCAACCGCACGGCATCGATCGGGCCGAACGACGAATCGCTCAACCTGCGCAAGGTGATGTGGGCGGCGACGCTGCGCATGATTGCGGACCGTCCCGTCAGCGGTGTCGGCGCCGGCGCCTGGGAGGTGCAGGTTCCGCGCTACCAGGCCGACGGCGAGCAGCTGGAGACCGACTACTACGTGCACAACGAGGTGCTGCAGCTGCTGGCCGAAGATGGCGTGGTGGGCCTCGTGTTCCTCGCGGGACTGTTCGGCTACCTGCTGCTGTCGGCGTGGCGCACATGGCGGGCCGGATCTGCATCGGAAGAGGGGCCCTTGCGGGCCGTCGCGCTGGCCAGCCTGCTGTCGCTGATGGTGGTCAGCAACGTGGGCTTCCCGTGGCGCATGGCGGCCACCGGCGCGCTGTTCGCGGCGTGCCTCGGCCTGTTGGCGGCCTCCGATGCGCGCATCGGCTTCGGCGGCCGCATCCGCGCGCGCACGGCGGCTTGGCGGACGGGTTGGACTTCGCCGGCACTGGTGGGCACGACGCTGGCGTTGGCACTGGCCGTCTTCATCACATGGGAAGCGGCCGAGTGCGAGCGGAAGCTGGTGCGCGCCGCCCAGCTGGCCACGTCGATCAGCCGCGAGGCCAACCCGAACGACCCGAAATGGGACGGCGCGCGGGCGGAGATGCTGCAGCTGCTGCGCGAAGGCATCGCCATCAACCGCCACTACCGCAAGATCACGCCCATCGCCGCCGACGAGATGGCCAACTGGGGCGACTGGAAGGACGCGCTCTGGGTCTGGCAATCGGTGCTGTCCTCGCGTCCCTACGTGGTGGCCATCATCACCAACGTGGCGCGCGGCTACGCCTCGCTCAACCAGCCCGACCAGGCCTTCGAGTACCTGGAGCGGGCGCGGGCCGTTTCGCCGCATGCGCCTTCGGTGCTGTCGCTGGAAGTCATCCTGTATTCGCGCTTCCGCGACGCCCGAGAAGCGGCGAAGCTGGCCCGGCAGGCACTGGACCTGGGGCGCTACGACTACGACCTGCTGTTCAACGCGTTCCGGCTCGGCCTGCGCACGGGCGACTCGGCGCTTTCGCGCGACGCATTGCAGAAGCTGGCGGCCCAGTACCCGTCCTCGCGGCCGCAGGTGCTGCTGGAGCTGGGCCGCTTCCACCTGGAAGTGGAGAAGGTGGAGGCGAACGCCATCGCTTCGTGGCGGCAGGCACTGGCTGCCACGCCGCCGGAGCAGCGCGAACTGCTGCTGCAGCAGATTCCGCCCGAGTACCGCGCCCAGGTGGCGCGCTGATCAGATGTCGGCCAGCAGCGCGTAGGGCAGGGGCTGTAGCGCCAATGCCGGGCCGTCCGCCGCGCCCAGCGTGAGCCGGCCGCTTTCGGCCGCCGACACCTGCATGGAGACGATCGCATCCCAACCGCCGGATGGTGCGGGGGCCGCCTGCGCGACCAGGCCGCAGGGTTGCGAGGGATCGGACTCGTGGAAGACTTCCTGGCCGGCCTGCATCGGTGCCGTGCCATGCACGATGTAGGCGCGCCGCTTGAGCGTGCCGCGGAACTGGCTGCGCGCGACGACTTCCTGGCCGGGGTAGCAGCCCTTCTTGAAGTTCACGCCGCCGACCGACTCGTAGTTCAGCATCTGCGGCACGAAGGCTTCGGCCACCGGCGCGGTGAGCGTGGCGACGCCGCTGCGCACATCGCCCCAGAGCCAGGTGTCCAGCGGCAACTGAGCTGGTTCCAGGGCTTGGCCCGCGGGTGCGATGAGCAATGCACGCGGCTGCCGGTCCGCCGGGTAAAGCGCGATGGCGTGGCCTTCGCCTTGCGCCACCGCCGACCAGGGTTCGCGCGGACCGCCCAGCGCGGCCGAGGCAACGTCGCCGGCCAGGCCTTGCAGCGCGAAATCGGCCGTCGCTTCGCTGAGCTTCACTTTCGTGCGCAGCACGAACATCGACAGGCGTTTCAGCGTGGGCGCCAGCAAGTCGCGCGAAGTCACGAGAAGGATGTCTTCCTTCGTGGCCGCCAGCGCGACGAAGCTGGCCAGCATGCGGCCTTTGGCGGTACAGAACGCGGCCAGCCGCGCCTGGCCTGACGGCAGCAGGGCGAAGTCCTGGGTGAGCTGGTTGTGCAGGAAGCGGGCGGCTTCCTCGCCCTGCGCGCGGATCACGCCCAGGTGGGTGAGGGCGGCGCGGCCTTCGAGGGGATGAACCATCGCTCCATTATCATGGCCGGTCATTTCCAACAGGGTTTTCAGGGGCGTGGCGCGGTTCTTCAAGATGCTTTTTCTGCTCGCCGCGCTGGCACTGCTGGCCGTGGCCGCTTGGGGCTGGTGGTGGGTGCAGCGGCCGCTGGCGCTGCCGGCGGCGACGGTCGACCTGTCCATCGAGCCGGGCACGCTGCCGCGCGGCGTGGCGCAGGCCGTCGCCGACGCGGGCGTGGACGTCAATCCCGACCTGCTCTACGCCTGGTTCCGCCTGTCCGGGCAAGCCCGCCAGATCAAGGCCGGCAGCTACGAGCTGGAGCAGGGCATCACGGCCTACCGGCTGCTGTCGAAGCTGGCCCGCGGCGAGGAAAGCCTGCGGGCCCTGACGCTGGTCGAAGGCTGGAACATCCGGCAGGTGAGGGCGGCGCTGGCCAAGGAAGATTCGCTCAAGCACGACACGTCCGCGCTGGATGACGCCGCCCTGATGCAGTTGCTGGGCCGCGCGGGCCAGTACCCGGAAGGGCGCTTCTTCCCCGACACGTACACGTTCGCCAAGGGCAGCCCCGAGTCGGCCCTGCTCAAGCGCGCGCTTCGCGCCATGGACAAGCGGCTGGACGCGGCGTGGGCGCAGCGCACGCCGCAGGTGGTGGTGAAGTCGCCTGAAGAGGCGCTGATCCTGGCCAGCATCGTCGAGAAGGAAACCGGCCGCGGCGCCGACCGGCCGCTGGTGGCGGCGGTGTTCAACAACCGCCTGCGCGTGGGCATGCCGCTGCAGACCGACCCGACGGTGATCTACGGCATGGGCGCCGCCTTCAATGGCAACCTGCGCAAGATCGACCTGCAGACCGACACGCCCTGGAACACGTACACGCGCCCGGGGCTGCCCCCGACGCCCATCGCCATGCCGGGCAAGGCTGCTTTGCTGGCCGCGGTGCAGCCGGCGCAAAGCAAGGCGCTTTACTTCGTCGCGCGCGGCGACGGCAGCAGCCATTTCAGCGAAACGCTGGACGAGCACAACCGCGCCGTCAACAAATACCAGAGGGGCCAGTGAGCCAGGGGCTGTTCATCTCGTTCGAAGGCATCGACGGCGCGGGCAAGAGCACGCACGTCGAAGGATTGGCACAGGCTTTCCGCGCGGCGGGCCGCAACGTCACCGTGACGCGCGAGCCGGGCGGCACGCCGCTGGCCGAGCAGTTGCGCGCGCTGGCGCTGAACGCGCCGATGGACCCGTTGACCGAAGCGCTGCTGATGTTCGCCGCGCGGCGCGACCACCTGGGGCAGGTCATCGAGCCGGCGCTGGCGCGTGGCGACGTGGTGTTGTGCGACCGCTTCACCGACGCGACCTTCGCCTACCAGGGTGGCGGGCGCGGCTTCGATCTGGCCGTGCTGTCGCAGCTGGAACGCTGGGTGCAGTCGACGCCGGCCCTGCCCGCCGGCACGCTGCGGCAGCCGGCCCTGACGCTGTGGTTCGAGGTCGCGCCGGAAGTCGCGGCGCAACGGCTGGCGGGCGCGCGGGCGCCCGATCGCTTCGAATCGCAGCCGGCCGAGTTCTTCCGCCGCGTGCTGCGAGGCTACGAGGCGCGTGCCCAAGCCGAAGCAGGGCGCTTCGCGCGCATCGATGCGGACCGGCCCCGCGAGCAGGTCTGGGATCAGGTGATCCTCGCGGTGCGATCGCGCGGGTGGCTGGCATGAACGCGGCACCGTGGATCGCCGAGCAGGCCCGCGCGCTGCTGGCGCAGCGCGGCCATGCGTGGCTGCTGCAGGGCCCCTCGGGGCTGGGCCAGTACGCGCTGGGGCTGGAGATGGCGCGCGCCTGGCTGTGTGACCAGCCGGGCCCGGACGGCGCCTGCGGCCAGTGCGCCAGCTGCCACGCCATCGGCGTGCGCACCCATGCCGACCTGTGCGTCCTGATGCCCGAAACGGCCATGCAGGCGCTGGAATGGCCGCTGGCGGAAAAGGCGCAGCAGGAGATCGACGACAAGAAGCGCAAGCCGAGCAAGGAGATTCGCGTCGACGCGATGCGCGACGCGGTGGAATTCGCGCAGCGCACCAGCGCGCGCGGCCGCGGCAAGGTGGTGCTGGTGTACCCGGCCGAGCGCATGAACCACGTGACGGCCAACACGCTGCTCAAGACACTGGAAGAGCCGCCCGGCGACGTGCGTTTCGTGCTGGCCAGCGAGTCGGCGCACCAGCTGCTGCCCACCATCCGCAGCCGCTGCCTGGGCCACACCATGCGCTGGCCCGGCGCGGACGAATCGCTGGCGTGGCTGGCGGCGCAGGGCGTGCCGGCGGCCGACGCGCCGGTACTGCTGCGCGCGGCGGGCGGCCGGCCCGAGGAAGCGCTGGCCTGGAGCAGGGCGGGCCGCACGGCCAAGGCCTGGTCGCAGGTGCCCAAGGCGGTGGCCCGGGGCGAGGTGGGCGCACTGGAAGATTGCTCGCCGGCTCAGGCCATCGACGTGCTGCAGAAGCTCTGCCACGACCTGCTGGCCGTGCGCGTTCAGGCGGTGCCGCGGTTCTTCGAGCCCGGCGACCTGCCGCGGCCGGCCGGTTACGAATCGCTGACGGCGTGGTGGCGTGACCTCGCCGTGGCGCAAAAAACGGCAGAACATCCCTTCAACGCTGGCCTGATGCTGGAATCGCTTGTGGGCCGGGCGCGCGCGGCCCTACACTCGGCCGGCTGAGTTCCCCCACATGAGCACCGCCACCCCCCGTCCCAGCGTCATCCAGCTCGCCATCAAGGAGAAGGCGGCGCTGTATGCGGCCTACATCCCCCTGTTCGCGGACGGCGGCGTATTCATCCCCACCACCCGCGACTACAAGCTGGGCGACGACGTGTACGTGCTGCTGTCCCTGCCGGACGATCCGCAGCGCTACCCGGTGGCCGGCAAGGTGGCCTGGGTGACGCCGCCCCGCGCGGCGGCCAACCGCACCCAGGGCGTGGGCGTGCGGTTCCCGGCCGACGACAAGTCCAAGCTGCTGAAGCTCAAGATCGAGGAGATCCTGGGCGGGCACCTGGCGTCCGAGCGGCCGACGCAGACCATCTGACCCGGTCCTCAAGCGGCCTTCGCCGCTGGTGCATCATCGGCGGATGTATGTCGATTCGCATTGCCACCTGAGCTTTCCCGAGCTGTCCGAAAAGCTGGACGAGATCCGCGCCGCCATGGCGCAGGCGCAGGTGGACCGCGCGCTTTGCATCTGCACGACGCTGGAGGAGTTCGAGGACATCCACGCGCTGGCGCGGCGTTACGACAACTTCTGGGCGTCGGTGGGCGTGCATCCGGACAACGAAGGCATCCAGGAGCCGAGCCTCCAGGACCTGCTGGAGCGCGCCGCCCGGCCCAAGGTGGTGGCCATCGGCGAGACCGGGCTGGACTACTACCAGATGGACGAGCGCAAGGGCGGGCGCAGCGTCGCCGACCTGGAATGGCAGCGCAACCGCTTCCGCACCCACATCCGCGCCGCCCGGCAGTGCGGCAAGCCGTTGATCATCCACACCCGCTCGGCCTCCTCCGACACGGTGGCGATCCTCAAAGAGGAGGGTGAAGACGGCTCACCCGGCAGCGTGGGGGGCGTGTTCCATTGCTTCACCGAAACCGCCGAAGTGGCCCGGGCGGCGCTGGACCTGGGCTTCTACATCTCGTTTTCCGGCATCCTGACCTTCAAGAGCGCGGCCGACCTGCGCGAGGTGGCCGCCTTCGTGCCGGAAGACCGGATCCTGATCGAGACCGACAGCCCGTACCTGGCGCCCGTGCCGTACCGTGGCAAGACCAACAACCCTTCCTACGTGCCTTACGTGGCCAGGCAGATCGGCGAGCTGCGCGGACTGGCGCCCGAAGCCGTCGGCGAGCTCACCAGCCGTAATTTCGAGCGCCTCTTCGCGGGGGTTTTGGCGTGAGAAAGTACATCAACTTCATTCTCCAGCTAATTGTCCTGATTGGATTTTCTTCGGCCCATGCAGGGTCGTACGACGACTTCTTCCGGGCCCTCAAGCAAGACGATCCGTCGGCGATCAGCGGGCTTCTGCAGCGCGGTTTCGACCCCAACACGCCCGCGCCGGATGGCCAGAACGGGCTGTTCCTGGCGATCCGGGACGGCTCGCTGAAAGCTGCCCAGGCCCTGGTCGACTGGCCGCAGACCAACGTCGAGGTGCGCAACGCTCATGATGAAAGCCCGCTGATGATGGCGGCGCTCAAGGGCCAGGTGGCGTTGGTCAAGCGCCTGGTCGAGCGCGGCGCGGACATCAACAAGCCGGGCTGGGCGCCGCTGCATTACGCGGCGACCGGCGGCCACCTGGAGATCATGGCTTTCCTTCTGGAGAACTACGCGTTCATCGACGCCGAGTCGCCCAACGGCACGACGCCGCTGATGATGGCCGCCCAGTACGGCACGCCGGCCGCCGTGAAGCTGCTGCTGGAGGCTGGCGCGGACACGGCCATGAAGAACCAGCGCGGCTTGGATGCGATCGCGTTCGCCAAGCTGGGCAACCGGCCGGACTCGGCGGAGATGATCTCGGCGTACGTGCGGAGCCAGCAGCCGAAGGGCAAGTGGTAGGCGGGCTGCAGGTTTTGAGCCTCCGTCTGCCCATCTGATTGAATTGATACGATGTGCATTATGTAAAATAACAGGCGCTGCGAAGTCTTCATGAGTTTCGGTAGCGCCCCCGGACCTCGCATCCGTCAGCCTCCCGGCGCTCAAGCGACCGGGCCCTCCACGTGGCTCCGTCCTGCAGAGGCATGACAAGAGGCTGGCGCTCCGTCGGATACAACGAGGCCGTGGGAAACTAGCTCCCAATTCGATAGCCATCTTCGCCGACGCGCCGACGGTCATCCCATCTCCATGCTCCCCATGCGCATCACCCGCCTGCAATTCGCGTTCTTCCTGGAGGTCGCAGTACCCGAAAGCACCGCCTCCGGCCCACTGATCGCAACAACTAGAAACGGCATGACGACTCGTTACCAACTCCTTGATCCTGCAAGGAGTTTTTCGTGAAATCCGTCACCCGCCGTCCTTGCTGGCTCAACCGGGGCGGCCTATCTTGTCAAACCTGCTGCCACAAATCGGCACCCTAGAGACAAAAACGACACATGCGTTGGTCCAAGCAAAGCCTTCGCAATAGCCTCTACGGGCTGCTGGGCCACGGCCAGCTGTCCGATACGACGCTGGACAGCCGGATAGAAGACATCCGCGAGTCCATGCTCGACCTCCTCGGGACGAGCGGCCCGCGCGACTTCCCGCAAGTCACGCGTCGAATCCGCTACGCAGGCGACGTGCAGGCGCTCTGGTACCTGCGCGGCGACCTGATGGCGGTGCTGGCCTCGCTGCACGGCGAAGCCCAGGCACGGCTCCACGTCCAGTCGGTCACGGACATGTTCCGCGGCCTGCTGCCCAAGGCGCTGACCGCCGGCGCCCGAGGCTGAACCCCGCCGGCTAGTGCCGGTGCCCCCACAGCAGGAACGCATCCCGGCCTTCGACGGCCAGATGCACCGGTGCGCCCACCGGCAGCGCCACCTTGGTCGCCACATGGCCGAAAGGCAGGCCGGTGTACACGGGCGCCTTGACCTGGGAGCGCAACCAGCCCACCACCGTCGCAAGCTTGAAGCCGCGGTCGTGCGGCGCCGGCTTGTAGTTGGTGAAGTGGCCGAAGACCACGGCTTTCTGCTTCGCCAGGATGCCCGCGTGCAGCAGCTGCGTCAGCATGCGCTCGACCCGGTACGGGTGCTCGTGCACGTCCTCGATGAACAGGATGCCGCCCTTGATCGCGGGCAGCCAGGGCGTGCCGACCATCGCCGCCAGGATCGACAGGTTGCCGCCCCAGAGCATGCCTTCCACCCGCTTGAACTTCGGAGCGGCTTCGGACGCCGGCAGGCGCCAGCCGGTGCCTTCACCCTGCCCCACAGCCAGGTCCTCGAAGCAGGCCTGCATGATGTCGTCGGGTTCGGCGTGCACGCCGAAATCCTCGCCGACCGCCGGACCAGACCAGGTCACGGCGCCCGTCTTGGCCAGCACGGCGTTCTGGAAGGCGGTGAAGTCGCTCAGGCCGACGAACTTGGTGCCGCCCTTCACCGCCCTGGCGATCGCCTTGTAGGGCAGCCGCGGCAGCAGGCGGGTCAGGCCGTAGCCGCCGCGCGTGATGATGGCCACGTCGGCGCCGCTGTTCGCCGCACGTTCGATGGCCGCCAGGCGCGTGTCGTCGTCGCCGGCGAAGCGCATGTGCACCGAAAAGGTATCGGGGTCGACTTCGACTTCATGGCCCAGCGCTCGCAGGCGCTTGATGCCGCGCCGCACGGCGGCCTTGTCGCGAACGGCACTGGAGGGGGAATAGACGTAGATGCGTTGGGAGGAGGTCACGCGGCGAAGTATCCCACCGCCCTGCGCGCGATCGCCTCGCCGTGCTCCTGCACGAAGTGGCCGGCCTGCGGCAGCACCATGGGTTCGGGGCAGCCGCGGATCTGTTCGCGCAGCGCCTGCATGACGGGCGTGCCGAGCACGGGGTCCTGCGCGCCGATGGCCATCAGGCTGCGGCCGGCCCAGTCCTGGCGCCAGAACTCGCGCGCACGGCGAGAAACTTCCGCGCCGTCCGAATCAGGGAACTCCGGCACCATCGGCGGGAACGCCCTCAGCGCCGCGCGGTGGCCGCGGTCCGGGAACGGCGCGTTGTACGCCTCGCATTCCTCCGGCGTCATGTGCGGGTTGCCGCGCGCGAACAGCCGGCCGACGTCGAAGTCGGGCTTCTCGGCGCACATGCGGCGCCACGCGACGAAACCTTCGCTGAGCGGCACGTCGCCCGTGCCCAGCGTGGTGTTCATCGCCAGCAGCCCGCGGTAACGGCCGGGCGCTTCCATCGGCAGTGTCAGGCCCAGCAGGCCGCCCCAGTCCTGCACCACCAGCACGACGTCCTGCAGGTCGAGGCGCTCGACGAATTCCAGCAGCATCTGCCGGTGCCAGGAGAACGTGTGCGCCGAATCCTTCTTGGGCTTGTCGCTCTTGCCGAAGCCGGCCAGGTCCGGGGCCACCACGCGATGGCCGGCCGCCAGGAAGACCGGGATCATCCGGCGATACAGGTAGCTCCACGCCGGGTTGCCGTGCAGGCACAGCCAGGTGATGGGCGCCTGCCGGGGGCCTTCGTCGAGGTAGTGCATCCGCAGACCCGCCAGCGAAGGCAGGTCTGCGACATGGTGCGGCGCCCACGGATAGTCCGGCAGGTTCGCGAACCGTTCCTCCGGCGTGCGCAAGGCGTCGTCGCGCAGCGGAAAGGCATTGGCGCGCGCCTCCTGCCGTTTCGCGGCGAAGAACGCGGAGAGGCCGGCACCACATTCGTCCGCCAGCACGCCTTGGGCCAGCTGAGTGCGATGGTTCAGCCGGCGCTCTTCGAACAGGTTCAGCACCGACCCTGCGGCGCCCGTCTTGGGGTCCGCCGCGCCGAACACCACGCGCTTGAGCCGCGCGTGCAGCATCGCGCCGCTGCACATGGCGCAAGGCTCCAGCGTCACGTACAGCTCGCAGTCGTCCAGCCGGTAATTGCCCGTGGCGGCCGCGGCTTCGCGCAACGCCATGACTTCCGCGTGCGCCGTGGGGTCGTGCGCGCCGATCGGCCGGTTGTGGCCGCGGCCGATGACCTGGTCGCCGCGCACGACCACGGCGCCCACCGGCACCTCGCCGGCGGCTTGCGCCAGCGCCGCCTGTTCCAGCGCCAGGCGCATGAAAGCGGCGTCGCGGTCCGCGCTCACCGCCCTGCCCCCGTCAGGCACCCTGGCCGATGCGGTCCATCCACGCGACGAGGCCCTGCCCCTGCTCGCCGCCCGCGAGGCAAGCCTCGCGCATGCGCGCATGCGATTCGGGCCGGTGCTGGTTCAGCTTGATCTTGCATTGCAGGTCGACGACTTTCAGCTCGAAGGCCACGATGCCCGTGAGCATCTTCTGCGCGAATTCTTCCGGCAGCCCGCGCCACTGCTCCGCGTACGGCGGCTCATGGTCGCCGATCAGCTTCTTCAGCAGCTTGTCCTTGCCTTCGGCATCTTCGATCAGCGTGGCTTCGACGGTGCAATGCACCGCGACGTAGTTCCACGTCGGCACGCGCTGCAGGTCCAGGTACACCTTGGGCGACAGGTAGGCATGCGGGCCCAGGAACGAAGCCACCGCGCGCGGCCGCTCGGCCAGATAGCGCCAGTGCGCGTTCGGCTTGGCCACGTGCCCCAGCAGCAACAGGCCTTCCGGCCGCTCTTCCAGGTGCAGGGGCAGGTGCGTGATGTAAGGCAGCCCGTCCTCGTCGCACGAGACGAGGCTGGCGAACGGGTGCTCGCGCATCAGCGTGGCGGCGAGCGCGGCATCCTTGGCTTTGAACTGCGGCGGCATGTACATGGCGGTCACTCCTCGAAGGCCACTGTAGCGGCGCGAAGGCCGCCGCGTGCTGCAATTTCCGCATCAGAGCGATGCGGGGTCACTCCCACTCGATGGTCGCGGGCGGCTTGCTGGACACGTCGTAGGTCACGCGGTTGATGCCGCGCACCTCGTTGATGATGCGGCTGGACACCTTCTTGAGCAGCGCGTACGGCAGCTCGGCCCAGTCGGCGGTCATGAAGTCGCTGGTCTGCACCGCGCGCAGCGCCACCACGTAGTCGTAGGTGCGGCCGTCGCCCATCACGCCCACGCTCTTGACGGGCAGGAACACCGTGAAGGCCTGGCTGGTGAGGTCGTACCAGCTCTTGCCGGTGGCCTCGTCGCGGAAGTTGCGCAGTTCCTGGATGAAGATGTCGTCGGCCCGGCGCAGCAGGTCGGCGTATTCCTTCCTCACCTCGCCCAGGATGCGCACGCCCAGGCCGGGGCCGGGGAACGGGTGGCGGTACACCATCTCCGGCGGCAGGCCCAGCGCGACGCCCAGCTCGCGCACCTCGTCCTTGAACAGGTCGCGCAGCGGTTCCAGCAGTTTCAGGCCCAGCTGCTCCGGCAGGCCGCCCACGTTGTGGTGGCTCTTGATCGTGACGGCCTTCTTGCTCTTGGCGCCGCCGGACTCGATGACGTCCGGGTAGATGGTTCCCTGCGCCAGGAAGGTGGCGCCCTTGTGCCCTTGCCCGCCCGCCTTCAGCCGCGCGGCTTCGGCCTTGAACACCTCGACGAATTCGCGGCCGATGATCTTGCGCTTCTGCTCCGGGTCGCTCACGCCCTTCAGGTGGCCCAGGAACTGCTCGCTGGCATCCACGTGGATCACCCGCGCGTGCAGCTTGCCCGCGAACATCTCCATGACCATCTTGCCTTCGTCCAGGCGCAGCAGGCCGTGGTCCACGAACACGCAGGTCAGCTGGTCGCCGATGGCGCGGTGGATCAGCGCCGCGGCCACGGACGAATCCACGCCGCCCGACAGGCCCAGGATCACCTCCTGGTCGCCGACCTGCTTGCGGATGGCCTCCACGGCCTCCGCGATGTGGTCGCGCATCACCCAGTCTGGGCGCGCCTGGCAGATGCCGCGCACGAAGCGCTCGAGGATCGCGCGGCCCTGCACCGTGTGGGTCACTTCCGCGTGGAACTGGATCGCATAGAACTTGCGCGCCTCGTCGGCCATGCCGGCGATCGGGCAGCTCTCGGTGGACGCCATCAGCTTGAACCCGGGCGGCATCTCCACGACCTTGTCGCCGTGGGACATCCACACGTTCAGCATGCCGTGGCCTTCGGGCGTGGTGTAGTCGGCGATGCCGCGCAGCAGCTCGGTGTGGCCGCGGGCGCGCACGGCGGCGAAGCCGAACTCGCGCTTGTGCCCGCCTTCGACCTTGCCGCCCAGCTGGTGCGCCATGGTCTGCATGCCGTAGCAGATACCCAGCACCGGCACGCCGAGTTCGAACACGGCTTGCGGCGCCTTGTCGGTGGTCTCTTCGTAAACGCTGGCGTGGCTGCCGGAGAGGATGACGCCCTTCAGGCGACCGTCGGCGGCGTACTGGCGCACCCAGTCGTCGCTGACGTCGCAGGGGTGGACTTCGGAATACACGTGCGCCTCGCGCACGCGCCGGGCGATCAGCTGCGTGACCTGGGAGCCGAAGTCGAGGATGAGGATCTTGTCGTGTTGCATGGCGGGTTCAGGGGAGGTCGGTGATGACGGGGTGGTCGAGCTTCACGCAGGCGCGCTTGAGCGCTTCGTCCATCGTGACCAGGGGCGCTTTCAGGTCCAGGGCCAGCTTGAGGTACGCGGCGTCGCAGGGCGTCAGCGCGAGGTCTTGCGCCCATGACCAGAATTCCAGCGGCGACACGCGCATCGGCGCCAGTGACACGGGAAGCCGGCTCAGCAGCCGAAGGACGTGCTGGTGGACGGCCGGCGTGAACCGTCCTCGCGCCAGGGCACAGCCCGCGGCATGCAGGGCCTCGAGCGGGAAGATCGCGGCGCTGGTGGCGCTTTCCTCGTGCGTCATGACGCGGACCAGCGACTGCGACACGCGGTCACCGCCCTCGTCCGGAAACGCCCAGCTGGCGAACGCCGAGGCATCAACGACCAGCATGGCCGTCCTTGGCGCCGAGCCAGCGTTCGGCGCGCTCCTCGATCTCGCGCTTGTGCCCGGCCCAGATTTCCTGGAAGCCCGGACCAGCCGGATTGACCTTGGCGCGCAGGGCCTGAAGCTCCGCGATCACGGCCTGGCGGCGCGCCTCGATGCTGGGTTGCTCGGTTTCGGGCTCACGGATCAACCGGATCACGCGCTTGCCATGGCGCGTCAGGACGACTTCCTCGCCCTGCTCGACCGCACGGATCAGCTCGGACAACTGGCTTTTCGCTTGGTGGATGGGGATGGTCTGCATGATCTGGGCAGAATCGAGTTGATTTAGGCCATATTTTAGGCCGAACAAAGAAAAAAGGGCCAGAAAATTCTGGCCCTTTTGAGGAAGCGTGGGTTCGTCAGTCCGCCCGGTAGTTCGGCGCTTCCTTGGTGATCTGCACATCGTGGACGTGGCTTTCGCGCATGCCGGCCGCGGTGATCTGGACGAATTCGGCCGTGGACCGCATCTCTTCGATGCTGGCGCAGCCGCAATAACCCATGGCAGCCCGCACGCCGCCGGCCAGCTGGTAGACGATGGACACGAGCGAGCCCTTGTACGGCACGCGCCCTTCGATGCCTTCGGGCACCAGCTTGTCGGCGTTGGGGTTGGTGCTGGTGGCTTCCTGGAAGTAGCGATCGGCGCTGCCCTGCTGCATGGCGCCGATGGAGCCCATGCCGCGGTAGCTCTTGTAGCTGCGGCCCTGGTACAGGATGACTTCGCCGGGCGCTTCCTCGGTGCCGGCGAACATGCCGCCCATCATCACCGTGCTGGCGCCGGCCGCGATGGCCTTGGCGATGTCGCCCGAGAAGCGGATGCCGCCGTCGGCGATCAGCGGCACGCCGCTGCCTTGCAGAGCCGTCGCGACGTTGTCGATGGCCGTGATCTGCGGCACGCCGACGCCCGCGACGATTCGCGTGGTGCAGATGGAACCGGGGCCGATGCCGACTTTCACCGCGTCCGCGCCCACCTCGACCAACGCGCGCGCCGCGCTGCCGGTGGCGATGTTGCCGCCGATGACGTCCACCTGCGGGTAGTTCTGCTTCACCCAGCGCACGCGTTCGATGACGCCCTTGCTGTGGCCGTGCGCGGTGTCGACCACCACGACGTCGACGCCGGCCTTCACCAGCGCCTCGACGCGTTCTTCCGTGCCCTCACCCACGCCTACCGCCGCGCCAACACGCAGGCGGCCCGACGCGTCACGCGCGGCGTTCGGGAAGCTGGTCTGCTTGGTGATGTCCTTGACAGTGATCAGCCCCTTGAGCTCGAAGCCCTCGCCCACCACCAGCAGCCGCTCCAGCTTGTGCTTGTTCAGCAGCGCCTTCGCTTCCACCAGCGACGTGCCTTCGCGCACCGTCACCAGGCGGTCGCGCGGCGTCATGATCTGGCTGACGGGCACGTCGTAGCGCGTCTCGAAGCGCAGGTCGCGGCCGGTGACGATGCCCACCACCTTGCCCGCGTCCACCACCGGGAAGCCCGACACGCCCAGCTGCTCGGAAAGGTCCATCACCTGGCGCACCGTGTGCGAAGGCGTGATCACCACCGGGTCGCGCACCACGCCGGATTCGTAGCGCTTCACGCGCGACACCTCGGCCGCCTGCTGCTTGGGCGTGAGGTTCTTGTGCACGATGCCGATGCCGCCTTCCTGCGCCATGGCGATGGCCAGGCGGGCTTCGGTCACGGTGTCCATCGCGGCGGACACCAGCGGCAGGTTCAGGGAGATGTTGCGCGAAAGGCGGGTGGCGAGGGCAGTGTCCTTGGGCAGGACCTGGGAGAACGCCGGCACCAGCAACACGTCGTCGAAGGTGAGCGCTTTGCCGAGAAGGCGCATGGGGAAGGCTCCAAAAAACGGATTGTACCCATGGGCCCTTGGGGCTTTCCCGCGTGAGGGAACTGCGCCGTTTGCGTGAAACAGTGCGCGCGCGAGCGTCCGCGCGGCCTTCGACTTGTTGGGCTACGCGGCTAAACTGGCGCGATGAACGCTGTCCGCGCCCTCACCCTCGCCGCCCTGTGCACCCTGCCCCTCGCCGCCGCCGCGCAATGGATGTGGGTCGACAAGGACGGCCGCAAGGTCCTGAGCGATCAGGCGCCGCCGCCAGGCACGCCGCCGAAGAACATCCTGCGCCAGCCCGGCGGCCGCGCCGCTCCGCAACCGGCCGCCGCCGAACCCGAAGCCGCGGCGTCCAAGCCCGCCGTGGCCGCTGCCAGCGGGCCGAAGGTGTCCACCACGGACAAGGGCCTGGAAGACAAGCGCAAGCAGGCCGAAGCCGCCGAAGCCGAGAAGAAGAAGGCCGAAACCGAGAAGGTCGCCAAGGCGCAGGCCGAGAACTGCACGCGCGCCAAGGGCGCCAAGGCCGAATTCGATTCCGGCGCGCGCATCTCGCGCACCAACGAAAAGGGCGAGCGCGAATTCCTGGACGACAAGCAGCGCGCCGCCGAAGTCGCGCGGCTCAAGCAGATCATCGCCAGCGACTGCAAGACGGTTCAGTAACCGGGCTTGGCGCGCGGCCGGCGGCTGGCGAACAGGCCGGCCGCGCGGCTGCCCTGGCGCCGGAACCTCTCGCGGCGCGCCACCTTCGGGTCCACCTTCAGCGGCCGCGCCAGCTCCACGCGGTCGCCGGTGCGCAGCACTTCTTCCAGGGCCACCTTGCGGCCCCACACGCCGACGGCTTCGCCTTCGACGGGAGTCAGTCCCGCTGCGACCAGGGCATCGCGGATGGTCGCGCCTTCGGGCAGATCGAGCGCCTGCTCGCGCACTTCGCGCGGCCCCGGCGAATGGAGGATGGTCACGCGGGGCATGGCGTCAGCCGTAGACGTGCTCGGCGCGCTTGACGAAGGCGTCCACCAGGCTGCCGGCGATGCGGTCGAACACCGGGCCGACCACCGCCGCCAGGGCGCCGCTCTTGAAGCCGTAGTTCAGGTCCAGTTCGACCTTGCAGGCGCGCTGGCCCGCTTTGCCCACTGGCACGAAAGTCCAGTTGCCGTCCAGGTTGGAGAACGGTCCTTCCACCAGCTTCATGTGCACCTGCCGCCCCGGCACGTGGTCGTTGCGGGTGACGAAGCTCTGGCGGATGCCGCTGAAAGCGATGCTCACTTCCGCCTTCATGCCGCGGTCGTCCTGCTCCAGCACCGCGGCGCGGTCGCACCACGGCAGGAACTTGGGATACTGTGCCACGTCGGTGACCAGCTTGAACATCTCTTCCGCGCTGTACCAGATCAGCACGGAACGGTGGACGGTTTTCATACAGAATGCGGGGCCCCGCGGAGCAGAGCCTGCCGGGGATTGTAGGGAGCCCCTCCGCTCCCCATCTGTAAGCCCATGGCCCACAAGCAAGACAGCAGCACCCGCATCGCCGAGAACAAGAAGGCTTCGTACAACTATTTCTTCGAGGAGAAGTACGAGGCCGGCATGGTGCTGCAAGGCTGGGAAGTCAAGGCCGTGCGCGAAGGCAAGGTGCAGCTCACCGATGGCTACGTCGTCATCCGCGACGGCGAGCTCTACGTCATCGGCTGCCGCATCGACCCGCTGAAGACCGCGTCCACCCACGTCAACCCAGACTCCATCCGCACCAAGAAACTGCTGATGCACAAGGACGAGATCCGGCGCCTCATCGGCAAGGTCGAGCAGAAGGGCTACACCCTGGTGCCGATCAACCTGCACTGGAAGGCCGGCAAGGTGAAGTGCGAGGTGGCGCTGGCCAAGGGCAAGGCCGAGCACGACAAGCGAGACACCATCAAGGACCGGGAAGGCAAGCGCGAGGTCGAGCGGGCCATGAAATCGCGCAATCGCTGACCGGGGCGGAATAAACCGCCCTTCGCCATCGTTCATCCGGCATCCCCATAACCGGAGCGAACCATGGCCCTGTCCCACACCCTCCCCGCCCTCGGCTTCGCGGCAGCCTTGGCCGCCTGCTCGTCCATGTCGATGGCGTCCGACGGCGCGCCGGCCAAGGTGGCCGACGGCGCGCTGGTCGGCCCCAACGGCATGTCCCTGTACACCTTCGACCGCGACGCGGCCAGCAGCGGCAAGTCCGCCTGCAACGGCCCCTGCGCCACCATCTGGCCGCCGCTGACGGCCGCAGCCTCGGCGTCCGGTTCGGGCGACTGGACCGTCGTGACCCGCGACGACGGCGCCAAGCAGTGGGCGTACAAGGGCAAGCCCGTCTACTACTGGTCCAAGGACACCAAGCCGGGCGAGCGCGGCGGCGACAACTTCAACAACGCCTGGCGCGTGGCGCGTCCCTGATGCCGATGACCGGCATGCCTCCCGGCGGCGAACGCGGCGAGGGTTGGGCCCGCGCCGCCATCGCGGAAGTCGACGCAGTCTTCCTGCGGCACTGGCCGGACGCCCCCGTTTCGCGTCCGGCCCCGCTGCACTAAGCTGCGCCGATGCCACTGTCCGCCGCCGATCTCGAGGCGCAGATCCCGCAGCTGCGGCGCTATGCGCGCACGCTGGCTGGCGACGCGTGGGCGGCAGACGACCTGGTGCAGGACACGCTGGAGCGAGCCTGCGACCGCTGGCGCCTGTGGCAGGCCGGCAGTGACCTGCGCGCCTGGCTGTTCACGCTGATGCACAACCTGTTCATCGACGGCGCGCGCCGCGCGCTGCGCCAGCAGGCGGACCAGCACCTGGACCTGGACGATGCGGCACCGGAGCTGGTGGCGCCCTCCGGCCCGACCGACCAGGCGCTGGACCTGCAGCGCTGCCTGCTTCGCCTGCCCGACGAACAGCGCGAGGTGCTGCTGCTGGTCACCCTGCAGGACCTCAGCTACGAGGAAGTGGCCCGCATCACCGGCACGCCGATCGGCACCGTGATGTCGCGCCTCTCCCGCGCGCGCAGCCGCCTGCGGGAACTGATGGAAGGCGGCTTGCCCGCGGCGGTGGTGCCGTTGCGCCGGATGAAATGAGAACCGAGATGAACGCAGGAACCGATCCGCGTCCCGACGAAGCCCGCCTGCATGCGCTGGTGGATGGCCAGCTGCCGCCCGCGGAGCGCGAAGCGCTGCGCGCCCAACTGGCCGCTGACCCCGAGGCTGAAGCCACCGTGAAGGCCTGGGCCGCGCAACGCGAACACCTGCGCGCCCTGCATGCCGGCGTGCTGCGCGAGCCCGTGCCGCCCGCGCTGGCTGCCGCCGCGCGCCATCTTCGCCAGGAAGGCCGCCGGCTGGACCGGTGGCAGCGCTGGGGCGGCATCGCCGCCTCGGTGGTGATCGCCTTCACCGTCGGCTGGCTGGCGCACGGCTGGGACCAGGCCGGCGCCAAGCCGCGCCAGCTGGCCGAGTTCGGCCGCCAGGCCGTGGTGGCGCACGTGGTGTATTCGCCCGAGGTGCGGCATCCGGTGGAAGTGACGGCCGCGCAGCAGGATCACCTGGTTCAGTGGCTGTCCAAGCGCCTGGGCCGGCCGCTGAAGGTGCCCGACCTCACGGCGCAGGGCTACGAGCTGGTCGGTGGCCGCCTGTTGCCCGGCGAGGACGGCGCGCGGGCGCAGTTCATGTACCAGAACGCGCGCACCGAGCGCATCACGCTGTACGTCGGCGCGGTGGATTCCGGTGCCAAGGGTCCCAGCGACGGAGGTACCGGCGAGACGGCCTTCCGTTTCACGCACGAAGACGGCGCTTCCAGCTTCTACTGGGTGGACCAGGGGTTCGGCTACGCGCTGGCCGGCCGGATGGGCCGCGCCGAGCTGCTGCCGCTGGCGGAGACCGTCTACCGCCAGCTTTGAGCCGCGGCGCTCAGGCCAGGCCGCGCAGCGGGTGCTGTTCCGCCGGCCAGGGGCTGGCGAAGAACGGCGCCACCATGGCCGGCGTCACGTCCTCGATGCGCGCCGGGTTCCAGCGCGGCGAGTGGTCCTTGTCCACCGCCAGCGCGCGGATGCCTTCCACGGTTTCGCTGGCCGCGCCAGGGCGCAGGTGGAAGCAGTGGTGCACCAGGTCGCGCTCCATGCGCAGGTCGTCGGCCAGGTTCATGGCGCGCGCGCGGCGCACCTGTTCCAGCACCACGTGCAGCATCAGCGGCGACCGCTTGCGCAACGCAGCGGCGGTGTGGCGCGCCCAGTCGGACGTTTCGGCTTCGAGCGCGGAGACGATCTCGGGCACGGTGGGCAACGCGAAGATGCGGTCGATCTCGGGACGATGCTGCGAGAGGGGCGAACCTTCGACGCGGTGCGGCACGGGCACGGCGGCCGAACCCTCGATGGCCAGCCTGTCCCACAGCGAAGGCAACTCGCCGGAAGGCAAGGAGATGTCGGCCAAGCGCGCATCCACGGCGTCCGTCGCGCCGATCATCTCGCCCGTCAGCGCCAGGTATTCGCCCAGGCGGCCGGGGCTGCGCGAGAGGAAGTAGCCGCCGCCCACGTCGGGGAACAGGCCGATGTTGGTCTCGGGCATCGCCATCTTCGTTCGCTCGGTCACGATGCGGCAGCGCGCGCCCTGCGAGATGCCCATGCCGCCGCCCATCACGATGCCGTCCATGAAGGCGACGTACGGCTTCGCGTAGCCGTGCACGAGGTGGTTGAGCGTGTATTCCTCGGTGAAGAAGGCCTCCAGCGCCGGGTCGCCCGCCAGCGCGGCGGCGTGGAAGAAGCGGATGTCGCCGCCCGCACAGAAGGAACCGAAGGGCCCTTCCTTGCCGGTGCCGCGGATGGTGACCACCTCGACGCGCGGGTCGTCGCGCCACTGCAGCAGCGTGGACGTCAGCGCCCGGATCATGTCCAGCGACAGCGCGTTCAGCGCCTTGGGCCGGTTGAGCGTGATGCGCCCCGCCTTGCCCGAAACCTCGACCACCACCTCGCTCATGCGCGCTGCCTCCAGCCCACCACTTCGTTCATCACCAGCGAGCCGATGACCAGCGCGCCACCCGACAGCACCGTCTGCGTCGGCACCTCGTCGGCGCCCACCCAGGCCAGCACGATGCCGAAGATCACTTCCAGCAAAGCCAGCAGCGCGACCTCCGGCGCCTTCAGCACCCGCGCGCACAGCACCGAGAGGACGCAGGGGATCGACAACTGCACCAGCCCCAGCAGCGCCAGCAGGCCGATGTCGTGCCACGAGGCGGCGAACGGCATGGCCAGCGGCAGCGTGGCGATGCAGGAGATGACCGCGCCCACCAGCACCGCCGGCACCAGGTCGATGTTTTCGCCGTGCGCATGCGCGCGCTGCGCGACGGTCCAGTTGACCGCGCCCGCGAGCGGCACGCACAGCGCCACCAGCGTGCCGGCCATCTGCCCGCCCGACACCTGCGCGCCGTACATGTAGCCGATGCCCACGCCGGCCACCAGGATGGCCAGCCAGGTGCGGCCGGGGATGCGGTGCCCGATGAAGATGCGCGCCACCAGCGCCGTGAGGAACGGTCCCGCCGCCATGGTCACCAGCACGTTGGCGACGCTGGTCAGCGTGAGCGCCACCATGAAGGCGGTGAACATCACGCTCCAACACAGGCCGGACAGCCACAGCGGCGCGCCGCCGGTGCGCAACTTGCGGAACACGGCGCGCCCCTGGAAGAACGGCAGGATCACCAGCAGCGACAGCACGGTGAAGAAGCTGCGCCAGAAGGTGACCTCGAAGCTGCGCGCCTGCTCCAGGTGGCGCGTGATGACGCCGGCGATCGACCACATCAGGGTGACCGCCACCATCAGGAACACCGCTTTGGTGTGGGTGAGCTTCATCTCGTTGTTGTTGTGGTCCGCCCGTGTCCCGCGGGCGGAGTCGCGATCTTAGGCTGCTTCTCGCAGGGCACGCTTGCGCTCGTGCTCCTTCAGGAAGCGCTTGCGCAGGCGCACCGACTTCGGCGTGATCTCGACCAGCTCGTCGTCGTCGATGAATTCGACGCCATATTCCAGCGTCAGTTCGATCGGCGGCGTGATCTTGATCGCGTCTTCCTTGCCGCTGACGCGGAAGTTGGTCAGCTGCTTGGTGCGGGTGGCGTTGACCACCAGGTCGTTGTCGCGGCTGTGGATGCCGACGATCATGCCTTCGTACACCGGGTCGTTGGCCTTGACGAACATGCGGCCGCGGTCGTCCAGCTTGCCCAGCGCGTAGGTGAAGATCTCGCCGTCGTCCATGGAGATCAGCACGCCGTTCTTGCGGCCGCCGATGTCGCCCTTGAACGGCTCGTAGCGGTCGAAGATGTTCGAGATCAGGCCCGAGCCGCGGGTGAGGTTCAGGAACTCGTTGGAGAAGCCGATCAGCCCGCGCGCGGGGATGCGGTACTCCAGGCGCACGCGGCCGCGGCCGTCCGGCTCCATGTTCACCAGGTCGCCCTTGCGCTCGCCCAGCGCCTGCATCACGCCGCCCTGGTGCTGCTCCTCGATGTCCACGGTCACCAGCTCGATCGGCTCGCAGCGCTGGCCGTCGATGTCCTTGAACACCACGCGCGGCTTGGACACGGCCAGCTCGTAGCCTTCGCGGCGCATGTTCTCCAGCAGGATGGTGAGGTGCAGTTCACCGCGGCCGGACACTTCGAACACGCCCTCCTCGTCCGTCTCGCGCACGCGCAGCGCCACGTTGGACTGCAGCTCCTTCTGCAGGCGGTCCCAGATCTGGCGGCTGGTGACGAACTTGCCTTCGCGGCCGGCCAGCGGGCTGGTGTTGACGCAGAAGTTCATCGTCAGCGTCGGCTCGTCGACCTTCAGCACCGGCAGCGGCTGCGGGTTCAGCGGGTCGGTGATGGTGACGCCGATGCCGAGGTCGGCGATGCCGTTGACCAGCACGATGTCGCCGGGGCCGGCTTCGTTGACCTGCACGCGGTCCAGGCCCTGGAAGGTCAGCACCTGGTTGATGCGGCCCTTGAACGAATTGCCGTCCGGGCCTTCCATCACCAGCACGTCGGTGGCGGGCTTGAGCGTGCCCGCGTTGATGCGGCCCACGCCGATACGGCCGACGAAGGTGGAGAAGTCCAGCGCGGAAATCTGCAGCTGCAGCGGCGCGGCCGGATCACCTTCGTGCGCCGGCACGTGCTTCAGCACGGTCTCGAACAGGGCCGACATGTCCGGGCCCCACTGCTCGCCCGCCGCGCCGGCTTCCATCGAACTCCAGCCGTTGATGCCGGACGCGTACACCACCGGGAAGTCCAGCTGCTCGTCGGTGGCGCCCAGCTTGTCGAACAGGTCGAAGGCGGCGTTGATCACCTTGTCGGGATCGGCGCCCGGCTTGTCCACCTTGTTCACCACCACGATCGGGCGCAGGCCGAGGGCCAGCGCCTTCTTGGTGACGAAGCGGGTCTGCGGCATCGGGCCTTCCTGGGCGTCGATCAGCAGCAGCACGCCGTCGACCATGGACAGCGCGCGCTCCACCTCGCCGCCGAAGTCGGCGTGGCCGGGGGTGTCGACGATGTTGATGTGCGTGCCCTTCCAGCTGACGGCGCAGTTCTTGGCCAGGATGGTGATGCCACGCTCGCGCTCGATGGCGTTGTTGTCCATCACGGTGTCCTGCACCTTCTCGTGTTCGGCAAAGGTGCCCGACTGGCGCAGGAGCTGGTCGACCATGGTGGTCTTGCCGTGGTCGACGTGGGCGATGATGGCGATGTTGCGGATTTGCTTGGCGGTCATGGGGTCGTGGTCGCGGTTCGCGACTGCAGGATTTGCTGGATTTCGATCGGGCTCAGCAAACGCCCGGGGATGAGTTCGCCGGCCTTCACGTGGCCGGTGCCGAGCAGCGCCGGCGGGTCTTCTCCGAATACGGCGGCGGCTTCGATGTCGGGCCACGCGCCGCGGCGGCGCAGTCCGGAAAGGAATCGGCCCGCATCGTCGCGGCCCAGGGTGACGGGCGTGTGTCCGCCCAGCAGCGCCTCGGGCATCAGCAGCGCGGCTTCGCGCTCGGGCTCGCTCATGGCCTGGAAGGCTTCCAGGTCCACGCATTCCGAGATGTCGAACGGGCCGGTGGCCACGCGGCGCAACGACGCCAGGTGCGCACCGCAGCCCAGGGCCTTGCCGATGTCTTCGCCCAGCGTGCGGATGTAGGTGCCCTTGCTCACGCGCGTGCGGATCTTCAGCGCGGCCCAGCCCTCGTGCGCGATGGCCTCCAGCCGCAGTTCGTGCACGGTGATCTCGCGCGGCTCGCGTTCGACGGTTTCGCCGGCGCGCGCGTATTCGTACAGCGCCTTGCCGTCCTTTTTCAGCGCGCTGTGCATCGGGGGCACCTGCTTCAAGCGTCCGGTGAACAGGCTTTCCAGCTTCGCCAGCACGACGTCGTCGACATGCGGCACCGGGGCCTGCGACACGACTTCGCCTTCGGCATCGCCGGTACTTGTGACGACGCCGAGCACCGCGACGGCTTCATAGGCCTTGTCCGCGTCCAGATGCAGCTGGCTGAACTTGGTGGCCGCGCCGAAGCACAGCGGCAGCACGCCGGTGGCCAGCGGGTCCAGCGTGCCGGTGTGGCCCGCCTTCTCGGCCCGCAGCAGCCATTTGCATTTCTGCAGCGCGTCGTTGCTGGACAGGCCTCTCGGCTTGTCCAGCAGCAGCACCCCATGCACGGGGCGCCTCACGACCCGTGCCCGTGGTGCGCTCATGCTTCAGCCCTGGCCGTCCGTGTCTTTGGAACGGGAAGCGACGGCGCGCGCGATCAGCGCGTTCATGTCGGCCGCGCGCTCGGTGGTGCGGTCGAAATGGAAGTGCAGCGTCGGCACGGTGTGGATGTGCAGCCGCTTGAACAGGCCGTTGCGCAGGAAGCCCGCCGCGTGGTTGAGGGCCTCCTCGCATTCCTGCGGGTCACCCACCAGCACGCTGAAGAACACCTGCGCATGCGCGTAGTCCGGCGTCACCTCGACCGAGCTGATCGTGACCATGCCCAGCCGGGGGTCCTTGACCTCGCGGATCAGCTCCGCCAGGTCGCGCTGGACCTGGTCGGCGACCTGGTAGCTGCGGTTGGGCTTGGTCTGCTTCTTCATGACTGCTTCGCTTGCGGCCCGCATGACTTCGACGCTGCGCGTCTCAACGACGAATGACGAATGACCGGTCATTTGTCATCGACGTGCGCAGCACGAGGTCATCCGTCATCGCGTCACAACGTTCGGGCCACTTCCTTCACCTCGAAGAACTCGAGCTGGTCGCCTTCCTTGATGTCGTTGTAGTTCTTCAGCTTCACGCCGCACTCGAAGCCTTCCTTGACCTCGCGCACGTCGTCCTTCATCCGCTTGAGCGATTCCAGCTCGCCCGTGTAGATGACGACGTTGTCGCGCAGCAGGCGGAAGTGCGCCGAACGCGTGACCAGGCCGGACGTGACGTAGCAGCCCGCCACCGTGCCGATCTTGGAAGCCACGAACACCGTGCGGATCTCGGCCGAGCCGATGACTTCTTCGCGCTTCTCCGGCGCCAGCATCCCCGACATGGCGGCCTTCAGCTCGTCGACCGCGTCGTAGATGATGTTGTAGTAGCGCAGGTCGATGCCGTTGCCCTCGGCCAGCTTGCGCGCGCCGGCGTCGGCGCGCACGTTGAAGCCGATGATCACCGCCTTGGAGGCGATGGCCAGGTTGACGTCCGACTCGCTGATGCCGCCCACGCCGGCGTACACCAGCTGCACGCGCACTTCCTCGGTCGTCAGCTTCAGCAGCGACTGCGACAGCGCTTCTTGCGAACCCTGCACGTCGGCCTTGACGATGATGGGCAGCGTCTTGACGTCGCCGGCGGCCATGTTCTCGAACATGTTCTCCAGCTTCGCCGCCTGCTGCTTGGCCAGCTTGGTGTTGCGGAACTTGCCGGCGCGGTAGGTGGCGATCTCGCGCGCGCGGCGCTCGTCGGTCATCACCATGAAGTCGTCGCCGGCTTGCGGCACTTCGGTCAGGCCCTGGATCTCCACCGGGATGGAGGGACCGGCCGACTTCACCGTCCTGCCGTTCTCGTCCAGCATGGCGCGCACGCGGCCGTAGGTCTGGCCCGCCAGCACGACGTCGCCCACCTTCAGCGTGCCCGAGAGCACCAGCACCGTGGCCACCGGGCCGCGGCCCTTGTCCAGCTGCGCTTCGATGACCTGGCCCTTGGCGGCGGCATCCACCGGCGCCTTCAGCTCCAGCACTTCGGCCTGCAGCAGCACCTGCTCCAGCAGGTCGTCGACGCCCTGGCCGGTGAGGGCCGAGACGTTGACGAACGGCGAGTCGCCGCCGTATTCCTCGGGCACCACTTCCTCGGCCACCAGCTCCTGCTTCACGCGGTCGGGGTTGGCACCGGCCTTGTCGATCTTGTTGACCGCGACCACGATCGGGACGCCCGCCGCCTTGGCGTGCTTCACCGCTTCCTTGGTCTGCGGCATCACGCCGTCGTCGGCCGCCACCACCAGGATGACGATGTCGGTGGCGTTGGCACCGCGGGCACGCATGGCCGTGAAGGCCTCGTGGCCCGGGGTGTCCAGGAACGAGATGACGCCGCGCGGCGTTTCGACGTGATACGCGCCGATGTGCTGCGTGATGCCGCCGGCTTCGCCCGCCGCCACCTTGGCCCGGCGGATGTAGTCCAGCAGCGAAGTCTTGCCGTGGTCGACGTGGCCCATGACGGTGACCACCGGGGCGCGCGGCAGGGCTTCGCCTTCCGCGGCGGCCGTGTCCTCGTCGGTGAAGGCTTCCGGGTCGTCCAGGGCGGCAACCACCGCCTTGTGGCCCATTTCCTCGACCACGATCATGGCCGTGTCCTGGTCCAGAGGCTGGTTGATGGTGACCATCTGGCCCATCTTCATCAGCGCCTTGATCACTTCCGAAGCCTTGATCGCCATCTTGTGCGCCAGCTCGGCGACGGTGATCGTCTCCGGCACGTGCACTTCGATGACGCGCTGCTCCTGCGGTTCCTGCTGGCGCGAGTCGTCGCGCTGGTCGCGGTCATTGCCGCGGCGGCCGCGCGGGCCCCCGCGCCAGTTGTTGCGGCCCACGCCGCCCGACGCGTCGCCGCGGGTCGGCAGGGGCTTCTTCTTGGACGGGTCGGCGGCCCAGCTGGACGACAGCTTGGCCGACTTGACTTCCTTGCCGGAGCCGGGCGCCGCGGGGGCGGAACCGGGCGCGGCGCGGCCGGTGGTGGCCGGCTTGTGCAGCGTGCCCTTGGCACCGGGCTTGGCGGCGTCGCCGGGCTTGGCGACCGGCTTGGCTTCCTCGGGCTTCTTGGCGACCAGCACCTTCTTGGGCGCAGCCATCATGGCGCGGATGGCCTCGGCCTCGGCCAGCGCCTTGCGGCGGCGGTCTTCCAGGTCCTTGGCGCGGGCAGCTTCCTCGTCGGCGCGGGCCTTGGATTCGGCTTCGGCGCGCGCGCGGGCTTCCGCGGCGGCGGCGGCACGGGCGGCGGCGGCTTCGGCGGCGCCTGCGCTGGCTTCGGCCTGCGCGTTGGCGACCGCGGCCTTCTTCTGTTCTTCGGCGGCCGCGTACGCGGCGGCACGCTCCTCGGCTTCGCGTTCGCGCTTTTCCTGCTCTTCGCGCAGGCGGCGCTTCTCGGCCAGGTCTTCTTCCTGGCGGCGGATCAGTTCGGCCTGGCGGCGCGCCTCTTCCTCGCGGCGGGACAGCTCGGCATCGTCCACATGCGGCGCGGCGTCGCGGACCTCGGGCTCGGGCGCCTCGACGACGGCGGTGTCGCCGCCTTCATCGCGCTTGACGAAGGTGCGCTTCTTGCGCACTTCCACCTGGATGGTGCGCGCCTTGCCGCTGGCGTCGGCCTGCTTGATCTCGCTGGTGCTCTTCTTGACCAGGGTGATCTTCTTGCGCTCGGGCGAAGCAGTGCCGTGGCTGGCCTGCAGGTAGCCGAGCAGCTTCTGCTTGTCGGCGTCGGACAGCGCGTCGGTCGGCGCGGACTTGGCCACGCCGGCGCTGCGCAATTGCTCAAGCAGCGTCTGGGGTGATTTCTTGAGTTCGCTCGCGAACTCGGCGACGGTCGTACTGGACATATGTTCTGGACCCCTCCATCTCACTCATGGGCTGCCGCCGCACCGGAGAACCAGTGCTCGCGCGCCTTCAGGATCAGGGCTTTGGCCTCGTCCGCGGACTGGCCGGTGATCTCGGTCAACTCGTCGACGGCCAGGTCGGCCAGCTCGTCGCGGGTCTGCACGCCGGCCTCGGCCAGCTTGGAGATGAGCGCGGGGTTCAGGCCGTCGAGGTCGCGCAGGTCCTGCGAGACTTCCTCGACGCTTTCCTCGCGTGCGATCTCCATGGTCAGCAGCGCGTCCTTGGCGCGGGCGCGCAGCTCGTTGACGGTGTCCTCGTCGAAGGATTCGATCTCCAGCATCTCCTGGATCGGCACGTAGGCCACTTCCTCCAGGCTGGTGAACCCCTCGGAGATCAGGATGTCGGCGATCTCCTCGTCGACGTCCAGCTTCTCCATGAACAGCGAACGCAGCGTGGTCTGCTCCTCGGCCTGCTTCTGGGCCGATTCGTTGGCGTCCATGATGTTGATCTTCCAGCCGGTCAGCTCGGAAGCCAGGCGCACGTTCTGGCCGCCGCGGCCAATGGCGATGGCGAGGTTCTCCTCGTCCACCACCACGTCCATGGCGTGCTTCTCCTCGTCCACCACGATGGACGTGACGTTGGCCGGTGCCAGCGCGCCGATGACGAACTGCGCCGGGTCCTCGGACCACAGCACGATGTCCACGCGCTCGCCGGCGAGTTCGTTGGTCACCGCGTTCACGCGCGTGCCGCGCACGCCCACACAGGTGCCGATGGGGTCCACGCGCTTGTCGTGCGACAGCACGGCGATCTTGGCGCGCGAACCCGGGTCGCGGGCGCAGCTCTTGATCTCCAGCAGGCCCTGCTCGATCTCGGGCACTTCCTGGCGGAACAGCTCGATCATGAACTCGGGCGCCGCGCGCGACAGGATGATGGGCGCGCCGCGCAGCGTCAGGTCCACTTCCATGATCATGGCGCGGACGCGGTCGCCGTTGCGCAGGTTCTCCTTGGGGATCATCTCGCCGCGGCGGAGGCGCCCTTCGACGCGCCCGCTCTCCACGATGATGTCGCCCTTGTCCATGCGCTTGACGGTGCCCACGAAGATCTTGTCGCCGCGCGACATGAAGTCGTTCAGCAGCATCTCGCGCTCGGCGTCGCGGATCTTCTGCAGGATGACCTGCTTGGCGGCCATGGCGCCGATGCGGCCGATGGGCAGCGAGTCCACCGGCTCCTCGATGTAGTCGCCCTCGTCGACGTCGGCCACGCGGTCGCGGGCGTCCATCAGCAGCTCCTCGGCGTCGGGGTTCTGCAGGCCCTGGCTGTCGGGCACGACCAGCCAGCGGCGGAAGGTCTCGTAGTTGCCCGAATCGCGGTCGATGGCCACGCGGATGTCCACCTCGCCCTCGTAGAGCTTCTTGGTGGCCTGGGCCAGCGCCGATTCCACGGCGCCGAACACGACGTCGCGCTCGACGTTCTTCTCGCGCGAGATCGCCTCGACCAGCATCAACAGTTCACGGTTCATTTCTCTGCTCCACCAACCGCCTCGGGCTGCGCCCCCGGCCGGGCCTTGCGGCCCTTGAAATCCACCACCGGCGCGAGACGCGCCTCCTTCAATTCGTCCAGCGTGAAGCCCAGCACCTGCAACGGCGCGGCTTCCCGCTTCCTGCTCACCTTCTGGCCCGGCTTGGCGGCCGGCTCGTCGGTCCACACGACCTGCCAGCCGGCTCCGGCCCCTTCGGCCTTCTCCAGCCGGCCGCGGAACTTGCGCCGGTTGGCCGCCACCAGTCCCGCGCCCGCGGCGCCCACCGGCGCCTTGAGCGTCACGTCGACCACTTCGCCGGCGAACCGCTCGAAGTCGCGTTCCGTGCGCAACGGGCGGTCCAGCCCCGGCGACGACACTTCCAGCCGCTTGTAGTCGATGCCTTCGACTTCCAGCGCGTACTGGAGTTGCCGCGTGACCTTCTCGCAGTCCTCGACGTTCACGAACGTCTCCGGCGTGCCCGGCTGCCAGGGCAGGTCGATGGTCACGCGCAGCAGGCCGCCGGCGGAGCGTTCGATCTCCACCAGCTCGTAGCCCAGGCCCGTCACGGTCTGCCCGGCGATGTCCTGCAACGCCACTTCTTCTGTTTCCCCAACTTTTCGCGCGCCCAAAAAAAACGGGCGGTGAGTACCCGCCCGGCTTGGTCGTGAAGCAAAGATTGTACCGCGCGCAGCGGGTTTTCGCAACTGTTTGGGGGGCGATTCAGTCGTCCGGGTCGCGGCCCGAGCGCCTGAGCTTGATGTCCGCCCGGCGCCGCTTGTCGGCCAAGCGCCTGACCTTTTCCCCAAATGGGGTCTTGGTCGGCTTGCGCAAGCGCGGCGGTTCGGCCACGGCGTCCACCGCCTCCTGGAGCCGGTCCCAGGCCTCCTGGCGGTTGAGCTCCTGCGTGCGGTGCTGCTGAGCCTTGATCACCAGCACGCCAGACCGGGTGATGCGCTGGTCCTGCGAAGCCAGCAGCCGGGCCTTGTGCTCGGCCGGCAGCGACGAGCCCCGGATGTCGTAGCGCAGGTGGATCGCGCTGGCGACCTTGTTGACGTTCTGGCCACCGGCGCCCTGGGAGCGCACGGCGGTGATTTCCACCTCGCCGGGCGGGATGCTCGTCCGCCGCGGGCGCAGCGACATGCTCACGCCGCGGCGGCGACCAGGGCGCGCGTGTAGTCGTGCGACGGCCTGCCCAGCACCTGCTCCACCGGGCCGGCTTCCAGCACTTGCCCTTCCTTCATGACCAGCACCTCGTGCGCCATGGCGCGCACCACGTCCACGTCGTGCGTGATCAGCAGGTAGGCCAGCCCCTTTTCGCGCTGCAGCCGTTGCAGCAGGGCCAGCACCTGTTTCTGGATGGTGACGTCCAGCGCGCTGGTGGGCTCGTCCAGCACCAGCAGCGAAGGGCCGACGATCAGGGCCCGCGCGATGGCCAGCCGCTGCCGCTGGCCGCCGGAAAACTCGTGCGGATAACGGTCCAGCAGGCCGGGGAACTGCTCTTCGCCGAGGCCCACGTCCGCCAACGCTGCCAGCACGCGCCGGCGGCGATCGGTGGCGGGCAGTCCAGGCTCGTGCACCAGCAGTCCCTCGCCGACGATCTCCTCCACCGTCATGCGCGGCGACAGCGACGAATACGGATCCTGGAACACCACCTGCACCTGCCGCCGCAATGGCCGGTTGGCAGCCGTGCCGCGCCGCCACCGGCCGCCTGCCACGTCCAGTCCACCGGCGTGCGGAAGCAAGCCCAGCGCCGCCAAGGCCAGGGTGGACTTGCCCGAACCCGACTCGCCCACCACGCCGAGCGTGCGCCCGGGCGCGACCTGGAAGCTGGCACCCTGCACCGCCACGAATTCCCCGCGCCGGAACCAGCCACGGAAGCCGGGGATGGGCACCGGATACGCCACACGCACCGCGTCGCCCCGGAGGATGGGGGCGCCTTGCGACGGCGCTTCGCTCACCCCGCGCTCCGGCCTGCTGCCGATCAGCTTGCGCGTGTACGCGTGGCCAGGGTGCTCGAACACCGCCCTCACCTCGCCTTCCTCGACCAGCACGCCGTTCTCCATCACCGCCACCCGGTCGGCGAAGCGCCGCACCATGTTCAGGTCATGCGTGATCAGCAGCACCGCCATGCCGGTCTGGCGCTGCAGGTCGGCCAGCAGGTTCAGGATCTGCACCCGCAGCGTGACGTCCAGCGCGGTGGTGGGCTCGTCGGCCAGCAGCAGCCGCGGGCGCGATGCCAGCGCCATCGCGATCATGGCGCGCTGCCGTTGCCCGCCCGACAACTGGTGCGGGAAGGCCTGGGCCCGCCGTCCGGGCTCGGGGATGCCAGTGGCCGCGAGAGCTTGGATGGCAGCGGCCCAGGCCTGCCGGCGCGACAGGCCCTGCTTCAGCTCCAGCACCTCCGCCACCTGGTCGCCCACGGTGTACAGCGGGTTCAGCGCCGTCATCGGCTCCTGGAAGATCATCGCGATGTCACCGCCGCGCACGCGCAGCAGCTCGCGTTCGGGCAGCGACAACAGGTCCACCCGGTGGCCGGTGGCGCCCTTCGGCGGTTCCAGCAGCGCGGCGCCCGTCACCTGCGCGCCCTGCACCAGCCCCAGAAGCGACAGTGCCGTCACCGTCTTGCCGGAGCCGGACTCGCCCACCAGCGCCAGCTTCTCGCCCGCGCGGATGCTGAAGTCCACCCCGTGCACCACCTCCTTGCCGCCGAACGCGACGCGCAGGCCGCGAACGTCCAGCAGCGGCTTCTCCTTCATGAAGGCCTGCGTGAGGCCGGCGTCGAAGCTCATGCCGGCCCCGCCTTGCGCGGATCGAGCGCGTCGCGCAGCGCGTCGCCCATGAACGTCAGCAGCAGCAGCGTGACGACGAGCACGGCGAAGGTGGACAGCGAGATCCACCACGCGTCCAGGTTGGCCTTGCCCTGGCTCAGCAGCTCGCCGAGCGAAGGCGTGCCAGGCGGCACGCCCAGGCCCAGGAAATCCAGCGAGGTCAACGCCAGGATGGCGGCGCTCATGCGGAACGGCAGGAAGGTCACCACCGGCGTCATGCTGTTGGGCAGGATGTGCCGCCACATGATGCGAACGTTGCCCACGCCCAGCGCCCGCGCGGCGCGCACGTAGTCCATCTGCCGATTGCGCAGGAACTCCGCCCGCACGTAGTCGGACAGCCCCATCCAGCCGAACAGCGACAGCAGCACCAGCAGCAGCGCCACGCTGGGCGCGAACACGGCGGAGAAGATGATCAGCAGGTACAGCTCCGGCATCGAGGACCAGATCTCGATCAGGCGCTGGAACGTGAGGTCGGTGCGGCCGCCGAAGTACCCCTGGATGGCGCCGGTGACCACGCCCAGCACCACGCCGATGACCGTCAGCGCCAGGCCGAACAGCACGCTGACGCGGAAGCCGTAGATCAACTGCGCCAGCAGGTCGCGCCCACGGTCGTCGGTGCCGAAGACGTTCTCGCCCGAAGGTGCCGCCGGGTTCGGCTGGCTGGCGAAGTAGTTCAGCGTCCGCGGGCCGTAGCGGTTGGGCGGATAGAGCGCCCAGTTGCCGCCCTGCGAAAGCTTCTTCGTGATGAACGGGTCCAGGTAGTCGGTGGGCGTGGGGAAGTCGCCGCCGAAGGCGGTCTCGGGGTAGTCGCGCACCAGCGGGAAGTACAGCTGGCCTTCGTAGCGAACCACCAGCGGCTTGTCGTTGGAGATCACCTCGGCGAACAGGCTCACCACCACCAGCATCGAGAAGACCACCAGGCTGACGAAGCCGATGCGGTTGCGCCGGAAGCGCTGCCAGGCACGGCGACCGGGGGAAACCGACACCCCGCCCGGAATTGACACCCCGCCCGGGATGGGTGCCTCACCCGTGATGGATGCCCCACCCGGAATGGATTCCCCACCCGCTCGGCCTGAGCTTGTCGAAGCCTGTCCTGAGCCTGTCGAAGCGGCCTCGGCCGGGCCTTCGACAAGCTCAGGCCGAACGGGAATTGCGTTGCCCTCAGTCGAACTTGACACGCGGGTCCACCAGAACGTACGAGAGATCGCTGATCAATTTCGTGACCAACCCGATCAGCGTGAAGAGGTACAGCGTGCCGAGCACCACCGGGTAATCGCGGCGGATCACGCTTTCGTAGCTGAGCAGCCCCAGGCCGTCCAGCGAGAACAGCGTCTCGATCAGCAGCGAGCCGGTGAAGAACGCGCCGATGAAGGCTGCCGGAAAGCCCGTGATGATCGGGATCAGCGCGTTGCGGAACACGTGCTTCCAGAGCACGCGCCCTTCGTCCAGCCCCTTGGCGCGCGCCGTCAGCACGTATTGCTTGCGGATCTCTTCCAGGAAGGCGTTCTTGGTCAGCATGGCCGTGATGGCGAAGCTGCCGAACACCATCGCGGTGACCGGCAGCACGATGTGCCACAGATAGTCCACCACCTTGCCGCCCAGGCTGAGCTGCTCCCAGTTGGACGACGTCAGCCCGCGCAGCGGGAACCACTGCAGCTGGCCGCCGAACACCACCAGCAGCGCCACGCCCAGCACGAACCCCGGGATGGCGTAGCCCACCAACACGAACAGCGTGGAGACGAAATCGAACCGGGTGCCCGCGCGCACCGCCTTGGCCACCCCCAGCGGCACCGCTATCAGGTAGCTGAGAAAAAACGTCCACAGCCCCAGGCTGACCGACACCGGCAGCTTTTCCTTCACCAGCTCCCACACGTCCTTGTGCTGGTAGAAGCTCTGGCCCAGGTCGAAGCGCGCGAACTGCCCCAGCATCTGCAGGAAGCGCTCGTGAGCCGGCTTGTCGAAGCCGTACAGCTTGCGGATCTCCGCGATCTGCTGCTCGTCGATGCCCTGCCGGCCGCGGTAGCCGGCGCCCGGGGACGCGGCGCGCTCGCCGCCGGAATCGCGGCCCTGCAGCTGCGCCACCATCTGCTCCACCGGCCCGCCGGGCACGAACTGCACGATGGCGAAAGTGACCAGCAGCACCCCCAGCAGCGTGGGGATCATCAGCAGCAGGCGCTTGAGGATGTAGGCGGCCATGTCTGTCGGTCCTTCAGCGATTCTCCGGCGAGGCCCACCAGGTGGACATCGCCCACGGGTCGACGTCGTAGTAAGGCGGCGTTACCGCCGGCAGCACGAAGCGGCGAGGCCGGTAGCCCACCAGGAAGTTGTCGCTGTAGTACTGCGGTACCGAGTAGTAGCCGTGGCCCAGCACGCGGTCCAGCGCGCGCATGGCGGTGTTGAGCTCGGGCCGGCTGCGGGCCGACACCACTTTCTGCAGCAGCGCATCCACCGCCGGGTCGGCGATGCCCCAGATGTTGGCCGAACCCGGCGTGGCAGCCGCCTTGGAGCCGAAGCGCTCCATCAGGTCGCTTCCGGGTGTCAGCGAAGCAGGGATGCGGACCGAGGTCATCTCGAAATCGAACGCGTCCATCTTCTGCTTCGACAGCGAATAGTCCACGGACCGGTAGACGAACTGGATGCCCAGCTTCTCCAGCGATTTCTGGAACGGCGCGACGATGCGCACGATGGAAGGCTGGTCGTTCAGGAACTCGATCACGAAGGGTTCGCCTTGCGCGTTGCGCAGCGCGCCATCGCGGTAGGTCCAGCCCGCGTCCTTCAACAGCTGTTGCGCCCGGCGCAGGTTCTCGCGCAGGCTGTTGGGCGGCGCGGTGCTGGAAGGCTGCGCCGCGGGGCCGAACACCTCGGGCCGCAGCTTGCCGCGCAGTGGCTCCAGCAGCGCCAGCTCGTCGGGCTTGGGCAGGCCCTCGGCGTGGAAGTCGCTGTTCGGGAAATAGCCCTGCACGCGCTTGTACAGGCCGTAGAACAGCTGCCGGTTCATCCATTCGAAGTCGACCGCCAGGCCGATGGCCTGCCGCACCCGCGGGTCCCGGAACTTGGGCTTGCGCAGGTTGAAGACGTAGCCCTGGAAGTCGCCCGGGTTGCGGTTGGTGAAGGTGCCCTTCTTCAGCTCGCCGCTGTCGAACTGCTTGCCCTTGTACTGCCGGGCCCAGTTGCGCGAGATGAACTCGCGCATGAAGTCGAACTCGCCCGCCTTCAGGCCTTCGAAGCGAGAGGTTTCGTCCAGGTAGATCTTGAAGGTGATGCGGTCGAAGTTGAACTGGCCGCGCCGCACCGGCAGGTCGCGCGCCCAGTAGTTCGGGTCGCGCGTGTAGGTGATGTCGCGCCCACCCAGACGCGGGTTGGCGATGCGGTACGGTCCCGAGCCGATGGGGATCTCGGACACCACCTGGTCAAACGGCTTGCCGGCCCCCCAGTCGCGGCTGAACACCGCCATGGAGCCGGCGATGAGCGGCAGTTCCGGGTTGGGCGACGCGAAGTCGAAGCGCACGGTGCGCTCGTTCACCGCCACGGCCTGCTTCACTTCCGCGTAGATGGTGTGGAACTGCGGCGCGGCCTGCGGGCTCTTGAGCGTGTTCAGCGAATGCACCACGTCCGCCGCCAGCACCGGCTTGCCGTGGTGGAAGCGCGCCTCGGGCCGCAGGCGGAAGGTGGCCGACAGGCCGTCCGGCGCCACGTCCACGTCTTCCGCCAGCAGGCCGTAGGCCGTGGCCGGCTCATCCAGGTCGCCCGTCAGCAGGCTGTCGAACATCAGCGCGTCGATGGCGTGCGGGGGCGTGCCCTTGAGCGTGAACGGGTTGAACTTGTCGAAGTTGGTGTTCCGCGTGGGCGGCACCATGCGAATCTCGCCGCCCTTGGGCGCGGCCGGATTGACGTAGTCGAAGTGGGTGAAGCCCGGCGGGTATTTCACGTCGCCGAACTGGGCGTACGCATGGGCTGCCCAACTGGGCGCGGCGGCTGCCGTCAACGCGATCACCAGCGGAAGAACCCAACCTCGCATGCGACAATTCTGCCCAGATTCCGCACACGAAAAGACGCATGGGCTTCCTCACCGGCAAGAAATTCCTGATCACGGGCGTGCTGTCCAACCGCTCCATCGCCTACGGCATCGCCCGCGCCTGCCACGCGCAAGGCGCGGAGCTGGCCTTCAGCTACGTGGGCGAGCGGTTCAAGGACCGCATCACCGAATTCGCCGCGGAGTTCGGCTCCAAGCTGGTGTTCGACTGCGACGTGGGCGACGACGCCCAGATCGCCAAGCTGTTCGCGGACCTGGGCGCGCATTGGCCCAAGTTCGACGGCTTCGTGCACGCCATCGGCTACGCGCCGCGCGAAGCCATCGCCGGCGACTTCCTCGACGGGCTGTCGCGCGAAGGCTTCAAGATCGCGCACGACATCAGCGCCTACAGCTTCCCGGCCATGGCCAAGGCGGCGCTGCCCATGCTCAACGACAAGTCGGCGCTGCTCACCCTCACCTACCTGGGGGCCATCCGCACGGTCCCCAACTACAACACCATGGGCCTGGCCAAGGCTTCGCTGGAAGCTTCGGTGCGTTACCTGGCCGAGTCGCTGGGTCCCAAGGGCATCCGCGTCAACGGCATCAGCGCCGGTCCCATCAAGACGCTGGCGGCCAGCGGCATCAAGGGCTTCGGCAAGATCCTGTCGGTGGTGGCGGACACCTCGCCCATCCGCCGCAACGTGACCATCGAGGACGTCGGCAACGTCGCCGCGTTCCTGCTGTCCGACCTGGCCGGTGGCGTCAGCGCCGAGATCACCTACGTGGACGGCGGCTTCAGCCAGGTGGTCGGCGGCATCGCCGAGTGAAGATGTCATTGCGGGCTTGACCCGCAATCCGTCACCGAGCCATCGCGCCCTAGCCACCTTCCGGAGGTGGATGCCGGGTCAAGCCCGGCATGACAGGCCTACTTCTCGTCCGGCAGGAAGTTGACGATCGTCGCCGTCACGGCGGCGATGGCGGCCAGCACCATCAGCAGCGTGGTGAACCCCACGCCCTTGACCACCGGGCCCAGCGCCCACACCGCCACCGAGCTGATGCCCAGGCCCACGGCCAGGCGCATGCCGGCCACGCGCGAGCGCAGGCGGTCATCCACGTAGCGCACGATCATCGCGTCGGTGAACGGGATGGCGCCGAAGATCGACACCATCACGCCCGTCAGCGCGGCGAAAAGCAGCCAGCCCTGCGAATGAGCCGCGATCAGCAGCAGCGGAATCTGCAGCAGCGCCACCCCCACGTACAGCGGCCGCAGCGCGTAGCGGTCGATCAGCCGGCCCACGATCACCTGCGCCAGGGAGGCGATGGCGTAGACGATGGCCAGCAGCGTGCCCAGCATCGCGGGGTCTTCCACCACGCCGCGAAAGCGCTCGGCCATCAGCTGCGTGTTGGCGTTGGTGGTCATGTTGAAGAGGATGCCGCCGGTGGCCGCCGCCGTGGTCATGACGAGGAACGCGCGCGCCAGCTGCGCCTGCGACAGCGTGACCCTGGCCTTGCTCGTGCGCTTGTGCGGCGGCTCGGTCTCGCGCGGGCACAGCCACGCGAACGCCAGGCCGCAGCCGATCGACACCAGCCCCGGCACCACGAACGCCACGCGCCAGCCCGCCCACTTCACCAGATAGCCGGTGACCAGCGCGGCGACCGCGATGCCCAGGTTGCCGGACAGCCCGTTCAGGCCGATGGTGGCGCCGGGGTTGCGTGCCTGCTGCACCAGCATCGGGATGCCCACCGGGTGGTAGATGGAAGCGAAGGTGCCCAGCAACGTCAGCACGGCGGCGAGTTGCCACCTGTTCTGCGTGACCGCGACCAGCAGCGCCGACACGCCCATGCCGAAGAAGAACACCAGCATCATCTGGCGCCGGCCCCACAGGTCGCCCAGCCGGCCGGCGGGGATGGACCCCAGGCCGAACATCACGAAGGCGCCGACGCCCACCGGCATCAGGTCTTCCCAGCGCGCCGCGCCGAACTCCGTGGCCATCGCCGCCACCGCGGTGGCGAAGATGAGCAGGAACATGTGGTCGATGGCGTGCGCGATGTTCAGCAGCCAGGGCACGACGGCCGGTGTCGCCTGCGCAGGCAGCGCGCTGGAAGGAACGCTCATTGTCCTGGGCCCCCGCCTTCGCGAGGATGACGCCACTTCATGGCGTCACCTTCACGCAGTCGGCGAAGTAGCGCGGGCGGCCGTCCGGGCCGACCTCTTCCACCAGGCCGTGGATGTCGGTCTCGAAGCCCGGGCAGATGGCGCTGAACTCACGCGAGAACTTCAGGTAGTCGACGATCTTCTTGTTGAACACCTCGCCCGGGATCAGCAGCGGGATACCCGGCGGGTACGGCGTCACCAGGGACGTCGTGATGCGGCCTTCCAGGTGGTCGATCTCCACCCGCTCGGTCTTCTTGTGGGCGATGTGCGCGTAGGCGTCGCTGGGCTTCATCGCGGGCTTGAGGTCCGACAGGTACATGTCGGTGGTCAGGCGCGCGATGTCGTAGCGGGCGTACAGCTCGTGCACGTGCTGGCACAGGTCGGCCAGGCCCATGCGCTCGTAGCGCGGGTACTGGGCGCAGAACTCCGGCAGGATGCGCCACATCGGCTGGTTGCGCGCGTAGTCGTCCTTGAACTGCTGCAGCGCCGTCAGCAGCGTGTTCCAACGGCCCTTGGTGATGCCGATGGTGAACATGATGAAGAACGAGTACAGGCCGGTCTTCTCCACGATGATGCCGTGCTCCGCCAGGAAGCGCGTGACGATGGAAGCCGGGATGCCGGTCTTGGCGAACTTGCCGTTCAGGTCCAGGCCGGGCGTGACCACGGTGGACTTGATCGGGTCCAGCATGTTGAAGCCTTCGGCCAGGTTGCCGAAGCCGTGCCACTTGGCCGTGCGGGCCTCGCCCTTGATGATCCAGTCGTCGGCCCGGCCGATGCCCTCCTCGGCCAGCTTGTCCGGGCCCCAGACCTTGAACCACCAGTCCTTGCCGTACTCCTGGTCGACCTTGCGCATGGCGCGCCGGAAGTCCAGCGCTTCCATGATGGATTCCTCCACCAGCGCCGTGCCGCCGGGCGGCTCCATCATCGCGGCGGCCACGTCGCAGCTGGCGATGATGGAGTACTGCGGGCTGGTCGAGGTGTGCATCAGGAACGCCTCGTTGAACAGGTGGCGGTCCAGCTTGTTCTCGCTGGCGTCCTGCACCAGCACGTGGCTGGCCTGGCTGATGCCGGCCAGCAGCTTGTGGATGGACTGCGTGGCGTAGGTGATGGACTTCTGCGGCCGCGCGCGCTTCTTGCCCATGGCGTGGAAGCTGCCGTAGAACGGGTGGAAGGCCGCGTGCGGCAGCCAGGCTTCGTCGAAGTGCAGCGCCTCGACGTAGCCGTCCAGCTGCTTCTTGATGGTCTCGGTGTTGTACAGGACGCCGTCGTACGTGCTCTGGGTCAGCGTCACGATGCGCGGCTTGCAGGTTTCCGGGTCGACGTGGGCCAGCAGCGGGTTGGCCTTGATCTTGGCCTTGATGGCTTCCGGCGAGAACTCGGCCTGCGGGATAGGCCCGATGATGCCGAAGTGGTTGCGCGTCGGCTTCAGGAACACGGGGATGGCCCCGGTCATGATGATCGAGTGCAGGATGGACTTGTGGCAGTTGCGGTCCACCACCACCACGTCGCCGGGCGCCACTTCGTGGTGCCAGACCATCTTGTTGGACGTGCTGGTGCCGTTGGTGACGAAGAAGCAGTGGTCGGCGTTGAAGATGCGCGCCGCGTTGCGCTCGCTGGCCGCTACCGGGCCGGTGTGGTCCAGCAGCTGGCCCAGCTCGTCCACCGCGTTGCAGACGTCGGCGCGCAGCATGTTCTCGCCGAAGAACTGGTGGAACATCTGGCCGATGGGGCTCTTCAGGAAGGCCACGCCGCCCGAATGGCCCGGGCAGTGCCACGAGTACGAGCCGTCTTCCGCGTAGTCCAGCAGCGCCTTGAAGAACGGCGGCTGGATGCCCTCAAGGTATGACTTGGCTTCCCGGATGATGTGACGCGCCATGAACTCCGGCGTGTCTTCGTACATGTGGATGAAGCCGTGCAGCTCGCGCAGGATGTCGTTGGGCAGGTGCTGCGACGTCTTGGTCTCGCCGTACACGTAGAGCGGCACGTCGGGGTTCTTGCGCCGCACCTCGTTGATGAAGTTGCGCAGGTTCAGCACCGCCGGGTCCAGGTCCGGCCCGGGGGTGAATTCCTCGTCGTCGATGGACAGGATGAAGGCGCTGGCCCGGCTCTGCTGCTGCGCGAACTGCGCCAGGTCGCCGTAGCTGGTGACCCCCAGCACCTCCATGCCTTCGGCCTCGATGGCTTGGGCCAGCGCGCGGATGCCCAGGCCGGAAGTGTTCTCCGACCGGTAGTCTTCGTCGATGATGACGATGGGAAAGCGGAATTTCATGCGGGTGGATGGTTGGCGGCGGGCCGGAAAGGCAAGCCGCGAAGTGTATGAAATCGCGGTGACGCCGGTGCGTCCCGCGCATCGCCCACAATGGCTGGGCTGAGAACGAAGGAGGGACAGCGATGGCGCAATCGACGCTTTGGTGGCTGCTGGCCGGCGCGGCCGTGGCCGTGGAACTGGCAACAGGGACTTTCTATTTACTGATGCTGGCCCTGGGCCTGGCCGCCGGCGCGCTGGCCGCCCATGCGGGCGCTGACACCACCGTGCAGCTGGTCACCGCCGCCCTGGTGGGTGGCGGGGCCGTGGGCGGCTGGCACTGGTCGCGGGGCCGGCGCCCCGCCGGACCGCCCGCCGCGGCCAACCCCGACGTGAACCTGGATGTGGGCGAAATCGTCCACGTCGAAGCCTGGGACCCGGAAGGCTCGGCCCAGGTGCGCTACCGCGGCGCCACCTGGACCGTCACCGCCGCGCCCGGCAGCACCCTGCAGCCGGGCCGCCACCGGGTGCGGGAAGTCGTGGGCAACCGTCTTGTCGTTGAAAAGGCCTGAGGGGCCGAGGAGGAGAAAACCATGTACATCGCGCTGATCCTGCTGGTGGTGGCGATCGTGTTCGTCATCCGCACGCTGAAGGTGGTGCCGCAGCAGCACGCCTGGGTAGTGGAGCGGCTGGGCAAGTACGACGCCACGCTGACCCCGGGCCTGAACTTCATCGTGCCCTTCATCGACAAGGTGGCCTACCGGCACAGCCTGAAGGAGATTCCGCTGGACGTGCCCAGCCAGGTCTGCATCACCCGCGACAACACCCAGCTGCAGGTGGACGGCATCCTGTACTTCCAGGTCACCGACCCGATGCGCGCCAGCTACGGCAGCTCCAACTACATCGTGGCCGTCACCCAGCTGGCCCAGACCTCGCTGCGCAGCGTCATCGGCAAGCTGGAGCTGGACAAGACCTTCGAGGAGCGCGACATGATCAACGCCGCCGTGGTCCAGGCCATCGACGAGGCGGCGCTGAACTGGGGCGTGAAGGTGCTGCGCTACGAGATCAAGGACCTGACGCCGCCAGCCGAGATCCTGCGCGCGATGCAGGCCCAGATCACCGCGGAGCGGGAAAAGCGGGCCCTGATCGCCGCCTCCGAAGGCCGCCGGCAGGAGCAGATCAACATCGCCACGGGTGAACGCGAGGCCTTCATCGCCCGCTCCGAAGGCGAGAAGCAGGCCGAGATCAATCAGGCGCAGGGCCAGGCGGCCGCCATCCTGGCGGTGGCCGAAGCCAAGGCCGAGGCCATTCGCAAGGTGGCCGCGGCGATCCAGCAGCCCGGTGGCGAACAGGCGGTGCAGTTGGAGGTCGCCGAGAAGGCGGTGGACGCGTTCCGCAACGTGGCCAACGAGGCGCAGACCACGCTGATCGTGCCGGGCAACATGAGCGAGATCTCGGGACTGATCGCGGCGTCGATGCGGATGATCCAGGCAGGAAGGCCCTCGGACCATCTGTCCAAGTGACTGTCTAGACAGCTGTCCAGCTATCTGTCTAATCGACCTCCCATGAATTAGACAGAGATTGGGTAGGTATGTATCCGTCCTGCAACATTTGTCTTGCTGAGTGTCTAGGAATCATCGATACTGTCCAAACACTCTTGGACAGAGATCGACGTGCTCACCAGCAAAGACGTTCTGGACCGGACGGGGATTTCCCGGGCGACCCTGAACAACTACATCCAGGCCGGGCTGCTGCCCCGGCCGGAGGTGCTGCCGCCGAACCCTGAGGACGGTGCCGCTCCGCGCATCGGCTACTTCCCCGACGACACCGTCGAACGCATCGAAACCATCCAGCGGCTCAAGCGCGAGGGCTGGAGCATCGCCCGCATCGCGGCGCAGTTCGAAAGCGGTGGCTCGATCCCGCCGGCGGCCCCGGGCGTGCGCCCTGCCCCGGCTCCCGCGCCTGGATCCGCCACCTCGCCCGTCCCACCGGCGGTCGTGGTCCGGCCCGAAGGGCTCCCAACCGCCCCCGCCCGCCGCTTCCCGGCCCCGCGCCTGACACCCGTCGCCGTGCTCGTCAGCACGCTGCAGGACGCCGGCGAGTTGTGGCTGCAACTGCCCGCCGGCGAATACTTCGAACTGGTCAACGAGATCTGGCTGTCGCTGGACCGCATCTTCACGAACCATGGCGGCCGCCACGGCCGGCATCCGGGCGAAGGCATGGTCTGCCACTTCCTGCCCCAGCCGCCCGGCAACTACCTGTGGAACGCACTGGCCGCCGCGCAGTCGGCCCGCGAAGCCATGCGCCAGATCAACAGCCGCTGGCAGGCTCGCAAGGGCTGGGACTTCGAGCTGTGCATGAACACCGGCGTGGACGAAGGCCAGGACTGGCTGGGCGTGCTGCGGCTGGTGGAGCCGCCCGAGCTGACGGTGGTGGGCGGTGCGGCCGACCATGCCGGCCAACTGTCGCGCGCCGCTCGCGAAGGCGGCATCTGGGTGACGCGCAACCTGGTGGGCAAGCTCTCCGCCGAGGAGCGCGCCCGCCTCTCCTACGGGGTGCCGCGCGCCGGCAAGCCTTCCGCCCGCCCCGTGCTGTCCAGCTTTTCGCGCCTGGCCGACCTGGCCGGGCTGCAGCCCCACTCGCCCCTGGTCCCGCCCGCCGCGGCGGACCTGCCCGTCACCGAACTGCTGGACCTCAACGGTGGCCCGGCATCGACCGATCCCATGTCCGGCCCGCCGCCGGCCTGAGCACAGAGAGGAACGACCATGCGTTGGTTCAAGCCGAATCTGCGAAACAGCCTCCACGCGATCTTTAGCGCGGGCCTCGGCCAGGCACGGCCGGAAGAAGCCGAATCCGCCTTCACCATCGAGGACATCCGCCAGCGGATGCTGCAGCTGGTGCCGCCGGACACCGATGGCGACGAGCGCACGGCGGTGGTCGCCCGGCGCCTCCGCTACGCCGACCAGGTGGAGTCCCTGTGGTTCATGCGCGGCGAGCTGATGGCGGTGCTGGCGCGCACGCGGGGCGAGGCGGCGGCGCTGGAAGCGATCTCGGGCGTGAGCGACATGTTCGACAACCTGCTGCCCGAAGGGCTGCGCTCGCGTCCGAGCCCGCTGGGGAAGAGCTGAGCCATTCTTCCCGGCCGGAAAGCAAAAGGCCCGCTGACGCGGGCCTTTTCTTGTCCTGGCGGAGAGGGCGGGATTCGAACCCGCGGTGGGCTATTAACCCACACACGCTTTCCAGGCGTGCGACTTAAACCGCTCATCCACCTCTCCGGGAAGCCCGCGATTGTAGCAGTGCAGCGCGGCCCGACTGGCCGAGTCAGGCCGCCCTCACCCTCCTCGCCTCCACCGGATCCGAGATCATCGTCAGCAGCAGGTTCACGTCCGCCGGCTTGACCATGTGGAAGTCGAAGCCGGCTTGCGCCGAACGCGAGCGGCTTTCCGCTTCGCCGTAGCCCGTCAACGCGATCAACAGCGCGTCGCGCGAAGCCGGCTGGTTGCGCAGCTGGTGCGCCACCTCGAAGCCGTTCATCCCCGGCAGGCCGATGTCCAGCAGCACCACGTCGGGGCGGAACTCCTGCGCGATCTGCAGCGCGGCCTGGCCCTCGTTGGCCACCTTGACCTCGAAGCCTTCCATCTCCAGCAGCGTCATCAGCGTTTCCGCCGAAGCCATCAGGTCGTCGACCACCAGGATGCGCGAAGCCTGCGCCGTGGCCGCGGGCCGCCGCGCTTCCAGCGGCGCCGGCGAGGAAGCGTGCTCCTCCGGCGCGATGCGCCCGGGCAGCCTCACGGTCACCTCGGTGCCATGGCCGGCCCCGTCGCTGTGCGCCTGCACCGTGCCGCCGTGCAGCGAGACCAGGTGCTTGACCAGCGTCAGCCCGATGCCCAGGCCGCCCTGCGAGCGGTCCAGCGACTGGTCGGCCTGCGCGAACAGGTCGAAGATGTGCGGCAGGAACTCGGGCGCGATGCCGCTGCCCTGGTCCTTCACCGCGATCTGCACTTCGCCTTCGTCGTAGCTGGCGCGCAGCGCCACGCAGGTCTCCGGCGGCGAGAACTTGGACGCGTTGTTCACCAGGTTGGACAGCACCTGCGCCAGCCGCACGGGATCGCCGTCGATCTCCACCGGCACCTCGGGCAACAGCACCTGCAGGCTCTGGTTGCGCGCTTCCAGCTTGGGCAGCGTGGCTTCGGCGGTGCGCTCGATCAGCGAAGCCAGGCTCAGGCGTTCGGGCTTGACCACCACCTTGCCCTGCACGATGCGCGACACGTCCAGCAGGTCGTCGATCAGGCGGGCCATGTGGTCGGCCTGACGGCTGATGACGTCGCGGGCCCAGTTCATCGTGGGCGCGGCCACCTCCGAGCCCTGCATGATGTGCACCGCGTTGCGGATGGGCGCCAGCGGGTTGCGCAGCTCGTGCGCCAGCATGGCCAGGAATTCGTTCTTGCGGCGGTCGGCTTCCTGCACCGCGGAATACAGGCGCGCGTTCTCCAGCGCGATGGACGCGCGGCTGGCCACCTCGCGGGCCAGCGCCACGCGCGCGCCGTCGAATTGCCGCGATGGTCCCGAGATCGCCAACGCGCCGCGGCTGCGGTCGCCCACCAGCAGCGGGCAGATGGCGACCGCCAGGCCTTCGTCGTCGGTCCACAACCGGAAGCGCTTCTCGCGCAGCACGGCCGCCACCGCTTCGCGCGCTTCCGCCGGCAGCGCGGCCAGGCCCTGCTCGCCATGCTCGATGGAGCGCGCGACGGACGTGCCGTCCGCGTCCGCGAAAGCCAGGACGGCGCTGTCGCCCAGCATGGGCACTGTCAGGTCCAGCAGCGCCCGCGCCACCTGGTCGGTTTCCAGCGACAGGGAGAGCTGCTGGCTCACTTCGGCCAGGTAGTCGGCGCGGCTGATGGCGTCCTCGGCCGCCGCCCGCGCGGCTTCCGAGCGGGCCAGCGCCTCGCGCTCCGCCGCGCGCAGCTGCAGCTGCCGGTTCATCCGGTACAGCTCGACGAACACCCGCACCTTGGACCGCAGCACCTCGGGCACCACGGGCGACGGGATGTAGTCGACCGCGCCCAGCGCGTAGCCGCGCTTGGCCTGCAGCTCGTCCACGTACGCCGTGATGAAGACGATGGGCGTCTGCGCCGACTTCTTGTAGTGGCGGATCAGGCTGGCCGTCTCCAGCCCGTCGATGTCGGGCATGTTGACGTCCAGCAGGATGACCGCGAACTCCATCTCCAGGATGTAGCGCAGGGCTTCCTTGCCGGAACGCGCGCTGACGATGTTCTCGTCCAGCTCGTCCAGGATGGTGCGGAAGACGACGTGCTTCTCCTGGAGGTCGTCGACCACCAGGATGTTGACCTTCTCGCGCTCGGGCAGCGCGGCGGCCGCGTCGGGGTTGGTTCGCGAAGTCACTGGTGCAGCCAGGCCCTCAGGACGGTGAGCAGGTCGTGCGTGTTGACCGGCTTGGACAGGTAGTCCCAGGCCCCGGCCTCGATGCACTTCTCGCGGTCGCCCTTCATCGCCTTGGCGGTGACGGCGATCATCGGCAGGTTCTTGCCTTGCGGCAGCTTGCGGATTTCCTTCATGGTGGCCATGCCGTCCATCTCCGGCATCATGATGTCCATCAGCACGATCTCGATCTGCGGGTCGTTCGCCACGCGGCTGATCGCCTCGCGGCCGTTGTCGGCCCAGACGATGTCCATGGCGTGCTCTTCCAGCACCGTGGCCAGCGCGAAGATGTTGCGCATGTCGTCGTCGACGATCAGCACGCGCTTGCCGGCCAGCGGCTTGGACTCGGCGATCACGCCTTCCAGCACGCCTCGGCGCGCCTCAGGCAACCGATTCACGCTCTGGTGCAGCGCCAGCAGCGCCGCGTCGTACAGGCGCGCCACGCTGTGCGCCTCGGTCACCGTGACGCGGTCGTCCGAGTGCCAGGCGAAGCGGCCCGCTTCGGCGCCCGCGGCGTTGCGGTACAGGATCAGCGGCAACGGCCCCAAGCCGGAATGGTTGCCCAGCGCCTGGCGCACGTGGCCCGTGTCCAGCTTGCCCAGCGCGTCTTCCAGCACCACGGCGTCGAAGCCGTGCCCGTCCAGCGCGGCCAGGAAGCTTTCGGCGTCCTGCACCACCGTGACGGCGACGTCGCCCGTCTCCAGGTAGCCGCGCAGTTCCTCGCGCGCGGCCGCGTCCTTCATCGCGATCAGCACCTGCCGCTGGCGGCGCATGCAGTACGAGCGCAGCTTGTCCAGCATCGCGTCCAGCACTTCCTGCGACTGGATCGGCTTCTCGACGAAGGCCAGCGCCCCGCCCTTGTACGCGCGCTCGCGCGAATCGTCAGTGGAGATCACGCACACCGGCACGTGGCGCGCGACGAAGTCTTGCTTCAGGCGATCCAGCACGCGCCAGCCGTCCATGTCGGGCAGGTACATGTCCAGCGTGATGGCGGACAGCTGGTACTGGTTGGCGAAGGTCAGCGCGCCGGCGCCCATCGACGTGACCAGGCCCTTGAAGCCCTTGGCGCGCGCGGCGTCCAGCAGGAATCTCGCGAAGCCCAGGTCGTTCTCGACGATGAGCAGCACCAGGTCGCCTTCCTGGATGTTGTGGCGGTCGTCGTTGGCTTCGTTGAGCACCAGCGCCGACATGTCCGTCGCATCTTCGGCCGCGGCGGGCTCGGGCCGCGGGAGCGGCTGCGGCGGCAGGCGGCGTGCCACGGGCTCGGGCGAGCGCGCCTCCGAGAAGGAGCTGGTGCGCCGCGTGCTGCGCGTCGACGGGTAGTGCACCGGCAGGTACAGCGTGAACGTGCTGCCCTGCCCCGGCGCGCTGGCCAGCCGGATCTCGCCGCCCAGCAGCTTCGAAAGCTCGCGGCTGATGGCCAGGCCCAGGCCCGTTCCGCCGTACTTGCGGCTGGTGGAGCCGTCGGCCTGCTGGAAAGCCTCGAAGATGATCTGCTGCTTGTCGGCCGAGATGCCGATGCCGGTATCCGACACCGAGAACGCCACCACCTGCTGCGCGCGGTTCAGCTCGTCGTGGTCGGAACTCCAGCCGGTGACCACCTCCTCGATGGCCAGCGTGACATTGCCCTGGTGGGTGAACTTGAACGCGTTGGACAGCAGGTTCTTCAGGATCTGCTGCAGGCGCTTGATGTCCGTGACCATGGCCTCGGGCAGCTGCAGGCCGGTGTGGATGACGAAGTCCACGTTCTTGGCCTCGGCCACGTGGCGGAACGTGCGCTCCACGTACAGCTGCAGGTCGGACAGGTGCAGCTCGCTGACGTCCACCGCCACCGTGCCCGACTCGATCTTGGACAGGTCCAGGATGTCGTTGATCAGCATCAGCAGGTCGTTGCCCGACGAGTGGATCGTCTTGGCGAACTCCACCTGCTTGGTGGTGAGGTTGCCGTCCGGGTTCTTCGACAGCTGGTCGGACAGGATCAGCAGCGAGTTCAGCGGCGTGCGCAGCTCGTGCGACATGTTGGCCAGGAACTCGGACTTGTACTTGGACGTCAGGGCCAGCTGCTTGGCCTTTTCCTCCAGCGCCTGGCGGGCCTGTTCCACCTCGGTGTTCTTGCGCTCCACCTCCTGGTTCTGGTGCGCGAGCAGGCGGGCCTTCTCCTGCAGTTCCTCGTTGGTCTGCTGCAGTTCCTGCTGGCGGCTCTGCAGCTCCTGCGCCAGGGACTGCGACTGCGTCAGCAGGTCTTCCGTGCGCATGTTGGCCTCGATCGTGTTGATCACGATGCCGATGGATTCGGTCAGCTGGTCGAGGAACTGCTGGTGGGTCGGGTTGAAGCGGTCGATGGAGGCCAGTTCCAGCACGCCGCGCACCTGGCCTTCGAAGATGATGGGCAGCACCAGCACGTTCAGCGGCGCCGTCTCGGTGAGGCCCGAGGAGATCTTCAGCGTCTCGGGGATGCTGGAGGTCAGCAGGATCTTTTTCTTGTCGAAAGCGCACTGGCCGACCAGGCCTTCGCCCAGGTCCACTTCCTTGCCGTACGCGCCGTGGCCGTCGCTGGCGTAGCTGGCCATCAGGCGCAGGCGCGGCTGCTCGGCGGTGTAGCGCAGCACGTAGAACTCGGCCTGCTGCGCGGCCACCACGGGCGCCAGCTCCGAGAGGATCAGGTGGCCCACCGCGACCAGGTCCTTCTGGCCCTGCAGCATGCGCGAGAACTTGGCCAGGTTGGTCTTCAGCCAGTCCTGCTCGGTGTTCAGCTGCGTGGTGTCGCGAAGGTTGGTGATCATCTCGTTGATCGTGTCCTTCAGCGCGGCCACCTCGCCCTGCGCTTCCACCGTGATCGATCGCGTCAGGTCACCCTGCGTCACGGCGGTGGCCACCTCGGCGATGGCGCGCACCTGGGTGGTGAGGTTGGCCGCGAGGTTGTTCACGTTCTCGGTCAGGCCCTTCCACGTGCCGGAGGCGCCCGGCACCTTGGCCTGGCCGCCCAGCTTGCCTTCCACGCCCACCTCGCGCGCCACCGTCGTCACCTGGTCGGCGAACGTGGCCAGCGTGTAGGTCATGGAGTTGATGGTTTCGGCCAGCGCGGCGATCTCGCCCTTGGCTTCCACGGTCAGCTTCTGCTGCAGGTCGCCGTTGGCCACCGCGGTCACCACCTTGGCGATGCCCCGCACCTGCGACGTCAGGTTGCCGGCCATGAAGTTCACGTTGTCCGTCAGGTCCTTCCACGTGCCGGCCACGCCCTTTACCTGGGCCTGGCCGCCCAGGCGGCCTTCGGTGCCCACCTCGCGCGCCACGCGCGTCACTTCCGAAGCGAACGACGACAGCTGGTCCACCATGGTGTTGATGGTGTTCTTGAGCTCCAGGATCTCGCCCTTCACGTCCACCGTGATCTTCTTGGACAGGTCGCCCGCGGCCACGGCCTTGGTCACGTCGGCGATGTTGCGCACCTGGCCCGTGAGGTTGGACGCCATGAAGTTCACGTTGTCGGTCAGGTCCTTCCACGTGCCCGACACGCCCTGCACATCGGCCTGGCCGCCCAGCTTGCCTTCGGTACCCACCTCGCGCGCCACGCGCGTCACTTCGGCGGCGAACGAGCGCAACTGGTCCACCATGGTGTTGATCACGTCCTTGATCTGCAGAATCTCGCCGCGGACGTCCACGGTGATCTTCTGCGTCAGGTCGCCCATGGCGATGGCGGTGGCCACCTTGGACACGTCGCGCAGTTGCACCGTGAGGTTGGACGCCATCGAGTTCACCGACTCGGTCAGGTCGCGCCAGGTGCCGGCCACGCCCTTCACGTCGGCCTGGCCACCCAGCTTGCCTTCGGTACCCACTTCGCGCGCCACGCGCGTCACTTCCACGGCGAACGAGGACAGCTGGTCCACCATGGTGTTGATCACGTCCTTGATCTGCAGAATCTCGCCGCGCGCATCCACGGTGATCTTCTGCGTCAGGTCGCCGGTGGCGATGGCGGTGGCCACCTTGGACACGTCGCGCAGCTGCACGGTGAGGTTGGACGCCATGCCGTTCACCGACTCGGTCAGGTCCTTCCAGGTGCCGGCCACGCCCTGCACGTCGGCCTGGCCGCCCAGCTTGCCTTCGGTGCCCACCTCGCGCGCCACGCGCGTCACTTCGGCGGCGAACGATCGCAGCTGGTCCACCATGGTGTTCACGGTGTTCTTCAGCTCCAGGATCTCGCCCTTCACGTCCACCGTGATCTTCTTGGACAGGTCGCCCGCCGCCACCGCTTTCGTCACGTCGGCGATATTGCGCACCTGGGCCGTCAGGTTGCCGGCCATGAAGTTCACGTTGTCCGTCAGGTCCTTCCAGGTGCCGGCCACGCCCTTCACATCGGCCTGGCCGCCCAGCTTGCCTTCGGTACCCACTTCGCGCGCCACGCGCGTCACTTCCGAGGCGAACGATGAGAGCTGGTCCACCATGGTGTTGATGGTGTTCTTCAGCTCCAGAATCTCGCCCTTCACGTCCACCGTGATCTTCTTGGACAAGTCGCCCGCAGCCACCGCCTTGGTCACATCGGCGATGTTGCGCACCTGGGCCGTCAGGTTGCCGGCCATGAAGTTCACCGACTCGGTCAAATCTTTCCAGGTGCCCGACACGCCCTGCACGTCGGCCTGGCCGCCCAGCTTGCCTTCGGTACCCACTTCACGCGCCACGCGCGTCACTTCCGAGGCGAACGACCGCAGCTGGTCCACCATCGTGTTGATGGTGTTCTTCAGCTCCAGGATCTCGCCCTTCACGTCCACCGTGATCTTCTTGGACAGGTCGCCCGCCGCCACGGCCTTGGTCACGTCCGCGATGTTCCGCACCTGCGCCGTGAGGTTGGAAGCCATGAAGTTCACCGAGTCGGTGAGGTCCTTCCACGTGCCGGCCACGCCCTGCACGTCGGCCTGGCCGCCCAGCTTGCCTTCGGTGCCCACCTCGCGCGCCACGCGCGTCACTTCCGAGGCGAACGATGACAGCTGGTCCACCATCGTGTTGATGGTGTTCTTCAGCTCCAGAATCTCGCCCTTCACGTCCACCGTGATCTTCTTGGACAGGTCGCCCGCCGCCACGGCTTTGGTCACGTCCGCGATGTTGCGCACCTGGGCCGTCAGGTTGCCGGCCATGAAGTTCACGTTGTCGGTCAGGTCCTTCCAGGTACCGGCCACGCCTTGCACGTCGGCCTGGCCACCCAGCTTGCCTTCGGTGCCCACTTCGCGCGCCACGCGCGTCACTTCCGAGGCGAACGACCGCAGCTGGTCCACCATCACGTTGATGGTGTTCTTCAGCTCCAGGATCTCGCCCTTCACGTCCACCGTGATCTTCTTGGACAGGTCGCCCGCGGCCACGGCCTTGGTCACATCCGCGATGTTGCGCACCTGGCCGGTCAGGTTGCCGGCCATGGAGTTCACCGACTCGGTCAGGTCCTTCCACGTGCCGGCCACGCCCTGCACGTCGGCCTGGCCGCCCAGCTTGCCTTCGGTGCCCACTTCGCGCGCCACGCGCGTCACTTCCGAAGCGAACGACGACAGCTGGTCCACCATCGTGTTGATGGTGTTCTTCAGTTCCTGGATCTCGCCTTTCACGTCCACCGTGATCTTCTTGGACAGGTCGCCCGCCGCCACGGCCTTGGTCACGTCCGCGATGTTCCGCACCTGCGCCGTGAGGTTGGAAGCCATGAAGTTCACCGAGTCGGTGAGGTCCTTCCACGTGCCGGCCACGCCCTGCACGTCGGCCTGGCCGCCCAGCTTGCCTTCGGTGCCCACCTCGCGCGCCACGCGCGTCACTTCGGCGGCGAAGGTGCCCAGCTGCTGCACCATCTTGTTGATGATCATGGCGGTGCGCAGGAACTCGCCTTCCAGCGGCCGGCCATCGGCTTCCAGGGCCATCGACTTCGACAGGTCGCCCTGCGCCACCGCGCCGATCACGCGCGCCACTTCGGACGTCGGGTGCACCAGGTCGCCGATCAGCGAGTTGATCGATTCGGCCGACTCGCGCCAGAACCCGGTGGCGTTGGAAATCTGGGCGCGTTCCTTCAGCTTGCCTTCCTTGCCGACGACGCGCGACAGCCGGGCCAGCTCCTGCGCCATGCGCACGTTCTCGGACACCACCTCGTTGAACGCATCGGCCACCTTGCCGAACACGCCGGACCAGTCGGGCGGCAGCTGGGCCTTGGAGTTGCCCTTCTTCAGGTCGGTCAGCGCCTTGAGCAGCGCGCGCGAGTTGTCGCCGGTGATCTCCAGCTCGTCCACGAGAAGGTTGATGGCCGCGACGTTGTCCTGCCAGAAGCCGGTGAGCCGCGCGTCGTCGATACGGCGGCTGGCCTTGCCGCCGAGCCGCGACACGGTCTCGACCGACTTCAGCCGGTGCGTGGTGCGGGCCGTCTGGCCCGACAGTTCGTTGAATTCAGCGGCGATGCTGCCGTAGGCGCCGTCCCAGTCGGTCGGCAGCGTGACACCGGACTCACCCCGGCGGTAAGCCTCCAGCGCTTTCAGCAACAGCTTGAGCTCGCCGCCCTGCTGCTCGTTGACCGGGAGCTTCGCGACAACTTCCATTTCCGTGTCCCCAATACGTAAGCGCCCCGTCGCACGGGACGGGGAGCGCGCAGGGTAGTGAATCGGCAAGGATGAGGCAACCTCGTCCATGCAAGGATGGCCCGCAAAGCCAGTGCCGGCGCGGGTTGTAGGAGCGCACTGACAGCAGAACGTGCCGGCGTACTACAGCCGCGCTGAGCGGCGGATGGACGAGCGCGCAGGTCGTGCGAGCAACCCGAAAGCATGCCCGGGCTGCCTGCCGCGGCAATGAAAAAGGCCGCCCGAAGGCGGCCTCTCGATCAACGTTTCGCTTGCGCGATCAGTTCATCGCGGTCTTCTTGCCGCCCTTGTAGGTGTACAGGGTGGTGGCCGGGTTCTTCAGCTCGCCGTTGGGTTCGAAGGCGATCGTGGCGGTCACGCCCTTGTAGTTGGTCTTCTTCAGCTCGGGGATGTACTTCTTGGGATCCCACGAACCTGCACGCTTCATCGCATCGACCAGCACGAAGGTGGCGTCATAGGTGTACGGGCTGTAGACCTGGAACTGGCCAGGGTACTTGGCGTCGTACTTGGCCTTCCACGCCTTGCCGCCGGGCATCTTGTCGAGCGACGAGCCGCCTTCGGCGCAGATCACGTTGTCCAGGGTCTTGGCGCCCGCGGCCAGCTTGATGATCTCGCTGGTGCAGATGCCGTCGCCGCCGAAGTACTTGACGTTGGACAGGCCCAGTTGCTCCATCTGGCGCAGCATGGGACCGGCTTGCGGGTCCATGCCGCCGTAGAAGATGGCGTCGGGGTTCTTGGCCTTGATGGCGGTCAGGATGGCCATGAAGTCGGTGGCCTTGTCGGTCGTGAACTGCTCGTCCACCACCTGCATGCCCTTGGACTGCGCGGTCCTCTTGAACACTTCGGCGACGCCCTGGCCGTAAGCGGTGCGGTCGTCGATGATGGCGACCTTTTTCAGCTTCAGCGTGTCGGCCGCGTACAGGGCCAGCGCAGCGCCCAGGGCGTTGTCGTTGGCGATGATGCGGTAGGTGGTGTCGTAGCCGGGCTTGGTCAGCGCGGGGTTGGTGGCGGCGCCGGTGATGTGCGGGATGCCGCAGTCGTTGTACACCTTGGAAGCGGGGATCGTCGTGCCCGAGTTCAGGTGACCCACCACGCCGGCGACCTTGGAGTCGCACAGCTTCTGGGCGGCGGCCGTGCCCTGCTTCGGGTCGGCGGCGTCGTCTTCAGCCTGGATCTCGAACTTGACCTTCTTGCCGCCGATGGTGATGTTCTGGGAGTTCAGCTCCTCGATCGCCATGCGGGTGCCGTTCTCGTTGTCCTTGCCGTAGTGCGCTTGCGCGCCGGACACCGGGGCGACGTGACCGATCTTGATCACTTCCTGCGCCGACGCCAGGCCGAAGGCCGAGGCGATGGCGGCAGCTACCGTCAATTTCATCTTCATCTGCATGGGGATACCTCCGAATGTGGGGAATGGGTTGAGATCAGTTGTTAACTCAACGGCCGCGAACATAACGCAATTTCCGGACCCGGGCCATAGGGGTAAGCGCCGCCGTCCGGCCCCCGGCGAGGCGCGTTGTCCAATGCCGCGGCGGCCAGCTGGCTCAGCGCTGCGAGGGCGGCGGTTTGCCCTGCGCGCCGAGTTCCTCTGCCAGGGCTTCGGAAACGGCGGCTGCAACCACGGCTTCGATCTCCTGGCGCAGCGCCGGCGCCAGGGCCCGGCTGTGCTCCACCACCACGGCCGCGATGGCCTCGCGCAGCCTGCGGTCCAGCGTGAGGTCCACGCGCTGCATGATGCGATGCACCAGCTGCTCCTCGGCCACGGGCGCCGAAGCGGGCGTGGCCGCGGCGCCCTGCACGACTTCGGTGAGCGTGGGAACGAACCGCGGGGGCGTGCGGGTGGCCATCAGCGTTGCTCCGCCAGGTCGTGCCGGACAATGGCGTAGCCCCGGTCGGCATAGTGCTTCCAGCGCGCACGGGCCTGCTGGCGGTCGGCGCCGTCGTTCGTCACCACCTCGATCAGCCGCTCGAAGCGTTCGAAGCCCTCGGGCACTTCATGGCCGAGATTGACCAGCACCTGCTGGTGAGGGGACGAGCGCGGCAAGCCGGACAGCACGATCGGGGTGCGCGCCTGCACCCTTTCGTCCCGCTCCGTCCCAAGGCAGTGCGGCACGAATTCCAGCGAGCCGAAGGTCCAGAGGTTCACGTCCAGTTCGCGCAGCACTTCGGGTTCTCCGGTCACCACCACTTGCGCGCCGGTGCCGTACGCCTTGCGCAGCAGGCGGCAGGCATAGCCCAGCTTGTCGGGCGCGTTGAAGTGGAACGCGACTTCGGTCATGCGGCTAGCGCGCGGCCGCCTTGCGTTTCGGCGCCTTCGCGGCCTTGGCACCACCCTGCCGCTGTTGCGACAGCAGGTATTGCACCAGCAGTCCCACGGGACGGCCGGTGGCCCCCTTGGCCGCGCCGCCCTTCCACGCGGTGCCCGCGATGTCCAGGTGCGCCCAGGGGTACTTGCCCGCGAAACGCTGGAGGAACTTGGCGGCGGTGATGGCGCCGCCGGGACGTCCCGCGACGTTGGCCATGTCGGCGAAGTTCGTCTTCAGGCCTTCACCGTACTCGTCGTCCAGCGGCATGCGCCAGCACAGGTCGAACGCCGAATCGCCCGCGCGCTGCAGGTCGGCGGCCAGTGCGTCGTCGGAAGCGAAGAGGCCGCTGCGGACCGCGCCGAGCGCGATGACGCAGGCGCCCGTGAGCGTGGCGATGTCCACCACCGCGCGCGGCTTGAAGCGCTCCGCATACGTGAGCGCGTCGCACAGGATGAGGCGGCCCTCGGCGTCGGTGTTGAGCACCTCGATGGTCTGGCCGCCCATGCTGGTGACCACGTCGCCCGGCTTGAGCGCGCGGCCGTCCGGCAGGTTTTCGCAGGCGGGGATGAGGCCCACGACGTTGAGCGAGGGCCGCAGGTCGGCCAGTGCGCGGAACGTGCCCAGCACGCTGGCCGCGCCGCACATGTCGAACTTCATCTCGTCCATCTCGCCGGCCGGCTTGATGGAGATGCCGCCGCTGTCGAAAGTGATGCCCTTGCCCACCAGCACCACCGGCGGCTCGGACGACGCGGCGCCCTGGTAGCGCAGCACGATGAAGCGCAGCGGCTGCTCGGAGCCACGCGCCACCGCCATGAACGAGCCCATGCCCAGTTTCTCGACTTCCTTCGGGCCCAGCACCTCGCACTGGAAGCCGTGCGCCTTGGCCAGCTTCTTCGCTTCCTCGCCCAGCCGCGTGGGCGTGGCGATGTTCGGCGGCAGGTTGCCCATCTCGCGCGCGAGCTCGATGCCGTTGGCCGCGCCGCGCGCGGTGTCGAAAGCGGCGCGCAGGTCGTTCGAAACCTGGGCCACGCCGATGGTCACCCGCTGCAGTTCCCGCCCTTCCGGCTTGGACTTGGTCGCGACGTACACGTAGCTGGCCTCGGCGGTGGCCTGGACCGCGGCGCGCACCGCATCCTCGCCCGCATCCGCGGGCAGGCAGATCACCAGGCGCTTGACGCCCTTGCTGCGCAACGAGGAGACGGCAGCCTGCACGGCGGCCTGCACGCGCTTGCCCGAGCCGTCGCCCGCGCCGGCCAACACCAGCCGCGGGGCGGCCACGCCGGCGGCGCGGTAGGCCTGCAGCAGCTTGCCGGGCTTGCCTTCAAAATCGCCGGCCTTGCGGGCCTCGTCCGCCAGCCGGGACAGCGGATCGCCGCCGCCCTTGAAGCCTTCAGCCAGCACCGCCACGACCGCGTCGCACTTCTGCGCGGCCGCCTCGGCCGGGCCGAGGGTCTTGAGTTCGAAGTCCATAATCCGGTGTTTTGGTTCGCGTGTTCGCGGTCGGCGCCGATGTTATTCCATTCCTCCCTGCGCAAAGAGCTGGCCCGCAGTTTCGGCGCGACCCTCGTGGTGCTGGTCACCATCGTCATGACGATGACGCTGATCCGCACGCTGAGCCAGGCCAATCGCGGCAGCGTCAACCCGCAGGAAGTGCTGATGGTCATGGGCTACACGGTGCTGGGCTACCTGCCGCCGATCATGACCCTGTGCCTGTTCATCGCCATCGTGGGCACGCTCTCGCGCATGTACCGCGATAGCGAGATGGTGATCTGGTTCTCCGCGGGCCGGGGCCTGTCCGCCCTGCTGCGGCCGCTGCTCGGCTTCGCATGGCCGATCTTCGGCGCGGTCGCGGTGCTGGCCTTGCTGGTATGGCCGTGGGCCAACCGGCAAACCCAGGACATGCGCGACCGCTACGGCAACCGTGGCGACCTGGAGCGCGTGGCGCCCGGCCAGTTCCAGGAATCGGCCAGCGGCAATCGCGTGTTCTTCCTGGACAAGGACACGCCGGACAACAAGTCGGGCAAGAACATCTTCATCGCCAGCGCCGAGAAGGGAAAGCAGATCGTGACTTCGGCGCGCACCGGCCAGGTGGTGAACGAAGGCGACAACCAGTTCCTGGTGCTGGCCGACGGCCAGCGCCTGGAGACCGAGACGGCCACCGGCCAGCTGAAGATCAGCGAGTTCCAGGTGATGGGCAACAAGGTCGGCGGCTCGCAACTCGGGCCCGCCGACAGCGCGCCGGCCAAGACGCTTTCGACCTTCGCGCTGATGGTGGACCCGAACCGGCTGAACTTGGGTGAGCTGGCCTGGCGCCTGGGCCTGGCACTGGCGACGCTCAACTTCATCGTCATCGCCATCACCGTCTCCAGCGTCAATCCGCGCGCGGGCCGCAGCGGCAACCTGGTGTTCGCGCTGTCGGCCTTCGTCGTGTACTACAACCTCCTCAACCTGGGACAGAGCTGGGTGAGCTCGGGCCGGGTGACGTTCGCCGGCTTCCTGCTCGGGCTGCATGGCACCGTGTTCCTGCTGTCGGTCGGCTGGCTGGCGAAGCAGCACAACAACTGGCGCTGGCCCCGGCTGGCGAAGCGTGCCGCGGCATGAGGACCATCCGGCGCCTGATCTACCGCGAGGTGATCGCCTCCGTCGTCTTCGTGGCGGCGGGCTTCCTCGCCCTCTTCTTCTTCTTCGACTTCGTCGACGAGCTGCCCAACGTCGGCCGGGGCGTCACGCCCTACCGCCTGACGCAGGCGCTGCTGTACGTGACGCTGCTGGTGCCCAACCACCTGTACGAGCTGATGCCGATCGCGGTGTTGATCGGCACCATCTTCGTGATGGCGCGGCTCGCGCAAAGCTCCGAGTACACGATCTTGCGCACCAGCGGCCTGGGCCCGGGCCGGGCGCTGCGCACGCTGATGGCGCTGGGCGTGATCTTCACGCTGCTCACGTTCGCCGCGGGCGACTACGTGGCGCCGGCCGCCGACAAGGCCGCGCAATTGCTGCGCGCCCGCTACCAGGGGCGCATCAGCATCGGCCAGACCGGCGCCTGGCTGAAGGAACGCCAGGACAAGAGCACGTACACGGTCAATGTCTCGGCGCTGGCGGCGGACGGCTCGCTGCAGGGCGTGCGCCTGTTCGAGGCCGACGACCAGGGCCGCCTGATGCGCACCACTTCGGCGGCGCGCGGCCAGTTCGTGGACGAAGCCTGGCTGCTGATGGACGCGGAGATCTCGCACTTCGACAACAGCGGCCAGCGGGCGCGGGTGGACCACCAGACGGTCCCCCAATTGCGCTGGAGGACGGAGCTGACGCAGGAGATGGTGTCGGTGGCGCTGCTGAAACCGGATCGCATGAGCACCATCGACCTGTTCCAGTACATCCAGCACCTGGAGCAGAACGGGCAGACCTCGCAGCGCTACGAGATCGAGTTCTGGCGCAAGGTGTTCTATCCGCTCAGCTGCATGGTGATGGTGGTGCTGGCGCTGCCCTTCGCCTACCTGCATTTCCGTTCGGGCGGCATCACCAGCTACGTGTTCGGCGGCGTGCTGATCGGCATCAGCTTCTTCCTGCTGAACAACGTGTTCGGCTACGTGGGCAACCTGCGCGACTGGTGGCCCTGGCTGACGGCGGCGGCGCCAGGACTGCTGTACACGCTGCTGTCGCTGGCGGCTTTCACCTTCCTCGTGCTTCGAAGGTGAAGCGCGGCATCGTCCTGTTCGGCCACGGCTCGCGCGACCCGGCGTGGCGCGAGCCGATGGACGCTGTGGCCGCCCGGCTCAAGGCGCAAGCGCCGGACGTCGCGGTGGAATGCGCCTTCCTGGAGCTGCAGGCGCCCGACCTTCCCGCGGCGCTGGCGAAGCTCAGTGGATCGGGCGTCAGCCAAGTGACCGTCTTGCCCATGTTCCTGGGGGTCGGAAAGCACGCCCGGGAAGACCTCCCGCAGCTGGTTTCGGCTGCCCGGGCCCGGCATCCGGGTGTACGGATCGACGTGCTGCCGCCGGTCGGTGAGCACGCGGCAGTCCTGGACTTGCTCGCGCTTTTGGCTGTGCAGGGTTCTCAAACCTAGCCATTTGAGCATAATGGATGCCTGCTTAAGATGAATCAGGCATGAACCTGCACCAATTCCGGTTTGTCCAGGAAGCCGCACGGCGCAACCTCAACCTCACCGAGGCCGCCAAGGCGCTCCACACGTCGCAGCCGGGCGTCTCCAAGGCGATCATCGAACTCGAGGAAGAGCTCGGCGTCGAGATCTTCGCGCGCCACGGCAAGCGGCTGAAGCGCATCACCGAACCCGGCCAGCACGTGCTGCGCAGCATCGAGCTGATCATGCGCGAGGTCGGCAACCTCAAGCGCATCGGCGAGCAGTTCAGCGCCCAGGACAGCGGCACGCTGTCCATCGCCACCACCCACACGCAGGCGCGCTACGTGCTGCCGGCCCCCGTGGCCAAGCTGCGCGAGGCGTACCCCAAGGTGAACGTCAGCCTGCACCAGGGCTCGCCGGACCAGGTGGCGCGCATGGTGATCGACGAGACCGCCGAGATCGGCATCGCGACCGAATCGCTGTCGGACTACCAGGAACTGGTGACGCTGCCCTGCTACGAGTGGCAGCACGTGCTGGTGATGCCGCTGGACCACCCCCTGGCGAAGAAGGAGCGCATCAGCCTCGAGGACATCGCGGCCGAGCCCCTCATCACCTACCACCCTTCGTTCACCGGCCGCACGCGCATCGACAACGCCTTCGCCACGCGCAAGCTGCAGCCGCGCATCGCGCTGGAGGCGATCGACTCGGACGTGATCAAGACCTACGTGCGCCTGGGCCTGGGCGTCGGCATCGTCGCCGAGATGGCCGTGCGCGACGACGGGCAGAACGCCGACCTGGCCACGCGCCCGCTGGGCAGCCTGTTCGGGCAGAACGTGGCGCGCGTCGCCTTCAAGCGCGGCGCCTACCTGCGCAACTTCGTCTTCCGCTTCGCCGAACTGCTGTCCGACCGCCTGGACCGCCAGCTGATCGCGAAGGCCATGAACGGCCACGCCAACGACTATGACCTTTGAAGCCACTGCCGTGCGTACGCCGGCCGTCCGGACCAAGCTGCCCGCCGTGGGCACCACCATCTTCACCGTCATGTCCGCGCTCGCCACGGAGACCGGCGCGGTCAATCTCGGCCAGGGCTTCCCGGACTTCGAGTGCGACCCGAAGCTGGTGCAGTCGGTCACCGACGCGATGGCGCGCGGCCTCAACCAGTACCCGCCGATGACCGGCGTGCCGGCACTTCGCGAAGCGGTGGCAGCCAAGGTCGAGGCCATGTACGGCCGCCGCTACGACGCGGGCACGGAAATCACCATCACAGCCGGCGCCACGCAGGCCATCATCACCGCCATCCTCGCGGTGGTGCGGCCCGGCGACGAGGTCATCGTGCTGGAACCGTGCTACGACAGCTACGTGCCGAACATCGAGCTGGCCGGCGGCACCGTGGTGCGCGTGCCGCTGGTGCCCGGCACGTTCCGGCCCGACTTCGACCGCATCGCGGCCGCGATCACGCCGCGCACTCGCGCCATCCTGGTGAACTCCCCGCACAACCCCAGCGCCACCGTCTGGACGCGCGAGGAGATGCTGCGCCTGCAGGAGCTGCTGGCGCCGACGGACGTGCTGGTGATCAGCGACGAGGTGTACGAGCACATGGTGTTCGACGGCCAGCCGCACCAGAGCGCCGCGCGCTTCCCCGGCCTGGCCGCGCGTTCGTTCATCGTGTCCAGCTTCGGCAAGACTTACCACGTCACCGGCTGGAAGGTGGGCTATGTTCTCGCACCCGTGTCGCTGACGGCGGAGTTCCGCAAGGTGCACCAGTTCAACGTGTTCACGGTGAACACGCCCGTGCAGCACGGCCTGGCCGCGTACATGGCCGACCCACAGCCTTACCTGCAGCTGCCGGCCTTCTACCAGCGCAAACGCGACCTGTTCCGCGAAGGCTTGGCGCGCACGCGGCTGCGTGTGCTGCCCAGCGAAGGCAGCTACTTCCAGTGCGTGGACATCTCTTCGGTCAGCGACCTGCCGGAGGAGGAGTTCTGCAAGTGGCTCACGCGTGAGATCGGCGTGGCCGCCATCCCGCTGTCCGCCTTCTACGGCGACGGCTTCGACCAGCGCGTAGTGCGTTTCTGTTTCGCGAAGAAGGACGAGACCTTGCGCGGCGCGCTGGAGCGACTGAGCAGGCTCTGACCCTGCCGCTGCGGCAACATGCCGCAACAGGGCTGCCAACGCATTACACACAGCGCCGGGAAGCGTTTTCGAGAATGGTTCCGTCTTTCACGGACAGGACCATGAATCGAAGAGAAGTGACCGCCTTGCTTGCAACATTTGCCCTTGCCGCGTGTGGCGGAGGCGGGTCGGACACGGGGGCTCTTGCCAGCGGCGGCACCACGGCACTGCGGCCGCCCGCGACGCCCAGCATCTCGCTATGGGGCGACTCCCTCATCCCGCCGCTCTCGGTGGCACTGCAGATGGACTTCCCCGACCGCCAGATCTTCAACGGCGGCGTGGCGGGCGATACCTCGAGCCAGGTGCTGCAGCGCTTCCAGGCCGACACCACGCACCGGGACTGGATCACCGTGTTCTGGTTCGGCCACAACAACCTGAAGCAGGACGCTTCCAGCGCCGCGCAGGTGAAGGCCGACTTGGCCGCGATGGTGGCCGGGCTGGCGCCCGGCAACGACGACTTCGTCGTGCTCTCCATCCTCAACGACGCCACGCTGGCGCTGCGGGGAACCGCGCTGTACGACATCGAGATGGCACTGAACGCGGACCTGCAGGCGCTCTATCCGGCCCAGTACCTCGACATCCGTTCGCTGCTGGTGGCACAGGGCGACGCGGCCGACCAGGCGAACGACGTGCCGGCGTCCATGTTCCGGGTGGACGAGATCCACCTCAACGGCGCCGGGTCGCAGTTCGCTGCCGACCGCATCAAGGCGCTGTTCAACTCGCGGGGCTGGTAGGCGCGCGTCCCTCCATAATCCTGCGGCCGCGTCGCGTAGGGCCGCGGGAGAAGGACGCACGATGACCGCTTACTGGCTGATGAAGTCCGAGCCGGACGAAGTTTCGGTGGACGACGCGCTGGCCGCGCCGAAGTCGACCGTGCCCTGGACCGGCGTGCGCAATTACCAGGCGCGCAACTTCATGCGGGACGGCATGCGCGTGGGCGACGGCGTGCTCTTCTACCACTCCAGCTGCGCCGAGCCGGGCATCGTCGGCATCGCGCGCGTGGCGTCGACGCCCTACCCCGACCCGACCCAGTTCGACAGGAAGTCTCCGTACTACGACGCCGCGGCCAAGCGTGAAGAGCCGCGCTGGATGCTGGTGGACGTGCAGGTCGTCGAGAAGACGCGCAACCTCACGCTGCCCGAGCTGCGCTCCACTCCCGAGCTGGCCGACATGCTGGTGCTGAAGAAAGGCAACCGGCTGTCGATCACGCCGGTGGAGCCGGCGCACTGGAAGAAGATCGTGCGCCTGCTTGGCGCCAAGGCGGCCTAGGGCCGAGACGTCAGGCGCGCAGCAGGCGGGGCACCGGCTGCATCTGCGCCGCGCGCGGGAACAGCCGGCGCGCAACCCGTTCGCGGTCCAGTCCGAAAGACTCGGCGGCCAGCGAAGCCAGCAGCGCATCCAGGTCCATCGTGGGACGCAGGTCCCGGCCTTCCAGCAATGCGTTGGCGGCCAGCCCCGGCCAATCGGCGATGACGCGGCCGCCCTGCAGCGCACCGCCGGCCAGCAGCGCCACGGAGCCCGTGCCGTGGTCGGTGCCGCCCGTGCCGTTGGCCGCGGCGGTGCGGCCGAACTCGGTGGCCACGACCACAACTGTCTGCTGCCATGTGGTCCCCAGGCCTTCGTGCAACGCGCCCACCAGGTTGTCCAGCCCCCGCAGCTGCGCGGTCAGACGCCCTGCTTGCGCACTGTGCGTGTCCCATCCGCCCGTTTCGATCATCGCCAGCCGCGGTCCGTCCGGCTGCGAGAGGAAGCTCGCCGCCAACTTGCCCAGCGCCGCCGGATCCTGGCGGTTGCCGCCATCGACCGCGCCGCCCGCCATGCCGCGCGCGTCCATCGCCGCCGACCACAGCGCATGAAGCTGCGCATCGTTGGCGTACAGCTGCTGCACGCGCATGAGCAGGTCGTCGCTGGCCTGCGGCAGCGACGAAGGCGCATAGGAGGCCACCTCGGCGCTGCCGCGCAGCGCCAGCGGCACCGTCGGCGCGAAGGCGATGGCCTCCTTGCTGGCGCGCGGCAGCAGGCCCACCAGGCGGTTCATCCAGCCGTCCTTCAGCTGGTAAGGCGCGGTGCCGCCGCTTTCCAGCACGTTCTGGCCGTCGAAGTGCGAGCGGTCGCGGTACGGCGATGCCACCGCGTGCACGAAGATCGCCTGCCCTTGCTGGTACAGCCGGCCGAACTCTGCCAACGAAGGATGCAACGCGAACGTCCCGTCGAGCTTTTGCGCCTGCGCCGTGTCGACCGCCAATGCGCCGCGCAGGGCGGCGTAAGCGGGATCGGCGTACGGCACCACCGTGTGCAGCCCATCGGCCGCGCCACGCTGCAGGATGAAGACGAAGCGCCGCTCGGTCGCGGCCTGCGCCAGTGCGAGCCGCGGGGACAGCAGCATCGTGCCGGCGGCACCCAGGAAGTGGCGGCGGTCCAGTGTCATGGTCATCTCCGCAGGAATTCCGGCGACACGAGCAGCAGTGCCAGCGCGCTGCCGGGGCTTTCCGCCCGCGCGATCTGGGTGGCCGTGGCTTCACCCAGCGTGCCGGGCAGCAGCCGCCGGGCCAGGTCGCGCGCATCCACCGCGTTTCCCGCCTGCGAGGCGATGCGCTGGGCCAGTTCCACACGGCGCACCAGCGCATCGGGCGCGGCCCACGAGGCCGCCACGTCGTCCCACCCGGCAGGCGAGCCGGGCCGCCACACCGGCTGGGCCAGTTGGTTGAACAGGGCGACGGCCTGCTGCGGCGCGATGTCGCGCCGGCCCAGGCCGCGCAGCGCCGAGAGCGTCCAGTCCCAGGGTGACTTGAACTTGGACGGGACCGGCGCGGCCGCTTCGGGCGCAGTCACCAGCGCGCGGTAGACGCTAGGCAGGTCGCCGCCGGTTTGCAGGAACGTGTCCGACAGCCGCTGCACCAGGGCAGGCGCCGGATCGTCGGCGACGAAGTGGCGCGCAAGCTTGGCCGCGACATGCCGCGCCGTGGCCGGCGAAGCGGCCAGATCGCGCAGCACGGCCAGCGCCTGCTCCTCGCCGCCTTCCGGGTAGCGCCGGCCCAGCAGCGTGCGCGTGCCGGGCTCGTGGACCATGGGGCGGAACACGAAGCCTTCCGGCGACGCCGCACCCGGCGGTGTATCGAGCCCCGCCACGCTCCAGCCCGTGAGCGCACGCGCGAATTCCGTGACGTCGGCCTGCGTGTAGCCGCTGCGCACGCCGAGCGTGTGCAGCTCCAGGACTTCGCGCGCGAGGTTCTCGTTCAGCCCGCGCCGGCGCGTTTCGTCGCGCTGCGCCAGGCGCCGGCCCGCGGGGCTGTCCGGGCCGATGGAAGCCGCCTGGTCCAGGTACAGCAGCATCGCCGGATGGCGCACGGCCGCGAGCAGCAGGTCGTGGAAGCGGCCAAGCACGTGCGGCCGGATGGCGTCGGCTTCGTACGCGCCGGCGAGGCCGACGACCGGAAGCTTGTCGATGGAGACCGCGAAGTGGTTGGACCAGAAGTGCACCAGGCGCTCGGCGAACGGCGTGTTCGACTGCAGCGCCGCGGAAGTGCGTGCGCCGACCGCGGCCACGTACGCTTCGCGCGAGCCACGCCGGTAAACCTGTTGCGCGGCAACGCGGGCCGTCTCGTCCGCGGCCTGGCGCACCTCCCGCCGCTCCGCCAGGTACTGCGCCAATGCGGCACCGCTGGCGGGTTGCGAAGCCAAGGCCGGCGGGCGCGTCTCGAATCGATCCAGCTGCTGCAGCAGCCAGCGCTGCGCATCGGGCGGCACGGGCTCGTCCGGGCGAGCCCCGAGGCCGAAGCGATTGAGCGCGGTGGCGGAAAGCATGGTGCAGGCATTTCAACGCGGCAGCCCCGGCCCAGGATGTCCGCCTTGTATCGGCCGTGCAAAAAAAGCCGCCCAGAGGCGGCTTTTCGGACAGGCGGCAGGCGCCTTACTCGCTGGAGATTTCCTCCGGCTCGGGCTTGGAGCGGCCTTCCTTCTTCGGCAGCGGCTGGATGTCCAGCACGACTTCTTCCTTGTCGTCCAGGTCCACCGTCAGGCGGCCGCCTTCGGTGAGCCGGCCGAAGAGCAGCTCGTCGGCCAGGGCGCGGCGGATGGTGTCCTGGATCAGGCGCTGCATCGGGCGGGCGCCCATCAGCGGGTCGAAGCCCTTCTTCGCCAGGTGCTTGCGCAGCTGGTCGGTGAAGGTGACTTCCACCTTCTTCTCGGCCAGTTGCTGTTCCAGCACCAGCAGGAACTTGTCGACCACGCGCAGGATGACCTGCTCGTCCAGCGCCTTGAAGCTGACGATGGCGTCCAGGCGGTTGCGGAACTCGGGCGTGAACAGGCGCTTGATGTCGGCCATCTCGTCGCCCGCCTCGCGCGGGTTGGTGAAGCCGATGGTCGCCTTGTTCATGGTCTCGGCGCCCGCGTTCGTCGTCATGACGATGATGACGTTGCGGAAGTCGGCCTTGCGCCCGTTGTTGTCCGTCAGCGTGCCGTGGTCCATCACCTGCAGCAGCACGTTGAAGATGTCCGGGTGCGCCTTCTCGATCTCGTCGAGCAGCAGCACCGCGTGCGGCTTCTTCGTGATGGCCTCGGTCAGCAGGCCGCCCTGGTCGAAACCCACGTAGCCCGGAGGCGCGCCGATCAGGCGCGACACCGCGTGGCGTTCCATGTACTCGGACATGTCGAAGCGGATCAGCTCGATGCCCATGATGTACGCCAGCTGCTTGGCCGCCTCGGTCTTGCCGACGCCGGTGGGGCCGCTGAACAGGAACGCGCCGATCGGCTTGTCGCCCTTGCCGAGGCCCGAGCGCGCCATCTTCACCGCGCCCGACAGCACTTCCAGCGCCTTGTCCTGGCCGAACACCACGGACTTCAGGTCGCGCTCCAGGCTTTGCAGCTTGCCGCGGTCGTCGTTGGATACGTTGGCGGGCGGGATGCGCGCGATCTTGGCCACGATCTCCTCGACCTCGGTCTTGGAGATGGTCTTCTTGCGCTTGCCCTGCGGCAGGATGCGCTGCGCCGCGCCGGCTTCGTCGATGACGTCGATGGCCTTGTCCGGCAGGTGCCGGTCGTTGATGTACTTGGCGGACAGCTCGGCCGCGGCCTGCAACGCGCCCGCCGCGTACTTCACGCTGTGGTGCTCCTCGAAGCGGCTCTTCAGCCCCTTGAGGATCTCGATCGTCTGTTCGACCGTCGGCTCCACGACGTCGACCTTCTGGAAGCGCCGCGACAGCGCCGCGTCCTTCTCGAAGATGCCGCGGTACTCGGTGAACGTGGTCGCGCCGATGCACTTCAGCTGGCCGCTGGACAGCGCCGGCTTCAGCAGGTTGGACGCGTCCAGCGTGCCGCCCGACGCCGCGCCGGCGCCGATGAGGGTGTGGATCTCGTCGATGAACAGGATGGCGTTGGGCTTGTCCTTCAGCGACTTGAGAACGCCCTTCAGGCGCTGCTCGAAATCGCCGCGGTACTTGGTGCCCGCCAGCAGCGCGCCCATGTCGAGCGAATACACGACGGAGTCGGCCAGGATTTCCGGCACGTCCTTCTGCACGATGCGCCAGGCCAGGCCTTCCGCGATGGCGGTCTTGCCCACGCCGGCTTCGCCCACCAGCAGCGGGTTGTTCTTGCGCCGGCGGCACAGGATCTGGATGACGCGCTCGACCTCGTACTCGCGGCCGATCAGCGGGTCGATCTTGCCGTCCTTGGACTGCTGGTTGAGGTTGACGGTGAACTGCTCCAGCGGCGAAGCCTTCTCGTTCTTCTCGCCGCCCTCGTCGCCCTCGCCCGAGGACGATTCGCCGCTCTTGGCGGGCTCCGGCGGGTCGCTCTTCTTGATGCCGTGGGCGATGAAGTTCACGACGTCGAGGCGCGTCACTCCCTGCTGGTGCAGGTAGTACACGGCGTGCGAGTCCTTCTCGCCGAAGATCGCCACCAGCACGTTGGCGCCGGTGACTTCCTTCTTGCCGTTGCCCGTGCTTTGGACGTGCATGATGGCGCGCTGGATGACGCGCTGGAAACCCAGCGTGGGCTGGGTGTCCACGTCGTCCGTGCCAGCGACCTGCGGCGTGTTGTCCTTGATGAAGTTGGACAGCGACTTGCGCAGGTCGTCGATGTTCGCCGAGCATGCCCGGAGCACTTCGGCCGCGCTGGGGTTGTCCAGCAGGGCCAGCAGCAAGTGTTCCACGGTGATGAACTCGTGGCGCTGCTGCCGCGCCTCCACGAATGCCATGTGGAGGCTGACTTCCAATTCCTGGGCAATCATGAAATTTCCTTCTGCCTAGATTCGCTTCGATTCGATCACTACAAGCTACTTCTTCGACCCGCTTTCACTCGACGGGTTCACACATGCACTGCAGCGGGTGCCCCGCCTGCCGGGCAGCCTCCTGTACCTGCTCGACTTTGGTCGCCGCCACGTCCTTGGAATAGACCCCGCAGATGCCTTTGCCGTCCAGGTGGATCTTCAGCATGATCTGCGTGGCGGTCTCCCGGTCCTTGTTGAAGAACTCCTGGATCACCACCACCACGAACTCCATCGGGGTGTAGTCGTCGTTGAGCATGACGACCTGGTACATCTGCGGCGGCTTGGTTTTTTCGGTCCGCCGCTCCAGCACCACGGAGCCGCCGTCGTCCTCCACCACCGGCTGCGTCTTGGGAGGCGCGGCCGGAGAAGGCGCGGGGGGTTTGCTAGCCATGAATTTCATTCTATCGAGCAGGCTTTCGCACTGCATCGCAAAAGTGAAATGGTGACGCGAGCGCCACATTCAAGCGCTGCCTGCATGCACCGGCGATGGCGCCCGGTGCCCGCGCCGGGGAAACAACGCGCCGCTTCATTGTCCCAGCGGCGGCGCACTATCCGCCCCCAGCACTTCTTGCGGAGCCATCAAAACTTTAGTATGTGAAAATGTTGACAGCGTGAAGCTCCTCCGTGACACTCGCGCGGACGTTTCGAGGGAACAAAACAAGATAGGAAGGGCGCGACATGGCCACCGGTACTGTGAAATGGTTCAACGACGCGAAAGGCTTCGGCTTCATCGAGCCCGACGGCGGCGGTGCCGACGTGTTCGCGCATTTTTCCGCCATCGCGATGGAAGGCTTCAAGACGCTGAAGCAGGGCTCGCGCGTCACTTTCGAGGTCACGCAAGGCCCCAAGGGCCAGCTGGCGCAGAACATCCAAGCGGACAGCGTGCAGCCCATCCAGACGCAGCCGCGCCAGGAAGAGCGCCCGCCGCGCCAGTCCAAGGTGCGTGCGCCGCAGTTCCACGCGTCTTCGCAGCGCCCCGACCTGCCCGCCGAATAAGTCGGGCCGGTCCGGCAAAAGAAAAGCCGCCCGCGGGCGGCTTTTTCATGGCCGGCACGCGGGCAGCGGGCCCGCGCGGCGATCACATGTTGTCGATCATCACCTGGCCGAAACCCGAGCAGCTGACCTGGGTGGCACCGTCCATCAGGCGCGCGAAGTCGTACGTGACCTTCTTGGACGCGATGGACTTTTCCATCGAGCTGATGATCAGGTCGGCGGCTTCGGTCCAGCCCATGTGGCGCAGCATCATCTCGGCAGAGAGGATTTCCGAACCCGGGTTGACGTAGTCCTTGCCGGCGTACTTCGGCGCGGTGCCGTGCGTGGCTTCGAACATGGCCACCGAGTCGCTGAGGTTGGCGCCCGGGGCGATGCCGATGCCGCCGACCTGCGCGGCCAGCGCGTCGGAAACGTAGTCGCCGTTCAGGTTCAGCGTGGCGATCACGCTGTACTCGGCCGGGCGCAGCAGGATCTGCTGCAGGAAGGCGTCGGCGATCACGTCCTTGACCACGATGTCCTTGCCGGACCTCGGGTTCTTGATCTTGCACCACGGGCCGCCGTCGATCTCCACGGCGCCGAACTCCTTCTTGGCCAGCTCGTAGCCCCAGTCACGGAAGCCACCTTCGGTGAACTTCATGATGTTGCCCTTGTGGACCAGGGTGACGCTGGGCTTGTCGTTGTCGATGGCGTACTGGATGGCCTTGCGCACCAGGCGCTCGGTGCCTTCCACCGACACCGGCTTGATGCCGATGGCCGAGGTGCCCGGGAAGCGGATCTTCTTGACGCCCATTTCCTTGATCAGGAAATCGATGACCTTCTTCGCCTTGTCGGTGTTGGCTTCGTATTCGATGCCGGCGTAGATGTCCTCGGAGTTCTCGCGGAAGATGACCATGTTGGTCTTCTCCGGCTCCTTCAGCGGCGAAGGAACGCCCTTGAAATACTGGATGGGGCGCAGGCAGACGTACAGGTCCAGCTCCTGGCGCAGCGCGACGTTCAGCGAACGGATGCCGCCGCCGACGGGCGTGGTCAGGGGACCCTTGATGGACACCACGTACTCGCGCGCGACCTGCAGCGTCTCTTCGGGCAGCCACACGTCCGGGCCATAGACCTTGGTCGACTTCTCGCCGGCGAAGATCTCCATCCACTGGATCTTCTTCTTGCCGCCATAGGCCTTCGCCACCGCGGCGTCCACCACCTTCAGCATCACCGGCGTGATGTCCATGCCGGTACCGTCGCCCTCGATGTACGGGATGATGGGCTGGTCCGGCACGTTCAGGGACATGTCGGCGTTGACGGTGATCTTCTGGCCCTGGCTGGGCACCTTGATGTGCTTGTACATGGAGGAAGTGGGGTCTGCGGGGGAAAGGAATGCGTGCGCCGCCCGAGCGGCGAACGCCGGATTCTAGCCCCGGCGGCGCGCCGGTTCGCGCGGCCGTGTCAACCGACGGATGGGCTGCCGCGTTGGCGGAAGACTTCCCGGGGACGGGAGGTGATTTTCGAAAACCAATCCTCAGAGGACCATTGAAATGAACAAGCTGCTCGCCGCCCTCGTGGCCGCCCTCTTCGCCACCGCTTCCTTCGCCCAGGCCGCCGCCCCGGCCGCCTCCGCTTCCGCCCCCAAGGCCGAAGCCAAGGCCGCCTCCGCGTCCGCCCCCAAGGCCGAAGCGAAGAAGGAAGAGAAGGCCGCGAAGGCCGAAGCCAAGGCCGAAAAGAAGGAAGCCAAGGCCGACGCCAAGGCGGAGAAGAAGGTCGCCAAGGCCGAGAAGAAGCACGCCAAGGCTGAAGCCAAGGCCGAGAAGAAGGAAGAAGCCAAGAAGTAATCCACTTCTGGCCCAAGCCTGGAAGCCCGCCTCGTGCGGGCTTTTTCATTTCTCCCGCCGCCTGCGCACTCCTGGCTTTTTTTCGGTGCCGCTCCTGTCAACCGCCGAGTTGAGGACTCCGTTACGGGAGAGCCTTCCGGGTGGTCCGGAGGATGCACCGGAAAGTCAAACTCCGTTTTTCAGAGGATCTGAACCATGACCAAGCTGCTCGCCGCCCTGATCGCCTCGGCCTTCGCCGTGTCCACCGCCTTCGCCGCCTCGCACGCCGGCGCCCCGATGGCCGGTGCTTCCGCGCCCAAGGCCGAAGCCGCCGCCGAGAAGAAGGCCGACAAGCCGGTCGCCAAGGGCGAGAAGAAGGCTTCCAAGAAGAAGGCCTCCAAGAAGAAGGCTGCCGCCGAAGACAAGAAGGCCTGATCAGGCTCTCGCGTTTTCCGCGAAATGCCCGCCTCGGCGGGCATTTTCTTTTTCAGGTCAGGCAGCCGCATTGCTCCAAGCCGCACAATCCGCCCGATGAAAGCCGTCCTCCCCCTCCTGCTGGCCGCGTTGGCCTTTACCGCGTCGACCCAAGCCCAAGACCAGCCCCAGAGCGGCCTGCCGCGCGTGAAGCTTTCAGCCGGCATGCACCAGATCGACGCGCAGGTCGCGCTGACCCCCGACCAGCGCGCCACCGGCCTGATGTTCCGAGAGCAGATGCCCCAGCACGAAGGCATGCTGTTCGTCTTCGAGCAGCCCTCGCAGCAATGCTTCTGGATGAAGAACACCCTGCTGCCGCTCTCGGCCGCCTTCATCGCCGACGACGGCACCGTGGTGAACATCGCCGACATGAAGCCGAAGACGCTGGATGCCCATTGCTCCGAGAAGCCCGTGCGCTACGTGCTGGAGATGAACCAGGGCTGGTTCGCCCACCGCGGGATCAAGGCGGGCACGAAGCTCTCCGGCAGCCCGTTCAAGTAACGGGCTGCCAATGAAAAAAGGCCCGCGGATGCGGGCCCCTTTTCATCGGCGCGGAGCGTCCGCTTCAACCGAAGTTCTTCGCCGCGAAGTCCCAGTTCGCCAGCTTGTCGAGGAAGGTCTCGACGAACTTCGGGCGCAGGTTGCGGTAGTCGATGTAGTAGGCGTGTTCCCAGACGTCCACCGTCAGCAGCGCCTTGTCGGGCGTGGTCAGCGGCGTGCCGGCGGCACCCGTGTTGACGATGTCCACGCTGCCATCGGGCTTCTTCACCAGCCAGGTCCAGCCGGAACCGAAGTTGCCGACGGCCGACTTCACGAACGCCTCGCGGAAAGCCGGGTAGCTGCCCCACTTCTTGTTGATCGCATCGGCCAGCGCGCCGGTGGGCTCGCCGCCGCCGTTGGGCTTCATGCAGTTCCAGAAGAACGTGTGGTTCCAGACCTGTGCGGAGTTGTTGTAGATGCCGCCGGAGGACTTCTTGATGATCTCCTCGAGCGTCATGCTCTCGAACTCGGTGCCCTTCTGCAGGTTGTTCAGGTTCACCACATAGGCGTTGTGGTGCTTGCCATGGTGATACTCCAGCGTCTCCTTGGAGTAGTGCGGCGCCAGCGAATCGATCGGATACGGGAGCGGAGGCAGGGTGTGTTCCATGACGGGTCCTCGAGTTGGTGTTGGAGTCGGAGTCAAGAGCCGCCGATTCTAGGCACTAAAGCAGCCGCGGCTGCGACACCGTCAGATCAACCTCGCCCTCGGCAAGGGTCCCGTGCAGCGGTTGGCCTGGCCGCGTTTGCGCGGCGCGCGTGACCACGTGTCCGTGCTCGTCGGTGAGCAGTGCATAGCCGCGGCGAAGCACCAGCTTGGGGTCGAGCAGTTGCAGCCGCAGCTCGGCGCGATGGAGCCTCTCGCGCTCGCGCTGAAGCCGCCGGGCCAGTGCGTCGCGCTTGCCCGATTCGCGTTGCGTCAGCACCGCGCCCGCGCGTTCCCCACGCAGTTGCACCGCATGCCGCAAGCGATCGCCGAGTTGCGCCACCTGGCGCTGCAAGCCGGCAAGACGGGACGACGGTCGCCCCAGGCGCCCAGCGGCCAGATCGAGCCGCTGCTCTGCAACGTCCAGCCGACGGGTCACCAGGCTCGACAGCAGCTCACCCGCCCCGTCGAGCTGGCGCAGCAACTCCGCGCGCGGCACCGACACCAGTTCGGCCGCGGCGGTCGGCGTGGGGGCACGCAAGTCGGCGCAAAAGTCCGCGATGGTCACATCGGTTTCGTGGCCCACGCCGCTGACCAGCGGCACGGGGCTGCGCACGATCGCGCGCGCCACCACCTCTTCGTTGAACGACCACAGGTCCTCGATGGAGCCGCCGCCGCGCACGAGCAGGATCACGTCGACCACGCCCGCTTCGGCTTGCCGGTACAGCGCTTCAAGCGCCGCCACGATCTCGCCGGCGGCCTGAGGCCCCTGCACGGCCGTCGGCGCGAGCACCACGGGGATGTGGGGCACGCGACGGCGCAGCGCCGTCGCCACGTCGTGCAGCGCGGCCGCGCCGAGCGAAGTCACCAGCCCGATGCCGCGCGGCTGCCTGGGCAGCGGCCGTTTGCGGTCTTCGTCGAACAGGCCTTGCGCTTCAAGATCCGCCTTCAGGCGCAGGAACCGCTCGTACCAGGCGCCCTGCCCGGCCCGGCGCAGGTTTTCCACGACGAGCTGCAGGTCGCCGCGCGGTTCATAGACGGTGATGCGGCCCTGGACTTCGACCAGGTCGCCATCCCGCGGCGTGAAATCCAGCAGGCCGGCGGCGCGCCGGAACATCGCGCAGCGCAGCTGGCCTTGCGGATCCTTGAGCGAGAAGTACAGATGCCCGCTGGAAGCGCGCGAGAAGCCCGAAACCTCGCCGCGAACCGCGACGGGATTGAGCCTGGCGTCCAGGAAGTCAGCAACGGCGCGGCACAGCGCGCCGACTTGCCAGATTCGCGGCGACGGTGCTGGGTTCTGGCCGTCGACCATCAGCAACGGCGCGGCCCGGGACGCTTCCGGGCCGCGAAACTAGTCCACAGAGGGCCGGCCGCAAGGCCAAACCGCACGGCAGCGTGGCAAAGCTCAGATTCTGTGGAGCAACTCATTGATTTCAAACGATTTTTCCGTGCTGAAAATGTCATCGGACTGACATCCTGAAGCACTGGCGCGGCCTGGCGGACCGGGGGGCGGTGCTTCTGCACAAAGTTGTCCACAGGAACTGTGGGGCGCTTCCTACGCCACATCGCTTTTTTCCTACAGCTTGCGGCGTCCCCCATAATCGCGCCCACCTTTGCATTTCCCAGCGCGGCGGAGTCCCTTTTGCTGTCGATCATACAAGCCGCAGGCTGGCCGATCTGGCCTCTTCTAGCCTGTTCCATCCTGGCCCTGGCCCTCGTCATCGAGCGTTTCCTCAGCCTCAAGACGGCCCGCGTGGCGCCGCCCAAGCTGCTGGACGAAGCCATCGCCGTTTCCCGCTCATCCGTGCCGACGCCGGAAGTCGTTGCCCAGCTCGAGCAGAACTCGGCGCTAGGCGAGGTGCTGGCCAGCGGCTTCCGCGCGCTCAACAGCGATCCGCGCTGCAGCGAATCGGACCTGCGCTCGACCATGGAAGGCACCGGCCGGGCCGTCGCGCACCGGCTGGAGCGCTACCTGAGCGCGCTGGCCACCATCGCGTCAGCAGCCCCGCTGCTGGGCCTGTTCGGCACGGTGGTCGGCATGATCGAGATCTTCGGTTCGCAGTCCGGCACCTCCACCGGCAGCAACCCCGCGCAGCTGGCGCACGGCATCTCGGTCGCGCTCTACAACACGGCGTTCGGCCTGGTCATCGCGGTTCCCGCGCTGATCTTCTGGCGCTACTTCCGTGCGCGCGTCGACTACTACCTGCTGACGCTGGAACTGGCGTCGGAGCGCTTCGTGCGCCACCTGCTCGCGCTGCGCCGCGCCTGAAGCCGACATGAATTTCCGCTCGCGCCAGAACGAGGAACCGGAGATCAACCTGATCCCGTTCATCGACGTCCTGCTGGTCGTCCTGATCTTCCTGATGCTGTCCACGACGTACAGCAAGTTCACCGAGCTGCAGCTGCGCCTGCCCGTGGCGGACGCCGACGCCCAGCGCGACTACCCGCGCGAGGTGGTGGTGGGCGTGGCCGCCGACGGCCGCTACACGGTGAACAAGGTGCCGGTGAACGGCCGCGGCCCCGAAGTGCTGGCCGGCGCGATGGCCGAAGCCGCCAAGGCGGGCAAAGACAGCGTCATCATCGTCAGTGCCGACGGCGCCGCGCCGCACCAGTCGGTCATCACGGTGCTGGAAGCGGCACGCCGCTCCGGCCTCAACCAGGTCACCTTCGCAGCGCAATCGTCGGCCCAGGCCGGCGGCCGCTGAGCGCATGGGCGGGGCGCTGCGGCGCGCCTGGCTGCGCCGCGGTCCCCTCGCCTGCCTGCTCTTCCCCCTGAGCCTGCTGTTCGGCGCGATTGCCGCCGCGCGGCGCCTGCTCTACCGCCTCGATCTGCTTCACGCGCAGCGCGCACCGGTGCCGGTGATCGTCGTCGGCAACGTGATCGCCGGCGGCGCGGGCAAGACGCCGGTGGTGATCGCGCTCGCCTCGCATCTGCGCAGCCGCGGGTTCAATGTGGGCGTCGTCTCGCGCGGCCATGGCCGCAAGACGAACGACGTGCGCGAGGCCCGGCCCTCGGACGATCCTTCATGGACCGGCGACGAGCCGCTGCTCATCGCGCGCAGCGCCGGCGTTCCGGTGTTCGTCGGCGCCGATCGCCCGCAGGCCATCGCGGCGTTGCTGGCCGCGCACCCCGCGACGCAAGCGATCGTCAGCGACGACGGCCTGCAGCATCTCGCGATGGCGCGCGACATCGAAATCGTCGTGTTCGACGCGCGCGGCATCGGCAACGGCTGGCAGTTGCCGGCGGGACCGCTGCGCGAGCCCTGGCCTCGTCACGCCGACCTGGTGCTGCGCACGCACGAGACGCCAGGCATCGAAGGCCACGAAGTCCGCCGCAAACTCGCGGCCGTCGCGCGGCGCGCTGACGGCGCAACCCGCCCTTTGGAGGCCTTCAAGGGGCAGCCCTGCGATGCGCTGGCCGGCATCGCCGAACCTTCGCGATTCTTCGACGCGCTGCAAAGCGCGGGCGTCGAACTGCGCCAACGATGGGCGCTGCCCGATCACCACGATTTTGCCGCGCCCGGTCCATGGGCCACGCACGCCGACGTGCCACTGCTCTGCACCGAGAAGGACGCGGTCAAGCTCTGGCGCGCTTTCCCGCAAGCATGGGCCGTGCCGCTGGAGATCGACATCGCTCCCGCGTTCTGGCAGCAGCTCGATCGGCTGCTGGACGCAAAGCTATCATCGACGCATGGACCCCAAGCTGCTTGAGCTGCTCGTGTGCCCGGTGACCAAGGGCCACCTCCACTACGACCGCGCGCGCCAGGAACTGGTGTCGCGCAGCGCGCGGCTCGCCTACCCGGTGCGCGATGGCATCCCGGTCCTGCTCGAGGAAGAAGCGCGCACGCTGTCCGACGAAGAGCTCGAGCACCTGCCTTCGCGCACGCCGCTGGCCTGACGCCGTGGGCTTCACCGTCCTGATCCCGGCGCGGCTCGCGTCCAGCCGGCTGCCGAACAAGCCGCTGGCCGACATCGCGGGCAAGCCCATGGTCGTGCGCGTGGCCGAGCGCGCACGCGGTTCTTCGGCCACGCGCATCGTCGTGGCCGCCGACAGCGAAGCCATCCTCCGGGCTTGCCGCGACCATGGCGTGCAGGCCGTGCTGACCGATCCCGCCCATCCCTCCGGCACCGACCGCCTCGCCGAAGCCAGCCGCGTGCTCGGCCTGCCGGACGACGAGGTCGTGGTCAACGTGCAGGGCGACGAACCGCTGATCGATCCTTCGCTCATCGACGCCGTGGCCGCGCTGCTGGACCAGCGCCGCGACGTGCCGATGGGCACCGCCGCCCATCCGCTGCACGCCGTCGAAGAGTTCACCAACCCGAACGTGGTGAAGGTGGTCACCGACGCGCAAGGCATCGCGCTGTACTTCAGCCGCGCGCCCATCGCGTGGTGGCGCGACGGCTTCGCGGGCGGCATCCGTTCGCTGCCCGATCCCGCGCCGCTGCGCCACGTCGGCATCTACTCGTACCGCGCGGGGTTCCTGCGCACCTTCCCTGCGCTGCCGCCGGCGCCCCTGGAAGGGCTGGAAGCGCTGGAGCAATTGCGCGCGCTGTGGCATGGCCATCGCATCGCGGTGCACGTGACGCAGGACGCGCCTGGCCCCGGCATCGACACGCCCGAGGACCTCGAGCGGGTGCGCGCCGTCTTCATGGCAAGCCCGTAAGGCCCCGCAAGGGGCGCGTGCTATCCTCAAGCGCAACAAGCGCGAAGGCCCCGCGCAGGGAGACAACCAGGGGTCCGAAGCGCCCGCTTCACCACCATCCGAGGACTTCCATGAGACTGATCTTGCTGGGCGCGCCGGGCGCGGGCAAAGGCACCCAGGCAACCTTCATCTGCCAGAAGTACGGCATCCCGCAGATCTCCACCGGCGACATGCTGCGCGCCGCGGTGAAGGCCGGCACGCCCCTGGGGCTGGCCGCGAAGAAGGTCATGGACTCCGGCGCCCTGGTGGGCGACGACATCATCATCGGGCTGGTGAAGGAACGCCTCGCGCAGCCCGACTGCGCCAAGGGCTTCCTGTTCGACGGCTTTCCCCGCACCATCCCGCAGGCCGACGCGATGAAGCAGGCCGGCGTGAAACTCGACTACGTGCTGGAGATCGACGTCCCGTTCGAAGCCATCGTCGAACGCATGAGCGGCCGCCGCTCGCACGTGGCCAGCGGCCGCACCTACCACGTCAAGTTCAACCCGCCCAAGGTGGAAGGCAAGGACGACGTCACCGGCGAACCGCTGGTGCAGCGCGAGGACGACAAGGAAGAAACCGTGATGAAGCGCCTGCAGGTCTACGCCTCGCAGACGCGCCCGCTGGTGGACTACTACGCGGGCTGGGCCAAGACCGATCCCGCCAACGCGCCCAAGTACCGCGCCATCAGCGGCGTCGGCACGGTGGAAGAGATCACCGCGCGCGCACTGGCGGCGCTCTCCTCCTGATCCCCCGGCGGCTCAGGCCGCCAGCAGATCCAGCACCAGATCGATCCGCGCCTTCGCCGGCGTGAGCGCGCTCGCGCGCAGCGCGCCTGTCGGTGTGCCGACGATCGTGCCATCCAGGCAGCGGCTGGCGCGCGCCAGGCGCACGCCCTTCTCTTCCGCCCTGCGCAGCGCCGATTCCAGCTCGGAATTCAGCGAGCCGTTGCCCGTGCCCGCGGCGACAAGACCTCGCACGCCCGCAGCGACCAGCGCATCCACCACGCGGCCGTCCGCGCCCGCACCGCTGGTGACGATCTCCACCCAGGGCCATTCGCTCGCGGCCTGGATGCGCGCCGCCAGCGTGCCTTGCGGCCGGGTCTGCGGCCAGGCGCGCAACTGCCGCACGTGGCCCGCTTCCACGTAGCCGACCGAGCCCGCATCGCCCGACCCGAAGGCATCGAGACGATGCGGGTGCACCTTGCGCACGTCCGCCGCCCCATGCACCTGGCCCGCGCAAACCACGACAGCGCCTCGCGCGCCCGGGTGCCGAGCCACGGTGAACGCATCCACCAGGTTCTGCGGGCCGTCAGGTGAGATGGCGGTGGCCGGCCGCATCGCGCAGGCCAGCACGATGGGCTTCGCGGGCGCCAGCACGCGCTGCAGGAACCACGCGGTTTCCTCGATGGTGTCGGTGCCGTGCGTGATCACGATCGCCTGCACGTCGTCCTGAGCAAGGGCCTCCGCGCAACGGGCCGCGAGCTTGCGCAGCACGTCGAACGACAGGTCCTTGCTGTCGATCTGCGCCACCTGCTCGCTGGAAACCGACACGCCCGCCAGCAGCGGAATGTCCGCCAGCAGGTCCTTCACCGCCACCTCGCCCGCCTTGTAGCCGAGGTGGTCCGACGCATCCGCGCCACGCCCGGCGATGGTTCCGCCGGTACCCAGCACAACGATCCGTTGAGCCATCAGTTGCACTCTTTCACGAAACTGGTTAAAAATACAGCCTACTGGATGGGCAGCCAGTGACTCGCCCAAGGAGCCCGCAATGAACGAGACCCCGAAGCTCACCGCACGCCAGCAACAGATTCTGGACCTGATCCAGTCGGCCATCGCCCGCACGGGTGCGCCGCCCACCCGCGCCGAGATCGCGGCCGAACTGGGCTTCAAGTCCGCCAACGCGGCCGAAGAGCACCTGCAGGCGCTGGCTCGCAAGGGCGTCATCGAACTGGTCAGCGGCACCTCGCGCGGCATCCGCCTCAAGGGCGAGACGCTGCGCTCCATCCACGAATCGCGCTTCGCGCAGTTCTCGCTGCCGCTGCCCAACCTCGCGCAGCTGGCCCTGCCCCTCATCGGCCGCGTGGCCGCGGGCTCGCCCATCCTGGCGCAGGAACACGTCGACCAGACCTACTACGTGGAAAGCAGCCTGTTCCAGCGCCGTCCCGACTACCTGCTGAAGGTGCGCGGCATGTCCATGCGCGACGCCGGCATCATGGACGGCGACCTGCTCGCGGTGCAGGCCACCAAGGACGCCAAGAACGGGCAGATCGTGGTGGCGCGCCTGGGCGACGAAGTCACCGTGAAGCGCTTCCGCCGCAACAAGCACCTGATCGAGCTGCACGCCGAGAACCCCGACTACCCCACCATCGTGGTCGAGCCGGGCGAACCGTTCGAGATCGAAGGCCTGGCCGTCGGCCTGATCCGCAACACCATGCTGATGTAACCCCCGCCGGCAGGCAGCAGGTGGCGGGCGTATGGCGCATGGCGCGCCATCACCCTGCGCCGGCCGGCACCGTTCGCAATCTCGCCTGTGTTCGACCCCTGGATTCAAAAGGAAAGCGACATGGGAACCACTCTCCTCTTCACCCTCGCCCGCACGCTGCGCGCCTGGATCGGCCGCATGCAGTTGCGCCGCTCCGGCGCGCCCATCGACCTGCGTCCGCTGGCCACCACGCGGCTGCACACCGCGGCGGGCCGCGGCCACGTCGCCTGGCCGCCCGCGGGCGCCGCCCTCACGCGTCCGCTTCGCGTGCTGCGCGTGGTCGACGCGCAGCACGGCCCCAGCAGCGCGGGCCGCATGGTCATCTCCGGCCGCATGGCCGACGTGTGTGCCGAACTCGACCGGCTGGCCGCGCAGGAAGCAGCCGCGGCCTGAGCGAGTGGCGGCGCGCCTTCAGCGCGCGCCGACCAGGTAGTCCAGCTTGCCCAGCTCCACGCCGTTGTGCCGCAGGATCGCGTACGCGGTGGTCATGTGGAAGAAGAAATTGGGCAGCGCGTGGTGCTTGAGGTAAGCCTCGGCCTTCATCGTGCGGGTGGTTTCGCGCCCGGTGGGGATGGTGACCTCCTTCTCCTCGGTCCCATCCAGCTTCGCGGCGGGCACGCTTTCCAGCCACTCCAGCGTCTTCGCGACACGGGCCGTCAGGTCGTCGAAGCTGGCTTCGTTGTCCTCGAACTTGGGCGCGTCCACGCCGGAGATGCGCGCCACGCACAGCTTGGCGGAATCGCAGGCGATCTGCACCTGGCGGCTGAGCGGCAGCATGTCCGGCGCCAGACGCGCCGTCACCAGCACCTGCGGATCGAACTTGCGCGCCTGCGCGCTCGCCAGCCCCTTGGCCAGGATGTGCGAAAGGTTCTGCAGGCCGGTGCGGAAGATCGGCAGGCTGGCCGACGACATGGAAATCGACATCGAAAATCTCCTTGGTTCGCTGTTCGCGTGAAACGAGGCCGCCATGCTAGCGGCGCGGCGGCAACTCTGCAGGGCGCGGGCCGATGGGCCGCAGGGCACAATCGCGCCATGAACATCGTGATCCTCGACGACTACCAGGACGCGGTCCGCAAGCTGCGCAGCGCAGCCAAGCTCGAGGCCTATCCCGCCAAGGTCTACACCAACACGGTCAAGGGCATCGGCCAGCTTTCCGTCCGGCTGCGCGACGCCGACGTCATCGTGCTGATCCGCGAACGCACGCACATCACGCGCCAGCTGCTGGAAAAGCTGCCGCGGCTCAAGCTCATCTCGCAGACCGGCCGGGCCGGCTCGCACATCGACGTCGAAGCCTGCACCGAGCGCGGCATCGTCGTGTGCGAAGGCACCGGCTCGCCCGTGGCGCCGGCCGAGCTGACGTGGGCGCTGATCATGGCGGCCATGCGCCGGCTGCCGCAGTACATCTCCACGCTCAAGCACGGCGCCTGGCAACAGTCGGGCATGAAGTCGGCGTCCATGCCGGTCAACTTCGGCCTGGGCATGGTGCTCAAGGGCAAGACGCTAGGTATCTGGGGCTACGGCAAGATCGGCCAGATGGTCGCCGGCTACGGGCGTGCCTTCGGCATGCGCGTGCTGGTGTGGGGTCGCGAGGGATCGCGTTCGCGCGCGGAAGCCGACGGCCACGAAGCCGCCGAAAGCCGCGAGCAGTTCTTCGCCGAAAGCGACGTGCTCAGCCTGCACGTGCGGCTGAACGACGAAACGGCCGGCCTCGTCAGGCTGGAAGACTTCGGCCGCATGAAGCCCACTTCGCTCTTCGTCAACACCTCGCGCGCCGAGCTGATCGAGCACGACGCGCTGATCGCGGCGCTCAACCGCGGCCGCCCCGGCATGGCCGCGGTCGACGTGTTCGAGAGCGAGCCCATCCTGCAGGGGCATGCGCTGCTGCGGCTGGAAAACTGCATCTGCACGCCGCACATCGGCTACGTCGAGCAGGAAAGCTACGAGCTGTACTTCGGCGCCGCCTTCGACAACGTCGTCAACTTCATCGAGGGCCATCCCACCAACGTGGTGAACCCGGCGGCCCTGCAGGTGCGCCGCTAGCGCGCATGGCCGACCCCGCCGCCCTCGCCACGCCGTCCGTGCGCGAACGCGCGGCGCTGCCACCGGTGCTGTGGCCGCTGCTGTTCGGCAACTTCGTCATCGGCGCGGGCGTGATGGTCGTGCCCGGCACGCTCAACGAGATCAGCCATTCGCTGCGCGTGACGCCGGCCACGGCGGGCCAGCTCATCACGGTAGGCGGTGTCGTCATGTGCCTGGGCGCGCCGCTGCTGGCGGCGCTCGTCGCCGGCTGGGACCGCCGCCGGCTGCTGGCGCTGTCCATGCTCTGGTATGCGCTGCTGCACCTGGCTTGCGCCTGCGCGCCCGACTTCGCCACGCTCATCCCGCTGCGCGCGCTGGCGGTCATTTCACCCGCCATCTTCACGCCGCAGGCTGCGGCCTGCGTGGGCCTGCTGGTGCCGCCGCAGGACCGCGGCCGCGCCATCACCTTCGTGTTCCTCGGCTGGTCGGTGGCTTCGGTGCTGGGCATGCCGCTGGGCGCGTACATCGGCGGCGTGCTGGGCTGGCGGGCCGCGTTCGTGGCGATCGCCGCGTTGTCGCTCGTCGCAGGTGTGTGGGTCTGGCGCACGCTGCCCGACGGCGTGAAGCCGCCCGCCCTGTCCCGCCAGGCCTGGGCGCAGGTGTTCGCGTCGCGGCCGCTGATGCTGTGCGTGGCGGTCACCACGCTCTATTCGGCCGGCCAGTTCGTGCTGTTCTCCTACCTGTCGCCGTACTACCGCCAGGTGCTGGATGCCTCGCCCGGCACGCTCAGCCTGATGTTCATGTGGTTCGGCCTGTTCGGCTTCATCGGCAACATGGTGATGTCGCGCAACATCGATCGCATCGGTGCCGACCGTTCGGTGCTGCTGGCGGTCGGCGCCATGGCCCTCAGCTTCATCGTGTGGCCTCTGGGCACCACCCTCCTGACGATGGCGGCCGTGGTCGTGCCCTGGGCACTCGGCTGCTTCTCTTCCAACTCCGCGCAGCAGGCGCGCCTGGTGGGCATCGCGCCCGCACTGGCCGCCGGCTCGGTGGCGTTGAACAGCTCGGCGATGTACGCGGGGCAAGCCATCGGCGCCGCCGGCGGCGGCTGGCTGATCGCGAACCAGGGCTTCGGCGCGCTGCACTGGGCGGGGCTGGTGGGGCTGGCCGCATCCATGGCGGCCAGCGTGCTGGCCACGCGCGCCGGCCTTCGCGCGGCCTGAGGCCGCGCCGGCCCGCTCACTCGCGGGTCTTCTTCGTCTTCATCGAGCTGACGTCCATGTCCGGCAGGTCGAAGTCCAGCATGTTGGAGTCGGGCGCCTCGATGGTGGGAAGGCCCACCAGCGGCTCGTCGGGCGGCGTGGCCAGGTCCAGGTCGATGTCCAGGCCGAAGCCGCCGTCGGCGGGACCTTCCTCCGCGGACAGCGGATGGATGTTGGTGGCCGAAAAGCCGGGCGGCTGCGAAATGCCGCCCAGGTCGCCGAAGGAAGAAGGCGCCACCTCGCGGCCCAGGAGCTCCTCGCCCACGTGGTGCAGCATCAGCAGGTCGCGGTACGCGGCCAGGCTGAAGGCCGGCCGGCCGTCGCCGGCGGGCGAGCGGAAGATCGAATCCTCGATCACGTCCAGCACGCGGCGCGAAGGCCACAGCGCCGTGATGCGCGCGACCGCGTTGGGGTAGTCCTCCAGGCCGCCTTCGCCGTCCAGGTTTTCGTAGTCGGCAAAGTCCGGCACCCTGGCGTTGAAGTTCCTCTCGAACTCGCCGCGCGTGTAGTCGAATTCCTCCTCGCGCCCCAGCCGGTGGTAGATGCCCAGCAGGTCCAGCCAGGCCACGGCGCTGGTTTCGGGGTTCATGCCGATGTGCGAGCGCAGCACCTCGATGGCGCGCTCGTGCTCGCCCAGCGCCATGAAAAAGTCGGCTTCCTGCTGCACGTCGTGCAGCTCCTCCGCCTTCATCGATCGCAGGCTGACGCCATGGCTGTCCTGGAAGTCGCGGCCGTGCAGGAAGGCGCGCGGCTCCTCCATCGGCGGCTGCGGAATCACCTTCAGCGGCTGCGTCCTCGCTGCGGACAGCGCGGGCTCCGCCGCGACATCGAAGTCCGGATGGACCGGCGCCGATGGCACAGCGACCTGCTTCGGTGCCGGTGCCTCGGCGTCCGCACGGCGCAGCGGTTCTGGCGCGGGTGGCAAGTCATGCGGCAGGCTGTCCTGCGCGTCGCCCGGCCGCCACCATTCGGTGTGCACGAAGCCGCCCCGGCGCCACGCATACGCGGCGAATGCGATGGCGGCCAGCAGCAGCACCGCCAGCGCGAAGACGAGCGGATTGGCATAGCGCTGCGCTTTCGCTTCCTCCACCTGTGCCTGCACCCGCGCCAGCGCGGCGTCCTTGCGGGAGGCGCCGGCGCGCAGCTCGGCCACTTCGCGCTCCAGCGCCGCGACCCGCTGGGAATCGCGCAGCAGCGCCTGCGGGTCCGCGTTCAGCGCGCGCCACAAGGCCTGCGCCACGGCGCGCTGCTCCGGCGAGCCTTCGCCCGTGGCCAGCACGTCGGTCTGCCGCAACCTGGGATCCGCGGCCGGCGACAGGTCCAGCGGCTCCAGCTCGAGCTTGGCCTTGTTGCGCGCATCGGCTGCGCGTTCACGCGCGGGTGCCTTTGCAGCGGGACGGGTGGCCTCGGCCGCTGGCCGGCTGGACGCTTCGGAGGCCGCGGACTGGCGAGCACGCGCAGGCGCGGCCATTGGGGACGGAGCTTCCTGTGCCGCCGCACGCGCACCGCGCTGGGGACGCGCGGCAACCGCCGCGGACGGACGCGCCGCGGGCGCTTCGGCCGCAGGCGCGGGCACCGGCACTGCAGCCACCGCGCGGGCCGTCTCCGGTTGCAGGCTCGGCTGCTCGGACAACAGCACGACCTTGCGCGTCAACCTGCTTGTGCAGCCCAGGTGCACGTACACCGTCACGACGGGTTCGTTCACCGCGACGGGCGATCGCACGCGGATGCCGGCCCCTGTGTTCGAAGGAAGCAGCTCGGCCGAGACCCTGTTGGGCTCCACCCGGGTGTCGCCATAGAAGACTTCCGCGCCCACGCATTCGGGGGGCGGATCGCCGGGTTCGAACAGGACCGGCAATCCAACCTCGAGCGGGCGGCCGATGAGCGCCACCCCTTGGGCACGGCCCAGCGAAAGACCCCACGCCGACGCCGCCGCGAACCCGGCAAGCGCCAAGGCCAGGGTGCGCGTAACGGACAGCGTCTTCATCCGCTGGAATTCTTGCACAGCCCTGCTGACCAAAGGCCCGCTTGTGCGCACCCCGATAATCGCCCGATGCCGATCCAGTATGAAACCGTGGCCGTCGTGGGCACGGGCGCGATGGGCCAGGGCATCGCCCAGGTCGCCGCGCAGGCGGGCAGCCGAGTCCGCCTCTACGACACCCAGCCGCAAGCCACCGAGAAAGCGGTCAAGGCCATCGGCGCCCAGTGGGATCGCCTGCTCGAGAAGGGCCGCATGGACGCCGATGCGGTGGCCGCCGCCAAGCAGCGCCTGCTGCCCGCCAACGACATCTCGCAGCTGGCCGACTGCTCGCTGGTGGTCGAAGCCGTGGTCGAGCGGCTCGACGTCAAGCGCGAACTCTTCGCGCGGCTCGAGGCCGTGGTCGCGCCCGATGCAGTGCTGGCCAGCAATACCTCGTCGCTGTCCGTCACCGCCATCGCCGCCGGCCTGGAGCGGCCGCAGCGAGTCGCCGGCTACCACTTCTTCAACCCGGTGCCGCTGATGAAGGTGGTGGAGGTCGTGGCCGGGTTGCGCACCGATCCCGCCGTCTGCGAGAAGCTCGCCGCCTACGCGCGCGAGTTCGGCCACCAGGCGGTGCAGGCGCAGGACACGCCCGGCTTCATCGTCAACCACGCGGGCCGCGGCTACGGCACGGAAGCGCTGCGCATCGTGGGCGAAGGCGTGGCCGACTTCGCCACCATCGACCGCATCCTGCGCGACCAGGTGGGCTTCAAGCTCGGCCCGTTCGAGCTGATGGACCTGACGGCGCTGGATGTGTCGCACCCGGTGATGGAGTCCATCTACCGCCAGTACTACGACGAGGCGCGCTACCGCCCGAGCGTCATCACCGCGCAGCGCCTGGCCGGCGGCGTCGTGGGTCGCAAGTCGGGCGAAGGCTTCTACAAGTACACCGACGGCAAGGCGCAGGTGCCCGTCGAGCCCGCGGCGCCCCAGGTGGACGAGCTGCCCCCCGTCTGGGTGTCCACGCGCGCGGCGCGCCGCCAGGAGGTCTACCAGCTGCTCAAGGACCTGGGCGCGAAGATCGAGACCGGGCAATCGCCCTCGCCCACTGCGCTGTCCATCGTGGCACCGCTGGGCTTCGACGTGACCACTGTCGCGGTGGTGGAACGCCTGGACCCGGCGCGCACCGTCGGCATCGACATGCTGGTGGAGGACGCGGCCACCAAGCGCCGCGTGCTGGCCACCAACCCCGCCACGCGCGCCGACATGCGCGACGCGGCGCATGCGCTGTTCGCGCGCGACGGCAAGCCGGTCAGCGTCATCCGCGATTCGGCCGGCTTCGTCACCCAGCGCGTCGTCGCCACCATCGTCAACATCGCGGCCGACATCTGCCAGCAGCGCATCTGCACGCCGCAGGACCTGGAGACCGCGGTCACGCTGGGCCTGGGCTACCCGATGGGTCCGCTCGCGATGGGCAACCGCTGGGGCCCGGCCAACGTGCTGGAAGTGCTGTTCAACATGCAGACCGTGTACGGCGACCCGCGCTACCGTCCCAGCCCCTGGCTGCGCCGCCGCGGCGCCATCGGGTTGTCGCTGCTGCAGGAAGAGGCTTAAGACCATGCCGGCCGAGCTCAAGAGCACCAGCCAGGGCGCCACCATGGTGCTGACCATCCGCAACCTGGAGCAGCGCAACGCGCTTGGGCCGGAGATCTACGCCGCCGGCGTCGAAGCGCTGAACGTCGCGGACAAGTCGCCCGAGGTTCGCACCGTGGTCATCACCGGCGAAGGCGGCATCTTCTGCGCGGGTGGCAACCTGCAGCGCCTGCAGGCCAACCGGCAGCAGCCGCCCGAGGTGCAGGCGCAGAGCATCGAAGGACTGCACAACTGGATCGAGGCGATCCGCAGCTTCCCCAAGCCGGTGATCGCGGCGGTCGAAGGTCCGGCCGCGGGCGCGGGCTTCTCGCTCGCCTTGGCCTGCGACCTGATCGTCTCGGCCGATGATGCGGTGTTCGTCATGGCATACAGCAACGTGGCGCTGTCGCCCGACGGCGGCGGCACCTGGTCGCTGGCGCGCATGCTGCCGCGCCAGCTGGCGGCTGAACTGCTGCTGTGCGGCGAGCGCGTGGGCGCCGGGCGCCTGCACGAACTCGGCGTCGTCAACCGCGTCGTGCCCCGCGGGTCGGCGCTGCCCGAAGCGCTGGCGCTGGCGGAGCGGCTGAACGACCGCGCGCCGAACTCGCTGGCCAGCATCAAGGAGCTGCTCAACGAAGCCGCGCAAGCGCCGCTGCACCAGCAGCTGGCCGCCGAGCGCGACCACTTCGTGCGCAACCTGCACCACGCCAACGCGGGCATCGGCATCGCCGCGTTCCTGGCCAAGGACAAGCCGAAGTACGGCTGAGTCCCGGCCGCGCGCGCCACTGCCGCGCAGGTGACAACCCTGAGCGGCACGCTCCGTCCCCCGCGCGACAATCCCCGCGCGCCCAGTCGCTTGCAGGACAGACCATGGACGAGCCCATTCTTACGATCGAGGAACGAGAGGCCATCAACGGCGGCCGCTGGTTCTCCTCGCTGTCGCCGTCGCTGCGCCATGACATCCTGCGATGCGCTTACGTCAAACGCTACAAGGACGGCGACCTGATCGCCGCACGCGGCGATCCGCCGGAGGACTGGATCGCCTGCGCCCGCGGCGCGGTGCGCGTCAGCTCAACGTCCATCTCCGGCAAGCAGATCACGCTGACCTACGTGGAGCCGGGCATCTGGTTCGGCGACGTGGCCATCTTCGACGGCGACCGGCGAACGCACGACGCGTATGCGCATGGCGACACGTCCATCGTGTGCGTGGCCAAGGCCGATTTCCGCAAGATTCTCGCCTCGCACGTCGAGCTGTACGAAGCCATGCTGCGGCTGCACGCGCGGCGCATCCGGCAGCTGTTCGGCCTGGTGGAAGACCTCAACACCCTGCCCCTGCGCGCGCGCCTGGCCAAGCAGCTGGTGCACCTGGTGCGCAGCTACGGCGTGCCGCAGCTGGCCGACGGCAGCGAGATGCGCATCGGCCTGCACCTGGCGCAGGAAGAGCTGGCGCAGCTGCTGGGCGCGTCGCGCCAGCGCGTGAACCAGGAACTGAAGGCCATGGAACGCGAGGAAGTCATCCGCATCGAGCCCGGCGGGCTGGTGGTGCGCAACCGGGACGCGCTGATGCGCATCGTCGAGGCGGACGCCTGAGCATGAGCGAACAACACAACTACGACCACTTCGTCGGCACGCGTGCCGTGTCCGGCAAGCATGCCTTCGACGTGCCCGCGCTCACCGCGTGGCTGGAGAAGAACCTCGAGGGCTTCCGGGGCCCGCTGCAGGTCAGCATGTTCAAGGGCGGCCAGTCCAACCCGACGTACAAGCTCGAAACGCCTTCGCGCAGCTACGTCATGCGTGCCAAGCCCGGCCCGGTGGCCAGGCTGCTGCCTTCGGCGCACGCCGTCGAGCGCGAGTACGCGGTGATGACGGGCCTGGCCGGCACCGACGTGCCGGTGCCGAAGATGTACTGCCTGTGCGAGGACGAGTCGGTCATCGGCCGCGCGTTCTACGTCATGGAGTTCATGCAGGGCCGCGTGCTGTGGGACCAGGCGCTGCCGGACATGACCAACGCCCAGCGCGGCGAGATCTACGGCGAGCTCAATCGCGTCATCGCCGCCCTGCACACGGTGAAGTTCGCCGAGCGCGGCCTGGCCGGCTACGGCAAGCCCGGCAACTACTTCGAGCGCCAGATCGGCCGCTGGAGCAAGCAGTACAAGGCATCGGCCGACGGCGCCGGCCCCATGAGCCAACCCATCCCCGAGATGGAAAAGCTGGTGGACTGGCTGCCCGCGCACATCCCGGCGGCGGCGCGCGACGAGGGCAAGGTGTCCATCGTGCACGGCGACTACCGCCTGGACAACGTGATGTTCCACCCCACCGAGCCGCGCATCATCGCGGTGCTGGACTGGGAACTGTCCACGCTGGGCCATCCGCTGGCGGACTTCAGCTACCACTGCATGGCCTGGCACATCCCGCACGCCATGTCGCGCGGCATCGGCGGTCTCGACCTGCAGGCACTGGGCATCCCCAGCGAGGACGAATACATCCGCCGCTACTGCGACCGCACGGGCCTGTCCACCGTCGCCGACCTGAAGGCCGACTGGAATTTCTACATGGCCTACAACATGTTCCGCATCGCCGCCATCCTGCAGGGCATCGCCAAGCGGGTGGAGATGGGCACCGCGTCCAGCGCCAGCGCCGCCGCCAGCGGCAAGGGCGCGCGCCCCATGGCCGAACTCGCCTGGGCCTTCGCGCAGAAGGCCTGAACCGAACACTCCCGGAGAAAGCAATGGATTTCGAATACTCCGCCAAGACCAAGGAACTGCAGCAGCGCCTGCTGAAGTTCATGGACGACCACATCTACCCCAGCGAGAAGACCTACGACGAGCAGCAGGACGCCAACACGCGCGCCGGCAACCGCTGGAAGCCGCTGCCCGTGATCGAGGAGCTGAAGGTCAAGGCGCGCAAGGCCGGCCTGTGGAACCTGTTCCTGCCGGTGGACAGCGCGCACGCCTCAGGCTACGAAGGCGCGGGCCTCACCAATCAGGAATACGCGCCGCTGGCCGAGATCATGGGCCGCGTGCCATGGTCGCCCGAGGCGTTCAACTGCTCGGCGCCCGACACCGGCAACATGGAAACGCTGGCGCGCTACGGCTCCGACGAGATCAAGTCCCGCTGGCTCAAGCCCCTGCTGGAAGGCGAGATCCGCTCGGCCTTCGCGATGACCGAGCCGGAAGTCGCTTCATCCGACGCCACCAACATCGCCACCCGCATCGAGCGCCAGGGCGACCACTACGTCGTCAACGGCCACAAGTGGTGGATCTCCGGCGCCGGCGACCCGCGCTGCGCGGTGTTCATCACCATGGGCAAGACCGACCCCGAGGCGCCCAAGCACTCGCAGCAGAGCATGATCGTCGTGCCCGCCGACACGCCCGGCATCCGCATCGTGCGGCCGCTCAACGTGATGGGCTACGACGACGCGCCGCACGGCCACATGGAGATGTACTTCGAGAACGTGAAGGTGCCGGCCGGCAACATCCTGCTGGGCGAAGGCCGCGGTTTCGAGATCGCCCAGGGCCGCCTCGGCCCGGGCCGCATCCACCACTGCATGCGCCTCATCGGCCTGGCCGAGCGTTCGCTGGAACTGATGTGCCGCCGCGCGCTGTCGCGGGTGGCCTTCGGCAAGAGCGTGGCGCAGCAGACCGTCACGCAGGAACGCATCGCCGAAGCGCGCTGCAAGATCGACATGGCGCGCCTACTCACGCTGAAAGCCGCCTGGATGATGGACGTGGCCGGCAACAAGGTGGCGCGCACCGAGATCGCGATGATCAAGGTCGTGGCCCCCAACATGGCCTGCCAGGTCATCGACTGGGCCATGCAGGTGCACGGCGGCGGCGGCATGAGCGACGACTTCCCGCTGGCCAGCGCCTACGCCCACGCCCGCACGCTGCGTTTCGCCGACGGCCCGGACGAAGTGCACCGCAATGCCATCGCCAAGTGGGAACTCGGCAAGTACGGCAGCTACGGCCGCAACGCGGAAGCCGCGGTCACGCGCGGGGGCTGAAGTTCAATTCGGGGTCCGCAGCGCAGAGATCGCAGAGTGAACGCAGAGATCGCAGAGAACACCTTCTGAAGGTTTCTTTCTTCCTCTGCGCGCTCTGCGCTTGCTCCGCGTTCTCTGCGTTGCGGACCCCGCATCTCAAGACGCCCGGAAAGCCCCCAGCGCCGTTTCGCACGCGGCGTTGAACACCTGCACCGCGTGCTGCAGCGTGGGCATGTGCAGCGGCCCCTGCTGCATGCGCAGGTAGGCCTTGCCGCGCAGGAGCATCAGCATGAAAGGCACCTCGGCGCCCGGTGCGGGAGCGGGCCATTCCATCAGCTGGCGCGCCAGGTTGGGGTCGAGCCAGGCTTGCGCATGCTCGCGGTCGTCGGCCACCAGCGCGTAGCGGCTCCAGAACACGCGCGACATGGTTTCCCAGCCCACCTCCTGGTACATGGCCAGGATGCGCATCTCTTCGGGCAGGTTGGGGTCGACGCTGGTCTGCAGCGTGTCGGTGTACAGGGCGTAGGCCTGCTTCTCCAGCGCTTCCTTCAGCGGCCGGCTCATCAGCACGACCAGCACGTCCGGATTGACGCCCAGTTCGGCGCGGGCACGCAGCTCTTCGCCCTTGATGTACTTGCGGCTGGCGCGGCCCCATTCCAGCTTCCACGGCTTGCCGCCCACCTTGCCGTCCACCGAGAAGCCGCTGGCCGCCGGCGTGTACGACAGGCCCTGCGCCGAGGCCCATTGCGACACCGGCGAGAAGGCCGACGCGCCGGGCTGCGCCGGCGGTGCTCCTGCGGTGGCTGCTTCGCGCGAAAAGGCCTTCTTCAGTCGGTCAAACATGGATGGGTGGATTCCCCTACATTCGCGCCATTATCGAAGCAAACACCATCGGGAGACTGAGCATGATCGACGTTTTCAGCTGGCCCACGCCCAACGGACACAAGGTCCACATCATGCTCGAGGAATGCGGCCTCGAGTACCGGGCCCTCCCCGTGAACATCGGCGCGGGCGACCAGTTCAAGCCGGAGTTCCTGGCCGTCAGCCCGAACAACAAGATTCCGGCCATCACCGATCCCGAAGGGCCGGACGGGCGTCCGTTTTCGCTGTTCGAGTCGGGCGCCATCCTCGTGTACCTGGCCGGCAAGACCGGCAGGTTCCTGCCCGGTCCCGACCGCACGCGCTACGAGGTGCTGCAGTGGGTGATGTTCCAGATGGGCGGCGTCGGCCCGATGCTGGGGCAGAACCACCACTTCCGGCAGTACGCGCCTACGAGCCTGCCCTACGCCATCGACCGCTACACCAACGAAGCGAGGCGGCTGTACGGCGTGATCGACCGGCGGCTGGCGATGAGCAAGTGGCTGGGCTGCGGCGAATACTCCATCGCCGACATCGCCACCTGGCCGTGGCTTCGCAACTGGAAGAACCAGGGCATCGAGCTGTCCGACTACCCGCACCTCGAAAAGTGGTTCCACGCGATCGAGGAGCGGCCCGCGGTGCAGCGCGGCGTCAAGGTGCTGGCCGACCTGCGCAAGCCGCTGCAGGACGACAAGGCGCGCGAGATCCTCTTCGGCAAGACCCAGTACGAGCGCCGCTGACCGCTCACGCGGCCAGGCGCAGCCCCATCGTGCTCATCGCCCAGTTGTCGTTGCGCTGCTCGCCGCGCGAATTGCCGGCGGCTGGCTGCTGCGCCACGGCGGCGTCCAGGCCGCAGGCGGCGCGTACCGCCTTGGTCAGGTCTTCGGCGTCGAAAGGCTTGGTCACGTAGCCGTCCGCGCCGCCCGACAGCGCGTCGATCACCGCTTCGCGGCTGCTGCGGCCCGTCAGCATCACGATCGGCACGTTGCACAGGCGCGGATGCGCGCGCAGCTTGCGCAGCACGTGGAACCCATCCACGTCGGGCAGCGTGCCGTCCAGCAGCACGATGTCCGGCCGCTCGGGGCGGTTCATCTGCGCCACGATGCCGGCGCGGTCGGCCGCCAGGCGCACCTCGAAGCCGTCCAGCGCCAGGAAGCACTCGATGAACTTCGACAGCACCGGATCGTCTTCCACCACCACCGCGATCAGGCCCCCTGCCCGCGCGGGCGGCGGCTGGCGGCGCCGCCGCACCAGGCTGACCGCGAAGCCATCGGCGGACGAACGCACGGTGCCGGGGCGCGACAGCTGCGGCGTCAGGCGAAGCAGCTGCTCGTCGAACGAGATCGCCATCGGGTCGGCGGCCTTGGGCGCCGCCAGCCCGCGGCGCACCAGCGTGGCCAGCGCCGATTCGAAAGCCGCGGCGCCGGCCGCGGCCATCGCGCCTTTCAGCGTGGAGATCGCCTGGGTCCCATCCAGGCGCACGAGCAGTTCGAGCGCGACGCCGTCCAGGTCGGTCACGCGCCCGCGCAGTTCCTGCTGGCCGGCGGCGGTGGCGGAGTAGATCGGGTCGGCGGTCGAGAAGACCGGTTGGGGGTTCTGGGTCATGGTGATCCTGCCGGGCATTCGGGGCCCTCGAAAGCGATCATCGGCACCGCACGGCACGGCACGAGGGGTTTTTGTCGCCTGCGGCCTTAGGAAAATGGCTTACGCCGCCCGTGATTCGCGGCCCATTCCTACAGCCGAGCCACGCGGCCTGCCGCACATTCCATGTGCGTTTGGATGGGCAAGGCCATGGATCGAATCGAAGCAACCGGGATGAAGGATGAGCAGCTGCGCGTGCTGGCGAGGATCGCCGCGCTGGAGCGCCTGCGTGACCAGGCCGTGGCCGGCGACCGTCCGGCCATGCTGCACTCCGTGGAGCACCTGCTCAAGGGCGAGCGGCAACTGCTGCGTTCGATCGGCGCGGCCTCCGCGGCACAAGCCGCCTGAAGCCTCAACCCTTCTTCTTGTCGTCGCTGGGCGCCGCGGGCGCCTCGTACCACTCCCAGTCCCGTTCCAGTTCACGCAGCGACTGAAGCGCGCTGGCCGACCCGCGCCCCGAGCGTTCGCGGCGCGGGGCCGGGCGTCGCCGGTCCGTCGCCAGGATCGGCTTGCGTTGGGGATCCGGGTCGTCGGGCCTGTCCACTCAGTCTGTTCTCCAGGGCGCAGCTTGCGGGAGCCGCCGCCGCCCGCCCGTCGTCATCGAAGGCGCGTCACGGTGGGAACGCATCCGTGCGGTCCGTAGGACGGGGAAGACTCAGCTTCTTCCGCGCCCTACTCGCCGCCCAGGGCGCCGGGCACGCTGGTGCGCACCTCTTCTTCACTCGGGGCGCGCAGCCGCTTGGCTTCGGCGTAGACCGCTTCCAGCGCCTGGAAGGCTTCCTGCCGCGCCACGGCCGCTTCCGTCTCCATCATCAGGTTCGGCAAGGCGCCCGTGCCCGAGACGTAGCGCGCGAACGCCTCCACCGCCGTCTTTTCGGCCACGCACGCGCGGGCATCGGCCGTGCGCCAGTGCCTCATCGCCCGCTGGAACCGGGTCACGCTCATGCAGTCCTCCTCGCTCACCCGCGATTCTGGCGCGCGCGACCCGGAAGCCATGCAGCCGATTTCCTAGGCAGTGGCTTCGGCGCCACGCGGCCGCGCTCAGGCTGCGTGCGCTTCGCTCGCCAGCCAGGCTTCCGCCGTGTGCAGGTCGGAGAACATGCGCAGGCGAAAGCCCGCCTGGTTGGCCGCGCTTTCGGTGGTGCTGCGATCGCGGGCCACCACCGCTGCGACGCGGTCCAGCCCGTCCAGCGCGGTGGCCACGTAGCGGCCGATCCGCGCGAACTCATCCTGCGTCAGCTGCGGATCCACCGCCAGCAGGTCGGCCAGGACGCATCGGTACGACTTCGCGTTGGCCAAGCGGGCCGCGACGTCCACCAGCGCCGCGAGATCGCAGAACTCCGCGGGTCCGCTGCCCACCACGAGCAGCCAGGGCCCGCCATGTTTCACTGCGATGTTGAAGAGCATTCTTGTTTTCGCCCACAGGCTGCGGCCTTCGATGATCGCCGAAAGCCTGGCGCGGAATGGCGGTCCTTGGCCTGCCCGGAGGGACTCGAACCCCCGACCTGCTGCTTAGAAGGCAGCTGCTCTATCCAGTTGAGCTACGGGCAGTGCGCGAGCCGGATTGTCTCATCCGGCAACGCCGCGGATAAGCGGGGCGTTGCCCCCCTTTATCGCCTCAGTGGCGATGCGCACGGCGGCGGAAACTGCCACGGTGACCCCTCATCCGACCTTCCCGGCCGCGTCTGCGCGCTTTCTCCTCTCCCCGGCGCTGCGCATGCTGCGCGCCATCGCCCTCCCCGCCAAGCTGGCCCTGCTGGGTGCTTTGTTCGCGGGCGGCGCGGCCGCCCTCGCCTTCGGCCTGCTGGCCCGGGGCACGCCGGCCGCGGTCCTGTTCACGCTCGGCGGGCTGGCGCTGCTGGCCTGGGCCTGGCTGGCCGTCGCCTTCTGCATCGGCTTCATCGGCGGCCTGCGCGCGCTGGTCGCCCGCATGGACGACGTCGCGCAGGGCCGGCTGCTGGCCATGGTGCCGCCGGCCGGCCGCGACGAGATCGCGCAGCTCGGCCAGACGCTGGCGCGCATGACCACCGGCCTTTCCGCCGTCGTCTGCGAAGTCCGCAGCAACGCGGCGCTGGTGGAGGAAGCCGGCCGCCGCCTGGCCGCGGACTGCGAAGCCCTGTCCGGCCGCACCGAACGCCAGGCCGCCAACGTGCAGGAGACCAGCGCTGGCATCCGCCAGCTGGCCGGCACGGTGGACACCAACGCGCAGAACGCTTCGCTGGCCGACGCCGAATCGGGCCGGGTGCGCGGCCTCGCCGAAGGCGGCGGCCGCTCCATGCAGGAAGCGATGCACAAGGTGCGCGCCATCCAGCAGGACGCGCACCGCATGGGCGAGATGGTCTCGGTCATCGACCACATCTCGTTCCAGACCAACCTGCTGGCGCTGAACGCGGCCGTCGAGGCGGCCCGCGCCGGCGAACAGGGCCGCGGCTTCGCCGTCGTCGCCGCCGAGGTGCGCCGCCTGGCCACCCGCAGCGCCGAGGAAGCCGGCCGCATCCGCGAACTGATCGGGTCGTCCACGCGCGGCGTGGACCAGGGCGCGCAGGTGATCGGCGGGGCCGGCCAGGGCATGGCGCAGGTGCTGGAAGGCGTGCGCGAAGTCGCCGCGCGCATGTCCAGCATCTCGGCCGCCAGCCGCGAGCAGAGCCAGGGCCTGGCCGAACTGGCGCAGGCCATCGAACAGCTGGACGGCATCACGCGCGAAAACGCCGGCATGGTGGAGGAAACCTCCCGCCACGCGCTCTCGCTGAAGGGCCGCTCGGCCGCGCTGTCGTCCGCCGTGGCGCACTTCACCCTGCCGCAAGGCACGGCCGGCGAGGCGCTGGCCCTGGTGGAAAGCGCGCGTGCCGCCGCGCAAGGCCGCGGCGCCGACGAATTCGCCCGCCTCATCACCGACCCCCGGCAGCCTTTCCACGACCGCGACATGTACGTCTTCGCGCTGGACGCGCAGGGCTGCTATCGCGCCTTCGGCGGCAACCCCGGCAAGGTGGGCTCGCGCGTGCAGGACCTGCCGGGCGTGCGCGGCGCGCATCTGCTGGACGCCATCGTCGCCCAAGCCGAGCGCGAGCCGGGCTGGGTCGAGTACGACATCCAGAACCCGGTGACGGGCATCGTGCAGCGCAAGATGTCCTACGTGCTCAAGCTGGGTGCGCTCTACCTTGGCTGCGGCGTGTACCAGCGCCTGGCCAACGCCTGATCACGATGCCCGCGGTACGCCGCCTGCAGGACCGCCGCCCGCGCTTCGGCCCGGCGGTCGACGCCTTGCGTGAACTGCTGGAGCTGACGGCCGACTGGGTGTGGGAAGCCGACGCCAACCTGCGCATGACGCTGGTGCGCTGCTCGCCCGGCTACGCCGACCAGGGCCAGCTGCCGCCGGTGCGGCGCGCGTGCTGGGACGGACTGGATTCCGAGCAGGAGCGGGCCCGCTGCACCCTGCGCGCCGCGATGGAAGCGCGCCAGCCGCTGCAAGGCATCGAGGTCGTTCGCCTGGATTCGCAGGGCCGCCCGCGCCACCTGCGCGTGAGCGGCCGCCCCATCTTCGGCCGCAACGGCCGCTTCGAGGGCTACCGCGGCGTGGGCCAGGAGATCACCTCGCACAAGCAGGCCGAGCAGGCGCTCAACGCCAGCGAATCGCAGCTGGCCGCGGTGATCGACACGTCGGTGGACGCCATCATCACCGTCGACGCCGAAGGCCGCATCGTCCTGTTCAACCGCGGCGCGGGCGCCATGTTCGGCTGCAGCCGCATGGAAGCGCTGGGCCGCACGCTGCACGACTGGCTGCCGCAGGCGGCCGGCTTCATCGCCACCGCCCACGCGCGCGCCGCCATCACGCCGGCCGAACTCGTGCGCGGCCTCGCACTGCAAGCCCGCCGCACCGACGGGACGGGCTTTCCGGCCGAGGCTTCGCTCTCGCGCATCGTGCTGGGCGGCAACGCCCTCTATTGCCTGACGGTGCGCGACCTCACCCAGCCGCTGCAGGCCGAACAGGCCCGCCAGTCGCTGGAGCTGCAGCTGCGCCAGTCGCAGAAGATGGAAGCGCTGGGCACGCTGGCCGGCGGCATCGCGCACGACTTCAACAACATCGTCGCCGCCATCATGGGCAACGCCCGGCTGGCGCGCGACCACTGCGACGCCGGGTCACCCGCGCGCCCCTTCATCAGCGAGATCGCCAGCGCCGGCGTGCGCGCGCGCGACCTGGTGCAGCGCATCCTCTCGTTCAGCCGCAACCAGCCGGCCGTGTTCACCTGCCAGGCGCTGCAGCCGCTGGTGCGCGAAGGCGTGCAGCTGCTGCGCGCGATGCTGCCTTCGGGCATCCAGGTGGTGTGCGACGTTCCCGACGAAGACCTGCTGGTCTGCGCCGACCCCACGCAGGTCAGCCAGGTGCTGATGAACCTGGGCACCAACGCCTGGCAGGCCATCGGCCGCCAGGGGCGCATCACGGTGAGCCTGGCGCGCGAGGGGCGCGAAGCCTGCCTGTGCGTCGCCGACAACGGCTGCGGCATGGACGCGGGCACGGTCGAACGCATCTTCGAGCCCTTTTTCACCACCAAGGCGAAAGGCGAAGGCACCGGCCTGGGGCTGCCGGTGGTGCACGGCATCGTGAGTTCGCACGGCGGCCGCATCACGGTGGACAGCCAGCCCGGCGAAGGCACGGTGTTCCGCATCTGGCTGCCGATGGCGCAAGAGAGCGCCGCCCGGGCCCAGCCCGCGCCGCCGCCGCTGCCGGCCGCGGTGGACGCCACCGAGCGCCGCGGCCGCGGCGAGCACGTGCTGTACCTGGACGACTATCCCGCGATGGTGCTGATGGTGACGGCCGTGCTGGAAGGCCGCGGCTACCGCGTCACCGGTTTCGACGACCCGCTGCGCGCGCTGGAATGGCTGCGCGAGCACGCCGGCGAGACCGACCTCGTCGTCTCCGACTACAACATGCCCGGCTGCTCGGGCCTGGAACTGGCGCAGCAGCTGCGCCACCTGCGACCGGAGCTGCCGCTGGTGCTGGCGTCCGGCTACATCACCGACGAACTGCGCCAGGGCGCCGCCGAGCTGGGCGTGCGCAGCCTCTTCGACAAGCCCCGCGGCGTCGAGGAGCTGTGCGACCTGGTCGGCGAAGTCCTGCAAGGATGAAAGACACGATGCCCGGATGCGAAGGCATGCTCAAGCTGCTGGCCCTGCTGCCGGCCCCCACGCGCGCGCAGATGGTCGCGATGTACCGCGAGACGCTGACTTCGCAGCTGCGCTCGCTGCAGACGGCGTTCGAGGGGTTCCCGGGCGAGGAACTCGCGCCGCTGGTCCACAAGCTCGCGGGATCGGCGGCGATGATGCAGGATCCGGACCTGTCGGTGCCGGCGCGCGCGATGGAACGGGCGCTGCGGTCGGGCGATGGCGAGACGGCAGCGTCGCATTGGCCGGAAGTCCGTGCGGCGGCGGCGCGGACGCTGGTGGCGCTCGAGCCGTTCTGACGGCACCCTCACCCTGACCTGTCATCCCGGCGAACGCCGGGATCCATCCGCCGTCATCGGTGAAGCGCGGGCGTTGGTTTCCGGCGATGGATGGCGGGTCAAGCCCGCCATGACAACGCGTGGAGCCGGTTCACGCCAGGCCGTGCCGCTTCGCGTAATGCGCCAGCTCCGCATTGCCGGCCATCTTCATCTTCTCCAGCAACCTCGCGCGGTACACCGCCGCCGCCCTGGGCTCCACGCCCAGGCGCTGCGCACACTCCGCCAGCTCCAGCCCCTGCGCCAGCAGCACCAGCAGCAACCGCTCCCGCGGCGAAAGATGGTCGTGCGGCGCACCGCCGGACGAAGAGGTCGCACCCGCGATCAGCCTGGCGATCTGCGACGAAACCCAGCGCTCGCCACGGCTCACGGTCTCGATCGCCTCCACCAGCTGGCGCGTATCCGCCGACTTGGTCACGTAGCCATCCGCACCCGCTTCCAGCGAACGCATCGCGTACGGGTCTTCCGGGTACATGGACAGCACCAGCGTGCGCGGCCTCTTCGGCCGCGCGGCCAGCTTCGTGAGGATGTCCAGCCCCGACGGACCCGGCAGCTGGATGTCCAGCACGAGCACGTCGCACGGCGTCACGGCCAGCAGCGGCTCCAGCTCGTCCCACGACCCGGCTTCGCCCGCGATCGCGACGCCTTCGTCCCCCAGCGCGTCACGCAGGCCGCGGCGGATCAGCGCGTGGTCGTCGGTCAGCACCACCGAAGTCATGCGGCCACCTCCGCGGGCGCGCGCGGCAGCCACAGCATCAACGTGGTGCGGCCGCCGCCGCTGCCGATCTCCATGCCTCCGCCGGCGGCGCGCGCCCGTTCGGCCAGGCCGCGCAAGCCCAGCGACCCGGGCTTCAGCAGCGCCGAAGCATCCAGCCCGCGCCCGTCGTCGCTGACTTCCAGCGACACGACGGCTGCGCCGTGATGCAGGTGCACCTCCACGCTGCGCGCGGCGGCGTGCTTGGCGATGTTGGTCAAGGCTTCCTGGCAGGTGCGGTACACCGCCAGCGCGGCGGCTTCGTGCACTTCGCGCTTGGCGCCGCTGGCTTCGAAGCGAACGTCGGCGCCGTGGCGCTCGCGGTACTGGCGCACCTGCCATTCCAGCGCGGCGGCCAGGCCGGCGTCCAGGCTGGGCGGCCGCAGGTTCTGCTGGATGCGCTGGGCGGCGGTCGACGCTTCGGTCAGCGCCGAGTGCGCGCGTTCCAGCCGCGGCAGCGCGCCGGGCGCCAGGTGGCGGCGCAGGCCTTCGATGTCGAAGCGCACCGCCGTCAGCGTGCCGCCGATGTCGTCGTGGATCTCGCGCGCGATGGCCGCGCGCTCCTCGTCCAGCATGGACTGCAGGCGCTGCGACAGGTTGGCCAGCTGCTGCTGCGACAGCTGCAGCAGGCGCTCGGCCTCGGCCTTGTCGCGGCGGGCCTGGGCGGCCGCCAGCGCGTTGCGCACGGCCGTGCCCAGGCGCGCGAGGCGGCCCTTGATCAGGTAGTCGTCGGCGCCGGCGCGCATGGCGTCCACGGCGGTCTCCTCGCCGATGACGCCGGAAACGATGATGAAAGGCGGCGGCGCGGGCAGCGCCCGCACGATGGCCAGCGCCTCGCCGCTGGAAAAGCCCGGCAGCTCGTGATCGGAGATCACCAGGTCCCAGCGCTCGCGGGCCAGCGCGGCGGACAGCTCCCCGCCCGTCTCCACGCGCACGCCGGTGGCGCCCACGCCCTGCATGGCCAGCGTGGCCAGCAGCAGTTCGTAGTCCAGCGGCGAATCCTCGATGACCAACAGGCGCACTTTTTCCTCCGGGACCGTGGAAGTTACCGGCGGCGCGCCACGCAAGCCGCGCGAAAAGGCGGCCTTGTGCGCCGCTTTCCGGGCCATCAAGGCAGCGCCGTCCGCCGAAGAATCCTCCGCATCCGGGCGAGTGCGCCCGCGAAAAGGAGTTCTCCCCATGACCCGGGTCCTGGCCGTCGACGATTCGGCCTCCATGCGACAGATGCTGGCGTACACGCTGCGCACCGGCGGCTACGAAGTGATCGAAGCCGCCGACGGCGCCGAGGCGCTGGAACGCCTCGAGGGCGCCGGCGTCGACCTCGTCATCACCGACCAGAACATGCCGCGCCTGGACGGACTGGCGCTGACGCGTGCGCTGCGCGCGCAGGAGCGCTGGCGGAAGGTGCCGGTGCTGATCCTCACCACCGAAAGCGGCGACGCCATCAAGAGCGAAGGCCGCGCGGCCGGCGCCACCGGCTGGCTGCAGAAGCCCTTCGAACCGCAGCGCCTGCTGGACACGCTGGCGCGCGTCGTGCCCCAACCCACCCACGGAGCCGGCCATGGCCGCTGATTTCGACCTCGCCCAATTCCATGGCGTCTTCTTCGAGGAAGCCGCCGACAACCTGGACAATTTCGAGCAGCTGCTGGTCGACCTGGACGTGGCCGCCCCGTCCGACGAGACGCTGAACGCCATCTTCCGCTGCGCCCATTCCGTCAAGGGCGGCGCCGCCACCTTCGGCTTCTCCGACGTGGCCGACGTGACGCACGCGATGGAAACGCTGCTGGACGGCCTGCGCCGCCATGAGCAGCAGCCCACCACCGCGATGGTGGACACGCTGTTGCAGTCCGGCGACGTGCTGCGCGCCCTGCTGGCCCGCCACCAGCAAGGCGGCGGCGATGCGCCCGACACCGCGGCGCTGCTGGCCGCGCTGCAAGCCCACATCGGCGGCGACGCGCACCATGCCGCCGCGCCCGCGCCTGCTCCCGCCCCCGTCGTGGCCGCCGCGCCCGTCCCGGCCCCCGCGGGCCAGCGCGACCTGGAACTGTCCGCCGGCCCGCTGGACTCGTCTTCCGTGGCCGACGACCTGGTCGAGCTGTTCGCCGAAGTGAACGTCGGCGGCCAGCTGGAGCGCGTCGATGCCCTGCCCGGCCAGGACGAAAAGACGCAACGCTTCCGCCTGCGCACCACGGCGAGCGATGCCGACCTGCTGGACCTTTGCAGCTTCCACCTCTCGCGCGACCGCATCCGCATCGCGCCGTGGCCCGCTGAAGCGGCGCCCGCCGTGATCGCTCCCGCGCCCGTGGCCGCTCCGGTCGCGGCTGCTCCCGTACCGGCTGCCGCGCGCAAGCCCGCGGCGACCACCGAAACGCTGCGCGTCTCGCTCGACAAGGTCGACCAGCTGATCAACCTGATGGGCGAGCTGGTCATCACTCAGGCCATGCTGGCCCAGCGCACCTCGCGCCTGGAAGGCGCCACGCGCCAGCAGCTGGCCGGTGGCCTGTCGGACCTGGAGCGCACCACGCGCGACCTGCAGGAAGCCGTGATGTCGATCCGCATGATCCCGATGGGCGACGTCTTCAACCGCTTCCCGCGCATGCTGCGCGACCTGGCCGGCCGCCTGGGCAAGCAGCTGGAACTGCGCACCGTGGGCGAGTCCACCGAGCTGGACAAGGGCCTGATCGAGAAGATCACCGACCCGCTGACCCACCTGGTGCGCAACTCGGTGGACCACGGCATCGAGCTGCCCGCCGAGCGCATCGCCAAGGGCAAGCCGGCGCACGGCACGCTGACCCTGTCGGCCCGCCACGAAGGCGGCTGCATCGTCATCGAAGTCGACGACGACGGCCGCGGCCTGGACCGCGAAAAGCTGCTGGCCAAGGCGCGCCGCAACGGCATGCAGCTGCCCGACACCATGACCGACGCCGAGGTCTTCCAGCTGATCTTCGCGCCGGGCTTCTCCACCGCCGAAGCCGTGACCGACATCTCCGGCCGCGGCGTGGGCATGGACGTGGTCCGCCGCAACATCCTGGGCCTGGGCGGCAGCGTCGAACTGGATTCGGAACTGGGCGTGGGCACCTGCGTGCGCGTGCGCCTGCCGCTGACGCTGGCCATCATGGACGGCATGACGCTGGAAGCCGGCGGCGAGCTGTACATCCTGCCGCTGGCCGGCGTGGTCGAGTCGTTCCAGGCCCAGCGCGGCACGGTGCGCCAGATGCCCGAAGGCCCGCGCGTGGTGAAGGTGCGCGAAGAGTGGCTGCCGGTGGTGGCGCTGTCCGACTTCACCGGCGCGCCGCCGGTGGACGACAACGGCCAGCCCATGCTGGTGCTGGTGCAGGCGGAAGGCCGCCGCATCGCGCTGCAGGTGGGCCGCCTGGTCGGCCAGCAGCAGGTGGTGGTGAAGAACCTGGAGTCCAACTACCAGCGCGTCAAAGGCGTCTCGGGCGCCACCATCATGGGCGACGGCAGCGTCGCCCTGATCCTGGACGTGGGCCTGCTCGTGCGCGGCTGCCCTTCAGCATCTTCCCTATCCAGTTCCGCCGCCGCCTTCCGACAACAGGAAGAAGCGGCCGTCCCGGCCTGACTTCCACCTCCACCTTCACCCAACGACCCGTACCGACATGGACATGATCAAAGAGGGCGAACACATCGCCCGCCAGGAAGCCGCCCGCAGCATCGCCGCTCCCCACGCCGGCGAGTACCTCACGTTCCGCCTCGGCACCGAGGAATACGGCGTGGACATCCAGAAGGTGCAGGAAATCCGCTCCTACGAGCATCCCACCCGCATCCCCGGCGCGCCGCACTACGTCAAGGGCGTGGTCAACCTGCGCGGCGTGATCGTCCCCATCGTCGACCTGCGCGTGAAACTGGGCTGCGACGAGGTCGCCTACAACCCCTTCACCGTCGTCATCGTGATGGCCGTGAACAACCGCGTGGTCGGCGCCGTGGTGGACGCCGTGTCCGACGTGCTGGACCTGCAGGCCGAGACCATCAAGCCGCCGCCGGAACTGGCCGACGCGCAGGCCGCCGACTTCGTCACCGCCATCGCCAGCGTGTCCGATCGCATGATCATGCTGGTGGACATGGTGTGCCTGCTGGGCGCCGCCCTCGGCTCCATCCCCGGGCAGGCATGACATGAAGATGAAGCTGCGCACGCGCCTCGCCGGGGCCTTCGCCGCCCTGCTGGCCCTGCAAGTGCTGGTCGCCGGCATCGCCGTCGCGCAGCTGGTCTCGCTCGACTCGATGGACGAGCGGGAAGACTCGCTCAGGCAGCGCCGCGACGACGTCAACGAGTGGACATCGCTCACGCGCCTGAACGTGTCGCGCGCCGTGTCCGTCGCCAAGTCCGGCAGCCATGCCGGCCTGGCGCAATGGACGGACGGCGAGATGAAGCAGACCTCCGCCGCCATCGGCGCGCTGCAGAAGAAGCTGGAGGCGGGCTTCACCTCGCGCGAGGAAAAAACCCGGATGGAAGCCGTCGCGACGGCGCGCAAGGCCTACGTGGACCTGCGCGCCGGGCTGCTCAAGCGCATGGCGGTGCCTGCCGAGGCCGCCGCGGCGCAAGCCGATGTCGACGCGAGATTGCTGCCCGCGTCGCGCGCCTACCTGGCCAGCCTGGCCGACGTGGGCAAGCTGGTGGACGGACAGCTGCAAGCCGTCTACGCCGAACGCGCGGCCATCCACGGCCGTGCGATGAAGCTGCTGCCCACGCTGGCCGGCCTCGCCTTGCTGCTGGGCGCCGCGATGGCCTGGCTGGTGGCGCGCAGCATCACCGTTCCCCTGGGCCAGGCGCAGGGCGTCGCCCGCCGCATCGCCAGCGGTGACCTCACCGAACCCGTACCCGCCGGCCGCCGCGACGAAGTGGGCGACCTGCTGGCCGCGCTGGCCGCCATGCAGGACAACCTGCGCGGCATGGTCGGCGGCATCCGCGCCGGCACCGAGAGCCTGGGTGTGGCCACGTCGCAGATCGCCAGCGGCAACCAGGACCTGAGCTCGCGCACCGAGCGCGCTGCCGGCAACCTGCAGCAGACCGCCGCCACGCTGTCGACCCTGAGCGAGGCCATGACCTCCGCGGCCGGCAACGCCGGCGACGCGCGCCGGCTGGCCGACGAGGCCGCGCACGTCGCGCACCGCGGCGGCGAAGTGGTGGCCAAAGTCGTGCGCACCATGGCCGACATCGACGCCAGCTCGGGCCGCATCGGCGAGATCACCTCCGTCATCGACGGCATCGCCTTCCAGACCAACCTGCTGGCGCTGAACGCGGCGGTGGAAGCCGCCCGCGCCGGCGAGCAAGGCCGCGGCTTCGCCGTCGTGGCCGCCGAAGTGCGCGGCCTGGCCGGCCGCTGCGCCGAAGCGGCGCGCGAGATCCGCGGCCTGATCGACGCCAGCAGCGCCCGCGTGGCCGACGGCTCGCGCCTGGTGGGCGACGCCGGCCAGACGATGCAGCACATCGAGAAGAGCGTGCAGCAGGTCACCCGCGCCATCGGCGGCCTCTCCGAAGCCGCGCAAGGCCAGGCCGGCGGCATCGGCGAAGTGAACCAGGCCGTGACGCAGCTGGACCAGATCACGCAGCAGAACGCCGCGCTGGTGGAAGAAGCCGCCGCCGCCGCGCAAAGCCTGAAGGACCAGGCTGTGTCGCTGGCGCGCCTGGTGGGCGGCTTCCGCGTGCCGCACGCCGCCTGACGGCACCCATCCACACGCAGTTCCGTGGAGCTACCATGACCGCCGCCGCCCTCGCCTATCCCGGCACGTCTTCGCAGGACGTGGCTTTCGACGCCGCCGATTTCCAGCGCGTGCGCGCGCTGATCCGGACCAAGGCCGGCATCGACCTGCACCCCGGCAAGCAGAACATGGTGTACGGCCGCCTGTCGCGGCGCCTGCGCGAGACGCGCCACGGCAGCTTCCGCGACTACCTGGACGCGCTGGAACGCACGGGCGGCGACGAGTGGCAGGAGTTCATCAACTGCCTGACGACCAACCTCACCTCGTTCTTCCGCGAGCCGCACCACTTCGAGCTGCTGGCGGCGGAACTGAAGAAGACGCCGGCCACCGCGCGCCGCATCTGGTCGTGCGCCGCGTCCACCGGCGAGGAGCCGTACAGCATCGCCATGACGGCCGCCGAATCGGGCGCCAGCGTGAAGATCGACGCCAGCGACATCGACACCCGCGTGCTGGCCCAGGCCCGCGCCGGCGTGTACGCGATGGAGAACGTCTCGTCGCTGGGCGCCGAACGCCTGCGCTGCTTCTTCCAGCGCGGCACCGGGGCGCACGAAGGCAAGGCGCGCGTGAAAGCCGAGCTGCGCGAGCGCGTGTCGTTCCGGGCCTTCAACCTCCTCGCTTCCGGCTGGGACGCGCGCGACTACGACGCCGTGTTCTGCCGCAACGTGATGATCTATTTCGACCGCCCGACCCAGCGCCAGGTGCTGGAGCGCCTGCACGGCGCGCTGCGCCCGGGCGGCCTGCTCTACGCCGGCCATTCGGAGAACTTCTCCGAGCACCGCGACCTGTTCGTCCTCACCGGCAAGACGGTGTACCGGCGGGCCGGCTGATGGCCGAGGCCGCACTGCAGGATTCGCCGGCCCAGGCGATCGCCAGGCTGCGCGCGCGCACGCCGCGCGAGCACGAGGCTTCGTTCTTCTTCTGGGACGGCAACTTCGGCTGCGCGTCGGTGAAGGTGCTGCCGGGCGAGTTCTACGCCGGCACCGAGGAGCTCGCCGTCACCACCACGCTGGGCAGCTGCGTGGCCGCCTGCCTGCACGACGCCGGCGCGGGCCTGGGCGGCATGAACCACTTCATGCTGCCCGACGCGGGCGATGCCGCCGCGGGCGGGCGCTTCGGCGCCTTCGCGATGGAACTGCTGATCAACGAGCTGCTCAAGCGCGGCGCGCGCCGCTCCGCCCTGCAGGCCAAGATCTTCGGCGGCGGCTCGGTGATGAAAAGCCTGGCCGGCACGCTGATCGGCGAGAAGAACGTGGCCTTCGTCAAGGATTACCTCTCGCGCGAGCGCATCCCCGTCATGGGCAGCGACGTGCTGGACGTGTTCCCGCGCAAGGTCTGCATGTTCCCCAGGAGCGGCAAGGTGCTGTGCCGGCGGCTGCCCGCCGCGCAGGCCACGGAAGCCGAAGTGCAGGAGGCGCGCTACCGCGCCGAGATCGGGCGCCAGCGCGGCGGTGCCGTGGAGCTGTTCTGATGAATCCGATCCGCGTCGTCGTCGTCGACGATTCCGCCCTGGTGCGCAGCGTGCTCACCGAGCTGATCAACCGCAGCCCCGACCTGAAAGTCATCGGCAGCGCGGCCGACCCCTACGAAGCGCGCGAGAAGATCCGCGAGCTGGACCCCGACGTCATCACGCTGGACGTGGAGATGCCGCGCATGGACGGCCTGGCCTTCCTCGAGCGGATGATGCGGCTGCGGCCCACGCCCGCCGTGATGGTCTCCACCCTCACCGAGCGCGGCGCCGCCACCACGCTGCGCGCGCTGGAACTGGGCGCGGTGGACTTCGTCGCCAAGCCCACCGCCAACGTGCGCAATGGCTTGTCGGCGCTGGCCGCCGAACTGACCGGCAAGCTGCGCGCCGCCGCGCAAGCGCGCGTCAAGCGCGCCGCGATGCCACCCGCCGCCGTGCCCGCCGTCTCCGTGCCGAAGCCATCGGCCACCGGCCAGGCGCATGACCACCTGATCGCCATCGGCGCCAGCACCGGCGGCACCGAGGCCATCCGCGAGATCCTGTGCAAGCTGCCGGCGGAGACGCCCGGCATCGTGATCACCCAGCACATGCCGCCCGGCTTCACCGCCAGCTTCGCGGCGCGGCTGGACAGCCTGTGCGCGCTGCGCGTGAAGGAAGCCGCCGACGGCGACCGCGTGCTGCAGGGCCACGTGTACATCGCGCCGGGCGGCAAGCACATGGTCATCGAGCGGCACGCCATGGGCGGCTACGTCTGCCGCATCACCGACACCGAAGCGGTGAACCGGCACAAGCCTTCGGTGGAAGTGATGTTCCAGTCCGTCGCGCGCGTGGCCGGCAAGCGCGCCACCGGCGTCATGCTCACCGGCATGGGCGCCGACGGCGCCAAGGCCATGCGCGAGATGCGCGACCGCGGCGCGTACAACTTCGTGCAGGACGAAGCCAGCTGCGTGGTGTTCGGCATGCCGAAGGAAGCCATCGCGGCGGGCGCGGCGAGCGAAGTGGCGCCGCTGGGCCAGATCGCGTCGAAACTCGTGCAGCGCACGGGTGCGGTCCGCGGCCATCCCTCTTCGTGAGTTTTTCCAGGGCTTGACCTTTTTTCTCCTGCAGGGTTTCAAATGCCGCCTGAAGGAGAACGACATTGGCCCACGAGCATCGACACGCCCCGGACTCCGGGCATCGCCATGACGGCGGGCACGGCCATGGCGGCTCCCACGCCGGCCATGACCACACGGCGGGCGCCAACGAGAAGTCCCTGAAGATCGCGCTGGGCCTGACGTTCGCCTTCCTGCTGGTGGAGCTGGCCGGCGGCATCGTCACGCAAAGCCTGGCGCTCATCTCCGACGCCGCCCACATGCTCACGGACGTCGCCGCCCTGGCCATCGCCCTGGTGGCCATCCGTGTCGGCAGGCGCGCGGTGGATGCGCGCCGGACGTTCGGCTACGCGCGGTTCGAGATCCTGGCCGCGGCGTTCAACGCGCTGCTTCTCTTCGGCGCGGCCGTGTTCATCGTGTACGAGGCGTACCGGCGCCTGAAGCAGCCGCCGGACCTGGAGCCCGCCGGCATGCTGGCGATCGCCATCATCGGGCTGCTGGTGAACGTCGCCGCGATGAAGGTCCTGGCCTCGGGCCGCGACGAGAGCCTGAACGTGAAGGGAGCCTACCTGGAAGTCTGGAGCGACATGCTCGGCTCCCTGGGGGTCATTCTCGGCGCCGTGATCATCAAGGTCACCGGATACGACTGGGTCGACTCGGTGGTGGCCGTCCTCATCGGCCTCTGGGTGCTGCCGAGGACGTGGTCGCTGCTGAGGTCCAGCGTGAACATCCTCCTCGAGGGGGTCCCCGAGGACGTGGACCTGGAAGCCGTGCGCGACACCCTGCTTGCCGTCCCGGGTGTCCGCAGCATCCATGACCTGCACATCTGGGCCCTCACCAGCGGCAAGGTGAGCCTGACGGTTCACGTGGTCAACGATGAAACCGTCGGCGCGGAAAAGAGCATCCTCCCCGAGATCCGCAGGCAGCTCGCCGGCCGGTTCGGCATCACGCACGTCACGGTCCAGTGCGAGCACGAGCCTTGCCACCAGTCCGACGAGGACACGGCGGAACACTTCAGGACGGCGGAGCAGGTGTTCCGCACGGATGCCGGCTGGCGGCCGAAGATCCGGCCCGCTACCGATGCGCCGCCAGAAGCACCCCGCCGGCGCCGATGAAGAACCCGCCGGTCGCCTTGTTCAGCCTCTGCGCGCCTTTGCGGCTGGTGATGACGCGCCGCAGCTGGCGGCCGCCGAGGCCGTACACCAGCGACGACACGAACTCCGCCGCCAGGTAGGTGGCGCCCAGCACCAGGAACTGGTGTGCGGCCGGCTGCGCCGCATCGATGAACTGCGGAAAGATCGCGGCGAACAGCAGGACGGCCTTGGGATTGCTGATGCCCAGCAGGAATTCCTGCAGCACCAGGCTGCGCATGGGGCGCACCGGCGCCGCGGCCGCTTCGGCCTGCTCGTCGAGGCCCAGGCTGTCCTTGCTGCGCCAGGCGCGCAGGCCCAGCCAGAAGAGGTAGACCGCGCCGATCCACTTCAGGACGTTGAACGCCGTCTCGGACGCCAGCAGCATCGCGCCCAGGCCGATGGCGGAGATGGCGAGGAAGATCGCGAAGGCGACCACGCGCCCGATCGTGCCGACCAAGGCCGCGACCACACCCTGGCGGATGCCGTTGTTCAGCGCGCAGAAGTTGTTCGGCCCCGGCGCCAGCGCCATCAGCACCGCGACGGGAAAGAAGAGCAAGGGATCCATGGTCCAGGCTTCCGTGTGAGCGGCCATCTTAGTCCGGCGTCGCATGGCGCTTGCTCATGCGAACCCGGCAACACGCATGCGACACTCGCACCGGCATGACCCACACCCGGCCGCTGAATCCGCTTTCCATCGCACTCGCCGGCCTCGTCTCCCTCGGTGTCGCGATGGGCATCGGCCGCTTCGCGTTCACTCCGCTGCTCCCGATGATGCTGGCCGAACGCTCGGTCGACCTCACGGGCGCCAGCCTGCTCGCCAGCGCGAACTACCTGGGCTACCTGCTGGGCGCGGTGGCGTGCACGTTCCAGCCGTGGATCTGGCGGCATTTCGGCTGGGCGAGCGCGGTCAACGGGCCGAAGCTGGTGCGCGGCGGCCTGATCGCCACGGTGCTGCTCACGCTGGGCATGGCGCTGCACGTGCCGGGCGCCTGGGTGCTGCTGCGGTTCGCGGCGGGCGTGGCCAGTGCGGTGGTCTTCCTCTACACATCGGGCTTTTGCCTCGAGCAGCTGGCGCGCCGAGGCGTGCCCGCGATGGGCGCGCTGATCTACGTGGGTCCGGGGCTGGGCATCGTCGCTTCGGGGTTGGCCGCCACCCTGCTGGTGCAGATGCACGCGCCGGCCTCGATGGGCTGGCTCACGTTCGGGGTGCTGGCCGCGCTGCTGATGTCCGCGGTGTGGCGTGTCTTCGATTCGCGTCGCGGCATCGCCGCGCCGGCTGCGGGCCATGCGACCGCCGGACCCGCGGCGCCGTCCACGGACGCGGGCAACGGCGAGATGGCCCTGCTCACGGTGGCGTACGGCCTGGCGGGCATCGGCTACATCATCACGGCCACCTTCCTGCCCGTGATCGCGCGGCAGGCCCTGCCCGGCTCGCACTGGCTGGACCTGTTCTGGCCGCTGTTCGGCGTGGGCGTGATGCTGGGCGCCATCGGCGCTTCGCGGCTCAGCCCGCACGGCGACCTGCGGCTGCGCCTGGCGGCCTGCTACCTGGTGCAGGCGGTGGGCGTGGCGGCCAGCCTGGTCAGCCCCACGCTGGCCGGTTTCGCGGCGGGCAGCCTGCTGCTGGGGCTGCCCTTCACCGCCATCACCTTCTTCGCGATGCAGGAGGTGCGCCGCGTGCGGCCGCTGCAGGCCACCAGCTTCATGGGCCTGCTCACCGCCGCCTACGGCCTGGGGCCAGATCGCGGGGCCGCCGCTGGCCGCGTGGCTGGTGGCGCGCAGCGCCAGCGCGGCGCACGGGTTCGGCGTGTCGTTGTGGATCGCCGCCGGCCTGCTGCTGGCAGGCGCGTTGCTGTACGTCGCCATCGCGCGCCGGTATCCCGCGCCCGCGCGCTGAGCCCAGGCCGGGCTACCACCCCAACCCGAACCGCAACGCCAGCATCACGCCGGTGCCGCAGACGATGGTCCACAGCAGGCTGCGGCGCCACGCGTAGAACGCCAGCCCCGCCAGCGCGCCGAAGACGCGTGCGTCCTGCCAGGTGTGGATGAGGTGGCCCTGCGTCATCACCAGCTCGGGCGCCACCACCGCCGACAGCGCCGCGACGGGCGCGTAGTTCAGGCCTTCGCGCAGCCAGCGCGGCATCGGCAGCTCGCCCCTGGGCAGCAGGAAGAACGCGCGGCACACCAGCGTGACCATGGCCATGCCCAGCGTGGTGAAGAAGATCTCCCAGCCGCTCATGCTTCCCCCTCGCCGCGCAGTGACCGCGCATGCCGGGCCAGCACGCCGAAGGCGATGGCCGCCGCGATGGCCACCACGATGTTCAGGCGCAGCGGCAGCGCATACGCCGCAACGGCGGCGCAAGCGGCGACCAGCGCCGCCACGCTGGCGGAAGGACTGCGCAGCTGCGTGCACGTCAGCGCCAGCAGCGCCATCGTCCCGGCGAAGCCCAGGCCCCACGAAGGCGGGATGGCGTGGCCCGCGAAGATGCCGGTGACGATGGCCACCTGCCACGTGCCGTACGTGATGAACGATCCGCCGAGGAAGTAGTCCACATGGTCCTGTCCGTGCGCGGGCTTCGGGAAGCGGTGGATGAACAGAGCGAAGCTGGTGTCGCCCATGAGGTAGCTCAGCAGGATGCGGCGGCCGCGCGGCAAGTGCTCGAAGTACGGCCGGTAGTGGAAGCTGAAGGCCATGAACCGCAGGCACACGCACAGCGTCGTGGCCCACACCACCCAGATGGGCGCGTCGGCCGCGATCAGCGGCAGCGCCGCGATCTGCGCCGAGCCCGCGTACACCAGCAGCGACATCAGGACGGCCAGCGGCACGCCCATGTCGCTCTTGGCCATCGCCACGCCGGCAACCACGCCCCAGGCCACGATGCCCAGGGACATGGGCGCGGCGTCGAGCAAGCCTCGCCGGAACATGGGGCGGCGCACCATGGCGCCGAACTCCGCGCGAAACGCTGCGATGGTGGACATCAGAGACTGCTGCTCCCTCTTGCAGCAGGCATTGTCCGGCATCGATCACCGCGAAAGCCGGACTTTTTGCAGCGCCGGCGCGATCACGCCAACGCCGCAACGCGCGGCACGACTACGGAGGTTCTACTGCCGCGGCTGCATGGGGAACCCCGCCGGCTCCATCGCCTGCGCTTGCGCCGCGATGCTGCCGAAATACAGCTCGTGCAGCAGCATGGAATTGGTGGCGATCAGCTCCTCGCGCTTCAGGCCGTTCCAGGCGTAGCCGGGCGCGCCCACGGGGTCGAGCCGCGCCAGGTCGATCAGCCGCGCATGAGCGGATAGACGGCCAGCCCGATCAGCGCGGCGGCCAGCACGACCACCGGCTCCTGCACCTTCTTGAACCGCCAGAGCACCAGCGCCGTCGCCGCCGCGAGCGCCGCGGTGAACCAGTCGGTGATGGATCGCTGCGCGATGACGATCACCGCACCCGTGATGGCGCCGATGGCCGCCGCGGTGACGCCGTCGACGAAAGCCGCGATCGCAGGCCGCTTGCCGTGGCGCTTGAACCAGGGGGCGGGCAGGATCGTGAGCAAATAGCAGGGAAGGAAAGTCGCGGCGGCGGCCGCCACGGCGCCCCAGAAGCCGGCGACCAGGTAACCGATGAAGCCGGTGGTGATGACGACGGGCCCGGGCGTGATCATCGCCACCGCCACCGCATCGACGAACTGCCTGTCGGTCAGCCAGCCGTACTCCTTCACGACGCCGCCATAGAGGAACGGCACGATGGCCAGCCCGCTGCCGAAGACGAAGGTGCCCGCGTATGCGAAGTAGGCGCCGATCTGCGCGAGCCGGTGCCAGTCCACCGCCTGCAGCGAGAACGCTGCGGCCAGCGGCGCGGCGGCCGCCTGCATCGTGCCGGCCGAGCCGAACTTCGGTGGCGCCCGCACCAGCCACACCAGCACGCCCGCGCCGAGGAACAGCCAGAGTTCCTCGGACTGCGTGACAACCGTGGTCACGGCGCTGGCCAGGAAGATGGCCCACAGCAGCTTGTCGGTGCCGATGTTCTTGCTGGTGAGCTTCCAGGCGCTCATCGCGATGATGCCCACCACGCAGGCGCCGACGCCGTAGAAGACGGCTTGCATCCAGGCGAGGCCGCCGTACGTCCGGTACAGCGCTCCCAGCACGACCACCATGACGAACGACGGCAGCACGAAGGCGACGCCGGCCAGCGTGGCGCCGCGCACGCGGTAGTGCACGTAACCGAGGTAGATCGCCAGCTGCGCGGCCAGCGGGCCGGGCATCAGCTGGGCGATGACCATGCCCTCCTTGTAGTCGGACTCGGCGAGCCACTGCCGGCGCTCCACCAGGTCGCGGTACATGAAGCCGACCAGCGCCACCGGGCCGCCGAAGCCCCAGGTGCCCAGGCCGAGCATGTACTTCACCAGCTGCCAGAGCGTGTAAGGCGGCGCGTTCATGCGGCTGCTCCGGAGGGGTTCCGGTTGACGTGCGGCGAAACGGAGGTGGAAAAAGCGGGAATCAAGTGCGCTCCCAACTGGGCCGGGCCCATGATCAGGAGCAGAACTTGGAGGCGGGGCGCCTCTTGAAGGGCGGGGAGTCTGCTCGGGTCCCCGCGAGCCGCGAAGTATAGGGGCTGGTTCCGCGCGCGCAAGCACGGATTCAACCCCGTCGTTCGATCACGCTGCCTGCGCGACAGCGGCCCCCGGCACCGCCAGCACGTTGCGCGCCGCGCCCACGCCCATGTTGACGTAGGCATCCCCGGTCACGCCGCCGATGTGCGGGCTGAGGACGATGTTGGGCTCACCGTGGAATGGATGCCCGGCCGTCATCGGTTCCACCGCGAAGCTGTCCAGGCCGGCGGCGGCCACCTGGCCGCAGCGCACTGCCTCCAGCAGCGCCGCTTCGTCGACCAGCCCGCCCCGCGCGGTGTTCACCAGGAGCACGCCGCGCTTGCACGACTGCAGCACCTGCGCGTTGATCAGGCCGCGGTTGTCCGCCGTCAGTGGGCAGTGCAGCGAGATGGCATCGCACTCCCGCCACAGCGTGGGCAGGTCGGCGCGCTGGATGTACGCGGGCAGCTCGCCGGCGAACGGGTCGTGGCCCAGCACCTTCATGCCCATCGCGTCGCACATGCGCGCGAAACGCTGGCCGATGGCGCCCAGGCCCACCAGTCCGATGGTGCGGCCGTGCAGCTCGATACTCTTGTGCGTGGCCTTGTCCCAGTGGCCGGCGTGCATGCGCTCGTTCAGCTTCACCACGGACTTGGCGCAAGCCAGCAGCAGCGCCATCGCCTGTTCGGCGACTGCCGCGGCATTGGCGCCGGCGGCGGCTTTCACCTCGATGCCGCGCGCCTTCGCGGCGGCCTTGTCGATGGTGTCGGTGCCGCTGCCGTGCTTGGAGATCACGCGCAGCGAGGGCGCGGCGTCCATGACCGCGGCACCGACGGCGCCGTAGCGCACGATGATCGCCACGGGGTCGTGCTGCCTGCACAGCGCGACGAGATCCGGCTCCGTCGGCGTCTTGCCGGCGAACACGATCTCGAAGTCACGCAGCAGTTCCAGCGCCTGCGGCGCCAGGTCGGCGCCCGTGACCAGGATGGCGCGGCGAGCCGTCACAGGCTCTCCCCCTGCTTCAGCACGCCGGCGGTGCGCAGCGCGGCGTCCAGCCACGACGCACTGGTGTTGCCCTTCTTGATCTCGGCGATGCGCGCGGCTTCGTCCACGACCTTCTTGCGCGCCAGCGGCAGCAGGCTTTCCACGCGCTCGCGCTCGATGACCACCACGCCGTCGGCGTCGGCCACCACCAGGTCGCCCGAGCGCACCGTCACGCCGCCGCAGGCGATCGGGTGCCCGATGCGGCCCGGCACGTTCTTGGTCGGGCCGTTGGGGTTGCTGCCGAAGGCGAAGACGGGGAAGTCCATCTCGTCGATCTCCAGCGTGTCGCGCACAGCGCCGTCGATCACCACGCCGGCGATGCCCAGCTGCTGGCACGCGGTCATCATGATGGTGCCCATCAGCGCGGCGGTCTGGTCGGCCTTGCCGTCGATCACCAGCACGTCGCCCGGTTTGGCCATCGCGATGGCGGCGTGGATCATCAGGTTGTCGCCGGGGCGCACGTCCACCGTCAGCGCGGTGCCCACGGCCTTCATGCGCGGGCGCAGCGCCGCGATGCGGCCATGCAGCGCGCCGCGGCGGCCGTTGACGTCGGCCAGGATGGCGGCCTGAAATTCGGCCGCCTGCTTCACCAGCGCCGCGGGCACGCGATCGAAGTCGCGCAGGATGTCGTTGCTCATGTGATGTCCTCGTGCGGGCGCGTCAGTCGATCTTGGCGCCCGATTCCTTGACGATCTTTCCCCAGCGGCCGATGTCGTCGTGGATCAGCTTGCCGAAAGCGTCCGGCGCACCGGCGGTGACGTCGGCGCCCTGGTCGCCCAGCTTCTTGGCCAGCACCGGGTCTTTCAGGGCCTTCTGCATGTCGGCGTTCAGCTTGGCGACGATGTCCTTGGGCAGGTTGGCCGGGCCCAGGATGCCGAACCAGGTCACCGCGTCGAAACCCTTGTAGCCGCTCTCGGCGATGGTGGGCACGTTCGGCAGGTCTTCCACCCGCCTGGACGAAGTGACGGCGATCGGCCGCATCTTGCCGCTCTTGATGTGCGCGATGAGCGTCGGCACCGACGACACGTACAGCTGCACCTGGCCGCTGATGACGTCGGTGACGCCCTGCGACGCGCCCTTGTACGGGATGTGCGTGAGCTTGATGCCCGCAGCCTTCTGGAACGATTCGGCCGCCAGGTGCGAAACCGTGCCGTTGCCCGAGCTCGCGTAGTTGATGCTGCCCGGCTTCTCCTTGGAAGCCTTCACCACGTCGGCCAGCGTCTTGAACGGCGACTCGGCGCTGGCCACGATCACCAGCGGCGAGGTCGCCACCAGGCCCACCGGCGTGAGGTCCTTCACCGGGTCGTACGGCAGCTTGGGGTACAGCGTCGGGTTGATCGCCAGGTTGCTGGTCTGCCCCATCACCAGCGTGTAGCCGTCGGCGGGCGCCTTGGCCGCCGCGTCGACGCCGAGGTTGCCGCCAGAGCCGGGCTTGTTGTCGATGACGAAGTTGTAGCCGGACGACTGCATCTTGTTGGCCAGCTCGCGCGCGATGATGTCCGTGCCGCCGCCCGCGGGGAACGGCACCACCAGGCGGATCGGCTTGGCGGGCCAGCCTTGCGCGAAGGCGGCGGTGACGGTGGCGGCGGCCAGCGAGGCGGCGGCGGCGGCGATCGCCGCGCGGCGGGAAATCTGCATGCTTGTCTCCTGGATGGGGACGTGAATGTCCCCTTGCGGAGAACTGTAGGCAGTGGTTGCGCCACGTACAATACCGTTTCACACAGCGAACCACGGTGCGTCATGCGCAACACGACGGCGAAAGCCACGAAGGCGGCCCGGGACGAAGGCGCCACGGAAGGCGGCGTCACCGCCGTCACGCGCGCGCTGTCGCTGATGGAGGCCTTCGAGGTCGGCGAAGCGACGCTGTCGCTCGCCGAATTGAGCCGCCGCTCGGCCATGCACAAAACCACGGCGCTGCGGCTGGCGCGCACGCTGGCGTTGTCCCGGTACATGGTGCAGACGGAAGACGGCCAGTGGCGCCTGGGCCCCGCCGCGGGCTGGCTGGGCGCGCGCTACCAGGCCGGCTTCGACGTCAACAACGTGGTCGAGCCCGCGCTGCACCAGCTGGTGAAGGACACCGGCGAGAGCGCGTCGTTCTACGTGCGCGAAGGCGATGTCCGCTCGTGCGTGGCGCGTGTGGAAGGTCCGCGGTCCGTGCGGCACAACGTGCGCATCGGCGAAAGGCTGCCGCTGAACAAGGGCGCGCCGGGGCGCGTCATCCTGGCCTTCAGCGGCGCGCACGGCGAGCCGTACGAATCCATCCGCGAGCGCGGCTTCCACATCTCGCTGGGCGAACGCGAAGCCGAAGTCGCCAGCGTCGCGGCGCCGGTGTTCGGGTTGAACTGGCGGCTGTTGGGGTCGATGTGCATCTCGGGGCCCAGTTCGCGCCTGACGAAGGCGAAGCTGGAAAAGCACGCCAAGGCCGTCATCCGCGCGGCCAACCAGCTGTCGTACGCGCTGGCGGGCAGCAAGTCCGCGGCGACACCGGCGGCATTGTCGCGTTGGCACCCCTGACGGTCGTCCCGCGGCGCCGGCGAGCCTGATTCTCTGAAGCCGCTCTCGAGCGCCGTCAAGACCGGGCCAGGGTGGGGAGGGTCTCCTGCCTCCATGTCCCCCGCCGCCTGAACGGCGTAGCTCCTCCTTGACTTACGGCAGGAGACCCTCCCCACCCTGCCCCTACAGCGCGCGATGCTCGAGGGCAGTCATCGGCGGCGGAGGTGCGGGGCCGCTCGGGCGGCCTTGAGGTTGGCGCGAATTTCCGGATGAGATCCGCCGCGACGCGGCGGGGGCATGGATGCAGGAGGCCTGCTGCCCTCTGGGCCGGTCACGACATCTTGCGACAGCGGCGCTCAGCCCAGCACCACGCCCGCCAGCGCCGCGAGCGCCACGACGAGCACGGGCGACACGCGCGCGTAAACCAGCAACCCGAACGCCGCCAAGGCCAGCGCGAAATCCGCGCGGCCGCGAATGGCGCTGGTCCACACCGGGTCGTACAACGCGGCGAGCAGCAGTCCCACCACGGCGGCGTTGATGCCCGCCATCGCGGCGCGTACGCCATCGCGTCCCCGCAGTGCGTCCCAGAACGGCAACGCGCCGGCCACCAGCAGGAAGGCCGGCAGGAAGATCGCGACCAGGAACAGCAGGCCGCCGGCCCACGGCGCGATCGGCAGGTGCATCGCGGCGCCGAGGTACGCCGCGAACGTGAACAGCGGCCCGGGCACGGCTTGCGCCGCGCCGTAGCCGGCCAGGAATTCGGAGTTGCCGATGAACCCGGAAGGCACCACGGCCGCCTGCAGCAGCGGCAGCACCACGTGGCCGCCACCGAACACCAGCGCGCCGGCACGGTAGAAGCCGTCCAGCAGCTTCAGCATCGGATCGCCGGAGACCGCGGCCAGCAGCGGCAGTCCGGCGAGGAGCAGCGCGAACAGCGACAACGCGATGACGCCTGCGCGGCGTGACACGCCGTACGACACATGCGCGACGGGTCCCGCGCCGGGCACCTTCAGCAGCTTCCACCCGACGACGCCCGCGAGCGCGATGACGCCCACCTGCGCGGCGGGCAACGGCGCGGCCAGCACCAGCAACGCCGCCGCGATCGCCATCGCCGCACGCGGCCGGTCGGGGCACAGCGACTTCGCCATGCCCCACACTGCCTGCGCGACGATGGCGACGGCGGCGACTTTCAGTCCATGCACCGCGCCACCGGACACCGCGCCGCCCCAATGCGCGATGCCGTACGCGAAGGCGATCATCGCCAGCGCGGAGGGCATCGTGAAGCCGATCCACGCGGCGAGGCTGCCCAGCCACCCCGCGCGCGCCAGCCCCAGCGCCATGCCCACCTGGCTGCTCGCCGGGCCGGGCAGGAACTGGCACAGGGCGACCAGGTCGCCGTAGCTGCGGTCGTCCAGCCAGCGCCGGCGCTCGACGAACTCGGCGCGGAAGTAACCCAGGTGCGCGACGGGCCCGCCGAAGGACGTGAGGCCCAGCGCGAGAAAGGCGAAGAAGACTTCGGCGGGCGTGCGTTCCTGCGGTTTCATGTCGGTCCGGTGGGGCCGGATCGTGACACAGTCGCGCCCTACCCCAGCGGCGCCAGCAGCAGCTTCAAGGCTTCCGTCACCGCCGGTTCCACCTGCGGCGCGACGATCAGCAGCGCGCCCAGGCCGGCGAGCATCGTGACGGGGAAGCCGACCGAGAAGATGCTCAGCTGCGGCGCCACACGAGAGACGAAACCCAGCGCCAGGTTCACGAACAGCATCAGCAGCACCGCCGGCAGGGCCAGCGACAGCGCGAGCCGGAACACTTCGCCGCCCAGGCGGTCGGGGCGCAGCAGGCCGATGACGGCGAAGGGGTCCGGCCCGATGGGCACGGCCTTGAAGCTGCCGACCAACGCGTCGATCAGCACCAGGTGGCCGTCCAGCGCCAGGAAAGCCATCATGGCCAGCGTGTGCAGCCAGCTGCCCACGGCCGATTCGGTGCCGCCGTGCGGGTCGAAGAAGCCGGCGAACGAAAAGCCCATCTGCAGGCCGATGAACTCGCCCGCGATCTCGAACAGCGAGAACAGCAGCCGCGCCGCGAAGCCGAGCGCGAGGCCGACGACCACCTGCTGCGCGACCAGGCCCAGGCCCGCCATCGACGCGAGCGAAACGCCCGCGGGCACGCCGGCGAATGGCGCGACCGCGAACGACACCGCGCCCGCGGACGCGATGCGCGCGCGCATCGGGAACGAGCGGTGCGAGAGGATGGGCGCGGCGCCGAACAGGCTGAGCACGCGCAGGAACGGCAGCAGCAGGCCCGCCAGCCAGGCGTCCAGCTGGAGCTGGCTGAAGGCGACCACGTCAGTGGCCGTCCCGGCGAAAGCCGGGATCCACGCGGAACGCGTTGTCTTGCATCAGCCGACCGCGGCCGGGATGGAACTGAGCACCTGGCGGATCCAGTCCACCAGCATCGACGCCATCCACGGCCCCGCGATGGCCAGCGTGGCCAGCACGGCCAGCAGCTTGGGCAGGAACGACAGCGTGGCTTCGTTGACCTGGGTCACGGCCTGCAGCAGGCTGACCAGCAGGCCCACCGCCAGCGCGGCCAGCAGCACCGGCGCGCACACGGTCACCAGCATCTGCATGGCCTCGCGGCCCAGCGTGAGGACGGCCTCGGGCGTCACGACGTGCCCCCGAAGCTGGCGACCAGCGAACCGATCAGCAGGTTCCAGCCGTCGGCCAGCACGAACAGCATCAGCTTGAAAGGCAGCGCGATCAGCACGGGCGACAGCATCATCATGCCCATCGACATCAGCACGCTCGCCACGACCAGGTCGATGACGATGAAGGGCACGAACACCATGAAGCCGATCTGGAAGGCGGTCTTCAGTTCGCTGGTGACGAAAGCGGGCACCAGGATGCGCATCGGCGTCTCTTCCGCCTTGACGGCCGGCGCCTTGGCGATGCGGTTGAACAGCGCCAGGTCCCCTTCGCGCGTCTGCTTCAACATGAAGGCGCGCAGCGGGTCGCTGCCTTTTTCCACCGCCTGCTCGAAGGTCATCTTCTGTTCGCTGAACGGCTTGTACGCGTCGTTGTAGACCTTCTCCAGGGTCGGGCCCATGATGAAGAAGGTGAGGAACAGCGACAGGCCCACCAGTACCTGGTTGGGCGGCGACGACTGCAGGCCCAGCGCCTGGCGCAGCAGGCCCAGCACGATGATCAGCCGCGTGAAGCTGGTCATCAGCAGCAGCACCGCCGGCAGGAACGACAGCGCGCCGAACATCAGCAGCGTCTGCACCGGCACCGAGTAGGTCGTGGTGTTGCCCGAGGTCTGGGCGGTGAAGCCGAAGGGGGTCGTCTGCGCGAAGGCCGCCGTGGCGCCGAAAAGCGCCAGCGCCAGGGTCAGGAGCAGTCGAGAACTCCCGTACGCAGAGATCGCGGAGCGAGCGCAGAGGTCGCAGAGAAAGACAACAAAGGATGTCCTCTGCGACCTCTGCGCTCGCTCCGCGACCTCTGCGCAAGGGAGTCCCAATTCTTCCCGGTGAATCACGGCCGCCCCTTCAATCCGCGCAGCAGCGAGCCGAAATCCGGCGCGGCGGGCGCGGCCGGCAGCGACGAGGGGTCGCCCTCGCCCAGCAGCGTGACCTGTTGCGCGGTCACGCCCACCACCAGCAGCTTGTCCTGCACGCGCAGCAGCACCACGCGCTCGCGCGCGCCCAGGGGCAGCTGCGCGGCGATGGAGAGAGGGCGCGGGCCGGCGCCGCGCGGCTGCACGTCCTGCAGGCGCTTGAGCGCCCACAGCGCCAGCGGGATGGCCGCCAGCACCAGCAGCAGCATCAACAGGGACCAGGCGGTCGACATCATCGGCGCCGTCCTTCAGCGCGAGAGGCGGCGCATGCGCTCGGACGGCGTGACGATGTCCGTCAGGCGGATGCCGAACTTGTCGTTGACGACCACCACCTCGCCCTGGGCGATGAGGAAGCCGTTGACCAGCACGTCCATCGGCTCGCCGGCCAGCGCCTCCAGCTCGATGACCGAGCCTTGCGCCAGCTGCAGGATGTGCTTGATCGGGATGCGGGTGCGGCCCAGTTCCACCGTCAGCTGCACGGGGATGTCCAGCACCAGGTCGATGTCGTCGCGCTGCGCGCCGGCGGCGCCGTCGCCCAGGCGCGGGAACACGGCGGCGGAACTGTTGGTGGTCGCGGGCACGGAGGCCGCTTCGGCTTCGGCCAGTGCGGCGGCCCAGTCGTCGGCCATGGCGTCTTGCGTCGGGGCGGTGGCGGTGGTGGTTTCGGGCATGGCGGTGCTCGTGGTGTTCGGGGTCAGGGCCGGGGCGGCGCGGTGCCGGCCGGCAGCGGCTGGGGCTGGGTCAGGAATTCGCGGATGCGCAGGCCGTAATGCGGGCCCATGGTTCCGTAGTCGCACTCGAAGACCGGTACGCCGTCCACCTTGGCGGTGAGCGTCGGCGAGCGGTCCAGCTCGATGAAGTCGCCGACCTTCAGCGCCATCAGCTCGCCGACGGTGGCCTGGCTGTAGGCGAGTTCGGCCGCCAGTTCCACGGTGGCCGACTTGATCTGCTGCGTCATCAGCGACACCCAGCGGCGGTCGGGGCCGCCCTGGTCGCCCTGCAGGTTGGAGTACAGGATCTCGCGGATCGGCTCGAACGTCGAATACGGGATGCACATGTGCAGCGCGCCGCCGGTGTCGCCGAACTCCACGTGGAAAGTGGTGGTGACCACGATCTCGGAAGGCGTGGCGATGTTCGCGAACTGCGTGTGCATCTCCGAGCGCGCGTATTCCAGCTCGATCGGGTAGATGGCGGCCCAGCTCTTGGCGTACTCGGCCGCGATGACTTCCACCAGGCGAAGGATGATGCGCTGCTCGGTGGCCGAGAACTCGCGGCCCTCGATGCGCGCGGGCGCGTGGCCGGCGCCGCCGAACAGGTTGTCGATCACCGCGAACACCAGCGTCGGGTCGCAGATCAGGAGGCCCGAGCCGCGCAACGGCCGCACCTGCATGATGTTGATGTTGGTGGGCACCACCACGTTGCGCAGGAAGGCGCCGAACTTCTGCACCTTCACCGGCCCCACCGAGATGTCGGGGTTGCGGCGCATGAAGTTGAAGACGCCGACGCGGAAGTTGCGCGCGAAGCGCTCGTTCACGATCTCCAGCGTGGGCATGCGCCCGCGGACGATGCGCTCCTGGCTCGAAAGGTCGTAGACGCGGACACCGCCGGCATCCGCCTCGCCTTCGCCCGCGTCGGACGCTTCCTCGCCGTTGACACCGGCCAGGAGCGCGTCGACCTCTTCCTGCGACAGCGCGTGTTGCGACATGGCGCTGCCCTTACTGCACGATGAACTGGGAAAACAGCACGCCCTGGATCGGGTTCTCGACCCTCTCCGGCGCCTTGTGCTTGCCCTTCTTCTTCGCCTTGGCCTTCGCCTTGGCGTCGTCCTCGTCTTCGTCCTCGTCGTCGCTGCCATGGGCGGCAACTTCGGCCACGTCGATGCCGATGGCACGCGCCGAGCGCAAGCGGATCTCCTCGGCCAGCTTCTGCTTGCCTTCGGTGGAGAGCAGCTCCTCGATCTGCTTGGACGAGATCAGCAGCAGTATCTCGTTGCGGACGGCCGGCAGGCGGTCCTTCAGCTCGGCCTCGAGCTTGGGGTCCTCGAACTGCAGCGTGATGCCGATCTGCGCGAAGCGCTCGCCGCGCGGGTCCTGCAGGTTGACCGTGAACGGCTCCAGGGTCGTGAAGAGCGGCTTGGACGCCTTCTTGGGCTTCTCGGCATGCTCCTCGCCGGCTTCGGCCTTGTGGCCGAGGAAGAACCACGCGCCGCCGCCCCCGCCGCCCGCGGCCAGCAGGGCCACGATGGCGATGACGATCATTTTCTTGCCGGATTTCTTCTTCGGCTCGGCGGCGGCTTCGGACATGGGGAATCGCTCCTGGGAATGGGAGGATTCTGTGGAGCCGGGCGAAAACTTAAGCGGCGATAAAGGCGGACTCGGCCCCTTTATTCGCCCACCCCGGCGTCATTCCCGCGGAGGCGGGAATCCATGGCTCCCGCATTCGGGACGCGGGGATGGAAGCCATGGATCCCCGCCTCCGCGGGGATGACGCCGGGAGAGGCGGAAACGACGGCTACGCGTACAAATCCAGCAATCCGCGCCCCGCCTGTAGGCGGCGCGTCACGATCGCCGGCGCAGCCGTGGATTCGTCCGCGCCGCCCGCGCCTGCGTTGCGTTGCACGGCCCGCGCGGCCTCCCGCTGCGCCTGCCACGCGGACGAATCACTCCCCTGCCCCGTGCCGGCGCCCACGCCGGCATGGCCCAGTTGCAGGCCCTGGCCCGCCAGCAGTTCGCGCAGTTGCGGCAAGGCTTGCGACAGGCCTTCACGCGTCGTCGCATGGGCAGCCGTGAACTGCACGTCGGCGGTGGTGGCCTGCAGTTCCAGCTTGATGTGCACCGGCCCCAGCTCCGCCGGGTTCAGGCGCAGTTCGGCCTGCTTCAGGCCGCCGTCGGCCATCAGCTTCACTTCCGCCGCGATGTCGCCCGCGAAAGCGGCGTCGAGCGGATGCGAGGGCAAGGCGGCCTGGTGAACTTCGGCCTTGACTGGCGAATCGGCCGGCAGGCGCACGGTGTTGGCGGCCTCCGCGGCATGCGCATGCGGCAGCGCCGGGGTGGCCGTGAGGTTGGCGATCGCGGAGGTGTCTTCGCGCGGCTGCTCGCCGGCCTTCTCGGAAGCGGCGGCGGCCAGAAGCGAGGCATGCGGATGGGGCGCTGCCGGCGCGCCGGCAGCGGGCTGCGCACCCGGCTTGTCGTCCGCCTTGAAGGCTTGGGCCAGGTCGCGCGGACCGCGCGACGCGGTGGGCCCGGCGCCCACGGCTTCCGCCTTGCCGCCATCCTGCGACGCGGCTGTGGCGACGCGCGCATCCGCCTTGGCCACCGTCGCCGGCAGCATCGCGGCGATCCACGCATTCGGTGAAGTTGGCGCGGTGGGCAGCGGTGCAGCCGCGGCCATAGCCGCTGCGTCGGCGCCGAGCTTCGTCGTGGCCGCATCGCCCTGCGTGGCGGCGTCACCGGCATCCGCGCTCAACCCGGCGCCGGTGTCCGCCCCCGCGTCGTCGGCCATCGCGGCCAGCAGTTCGGCGAAGGCATCGGCCGGCGAAGCCGGCGCGCTCGGCGCGGACTTGCCGGCGGCGGCGTGGTGGCCGGCGGCAGGCTTGGCCTGCGCGGCGGCGGGAGCGGGTGTCGTCACTGTCGTCATGCGAAAGGTTCCTGCGCGCGCGCCGTGGCACGCGCCGCGAATTCATCGGCCATGCGCTGCTCGCGCTTCGTTTCCCGTTGGGCCGCGCGCACGGCCTGCCGGTTGGCCAGCGCCTGGAAAGCCAGCAGCCGCTGCTGCGCCTGCGCCAGGCGCTGCTGCTGCGCATCCGCCTGATTTGCACGCAAGCCGGTTTCCTGGCGTTGCATCGCGATGGCTTCGTCCAGCCGCGCCACGAACTGCTGGTACGCGGCGAGCGTGGCGCCGTCGCCCCGGCCGCCGGTGGCGGCGGGCGAACGGGCCAGGCATTCCTGGCGGAAAGCTTCCAGCCGCTGCAGCGTGGCCTGTGCCTGCGCATGCGACTGGCGGGCCTGCTGCAGCCGGGCGGCCTCGCGGTCGCGCGCGGCCGTGGCCTGCTGGGTGAGCATGGGCAGCACGTGTTCCATCACATGCCTGCCTGCGCCATCACCGCCTGCAGCTGCTGCACGCTGGCGGCCAGCGCCGCGCCTTCGCGCATGTCCTGCTGCAGGAAGGCGGCCAGCTGCGGTTGCAGCCGGATCGCCAGGTCGGTCTGCGCATCCGCGCCGGGCACGTACGCGCCCACGGCCAGCAGGTCGCGGTTGCGCTGCCAGCGGGAATACAGCGCTTTCAGGCCGCGCGCCAGCTTCAATTGCTCGGCGCTGGTCACGTTGTGCATCACGCGCGAGATGGATTGCTCGATGTCGATGGCCGGGTAGTGCCCCTGCTCCGCGATCGCCCGCGACAGCACGATGTGGCCGTCCAGGATGGCGCGCGCGTTGTCGGCCACCGGGTCCTGCTGGTCGTCGCCTTCCGTCAGCACGGTGTAGAACGAGGTGATGGAGCCCACGCCGTTCAGGCCGTTGCCGGTGCGCTCCACCAGCTGCGGCAGGCGCGCGAACACCGAAGGCGGGTAACCCTTGGTCGCCGGCGGCTCGCCGAGGGCCAGCGCCATCTCGCGGTGCGCCATCGCGTAACGCGTGAGCGAATCCATCAGCAGCAGCACGTGCAGCCCGCGGTCGCGGTAGTGCTCGGCCAGTGCCGTCGCATAGGCGGCGCCCTGCATGCGCATCAGCGGCGGCAGGTCGGCCGGCGCGGCGACCACCACCGCGCGGCGGCGGCCTTCCTCGCCCAGGATGTCCTCGACGAATTCCTTGACTTCGCGGCCCCGCTCGCCGACCAGGCCCACCACGGTGACGTCGGCTTTCGTGTAGCGGGCCATCATGCCCATCAGCACCGACTTGCCGACGCCCGAACCGGCGAACAGGCCCAGCCGCTGGCCGCGGCCGACGGTGAGCAGCGCATTGATGGCGCGCACGCCCACGTCCAGCGGCTCGCGCACGGGATCGCGGTCCATCGCGTTGATCGGCTCGCGCGCCAGCGGCTCGGCGCGGGCACCGAACAGCGGCGTGCCGCCGTCGAGCGGATTGCCCGCCGGATCGACCACGCGGCCCAGCAGCGCATCGCCCATGGGCAGGCGGCGGCCATGTTCGGCGGCTAGCGCGTTGGCGGGTTCGTTGCCGCCGTAGTGCAGGCCTTCGAAGGGATAGCTCAGCGGCTCCACCCGCGCGCCGGGCGCCAGGCCGTTGATGTCGCCAGTGGGCATCAGGTGCAGGCGGCCCTTGGCGAAGCCGACGACTTCCGCCTCGGTGGAAACGGCGCCGTCGTGCACGCGGCACACGCTGCCCAGCGGCAGGCGCAGGCCCGTCGCTTCCATCACCAGGCCCGACACGCGCACCAGCCGGCCCTGCACGGGCAGCGGCACGCCGGGCGACAGCAGGCGGCGGTGCGCCTGCACGTGGCGGCACAGCCGCGAAGCCATGGGGCCGGTCATGCGAACGGCTCCCCGTCGCGCCCCAGGCGCGCCATCACGGCTTGCCAGCGCGCGGTGAAGCTGGCTTCGGCGATGCCGGTGTCGCCCTCGACGCGGCAGCCGCCGGGCGGCAGGTCCGCATCGGGCACCACGCGCGGCGCGGGCTGCGCGCCCTGCAGTGCCGGCGCGATGCGCTCGGCGTCCGTCGGGTTCAGGTGCACTTCCAGCACCGAGGCGCCCTCACCCAGCGCGCGCAAGGCTTCGCGCGCGGCGGGCAGCAGCGCCTGTTCGTCCAGGGCCAGCTCGCGGCGGATCACTTCGCGCGCGATGTCCACGGCCAGCGACACCACGTCGCTGGCCAGTTGCGATTCCAGGGTCGACAGGTCGCGCGTGAAGCCTTCCAGCAGGCGCTTCATCTGCGCGGCGACGTCCGCCGCCTTGCGCGACTCGTGCGATTCCAGCGCCTGCGAACCCTGCTCGTAGCCTTGCTGCAGGCCCGCCTTGGCGCCCTGCTCGTAGCCGCGGCGATGGCCCAGCGAATAGGCGGCGCGGGCCGTGTCGTTCGACAGGTCGCGCGACGTGAGCCGCTTCACCGGCGCGGGCTTGGCGCCGGCCAGCTCCGTGAGATCGAAGGCGCGCACGCCCGCCAGCGCCTCGGCCGCGATGATGCGGCTGGTGGGTGCCGCCGGTGCGCCCGCGGCGTCGTGCTCAGACGAAATCTTCGCCACCGCCGCCTCCCAGCATCACTTCGCCTTCGTCGGCCAGGCGCTTCACCACCTTGAGGATGGCCTTCTGCTCGGTCTCCACGTCGGACAGCCGCACCGGGCCCTTGCTTTCCAGGTCTTCGCGCAGCGTCTCGGCGGCGCGCGAGCTCATGTTGGAGAACACGTGCTCGCGCATCTCCGGCTCGGCCCCCTTGAGCGCCACCACCAGCTGCTCGCTGTTGATCTCGCGCAGCACGCGCTGCAGGCTCTTGTTGTCCAGCTTCAGCAGGTCGCTGAAGGTGAACATCTGGTCCTCGATCTTCTGCGCCAGGTCGGCGTCGTTGGAGCGGATGGATTCCAGGATGGAGCCTTCCGCGGTGGTGCCCAGGAAGTTCATGATCTCGGCCGCCGTCTTGGCGCCGCCCAGCGGCGCCTTGCGCACGCGGTCGCCGCCGGCCAGCACCTTGGACAGCACGTCGTTCAGCTCCTTCAGCGCGTTGGGCTGGATGCCGTCGAGCGTGGCGATGCGGTACATCACGTCGTTGCGCAGGCGCTCCTCGAACGACTGCAGCACGCCCGAGGCGTGGTCGCGGTCCAGGTGCACCAGGATGGTGGCGACGATCTGCGGGTGCTCGTTGCGGATCAGCTCGGCGATCGCGCCCGGGTCCATCCACTTCAGGCTCTCGATGCCGCTGACGTCACGGCCCTGCACGATGCGGTCGATCAGCAGGCCCGCCTTGTCCTCACCCAGCGCGCGCTTGAGCACGTTGCTGACGTAGGCGCCCGTGTCGCTGACGATGGAGCGCTGCGACTGCACCGTGCTGTCGAAGCGCGAAAGCACGGCGTCGAACTGGTCGTCGGCCACCGTGGTGAGGCGCGCCATGCGCTCGCCGATGCGCTGCACTTCCTTGGGCTGCAGGTGCTTGAACACCTCGGACGCGCAGTCCTCGCCCAGCGCGAGCAGCAGGATGGCGCCGGCCTGCAGGCCTTCCTCTTCGGAGGCGGACAAAGCCATGGTCTGGGTTCCTTACGCGGGCTGGCTGGCCCAGTTGCGCACGACGTTCGCCACGGTGGCGGGGTCGGCCTTGGCCAGCTGGCGGATGTGGTCCAGCTGCGTGGTGCGGGCCTGCTGGCGCGAGGCTTCGGCGGTGGGCAGCAGCGCGGGCGCGTCGGCGTCGGGCTCGACGCTGACCTTGGTCACGCCGCTGGCGCCGCCATCGGCGGGCGCCAGCTCGATCGCGTCGCGCACCGTGGCCGACAGGCGCGGCGCGGCGGGCGCGCGGGCGGTCTTCAGCGCGGGACGGATGAAGCCCAGGATCACCACCAGCGCGGCCAGCGGCAGGCCCAGCCAGGGCGCCAGGCTGCGCGCCAGGTCCTGCATCTCGGGCTGGCGCCACAGCGGCAGTTCCACGGCGGGCGGCGGCGCGACGGAAGTGAAAGGCGCGTTGACCACCTGCACGGTGTCGCCGCGTTCCTTGGAAAAGCCGATCGCCTCGCGCACCAGCGCGTTGACCTGCTCCATCTGCGCGGCCGGCAGCGCGGCGGGCGCGGCGGCCTTGCCGTCGGCGCCAACCAGCGACATGTGGTTCACCACCACGGCCGCCGACAGGCGCCTGATGTTGCCGGTCGCGTTGCGGGTGACCTTGATGGTCTTGTCCACTTCGTAGTTGGTCACGGCGTCGCGCTTGACGCCCGCGGCCGCGCCGCTGGAGGCGCCAGGCGGCTGGATCGCGCCGGGCGCGCCGTTGACCTGCGATGCCGGCGTGGCCGCCGGCTGGTTGGACAGCGCGCCGGGCACGCCGCCCGCGCCCGCCCCGCCGGCGCCCGGCGCCTCGGACAGGTGCTGGCTGCGCACGGCCTGCGGCGAGCTGCCCTGGTTGGGCGCGTACGTCTCGGCGGTGGATTCGCTCTGGGTGAAATCGATCTCGGCCGTCACCTGCGCGCGCACGTTGCCGGCGCCGACGATGGGCTCGAGGATGGTGAGGATGCGCTGCTGCAGCGACTGCTCGGCCTGGCGCACGTACTGCAGCTGCGGCGCGTCCAGGCCCGCGCCGGGGCCTTCGCTGGCCTGCGACAGCAGCGTGCCGTTCTGGTCGACCACGCTCACCGCCCTGGGCTGCATGTCGGGCACGCTGGAAGCCACGAGGTGCACGATGCCGGCGACCTGGCCGCGGTCCAGCGTGCGGCCGCCGTGCAGCGTGAGCAGCACGGAAGCGGAAGGCTTCTGCTGCTCGCGCAGGAAGGCGGTCTGCTGCGGCAGCGCCAGGTGCACGCGCGCCTGGTTCACGGCCTGCAGCGACATGATGGAGCGCGCGAGTTCGCCTTCCAGCCCGCGCTGGAAGTTCAGGCGCTCCTGGAACTGGGTGGTGCCGAACTTCTGGTTCTCCATCAGCTCGAAGCCGACGGCGCCGCCGCGCGGCAGGCCCTGCGAAGCCAGCTTCAGGCGCGCGTCGTGCACCTTGTCGGCCGGCACCAGGATGGCGCCGCCGCCCTCGGCGTACTTGTAGGCCACGTTCATCTGCTGCAGGGCCGCGATGACCGAGCCGCCGTCCTTGTCGGACAGGCTGGCGTACAGCACGCGGTAATCGGTCTGGCGGCCGGCGGAGAGGCCCCAGGCCAGCAGCGCCGTCAGCAGCATGACGCCCAGCGCCAGCCCGATCTTGTTGCGGTTGGGCATGGCCGCCAGCCGCTGGAGCGGCGAGGCCTGGTCGGTGGGCACCTTGACGGCGGCGGTGACGGCGGCGGGGTTGGGTCGGGTGTCCATGGGCGGCTGAGCTGCGAGCCGGCGAATCTTGAGGCCGTCCGTCGGAAAGGCGACCTTGGAAATGAAGCAGGTTTGGGCCGCTATTCCGGCGCCTCGCGCGAGGGCCGCACCCTAAAGTTCCTGCACTCCCGACCGAGAGCCCGCCATGAACCTGCCTCCCGTTTCCTCCGGCCTGCCCACGCCGCTGCTGGACGCGCTGCGCCGCAACGCCGCGCGCGGCGGCGCCACGCCCGCGCCGGCCGCGGGCGCGGAACCGGCCTCGTTCGCCGGCGCCCTGGACCAGGCGCTGAAGTCCGTCAGCGCCACGCAGCAGGAAGCGTCCGCCCTGGCCCAGCAGTTCCAGTCGGACCCGGGCTCGGTGAGCCTGGAGCAGGCGATGGTGTCGATGCAGAAGGCGCAGATCGGCTTCCAGTCGGCGCTGCACGTGCGCAACCGCCTCGTGTCGGCGTACAGCGACATCATGAACATGCAGGTCTGATCGTGCGCGCCGTTTCCGTGCGGTCCCGCCGCATCAATTCCGACACGGCCGTCACCCCCGCCGGGTCCCTGCGCGTCGCGCTGGCAGTGCTGGCCATCGGCCTCGCGCTGACCCTTTTCGCCTACCTGCGGGTCGCCGCCGACGAGAAGCGCGACGCGCGCCAGCAGCTGGAGATGCGCGCCGAGCGCATGGAATACGCCGTGCACCGCCGGATGCTGCGCATGCAGGCCATGCTGAAGGCCGCGCGCGCGGCGCACGTCACCCTGGGCGGCTTCGACCGCGGGCGCTTTCGCACCTACATCGGCGCACTGGACCGCGAAAAGGCCCTGCAGGGCATGCGCGGCCTCGGCTTCATCGAACGCGTGCCGCGCGGCGAAGCCGAGGCTTTCGCGGAACGCCAGCGTGCCGACGGGGCACCCGACTTCGCCATCGACGCGCAAGGCGACGCCGACGACCTGTTCGTGGTGCGCTTCATCGAGCCGCTGGAGCGCAACCGCGCCTCGCTCGGCTATGACATCGGCAGCGAGGCCGCCCGGCGCGGCACGGCGATGACCGCGGTGGCGCTCGGCGACACCGCGATCAGCCCGCCCCTGACCCTCAGCCGCGAGGCCCAGCACCGCCGCGGCTGGCTGATGATGGTGCCGGCCTTCCGGCCCTGGCTGCCGCAGGGCACCGCCGAGGAACGCCTGCGCGCGCTGGACGGCCTGTTCTACGCGCGCGTGGCCGCCGACGACATCGCCCACGAGCTGACCATCCCCGAAGGCGGCGAGGACGGCTACGAAATCTTCGACGCCGGCCCCGGCGGCGGCCTCATCTACCGCACGGGCGAAGAGGCCGGGCCGCCGGCCGGCTCGCTTTCCATCGCGCGGCAGTTCGAATTCGGCGGCCGCCACATCGGCGTGCGCGTCTGGGGCCGCCCCCTGCCCGCGGGCTGGCGCACCGCCTGGTCGGTGGCCCTGGCCTGCTTCGCGCTGAGCGTGCTGGCCGCGGCCGGCGCGGGCCGCCTGGCGCGCGTGCGCGAAACCGCCGCCGAGCGGCAGCGCCGCGAACAGGCCGACCTGGAGCGCATGCAGGAGCTGATGCACCGCACCGACGTCGTCGCCATCGGGCTGGACGACCGGCTGCGCGTGCGCTGGATCAACCCCGGCTTCACGCTGCTGACCGGCTGGAGCGACGAGGATTGCGTGGGCCGCCCCACCGGCCGCTGGCTGCAGCCGGCCAAGGGCCAGCCGCTGCTGGCGCAGGCCGCCGACCGGCTGCGCCACGGCGCGGCGCAGTCGCAGCTGGAGCTGGTGCACCGCTGCAAGGACGGCCAGACGTGCCACCTGGAAGCGCTGCTGCAGCCCGACGACGCGGGCGGCTACACGCTGCGCGCCACCGACATCACCGCCCGCCGGCTGGCCGAGCAGCGCCTGGCCGAGAGCGAGCACCAGTTGCGCATGGTGACCGACAACGTGCCGGTGCGGCTGTCGTACTGGAGCATCGACGGCCGCTGCCTGCTCGTGAACCGCGCGATGGCCATCGCCGCGGGCCGCCCGGCGGAGATGCTGCTCGGCAAGAGCGTGCAGGAGGTCCTGGGCCGCGCCGGCGAGGAAGCGTTCTCGCGCCACATCGAGCGCGTGCAGGTGGGCGAAGCGCAGCGCTTCGAATGGAAGATCGACCGCCCCGACGGCACGTCCGCGGTGCTGCTGGTGGAACTGATCCCCGATTGGTTCGAGGGCGCCTCGCGCGGCACGTTCAGCATGGCGGTGGACATCACCGCGCTGAAGGCGGCGCAGGAACAGGCGCAGCGCGCCAGCGAGGCCAAGACGCAGTTCCTCTCTCACATGAGCCACGAGATCCGCACGCCGATGAACGCGATCCTCGGCATGCTGACGCTGCTGCGCGGCAGCGACCTGGACGGCCGGCAGGCCGACTACGCGCGCAAGGCGGAAAGCGCCGCGCGCTCGCTGCTGCGGCTGCTGAACGACGTGCTGGACCTGTCCAAGATCGAGGCCGGCCGCATGGTGCTGGACCCCGCGCCCTTCCGCCCCGACGTGCTGCTGCACGACCTGAGGTCCATCCTCTCGGGCGCCGCCCACGGCAAGGACCTGGACCTGCGCGTCGACCTGGACCCCGCCTTGCCCGCCGTGCTGGTGGGCGACGACCTGCGCCTGCGCCAGGTGCTGGTGAACCTGGGCGGCAACGCGGTGAAGTTCACCCGCGCCGGTTTCGTGGCCGTGCGCGCGCGCCTGCTGGGCCGCGGCCAGGGCGGCGTGCGCGTGGGCATCGAAGTGGAAGACACCGGCATCGGCATCGCGCCCGAAGAGATGGACCGCGTGTTCGCCGACTTCAGCCAGGCCAACTCGTCCACCACGCGCGAATTCGGCGGCACCGGCCTGGGCCTGGGCATCTGCCGGCGCCTGATCGCCATGATGGGCGGCGAGCTGCGGCTGGACAGCCAGCCCGGCTGCGGCAGCCGTTTCCATTTCGACCTGGTGCTGCCCGAGGCTTCGGCCGAGGCCACGGTGCCGCTGCCCCGCCAGACCCTGCCCGCCGCCCTGGCGATGGCCATGCCGCTGCAGGGCCTGCGGTTGCTGGTGGTGGAAGACAACCCGGTCAACCAGCAGGTCGCGCGCGAGCTGCTCACCGGCGAAGGCGCCGAGGTGGTGCTGGCTTCCGACGGCGCCGAGGGCGTGCGCGCGATGCAGTCGGCGTCCCGCGGCTTCGACGCCGTGCTGATGGACATGCAGATGCCGGTGATGGACGGCTGCACCGCCACGCGGGAGATCCGCGAACGCCTGGGCGACCGCACCACGCCCATCATCGCGATGACCGCCAACGCGATGTCGTCGGACCGCGAACGCTGCCTGGCCGCCGGCATGAACGACCACGTGGCCAAGCCGTTCGAGCTGGCCGAGCTGGTGGCGGTGCTGCGCCGGCACACCAAGCGCGACGCGCCGCCGGCCGGCGAACCCGTGCCGCTGGCTTTCGACCTGGATGACCCCGAGCCGGCGCCCTCTTCCGCGCCCGCCGCCCACCCGCCCATCGCGGCGACGCCCGCGCCCGCGGCGGCGCCGGGCGGTGGCCCTTGGTGGGACCGCGCCGAAGCCCTGCGCCGTGTCGGCGGCGATCCCAAGCTGCTGGCGCACGTGCTGCCGGTGTTCATCCAGCAGCTGCGCACGCTGTCGGGCCAGCTGCGCGCGCCCGGCGACACCGACGTCGCGCCCCTGTTCCACACGATCAAGGGCATGGCCGGCACCCTGGGCGCCGGGGAACTGTCGCGCCGCGCGGCGCATGCGGAGCATGCGGCGAAGGCGGGTGAGGACGGCGTGTCGCTCGCGGTGGGCGTGCGCGAGGCGATCGAAGGGACGTTGTCGGCGCTGGAAGACGCCGCCGGCGCCTAAGCCCCTTCGGGGATCAGCCGGTCGCGCGGCAGCGAGAACGAGAACACCGCGCCCTCGCCCGGCTTCGACTCGGCCCAGATGCGGCCGCCGTGGCGCTCGACGATGCGGCGCACCAGGGCCAGGCCGACGCCGGTGCCTTCGAACTCCTCGGCCTTGTGCAGACGGCTGAAGGGCGTGAACAGGCGCGCGGCGTATTCGGGGTCGAAGCCCACGCCGTTGTCGGAGACGCTGAAAACCAGTTCGGCGCCGGAGCCGTCGAACGACACGTCGACCCGCGGCGCGGCTTCGTTCGCGCTGTACTTGAAGGCGTTCGACAGCAGGTTGGCCCACACCTGGCGCAGCAGCGCCTGGTCGGCCAGCACGCGCGGCATGGCCGCCAGCGACAGCCGCACGCCCGGTGGCGGCGACAGCTCGGTGACCGACTCTTCCAGCAGGCGGCCCACGTCCACCGGCGATTCCACCAGGCGCTCGCGGCCCACCTTGGCCAGGGCGAGGAAGCCCTCGATCAGCACGTCCATGCGCTCGGTGTTGGCCGCCACGCGTTCCAGGTAGCCGCGCGCACGGTCCTGTTCGCCGCGCTGCAGCGCCTCGGCCGCCGCGCGCGCGAAGCCGCCGATGGAGCCCAGCGGCGCGCGCAGGTCGTGCGCCACCGAGTACGAGAACGACTCCAGCGCCTCGTTGGCGACGGCCAGCGCGGTGGTGCGTTCCGCGATGCGCTGCTCCAGCGAGTCGTTCAGGTCCGACAGCGCCTGCCGGCTGGCGCGCAGCTCGGTCACGTCGGTGAGCGAGCCGTACCAGCAGATCGCGCCGTCCTCGCCCGCCTCGGCGTTGGCGCGCGCCAGCAGGTGGCGCAGGCCCGCGTGCGGCAGCAGCACGCGGAACTCCATCTCCACGTCGGAGAGCTGCCGCGCCGAGTCGGTCCAGAGTCTGTCGATGCGCTCGCGGTCCAGCCAGTGGATGCGGTCCAGCGCCGGCGTGGCGTCGTGCATCACCTGCCCGGGTTCCAGCTCCAGCAGCCGGCGGATCGCCTCGCTGGCGAACGGCAGCCGCGGCGGCCCTTCGCGCGGCAGCACGAACACGAACACCATGTCCGGCACGTTGCGCGAGAGCTTCTCCACCATGGTGGTGCGGCGCTGCTCGCTGGCGAGCAGCGCCTGCTGCAGCTGCGGCAGGCGGTCCAGCATGCGGTTGAAGCCTTCGCCCAGCGCGGCGAGTTCGGCGGGGCCGGACTCGGGCGCGCGCCGGCTGAAGTCGCCGGCCGCCACCGCGTCGGCCGCGCGGCGCAGCGCGCGCACCGGCGAGGTGATGGCGCGCGCCAGCCGCAGCACCATCAGGCCGCACAGCAGCAGGATGCCCGTGCCCACCAGCATGGACCGCACGAAGGTCCGGCGCGCCGGCGCGTACAGCAAGTCCAGCGGCACGCCGGCCGCGGCGATCCAGCCCGTTTCCTCCACCGGGTGCAACGCGTAGAGACGCTCCACGCCGTCCATGCCCCTGGTCACGAAGGTCTGCTCCACGCGGGCGCGGTACGCGCGCCGCACGACGCCCTCGACGGGCGTGCCGACGTCGCCCCGCATCGCGGGCTGCCGCGCGATGAGCGTGCCGCGCGCGTCCATCAGCGCCACGGCGCTGCCTTCGGGCAGCGGGCTGTCCAGCGCGAACGTGAGGGTCGTGTTCGCCAGCATCAGCTCCAGGCCGCCGGCCAGGCGCCCCTGGTCGTCGACGACGGCGTGCACGACCAGAAAGTTCCAGTCGTGGTTCAGCGCGTCGCGCGCGATGCCGCTGACGTAGGTGCCGGGGCGGGCGAGCCGCTCGCGCCAGTCCGGCACCACCTGCGGCGTGCGCGCGGCGCGGCCGCACACCACGCTGCCGTCCAGGCGGAAGGTGGTCGCCTCCTGCACCACGCCGTCGAGGTCCGGCACCTGGTCCAGCAGCGGGTCGCAGGAAGATGTGTGCAGGCGCCGCACCGTGGGGCGGTCGGCCAGGATGGATGCGATGCGGGCGCGAGCGCGAAGGAAGCCGGCGGCGTCGGACGCGGTGTTGCGCGCCACGGTGCGCACCAGCCTTTCCGAATCCTGCAGCTGGTCGTCGGTTTCGCGCTCCACCAGCCACCCGAGCAGCGCCACCAACGGCAGCGCGGTGGCCAGCACCAGCATCGACAGCAGCGCCGCCACCGGGAACCCGCGGCCCGAGTCGGGCCGCAGCGGCATCTCGGCGCCGCCGTTCACCGTGATCAGGGCCGCGGCGTAGACGAACAGCGCCGACAGCGCGACGAACGCGCTGCCTTTCCAGGTCTGGAAACGGGTGAGGGCCGCGGGCGAGTTGAACAAGGCTTCGCCCGCCCGGTCGGAAAACAGGATCCAGAGCAGGCCGACGGCCAGGTACCCCGCCGCCAGCGCCAATGCCAGCAGTTGGGGCCGCCCCGCCCAGCGCGTGTCCGCAGCCACCATGCGGCTTCCGATCCTTCCCTTTTGTCCGGCGGCCGTGTCAGCCCGGCCGCTCGTGCCAGCGCGCATTCTGCCGTGCCGCGCCCGGGAAGGCGCGTCCGTACAAACGCGGATCAGTGCAGCAGGATCGAAGCCGGCGCGGGCGCCGGGTCCAGCCACGCGGGCACGGGCTCGCCGATGCGGCGGATCTCGGCGTCGCGCTCCACGATGCGGCGCAGGATGCGCATGCGCTCCTTCTGCTCGTGCGGCGGCATCGAGCGCGGCGGGCCCAGCTCTTCAAGGCGGGCGATCACCAGGGCGCAGGCGCCTTCGAGGCGGCACACGCCGTCCCAGTCGCCGGCGCGCGCGGCGTCCAGCATCTCGCGGCTGGCGGCATCCAGCGCGGTGTAGCAGCGCATCAGGGCGCTGGCGTCGTCGGACAGGTCGCTCATCGGCAGGGCCTCACGCGTGAAGGTCGGCATGGGCGGCCTCCTGTTTCGGGGCGATCTGCGCCCAGGCGGAACGCAGGTCGCCCAGCAGGCGGGCCACTTCGGTCAGCGGCACTTCGCTATTGTGGAGGTTGGCGATGAACAGGCGCGAGACCATGTGCTCGTACAGCGAGCGCAGGTTTTCCTCCAGCGCGGGATCGCCGCGCGATTCGAGCGAGGCCTTCAGGCCTTCGTCGATGATGCGCATGGCCTTGCTGACCATGGCGGCCTTGGTGGCGATGTCGCCGGTCAGCACCGCGTGGCGCGCCTGCAGCACGGCGGCGATGGCGCCGTCGAACAGCAGCGAGACCAGCCGGTGCGGATCGGCCTGCGACACGGCGGTGGCCGTGCCGACCTGCCGGTACTGCTCTATGGGCTGGAGGGTCGTCGTGAACATGCTTGTGGCTCCCTTGCCCTCCTGTTTCGGCGAAGGGGCGCGCCGCTTGAGTAGGCGGCTGCTTTAACCCGTTTTTCTACGGGCGCGGGTGCGTAGCTTACGAGAGTCCGAGCGCGGACTTCATCTGCGCCATGCGCTGGTTCAGCGTGGTCATCTGGGTGTCCAGCGCCTGGTACTGCGCGCGCAGGGCGGCCTCCTTGCGCGCGAGGCGGTCGTTCTCGGCGTCCTGGCGCTTCTGGTTGTCGCTCTGGCTGCGCTTCAGGCCATCCAGGCGCGACTGCAACGCGCCCGCGTCGCCGGTCAGCGCCTTGGCCCAGGCCTTGAACCGCACCGCGAAGCCGCGCGAGCCGGCATCGGTGCCCGCCTGCGGCTGCGCGAACAGTTTGGCCAGCTGCGCGGGGTCGGACAGCAGCGGCGTCAGCTTGGCATCGGTCACCTGCAGCGAGCCGTCGCGCTGGATCGCGATGCCGGCCACCGACAGGCTGCTGGACGTGCTGGCCGCGCCGATCACCTGCCCCTGCAGCAGCGCGCGCATCTGGTTGAGCAGCGACACCGCCGTCGAGTCCGCCTGCAGCGCGCCGTTGGCCTTGCCGGTGGGGTCGGCCTGGGTCTGGTTGCGCACCAGCGTGTTCAGCGCGTTGTAGGCGTTGACGAAATCGTTGATGTTCTTGCGCACCGCGGTGGTTTCCACCGCCACGTTCAGCGCCACGGGCCCGCCGGTCTCGCCCTTGAGCGTGATCGTCACGCCCTGCAGCGCGTCCGAAGGCGTGTTGGTGGCGCTGGTGAGCGCCACGCCGTCGATGCTGAACTTGGCGTCCTGCGCCTGCTGCGTCTGCGTGAGGTTGCGTCCCGCCGCCGCGCCGGCCGCCGGGTCGTAGGCCAGCTGGGACAAGCCGGCGGCGTTGGTGTCGTCGTTGTCGTCGTCCGCGACCAGGATGCGCATCGACCCCGCCGCGCCGTCGCCGCCGCGCAAGACCAGCTGCGCGCCCCCGCTGCCGGTGACGATGCTGGCCGTCACGCCGGCCTTGGACGCGTTGATGGCGTCGCGGATCCCCGCCAGCGTCTGGTTGGATGAATCGATGGTGATCGGTACCGGGCTGCTGCCATCCCTGGGCGCGAACACGCCGTTGGTGGTCGTGCCCAGTTCGATGGTGAGCTTGCCGGTGCCCACGGGCTTGGTCGCGGGCAGGAAGGGCCCGCTGGCCAGCACCTGCGACTTGGCCAGCTGCTCGACTTCCAGCGAATGCGCGCCGGCGGAAGCCGCGGTCGTCGCGGTGGCCGTGGCCACCGAGCTGTCGCCCAAGTCCACCCGCATCGGGTTCCATGCCGAAGGGTCGGCAATGCGCGTGACCACGTCGCCCAGGCTGGCGATCTGGCCTTGCAGCGTGCCGAAGGCCGAGAGCTTGGTCTGGATGCCGCTGGCGGTCGTCTGCAGCAGCGTCAGCGGACGCTGCTCCACCGACATCAGCTGGGTGACGATGGTGTTGACGTCCAAGCCGCTGCCGACGCCGGTGCTGCTGATCGAAGCCAAGCCTCAGTCCTTCAGCGGAGTTACTTCAGGAGCTGCAGCACCTGCTGCGGCAGCTGGTTGGCCTGCGACAGCATGGCGTTGCCGGCCTGCTGCAGGATCTGCGAGCGGGCCAGGTTGGCGGTTTCCGCGGCGAAGTCGGTGTCCATGATCCGCGAGCGCGCGGCCGTGGTGTTCTCCGACGCGATCTGGATGTTGGCCACGGCGCTTTCGAAGCGGCTCTGCACCGCGCCCAGCTTGGCGCGCGCGCCGTTGATGGCCGTCAGGGCCGCGTCGGCCTGCGAGATGGCCAGCTGCGCGCCGCCGTAGCTGCTGACGTCCAGCGAAGCCATGTTGGGGCTGGCGGCGGCGGTGGCGGAGTCGGCGGCGGCGAAGCCCACCTTGGCCGTGTTGGCGGCCGTGCCGGTGATCGTGATGTTGCTCGACGAGGTCAGCACGATCTGGTTGTTGGTGCTGTCGTAGAACGCGCCCACGCCGGTGGTGGTGCCGATGCGGTTGATCGCGTCGATCACCTGCGCCTGGCGCTCCTGCGTCGTGCCCGCGGCGGGCAGCGCGCCGATGTCGACGCCGTTGATCACGAGGTCGCCGGCGGTGGTGGCCGTCAGGTCGGTGATGGCGACGCCGTTCTGCGTGCTGGCGCGGTTGACCGAGCCCATGCCGGCCAGGCGCGCGTCGACGATGGCCGACACGGTGATGCTGTCGCCGGCGTCGGCGCCGACCTGGAACTTGGCCGAGGTGAAGCTGCCGTCCAGCAGCTTGGTGCCGTTGAAGTTGGCCGAGCCGGCGACGCGGTCGATTTCCTCCTTCAGCTGAGCCACTTCCTGCTGCAGGGCGGCACGGTCGGTGTTGCTGTTGGTGGCGTTGGACGATTGCACGGCCAGTTCGCGCACGCGCTGCACCATCTCGCCGATCTTGCCCAGCGCGCCTTCGGCCGTCTGCGCCAGCGACACGCCGTCGTTGGCGTTGCGGGCGGCGACGTTCAGGCCGCGCACCTGCGCGTTCATGCGCTCGGCGATCGCCAGGCCGGCCGCGTCGTCCTTCGCGCTGTTGACGCGCAGGCCGCTGGACAGGCGCTGGATGGAAGTGTTCAGCGACGACTGCGACGAGCTGAGGTTGCGCTGCGTGTTCAGCGACGCCAGGTTGGTATTGATGACCGAGGACATGGGGACTCCAATCGAAAACGGGTTTCAACCGGATGTGCCCAGGCGTCGGGCTTCCGGAACTGGCCCCCCATCGCTGGGAGGGTCCCGGAACTTTGCGCCGGGCAGCCCCGGCGCGATCGAACGAGAAAAGGGCGGAATTCCGCCCTATTCGATGGCGCGCATCGCGCGCGATGACGAATGACTTCGCTTCGCTCAATGACGAATGACCTTCATCCGTCATTGCGCGCGAAGCGCGAGTCATTCGTCATTCACCTTCCGCGATCAGCGCAGCAGGCTCAGCACCTGCTGGGGCAGCTGGTTGGCCTGCGACAGCATCGCCGTGCCGGCCTGCTGCAGGATCTGCGCGCGGGTCATGTTGGCCGTTTCCGCCGCGAAGTCCGTGTCCATGATCCGCGAGCGGGCGGCGGTGGTGTTCTCCGAAGCGATCTGGATGTTGGCCACCGCGTTCTCGAAGCGCGACTGGATGGCGCCCAGCTTGGCGCGCGCGCTGTTGACCTGCTTGAGCGCCGCGTCGGCCTGCTGGATGGCCAGCTGCGCGCCGCCGTAGCTGCTGACGTCCAGCGAAGCCATGTTGGCGCTGGCGGCGGCGGTGGCGGAGTCGGCGGCGGCGAAGCCCACCTTGGCCGTGTTGGCGGCCGTGCCGGTGATCGTGATGTTGCTCGACGAGGTCAGCACGATCTTGTTGTTCTGGGCGTCGAAGAACGCGCCCACGCCGGTGGTGGTGGACACCCGGTTGATCGCGTCGACCACCTGTGCCTGGCGCTCCTGCGTCGTGCCCGCGGCAGCCAGCGCGCCGACGTCGGTGCCGTTGATCACCAGGTCGCCGGCCGTGGTGGCCGTCAGGTCGGAGATCTGCGCCGCGTTCTGCGTGCTGGCGCGGTTGACCACGCCCATGCCGGCCAGCGACGCGTTGGTGATGCTGGAAATCGTGATGCTCTCGCCGGCGTCCGCGCCGACCTGGAACTTGGCCGACGAGAAGCTGCCGTCCAGCAGCTTGGTACCGTTGAAGTTGGTGCTGCCGGCGACGCGGTCGATTTCCGACTTCAGTTCGCTCACTTCCTGCTGCAGGGCGTCGCGGTCGGTCTGCGTGTTGGTGGCATTGGACGACTGCACGGCCAGTTCACGCATGCGCTGGACCATCTCGCCGACCTTGCCCAGCGCGCCTTCGGCCGTCTGCGCCAGCGACACGCCGTCGTTGGCGTTGCGGGCAGCGACGTTCAGGCCGCGCACCTGCGCGTTCATGCGCTCGGCGATCGCCAGGCCGGCCGCGTCGTCGCGGGCGCTGTTCACGCGCAGGCCGGTGGACAGGCGCTGGATGGAGGTGTTCAGCGCCGACTGCGAAGCGCTCATGTTGCGCTGGACGTTCAGGGAAGCGATGTTGGTGTTGATGACGGAAGCCATTTCGTTTGTCCTCTAGGTGCGGGCCCGCGGCCCCAGGTTTTGCAAAGCCGCGAATCCTTCTTCGCGGGCCCGGCGGGGAACTGCCCCGTTGCCTTCCGTCTTCGGCGCGCCGCCGCCGGACTTGAACCTCGCCGGTTCGCCGGGCGCTTAGGGAATTTGCTCAAGTCAATGGGGAGCTTTTGTCCGCCTTAGGGAATTTGCTGGCCCGACACAACTGTTTTTTCTCATCAAGAAGACAGTTACACAAAGGCACAGTACGTCCATCGAACAGACACGCGGTTCGACCCCTTATCCACCGAACACCGAACGAGAGACACATGCCCCCCGAACAAGTCACCCAGGAAATCCGCGAGCTCAACCTGTCGTACCTCATGCTCGCGCAGAACATGATCCGCGCCGACAAGGCGCAGGCCCTGTTCCGCCTGGGGATCAGCGAGGAAGTGTCCGAGCTCATCGCCGCCATGTCGCCCCAGCAGCTGGTCCGTGCCGCCTCGCGCACCCAGACGCTGTGCGCCATGCGTTTCGAAGATGAAATGGTCTGGGGCCTGCTGACCGACCGCCACGCGCCGCGCCAGTCCGAGGACTCCACCGCCGGCCGCCTGCACGCCAGCGTGCTGATGGCCAGCCGCGCTTCCAGCTTCGCCGCCGGCGCCGCCGCGGCCTGACGGGAGCACGCGCGATGAGCAAGAGCCTGATCGCCGAGAACCAGCAGCTGCAGCAGGCCATGCGCCTGATCGCGCTGGGCGCGCGCATGGCGGTGCTGGAGTCCGAGACCAGCCTGTCGCACGAACGCCTGGTGCGCCTGCACCGCGAGATCACCGGCCAGTCGCCTTCCAAGGGCCAGCTGCCCTACTCCACCGACTGGTTCCTGGCCTGGCAGCCGAACATCCACAGCTCGCTGTTCATGAACATCCACGAGCGCCTGGACAAGTCGCTGGCGCTGCCGTCGACCGAGCTGCTGATCAAGGCGTGGGAGCTGTACCGCGAGGAGATGGTGAGCCAGGGCGTGGAGCCCATGCTGTCCATCACCCGCGCCTGGCGCCTGGTGAAGTTCGTCCACAGCGACATGCTGTGCCTGACCCTGTGCACCCAGTGCGGCGGCCACTTCGTGACCCACACCCACGAATACGGCCCGGGGTTCAAGCCCTTCGTCTGCGGCCTGTGCGAACCGCCGGCCCGCGCGGGCAAGTCCAAGCGTGCGGGCGCTATCCACTGATACCAATACGGACTCCCTTACGCGGAGTGCGCAGAGGGAGCGCAGAGGTCGCAGAGGAAATCCATTCAAGGTGTTTCTTCTCTGCGTACTCTGCGCTCCCTCTGCGCACTCTGCGTAAGGGCGTCCGCATTTAGGCGATTTGCCTAGCCGCGGCGCTCAAGCCGGGCCACCCAGAGCCGTTAACTCCCTCATGGCCGTCCCTGCGCCTTCGCGCGGGGGGCGTGAAGTGGAAAACAAGATGTTCGTCCTGCTCGGTTACGTGGTGGTGATCGGCTGCGTGTTGGGCGGCTATGCGATCGCGGGTGGCAGCTTCGGCGTCATCGTGCACGCGGCGCCGCACGAGCTGTTCGTGATCGGGGGCGCCGCGCTCGGCGCCTTCCTGGTGGGCAACAGCAGCAAGACCATCAAGGCCACGCTCAAGTACCTGCCCACCCTGCTCAAGGGCAGCAAGTACAGCAAGGCCCGCTACCTGGAGCTGATGGCCCTGCTCTACGACGTGCTGGTCAAGGCGCGCAAGGACGGCCTGATGTCCATCGAAGGCGACATCGAGAAGCCCGGGGAAAGCGCGATCTTCAGGAAGTACCCGCTGATCTCCGCCGACCACCACCTGATGGAGTTCATCACCGACTACCTGCGCATGATGGTGTCGGGCAACCTGAACGCGCACGAGCTCGAGAACCTGATGGACAACGAGATCGAGACGCACCACCACGAGGCCGCCGTGCCCGCCCACGCCATCCAGGCGGTGGGCGACGGCCTGCCCGCCTTCGGCATCGTGGCCGCGGTGCTGGGCGTGGTGAAGACGATGGCCTCGGTCGGCGCTTCGCCGGCGGTGCTGGGCCAGATGATCGCCGGCGCCCTGGTGGGCACCTTCCTGGGCATCCTGATGGCGTACGGCTTCGTGAGCCCGCTCGCGTCGCTGGCCAACCAGAAGGTGGACGAAGCCACCAAGGAACTGCAGTGCGTGAAGACCACGCTGCTGGCCAGCGTGCAGGGCTACGCCCCTGCCATCGCGCTGGAGTTCGGCCGCAAGGTGCTGTACTCCACCGATCGCCCCGGCTTCGCCGAGCTCGAGTCCCACGTCAAGGGCGCCAGGAAGGCAGCCTGAGGAACACATCATGGCCGCGACCGGAAAACTCCAGCCCATCATCGTCAAGCGCATCAAGAAGGGCGGCCACGGCGGCCACCACGGCGGCGCGTGGAAGATCGCTTACGCGGACTTCGTGACGGCCATGATGGCGTTCTTCCTGCTCATGTGGCTGCTGGGCTCCACCGCCCAGGGCGACCTGCAGGGCATCGCCTCGTACTTCCAGAGCCCGCTGAAGGTCGCCCTCACCGGCGGCAGCGGCTCGGGCGACAGCTCCAGCATCATCAAGGGCGGCGGCCAGTCGCTCACCCGCACCAACGGCAACATGCAGCGCGGCGAGGTGAAGTCGGAGAGCCACGCCTACAACCTGCAGGCCCTGCGTTCCGAAGTCGAAGCGGCCGACATGCGCAAGATGCAGGAAGTCCAGGCCAAGCTGGAAGCGGCCATCGCCAGCAACCCGCGCCTGGCGGGCCTGCGCGGCCAGCTGCGCACCGACGTCACGCCCGACGGCCTGCGCATCCAGATCGTGGACGACCAGGGCCGGCCCATGTTCGACGCCGGCAGCGCCCGCGTGAAGGACTACATGCGCGAGCTGCTGCGCGGCATCGGCCAGCTGGTGAACGAGTACGACGGCCTCGTCGTGCTGTCCGGCCACACCGACGCGTCGGCCTACTCCGGCGGCGAGCGCGGCTACTCCAACTGGGAGCTGTCGTCCGACCGCGCCAACGCCTCGCGCCGCGAACTGCTGGCCGGCGGCCTGTCGGAAGACCGCGTGGTGCGCGTGCTGGGCCTGGGTTCTTCCGTGCCTTTCGAAGCCGCCGACCCGATGAGCCCGCTCAACCGCCGCATCTCCATCCTCGTGCTCGGCCAGCTCGGCCGCGAACGCTGGCAGTCGGGCACCGAAGTGCCCGTGTCCGAAGCGCAGGCCCTGGAACGCCTGCTGGCCCGCCGCGAAAGCGCCGCGCCGGCACCGGCCGCCACGGCTTCCGCCCCCCACCCCGAAACCGTCTCCAACCAACCCGCCGTACCCGGAGCCCGTCCATGACCGCCCCTGCCGACCTGAAGTTCCTGATCGTCGACGATTTCTCCACCATGCGCCGCATCGTGCGCAACCTGCTCAAGGAAGCGGGCCACGCCAACGCCGACGAGGCCGAGGACGGCGCCGTCGCCCTGCAGAAGATCAAGGGGGGTGGCTTCGACTTCGTCGTGTCCGACATCAACATGCCCAACATGAACGGCTTCGAGCTGCTGGCCGCCATCCGCGCCGAGCCGTCGACGAAGAACCTGCCGGTGCTGATGATCACCGCCGAAGCGCGCAAGGAAGACATCGTGCTGGCCGCGCAGAACGGCGCTTCGGGCTACATCGTCAAGCCTTTCACCAAGGCGACGCTCGAGGAGAAGGTCGGCAAGATCCTGCAGAAGCACCAGCTGGCGGCCTGAACGGCGGCGAATCGCAAGAAGAGGGAAGCCCCGACATGACCGCCGAACACGCCTCCACCCCGCCCGACGCGCAACTGTTCTACCAGCGCGTGGGCGAGATCACCCGCCGCCTGCACGAAGCCCTGCGCGAACTGGGCTACGACAAGCAGATCGAGCAATCCCTCGGCTCGCTGCCCGACGCGCGCTCGCGCCTGCAGTTGATCGCCCGCCTGACCGGCGAGGCGGCCGAGAAGGTGCTGAACACCGTCGACGCCGCCCAGGCCCGCCAGGACGCGCTGGTGCAGCAGGCCGCGCGCATCGATGCGATGCTGGATTCCGGCCGCCCCGACGCAGGCGCGCTGCGCGGGTTCACGCAGATGGTGCGCGACAACGCCGCCGCCACCAATTCGCAGCTGACCGACATCATGCTGGCCCAGGATTTCCACGACCTCACCGGCCAGACCGTGCGCAAGGTCGTGGACATCGCCGCCAGCCTGGAAGAGTCGCTGCTGAAGCTGCTACTGGAAGCGTCGCCGCCCTCCACCCTCACCGACCGCGGCCCCCTGGACGGCCCCGTGGCCGACGTCACCCGCGCCGACGTGGTGACCAACCAGGAACAGGTCGACGACCTGCTGGAATCGCTGGGGTTCTGAAAGTCGGACTCCCTTGCGCAGAGCGCGCAGAGGTGTCGCAGAGATCGCAGAGGAAAACCATCAAAAGTTTTCCTCGCCTTCTCAGCGTCCTCTGCGCGTCCTCTGCGCCCTCTGCGTAAGGGAGTCCGCTCCCGCCTCCCCCGCCCCGTGAAGGGCACATTTCCCCTTCTTCTCCGCACTTAAGTTTTCCGCCCGGATCGAACAATCACCGGCAACTGAAGAAGTTGCCCGATGTCCGCGTCCGAAGCCAGCAAGGAAGACAAACAGCTAGAAGCGTCCCAGCGCCGCCTTGACCAGGCGCGCGAGGAAGGCCAGCTGCCGCGCTCGCGCGAGCTGGGCCACCTGGCCGTGGCGCTGTCGGCGATCGGCCTGCTGCTGGCCGCCGGGCCCTGGCTGGGCAAGGGCGCGCTGGAACTGGTGGGCCGCGGCCTGCGCTTCGACCGCGCCGCCGCCTTCGAGGAAGCGCGCATGGCCACCCGCCTGGCCGACCTGGGCGGCGAAGGCCTGCTGCTGGCCGCCCCCGTCTCGCTCGTCCTCGCCCTGCTGCTGGCCGCCTGCGGCGTCGCCGTCGGCGGCTGGAACCTCACGTCCAAGGCGCTCGAGCCCAAGCTCGATCGGCTGGACCCGCTCGCCGGTTTCGGCCGCATGTTCTCGCTGCAGGGCATGCTGCAGCACCTGCGCGTGGTGGCCGCGGCCGCCGCGCTGGTGGCCGCCGCTGGCCTCTACCTGTGGAACCACGGCGGCGAACTGCAGAACTTCGCCCGCATGCCGCTGGTGGCCGCGCTGTCCGCCGGTGTCGACTGGATCGCCGCCGGCATGACGCTGCTGGCGCTGGTGGCTTTCGCCGTCGCCCTGATCGACGTGCCGCTGCAGATCTTCCGCCACAAGAGCGAGCTGCGCATGACGCACGACGAGGCGAAGCAGGAAAACAAGGAATCGGAAGGCGACCCGCACGTCAAGGGCCAGCGCCGCCGCATGGCGCGCGAGCTGTCGCGCGGTCGCATGCTGGCCGACGTGCCCAAGGCCAGCGTGGTGGTGACCAACCCGACCCACTACGCCGTCGCCCTGGCTTACGAGGAAGGTGCCGGGGGCGCGCCGCGCATCGTGGCGATGGGCACCGACCACCTGGCACTGAAGATCCGCGAAGTCGCCAAGGCTTCGCGCGTGCCCACGCTGGAAGCGCCGCCGCTGGCGCGCGCGCTGTACCGCCACGGCGACATCGGCGCGGAAGTGCCGGTGGCGCTGTACACCGCCGTCGCGCAGGTGCTGGCCTGGGTGTACGCCCTGCGCGACGCGCGCCGCACGCCTGAGACCCCCGTCATCGAAGTCCCCGCGAGCATGGACCCGCAGGCCGCTGAAGCATGAGCACGGCCATCGTTCCCGCCGCCCATGGCGCGCCCGGCCCCGCCGGGCTGATGCGCTGGCTGCCCGCACCCAAGGCGCTGGGCGCGCCGCTGCTCATCGTCATGGTGCTGGCGATGATGCTGGTGCCGCTGCCGCCGTTCGCGCTGGACCTGCTGTTTTCCTTCAACATCGCCGTCTCGCTGGTGGTGCTGATGGTGGCCTCGTCCACCAAGCGCACGCTGGACTTCGCCAGCTTCCCCGGTGTGCTGCTGGTCACCACGCTGCTGCGCCTGTCGCTGAACGTCGCTTCCACGCGCGCGGTGCTGCTCAACGGCCACACCGGCACCGGCGCCGCGGGCCAGGTGATCGAGTCGTTCGCCCACTTCCTGATCGGCGGCAGCTTCGCCGTCGGCGTGGTGGTGTTTGCCATCCTCACCATCATCAACTTCGTCGTCATCACCAAGGGCGCCGGCCGCATCGCCGAGGTGTCGGCGCGCTTCGCGCTGGACGCGATGCCCGGCAAGCAGATGGCCATCGACGCCGACATGGCGGCCGGCAGCATCGACGAGAAGGAAGCCCGCAAGCGCCGCAAGGAAGTGACGCAGGAAGCGGAGTTCTACGGCGCCATGGACGGCGCGTCGAAGTTCGTGCGCGGCGACGCCATCGCCGGCATCCTGATCCTGTTCATCAACGTCGCGGGCGGCCTGGTCATCGGCACGCTGCAGCACGGCCTGCCCTTGTCCACCGCGCTGGACCAGTACGTGCTGCTGGCCATCGGCGACGGCTTGGTGGCGCAGGTGCCCGCGCTGGTCATCTCCGTGGCCGCCGGCCTGATCGTCGCCCGCGTCGGCGAGGACGACATCGGCGAGCAGCTGGCGTCGCAACTGTTCTCCATCCCGCGCGCGCTGGGCCTCACCGCCGCCGTCATCGGCGTGCTGGGCCTGGTGCCGGGCATGCCCCACCTGCCCTTCCTGCTGCTCGCCGGCCTGTGCGGCTGGGGCGCGTGGTACCTGTCGAAACTGGCGAAAGAGAAGCCGGCCGAAGCACCTGCTGCGGCGGCGGCCGCGTCGAACGGCGAAGCGAGCTGGGACGACGTGGCGCCGGTGGACGTGCTGGGCCTGGAAGTGGGCTACCGGCTGATCGCGCTGGTGGACAAGGACAAGGGCGGCGACCTGCTGGGCCGCATCAAGGGCGTGCGCAAGAAGTTCGCCGGCGAAGTGGGCTTCCTGCCGCCCGCCGTGCACATCCGCGACAACCTGGAACTGCACCCGTCCGCCTACCGCATCCTGCTGCGCGGCGTGGTGGTGGGCGAAGGCCAGGCGCTGGCCGGCATGTACATGGCCATCAACCCCGGCCACATCAAGGTGCCGCTGGCCGGCACGCTGACCAAGGACCCCGCCTTCGGCCTGGAGGCCACCTGGGTGGAAGCGCGCCTGCGCGAAGACGCCCAGGCCCTGGGCTACACCGTGGTGGACGCCTCCACCGTGCTGGCCACGCACCTCAACCACGTGATGCAGGCGCACGCCGCCCAGCTGCTGGGCCGCAACGAGCTGCAGGAGCTGCTGGACCACGTGCGCAAGTACGCGCCTTCGCTGGTGGACGAGACCGTGCCCAAGGTCGTGCCCCTGCCCGTGCTGCAGAAGGTGCTGCGCAACCTGCTGGACGAGACCGTGCACCTGCGCGACGTGCGCGGCGTGCTGGAACTCGTCGCCGAAGCCGGTGGCACGCCCGACGCCGAATCCCTCACCCGCGAGATCCGCATCGGCCTGGCGCCCGCCATCGTGCAGCACCTGTACGGCTCGGTGCGCGAGCTGGGCGTCATCGCCGTCGAACCCGGACTCGAACAAGTGCTGGTGCAGGCGCTTTCGCCGCAAGCCACCGCGCCGCTGGACCCCGGCATGGCCGAACTGCTGTGCAACCAGGCCGAAGCGGCCGCGCGCGAGCAGGAAGAAGCCGGCCTGCCCGCCTGCCTGCTGGTGCCCGACCGCATCCGCACCGCCATGTCGCGCCTGGTGCGCCGCAAGGCCCCGCGCCTGCACGTGCTGGCGCACTCGGAAATCCCGCGCACCCATTCCATCCACATCCAACGCGTCCTCGGAGTCACCCCATGAACGTCAAGCGGTTCGTCGGCAAGAACGCCCGCGAAGCCCTCGCCCAGGCCCGCGCCGCATGCGGCGACAACGCCGTGGTGCTGTCCAACCGCCCGGTGCCCGGCGGCGTGGAGATCCTGGCCATGGCCGGCGAGGACGCCGACGCGCCCGAGCTGCCCCTGCCGCTGCCGGCGGCGGCCAAGCCCAAGGAAGCGCCGCTCATGAGCACGCTGTCGTTCCAGGACTACGTGCGCGAGCGCCAGCGCCAGGAAGCAGCGCCCGTCGCGGCGCAAGTGCCGGCGCCCATGCCCACCCCGCGCCGCACGCCGACCGAGCCCGGCCGCTTCGCGCGCCAGCAGCTGGCCGAAGCCGCGCTGGCCGAGGCCGCAACCTTCACCGAGCCCCCTCGCGCTGAAGCGTTGCCCGCGCCGCAGGCCGTGAACGCCGCGGCGAGCGAGGCACTGATGACGGAGCTGCGCAGCATGCACAGCGCCATCACGCGCCAGCTCTCGGGCCTGGCCTGGTTCGACAACGCGCGCCGCAGCCCGGCGCAGACGCGCCTGCTGCGCCTGCTGGTGGGCAACGGCTTCTCGCCCGCGATGGCGCGCGAGCTGGTCGCCCGCCTGCCCGACGACGTGCCGGAAACGCAATCCGAGAAGTGGATGCTGGACATGCTGTCGCACAACCTGCGCTGCGCCGGCGACGACGGCCTGCACCAGCGCGGCGGCGTGTATGCGCTGGTGGGCCCCACCGGCGTGGGCAAGACCACCACCACCGCCAAGATCGCCGCGCAGTTCGCGCAGCAGCACGGCCCTGCCAGCGTCGGCCTGATCACGGTGGACACCTACCGCATGGCGGGCAGCGACCAGTTGCGCGCCTTCGGCAGCCTGCTGAACATCCCCGTGCACACCGCGCGCGACGCCGCTTCGCTGCACGAGCTGCTGCAGCTGTTCGCCGGCCGCAAGCTGGTGCTGATCGACACCGTGGGCCTGGGCCAGCGCGACCGCCGCGTGCAGGAGCTGCTGGCCGGCCTGCCCGCCAAGGAAGTCACCCGCCTGCTGGTGCTGAACGCCGCCGTGTCCGGCGAGACGCTGGACCAGGTGGCGCAGGCCTACACCGCCGGCCCCGGCACGCGCTGCGTGATCACCAAGCTCGACGAAGCCGTGCGCTGCGGTGGCGCCGTGGACGTGGCGCTGCGCCACCGCCTGGTGGTGGAAGGCATCGCCAACGGCCAGCGCGTGCCCGAAGACTGGCACCGCCCGCATTCGCAGCTGCTGGCGCAGAAGGCGCTGATGAAGCCCGCCGGCCGCTTCGCGCCCGACGACACCGACCTGGGCCTGCTGCTCACGCTGCCGCCCGGCACGCGCTCTTCGCAGGAGGGGCACCATGCTTGAAGGCGGCGACCAGGCCGCGGGCCTGCGCCGCGCGGGCCGCATCGCTCCGCTGCAGCTGCTGGCCTTCCCGCTGGGCGAAGGCCCCGCGGGCTGGGTGGCGCAATTGGCGCGCGCGCTGCGCTCGCTGGGCCGCCGCCCCGTGGTGCTGGACGCCGCGCGCGGCGCGGTGGCCGGCGCGCTGGGCCTGAAACCCACGCGCCACGACCTGCTGCACCTGCTGCGCGGCGAGCGCGAGTTCGACGCCGTGGCGCAGCCCACCGCCGACGGCATCTACGTGCTGCGCGGTGATCGCGGCCTGGAAGCTTTCGCCGCTTCCGGCAGCGCGGCCGCCCCGCTGCTGGACGCGTTCTCGCGCGTCTCCCCGAAATTCGACGAACTGCTGCTGGCCATGCCGGCGGCGGAACTGGCGTGCATCGCCTCGCCCGCCCGCACCGTGCCCGTGCTGGTGCTGGACACCAGCGGCGCTTCGCGCATGCAGGCGTACGCGCAGGCCAAGCAGCTGCATGGCCACGGCTTCCGGCGCTTCGCCTGCGTGGTGCGCGGCGCCGAAGACAACGCCGACGCGCAGCGCGCCCATGCCGGCCTGGCCGCCGCGGCCGCCGCCTTCCTGGGCGCGGACGTGGCCATGGCCGGCTGGCTGCCGCGCGCGCCACAGGCGCCGCAGGCCGCACTGGCCCGCACCGCCGACACCCTTCTCCGCACCGCCGCGCAACCGGTGGCCGCATGAAAGACGAACGAGACTCCCCCGAGGAATTCGCCATGTACACCGCCCAAGGAAAGCTGCAGTCCAGCACGCCCCAGCCCGGCATCGAGCACTACCTGCCGCTGGTGCGGCGCACGGCGCACCGCATGATCGGCCGCCTGCCCGCCAACGTGGAAGTGGACGACCTGATCCAGGCCGGCGTCATGGGCCTGATGGAAGCGCTGGAGCGCTACGAGCAGGGCCACGGCGCGCAGTTCGAGACTTTCGCGCTGCAGCGCGTGCGCGGCGCCATGCTGGACGAGCTGCGCGGCACCGACTGGGTGCCCCGCTCCGTGCGCAAGCACCAGCGCGACATCGCCGACGCCGTGCAGAAGCTGGAGCAGAAGCTGCACCGCGCGCCGGCCGACAGCGAAATCGCGCAGCACATGGGCGTGACGCTGGCCGAGTACCACGACATGCTGGTGGACGTGCGCGGCGCGCAGCTGGTCTACACCGACGACTACGAGGCCGGCGAGGACGATTCGCACTACCTGGACCGCCACACCACGCCCGACGCCAAGGCCGACCCGGCCGCGCAGCTGTCGGACCGGCGCTTCCGCGAAGCGCTGGTGGGCGCCATCGAGGACCTGCCGCAGCGCGAGCAGTACGTGATGTCCATGTACTACGAGCACGACATGAACCTGAAGGAGATCGCCGCGGTGCTGGGCGTGACGGAATCGCGCGTGTGCCAGCTGCACAGCCAGGCCGTGGCGCGCCTGCGCTCGCGGCTGAAGGCGTATTGAGCATCAACTTCCGCGCGCCGCCGCCGATAAGCACCGTAAGGTCCGCGCTGGGCGGCCCCCTTCCCTTCCCTGAAAGCCGAGAAACATGTCCAAGAAATCCGGATTGAAGCTGAGCACCAGGCTGGCCCTTGCCTTCGCCGCCATGCTGGCGCTGACGCTGGCCGTCGGCGGCATCGCGCTGCAACGCCTGCAGGTGATCCACACCGCGACCGACGAAATGGCCATCAACTGGCTGCCCAGCATCCGGACGCTGGGCGATGCGCGCTCCGCGGCCAACCGCATCCGCCGCGCCGAGAGCGACCACCTGCTGTCCACGTCCGAATCGGACATGGTCGCGATCGAAGGCCAGATCATCGAGCAGAAGGCGGCCATGACCGAAGCCATCAGCTCCTTCGAACCCGTGGCCGACTCCGCGGAGGAGAAGGCCCTGCTGGTCCAGTTCCGCAAGCACGAGGACGCCTGGCTGGGCCAGCAGCAGAAGCTGTTCGCGCTGTCGCGCAATGCCAAGACCAAGGGCGAAGCGCTGGCGATGTTGCGCGGCGATTCGCGCAAGAGTTTCAACGACATGGTGCAGGTTCTCAACGACCTGGTGCAGTACGAAGACAAGGGCTCGCGCACCTCGTCGGCCAGCGCCAACGCCGCCTACCAATCCGCGATCATCTGGGTGATGGGCATCGGCGCTTTCGCGCTGGTGGTGGCCGCCGCGCTGGGGATCTGGATCGTGCGTGGGGTGACCCGCCAGCTGGGCGGCGAACCGGCTGAAGCCGCCGACCTGGCCAAGCGCGTCGCCGACGGCGACCTGAGCGTGCAGATCCAGGTGAAGAACGGCGACCAGTCCAGCCTGGTGGCGGCGCTCAAGCGCATGCAGGACAGCCTGTCGGCCATCGTGAACGGCGTGCGCCAGAACGCCGACAGCGTGGCGACGGCTTCGGGCCAGATCTCGCAGGGCAACAACGACCTGTCCAGCCGCACCGAGGAACAGGCCTCGGCACTGCAGCAAACCGCCGCTTCGATGAAGCAGCTGGCGACCACCGTGCACCAGAACGCCGCGAACGCGGAACAAGGCAACGAGCTGGCCGTGGCGGCCTGCGACGTGGCCACCCGCGGCGGCGAAGTGGTAGGCCAGGTCGTGGAGACCATGAAGGGCATCAACGACAGCAGCCGCAAGATCGCCGACATCATCGGCGTGATCGACGGCATCGCCTTCCAGACCAACATCCTCGCGCTCAACGCCGCGGTGGAAGCCGCGCGTGCCGGCGAGCAAGGCCGCGGCTTCGCGGTGGTCGCCAGCGAGGTGCGATCACTGGCCCAGCGCAGCGCCGACGCCGCCAAGGAGATCAAGCAGCTGATCACCGCCAGCGTCGAGCGCGTCGAGCAAGGCAGCGCGCTGGTCGACCAGGCCGGCACGACGATGGAAGAAGTGGTGCAGTCCATCCGCCGCGTCACGGACCTGATGGGCGAGATCAGCGCCGCCAGCCGCGAACAGAGCGCCGGCGTCGCGCAGATCGGCGAAGCCGTCGCGCAGATGGACCAGGCCACGCAGCAGAACGCCGCGCTGGTGGAAGAAAGCGCCGCCGCCGCCGACAGCCTGAAAGCCCAGGCCGGCCAGCTGGTGGGCGCGGTGTCGGTGTTCAAGCTCGCCGGCCAGGCTTCGGTGGCGTCCAACATGCCCAACGTGACCGGCGCCCCGCCGGCACCCGCGAACGTGCCGCGCCCGGCCTACGCCACCACCAAGGCCAGCGCCCCGGTCAGCCGACCGGTGGTGTCGCCCAACCTGTCCACGCCGGCGAAGACAGGCACGGACGACGACTGGACGACGTTCTGAGTTCTTTTTTTTGTACCGGGGGATTTGCAAAGTCCCCTCCAAGGTGATTTTGGGGCGCCCTTGGTGGCGCCCCTCTTTTTTGCTTGCGCATCCATGTCATCCCGGCGAACGCCGGGATCCATCCCCGGAAAGTTGCGCCTGCGCAGTTCGACTTCCCGGTGATGGATGCCGGGTCAGGCCCGGCATGACACCTTGGTGGACGGCCGTCCGGCTGGACGTCCGTTATCGTGCGCGGATGAACACGACCCCCATCGACTACCGCCATAACCTGCCCCTGGATCCCGTCGAAGTGGCCCGCGTCTTCGACGCATCGGGCATCAAGCGCCCGACGGCCGACCTGCCGCGCATCGCCAGGATGTTTGCGGCGCCGGCGCTGGTGATCTCGGCTTGGTGCGCGGGGCGACTGGTGGGCGTGGCGCGTTCGCTGACGGACTACAGCTACTGCTGCTACCTGTCCGACCTGGCGGTGGACCAGGCCTTGCAAGGGCGTGGCATCGGTCGTGAGCTGATCCGGCGGACGCAAGCCGTCATCGGCGATGAGGTGTCGCTCATCCTGCTGTCCGCGCCCGACGCGATGTCGTACTACCCCGCCGTGGGCTTCCAGCCGGCGGACAACGCTTTCGTCATCCGCCGCCAGCGATGAGCCTTCAGCCCGTCGCGAACGTCTTGCCGTCGGGCCCGATCATCGTCATGGCCTGGCCATCGAACGCCAGGCAGCCCAGCGTGCGGCAGATCTGCGCCACCACCGCGCGCTGCGTGGCGCGGTGCGAAGTGCGGATGGACCAGGCGAGCGACGAAGGCGATTCCACGCTGAACTCGTACCAGGTCTCGCCATCTTCGTACTGGGCGCCGAAGTGCGGCGGCGCGCCGGGCACCGAGGTGTCCCGCCACTGCAGGAGGGGGTAGAGCCGCGACAGCGCCGCCATCACCTCGGCGGCTTGCTGCGGCGCCATCGCCTCTTCGGACAGGTCGGCCATCGAGCGGACTTCCACCGTCGGCTTGAACACCAGGAAGTCGTAGCTCATCCCGGGCGCCCTACTTCGCCATCCTCAGCGACACCGCGCCCTGGAAGAACGCACCGTCCACCGGCGAAGTGCTCAGCACCCACGAGGCATACGGCGCGGGCCCGCGATGGACGCTGTAGACGACGGTGCGCAGGCCGTTGGGCGTGGTGGTGGGCTGGCCCGGCTCCGTCTCGAAACCGGTGCTGCGCGACGGCAGCCATGACGAGACCACCTCCTCCAGCGCCTTGGCGTCGACCTTGCGCGCCCACACCGTGCACACGCCTTGCCGGTCCAGCGTGAGCGCCCAGTCGCCCACCGCCAGCTGCACGGCCCACGCCCGCCCTTCGGCGTTGCCCAGGAAACGCTTGGCCGCCTCCGGCCGCAGCGGTCGGAAGCCGGTTTTCTCGGCCTGCTCGCCGACCTTCTGCGGGTCGGCCTGCGGCGTGAGGCACAGGTCCATGAACATGCGCATGGTGTAGAGCGCCTGCTGCTCGCCGGGGGTGGACGCGGGCGGCTCGGCGTCGGCGGCGTACGCCGCGGTGGCAAACAACAATGCGGCGGCAAAGGCAAGGGCTTTCATCGGACTTCGGGAGGCGTCATGGCGCAAGTGTCGCATGCACGCCAGGACGTTTCATCGCTCGGGCCGAGGCTCTCTCGCATAGCTCACGGTGAGGGCTTCCCATACATGCCCGTCAGGCTCGCTCCAGTACACGATGCGCCCGCCATGGTGCATGTTCACCCGAGAGTCGGGCGGACCGTGAGGAGTGCTTCGATAAGGGATGCCCAACTCGCCGAGCCGGGCGACCACCTGGTCGAACTCCGCTTCGCTCATCCTGAAGCAGTAGTGCTGCCTGGGCAACGCGCCGTCCCACTGGTCGAAATCCAGTGTCAGCCCGTCGTTCACATACACCGGGCAGAACGGGCCGACGCCCTGCTCCGCCCAGTTCACGCCGAGCACCCTGGCGAGAAGCTCCGCGGAGCTTCTTCTGTCCTTGGCCGGAACAATGATGTGATCCAGGAACATGGTCACCTCGCTCTGCATGATTTCGGGTCCCATCATACGAAGACAGGGACGCCGCGCACAGATGCACCGCGGTCGCAGCGACCCGCAATCACTCGGCTTTCGTGAGGCATCTTGTCAAGCACTGGGCCGTACGGTGCCGTCTTTGCGAGTTGCGCGGCGCGCGCCTGGACCTTGGGCAGGAATGCGGCTTCCGCATACCGCTGCACACGGCCAATGCTTCATGTGTTCCCCGGATTACTGCGCCCGCAGGACGACGCGGCCGCTTCCCCTCTGTACTCTGCAAGACCCGCTCTCGCACCCGTCGCTCGTTGCCCTTTGCATGGACTATTTTGTTCTGACAACCTCTGCCCAGGCCGGCGGAGTTATCAACGACTACCCGCAAGGCAGTCCGGCCATTTGGAAGTTTGGCGAGGGTCTCCGCATGGCTCACGAGTTCCCTCTGCATGCTGAGGTGTGTTTCTCCCCGCTGTTTCCCACCTTCGACAAGCTGTATGACTTTCAGTCCACCACGCTGAGCACACCCGTTGTCTCCGGTAGGGTCCGAAGGGTCATCGACTCCTTGTCGATCCACAACGCCGAGCTCCTGCCCGTCGTCCTGAAGAACCATCGTGGCGAGGACGTGCCAGGCGAGTACGCTCTTTTGAACCTGATCGGAGCCGAGAATGCCATCGACATGCAGGGCTCCGACTACAAGATGAACCACATCGACAAGGAGCAGATCGGACGGATCAAGAAGCTTCGTCTCCAGAAGGACGCCATCTCTGCTGACGCGAAAATGTTCCGGTGCCATCGCATGCGGCGACTGACACTCATTCGCGAAGACGTGGCCGCTGCGTTCCATGATGCGGGCCTGACCGGCTTCCGCACTTACCGTGCAGAGGGGTGGAATGGTCTGGAGATCTAAGGAAGGCCTGAGCAAGGCCGATTCCACAAGGAACAGGTAGTCCACCTTCGCGCGATACCCCCCGCGGAGCTTCACGCCACGTCCCCCTCTCTTCACGCCTCCCGTCTCGCCGGATACCCATCCGACTATGCGAAAGCGAAAGCACAAACGCCGCGCACAAGAGCCTGCAGCCACGGCACCAACGTTCCGCGGCATAAGAGATCGGGAGATGGATTCTGGCGATTGCCGGATTGACAAGAACGGGAGCGATTGCTGACCCTCAGGCCGGCGAAGCCCCCTGCCCTCTCACCACCCCCTCCGCCTCCAACATCATCGGCACCGAATCCGCCGCATCCGCATCCACGCCCTCCGGCACGTCATCGAACACGCGGTCGATGAAATCCCGCGCCGTCCGCCGCGAAATCTCGTGCGCCTGCGGCTGCGACTCGCACCCGCCCGAAGTCGTCTTGCGAAACGCATGCGACGTCTCCCAAACCGACAGTGGCCTCACAGGGCAGATCTTGGTGTAACCGTGCCAGGCCCCGTCGGCCTGCACGGTGTAGGTCGCCAGGAAGAGATGGCGGTAGCGTTCGATGGTCTCGAGCATGGGAGGGTCCTTGCGCAGATGGCTTCCCCAGATTTCGGCGGCTCGCGGCGGCGCCCGATAGGGAAATGCCGCAAGGCTGCGGACCGGCGGTGACGGCGCGATGACTCGCGCGCGGGAACCGCGCTCAGGCGATGGCGGTGCCGCCGCTGCGCCAGCCGCTGCTGACGCCGCCGGTGCGGCCGTACACGCCCCGCAACCGCGCTTCCTGCAGGCGCGTCTGGCCGGCGCCCAGCGCTTGCAGGGCGGCTTCGGCATCCTGGCCGCGGCGCTGGGCCAGGCGCCAGCACGTTTCGCAGGCCAGGGAGAGGGCCGCCACGCGCGGCTTCAAGGCAAGGGGCAGCCCGCCGGCGCGCACCTGCGCGCCCAGCAGGGCCAGGCCGGTGCGCAGCGCCGCGTCCAGCGCGTGCAACGCATCGGCCTCGCCGCGGCGCAGGTGCTCCTGCTGCCGCGCGACGATGGTTTCGAGCTGCGCGATGGCGCGCTCGGCGCCGCCGGTCATCCGGCGCTGCGCGGCGACAGCAGGGCCGTCGCGTCGGAGATCAGCTGGTCGGCGATGGCGCCGGCGTTGACGGTGAAGCGGCCTTCGGAGATGGCCTTGCGGACGGCGTCCACCTTGGCCTGGTCGAAGTCGCTGCCGCCGGCCGCGCGCACCAGCGCGGCGCCCGCGGGCGAAACGTCCGCCGTGTCCACGGCCGGCGTGGCCGACAGGGGCGCGACGGGGGCCGCCGGGCGGCTGCTGCCCGCGGCCGGGGCGGCGGGCGTCAAGTCGTGGGTCGATCCGATCTTCATGGGTCTGCTCCAGGCCCCCGCTTCAGGGGCTTTGGGGGAATCTTCGGCGCGTCCGGCGGGAACTTAAGCCCCGGAAAGCGGCCTTTTTCCGCCTTTTTATGCCGCCGAGGCCCCGTTACAGGGCCACGTCCACGATCCGGCCTTCACGCGCGGTACCGCTGAGCACCCGGCCCAGCTCCGTGCGCACCCGCACCGGCTGGCCTTCGGCGGCGGCGGTCAGCGCCTGGCCGGCAGCCGAGACGTTGAAGCCGGCGCCCGCGATGCGCAGCCGCACGGCGTCGCCCGCGTTCACCACCTGCACCGCGCGCAGCATGTCGGCCCGCAGCAGCTGGCCAGCGGCCAGCGGGCGCGTCAGGGCACGGCCCTGCACGGCTTGCGCGTCGCGCAGCGGCAGCGCGGTTTCGCGGGTGAGTTCGATCTCCTGCTCCTGCAGGTCCTGGGCCGAAGGCACGGCGCCCGCGGCCAGCGGCGCGGCGGCCACCAGCGCGGTGGTCCAGGCGCGGACGGTCACCGGGACCATCACGGTCCAGGTACCGCCTTCCACGCAGCGCACGCCCACGGCCATGCGGCCCCAGGGGCGCGCGCCAGTCGGCAGGAAGGTGTCGGTACGCGCGCACGCCGGCAGGTCGGCGCGCGGCGTGAACGGGCCCACCTGCACTTCGTAGCGCGTCAATTGCGCCGCCTGGGCGGCCATGTGCTTGTCCACCGCGGCGCGCAGCACGCTCTCTTCAAACGGCGAGCGTTGCGCCTGCGCGAAAGCAGGCGCGGCGGCCACCAGCAAAAGGAAGAAGGGAAAGCGCATGGGAAGCCTCGCGGTTGGGGATGGGGTGACTTTAGGTGCCAGGCCCCTGCCCCGCGGCGCCCAAAAGCCGAGCCAAAGGCCGCCTTATCCCCGCTTCAGTGTCGCAACCCGCTGCCGATACTGCCCCGACCCCGATAAGGATCGCCGCCATGTCCCTGTTCACCACTTCCCTCGACGCCCACGCCACGGCCCTGTCGCTGCTGGCCGAGCGCCAGAAGCTGCTGGCGGGCAACATCGCGAACGCCGACACCCCCGGCTTCAAGGCGCGCGATTTCGATTTCTCGCAGGCGCTGGCCCAGGCCCGCGGCCAAGCCGGCGGCGCGATGGCCGCGACGAACGCCGGTCACATCGCACCGGTGTCGCCCGCCGCCGCCGAGCCCGCCTGGCGCACCAGCGAGCAGCCCGCGCTGGACGGCAACACGGTGGACCTGGACCGCGAGCGCGCCAGCTTCGCCGACAACGCCATGCGCTACGAAGCCACGCTGCGCTTCGTCAACCACGACGTGCGGACCATGCTGTCCGCCATCACCGGCCAATAAGGAAGCGCGCCATGTCCCTGGTCCAGCTGTTCAACATCGCCGGCAGCGCCGTGTCGGCCCAGTCCAAGCGCCTGAACGTGGTGGCGAGCAACCTCGCCAACGCCGACAGCGTGGCCGGCCCCGACGGTCAGCCGTACAAGGCGCGCCAGGTCACCTTCCAGTCCGAACTGCAGGACGCCGGCGAAGCGGCCGGCGTGCGCGTGGCCGGCATCACCGAGAGCGAAGCGCCCGGCCGCCGCGTGCACAACCCCGCCCACCCCATGGCCGACGCCGACGGCTACGTGACGCACTCCAACGTCAACGTGGTCGACGAGATGGTCAACATGATCTCCGCCTCGCGCGCCTACCAGAACAACCTGGAGGTGATGAACACCGCCCGGGCGCTGCTGGCCAAGACGCTGCAGATGGGTCAGTAAAGGAAACGCGCGATGACGACCGTCACCTCCCCCACCAGCGCAACCACCGGCACCGCCAGCAAGGTGTCCTCGCTCACCAGCGCCGCCGACCAGGAAGACCGCTTCATGAAGCTGCTGGTCGCGCAGATGAAGAACCAGGACCCGCTCAATCCGCTGGACAACGCGCAGATGACCAGCCAGATCGCGCAGATCAACACCGTGGGCGGCATCGAGAAGCTGAACACCACGGTGGCTTCGCTGCTGTCGGCGTTCAACCGCATGCAAGCCACCAGCGCTACCGAACTCTCCGGCCGCAACGTGCTGGTGGAGGGCAACCAGCTCACGCTGGCGGACGGCCAGGCCACCGGCGGCGTGTCGCTGGGCGCCGACGCCGATACGGTGAAGGTGGAAGTGATCGACGCCACCGGCCAGGCGGTCAGCACGCTGCAGCTGGGCAAGACCGCGGCCGGCGTGCGCAGCTTCCAGTGGAACGGCCAGCTGGATGCCGGCGGCACCGCGCCCGAAGGCACCTACAAGTTCCGCGTCACCGCCACGGCTTCCGGCAAGGCGGTGGATGCCACCGCGCTCGCACCCGCGCAGGTGCGCGCCGTCACCACCGGCGCCGACGGCGCCGTGCAACTCGACCTGGGCACCGGCGGCGTGAAACCGCTTGACGCCGTCCAGGCCTACCTTTGAATCCCAGGGAGTAAAGCCACATGAGCTTCCAGCAAGGCATCAGCGGCCTGAACGCCGCCGCCCGCAACCTCGAGGTGATCGGCAACAACATCGCCAACGCCAACACCGTGGGCGCCAAGGTGTCGCGCGCCGAGTTCGCGGACATCTACGCCAACACCGCGCTGCACCAGGCCGGCTCCACGCCGGGCATGGGCGTGGCGGTCTCGGCCGTCACGCAGCAGTTCGGCCAGGGCTCCATCCGCTCGACGGAAAACCCACGCGACCTGGCCATCAACGGCCGCGGCTTCTTCGTGGTGTCGCAGCCCGGCGCGCTGGACCGCTCGTACACACGCAACGGCCAGTTCCAGATGGACAGCCAGAACTACCTGGTGACCGGCGACGGCCAGCGCCTGCAGGGCTACTCGGTCGACCCCACCACCGGCGTCACCACCGGCGTGCTGTCGGACATCCAGCTGTCGTCCACCGGCATCCAGCCGCAGGTCACCACCAAGGGCACGCTGGCGCTGAACCTGGACGGCCGCGCCGCGGCGCCCACGGCCAGCACGCCGGCTTTCTCGACCACCAATTCGGCGTCGTACGCGTCTTCCACCTCGATGACGGTGTACGACCAGCAGGGCAACGAGCACGTGCTCAGCACCTACTACCGCCGCACCGCGGTCGACAACCAGTGGGACGTGTACGCCTCGCTCGACGGCAACCCCGTGCCGGCCCTGGCCGCGGGCGTGCAGCCGCCCGCCGGCCGCCTGACGTTCAATGCCGACGGCACCCTGGATACCGCGCAGTCCGGCACGCTCAACGCCGGCGTGCTGACCGCCGGCGACCTGTCGGTGCAGCTGCCCTACCCGACGTCCACGCTGCCGGTGCCGCCCTCGTCGTCGGCGACGTCCGCGCCCGTCACGCTGTCGTTCACCGGCACCACTCAGTTCGGTCAGGCTTTCGGCGTCACGGCGCTGTCGCAGGACGGCTTCGGCCCCGGCCAGCTCACCGGCTTCTCCGTCGACGGCGACGGCACGGTGCAGGCGCGTTATTCCAACGGCCGCACGATCGGCGCCGCGCGCATCGCGCTGGCCGACTTCGCCAACGAGCAGGGCCTGGTGCCGATGGGCAACAACCTGTGGCGCTCCACCACCTCGTCGGGCACGCCGGTCATCGGCACGCCCGCCACCGGCACGCTGGGCTCGCTGCAGGGCGGCGCGCTGGAGGAATCGAACATCGACCTCACCACGCAGCTGGTGGACATGATCAGTGCGCAGCGCGCCTACCAGGCCAACGCGCAGACCATCAAGACGCAGGACCAGATGCTCTCCACGCTGGTCAACCTGCGCTGATCGAACGCTGAGGCCGCGCCATGGACCGCCTGATCTACACCGCCGCCGCCGGCGCCCGCGCGCTGATGCAGCGCCAGGACGGCCATGCCAACAACCTGGCCAACGCCAACACGCCGGGCTTTCGCGCAAGCGAGACGGCTTTCCGCGCCGTGCCCGTGCGCGGCGAAGGCATGCCCACGCGCGTGGTGTCGCTGGAGGCTTCGGCCGGCTTCAACGAGAAGAGCGGTCCCATCGAGCAGACCGGCCGCAACCTCGACGTGGCCGTGCTCGGCCGCGGCTACCTGGCGGTGCAGGCGCCCGACGGCACCGAGGCCTACACCCGCGCCGGCGCGCTGCAGGTCAACGACCAGGGCGCGCTGGTCACTTCGCAAGGCCTGCCGGTCAACGGCGAAGGCGGCGCATTGAACATCCCCGCCGGCGCCACGGTGAGCATCGGCCGCGACGGCACGGTGACCGCGCAGCCGGCCACAGGCCCGGCCCAGCAGGTCGGCCGCCTGAAGCTGGTGAACCCCGAGCCCGGCGCGCTGCGCAAGGGCGACGACGGCCTGCTGCGCATGGACGGCGGCGGGGAAGCGCCGGCCGACCCGGAAGTGCGCGTGGCCGCCGGCGCGCTGGAGGGCAGCAACGTGAACGTGGTCGAGGCCATGGTCGGCATGATCGCCGCCGCCCGCCAGTTCGACACCCAGATGAAGCTCCTGCAGTCCGCGGAGCAGGACGACCAGCGCGCATCGCAACTGCTCGCCCCGGTCCGCTGAACACGAGAAAAGGAAAGCAGATGCTCCGCTCGCTCGACATCGCCAAGACCGGCCTGGAAGCCCAGCAGACCCAGCTGGACGCCATCACGCACAACCTCGCCAACGTCGGCACCAACGGCTACAAGCGCAGCCGCGCCGTGTTCGAGGACCTGCTGTACCAGAACCTGCGCCAGGCCGGCGGCAGCAACACCGCCGAAACGCAGCTGCCCACCGGCCTGCAGCTGGGCAGCGGCGTGCGCGCCGTCGCCACCTCGCGCAACTTCTCGCAGGGCGCGCTCACGCAGACCGGCAACTCGCTGGACCTGGCCATCAACGGCCAGGGCTTCCTGCAGATCCAGATGCCCGACGGCACCACCTCGTACACGCGCGACGGCGCGCTGCAGGTCGATGCGCAAGGCCAGCTGGTGACTTCGGCCGGCTACCTGGTGCAGCCCAACATCACCATCCCCGCCAACGCGCAAAGCATCACCATCGGCAAGGACGGCGTCGTGTCGGTGCAGGTGCCGGGCAGCGCGCAGCCCACCAACGTGGGGCAGCTGCAGCTGGCCAACTTCGTGAACCCGGCCGGCCTGGACCCGCGCGGCGGCAACCTGTTCGCCGAGACGGCCGCTTCGGGCAACCCGCAGACCGGCAACCCGGGCAGCAACGGGCTGGGCTCGCTCAACCAGGGCTCGGTGGAGAGTTCCAACGTCAACGTGGTCGAGGAGCTGGTCGCCATGATCCAGACGCAGCGCGCCTACGAGATCAATTCCAAGGCCATCCAGACGTCCGACCAGATGCTGGGCCGTTTGTCGCAACTCTGATGAGCATTCCGAGGCCCGCCATGACGAATCTTTTCGCCCGTTCTTCCGGTTTCTTGAGCGCCGCGCTGATGGCCGGTTGCGCCGTCGTGTCCACCCCGCCGGTGGAGATGCACGCCGTGCCGCCCGTTCCCGTCACGCAAGCCGCCATGCCCGCGCCGACGCCCGGCGCCATCTTCCAGGCCGCTTCGCACCGGCCGCTGTTCGAGGACCGCCGCGCGCGCCTGGTGGGCGACACGCTCACCATCCAGATCGAAGAGACGCTCAACGCCAGCCAGCAGTCCACCAGCAAGTACGACCGCAGCGGCAAGACCGAGTCCAGCGTCAGCGCCCTGCCCTTCGGCATCCTGCAAGGCTCGCGCATGGGCAAGCTGGGCGTGGGCGGCGAGTCGGCAACTTCCGGCAGCGGTGACGGCAAGACCAACAGCACCAACACCTTCAGCGGCGTGATCACCGTCACAGTGGCGCAGGTCATGCCCAACGGCAACCTGCTGGTGGCCGGCGAGAAGCAGATCGGCGTGAACCAGAACGTGGACGTGCTGCGCTTCTCCGGCGTGGTGAACCCGGTGAACATCCGCGCCGGCAACGTCGTGAGTTCCACGCAGGTCGCCGAAGCGCGCCTGGAGCAGCGTGGCCGCGGCGACGTCGGCCGCGTGCAGGGCATGGGCTGGCTGTCGCGGTTCTTCCTGTCGGTGGCGCCGGTATGAGTTTCACGCGCACCTCCTTCCTCGATGGCGTCCTTCCCGCGAAGGCGGGAAGCCATGGCGTCCGCTTTCACGGCCTCCGAGGGAAGCCATGGATCCCCGCCTTCGCGGGGATGACGAAGTGGGGCGCGGGAATGGCGAGGCTTTTGCTGGCGTTCGCGTTGTGCTCGTCGGCCTTCGCCGCCGGCAACACCGAGCGCATCCGCGATCTCGCCACCGTCTCCGGCGTGCGCGTCAACCAGCTGATCGGCTACGGCGTGGTCGTCGGCCTGGACGGCAGCGGCGACGCCACCAACCAGGTGCAGTTCACCGGCCAGAGCGTGCAGTCGCTGCTGTCGCAGTTCGGCGTGACGCTGCCGCCCGGCGTGACGCCGCAGATGAAGAACGTGGCCGCGGTGATGGTCACCACGGCCCTGCCCGCCTTCGCGCAGCCCGGCCAGCAGATCGACATCACGGTGTCCTCGCTGGGCAACGCGCGCAGCCTGCGCGGCGGCACGCTGCTGCTGACGCCGCTGCGCGGCGCCGACGGCCAGATCTACGCGATGGCGCAGGGCAACCTGGTCATCGGCGGCGCGGGCGCCTCGTCCGCCGGCAGCAAGGTCGCCATCAACCACCTGCTGGCCGGCCGCGTGCCGGGTGGCGCCACGGTGGAACGCGCGGTCCCCAACCCCGCGCTGGAAGCCGACGTCATCCACCTGGAGCTGAACCAGACCGACTTCAGCACGGCGAGAGCGATGGCCGACGCCATCAACCGCTCGCTGGGCGGCGACGCGGCGCAGCCGCTGGACGCGCGCGTGGTGCAGGTGCGCCTGCCCGGCGGCGCCGGCCGCGTGAAGGCCATCGCCGGCCTGGAGAACCTGGAAGTGGCGCTGGCCGCGCCGCCCGCCAAGGTGATCGTCAACGCGCGCACCGGCTCCGTCGTCATCAACCAGTCGGTGCGCCTGGGCGCCTGCGCGGTCGCGCACGGCAACCTGTCGGTCACCGTGTCCACCACGCCCATGGTCAGCCAGCCCGCGCCGCTGTCGCAGGGGCAGACCACGGTCGCCGAAAAATCCGACATCAGGATCCAGCAAGGCGCGGGCACCCTCTTCAACGTGCCCGCCAGCGCCGACCTGGCCGAGATCGTCAAGTCGCTGAACGCGCTGGGCGCCTCGGCGCAGGACCTGATCGGCATCCTGCAGGCGATCAAGGCCGCCGGCGCGCTGAAGGCGGAGCTGGAGATCATCTGATGCGCACCGACCCGAACACGGCCGGCCTGAACCTGGACGCCCGCTCGCTGGACGGCCTGCGGCGCCAGGCCGCGGCCGACCCGAAGGCCGCCACCCGCCAGGCCGCCGTGCAGTTCGAGTCGCTGTTCATGCAGATGGTCGTCAAGAGCATGCGCGACGCCACGCCATCCACCGACAAGGGGGCGGGCGGCGACCAGTTCACGTCCATGCTCGATTCGCATTTCGCCAAGCAGTTCGCGGGACGTCCCGGCGGGCTGGCCGACATGCTGGAGAAGCAGCTGTCCAGGCAGATGGGCAACCTGCCGCCGGTGTCGGCCGAGAACCAGGCCGCTGCCGCAGCCACTCCCGCTACCGGAGCGACGGGCAACGCCGACACCGGCAGCCGCGCGGCCGGTTTCATCCGCGACATGCTGCCGCATGCGAAGGAAGCCGAGCGCCGCACCGGCGTGCCCGCCTCCTTCATCCTCGGCCAGGCCGCGCTGGAATCGGGCTGGGGCAAGGGCGCGATCCGCAACGCCGACGGCAGCAACTCGTTCAACCTCTTCGGCATCAAGGCCCAGGGCGGCTGGCAGGGCGCGCAAACCGAAGTCGCCACCACCGAGTACGAGGACGGCCAGCCGGTCAAGCAGAAGGCGGCTTTCCGCAGCTACTCGTCGTACGCCGACGCCTTCACCGACTACGCCCGCATGCTGGCCGGCAGCCCGCGCTACGCGCAAGTGGCCCGCTCCAGCACGGTGGAACAGTTCGCCGGCGGCATGCAGCGCGCCGGCTACGCCACCGACCCGCAGTACGGGGCCAAGCTGGCCCGCACCATCCACCACACCATCGCGCTGCAGCGCGCGCTGGTCGCCTGAGCGACGACATGGCCGACGCCCTTCTCAACATCGGAAGCCGTGCGCTGCTGGCCGCGCAAGGCACGCTCACCACCGTCTCGCACAACATCGCCAACGCCAACACGGCGGGCTATTCGCGGCAGGAAGCGGTGCTGTCCACGGCGGGCGGCCTGTACACCGGCTCGGGCTTCTTCGGCCGCGGCGTCGACCTGACCACGGTGCAGCGGCAGTACGACCAGTTCCTCACCACGGCCGCGCGCTCGGCCGCTTCCACCAGCGCCGCCGACGCCACGCGCGCCACCGGGCTGCAATCGCTGGACACGCTGTTCGGCAACAGCGAGATGGGCATCGGCGCCTCGCTGGACGCCTTCTTCTCCGCGGCCGGCGACCTGGCCAACCGCCCGGCCGACCTTTCGGCGCGGCAGGTGTTCCTCTCGCGCGCCTCGCAGCTGGCCGGCCGCATCGACAGCATCGGCTCGCAGATCGCGTCGCTGGCGAAAGAGACCGACGGCCGCCTGCCTTCCGATGCGGCGGCGGTGAACACCAAGCTGGGCGAGATCGACCGGCTGAACGCGCAGATCGAAAAAGCGACCGGCAGCGGCCAATCCCCCAACGACCTGCTGGACCAGCGCGACGGCGCGGTGCAGGCGCTGTCGCAATTGATCGGCGTGCGTGCGGTCGCCGCCGACAACGGCGGCCTCAACCTTTTCACCAACTCCGGTGCCCCGCTGCTGGTGGGCCGCCAGGTGTCGCGCCTGGACGCGATCGCGGATCCCGCGGACGCCACCCAGCACGCGCTGCAACTGACCGTCGGATCCACCACGCAGATGCTGGACGCCACCGCGCTGGGCGGCGGCAGCCTGGCCGGTGCGCTGCGGCTGCGCGACGAAGACCTGCCCGCCGCGCTGAACCAGGTGGGCCGCATCGCCACCGTGGTGGCCGACGCCTTCAATCGCCAGCAAGCCCTGGGCGTGGACGCCAACGGCCAGCCCGGCGCGGCGATCTTCACCCTGCCCTCGCCCACGTCGCAGCCCGCCTCCGGCAACACCGGCACGGCTTCGCTGGCCGTCACTGTCACGTCGTCCGCCGCGCTGCAGCCCAGCGACTACGAAGTGCGCTTCGACGGCACCAACTACAGCGTCGTGCGCATGGCGGACGGCAACACCACCGTCTCCGCGTCGCTGCCCGCCACCGTGGACGGGCTGACCTTCGCCGCCAGCAGCGGCACCGCGGCCGCCGGCGACCAGTGGCGCGTGCGCCCGTTCGCCGGCGCGGCCACGCAGCTGGCCGTGCGCCCCCTGACGCCGCGCGAAGTCGCCACCGCTTTCGCATCGACCATCCAGCCGGCCGCCACCAACACCGGCGGCGCCAGCGCGTCGGGCTTCTCCATCGTGCGCGCCAGCAGCGACAACACGCTGCCGGTGACCATCACCTTCAACAACCCGCCGACCTCGTTCAACGTCACCGGCCTGGCGGGCGGCAGCCTCACCAACGTGCCGTACACGCCGGGGCAGAAAGTGCCGGCGTCCGGCGACTGGAACGGCTGGACGGTGAAGCTGGACGGCACGCCCAAGGCCGGTGATGCGTTCACCGTCGGCGTCACTGCATCGCCCACCGCCGACAACCGCAACGCGCTCGCCCTGACGCAGCTGGCTTCGCAAGGGCTGGTGGGCGGCGGCACGCTGAACGAAGCCTATGCCTCGCTGCTGGCCGACGTGGGCAACCGCGCGCAGTCGGGCCAGGCCGCCGCGGACGTTTCCGCGCAGCTGGCCAGCGACGCCGCCGCCCGCCAGCAGGCCGTGTCCGGCGTCAACCTCGACGAGGAAGCCGCCAACCTGCTTCGCTTCCAGCAGGCCTACCAGGCCAGCGCCCGCATCCTGCAGGCCAGCCAGAGCCTGTTCGAGAGCCTCCTCAACGCCACCCGCTGATCACCATGCGCGTCGCCACCCTCCAGTCTTCCAACCAGGCGCTAGAGGCGCTCACCGCCCGCGGGGCGCAGCAGGCCCGCCTGCAGTCGCGCATCACCAGCGGCCTGCGCGTGGAGCGGCCGAGCGACGACCCGGCCGCCGCCGCGCAAGCCGAACTCGCGCGCTCGCGTCTTTCGCGCCTGGCGCAGGACGCGCGGGCCACGGACCTGACCACCAGCGTGCTCAGCACCGCCGACGGCGCGCTGTCGCGCGGCACCGACCTGCTGCAATCGGCGCGCGAAGCCATCGTCGCCGCGGGCAACGCGGGCTACAACGCGCAGGACCGCAAGGCGCTTGCCCTGACGCTGCGCAACGCGCGCGACCAGCTGCTGGAGCTGGCCAACACCAGCGACGGCGCGGGCGGCCGCGTGTTCGGCGGCCAGGGCACCAGCACCGATCCCTTCTCCGGCACGCAGGTGCCGGCGTACACGCCCGCCGCCGGCGACCAGCGCATCGGCGAAAGCGCCCGCTACCCGTCCACCGTCGACGGCCGCGAAGTCTTCCTCAACCTGCCGCAGGGCAACGGCGTGTTCACCACCGCTTCGGCCGCCGCCAACACCGGCAGCGGCTGGATCGGCGCGGGCAGCGTGTCCGACGCGTCCGCCCTCACCGGCCACGCCTACGCCGTCACCATCGGCGGCACCGCGGCAGCCCCCACCTACACCGTCACCGACACGACGGCGGGCACCACGCTGGCGAGCAACGTGGCGTTCACCTCGGGCAGCGCGATCGACATCGCCGGCCAGCGCGTGACCATCTCCGGCACGCCCGCCACCGGCGACAGCTTCGACATCGCGCCCGCGGGCACGCAGAGCGTGTTCGCCTCGCTGGATTCCGCCATCGCGCTGCTGGAAGGCAGCCCCACCACCGCCGCCTACAACGAAGGCCTGGAGCGCGCCCACGCCGGCCTGGACCGCGCGCTGGACGGCATGAGCCTGGCGCGCACCCGCGTGGGCGAAGCCATGAACGCCGTGCAGGGCGCCGCCGACGGCAACGCACAGGACAAGCTGGCCGTCACCACCCGCCGCAGCAGCCTGCAGGACCTGGACCTGGCCAGCGCCATCAGCGACCTGCAGAACGCCCAGGTCGGCAGCCAGGCGGCCCTGAAAGCGTATGCGACCCTGTCGAAGCAGACGCTGTTCGACCTGCTGTCGTGAGATGCCCCGTATTCAAAGCGCTTGCCGCACCAGCGACGCCGCCGCATCCGCGGGCAGGTTCAGCAGGTGGCCGGCTTCGGTGAAATCGTCGGGCAGGGCCGGGTTGTGCCAGCCGCCGTGTTCCAGGTGCCGCGCCACCTGCACCGCCAGCCGCAGCGTGCGCGTGCGGCTGCTGTCGCCGTGCAGCGCGTCCACGGCCTGCCGCACGGGCAGCGCGACGCCCCAGCGTTCGAGCAGCTGCTGGCCGATGGCGGACAGCTCGATGCCCAGCACCGCACGCTGCGCCTGCACGGACCGCAGCGCGGGATCCATCTTCTGCGCCATCGCGATCGCCAGCGCCGCGCCCGACGCTTCGCACCACAGCAACAGCCCGGCGAAGTCGTGCAGCAGCGCGGCCTGGTGCAGCAGTTCGGCGTCGTCGTCCTGGCGGTGCACCGCGAAAGCCGCCGCGATGCGCGCGGCCGCATGCGCGCGCTCGATGGCGGCCAGCGCGCCCTGCAGCGCCGCGGGCTCGTGCGCCAGGCGGTCCTGCAGCACCGGCAGGTTTTCGCAGGCCCGGAAGAACGGGTCCACGCCCACCAGCACCAGCGCGGCCGTCACGGTCTGCACCGGCGTCGCCAGGCGCGAGCCGAAGCGGCTGGCCACGAGGTGCAGCGTGCGCATCACCATGAACGGGTCGCGCAGCACCACGTCGGCCAGCCGGTTGGCGTCGGCATGGTCGGGCCGCGCCGCCCAGTGCGCCAGGCCCTCGCGGGTGGCGTGCAGCACGGGCAGCGCCGCGGGCGCCATCGCCAGCAGGCGCTGGGCTTCGGGCGAAGTCGCGGCGGTGTCCATGACCAGCGGTTTCGGCAGCGGCGGCGCCGGCTTGAGGGCTTAGGCATTCGGCTGATGCCCCCCTTCCTTCATTCCCCCCTTCGCGGGCCGAAAGGACTCCCATGAACATCCTGATCGTGGACGACGACGAGATCGCCCGCATGTCGCTGGCCAACATCCTCCATGGCCTGGGCCAGGTCGCCCTGGCCGAGGACGGCGAGGAGGCCTGGGAGAAGCTGCAGGGAGGGCTGCGTCCCGAGGTGTGCTGCTGCGACATCAACATGCCCCGGCTGGACGGGCTGGGCCTGATGCAGCGCGTGCGCGCGCATCCGGTGCTGCACGACCTGCCTTTCGTGCTGATCTCCGCCGCGTCAGACCGCCAGACCGTGCAGAACGCCATCGCCGGCGGCGTGGCGGGCTACATCCTCAAGCCCTACCTGGCCGTGCAGACGCGCACGCTGGTGGAACGCGTGCTGCGCGAGCGCCGCGCGTCCGAGTCCGAGAACGTGCTGGTCACGCGCCGGCGCCTGGCCATCGGGGCCGACCAGCTGGGCGGCCTTCTGGGCAAGCTGCGCGACGACGCGGCCGAATGCGCCGCGGCCCTGGCCGCCGGCGGCGACACCGATGCGCGCCTGCAGCGCCTGTACAGCGGCACGCTGGTGCTGGGCCTGTGGCGCGGCACCGCGCTGCTGAAGGACCTGCTGTCCAGGGGCCCCGCGGGCGCGGCGCGCGCGAAGCTGACGCTGGACGAGCTGCTGCGGCTGGTGGAACGCCAGCTGCGCGAACTGGGGGCCGCCCCGGCCCACGCGGCATGATCAAGGAGCCGCACCTGGACCTGCAGGAGCAGTGCCGCCTGGCGCGGCTGGCCGCCTTGCAGGTGATGGACACGGGCGCGGAAGCGGTGCTGGACGGCATCACGAAGCTGGCCGCGTCGCTCACCGGCCAGCCGATCGCGCTGATCTCGCTGCTGGACGCCGAGCGGCAGTGGTTCAAGTCGGCGGTCGGGCTGCGGCAAGGCACCGGCAGCCCGCGCAACCTCTCCTACTGCCAGCACGTGATCCGGCAGGACGGCTTCTTCGAGATCGAGGACGCCCGCACCGACCCGCGGGTCGCCGGCGATCCGGCGGAGCACGAAGGAAGGCCGATCCTGCACTACGCCGCCCACCCGCTGGTGATGCCGGGCGGCGAGCGCATCGGCACGCTCTGTGTGGCCGGCCCCGAACCGGGGCGGCTCACCGGTGACCAATCGCACTGGCTGGGCCAGCTGGCGCGCAACGCCGTCGACGTGCTGCTGCTGCGCGAGCAGGAACTCGCCCTGCGCCACGAGCGCAGCCTCTCCGGCATCGAACTGCTGGCCGAGCTGGCGCCCGTCGGCCTGAGCTGGGGCGACGTGACCGGCGCGGTGACCGAAGCCAATTCGTTGTGGCCGAAGGTGCTGGGCGGCGAATCCTTCGAGGCGATGCGCGGCATGCGCTGGGTGCACCGCATCCACCCGGACGATCGCAAGGCGTTCAGCGCCGAATGGGAGGTCGCGCTGCGCGAGCGGCGCCCGATGAACGGCCTGATCCGGCCGATCCCGCACGAAGGCGAGCGGCAGCGCTGGGTCAAGTTCCGCACCCACGCGGTCACCCGCGCGGACGGCACGCCCGGCTTCGTCGCCGCGCTGCTGGACGTGACCGAGATGCACGAGCTGCAGGACCGCGCCGAGAAGGAGAACGCCTTGCTGCAGGCCGTGATCGAGCACATGCCGTCGGGGCTGACGGTGTTCGACGACGGCATGCGCCACGTGATCAGCAACCGGCGTGTGCGCCGCATGCTGAACCTGCCGGACCACGTGTTCGAGGCGCCGGACGCGACGTTCCAGTCGATCGGCCTGCTCCTGGCCCGGCGCGGCGACTACGGGCCGGGCGATCCGCAGGCGCTCGTGGAGGAACGCACCCGCAACGCGAGGCTCGCGCCCCACCGCAGCGAACGCCTGCTGCCCGACGGCCGGACGGTGGAGGTGATCGGCGACACCATGCCCGGCGGCGTCCTGGTCACGACCTACAACGACGTGACCGAAGCCCGCCGCGTCACGGCTGAACTGGAGGTCAGCCGCGAGCGCCTGGAGCGCGCCCACGACGCCTCGGAGGTGGGCCTGTGGGAATACGACGTGACCACCGGTGCGGCCTACATCTCGGGGCGCTGGGCCGACATGCTGGGCCTGCCCCCCGAGGAACGCCACACGCCCGGCGGGAACATCCTGGCGCGCATCCCCAAGGAGGAGCTGCCGCGCCTGTACGCGGCGCACAAGGCGATGCTGCGCGGCGAGACGCCCCGCTTCGCCGAGGAGCACCCGATCCGCACCGTGGGCGGCGAACTGATCTGGCTGCTGACCGAAGGCCAGGTGACGGCGCGCTCGCCCGAGGGCCGCGCGCTGCGCGTGGTGGGCGTCAGCCGCAACATCACGCAGCGCCGCAGGGCCGACGAGGCGCTGCGCCGGGCGCTGGAGTCGGCCGGCGAAGCCAGCCGCGCCAAGAGCGATTTCCTCGCCACCATGAGCCACGAGATCCGCACGCCCATCAACGGCGTGATCGGGCTGGCGCAGTTGCTGAGCGACGCCCGGCTGCCGGGCCGCGAGAGCGGCTACGTCGCGATGATCCACAGCTGCGCCAAGTCGCTGCTGGGCCTGGTGGACCACATCCTGGACTTCTCCAAGATCGAGGCCGGCCGGGTGAGCCTGGTGGAAACGCAGGCCGACCTGCGCGCCCTGGTGCGCGAGGTGGCCGACGTGGTGACCGTGCGCGCGGCGGAGAAGGACCTCGCGTTCACGGTGCAGATGGCGCCGTCCGTGCCCGCCGGCGTGCTGCTGGACGCGGTGCGCCTGAAGCAGATCCTGCTGAACCTGCTGGGCAACGCCTGCAAGTTCACCCACGTCGGCGGCGTCTCGCTGCAGGTGGACGCGCCGGCCGGCGCCGAAGGACCGCGCCTGCGCTTCACTGTCAGCGACACCGGCATCGGCATCGCGGAAGCGGACCAGGCCCGCCTGTTCACGCGCTTCACGCAGGCCGACGCTTCCGCGCGGCGCCGCTACCAGGGCACGGGCCTGGGCCTGGCGATCTCGCGCGAGCTGGCGCGGCTGATGGGCGGCGACGTGCAGCTGGCCAGCCGCCCCGGCGTGGGATCCACCTTCACGCTGGAACTGCCGCTGCGCGCGGCGCAGGTTTCGGTGGCCGGCGAGGAAAAGGAAGGCCCGCGGGCACGCGCCAATGCCGCCATCCTGCTTGTGGAAGACAACGAGGTGAACCGCGTGGTGGCCAAGGGCCTGCTGGCCGGCCTGGGCTACACGCGGCTGACCACGGCGGAGAACGGGCTGGAAGCGCTGTACGAATGCGAGCGACGCGCGTTCGACCTGATCCTGATGGACTGCCAGATGCCGGAGATGGACGGCCTGCGCGCGACGATGGAACTGCGCAAGCGGGGCCTGGCCACGCCCATCATCGCGCTGACCGCGCATGCGATGGCGGGCGACCGCGAGCGCTGCCTGATGGCCGGCATGGACGACTACCTCACCAAGCCGATCGAGCCGCGCCTCCTGGGCAACATGATGGCCAAGTGGCTGGACGCCGGCGAGGCGCAGATCTCCGCGCCCGCGCCGCTGGTGACCAGCGACGAACCGTACGAGCAGGGCACGCTGCAGGACCGCTTCCTGGGCAACCGGCCGCTGTGGGAACAGTCGCGCCGGCTGTTCCTGGACCGCGCGCCGGAGAACCTGCGGGCGATCGCGCGCGCGGCCGCCGAGGGCGACGGGCGCCGGGTGTCCGAAGCCGCGCACAAGCTGAGGGGCACGGCTGGCACCGTCGGCGCGCCGCGGGTGGCCACGCTGTGCGCACGCGCGGAGCTGGACGGCGTGCAGCCCGAGCGCGCGCTGCAATGGCTGCACGAGATCGAGGCCGAGGTCGCGGCGTACCGCGAGGCGAGCGCGCACGCGTGAGGCGGCGCAGCCGCCTTCACTTCAGCGCTTGGACTTCACGCGGTCGATGAAGAACATCTTGTCCTCGCGCTCGAGGACGATCAGCTCGTCGCGCTGCCAGCTGCTGCCCTGGCGCGGGCGGTCCAGTTCGTAGATCAGCAGGTAGCGGCTGCCCGCCGCGCCCTTTTCCACCACCGGGCTGCCGTCGCAGTTGGCCTGGATCCACCAGCGCCGGATGCCGTAGATGAAGTCCGGCCGCGGCGCGCCGTATTCCTCGAAGGTGCCGCCGACGCCATTCGGTCCCAGCACGGTCCAGGGGCGCCCGTTCGGTTCGGGCGCCTGGTAACGGCCCGACGGTTCGGCGCTCCGGTCCGGCAGCGAGCGGATGCCGTACAGGTGATCCACGCGGTTCGGGTTGGCGGCCTCGGCGTTCTGGAACGAGATCGCCTCGGCCTTGCAGCTGCCCGAAGCGGGCGCGGCGACGCGCGCGGCTTCGGCCGCCGGCGCGGCGCGCAGCAGCCCCAGCGCGGTGCCCGAGGAAGGGTCGCCCTTGTACGCGTTGAGCGACTTGCCCGAAACGCCCAGCCGGTAGGTCGTGCCGTTCGGGTGCGTGAAGGCGAACTGGCAGTTGCCTTCGTGCCGGTATACCGAGCGGCGATTGGGCTCCTGCAGCACCAGGGTGTCGCCTTCGAAGCTCACCTGCACCTGGTAGTTGTCGCCCGTGCCGTACACGCCTTCGACCGCACCGCAAGCCGCCCCCTGCCCGGCGGCGCGCGCCGGCGCGGGCGCGGACTGGCGCGTCGCCGCGGAGGGCGCCCGCGCCGGCGTGGATGCGGCCGCGGGCGTGCGCGCGGCCTTGTCCTGCTCTTCGATCTTCTTCGCCAGCGCGGCCATCTGCTGCTGCATCGCCGCCAGCTGCGATTTGAGGTCGCTGCCGCCGGCAGGCGCCGCCGCGGCGGGTGCCGGCGCGGGCACCGGCGCGACCGCGGCCGGTCTGGGCGGCGGGTTGTCCGCCGCGAGCGCCACCGCCTTGGACTTGCCTTGCGTCGCCTGCGCCAGAGTGTCGGCATCGACGGGACGGAACCAGCGGCCGTGCATCGACAGCTGGCCGGACGCGCCCAGCCTCCACTTGCCCAGCACGACGCCGGTGCGGGTGGACTGCAGGCGCAGGGCGCCGTCGGGTTCGACGGCGAAGTAGCGGCGGCTGCCGTCCACGGTGTCGTTCACCTCCAGCAAGCCTTCGGTGTCGGTGGGCCGGATGATGACCTGGTAGGGGCTGCCGCAGCCGAAGTTGCCGCAGCCCACCACCCACTGCCGCATGGCCACGCCGGGCTGCTGCCATTCGAAGGCGCGCCAGGCGACATCGCGCCCGTCCACGTCCATGAAGCGCTTGTCCAGCACGCCCAGCAGCAGGCCCCAGCGCCGGGACAGCTCGGCCGCCGACTGCCCCGTAGCCTTCATGGCGGACTCCACAGCCGGGCCCGAAGGCACGGCCGCCGCGGCGGCCGTGCCCTGGCCGCCGGCGGCTTCCTGCGCGGCTCTTTGCGCGCTGCCGGCCTTGCCCTTGCTCATCGCCAGCAGGCGCGACTGGGTGGCAGGTTCGAGCGAATACCTCTCGGTCCTGTACAGGCCCTGCTCCGGCAGCACGGTCTCGAAACCCATGAAGCCGTAGCGGATCGGCAGCGCGCCGTCGGCACGCGGCTGCGCGGTCATCTTCAGGCTGTTCTCGTAGAAGAAGTCCAGCCGCTTCTCCTGCGGATTCCATTGCACGACGTAGTCGGCGTGGTAGCACTCGCCGCTGCGGCACATGCCGTTGCCCCAGCGCATGACCGCGCCCGGCACCAGCCACTCGAGGTCGCGCCACATCACCTCGTACGAGCCGACGTCCTGCGCGATGAACGCGCCGCCCGCCAGGTCGGCGAATGCGCCCCAGCGCGCGCGCACCTCGGCGGGCGCATCGGTACGCAGCTGCTCCATGGCCGCCTTGGCGGCGGCACTGTTGCCGTAATGCTCGTCGGCCTGCGCCGGCACGGCGGCCAACACTGCCGCCAGGGCCACCGCCGCCAGCTTCCAACCTGCGGGCGGCCGCCGCCCGTTCCATCCATGCCTCATCCCCGCCTCCGCGAAAGCCGCGATTCTCCGGGCGGGCGGCCGGGCAGGCCAGCGGCTCGCCGCCGTGTTGTGGCCAACCGACGAGAAGAAAGTATTCGTCGAAGGGCCTCCAGCGCGGCACAGGGAATGGCCGAGTCGAGTTGCGCCGACGCGCGCGGGCTGCGGATTCCGACGGAAGCTCGGGCGGCTGGGAAACTCTCCCATGGAACCCGGGGACGGCATCCTTGCTCCAGCAGGCCATCCGGCCTCGCCAACGAAAAAGGAGTTCCGATGAACAAACTCACCATCGCCCTCACGATCGCCGCCGCGGCCGCCCTGTCCGCTTGCGGAACCACCGCGTCGGGGTCCGCTTCCGGCACCGCGTCCGGCATGGGCTCGACCGGCGGTTCCGCCAGCGGGTCGATCGGCCCGTCGTCGACCAGCTCGTCGGCGCCCAGCGGCAGCGGCGGCTCTTCGAGCTCCGGCACTCGCTCGGGCATGGGCTCGTCGGGCAGCTCCACGGCGACGACTCCGTCGGGCAGCGGCAGCGCGGGCACGAGCAGCAGCTCGGGCACCAGCGGCTCGACCGGCTCGTCGGCTTCGGGCGGCGCGACCGCGCGCTGATAGCAGCGCTTCGCACGGCAAGCCCGCATCGATGGGCTTGCCTGAAGGGGGCCGCGGGAAACCGCGGCCCCTTCGCGCTTACGTTCCTTGCAAACGCGAACCGGCCGCACATGGCGGTAACGGTTTTACGCCCTAGGAGCCAGCCGCGCGCGCTTGGGTGTCTGTGCGCCACCCCTATCCTGATCGCATGGGCGGCAACGATGCATCGGCGATGGAACCGGAGGCCGCGCGCCTGCGCGCGTTGTGCGACGCCCTGCTGGCCGACCGGCCGTCGGCGCGGTGGTCGGCATCGGAAGCGGGCACCTTCATCGAGCCCCAGCTGGCGTGGGAGCGGTACACCGGCCAGCCGCCCAGCGAGCACCTGGGCATGGGCTGGATCGACGCCATCCACCCCGACGATCATGCGAGCGCCCGCGCCGCCTGGACGCAGGCCCGGCTCGACCGGCGTCCGTTCCAGGCCACCTATCGACTGCGCAGCGCGCGCCTGGGCGGGCGGCACGCCCAGGTGGTTTCGCGCGCGGCGCCGGTCGCCGGCCCCGATGGCCTGCCTGCCGAATGGGCGGGCGTGACCGTGGAACTGGCGCAGGGCGAGCTGTCGGTGACGGAACTGCAGCAGGTCAAGGAAGCACTGGCCCAGCGGGTGCACGCCCAGACGCAGGAACTGCGCCGCATCTTCGACCTGTCTCTGGACATCCTGATGAGCATGGGCGCCGACGGCCGCCTCATCATGGTCAGCCCGTCGTTCGAGCGCGTGATGGGCGTGCCGGCCGACAAGGCCGCCGGACAGCATTTCTCCGTGTTCGTGCCGCCGCAGGAGATCGAACGCATCGAAAGCGAGATCGGCCTGATCCTCGGCGGGCGCGATGCGGTGGACTTCGAAACGCGCGTGCACCACGGCGATGGCACAGAGCGCATCGTCTCGTGGCGCGCGGCCGCCGTCCGCGGCGACGCCAGGTTCTACGCCGTGGGGCGCGACGTCACCGAACAGAAGCAGGCCGAGCAAAGCCGCATCCGGGCCGAACGGCTGGAGGCGATCGGGCGGCTGACCGGCGGCATCGCGCACGACTTCAACAACATCCTCGCCGCGATCACCGGCTACCTGGAAGTCGGCCTGCGCGCCTCACCGCAGCCCGAGGTGCGCAAGGTGCTGGACGCGGGCCTGGACGCCAGCCGGCGCGGCGCCAAGATCGTCGGGCAACTGCTCAGCTTCGCGCGGCGCAAGGACGTGGCGCTGCAGGCCTTCGACCTCAACGAGCTGGTCGAAGGCCTGCAGCCGCTGGTGCAGCAGGCCGCGCGCGGCGGGCTGTCGATCGAACTCGAGCTGGAGCCCGGCCTGCCGGAAGTGCTGGCCGACCCGACGCAGGTCGAGATGGTGGTGCTCAACCTGTGCCTCAACTCGCGCGATGCGATGCCGTCCGGCGGCACGCTGAAGCTGCGCACCTGGCACCACGAAGTCGCCGCCGGTCCCCTGGGACGCGGCGACCTGAAACCAGGGGCGTATGCCGGCCTGAGCGTGATCGACGACGGCATGGGCATGGACGCCGAAACGCTGACCCGGTGCTTCGAGCCGTTCTTCACCACCAAGGGCCCGGGACGCGGCACCGGACTGGGCCTGGCGCAGGCGCTGGGCGTGGTGCAGCACTGCGGCGGCACGATGCGGGTGGACAGCACGCCCGAGCACGGCACGCGTGTCGACGTCTTCCTGCCGCGCGCGCCGGTGGCCGAACCGCCGGCGGAACCGGGACCGATGCGCGTGCTGGTGGTGGACGACCACCCGGATGTGCTGGATGCGATGGTCGCGCTGCTGGAGATTCTGGGCTTCGCGGTGCTGTCCGCGCCCGAGGGGCGCACGGCGCTGGCGCTGCTGGAGCAGCACGCGGACATCGGCGTGGTGCTGACCGACTTCAACATGCCCGGCATGAACGGCGCCGAACTGCTGGAAGCCGCGTGGCGCAGCCGGCCGGGGATCCCGGGCATCGTGATGACCGGCGAGGTGGACCTGCGGTCCATCCGCGCCCGCCTGCCCGGCACCGAAGTGCTGCAGAAGCCGCTGAACCCCGCGCGGCTGGAAGCCCAGCTGCTGGCGGCCGGTAACCGGACCCAGCCCGGCAGGCCGGCCACGGCCGAGCCGCAGCCGCAGCCGCACTAGCGTTTGCGTCCGTCGATGCGCGGCCGTGACTTCAGGAGCATGCGCCGCGGCCGCAGCCGCCGAACGGCCGGCGCCGGCGGTGCGGCGAGCTGCAGCCAGGTGCCGTCGCCATACTCCTTCCGCAGGTCCACCGTGCTGCGGCGGCCGACGTCGCCGTGATTCGCATCGCACCAGGCCTGCGCCGCCTCGCGGCCGGCCTTGAACAAGCGCCGCACCAGCACCGGGTCCGCGGTGGTCCGCGAGGATTGCGGCAGTTCCTCCAGCACGCGCCCGCCGTCCACGCGGTGCACGCGCATCGCCCCGCGTCCCGCGGCGGCGCCCCTCTCCGCCAGCTGGTTCCACGCGTGCAGCTGGCGCATCTGCGTCAGCAGGCTGGCGTTGAAGGCCAGCTCCGCCATGCGGTCGACGATGTCGCCGCCTTCGCGCGGCACCTCTTCGCGCCGCAGCGGGTTGATCTGCACCAGCAGCACGTCCCGGCTCTCGGACAGCGTGAGCAGCGGCGTGATCGCCGGGTTGGCCGAGTAGCCGCCGTCCCAGTACGGCTGGCCGCCGATCACCGTGGCGCGCCACAGCTGCGGCAGGCAGGCGGACGCCATCACCGCGTCGGCCGTCAGCGCCGCACCGGTGAAGATCTGCGCGCGCCCCGTCTCCACCTCCGTCGCGCTGACGTACAGCCGGTGCGTGTGCTGCGCGCGGATGGCGGCGAAGTCGATGCGGCGCTCCAGCAGGTCGCGCAGCGGGTTCAGGTCCAGCGGGTTGAACTGGTACGGCGAGATCGGCTGCGAAGGCACGAAGCCGAAAGCGCCCAGCGGCGACAGGCCCCACAGGCTGGCGAAGAGCTTGCGGTGCACCGAGCCGGCTGCGCCCAGCGTGGCGACTTCGTCCCAGAACGCGGCCAGCGCTTCGCGGGCGCCTTCGCGCGGGTCGCGGTTGGCGCGCCTGGCGACGGCCCAGCCGGAAGCCAGTGCGGCCACGTTCATCGCGCCGGCGCTGGTGCCGCTGAGGCCTTCGAAAGACAGGCGGCGGTCTTCGAGTAGCGCGTCGAGCACGCCCCAGGTGAACGCGCCGTGGGAACCGCCGCCTTGCAGGGCTAGATTGATGCGGGTGAATTCAGGCATTGGCCGCAGTGTGCAGCGCACTCGTGACACAGAACCGCAGAGCAGCGTCATTCCCGCGAAGGCGGGAATCCATGGCGTCCAGGCTCATGAAAGCCGCGGATCCCCGCCTCCGCAGGGATGACGGACTGCGCCTCGTGCTCCACCGCCTTCAGCCACACCAGCAGATCCTGGCTGCACGACTGCACGCGCTGCACTTCGCTGATGGCTTCCGACAAGCCCGACTGCAGCTCCGACCGCGCCTGCTGCGCTTGCCGAAGCTCGTCGGCGGGCGAGCCCATCTCGCCCGTCACCAGCGCGCGCAGCCGCTCCAGCAGGCCGCCCTTGAGCCGCGCGGCGAGTTTGCGCATCGTGCCCAATAGTTCCGTGTGCGCCTCCGCCAGCTCGTACGCCGAGGCTTGCAGCGGCCGTGCCGCGTCGCACAGGCGCTGCAGGCGGTCGAGCAAACCGAACACGCCGCCGTTGCGCGCGGCCATGTCATGGAGCGCCTTGCGCGCCGCCTCGGTCGCGGCCTGGTGCGCCCTCGCCTGCAACGTGGCCTGCAGCGCGCCCGCGGTGCGCGATTCTTCCGCCACGCGCCGCAGCAGCGAGCGCGACTCCATCGCGAATTCGGCGGCCAGCGCCTCGGCTTCGCCGCGCGCGCCCTTGCCCAGTTCCAGCGTGCGGCGCAGGGCACGCCACGTCGCTTCCGTGCAATCTGACACCGCCGCCACCTGACCGCGGAAAGCCGCCTGGTCGCGCTCCAGCGGCCCCGCGCGCAGGCCCGGCGACACCAGCAGGTCGAAGCGCAGGCCGGCCAGGCCGTTCAGGTGCGACAGCAGCACCGATTCCAGCCCGGCGAAGTCCCAGGACACGACCTGCTCGCGCAATGCCAGCGCCGCTTCGCGCACCTTGGGCACCTGCTGCGCCGCGATGCCGCGCACGCGCCCTTCCGCGGAACCCGGCGCCGCCGCGCCGAAGAGGAACACGTTGGATGCGGTCATCGGGCTCTCCTGGCTCACGCGGGCGTTCCACAGGCGGCGGTGTCGGGCAGGTGCTGGCGCAGTTCGCGGATACCGCGCTCCAGGCCCGAGGCGAGCACGTTCCACTGCACCGCGCGCGCCAGCCGGCCGTGGATCTCGCGGTAGCTGGGCGAGGAGACGAACTCCAGCGGGTCGCAGAACACGCCATGGTCGTGCAGCACCAGCCCGTCTTCATGAGGTTCGTCGCCGTTGAGGAAGGCATCGGTCTGCCCGTCCCACAACGCGGCGCCGTGCACGCACATGCCCCAGCCGTGCGTCCAGCCGCTGTCGCGCAGGCGCCGCCGCGCCGCGGCCGCGTACGGCCCGTCGAAGATGTAGGTGTCGGTGGCGATCCAGCGGCTGTCGCGGAACACCTCCAGCACCGGGCGCACCGGCCGGGGCGCCGCGCCGAGCAGCCCGCGGATCACGGCCCCGTCCAGCGTGAGGAAGCGCAGCCGCGCGGGAAAGCCCGCCAGCCGCAGCAGCGCGACCAGCAGCGTGGCCTTGTCGAAGGAATCGCCGCGGCCCTGCTGCAGCACCTCGCGCGCGGTGTGCAGCCGCATCTTGAACGACATGGCGAAGGGCATGCGCTTGACGCAGGCGTAGAGGGCCAGCACCTGCTCGCGCTCGGTCTTGCACAGCTGCACGATGGACTGCGCGCGCAACCTCAGCTTGGGATCGTCGAGGTCGAGCAACGGCGACGTGGCGGTCCAGCGCTGGGCATCGTCCTGTTCCAGCCGCCGGCGGGCGGCGCGGGCTTGGGGCATCGGGTACTGCTTTCCTGCGGCGAAGGCGCCTGTGGCCTTGCCGTGCAAGAAGCGAGCCCGGTTCGCGCGCACCTCATGAGTGCGGGAGGTGGATGGCGGGTCAAGCCCGCCATGACAACCCACTGTCATCCCGGCGAACGCCGGGATCCATCACCCGGCCGTTGCGCCGCGCAGCCGGTCGACCAGCGCCACCGGGTCGGCTGGTAGCGCATCGCCGCGCCAGGCCACGTGCTGGTCGGGGCGGGAGAGCACCAGCTTCTGCGGGTACAGCGCGGCCGCTTCGGCAGAGCACACGTCCAGCACTTCCAGCGGCAGGCCGCGCTTCGCAGCGGCTTCCTGCAACGGCCGCACGTCGATGGCGGGATCGAAGCGCAGCAGCGTGTACTCCGGCCCCATCGCGTCGTACAGCGAGCGGCCGTCGTCCAGCCACAGGTGCGGCGTGCGGCAGCCGGGCACGGTGGATGGCGTGAAGCGGTCCATCGAATAGGCCGGCGGCGCCTCGCCGTCGTACGCGATCAGCGGCGAGCGGTCGTAGAAATAGCCGAAGTTCAGGCCCGCGCAGCAGTACTGCTTGACGTTCAGGTCGTACAGCGCCTTGCCGGCGGCCGTGCGGGCGGCTTCGCCTTCCGGTCCCGGCTGCTCGATACCCGCCGGCACGCCCTCGCGTTCTTTCTGCAGCGCGATGGCATGGTTCATCGCGAAGTTGGACACCTGCTCGGTGATGCGCTGCCGCTCGGCCTCGTGCGCGGCCAGCGCCGCCTCGGTGAGCCAGCCGTTCAGGTGGCCGGCCAGCAGCCACGACAGGTTCATCGCGTCGGCGATGCCCGCGTTCATGCCGTAACCCGCCATCGGGATCCACAGGTGCGCCGCGTCGCCCGCGATGAACACGCGGCGGTCGCGGAACCTGTCGGCCACCAGCCGCCGGCCGATCCAGTCTTCCTTGGAAATCACCTCGTAGCGGAAGTCCGGGCCCACGCCCAGGATCTCGCGGATGGCCCAGTCGCGGTCGACCGAGTCGAACTCGGTCTCATCGGCGCGCAGGTAGTTGTGCAGCAGGAAAGTCTCGCGGCCGTCGATGGCGTACACGTTGCCGGAGCGGCGCGGGTTGAGCGAGAACGTGGCCCACGAAGGCTTGTTCTTCGCGCGCGAGTACAGGTCCGGCGCGCGGAAGTAAGTGGACTGCACGCGCCCCACCACGTCGGTGCCCGACAGCTTGGCGCCGATGCGCTTGCGCACCATCGAGCGGCCGCCGTCGCAACCCACCAGGTACCGGCACCGCGCCGTGAACGCGTCGCCACCATCCAGGTATTCACCCGTCACCGTGACGCCGTCCTCGTCCTGCTCGAAATCGTCGATGCGCACGCGGTTGACGATGCGCACGTTGGGCATGGCTTCCGCGTTGGCGAACAGCACCGGCTCCAGATAGATCTGGTTGATGCGGTGCGGCGGCTCCGGCGTCGGCCACCAGCCGTCGGGGCCACTCTTGTCGGTGTAGCGGTCGCGCCGGCAGGGGATGGGGATGCGCGACAACTCCTCGCCGGTGAACGTGGTGCGGTAGGCGACGTCGTTCGGGTAGTCGGCGGGCAGGCCGGTGTCGCGCACCGCCTTCGCGATGCCCAGGCGACGGAAGATTTCCATCGTCCGGGCCGCGACGTGGTTGCACTTCACGCTGGGGGGCTCGCCGCGGTGGCGGGTTTCGGCGACCAGGACCTGGATGCCGCGTTGGGCGAGGTCCATGGCCAAGGTCAGGCCTACCGGGCCGGCGCCGACGATCAGGACCTGTTCTGTGTTCATGGCTTGATTCTGGGGCAGTCGTGACCGGGTCAGGGGGCGGGAACGTCACGCACTCGATAAGCGCAGAGGTGCGCGGCCGCTCGGGCGGCTTGGAGATCGCGTGAGATCAAGAGAGGGACCCGGAAGGGAATTCGCGCGGGTTTCAAGGCCGCCCGAGCGGCCCGCACCTCCGCCGCTCAAGAGTGCCTTCCAGCATCGCGCGCCGTAGGGCCAGGGTGGGGAGGGTCTCCTGCCGTAAGTCAAGGAGGAGCTACGCCGTTCAGGCGGCGGGGGACATGGAGGCAGGAGACCCTCCCCACCCTGGCTCGGCAACGACACGTTCGGGCTACTCGGATTCCTACGAACCCGTGGAGCACCTGCCGGCCGCCGGCAGCATCAATGCGAAGCTGCGCTTCTTCGTCGAAGGGGATGCCGACCCCGCAGATCCTGGTGTTGGCCAGGCGCGGGCTGAAGGCGAGGAAAGTGGTCGGAGCGATAGGATTCGAACCTACGACCCTCTGGTCCCAAACCAGATGCGCTACCAGACTGCGCTACGCTCCGAATCCCCGGCATTCTAGCCGCCGGGCCACGACGAGGAGAGGCAGATGGCGGTCCATATCGTGAGGCTGGGCACCCCGCGCGCCAAGGGCGAGGGCCTGCGCATTGGCACCGTGCGGCGGCCGCCGCGGGGCGTGCCCAGGGAAAAGTTCGCGTCGGACGACTGGTACGACGTCTGGTACCCCAACCTGGCGCCCAGCGCGCAAACCATGCAGCTGGGCCTGAAAGCCGAGACCGACAAGGACTGGGCGGCCTTCAGCAAGCGCTACAAGGCCGAGATGGCGCAACCCGATGCGTCGCGCTCGCTGGACCTGCTGGCCGCCCTGTCGAAGCACGCCGACTTCGCCGTCGGCTGCTATTGCGAGAACGAGGCGCGCTGCCACCGGTCCCTGTTGCGCGAGCTGCTGGCGCAGCGCGGCGCGGAAGTGCGCTGACATGCGTTGGCTGTTCGCGGCGGCTGCCGCGCTGATCCTGCCGCTGGTCGTGCTGCTGTTCGCGCAGTGGCCGCTGCGGGACGTGGTGCAGGCCGGTTCGCGCCAGGCCAACGACGCCGCGCAAATCCTCTTCGCCCTGGTCATGGCGGTGGGCGTGGCGGCCGCGGGCCGCGCCGGCACGCACCTGCGGGCCCCGCGCGGCGATGCCAACGCGCCGTGGCGGCGATGGACAGTGCTGGTGCTGGTCGGTCCGTGGGCCGCCTATCTGCTCTGGTCGTCGGCGCCGACGGTGTGGCAGTCGCTGCTGCAGCAGGAACGCTTCGCCGAGACCCTGAATCCCGGCTACTTCCTGGTGCGGTTGGCGCTGTGGCTGCTGGCCGCGCTGGCGCTGGTGCAAGCCTTCCTCGACGCGATGTCGCCGCGGCCCGCCCGATGAACACCGCCGGCCTGTGGATGCTGGTGGCGCTGGGCGTGCTGGTGGCCACCACCGGCCTGCCGGTGTGGGCGCTGCTGATCGGCGTGGCTTCAGCCGCCGCCGCGGTCGGGCTGGCAGCGGGCGTGTTCGACACCAACGTGCTGGCCGCGCTGCCCACGCGCATCGTGAACCTGCTGGAGCACGACCTGCTGCAGGCCATGCCGCTGTATGTCTTCGTCGGCCTGCTGCTGGCGCGGCTGCCCGCGGCCGACGCGCTGTACCGCACCTTCGCGCACGCGCTGCGCCGCACCGGCGCGGGCGAGCCGCTGGCCGCGTTGGCCACGGGCGCGGTGATCGCGCCGATGAACGGGTCGGTGGCCGCCAGCTCGGCCCTGCTCGCGCGGCTGGCCGGCCGCCGGCAAGCCGGTGGCGACGCTTCGGGGCGCGTCGCTCTGGCCGCCGCTTCGGCGACGCTGGGCGTGGTGGTGCCGCCTTCGCTGGTGCTCATCCTGCTGGGCGACGCGATGCTTCGCGCGCACACGGAGGCGAGCAACCTCCCCGGCTACAAGCTCGGCGCGGAGCGCATCGTGAACACGCAGGACGTGTTCAACGCCGCCCTGCTGCCCGGGCTGGCCGTGCTGCTGCTGTGGGCGCTGGCCGCGTGGTGGGGCGCGCGCCGCCTGCCGAAGACGCAAGCGCCCTCTCCTTCGCGCGGCGACGTGGCGCTGACGGTCTTCGTGGTGGCGGGCATCGCGGCGCTGCTGGGCGGCGTGCTGGCTGGCCGGCTGTTCGCGGTGGAAGCCGCCGCGGCCGGCGCATGCCTTCTGGCGGCGGCCACGCTGGCCTTGCGCGCGCTGCCCTGGGCCGCGTGGCGCGAGGTGCTGAACGACACGCTGGCGCTGTCGGGCGCGCTGTTCGCGCTGCTGGCGGGCGCGACCACCTTCAGCCTGGTGCTGCGCCTGTTCGGCACCGATCGCTGGCTGGCCGGCCTGGTGCTGCATTCGCCCTGGCCCGCGCACGTCACCGCCGCGGTGGTGCTGGCCGCGGTGCTCGCGTGCGCCTGGGTGCTGGATGCGTTCGAGATGATCTTCGTGGTCGTGCCGGTCGTCGCGCCACTGCTGGTGGTGGAGCTGGGCGACGCGCGGCAGGTGGCGGTGCTGCTGCTGCTCGCGCTGCAGCTCGGCTTCCTGCTGCCGCCACTGGGGTATGCGGTGCTGATGACGCGAGGCCTCTCTGCGCAGCACGTGGGCACGCGCCCGTTGCTGCGCGCCATCGCGCCGTACGCGGCCGTGCAGTTGCTCGTGACGGTGCTCGTGTTCGCATGGCCCGCATCGGTGCACTTCCTCGGCGATGCGCCGCCCGCGCCCGGCACCACGCCCGCCGAGAGCGAAGACGACCTCGTGCAGCGCATGCGCGAGATGTCGCCGGCCGAAACACCGGACGCGCCCGAGCCCGCTGCTCCACGCTGAAAAGAAAACGCCGGCGCAAGGCCGGCGTTCCCGTCGCGAAGGTCAGGTGCCGCTTACGGCGTGACCTTCTTCGCTTGTCCCGGAGGCATGCAGCCGTTGTCCTTCTTCGCCAGGCCCGGAGGGCAGTCGGCGCGGTTGCCCAGCGTCGAGGTGTCGGGCGTGGCCGTGGTGTCGGGCGTCGTGCCGCTCACCGAACCGGTGGTGCCGCCGCCCAGCGTTCCGCCGCTGGCGCCCATCACGCCGGTGCTGCTTGACGAGCTGCCCAGCGTGCCGCTGCTGCTGGACGTGCTGCCCACGGTGCCGCCCGGCAGCGTGGTGCTGCTGCCCGTGGTGCTGCCGGTCGTGCCCGTGCCCGAGGTGGTGCCGGCCGCCGTGCCCGGCGTGGTGGTGGTCGCGCTGGTCGAGGTGCCCGTGGTGGCCGAAACACCGCCCGGCTGCACGATCGCGCCGCCGCTGGCGCCCAGCACGCCCGTGCTGGTGGCGCCCTGGCCCTGGCGGGTGGCATCGGTGGCCGGCGAAGTGCCGGTGGACGAAGCGCCCGAGGGCGCAACGGTCGAGCCACCGGTGGTGGTGCCCGTGTTGGCGGAGCCGCCGATGGTCGTCTGCGCGAATGCGCCGCCCGCGACCAGCGAGGCCACCAGGATGGTCAGAAGCTTGCTCATGCTTGGATTCCTCCATGAGAGACGTCCCGTCGTGCCGGCTGGCACGGGACATGAGGTCCAGCATGGTCCGCAGCCCGGCCGCTGTCGGTCAGCTCGGGCAACCCATCCGGGTGCGGGATCTCCTACAGCTTCACGTACTCGTACTCCACCGGCTGGGCATTGATGCCGCGGTCCGGTGGAGCGATCCAGGCCGCCATCTTGCCGGGCTGGGTGACGGGCTGCATCAGGCTCTTGACGAAGCGCAGGTCGTCCTCGCTGAACAGCCACTCGCCCTTCTTCGCCTCGAACTCGGCGGCGGTGACGGGGTTGCCCTGCGGGTCGGTGTGCAGGCCGGCCCACGCACCGACGTTGCGGCGGAAGCGGATGGAAGGCAGCTTGAACTCGAACGGGATGCCCGAGCGCTTCACCGCCATGTTCCAGCGCGTGACGCCCACGTTGCAGTCCTTGACGTACTCCAGGCGCGTCACCTCGTTGATGCCATTGCGCACCGAGATGGTCTCGTCCTTCACGCCGCCCTTGCCGTCCGGCACCTGGATGGTCATGCTGGTGTCGGTCTCGACGTGGTCGGCGAACTTGGTTTCGTCGGGGCGCCCCTTGATGCCGTTGCTGAAGTAGTTGGCCGCGTTGGACGAAGCTTCCGAGCCGAACAGGTCCAGCGAGCTGCTGAACCAGAAGTTCATGAACTTCTGGATGGTGGGCAGGTCGATGGCGCCGGCCTCGCGCACCTTCTTCCAGTCGTCGGTGTCCAGTTCCTTCATCACTTCCAGCGTGCGCCGGATGACGCGGCCCACGCCGGTCTCGCCCACGAACATGTGGTGCGCTTCCTCGGTCAGCATGAACTGGCAGGTGCGGCTGAGCGGGTCGAAAGCGCTTTCGGCCAGCGACTTCAGCTGGAACTTGCCGTCGCGGTCGGTGAAGTACGTGAACATGAAGAACGACAGCCAGTTGTCCATGGGCTCGTTGAACGTGCCCAGGATGCGCGGCTTGTCGGGGTCGCCGCTGTGGCGCTCCAGCAGTTCTTCCGCTTCCTCGCGGCCGTCGCGGCCGAAGTACGCGTGCAGCAGGTACACCATGGCCCACAGGTGGCGGCCCTCTTCCACGTTCACCTGGAACAGGTTGCGCAGGTCATAGAGCGAAGGCGCGGTGTGGCCCAGCAGGCGCTGCTGCTCCACCGACGCGGGCTCAGTGTCGCCCTGCGTGACGATGAGGCGGCGGAACGTGGAGCGGAATTCGCCGGGCACGTCCTGCCAGGCGTCCTGGCCCATGAAGTCGCCGAAACCGATCTTGCGGCCTTCCTGGCGGTCGGCCAGGAAGATGCCCCAGCGGTAATCGGGCATGGGCGTGTAGCCGTACTGCGCCCAGCCGCCGGCGTCCACGCCCACGGCGGTGCGCAGATAGACGTCGCGCGCGTTGAAGTCGCTCGGGCCCATCTCTTCCCACCATTTCAGGAAGGCCGGCTGCCAGTGCTCCAGCGCGCGCTGCAACTGGCGGTTGTCGTTGAGACCGACGTTGTTGGGGATCAGGGCTTGGAGGTCGATGGTGGACATGGTGATTCCTCGCGGTAGAAATGCGGGGTCCGCAACGCAGAGAACGCAGAGCGAGCGCAGAGAACGCAGAGAAAACCGTAGGTGGCTTTCCGTGTCATCTCTGCGTAACCTCTGCGTTCTCTGCGTTGCGGACCCCGCATTTGAATTGCTTAAACCCGCTTCCAGTCGAAGCGGGCCTTCTTGCCGGTGCCGAACAGCTTCAGCGCGCCGTCTTCGCCCACGGCGTTGGGGCGGATGAAGATCCAGTTCTGCCAGGCGGACAGGCGGCCGAAGACACGGGTTTCCATGGTCTCGGCGCCGGGGAAGCGCAGCGACGCTTCCATGCCGGTCAGCGCGTCGGGCGACAGCGAGGCGCGCTCTTCCAGCATCAGCCGGATCTCGTCGTCCCAGTCGATGTCGTCGGGCGTCAGCGTCACCAGGCCCAGGCCCAGCGCCTGGTCGGCGCGCAGCGGGCTGCCTTGCAGCGACTGCAGCTGCGCGATCGTGCCTTCGTCGCCGTAGAAGCGCGTCTGCAGGCGGGTCTGGCCGTTCACTTCGGGGTAGCGGCCGAAGTTGGCAGCGGACAGGTGCAGCGAAGGCGCGGCGTCGGGCGCATCCGGCAGGTCCAGCATGTAGGTGCGATCGGCGGCCAGCGCCAGTTCGAGGAAGGTGCCGGCGAAGCACGAGCCCTGGTCCACCAGCGCGATGAGCGAGCGGCTGGTGACGTCCAGGCGCGCCAGCGTGCGGCGCAGCAGGCCCAGCGTCTCGCGCACCAGCCAGTGCGACTTCTGCGCTTCCAGCACCTCGTCGGCCTGCAGCACCAGGCGCGCGTCGCCGCGCGTCTTCAGCACCCAGGTGCCGATCTCCAGCTCGTTGGCGCGCAGGTTCAGGATGGCGTCATCGAGTTCGCGGGCCAGCTTCAGCGGCCACCAGTTGGCGCCCGCGGCGGCGATGGTATCCGGCCTGGCTTCGATGGCGGCCGCGGGCGCGCTGACGGTCAGCGTGGCGATGCGCGCATCGCGGTCGATCTGCACGTCCACCGTCGAGTAGTGGTAGCCCGCGTCGTCGATCTTCGCGCCCAGCGGCGTCAGCTCGATGCCCTTCTCCGGGCCGTTGCGGGTGGACTGCTTCTTCAGCGCTTCGACCTCGTGCGCCACCAGCTGCGGGAACTGCTGCGGCTTGGCATACGCGTCGATCAGCTTCCAGTCGCGGGCGCGGTCGGCGCGCACGCCTTCGCTGGTGGTGCAGAAGATGTCGGCCAGGTCGCGGCGCACCTTGCGCTTGTCGGTCACGCGCGTCAGGCCGCCGGTGCCGGGCAGCACGCCCAGCAGCGGCACTTCCGGCAGGCTGACGGTGGACGAACGGTCATCCACCATCACGATGCGGTCGCACGCCAGCGCCAGTTCGTAGCCGCCGCCTGCGCACGCGCCGGTGACGGCCGCGACGGACTTCAGGCCGTCGAAGCGCGAAGAGTCTTCCAGGCCGTTGCGGGTCTCGTTGGTGAACTTGCAGAAGTTCACCTTCCACGCGTGCGTGGACAGGCCCAGCATGTAGATGTTGGCGCCCGAGCACCAGATGCGGTCCTTGCCCGACTCGAACACAACCACCTTCACGCCGGGGTGCTCGAAGCGGATGCGGTTCACCGCGTCGTGCAGCTCGATGTCCACGCCCAGGTCGTACGAGTTGAGCTTGAGCTTGTAGCCGGGCTTGATGCCGCCGTCCTCGTCGATGTCCAGCTTCAGGCGCGCGACGTCGCCTTCCACGGTGAGCGTCCAGTGCTGGTACTTGGCCGGGTGCGTCTCGAAACGCACCAGCTCGCGCTCGCCCTGCTTGAACAGCAGGGGTTCGGTCATGGCGTTCATGCGGTCTCCTTGTGGGTTCAAGACCCAGTCCGTTCGGGCTGAGCCTGTCGAAGCCTTGCGCCCGGCCCTTCGACAGGCTCAGGGCGAACGGGGGTGGGGGTTTGCGGAACGGCTCGTTCCAGGTCCTTGAGTGATTGCTTCACCGAGCGGTGGGCGGTGTCCACCACCGCGTCGGCGCGGGCGTACAGGGACTCGCGGCTGGCCAGGATGCGGCGCAGGTCGTCCAGCGCTTCGGCGGTGGCGCCACGGGTCGTGTCGAAGGGCCGCATGTCGCCCTGGGCGACGACGCGGCTCATGTGCTCCTCGGGGCTGGCCTTGAGCCAGACGCACCAGAAGTGGCTTTGCAGCAGGTCGAAGGTCTCGCGCTCGCTCACGATGCTGCCGCCGGTGGTCATCACCACGCCATCGGCATGGTCCTCGGCGATGCGCAACAGCGCGCGGCGCTCGTAACGGCGGTAACCGGCCTGGCCGTGCAGCAGCTGGATCTCGTTCATGCTGGTGCCGGCCTCGCGCTCGATCTCGCGGTCGAGCTCGACGAAAGGCACGCCGCGGTCGGCGGCCAGCTGCTCGCCCAGCGTCGACTTGCCCGCGCCGCGCAGGCCGATCAGCGCCACGCGCTGCTCGCGCCCCTGCGCGTCACCCAGGCCGAAGGCGCCGGCCATCAAGGAATAAGCCTGGTCGAGCTGCGCTTCGTCCAGGCGGCCCAGCAGGTGGTGCACGCGCGCCAGCGCGGGGCGCGGCGCGTCCTGCAGCAGCTCGAGGATCGAGATGTTCAGCGCGCGAGCCACCGCTTCCAGCGAATTGATGGAGACGTTGCCTTTGCCTGTCTCCACGTCGGCGAGAAAGCGCTCGGACAGCCCCGAATCGGCGGCCAGCTGCTTGCGCGTCATGCCGCGCCGTGCACGCCAGGCGCGCACCCGCCCGCCCAGTTCGGAGAGGGTGGCTTTGGGGTCCGTATCGGCCATCGGCTGCATCTTCGGCTCAGGTTTCTGCGTTTCGTTTGACCTGCGTCAAGATTGCAATATACTTCCTCTCGATCGCATGTCAAGCAGTTTACTGCATGCGACTTGGAGAAGGACCCGGACCATGAAGCTCAAGATCCTCGTCGGCACGATGACCAGCACCGCCGACTATGTCGCCCAGGCCATCCAGATGGACTGCGCCGACCTCGTGGAAGACATCGAGGTGCAGCTGATGGACGGGCTGGACATCAGCGCCTTCGACGAAGATGCACTTTATCTCATCTGCTCATCGACCTACGGTTCCGGCGACGTGCCGGACAACGCGCGCAACCTGTACGACTCGCTGGACACGCAACCGAAGTTCCTGGGCCACGTGCGCTACGGCGTCATCGCGCTGGGCGACCGCACCTACCAGCAGACCTTCTGCTTCGGCGGCAAGAAGTTCGACGAGCGCCTGGAAGGCCTTGGCGCGCACCGCATCGGCGAGGTGTGGTGCCACGATGCCAGCGCCGGGACGATGCCCGAGGAAGAAGGCACGGCGTGGTGCCGGCAGTGGCTCACGCAGGCGCTGGCGGACGAAAAGACAGCGGCGTGATGCCCGTGCCCGTTCGGGCTGAGCCTGTCGAAGCCTGTCCTGAGCTTGTCGAAGGGCCGGGGCGCAGCCCTTCGACAAGCTCAGGGCGAACGGGTTCCGCGCACAAGAATGGAGACAACCACATGCACCTGAGCCAGGCCGACCACAGCACCAGCCCGCCGCGCGTCGAAATCCCGCGCGACTACAACGCGGCGCACGACCTGCTGCAGCGCAACGCCTCGCGCGCTTCCAAGGTTGCGTACATCGACGCTTCCAGCGGCGCCACCCTCACCTACGGCCAGCTCGCCGAACAGGCCCACCGCTTCGCCAACGCGCTGCGCGCCCGCGGCCTGCAGCCCGAGTCGCGCGTGCTGATGGCGATGCTGGACACACCCGAGTGGCCGGTCGTCTTCCTCGGCTGCATCCTGGCCGGCGTGGTGCCCATCGCGGCCAACACGCTGCTCACCGCGCCCGACTTCGAATTCATGCTGCGCGATTCGCGCGCGCAGGTGCTGTTCGTCTCCAAGCCGCTGCTGCCCACGTTCGACGCGGTCATCCCGCGCGTGTCCACGCTCCGCTCGGTCGTCGTCGCCGGCGGTGCAGGCCCCGACTCGGTCGCCGGCATGGTGGCTTCCGGCGACGCGAAGCCGCAGGTCGCCGCCACCTGCAGCGACGACACCTGCTTCTGGCTGTACTCCAGCGGATCCACCGGCACGCCCAAGGGCACGGTGCACCTGCATTCGCACCTGGTGCAGACGGCCGAGCTGTACGGCCGCGCCATCCTGGGCATCCGCGAGGACGACGTCGTGTACTCGGCCGCGAAGCTGTTCTTCGCCTACGGCCTGGGCAACGCCCTCACCTTCCCGATGGCGGTGGGCGCCACCACGGTGCTGTTGCCGCTGCGCCCGGCGCCGAGCGACGTGTTCGGCGTGCTGAAGAAATACCAGCCGACCATCTTCTACGGCGTGCCCACGCTGTACGCGGCGCTGCTCGCTTCGCCCGAGCGCCCGAAGAAATCCGAAGTCGCGATGCGCGTGTGCACCAGCGCCGGCGAGGCGCTGCCGGCGGAGATCGGCAGGCGCTGGACCGCCGACTACGGCTGCGAGATCCTGGACGGCATCGGCAGCACCGAGATGCTGCACATCTTCCTGTCCAACCGCCCCGGCGCGGTGCGCTACGGCACCACCGGCCAGGCGGTGCCCGGCTATGAGCTGCGCATCGTCGGCGACGACGGCCGCGAGTGCGGCGCGGGCGAGATCGGCGAACTGCAGATCAAGGGCCCGAGCGCGGCGATCATGTACTGGAACAACCGCGGCAAGACCAAGGCGACCTTCGCGGGCGACTGGACGCGCAGCGGCGACAAGTACACGCGCGACGCCGACGGCTACTACACCTACGGCGGCCGCAGCGACGACATGCTGAAGGTGGGTGGCATCTACGTCTCGCCGTTCGAGGTGGAAGCTTCGCTGATGACGCACCCCGCCGTGCTGGAAGCCGCGGTCATCGGCGTGCAGGACGCCGACCAGCTGGTGAAGCCCAAGGCCTACGTCGTGCTCAAGTCCGGCCAATCCGCCAGCGGCGCGGACCTGCAGCAGCACGTGAAGGGCCAGCTCGCGCCGTACAAGTACCCGCGCTGGATCGAGTTCGTGCCCGAGCTGCCGAAGACCGCGACGGGCAAGATCCAGCGCTTCAGGCTGCGCGGGTTGCAATGACGAATGACCCCCCGCGCGCTGCGCGCGGCGGGATGACAAATGACAGATGGGAACGCGGATACCCGTCGCCTGCCATTCGTCATCCCGCCGCGCAGCGGCGAGTCGTTCGTCATCCGTCATTCGGGTAATTCATGGTGCGGCGCGAGAGGCGCTGCGGTACAAACCGGCGAACGTTCCACACTGGAGAAACAACAATGACCACACGCCGTCTCGTCCTCACCCGCGGTGCCGCCGCCGTCGGCGCCGCGTCCGCCGGCCTGCTGCTGCCGCAGATCGTGCGCGCGCAGTCCAACAAGGTGCGCGTGGGCTTCATGCTGCCCTACACCGGCACCTTCGCGCAGCTGGGCGTCGCCATCGAGAACGGCGTGCGCATGGCCCTCAACGAGAAGGGCGGCAAGCTGGCCGGCCGCGAGATCGAGTGGTTCAAGGTGGACGACGAGTCCGAGCCTTCCAAGGGCGTGGAGAACGCCAACCGCCTGGTGCAGCGCGACAAGGTCGACGTGCTGATCGGCACGGTGCACTCGGGCGTGCAGATGGGCATCCAGCGCGTCGCGCGCGAAAGCGGCGTGCTCAACCTCATCCCCAACGCCGGCGTCCACGCCGCCACGCGCGGCCTGTGCGCGCCCAACGTGTTCCGCACCTCGTTCACCAACAGCCAGCCCACGCTGGCGCTGGGCAAACCCATGGTCGACAAGGGCCTGAAGAAGGCGGTGTGGATCACCTGGAAGTACGCCGCGGGCGACGAGGCTTTCGAAGGCTTCAAGGAAAGCTATACCAAGGCCGGCGGCACGATCGTCAAGGAACTGGGCCTGCCCTTCCCGAACGTGGAATTCCAGGCGCTGCTCACCGAGATCGCCTCGCTCAAGCCCGACGCCGTGGCCTGCTTCTTCGCCGGCGGCGGCGCGGCCAAGTTCATCCGCGACTACGCCGCGGCGGGCCTGAAGGACAAGATCCCGCTGTGGGGCTCGGGCTTCCTCACCGAAGGCGTGCTGGACGCCGCGGGCCCGGCGGCCGAGGGCATCATGACCACGATGCACTACAGCGATTCGCTGGACACGCCGCGCAACCAGAAATTCCGCCTCGAGTACGCCAAGAGCTTCCGCATGCAGCCCGACGTGTACGCGGTGCAAGGCTACGACACCGGCCTGCTGCTGGCGCAGGGCGCTGAGGCCGTCAAGGGCGACCTCGCCAACAAGCAGGCGCTGTACAAGGCCATGGAAGGCGCCACCATCGACAGCCCGCGCGGCAAGTGGTCCATGAGCAAGTCGCACAACCCGGTGCAGGACATCTACCTGCGCCGCGTGGAAAAGGGCGAGAACAAGGTGATCGGCGTGGCCGCCAAGCAGCTGGCCGACCCCGGCACCGGCTGCAAGATGGGCTGAGCCCGGCACGCATCCTGCTCTCTTTAACGGGAGGCTTCGGCCTCCCGTGCCCCCAGGAAGGGAGGCTTAGGCCTCCCTTTTGTTTGACCGCCACAATCCACGGATGACCCTCGCGACCTACCTCATCTACCTCGCCGCGGTGACGCTGCTGATCGTGACGCCCGGTCCCACCATGCTGATGACCGTGACCAACGCGCTCAATCACGGGCCGGTGCGCGCGCTGTCGTCCGCAGCAGGCGCCCTGACCGCCAGCGTGGGCGTGATGGCGCTGTCGGCGGCGGGCATGGGCGCGGTGCTGGCGGCGTCCGAGACGGCGTTCATGGTGCTGAAGGTGGTGGGCGCGGCTTACCTGGTCTACCTGGGCATCAGGACCTTCCGCAGCGGCGGCACGCTGAAGCTGGGCGCGCGCGCGGTGCGCGGCGGTTCGCTGTACGTGCAGGGCCTGCTGGTGGGCGCGAGCAATCCCAAGGCCATCCTGTTCTTCTCGGCCTTCTTCCCGCAGTTCATCGACCCCGCGCAGCCGGTGCTGCCGCAGTTCACGCTGCTGGCTGCCACCTTCGTGATCGGCGACTTCCTGATGCTGGTGGTGGCCGCGTTCGGCGTCGGCCGCATCGCGGGCTGGCTGAAGCAGACGCACGTGGTGCGCTGGATCAACCGCGTGTGTGGCGGGCTGTTCACGGTGATGGGCGGGTTGCTCCTTCTCTCGCGCCGAAACGCCTGATGGATTTCTCCAACTTCCTGCTGCAGCTGCTCAACTCGGCGCAGTACGGGCTGCTGCTGTTCATGCTGGCCGCCGGCCTGACGCTGATCTTCGGCATCATGGGCGTGGTCAACCTGGCGCACGGCAGCTTCTACATGCTGGGCGCGTACGTCGCCTGGTACCTGTCGTCGCGGTTCGGCAGCCTCACGCTGGCCATCCTGGGCGGCGCGGTCATCGCGGTGGCTTTCGGCCTGCTGCTCGAAAAGCTGCTCTTCCGCCACTTCTACCGGCGCGACCACCTCGACCAGGTGCTGCTCACGTTCGGCCTGATCTACGTGTTCGAGGAGATGCGCTCCATCCTGTGGGGCGACGACGTGCACGGCGTGGACATCCCGGCGGCGCTGGGCGCTTCCATCCCGCTGACGGACAACCTGTCGTACCCGGTGTACCGCCTCTTCATGTCCGGCGTGTGCATCGCGCTGGCGCTGGGGCTGTACTTCCTCATCTCGAAGACGCGCCTGGGCATGAAGATCCGCGCGGGCGCCTTCAACCACGACATGACCGAGGCGCTGGGCATCAACATCAAGCGCATCCACGCCATCGTGTTCGCGCTGGGCGTGGGCCTGGCCACCATCGCCGGGATGATCGCGGCGCCGGTCAGCAGCGTGTACCCGAACATGGGTTCGCAGGTGCTGATCATGTGCTTCGTGGTGGTGGTCATCGGCGGTATCGGCTCGGTGCGCGGCGCGCTGATCGCCGCGCTACTGGTCGGCGCCGTGGACACCTTCGGCAAGGTGCTGCTGCCGCAGGTGTCGGGGATGCTGGTGTATGTGTTGATGGCGGCGGTGCTGCTGTGGAAGCCGGAAGGGCTGTTCAAGCAATGAGCAAGGATTTCGTCATTCCCGCGAAGGCGGGAATCCATGGCTTTCACTCGACGGTCATGAACACGGAAACCATGGATTCCCGCCTTCGCGGGAATGACGCGGTAGTGGGCGGGCATGGCGCCATGGGGAGCGAATGAGCGCCACCAAGTCCCATCTCGAAGCCCTGCCCCGCAGCCTGCAGGTCGCACTGGCCCTCGGCTTCATCGCCCTGGCCGCCTTCCCCTTCGTGGGCAGCGACTTCTACGCGCAGATGGTCGCGCGCATGATGATCCTGGCCATCTTCGCCATGAGCCTGGACCTGCTGCAGGGTGTCACCGGCCTGGTGTCGCTGGGCCACGCGGCTTTCTTCGGCATCGGCGGCTACGCACTTTCGCTGGTGTCTTCGGACAGCGCCGCGGTCAGCCTGTGGTGGACGCTGCCATTCGCCGTGCTGGTCTCCGGGCTGTTCGCGCTGGTGATCGGCTTCTTCGTGGTGCGCACCCACGGCATCTACTTCATCATGGTGACGATGGCGTTCGCCCAGATGCTGTTCTACCTGGTGTTCGACAACAAGGAACTGAACGTCTTCGGGCTGCTGCCGCTGAAGCTGGGCGGCTCGGACGGCCTCTACATCAACTTCAAGCCTGATGCCGGCTTCTTCGACCTCGAGAAGAAGCTCGTCTTCTATTACTTCACCCTTTTCTGCCTCGGCGCCACCTATCTGTTCCTGCGCCGCGTGCTGTGGAGCCCGTTCGGCCGCGTGCTCGCCGGCATCCGCGTCAACGAGCACCGCATGCGCGCCCTGGGCTACGGCACCTTCGGCTACAAGCTCACCGCGTTCACGCTGGCCGGCGCGCTGGCGGGCCTGGCGGGCTACCTGTGGGGCGCGCAGACCGGCTTCGTGAACCCCGAGCTGCTCGGTTTCCACATGAGCGCGCACGCCATCATGATGGTCATCCTGGGCGGCATGGGCAACTTCGCCGGCGCCATCGTCGGCGCCTTCGCCTTCGAGTGGCTGCTGGACGAATTCAAGGGCCTGCCCACCATCGGTGCGTTCAACGCCGGCAAGCACTGGCAGCTGTGGATGGGCCTGTTCATCGTCCTGGTGGTGGCCTTCGCGCCGCGCGGCTTGCTGGGCGTGGCCGAACGCCTGCTGCGCGGGAAGGGCAAGCGCGATGAGTGAAGTGCTGCTTTCCGCGAAGAACCTAGTCAAGCGCTTCGGCGGCCTGGCGGCGGTCAACGACGTATCGGTCGACCTGTGGCGCGGCCGCATCCACGCGGTGATCGGGCCCAACGGCGCCGGCAAGTCGACGCTGACCAACCTGCTCTCCGGTGACCTCCCACTCACCACCGGCAGCATCACGCTGGGCGGTGCCGACGTCACCGGCCGCAGCCCGGAACGCATCTCGCGCGCGGGCCTGGGCCGCAGCTACCAGAAGACCAACATCTTCCTGCCGTTCACCGTGTGGGAGAACGTGCGCCTGGCAGCGCAGTCGCGCGCGCAGCACGCGGCCAGCTGGCTGCGCCGCGCCACCTCCTACGCGCCGACCAACGAGCTGGCCGAGCGCGCGATCGACCTCGCCGGCCTGAAGCCGCGCCGCGACGCCATCGCCGGCACCATCAGCCACGGCGAGCAGCGCCAGCTGGAGATCGCGATGACCCTGGCCACGCAACCCAAGGTGCTGCTGCTGGACGAACCACTGGCCGGCATGGGCGTGGCCGAAGCCGAGCGCATGGTGGAACTGCTGCACCGCCTGAAGCAGGAGCACGCCATCCTGCTGGTGGAACACGACATGGACGCCGTCTTCGCCCTGGCCGACCGCCTGACCGTGATGGTCAACGGCCAGGTCATCGCCAGCGGCACGCCCGCCGAGATTCGCGCCGACGCGGGCGTGCAGGCGGCGTACCTGGGGGAAGAGCATTGAACACGGACTCCCTTACGCAGAGCACGCGGAGGTTTCGCAGAGATCGCAGAGGAAAACCTTTGAAGAATTTCCTTTGCCTTCTCCGCGTCCTCTGCGAAACCTCCGCGCACTCCGCGTAAGGGTGTCCGCTTTCCGGACTTCAGGACATGACCACCGCCCTCATCCAGGCCACCGGCCTGCATACCTACTACGGCCAGAGCCACATCCTGCGCGGCGTGGACTTCCACGTCGGCCGCGGCGAGACCATCGGCCTGATGGGCCGCAACGGCATGGGCAAGAGCACGCTGCTGAAGACCTTGATGGGCCTGGTCAAGCCGCGCGAAGGCCGGGTGCAGGTGATGGGCCGAGACATGACCGGCCGCGCGCCGTACGAGATCGCGCAGCTGGGCGTGGCCTACGTCCCCGAAGGCCGCGGCATCTTCGGCAACCTGAGCGTGGTCGAGAACCTGAAGATGGCCGCGCGCCCCGGCACCCGCGGGCAGCGCGACTGGACTTACGACCGCGTGCTGGACACCTTTCCGCGGTTGAGCGAACGCCTGTCGCACGGCGGCCAGCAACTGTCGGGCGGCGAACAGCAGATGCTGACCATCGGCCGCGCGCTGATGACCAACCCCGACGTGCTCATCCTCGACGAAGCCACGGAAGGGCTGGCGCCGCTGATCGCGCGCGAGATCTGGCGCATCTGCGGACTCATCCGCGAATCCGGCATCTCGACCGTGATCGTTGACAAAAACTGGAAGCACGTGACACAGCTCACGAACCGTAACCTGATCCTCGTCAAGGGCGAGATCGTGTTCAGCGGCACTTCCGACGAGCTGCTGTCACAGCCGCAACTGCTGGCCCAGCACCTCGGCGTCTGATCCAGCGCCGCTAGAGGCGAACTCCTTTACGCAGAGGACGCGGAGCAAGCGCAGAGTTCGCAGAGAAAACCCTCAAAGTTTTCTTGCATCCTCTGCGCTCTCTGCGAAACCTCTGCGCCCTCTGCGTAAGGGAGTCCGCTCCCGCATTTGCCCAGCTCAGCCATTGCAAACGCTTGTCGGCTGAGATCTCGCGGTAGCGCACCGTAACGGCTCGCGGCCGAGCTACGTTCGCGCCCGCGCGGACGTCAGCGGAATCGACACGCACCTGTAGGTTCCCGCCTACTCCCATTGCGCTGCGCCTCCTTCATCCTTCGCGGCCCGCGCCCAACAGAATTTCTTCTCACGCAAGTTACGAGACATGACGTCCGCACAACTCCAATCCGGCGCCGTGAGCTCGACCGTCCCGACCGGGGATCGCAGGGCGGCACGGCCGAGCCACCACTTCCGCCAGTACGACGTGATGGGAGCGCACCCCGACGGCAGCGGCACGCGCTTCACGGTCTGGGCGCCCAACGCGCGCAGCCTGGGTGTGGCCGGCTCTTTCAACGGCTGGCACTGCGAGCCGCTGCAGCGCATCGAGGACGGCAGCGGCCTGTGGCACGGGCGCGTCGAGGGCGCGCGGCCCGGCGACTACTACAAGTACCGCATCCAGGGCGCGCACGGCCAGTGGTTCGACAAGGCCGACCCCTACGCCTTCCGCTGCGAGCACCCGCCCGGCACGGCGTCGCAGGTCTGGGACCTGTCGCACAGCTGGGGCGACCGCGAGTGGATGTCGCAGCGCGGCCAGCGCCAGTCGCACCGCGAGGCCATGTCCATCTACGAGGTGCACCTGGGTTCGTGGCAGCGCGAGGAGGACGGTCGCGTCCTCAACTACCGCGACCTGGCCGTGCGCCTGGCTTCGCACTGCCGCACGATGGGCTTCACGCACGTGGAGCTGATGCCCATCGCCGAGCACCCGTTCTACGGCTCCTGGGGCTACCAGACCACCGGCTACTACGCGCCCACCGCGCGCTACGGCACGCCGCAGGACCTGATGGTGCTGGTGGACACGCTGCACCAGCACGGCATCGGCGTGCTGCTGGACTGGGTGGGTTCGCACTTCCCCAGCGACTGGCACGCCCTCGCCCGCTTCGACGGCACCGAGCTGTACGAGCACGCCGACCCGCGCCTGGGTTTCCATCCGCAGTGGCAGAGCCTGATCTTCAACTACGGCCGCTATGAAGTCCGCGACTTCCTGATCAGCAACGCGTTGTTCTGGCTGGAGAAGTACCACTTCGACGGCCTGCGCGTGGATGCGGTGGCATCCATGCTGTACCTGGACTTCGCGCGCGAGCCGGGCGAGTGGATCCCCAACCAGTTCGGCGGCAACCAGAACCTGGAAGCGGTGCGCTTCCTGCAGGACCTGAACAGCGCCGTGTACGCCGCCTTCCCCGACGTGCACATGATCGCGGAGGAATCCACCGCCTGGGCCGGCGTGTCGCGCCCCGTGCACCACGGCGGCCTGGGTTTCGGCATGAAGTGGAACATGGGCTGGATGAACGACACGCTGCGCTACATGCAGCGGCCCCACTTCTACCGGCGCTGGCACGGCGACGACATCCGCTTCAGCTCGGTCTACGCGTTCAACGAGAACTTCGTGCTGCCGCTGTCGCACGACGAGGTGGTGTACGGCAAGGGCAGCCTGCTCGGCCGCCAGCCCGGCGACGAATGGCAGCGCTTCGCGGGCCTGCGCGCCCTGTACGGCTACATGTGGGCCCACCCGGGCAAGAAGCTGCTCTTCATGGGCGGCGAGTTCGGCCAGCTGCAGGAATGGCACCACGAGCGCACGCTCGACTGGCACCTGTGGGCGCGGCCGCTGCACGCCGGCGTGGCGCGCTGGGTGGCCGACCTGAATGCCGCGTACCGCCGGTGGCCGGCGCTGCACGTCAACGACTTCCATGGCGAGGGGTTCTCGTGGTTGCCGGTCGACGTGGCCGAGCCGCAGACGGTGCTGGCTTTCGCGCGGCGGGGCGGGCCCGGCGACGCGCTGGCGGTGGCCCTCGTCAACATGACCCCGGAGCCGCGCCACGGACTGCGGCTCGGACTGCCCCATGCCGGCACGTGGCACGAGTTGCTCAACAGCGACGCCGTGCACTACGGCGGCAGCGGCATGGGCAACCTCGGCCGCGTGGAAGCGGACGAGACACCCCTGGCCGGCGCGCCGGCCAGCGCTTCGCTCACCTTGCCGCCCTTGTCGGTCCTCGTCCTCGTGGACCGCGACCCGAATGCAACGATCTCTGGAGGAGTCCCCCATGTCCGCTCATAGGAATGTCCTGGCCTTCGTGATGGCAGGCGGCGAAGGCTCTCGCCTGCACCCGCTGACCGCGGAACGCTGCAAGCCCGCGGTGCCCTTCAACGGCAAGCACCGCATCGTCGACTTCGTGCTGTCCAACCTGGTCAATTCCGAGATCTACTCGACCTACCTGCTGGTGCAGTACAAGAGCCAGTCGCTGATCGAGCACGTGCGCCAGACGTGGACCATGGCGCGCTTCATGCCGCAGCACTTCATCACCTGCGTGCCGCCGCAGATGCGCAATGGCCCGGAGTGGTTCCAGGGCACGGCCGACGCGGTGTACCAGAACATCCACCTGATCGAGAGCATGAAGCCCGACATCGTGGCGGTGTTCGGCGCGGACCACATCTACCGCATGGACATCCGGCAGATGATCGACTTCCACATCCAGAGCGGCGCGGCCGCCAGCGTCGCCACGCTGCCCGTGCGCCTGTCGCAGAGCGGCCAGTTCGGCATCGTCGAGATCGACGACAACAACCGGATCACCGACTTCATGGAAAAGCCGAAGAAGTGCAAGCCGATGCCCGGCAGCCACACCCACGCGCTCGGCTCCATGGGCAACTACATCTTCAACGCCGACGTGCTGCTGGAGCAGCTGCGCAAGATGCACGAGAACGGCACCAGCGACTTCGGCAAGCACATCCTGCCCAGCATGGTGAAGAGCCACAAGCTGGTGGCGTACGACTTCGATACCAACCACATCCCCGGCACCGAGCCGTACGAGGAGCATGCCTACTGGCGCGACGTGGGCACCATCGACGCCTACTTCGAGGCGCACTTCGACACGCTGGGCGCGGCGCCCAAGTTCCGCATGACCAACTCGCGCTGGCCGATCTACGCCAGCCCCGACCAGGCCGAATCGGCCCAGATCGAGAACGGCGTCATCAACCGCTCGGTGGTGGGCTCGGGCAGCATCGTCGACGGCGCGTCGCTCGACCACGCCATGCTGCGCCGCTCGGTGCACGTGGACCGCGGCGCGCGGCTGGAGCACTGCATCGTGATGGAGCGCAGCCGCATCGGCCGAGGCGCCCAGGTGCAGCGCGCCATCATCGACCAGGACAACGACGTGCCGCCCGGCGAGCGCATCGGCTTCGACCTGGACCAGGACCGCCGCCGTTTCCACGTCACCGAAAGCGGCATCGTGGTTGTGCCGGCCGGCTACTTCAGGGCCGGGGCCAGGCACGTCAGCCAGGCCCGCAGCATCGTCCGCGCCGGCAAGGGGCGGCTGGAGGTGGTTGCATGACGGCAGCGGCCGTCGCCGCCATCCCCGCGCCCCCCCTCGAAGCCAAGCTGCCGGACCACTGCGAGCCCGGCCGTCCCTGGCCGCTCGGCGCCACGCTCACGGAGCACGGCGTCAACTTCGCCGTCTTCTCCAGCATGGCCGAGAAGGTGGAGGTGTGCGTCTTCGACCGCACCGGCGCGCGCGAGGTGCGCCGCTACGCCCTGCCCTGCCGCACCGACGACGTCTGGCACGGCCTGATGCCCGGCCTTCCTCCCGGCACGCGCTACGGCCTGCGGGTTCACGGGCCCTACCAGCCGCAGCACGGTCTGCGCTGCAATCCGAACAAGCTGCTGCTCGACCCGTACGCGCGCGCGCTGGACCGTCCGCTGCGCGGCGGCGCGTGGCAATACGCGTACACGCTGGGCGGCCCCGCGCGCGACCTGGCCATGGACACGGCGGACAACGCCCCCGGCGCGGCCAAGTGCATCGTGCTGGACAACCGCTTCGACTGGGACGACGACCGCCGGCCCGAGGTACCGCTGGAAGACACGGTCTTCTACGAAGTGCATGTGCGCGGCTTCACGAAACAGATGGACGAGGTGCCGCAGGGCCAACGCGGCACTTTCGCCGGCCTGGCGCACCCGGCCGCCATCGCGCACCTGAAGCGCCTGGGCGTCACGTCGGTCGAGCTGCTGCCGGTGCACGCGTTCAACGACGAGCGCCGCCTCATCGACCTGGGCCTGGCCAACTACTGGGGCTACAACACCGTCGCCTTCTTCGCGCCCGAGCCGCGCTACTGCGCCGGCAACGACGCGAACGATTTCAAGCGCATGGTGAAGGCGCTGCACGCCGCGGGCCTCGAGGTCATCCTGGACGTGGTCTACAACCACAGCTGCGAAGGCAACCACCTGGGCCCCACGCTGTTCCTGAAAGGCCTGGACAACACGGCCTACTACCGGCTGGTGCCCGAGGACAAGCGCTACTACGCCGACGTCACCGGCACCGGCAACACGCTGGACATCAGCCACCCCGCGACGCTGCGCCTGATGATGGACAGCCTGCGCTACTGGGTGGAAGAGATGCACGTCGACGGCTTCCGCTTCGACCTGGCGCCCGCCGTCGCGCGCAACGGCCAGTACGAGTTCGACCACCGCTCGCCCTTCCTGGCCGCGGTGGCGCAGGACCCGGTGCTGCGGCAGGTGAAGCTGATCGCCGAGCCCTGGGACATCGGCGACAACGGCTACCAGGTGGGCGGCTTCCCGCCGGGCTGGTCGGAGTGGAACGGCCGCTACCGCGATTCGGTGCGCGACTTCTGGCGCGGCGCCGACGGCGCGGTGCAGGAATTCGCCGCGCGCCTGGCCGGCAGCGCCGACATCTACGGCCATTCGCGGCGCCGCCCTTCGGCCAGCATCAACCTGGTGACGGTGCACGACGGCTTCACGCTGAACGACCTGGTCAGCTACAACGAGAAGCACAACGAAGCCAACGCCGAGGACAACCGCGACGGCGAGGGCCACAACCGCAGCTGGAACTGTGGGGCCGAAGGCCCGAGCACCGACCCCGACGTGCTGGCGCTGCGCGAGCGGCAGAAGCGCAACTTCATCACCACCCTCTTCTGCTCGCGCGGAGTGCCGCTGCTGCTGGGCGGCGACGAGATGAGCCGCACGCAGGGCGGCAACAACAACGCCTACTGCCAGGACAACCCGGTCAGCTGGTTCGACTGGGGCGAGGAACGCAAGGCCGACCCGCTGATCGAATTCACCCGCGCGCTGATCGAGCTGCGGCGCGAACTGCCGGTGCTGCGCGACAACCGCTGGCCGACCGGCGAGCCCGACGACGAAGGCCGGGCCGAACTGGCGTGGTTCAGCGTGTGGGGCCTGTCCATGACCGAAGAGGAATGGACCAACCCCTCGGTGCGCTGCATCGCCGCGCTGTTCGACGGCAAGTTCTCGCCGGCGGACGGCAAGCCCAGCCCCAGCGTGCTGCTGCTGTTCAACGCGTCGGACGAGGAAGTCATCTTCACCCTGCCGGAAGTGCCCGGCATCGAGGAATGGCGCGTGCGCGTGGACACCGGCCAGGGGCATTTCCTGCCCGACGAAGCCGAGCGCGTGCAGCCGCAGGCCAAGATCGAGCTGGAATCGCATGCGATGGCAGTGCTGGTCGAAGGCCGCGGCGGATGAAGCAGGCGCACCGCATGCCCTTCGGGGCACACCTGAAGCCGCAGGGCGGCGTGGAGTTCCGGTTGTGGGCGCCGGGGGCGAAGCAGGCCGCGGTCGTGACGTATGAGCCTCCGTCCGTTCCCGGCTCCGTTCGCCCTGGGCTTGTCGAAGGGCGAGGCGCGGCCCCCGGCCCTTCGACGGAGCTCAGGACAGGCTTCGGCAAGCTCAGCCCGGACGGCGGGGTGGTTCATCCCGCTCAGCGTGACGCCCAGGGCTGGTGGTCCTGCGAAGTCGTCGACGCGAAGGCCGGCACACTCTACCACTGGCGCATCGACGACGAACTCAACGTCCCCGACCCGGCATCGCGCTGCAACCCGCGCGGCGTGCACGCACCCAGCGCTGTCGTGGATCCGCTGGCGTTCGAGTGGGATGACGGCTGGCACGGCCGCCCCTGGCACGAGGTGGTGCTGTACGAATTGCACATCGGCGCATTCACGCCCGAAGGCACATTCGTCGCGGCCGGGAAGCGCCTGGCCGAACTGAAGGACCTGGGCATCACGGCGGTGGAGTTGATGCCCCTGGCCGACTTTCCCGGCCGCTTCGGGTGGGGTTACGACGGCGTGCTGCCCTACGCGCCGCACGCGGCCTACGGCACGCCGGACGAACTGAAGCACTTCATCCAGGCCGCGCACCGGCTGGGGCTGATGGTGTTCCTGGACGTGGTCTACAACCACTTCGGCCCGGAAGGCAACTACCTGCACCGCTACGCGCCGGACTTCTTCTCGAAGACGCACAGCAGCCCGTGGGGCGCCGCGATCAACTTCGACGGCGAAGGCAGCTGGGTGCGCGAGTTCTTCATCGAGAACGCGGTGTACTGGACCACCGAATACCGCTTCGACGGCCTGCGGCTGGACGCGGTGCACGCCATCCACGACGCCAGCCAGCCCCACGTGCTGGAGGAACTGTCGCGCCGTGTTCGCGAGGCCACCGGCGGCCGCCACGTGCACCTGGTGCTGGAAAACGAAAACAACAACCACGAACGGCTGGCCCCGGGCCCCGAGCCCGGCCGCTACGACGGGCAGTGGAACGACGACTTCCACCACGCGCTGCACGTGGCCATGACGGGCGAGACCCAGGGCTATTACCACGACTACGGCCGCCTGCCGGGCGAGGACGCACTCGACCTGCTGGCGCGCTGCCTCACCCACGGCATGCTGTTCGAGGACAGCAAGCGCAAGCCGGGCGGCGCGCGCGTGAATCCGCGCGCCACGCCGCCGGTGCCGCTCACGGCGCTGGTGAACTTCGCGCACAACCACGACCAGGTGGGCAACGGCGCGTTCGGCGAGCGCCTGTCGCAGCTGGCTGGACCCGATGCCGCGCCGCTCGCGACCCTGTTGGCGCTGTTGACGCCCGCGGTGCCGATGCTGTTCCTGGGCGAAGAGTTCGGCAGCACGCACCCGTGGCTGTACTTTGCCGATTGGGAAGGCGACCTGAAGAAGGCGGTTCGGGAAGGCCGCAAGCGCGAGTTCGGCCACGTGACGAAGGAGGTCGACGGCAAGCCGGTGCCGCTGCCCGACCCCTGCAGCGCGGAAACTTTCGAAGCCAGCAGGCCGACGGCGCAGGAGCGCGACAGCGAGCGCGGCAGGCAGTGGCTGGCGATGGTGCGCGATGCCCTAGCCGCGCGCCGGCAATTCATCCTGCCGCGGCAATCGCAGTTGATCACCGGCCAACACACGCACCAGCGGGTGGGCGCGCGCGGCATCGCGGTGCAGTGGCGGTATGAGGATGGGCAGGTGCTGTCGCTGGAGGTGAACCTCGGCGGCGAACCGGTGCAGGCGGGAGCCCTGCGGACCGGACCGGTCGAAGCGCAAGATGTCTTCCGCCACCGCTGGCCCAGGGAAACACCCGATGGCGTGTGGCCCGCCTGGGCCGCGCGTTGGCGAATCGGCGCGGAGATCACGCAATGAGGAACCCGGCCCCCTGTGTCATCCCGGCGAACGCCGGGATCCACCTCCCGCACGCGGGCATCGCATGGACGCGATTCGGTGGATGCCGGGTCGAGCCCTGCATGACAAGGTTGGTTGCGGTGCGTCGCAAAACAAGAACATGAGCCTCGAGAACAACGACTTCGACGACCTCGCCCGCCAGGCCGAGCGGCACGGCGTCGCGCTGCGCTACCACTCCTTCTGGGGCGAAGACAAGCAAGTCGCGCCGGAAGTGCTGGACCAGGCGCTCACCAGCATGGGCCTGCGCCACACGCCCGAGCCGCAATCGCAAGGCCTGCCGCCAGTGCAGGTGGTGCAGGAGAACGCACCTTCGCGCATCGCCTGGCACGGCGCCGGCACGCGCTGGTCGATCACATCCGAGCGAGGCGGCGCACCGCTGCACCAAGGCGACGTGCAGCACGATGCTGACCACGCCGCCATCCACCTGCCTGCCCTGCCCGCCGGCTACTGGCACCTCACGCTCGACGGCGACCCGCAGGCGCTCTGCGTCGTGGCCGCCGCACCGCGCAAGTGCTGGGCGCCCAGCGCGCTGCTGGAAGGCCAGCGCTGGTGGGGCTGCACCATCCAGCTGTACGCGCTGCGCTCCGGCCGCAACTGGGGCATCGGCGATTTCGGCGACCTGCGCCGGCTGGTGGACACTGCCGCGCGGCAAGGCGCTTCGTTCATCGGGCTGTCGCCGCTGCACGCGCTGTTCCCGCATCGCCCTGAAGTCGCCAGCCCCTACAGCCCTTCCAGCCGCACCGCGCTGAACCCCGTGTACCTGGACGTGCAGGCGCTGGCCGACCTGTCGGGCTGCGACGAAGCGCGCCGCAAGCTGCACGACGAGGAATTCCAGGACCGCCTGCGCCGCCTGCGCGAAGCCGAGCTGGTGGACTACCCCGGCGTGGCTTCGGCCAAGGAGGAGATGCTGGCCATCCTGTGGCGGCACTTCGAACAGCACGAGATGCACCCGGGCAGCTCGCGCGGCGCGCACTTCGTTCGCTTCATGCAGGAGCGCGAAGACACGCTGGGCCTGCACGCGCTGTTCGAGGCGCTGCAGGCGCACCTGCATGCCGCCGACGCCAACGCATGGGGCTGGCCCGCGTGGCCGGACGAGTACAAGGACCCGCGCGGCGCCGCGGTGCAGGCCTTCCGCCGCGATCACGCATCCGCCGTGCAGTTCCGCTTCTGGCTGCAATGGCTGGCCGAAGTGCAGCTCGAATCCGTGCAGCGCTACGCGAAGACGCGCGGCATGGGCCTCGGCCTGTACTGCGACCTGGCCGTGGGCGTCAACGAAGGCGGCGCCGAAACCTGGGTCCAGCCTTCGCTGTACGCGCTGGGCATGCACGTGGGCGCGCCGCCGGACCCGCTGAACGCGCTGGGCCAGGACTGGGGCCTGCCGCCGCTCAACCCGGTGCAGCTGAAGGCCGCGCGCTACCAGCCTTTCATCGAAACGCTGCGCGCCAACATGCGCCACAGCGGCGCGCTGCGCATGGACCACGTGATGGCCCTGATGCGCCTCTTCTGGATCGGCGGCCAGGGCGGCACCTACGTGACCTATCCGCTGGAAGACCTGCTGGGCATCCTGGCGCTGGAAAGCCATCGCCACCAGTGCCTGGTGATCGGCGAGGACCTGGGCAACGTGGCGCCCGCCATGCGTGAGGCGATGCGCGAGCGCTGCCTGCTGTCGTACCGCCCGCTGCTGTTCGAACGCACCGAGGACGGCAGCTTCCGCCAGCCGCCCGACTGGCAGCCGCAGGCGCTGGCCGTGGTCAGCACGCACGACCTGCCGACGCTGCGCGGCTTCTGGCTGGGCGAGGACCTGGAGCAGATCGCCAAGCTGGGCCTGTTCCCCGGCGACGGCGCACGCGAACGTGCGGTGATCGATCGCTCGCAGGACCGCGCGCGATTGCTGCTGGCCCTGCAGCACCAGAACCTGCTGCCGCCGGACACCAACGCGCAGCCCACGTCGGTGCCCGATGCCACGCCACCCTTCGTCGCGGCGGTGTACGCCTACCTGGCGCGCACGCCCAGCTGGCTGGTGGGCGTGCAGTTGGAAGACGTCACCGGGCAGCTGCTGCAGGTGAACGTGCCCGGCACGACCGAGGACCGCTTCCCCAATTGGCGGCGCAAGATCAGCGTGGCGGTGGAGGACCTGGCCAGCGACGAGCGCTTCGCCGCCGTCGCCGCCGTGTTGCGCGCCGAACGCACCGGCCCCGCGCCGGAATCCGCGCCCGCCGAGTTGCCCGCGCTGGAGACGGCCACCATTCCCGTCGCCACCTACCGCGTGCAGTTCCACGAAGGCTGCCGCTTTGCCGACGTGGCCGAAGCCGTGCCCTACCTGCATGACCTGGGCATCAGCCACCTGTACAGCTCGCCGTACCTGCGCGCGCGCCCCGGCAGCACGCATGGCTACGACATCATCGACCACGGCGCCATCAACCCCGAGGTGGGCGACGAGCGCGACTTCGAGCGCATGTGCCGGGCGCTGCGCCGCCACGGCATGGGCCAGATGCTGGACCTGGTGCCCAACCACATGGGCGTGCTCGAGGCCGACAACGCGTGGTGGCTGGAAGTGCTGGAGCACGGCCAGGCCTCCTCGCACGCGCAGACCTTCGACATCGAATGGTCGCCGGCCGCGCCGGAGATGCGCGGCCGGGTGCTGCTGCCGGTGCTGGGCGACCACTACGGCCGCGTGCTGGAATCGGGCGAGCTGCAGTTGCACTTCTCGCGCGAGAGCGGCGAGTTCGGCCTGCGCTACTGGGACCACCGCTTCCCGATCGACCCGGCGACCTACCCCGACATCCTGGCCGTGCTGCCCGCGCCGCCCGCGCAGGACGAAGCGGAAAGCGACAGCCACGCGGTCGTCGAATCGGTGCTGGCTTCTTTCGAGCGCCTGCCGCCGCGCGACAGCCAGGAAGACGACCAGCGCCGCGCCCGCGTGCGCGACGCGGCCATCTACAAGCGCAACCTCGCGCGGCTGGTGGCGCGCAACGACTGGCTGGCGCACTGGATCGATTCCTGCGTGCAACGCTTCAACGGCACGGCCGGCGACCCGGCCAGCTTCGACCTGCTGGACAAGCTGATCTCGCGCCAGGCATACCGGCTGGCCGACTGGCACGTCGCCAGCGACGACGTGAACTACCGGCGCTTCTTCGACGTGAACACGCTGGCTGCGCTGCGGATGGAGCGGCCCGAGGTGTTCGAGGCCACGCACGCGCGCGTGCTGCAGTGGCTGCAGGACGGCCACCTGGACGCGCTGCGCATCGACCACCCCGACGGGCTGTCGGACCCGCAGCAGTATTTCCAGCGGCTGCAGGCGCGCTTCGCGCGGCAGGCCGAAGTCGCGGGCCGCGAGCCGCGCGCGCTGTACCTGGTCGCCGAGAAGATCCTGGCCGAGCACGAGCCGCTGTCGCACCTGTGGCCGGTGCACGGCGACACCGGCTACCGCTTCGCCACGCTGGTGAACGGGCTGTTCGTCGATTCGCGCCAGGTCGTGGCGCTGGACCGCAGCTACCGCGGGTTCACCGGGCTGCAGGACGACTTCGGCGAGGTGGCTTACCAGGCCAAGCGGCTGATCATCGGCACCTCGCTGTTTTCCGAGCTGAACTGGCTGGTGGAAGCCGCGTACCGCATCACGCGCGTCAACCGCCGCCGCTGCGACTTCACGCGCAACCGCCTGCGGCTGGCGCTGGCGGAGATCGCTTCGGGCTTCCCGGTGTACCGCACCTACCTGCGCGTGGGCGAGCCGGCCAGCCCCGCCGATCGCCGCCACATCGACTGGGCGGTCGCATCGGCCAAGCGCCGCCTGGGCGGCAGCGAAGCCGGCGTGCTGGACCACGTGCGCGAACTGCTGCTGGGCGAAGGCGAGCTGGCCGACGTGCCGGCCGACCAGCGCGCGCGCTTCCTCGCGCGCTGGCAGCAGTTCACCGCGCCGGTGATGGCCAAGGCGGTGGAGGACACGGCGTTCTACCGCTACCTGCGACTGACGTCGCTGAACGAAGTGGGCGGCGAGCCGGCCAGCTTCGGCATCTCGGTGGCGGCCTTCCACGGGTCCAACCAGGCGCGCGCGCGCCATCGCCCGCACTGCCTGCTGGCGACCTCGACGCACGACAGCAAGCGCGGCGAAGACACGCGCGCGCGCATCGACGTGCTGTCCGAAGTGCCGCAGCTGTGGAACGACGCGCTTCAGCGCTGGTCCGGCTGGGCCGAGCTGTACCTGGGCGAGACCGAGTCCGGCTACGCGCCCAGTCGCAACGACATCTGGCTGCTGTTCCAGACGCTGGTGGGCATCTGGCCGGCCGAAACGCCACACGCGCAGGAGCGCGAGGACCTGCGCAAGCGTGTGCAGGACTACATGCGCAAGGCGGTGCGCGAAGCCAAGCGCCATACCAGCTGGGTCTGCCCCGACCAGACTTACGAGGAAGCACTGGCGCGCTACGTGGACGCGATCCTGCGGCCCGGCCAGCCCAACCCCTTCGTCGACGAACTGCAGAAGTTCACCGCGCGCCTCGCGCCCTGGGGCTTCCGCAACAGCCTGGCGCAGGTCGCGCTGAAGCTCACGGTGCCGGGCGTGCCCGACATCTACCAGGGCTGCGAGCAGTGGAACTTCAGCCTGGTGGACCCGGACAACCGGCGCCCGGTGGACTTCGGCAAGCTGGCGCGGTCGCTGGCCGAGCTGAAGGCGCAATGCCGCGACGGCATGCCGACCGCGGCGATGTGGCAGCAGCTGCAGGCACGGGCGGCCGATGGCCGGGTGAAGCAGCTGGTGACGTGGCGGCTGCTGCAGCTGCGCGAGCGGTTCGCGCGGCTGTTCCGCGATGGCGCTTACCAGCCGCTGCCGGCGGAAGGCCCGGCCGGCGATCACGCGCTGGCTTTCGTGCGCGTGTGGGATTCGCAGGCGGTGATCGTGGTCGCGGCGCGATTGACGTGCACGCTGTGCGGCGGCGACGAATCGCGCTGGAGCCCCGAACTGTGGCGCGGCACCCAGGTGCGCGCGGCCGAAGCCGCGGGCCTGCGCCGCTGGGGCCGCTGGCGGCACTGGTTCACCGGGCATGACCTGCGCGTCGGCGACGACGGGCTGCCGCTGGAAAACGTGTTCGCGGGCGCGGGCGGCCTGCCGTTTGCCGTGCTCGTGGCCGAGGAAACGTCGTGAAGATCCTGTTCGCCACGCCCGAGTGCGCGCCGTTCGTGAAGACCGGCGGGCTCGGCGACGTCAGTGGCGCGCTGCCCACCGCGTTGGCGGCGCTGGGCCACGACGTGCGCGTGCTGCTGCCCGCCTACCGCGGCATGAAGGTCGCCGGCGAAGTCGGCGATTCGGTGGACCTGCCCGCGGAAGACGGCTGGCCCGCGGCGCAGTTGCTGACCGTGAAGCTGGACAGCGGCGTCACCATGCTGCTGCTGGCCTGCCCTGCCCTCTACCAACGCGCCGGCGGCCCCTACGTCGACGCGTCGGGGCAGGACTACCTGGACAACGTGCGGCGCTTCGGCTTCCTCAGCCGCATCGCGGCGAAGCTGGGCACGTCGGCCAGCCCGCTGGGCGAATGGCAGGCCGACGTCGTGCACTGCCACGACTGGCCCGCGGCACTCGCGCCGCTGTACCTGGCGCATGCGCGCGAGCGCAACGTGCACGGGCACGTCGCGGCCAGCGTGCTCACCATCCACAACCTGGCGTTCCAGGGCGTGTTCGACATGCACCACGCCGACCTGCTGGGCATCCCCGGCTATTGGCGCGGCATGGACGGCGTGGAGTTCTGGGGCCAGTTGTCGATGCTCAAGGGCGGCCTGCAGTTCGCCGACGCCATCACCACCGTCAGCCCGAACTACGCGAGCGAGATCCAGACGCCGGAGTTCGGCTGCGGCCTGGATGGCGCGCTGCGCTGGCGGCGCGAACACCTCACCGGCATCCTGAACGGCATCGACATGCAGGTGTGGAGCCCGCAGGTGGACGAGCTGCTGCCCGCGCGCTTCGGCCCGGGCGACATGGCGGGCAAGACGCGCAACAAGGCCATGTTGCAGGCGCAGTGCGGCCTCGCGCCCGACCCCGAAGCGCTGATGTTCGGCATGGTGAGCCGGCTCACCTCGCAGAAAGGCATCGACCTGGTGCTGGCGCGCCTGCCCGAGCTGCTGGAAGGCGGCGCGCAGCTGGTGGTGCTGGGCAGCGGCGATGCGGGCCTGCAGAAGGCACTGACCGACGCCGCCGCCAGGTCGCCGCGCGCGATGCACGTGACGCTGGGCTTCAACGAGCGGCTGGCGCACATGATCGAAGCCGGCGCGGATGCCTTCCTCATGCCCTCGCGCTTCGAGCCTTGCGGGCTGAACCAGATGTACAGCCAGGCGTACGGCACGCCGCCGCTGGTGGGCGGCACGGGCGGGCTGGTCGATTCGGTGCTGGACGCCACCGAGGATCCGCACAAAGGCACCGGCTTCGTGATGCGCACCGCCGACGAGGAAGGGTTCTCCAACGCGGTGCAGCGGCTGCGGCGGGCGTGGATCGATCCCGTGACCTGGCGCCGCATCCAGGCCAATGGGATGGCGCAGCCTTTTGGCTGGGAGGCGAGCGCGAAGCGTTACGTCGAGGTGTACGCCGACGCGATGGAGCGCGCCACGCCGAAGTTCTTCGCGACGGCTTAGAGGGAGGCGCAAGCCGTGGATCCCCGCCTTCGCGGGGATGGCGCCAACCCTCGTCATTCCCGCAACGCCAACTTCCGTCATTCCCGCGGAGGCGGGAATCCACCGCTTCCTGTCTTAACCGGGGCAGTTCGCGCCGAGATCTTCTTCCTTCACCTGCTCGCCCAGGAAATCGAGAAACCGCCGCACCGCCGGCACCATGCCGCGGCGTGACGGGAACACGGCGTGCAGCACGCCGGGCGCGGGGTTCCAGCCCGGCAGCGCTTCCACCAGCGTGCCTCCGCGCATCTCGCGCGCGCAGATGTAGTCGGGCAGGATGCCCATGCCCAGGCCTTCGGTGATGGCGTGCTTCACCGTGAGCAGGTCGTCGGCGACGAACACGGGCCGGTGCGCGAGCTCGTAGCGCTCGCCCTGCGGGCCCTGAAGTACGAGGCTCGCGCGGCCGTCAACCGCGGACATCGCGACGGTACTCAGCCGGGGAAGATCAGCCGTCGAGGCCGGCCGCCCCTCGCGCTCCAGCTGCGCGGGGCTGGCGACCAGCAGGGCACGCGTGCGCGCGAGCCGCTTGACCACCAGGCTGCCGCTGTCGTCCACCGTGGGGCGCACGCGCAGCGCGACGTCGAAGCCTTCCTGCACCAGGTCCACCACGCGGTTGGTCACCTGCATCTCGATGCGCACGAACGGGTGCCGCGCCAGGAACGCCGGCAGCAGCGGCCCGATGTTGATCTGCGCCAGCGTCACCGGGCAGGCCACGCGCACGGTGCCGCGCGGCTCGTCGTGGAAAGCGGCCACCGCTTCCTCGGCCGCCTGCGCCTGCTCGCGCATCGCCACGCAGTGGCGGTGGTACAGCTCGCCCGCTTCGGTCAGCGACAGCTTGCGGGTCGTGCGATGCAGCAGCCGCACGCCCAAGCGCCCTTCCAGCTCGGCCACGCGCCGGGACAGCGTCGACTTGGGCAGGCCGAGGGTGCGCCCGGCGGCAGCAAAGCTGCCCTGGTCCACCACCTCGGCGAACAGCAGCATGTCGTTCAGGTCTTGCACGGGGGCGGCTCCGATCGTTCCATGATTGCAACAATCTATCCCGAAACCAGGGACTTATCAGGCGACCGGTTCATTTCCACAATCAATCCATTCCTTTGGAGGACCTTGAAATGAAACTGCTGCACATCGATTCCAGCCCGCTGGGCACCGCTTCCGTCTCCCGCCAGCTCACCCGCGAGACCGTCGCCGAGTGGACCGCCCGCCACCCCGGCACCGTGGTCGAGCACCTCGACCTGGCCGTGAACGCGCCGGCTCACCTGGACATGGACTCGCTGGGGTTCAAGCTGGGCATCGCCGCCAACGACCTCACGGAAGAGCAACGCCGCGAGAACCTGCTGTCGGAGCAACTGGTGAGCCAGTTCCTGGCCGCCGACGTGGTGGTGATCGGCGCGCCCATGTACAACTTCAGCGTGCCGACGCAGCTGAAGGCGTGGATCGACCGCATCGCGCAAGCCGGCCGCACGTTCCGCTACACCGCCCAAGGCCCGCAAGGCTTGGCCGGCGGCAAGACCGTGATCATCGCCTCGACTCGCGGCGGCGTTTACTCGAACGCCCCGGTGGACCACCAGGAAGGCTACCTTCGCACGGTGCTCGGCTTCATGGGCGTGACCGACGTGCACATCGTGCGCGCCGAGGGCATCGCGATGGGCGAAGAGGCGAAGGCCAAGGCCATCGCTTCAGCGCGCGCCGACATCGACCGGCAAACGGCGGTGGCCGACGAAGCTATCGCTGCCTAGTTCAGGGGCCGCTGAAAGCGGACTCCCTTGCGCAGAGTTCGCAGAGGTGACGCAGAGATCGCAGAGGAAAAAACTTTAAGTTTTCTTTGTCTTCTCCGCGTCCTCTGCGCTTCCTCTGCGAACTCTGCGTAAGGGAGTCCGCTCCCAGTCTCACATCTTCGCGTGCATCTTCACCCAGGCCACGTACCGGTCTATCCAGGTCTGCAGGAACTTGCGGGTGTCGGGGTTCGCGATGTGGCCCTTGTCGTCGAACAGGCCTTCCTTGTTCTGGACGAAAGCCTCGGGCTGGCCCATCGTGGGCATGTCCAGGTAGGCCAGCATGTTGCGCAGGTGCTGCTGCGCCAGCGCGGTGCCGATGGCGCCGCCGGACATGCCGATCACGCCGGCGGGCTTGCCGGCCCAGGCGCTCTGGCCGTAGGGACGCGACGCATGGTCGATGGCGTTCTTCAGCACGCCGGGGACCGAGCGGTTGTACTCGGCCGTCACGAACAGCACGCCCTGCGCGTTGGCCACTTCGGACTTCAGGCGCTTCACGTTGGCGTGCTGGTTCGAATCGTCGTCCTGGTTGTAGAGCGGCAGGTCGCCGATGGCGACGTGCTCGAAGCTGAAGTCCTGCGGCCCCAGCGCTGCCAGCGCCAGCGCCAGCTTGCGGTTGATCGAATCCTTGCGGAGGCTGCCGACGACGACGGCGATGCGGTACTTGTCCATGGGAGGGCGGGGATGAGGTTGGAAGACCAACCATTGTGGCGACCGGTGGCCCGCCTTGGGGGCAAAGGGATACCACCGGAGACGATTGAATCAGCCGATGGGTTCAGGCCGGGCGCAGCCGCATCTCGCGCCGCCACGCCTCGGGCGTGCGGCCGGTCCAGCGCTTGAACGCGCGGAAAAACGAACTGGGCGTGGCGAAACCCAGCAGGAAGGCGATCTCTTCCGCCGTGACGCTGTGACCGCGCAGGTAGTCCAGCGCGGATTCGCGCCGCGCCTCGTCCAGCAGCGCGGTGAAGCTCAGGCCGTGTTCGGCCAGCCGGCGCTGCACGGTACGGCTGCTCATGTGCAGCTGGTCAGCCACCGCGTCCAGCGTCGGTTCGCTGCCGCGCAGCAGGCGCCGCACGGCTTGCGCGGCGCGCGGCCGGAAGCCGTCTTCCTCCACCGGCGCCACCATGCGCCCCAGGTGCGCCTCGGCGGCGGCGACCAGCGCCGCGCCCACGGAAGAATTCGCGCTGACCAGCGGCAGGTCCAGGTCGCTCGCGCGCAGCACCAGGCTGTCGTCTTCCGCTTCGAAGGTGACGGGGCAGCCGAAGGTTTCGCCGTAGAGCCGCCGGTACGCCGGCGCGGCCTGGCGCACGGTCACCGCCACCGGCGTCACTTCACGGCCCGTGACCAACCGCGAGAACGTGAGCAGCGAAGCCAGTTCCATGTCGATGCGCGCCTGCGCGTACGGGCGCGGCGGCAGTACGCAGGCGACGCGGATGGTGGCGCGATCGCCGCGGCGGTCCACCTCGTACACGTCGCCCCACACCAGGCGGTTGTAGCGGGCCTTGCGTTTCAGCGCCGTGCCCAGGTCCGGGCTGCTCATGGCCGCGATCCCCACGATGCCGAAGCGCTCGGGCCGCAGGCGGCTGCCCGCCTTCAGCCCGAAAGCCGGGTCGGCCAGCGCTTCCCACGCGGCGAGCATGAAGCGGTCGACGTCGGCGAACGACACGCCGGTTTCCAGGCTCGCCGGCTCGATGCCGAGGCGGCGAGCCAGAGAAGCGGGGTCCACACCCGCATCGCGGATCGCGTCCAGCAGGTTGCGCGGCAGGGGCGCCAGGGGCGTAGCGTTGTCCATGGTCGAAGTCAGCGGGCCGATGATAGGCTGCGCCTGCCGCGTGACGTGCCGGGCGAGTGGATTGGCGCATGGCGCCACGCCCGCGGGTGCAGACCGCCCTACCCTCGCTGCCATCGACCTGGAGAGGAGACCGCCATGACCACCGCCGCCCTGCCCGCCTTCTTCGTGGGGACGCGCGCATGAACCGGCTGCGCTGCCGCGCTTGCGGTCCGCTCTTCGCCGCGCTGGGCGGGCTGGGCTTCACCGCCGGCGCCGGCGCGGCCGATTGCGACCCGCGCTTCGCCAATTCGCCGCAGTTCGTCGCCGCCGACTGCACGTTCCGGAACGGTCCCAATCCCGACCTGCCCGGGCAGCGCGGCAGCTGGGACATCTGGAAGCGCTTCCTGCTGGAGAAGAAGGTCGGCACGGTGCCGGAAGACCCGATCCCCGTGCGCACGCTCACGCGCGCGGCGCTGGATTCGCTGGATGTCACGGCCAACCACGTCATCCGCCTGGGCCATTCGTCGCACCTGCTGAAGCTGCGCGGCACCTTCTGGCTGATCGATCCGGTGTTCGGCCCGCGCGCTTCGCCGCTGACGTGGGCGGGCCCCAAGCGCTTCCACGAACCGCCGCTGGCGCTGGCCGACCTGCCGCCCATCGACGGCCTGGTGCTCTCGCACGACCACTACGACCACCTGGACGAGCCCACCATCACCGGCCTGCTGGGCAAGGTGAAGCGCTACTTCGTGCCCTTGGGCGTGGGTGCGCGGCTGCGCGCGATGGGCGTGGCGGCCGACCGCATCGAGGAATACGACTGGTGGCAGTCTGGCAAGCACGGCGAAGTGGAACTCGTCGCCGCGCCGGCGCAGCACTTCAGCGGCCGCTCATTGTTCGACCGCAACAAGACGCTGTGGGCTTCGTGGCTGCTGCGCAGCGGCGGCGAAAGCATCTTCTACAGCGGCGACTCGGGCTACTTCCCCGGCTTCGCCGAGATCGGCAAGCGCCTGGGCCCGTTCGACATCGCGCTGATGGAAAACGGCGCCTACGACAGCTACTGGCCCGCCGTGCACATGCGCCCCGAAGAGACCGTCAAGGCTTTCCGCGACCTGGGCGCGCGCACGCTCTACCTGGTGCACAACAGCACCTTCGATCTGGCCTTCCACGGCTGGCGCGAACCGCTGGAGAAAGTCGCGGCCCTGGCCGAGCAGCAGGGCCTGCAACTGGCCACGCCCGAAATCGGCGAAGTCCTCACCGTCGGCAAGCCGCGGGTGAACACGCGGTGGTGGGAGGGGCTGAAGTAAGAAAGCGGACACCCTTGCGCAGAGCGCGCAGAGGTAACGCAGAGATCGCGGAGGAAAACCTTCGAGTTTTCTGTCTTCTCTGCGTCCTCTGCGCTACCTCTGCGCGCTCTGCGTAAGGGAGTCCGATCCCGCTTTCACGAAATCGGCCGATCCTCGTTGCCACGCGCTTGCGTGACGCTGCCGCCCGCGGGCACGTCGTGCGTGACCCAGACGTTGCCGCCGATCACGGCGCCCTTGCCGATGGTCACGCGGCCCAGCACGGTGGCGCCGGCGTAGATCACCACGTCGTCTTCCAGCACCGGGTGCCGCGGCAGGCCCTTGGTCAGGCTGCCGTCGTCGCCGACGGGGAAGCGCTTGGCGCCCAGCGTGACGTTCTGGTACAGCCGCACGCGCTCGCCGATGATGGCCGTCTCGCCGATCACGACGCCGGTGCCGTGGTCGATGAAGAAACCGGGGCCGATGGTGGCGCCGGGATGGATGTCGATGCCGGTGCGGCTGTGCGCCACCTCGGCCACGATGCGCGCCAGCAGCGGCAGGCCCAGCTGGTACAGCCGGTGCGCCAGGCGGTGGTGGATCATGGCCTGCACGCCGGGATAGCAGAGCAGCACCTCGTCCACGCTGCGCGCCGCGGGGTCGCCCTGCCAGGCGGCCAGCACGTCGGTGTCCAGCAGCCGGCGGATGCCGGGCAGCGAACGCGCGAACTCGTGCACGATCTCCGGCGCGCGCGTCGATGCGCTTTCGCGTTCGCTGCCCTGGCGCGACCGGTGGCCCAGTTCCAGCACCGCCTGCCCCAGCAGCGCCTGCAGCGCGGCGTCGAGCGTGTGGCCGACGTAGAAGTCCTCGGTTTCGTTGCGCAGGTCCGGCGGGCCCAGGCGCATGGGGAACAGCGCGCCCTTGAGCAGTTCGACGATGCGCTCCAGCGCCTGCGGCGAAGGCAGCTCGCGGCCGCCGGCTTCGCGCAGGCGGCCCTGCGAATCGCGCCACGTCTCCCGCGCGCCGCGCAGGCCGGAGACGATCTCGCCGAGGTCGAAAGGTGCGGAGGGAGAAGCGGCAGGCATTCCGCGACGATACCGGAGAACGCACGGCCCCACTGGGCGCGCGGCCGGGCTTGCTAGAGTCCGGTGCGAATGGATTACGCCCTCGTCCTGATCGTCGGCCTGTTCGGCGGCACGCTGGGCGGCATCGTGGGCACCGGCTCTTCCATCGTGCTGATGCCGGTGCTGGTGTGGTTCTGGGGGCCGGTGGAGGCGGTGCCCGTGATGGCCATCGCCGCGTTCATGGGCAACTTCGGCCGGGTGGTCGCGTGGCGGCGAGAGCTGGATTGGAAAGCCGCCGCCCTGTTCTGCATCACCGCCCTGCCCGGCGCGGTGCTCGGCGTGCGCACGCTGCTGGCCGCGCCCGCGGCGCTGATCGAGGCCGCGCTGGGCCTGTTCTTCCTGGCGATGGTGCCGGCGCGCCGGTGGCTGAAGCGGCGGGAAGTTCGCCTGCCGCTGTGGGCCGTGCCGGTGATCGGCGCGCCGCTCGGCTACCTCACGGGCATCGTGGTGTCCACCGGGCCGCTGCAGGTGCCGCTGTTCACGTCCTACGGGTTGGAGCGCGGCGCGCTGCTGGGCACCGAAGCACTGGCGTCGCTGGCGGTGTATGCCACCAAGCTGGCCACCTTCAGCGGCATGGGCGCGCTGCCGCTCAGCACCGTCACCAAGGGACTGATCGCCGGCTGCTCGCTGATGGCGGGGTCGTTCGCCGGCAAGCACGTGGTGCTGCGGCTGTCGCCGGATGCCTTCCGGCTGATCGTGGACGGCCTGATGGTGTTCTCGGGCCTCACGCTGCTGGCCGCGGCGCTGCGCTGAACGTGAACGCAGCGCGGAGCAACGGCGCCGCCACCGGCCGGGTCTGCGCCAGTCCCCATGCCAGCGTCGTCGTCCGCAGCACCGCGCATGCGTTGCGCTGCACGGCGGAAGTTGCCAGGCGGCGGAGGGACTGGGCGGCCGGCATCACTTCCTCGTGTAGATCTGGTCGAAGCTGCCGCCGTCGGCGAAGTGCTCCTTGTCCGCCTTGGTCCAGCCGCCGAAAGCCTGGTCGATGGTGAACAGGTTGATCTTCGGGAACTGCTTTGCGTACTTGGCCTGCGCCTTCTGCGAGATGGCCGGGCGGTAGAAGTTCTTGCCGATGATGTCCTGGCCTTCCTCGGTGTACAGGTACTTCAGGTACTCCTCGGCGATGGCGCGGGTGCCGCGCTTGTCGACGACCTTGTCCACCACGGTGACCGCGGGCTCGGCCAGGATGGAGACGGAGGGCGCGACCACGTCGAACCTGGCGCCGAACTCTTTTTCCAGCAGGAACGCTTCGTTTTCCCAGGCGATCAGCACGTCACCCTGGCCACGCTGGGCGAAGGTGATGGTGGAGCCGCGCGCGCCGGTGTCCAGCACGGGCACGTTGCCGAACAGCTTCGCGATGAATTCCTTGGCCTTCGCGTCGCCGCCGTACTTGCGCTTGGCGAATTCCCACGCAGCCAGGTAGTTCCAGCGCGCGCCGCCCGAGGTCTTGGGGTTCGGGGTGATCACGCTCACGCCGGGCTTGACCAGGTCGTCCCAGTCCTTGATGCCCTTGGGGTTGCCCTGTCGCACCACCAGCACGATGGTCGACGTGTAGGGCGACGAGTTGTGCGGCAGGCGCTTCTGCCAGTCTTCCTTCACCCAGCCGCCGTTCTTCACCAGCGCGTCGGTGTCGCCGGCCAGCGCCAGCGTGGCGACGTCGGCTTCCAGGCCGTCGATGATGGAGCGGGCCTGCTTGCCCGAGCCGCCGTGCGACTGCTTCACCGTCACGTCCTGGCCGGTCTTGCCCTTCCAGTACTTCGCGAAAGCCTGGTTGAACTCGACGTAGAGTTCGCGCGTGGGGTCGTACGAGACATTGAGCAGCGTCACGGGCTGCTGCTGGGCGAAGGCCGGGAGTCCGGCAGACAGCAACGAGGCGCCGAAGGCGGCGGCCAGGGGAATCTTGATAAAGTCGCGACGAAGGCTCATGAAGGTCCGCTCCACTCAGGTGTCGATGTGATGCGGCGGATTCTGGGAGCCCGCGTTCCGCAAGGGAACGAACCAATTTTCAGTTGTTTATCCGCATAAGCTTAGGAGTCGCCCGTGGCGCGCACCGTCCAATGCATCAAGCTCGGCCGCGAGGCCGAGGGCCTCGATTTCCCGCCTTATCCCGGCGAGCTGGGCAAGCGCATCTATGAAAGCGTCAGCAAGGAAGCCTGGCAGGGCTGGCTGAAGCAGCAGACCATGCTGGTCAACGAGAACCGGCTGAACCTCGCCGACCAGCGCGCCCGCGAGTACCTGAAGCGCCAGATGGAAGCGCACTTCTTCGGCGGCGGTGCCGAGCAGGCGGCCGGCTACGTGCCGCCTTCCGCCTGACGCTTCGCCACCGTGGCCGAGCCGGCTCGGCAAGTTTCTCTTGAAGGTTGCAGCCTGCCCGCCGCATGGGCCGGGCAGGCGCAGTGGCGCATCCTGCAGACCGGGTTTGGCCCCGGGCTGGACTTCCTGGCGGCGTGGCAGGCGTGGCGGGACGATCCGCGGCGCCCTCGCCTGCTGCACTTCGTCGGCGTCGAAGCGTCCTCGGTATCCGCGGACGAACTGCTGCGCGCCGCGCGCGCGACTGCACCCGAGCTCGAGCCGCTCGCGCGCGAACTCGCCGCGCAATGGTGGGGGCTGGTGCCGGGGTTCCATCGCCTGTCGTTCGACGATGGGCGCGTGCTGCTGACGCTGTGCGTGGGCGAGGCGCAGGCCGTCTTGCAGGAACTCGCGTTCGAGGCGGACTCGGTGATCCTGGGCACCTGGGAACCCGGCACGGCCAAGGCAATGGCGCGGTGCTGCCAGCGCGGCGCGGGGATCGTGGCGCCGTCCAAAGCGGAGCCTGAACTTCGGCAGAACGGGTTTCAGCTCGAGCAAGGTCCTGCCGGAGTCCTGCGAGGAACATTCGATCCCGCGTGGAAACCCTCCCGCCGTCGTTCCCGCGTGAGGAGCGAGAGCGTACGTGGAAATCCAGTCATGACGGCGCCAACGCGGGCCGTTGTCGTTGGCGGCGGCATCGCGGGTTCGGCGGCAGCGGCCAGCCTCGCGCGGCGCGGATGGCACGTGCAGGTGATCGATGCAGCCCCCGAACCCGCCTCCGGCGCCTCCGCCCTGCCCGCCGGCCTGCTGGCGCCTCACACCTCCCCCGACGACAACCTGCTCTCGCGCCTTTCGCGCGCCGGCGTGCGCATGACGCTGGCGGAAGCGGCGGCGCGACTGGTCGATGGAAACGACTTCGCCAGAACCGGCTCGCTGGAGAAAAGGCTGGACGACAACCGGCCACTGCCCGCGCTGGGCCCTGGCGAAGAAGACTGGCAGCGTTGGCAGGACGACTCGCACACCTCCGTGTGGCACGAAGCAGCGGCTTGGGTGAAGCCGGCATCGCTCGTACGCGCGTGGCTGGCAACACCCGGCATCGAGTGGCGCGGCGGCACGGCGGTGTCCCGTGTGCAGCGTGAAGGCGACTGCTGGCGCGTGGTCGGCGCGAACGATGAAGTGCTCGCCGAAGCCGATCTCGTGGTGCTCGCCGCCGCGCTCGGCACGAAAGTGCTGTCCCCTCACCTGCCGCTGAACCCGGTGCGCGGCCAGGTGAGCTGGGGCGTCGCCGACGGCGATCCGCCGGCGCCCACCCCGCTCAACGGCAACGGCCACTTCCTGCCCGCCGTGCCGCTGCGCGAAGGCCAGGCCTGGCTGACCGGCTCGACCTACGGCCGCGGCGACAGCGGCACGGACGAGCGTCCCGAAGACCACGCGGCCAACCTCGCGCGGCTGCAGCAGCTGGCGCCCGAAGCGGCATCGGCACTCGCCTCCGCCTTCGAGCGAGGCCGGGTGCGCGCCTGGGCGGGCGTGCGCTGCGCCTCATCGGACCGGCGACCGCTGGTGGGTGCATTGGGGGAAGGTCTCTGGGTCAGCACAGCGCTGGGCTCGCGCGGCCTGACTTTCGCGCTGCTGTGCGCCGAGCTGCTGGCGGCGCGCCTGCATGGCGAACCGCTGCCCTTGCCCGCGAGATTGGCGGCCGCGCTGGACGCGGCCAGGGTCAGACCCGGCTGAGCAGCGCGGTGAGCTTCAGCGGGTGGACGGGCTTTTCCAGCACCACCGGCTCGCGGCCGAACAGGCCGCCGACCTTCTCGGCCGTGGAGAGCTTGTCCTTGGTGACGATGACGTGCGGGATGCGCTGCTCGGTGCGCGTCAGCTGGCGCACGAGCTCGTAGCCGCCCTTGGCGCCCGGCAGGCCGTAGTCGATGACGGCCACCTCGTAGCGGTTGTTGCGGGCCAGCTCCAGCGCGTCGGCGGCCGTCTCGGCTTCGTCGGCCTGGGTCAGGTCGGCCAGCGACATGCGGGCGCGGATGTACAGGCGCTCGGCCCGGTCGGCGTTGGCGATCAGTGCCCGCTTCACCGGCTCGCCGGGTTCCGGCGGCCGGGTGTCCTGGGCATCCTCGAAGTCGAAATCCAGCTCCACCGCGATGTCGGGCGGCGGCATGAACACCTGGTCCATGAGCGAGATGACCGCGGGCCAATCGATGGGACGGGAGAAGCTGCGCCAGGCTTGCGGGTTGGGCTGAGCGCCCACCCAAACCGTCTTCATGCCCTCGTTGCTGGGCGATTCGAACTCGACCAGCGCTTCGTGCGATTCGCTGTCGATGAGGGTGATCTGGGCGTCGATGCCCCAGTCGGGGGTCCAGAGGGCGTAGCCGGTCTCACGCTCTTCGGACAGGCGGAACAGCGTGTTGAGCGCATGGCGCTCGACGTCGCTGAACCCCACCACCTTGACGAAAACCCGCTGCAATTTGCCCTCTTGCTGTGCCGCGCCGGGATTATCGCGGTCCACTGCCGCGCTGGAAAGCCTTTATCCGGACATCAGCTCATGCCGCCAGGAAACCCGCGCCGGCACTGGCGAATAAGCTTATCCGCATAAGGCGCGGATTAAAAAATCGTTTGGTTCCATAAGGGCCGTCCGTAGAGTCGCGGCCCATGTATCAGTATTCCGAGTTCGACAAGGCTTTCGTGCGCGCCCGGGCGGCCCAGTACCGCGACCAGCTGGAGCGCAACCTGGCCGGCCAGCTCAGCGACGACGACTTCCGGCCCCTGCGCCTGCAGAACGGCTGGTACATCCAGCGCTACGCCCCGATGCTGCGCATCGCGGTGCCCTACGGGGAGATCTCCGGCGCCCAGCTGCGCGTGCTGTCGAAGATCGCCCGCGACTACGACCAGCCCACCGCCGCCCTGCTGCAGGAAGCGCAGGAGAAGCAATCGGCCCTGGGCGAAGTGCCCGTGCGCGGCGGCACGCCCGTCGTCACGCGCCTGAAGACCGGCTACGGCCACTTCACCACCCGCACCAACGTGCAGTTCAACTGGGTCCCGCTGGTCAAGAGCGCCGACGTCATGGAGCTGTTGGCCAGCGTGAACATGCACGGCATCCAGACCAGCGGCAACACCATCCGCAACATCTGCAGCGACGAGCTGGCGGGCATCGCGCCCGACGAGATCGCCGATCCGCGCCCCTTCGCCGAAATCCTGCGCCAGTGGAGCTCGCTGCACCCCGAGTTCCTGTTCCTGCCGCGCAAGTTCAAGATTTCCATCAACGGCGCGCGCGAGGACCGCTCGGCCCTGCGCTGGTACGACATCGGCCTGCAGCTGCTGAAGAACGAAGCCGGCGAGCTGGGCATGCGCGTGCACGTGGGCGGCGGCATGGGCCGCACGCCGGTCATCAGCAGCGTGGTGCGCGAGTTCCTGCCCTGGGACCAGATGCTCAACTACGTCGAGGCGTGCATCCGCGTCTACAACCGCTACGGCCGCCGCGACAACCTGTGGAAGGCGCGCATCAAGATCCTGGTGAAGGCCGAGGGCCAGCGCTACATCGACCAGGTGGAAGAAGAGTTCGCCCGCATCGCCGCCGGCGGTGCGCATCACACCATCACGCAAGCCGAGTTCGACCGCGTGGCGGCCCACTTCGAAGTGCCCAAGGTTCAGCCCGCGAAGAAGGATGCGCGCCTGCACGAGATCGTGCGTGCCGACGCGGAAGCCGATCCTTCCTACGACCGCTGGCTGCAGCGCAACGTGCACGAGCACCGCGACCCGCAGCTGCGTGCCGTGACGCTGTCGTTCAAGCGCCTGGGCCAGGCGCCCGGCGATGCCAACGCCGACCAGCTGGCCGCGGCCGCCGACCTGGCCGACCGCTTCTCCAGCGGCGAGGCGCGCGTGACGCACCACCAGAACCTGCTGCTGCCCTGGGTGCACCAGGACGACCTGCCCGAGCTGTACGCCGCCGCGCGCAAGCTGGGCCTGGCGCGCGCCAACATCGGCCTGCTCAGCGACATGATCTCCTGCCCCGGCGGCGACTTCTGCTCGCTGGCCAACGCGCGGTCCATCCCGATCGCCGAAGCCATCACGCAGCGCTACCAGGACCTGGACGAGCTGTACGACATCGGCGAGATCGACCTGAACATCAGCGGCTGCATCAACAGCTGCGGCCACCACCACTCGGGCCACATCGGCATCCTGGGCGTCGATAAGGACGGCAAGGAGTGGTACCAGGTCACCATCGGCGGCGCCGACGGCTCCAACCTGTCGGGCGCCGCGCAGCCGGGCAAGGTGGTGGGGCCTTCGTTCTCCGCCGCCGAAGTGCCGGAAGTGGTCGAGGCCGTGATCGAGGCCTACCGCCGCGAAAGGCAGGTCACGGACGGCCGCGCCGAAGCCTTCATCGACACCGTGCGCCGCGTGGGCATCGAGCCGTTCAAGGCCGCCGCCAACGCCGCGCGATTCACCGAACGGGAAGCCGCGTAATGGAACGCAAACTGAACATCCTGACCGCGGCCGAATACGCCGGCATGGGCACCCAGCTGGCGGTGCTGCGGCTGGCCAACGACGTCGATGCCGAGACCGTGGACTTCGCCGGCGCGCAGGTCATCGAGCTGGACTTCCCCAAGTTCACCGACGGCCGCGCGTACAGCCAGGCCGTGGCGCTGCGCCGCCGCGGCTTCCAGGGCGAGCTGCGCGCCGTCGGCGCCGTGCTGATCGACCAGCTGGTGCAGATGCAGCGCACGGGCTTTTCCAGCGCCGTGCTGAAGGAAGGCCAGGACCGCGCCCACGCGCAGCGGCAGTTCGACCGCTTCCCGGCGTTCTACCAGGGCGACGTGCAGGACCCGCGGCCGCTGTTCGCGAGGTGGACGACGTGAAGGCCACCGAGCTGCACGCCCGCGCCTCCAAGGACTACGACCAGAAGCTCGCAGAGACCCAGCAGCTGCTGATCCGCGCGGCTGCGGAGTTCTCGCCGCTGACGCAGGCCAACAGCCTGGGCGCCGAGGACATGGTCATCACGCACCTGGTCAACCAGCTGGAGCTGGACATCCCGGTGTTCGTGCTGGAGACGGGCCGCCTGCACCCGCAGACGCTGCAGCTGCTGGACAGGCTGAAAGCCACTTCGCGCGCGCCGGTGCACGTTTTCACGCCGGTGCAGGAGCAGGTGATCCAGTTCGTGCGCCGCGAAGGCGAGGACGCGATGTACCGCAGCATCGAGCTGCGCAAGGCCTGCTGCCACATCCGCAAAGTGGAACCGCTGCAGCGCGCGCTGGCCGGCCAGAAGGCCTGGATCACGGGCCTGCGCCGCGAGCAGTCCGCCGCGCGCGCCGACGTGCCGCTGATCGACACCAGCGAGCCGCGCACCAAGTTCAACCCGCTGGCCAACTGGACCTGGGGCGACGTGTGGCACTACATCGCCAGCAACGGCGTGGACTACCACCCGCTGCACGACGAGTTCTATCCCAGCATCGGCTGCGCGCCCTGCACGCGCGCCATCAGCCTGGGCGAAGACTTCCGCGCCGGCCGCTGGTGGTGGGAAGACGAGAACGCCAAGGAGTGCGGATTGCACGTGAAGGAACAAACCCCCACCTCCGTTCGGGCTGAGCTTGTCGAAGCCGCCCCCGCGCAAGCCCTTCGACAGGCTCAGGGCGAACGGGCATCACAAGGGGGTGCGGCATGAACGCCCGCGTGGAACCGCACCTGCTCGGGCAGCTGAGCAACCGCCACCTCGACGCGCTGGAAGAGGAAGCCATCTTCGTGCTGCGCGAAGTGGCCGGCGCCTTCGAGCGCCCCACCCTGCTGTTCTCCGGCGGCAAGGACTCGCTGGTGCTGCTGAAGTGCGCCGAGAAGGCCTTCGGCGCGGGCCGCCTGCCGTACCCGCTGCTGATGATCGACACCGGGCACAACTTCCCCGAGGTCACGGACTTCCGCGACTACCGCGCCAAACAGCTGGGCGCGGAATTGGTCGTGCGCAGCGTCGAGGATTCGATGAAGCGCGGCACGGTGCGCCTGGCCCACCCGGGCGAGTCGCGCAACGTGCACCAGTCGGTGACGCTGCTGGAGGCGATCGAGGAATTCCGCTTCGACGCGCTGATCGGCGGCGCCCGCCGCGACGAGGAAAAGGCGCGCGCCAAGGAACGCATCTTTTCGCACCGCGACAGCTTCGGCCAGTGGCAGCCCAAGGCGCAGCGCCCCGAGCTGTGGACGCTGTTCAACACGCGCCTGCAGCCGGGCGAGCACTTCCGCGTGTTCCCCATCTCCAACTGGACCGAGCTGGACGTCTGGCAGTACATCGAGCGCGAGAACATCGAGCTGCCTTCGATCTACTACGCGCACCAGCGCCAGGTGGTGGAGCGCAAGGGCCTGCTGGTGCCGGTGACCGAACTCACCCCGCCGCGCGACGGCGAGTACCCGGTGACGCGCACGGTGCGCTTCCGTACCGTCGGCGACATCACCTGCACCTGCCCGGTGGCCAGCCCCGCGGCGAATGCCGCCGAAGTGGTGGCCGAGACGCTGGCCGTGGAAGTCAGCGAGCGCGGCGCCACGCGCATGGACGACAAGACGAGCGACGCTTCGATGGAGAAGCGCAAGAAGGACGGGTATTTCTGATGGACCAGGAAGTCGTCATCCCCGCGAAGGCGGGGATCCACCGCGACGCGGCTGCGGCACGCGCACCCCAGGAAGCCATGGATTCCCGCCTCCGCGGGAATGACGGGGTATTGGCGGCCGGCGACCACGACGCCGCCCTTCGCTTCATCACCTGCGGCTCCGTCGACGACGGCAAGAGCACCCTCATCGGGCGCCTGCTGGTGGACAGCAAGGCCGTGCTGCAGGACCAGCTGGCGGGCGTGCAGCGCGCCGGCGAGACCGACCTGGCGCTGCTGACCGACGGCCTGACCGCCGAACGCGAGCAGGGCATCACCATCGACGTGGCCTACCGCTACTTCGCCACGCCGGCGCGCAAGTTCATCATCGGCGACGCGCCCGGCCACGAGCAGTACACCCGCAACATGGTCACGGCGGCCTCCAGCGCCGATGCCGCCGTGGTGCTGGTGGACGCCACCAAGTTGGCTTGGGGCAACGAGGAAGTGAAGCTGCTGCCGCAGACGCATCGCCATTCGCTGCTGGCGCACCTGCTGCGCGTGCCTTCCATCGTGTTCGCGGTGAACAAGCTGGACGCGGTGGAAAACCCCGCCCTCGCCTTCCGCCGCATCTCGGCCGCGCTGGTGCGCTTCGCGCTGGCCGCCGGCATCGAGCCCACGGCCATCGTGCCGGTGTCGGCGCTCAAGGGCTTCAACGTGGTCGAAGCCGCCCCCGCGGGCTGGTGCGGCTACGAAGGCCCCACGCTGCTGCGCGTGCTGGAACAACTGCCGGTGACCGCCGCCGAAGTGGACGAGTCCTTCTCGTTCCCGGTGCAGTGGGTGGAGAAGTTCTCCTCCTCGTCCGACACCAGCCAGGGCCGGCGCGTGTTCTGGGGCCGCGTGGCCGCCGGCACGGTGCGTCCGGGCCAGGCCGTGCGCGTGATGCCCTCGGGCCAGGCCGCCACCGTGTCGCAGGTGCTGGACGCCGTGCGCAAGCCGCGCGCCATCGGCGCCGGCCACAGCGCGGGCGTCGTGCTGGATCGCGAAGTGGACGTGTCGCGCGGCGACTGGCTGCTGGCCGCCGATGCGCCGGAAGCGGTGCGCGAGATCTCGGGCACCGTGGCCTGGCTGGACGACGAGCCGCTGGTGGCGGGACGCGTTTACTGGGCGCTGCATGGCCACCGCTGGGTGAAGGCCAAGGTGCGCCGCGTGGTGCACCGCCTGGACATCCAGACGCTGGCCGAACAGGACGCCGCCCAGCTGGAACCCAACGCCATCGGCCACGTCGAACTGGCACTGCAGGAACCCCTGGCGGCCCGGCCTTTCGGGCGTGCCCGCCTGCCCGGTTCGCTGGTGCTGGTGGACACGGCCAGCCACAAGACTTCCGGAGCGCTGCTGGTGCGCTGAAAGCGCCTGTACGGCCATCCACCCGCCTGCTGGCGTGGCCATGGCCGCCCGCTAAAATTCGGGGTTTTCCCCAGCGCAACTGCACCACGTCAAGTCATGACCCACGTCGTCACCGAACAATGTATCCGCTGCAAGTACACCGACTGCGTGGACGTCTGCCCCGTGGACTGCTTCCGCGAAGGGCCGAACATGCTGGTGATCGACCCCGATGAGTGCATCGACTGCGCGGTCTGCATCCCCGAGTGCCCGGTCAACGCCATCTACGCCGAGGAAGACGTCCCGGCGGACCAGGTGGCCTTCACCGCCTTGAACGCCGAGCTGGCCCGCGCCGCCGGCTGGAAGAGCATCACCAAGCGCAAGCCGGCGTTGGACGACGCCGAGGAATGGAAGGACAAGCCCGGCAAGCTGTCGGAGCTGGTCCGCTGAAGGAAAAATGGACCTCAAACTCAACCAAGAAGTGATCAAGACCGCCGCCGAGCACGACGGCCCCATCGAGACCGACGCCGTCATCATCGGCGCCGGCCCGGTCGGCCTGTTCCAGGTGTTCGAGCTGGGCCTGCTGGAGATCAAGGCCCACGTCATCGACTCGCTCGCCTACCCCGGCGGCCAGCCCATCGAGCTGTACCCCGACAAGCCCATCTACGACATCCCGGCCATCCCGGTGTGCACGGGCAAGGAACTGACCGACGCGCTGCTCAAGCAGATCGAGCCTTTCGGCGCCACGTTCCACCTGGGCCAGACGGTCACCGCGGTGCAGAAGCAGGACGACGGCCGCTTCTACGTGCAGACGTCCAAGGGCACCGAGTTCCTGACCAAGACCATCTTCATCGCGGCGGGCGTGGGCGCCTTCGAGCCGCGCCTGCTCAAGGTGGACGGCCTGGACAAGTTCGACGGCTCGCAGCTGCACTACCGGGTGAAGAACCCGGCCGACTTCGCCGGCAAGAACCTGGTGATCGTGGGCGGCGGCGATTCGGCGCTGGACTGGACGCTGAATTTCACCGCCGAAGGCCCGAACAAGGCCGAGAGCGTGATCCTGGTGCACCGCCGCGACGGCTTCAAGGCCGCGCCCGCGTCCGTGGCCAAGATGCACGAGCTGTGCGAGCAGTACGAGATGCAGTTCATCGTCGGCCAGGTCACCGGCTACGAAGAGAAGGACGGCAAGCTCACCGGCGCCAAGGTCACCGGCGGAGACGGGGTGACGCGCGTCGTGCCCACCGACACGCTGCTGGTCTTCTTCGGCCTGTCGCCCAAGCTGGGCCCGATCGCCGAATGGGGCCTGGACATCGAGCGCAAGCAGCTGAAGGTGGACACCGAGAAGTTCTCCACCAACGTGCCGGGCATCTTCGCGGTAGGCGACATCAACACCTACCCGGGCAAGAAGAAGCTGATCCTCTCGGGCTTCCACGAATGCGCGCTGGCCGCCTTCGCCGCCGCGCCCATCATCTTCCCCGAGAAGGGCAAGATCCACCTGCAGTACACGACCACGTCGCCGAAGCTGCACAAGGTGCTGGGCGTGGAGACGCCGGTGTTCGACTGAGCGCTGCTGCCGCATCAACGACAAAGGGCCTTTCGGGGCCCTTTCTTCTTGGGGTGGCATCCTGCGGCGGCAAAGAAAAAGGCCCTGGTCTTTCGACCAAGGCCTTTTCGATTTGGCTCCCCGACCTGGGCTCGAACCAGGGACCTACGGATTAACAGTCCGGCGCTCTACCGACTGAGCTATCGGGGAATGAGCCCGCGATTATAGCGTCATTTTTTGCCCGGCCGTCACAGCGCGGCTGTGAAAGACAAACGGACCGTGCGCGGCGCGCCCGGATAGAGGTAGACGTGCCCGAACTGGTAGGGCGATTCGCGCCAGTAGCGCTTGTCCGCGAGGTTCTGCACGCCCAGCGTCCAGGTGGTCTGCGCGCCGTTCAGCTGCGTCTCGTAGCGCAGCGTCGCGTCGACGCGGGTCCAGCCGGGAATGGAGATCGAGCCGTCGGACAGCACGGAGCGCGATCCTTCGTGCGACACGTGGCCTTCCACCGACAGGCCGGGCACGGCAGCGACACGGTAGCCCGCCGTCATGCGCACCACCGTCTCGGGCACGTTCGTGGGCCGCTGCCCGTTGGTCAGCGGTTCGTACACGCTGCCCTCGCGCCGCGCGCGCAGCAGCGTCACGGCGCCCTGCAGCGACCACGGGCCCTTGGCCCAATGCGCCTCGGCCTCCACGCCCCGATGCACCGCTTCGCCGTCGTATTCGCCGATCGTGCAGAGGAACGTGCGCGTGCAGTAGTCGAAGTTGGTCACCGGCCGGCGGATCTGGAACAGCGCCGCGTTCCAGCCCAGCGCCGCATCGCCGCCGCGCAACCCCGCCTCCATCTGGCGCGACTTCGCGGCGGGCAGCACCAGCCCGGCGTTGGCCAGCGCGAAGACGGGGCTCTTGGTCACCTGCCACGACTCGACGCCCTGGCTCCAGCTGCCGTAAGCGACCACGCCGTCGAACTTGTAGCTGATCGCCGCCCAGGGGGTGGTCAGGTTCTGCACGTAGCCGCGGTCCAGCCGCGTGTGCCGCACGCCCAGCCAGGTGGTGAAGCGGTCGTTCCAGCGGATGGCGTCCTGCAGGTGAAGCTCGGTCGCGCGCTCGTCGCGATCGGGCACCGGCGTGGTCGGCTCGGGAGCGGGCGGCACGACCGTCAGGCCGTCCACGGTGCCGGAAGCCCCGGTGTAGTTGAACGCCTGCGGGTTGAATCGGTCTCGCGTGCGGTGCACCAGCACGCCGGTCGACAGGTCGTGCGTGACGCCGCCGGTCTGGAACCGGCCCGACACTTTCAGCGCCGCGGCATCGCGGCGGCGGCGCTCGTCCTGGCTGCGGAAGTCGTAGTAGTCGAACGTGCCGTCGGAGCAGAAGCGGTCGAAGTTGCCTTCGGCCATGCAGCCGAAGGGGAACGCCGTGTAGTCGTCGCTCTTCAGCCGCTGCGTGCCCCATTGGGCGGACCAGCGCCAGTCGGGGTTGATGGCCTGCGTGAAGCGCAGCGTGCCGGTCAGCGCGTCGAACTGCGAGCGCGGCGTCCAGGGCTGGTTGTTCAGGTTCAGGCGCGGGTCCACCGGCGCGGGCAGCACGTTGCCCAGCAGCGAGAAGCCGGTCTGGCTGGCCTGCGCGTGGTGGCTCCATTCGAACTCGCCTTCCAGCAGCGAGTCGCGGGTCACGCGCCAGTCCATCGCCAGTGCCGCCAGGCTGCGTTCGCCGTCGGTGGCGCGCACATAGGGACGCAGCCGCTCCTGCGCGACGTTCAGGCGGTAGCCGAAGGCATCGCCGGCGCCGAAACGGCCGCCCAGGTCCGCGGCGCCGAGCAGGCCGCCGCGCTCGGTGGCTTCGAGCTTCACGGTGCGCAAGGGGTGCGCCGTCGGCCGCTTCACGACGTAGTTGACCAGGCCGCCGGGCGAACTGGTGCCCGCCTGCAGCCCGCTGGTGCCCTTGAGCACTTCCACCCGCTCCTTGTTGTCCAGCGGGATGGTGGTCTCGGCGTTGATCGGCAGGCCTTCGCGGCGGTAGTTGAACTGGTTGTCCAACGTGAAGCCGCGGACGGACATGATGTCCCAGTAGCCCGGCGCGTTGTACGCGTCGCTCACCGAGCTGTCGAAGCGCGTCAGGTCGGCCAGGCGGCGCGCGCCCGCGGCTTCGATCTGCGGCGCGCCGATCACGGTGGCCGAGGCCGGCACTTCCTTGGCTGGCACGTCGCCGAAGCCGGTGACGTCCGGCGCGGTGGGCACGGCCGCGGGCGTGACGGTGACGGGGCGCAGCGTGGTGTCCTGCGCGTGCGCCGCCAGCACGCACGCCGACAGCAGGAGCGCGATGGCGCCCGGGATGGGTTTCATGGTTGCCACGACGTTTTCTCCAACGTTCAGTGGCAGGTCGGCTCGCGATGGGCGGTGGAATGCTCCTGTCGAGAATCCGGAGCACCGCCCTATGCTTGCTTCCCTGCGCGAGGATTACCTCAGTCAGGTTCAAAGGGACTCTCTCAGTCGCTGCCGTTCGGCAGCAACACCCCCAGCGGATTGCCTTCGAAGCGAAGGCGAGCGGATTGTATGCGTTGACGGTGCGGGCGAAACGGGTTCGCTACTCGGCCTTCGCGCCGGAGAACTGCACCGTCTTCGCCCACTTCTCGGTTTCCATGCGCTGCAGCTGCCAGAACTGTTCGGGCGTGCCGGGGATCGGCACGCCGCCCAGATTGGCCAGCTTCTCCTTCATGCCGGGATCATTCAGCGCGGCGTTGATCTCGCGATTGAGCCGCTCGATGGCGTACGCCGGCGTGCCCTTGGGAGCCGACACGCCGAACCACGCGCTGGCTTCATAGCCGGGCACGGTCTCTGCGATCGCCTGCACGTCGGGCAGCGCGGGCGAGCGCTGCGCGCTGGTGACGCCGAGCGGTCGCACCGTGCCGTTGCGGATGTGGCCGATGATGGAAGGCATGTTGTCGAAGATCACGTCCACCTGCCCGGCGATGAGGTCGGTGGTGGCCGGGCCCGCGCCCTTGTACGGGATGTGCTTCATGTCGATGCCGGCCATGCTCTTGAACAACTCGCCCGACAGGTGCACCGAGGTGCCCGAGCCCGACGAAGCCATGTTCACCTTGCCCGGGTTCTTCTTCGCGTAGTCGATGAACTCGGCCACCGTCTTCGCGGGGAAGTCCTTGCGCACCGTCATCACGTTGGGCACGCGGATGATGCCGCCCACCGGCGTCATGTCTTCGAGGAAATTGAACGGCAGCTTGGGGTACAGCGTGGCGTTGATCGCGTTGGCCGGGTTGACCAGGAAGATCGTGTAGCCGTCAGGCGCCGAGCGGATGGCCGCCTCGGTGCCGATGTTGTTGCCGCCGCCCGCGCGGTTGTCCACGATCACCTGCTGCCCCAGCCGCGCGCTGAGCCACTGCGCCATCAGCCGCGCGGTCACGTCGGTGCTGCCGCCGGGCGGGTACGCGACGATCCAGCGGATCGGCTTGTTGGGATAGTCGGCCTGGGCCGACGCGATGCCCGCCAGGGCGAACGTCATGAACAGGCCGGCGGCCATTTTCTGCAGGAAGCGCATGGGTCTCCTCGCGTGGTTGGCCCGGGGAATGGCGGGCACTGCGCGCAGGCTAGGGCCGCCGATCTGCCGGCGCCAACGGGGGAACCCTTGAAAACTTTGGTTAGCTGCCGCGGGCCAGCGCCCGCACCACGCGGTGCACGAACCCGGGCGAGCGCGCCGGGTCGATCCAGCGCACCACCGCCACCGCCGAGTTGGCCGGATCGATCCACGTGTAATGTCCGCCCGCGCCGACCAGGAACCAGCTTTCGCGCGAGGCGTCGGCGAACATCGCACCGTCGCGGTTGAGCCAGCTCAGCCAACCGTAGAACGGCGCCACCGCGCAGGGCTGCCGCATGCGGTCGATCCATTCGGCGGGCAACAACTGCCGCCCCTGGTGTGCACCGCCGTCGAGCAGAAGCTGCCCGATGCGCGCCTGGTCGCGCGCGGAGATCGACACGCCGCCGCCCCAGTGCGAGCCTCCGGGCACCGACGGGATACGCTGCCCGTCAATGGTGACCCATGCGTCGTCGTAGCCGCGCCACGCGAAGCCTTCGCCGCCGCCCAGCGGCACGAGGAATTCCTCGCGGAACACCTCCTCCAGCGGCCGCCTGAAGACATGCAGCAGCGCCAGCGACAGCTGGTTGATGCGCACGTCGTTGTATTCCCAGTACGTGCCGGGTACCTGCAGTTGCCGCGGTTCGCCCTTCGCGCCCTGCGGCGGCTTCGGGTCGTGCGACACGCGCCGGTTGTGCTCCACGGTGTCGGGCATGCCGAAGCAGGTGCCCGACCACTCGCTGGTCTGCTCCAGCAGGTGCGTCCAGGTGACCTGCCCGTTGTGCGCGCCTTCGAAGCCGATGCCGGGCACGCGGTTGCCGACGCGCTCGTTCACGTCGAGCAGTCCACGCGAGTGGGCGAGTCCCGCCAGCAGCGCAAGGTAGGTCTTGGCGACGCTGAACGTCAGGTCGGCCCGGTCCGGTTCGCCCCAGGCCGCGGCTTCGCTGCCGCCGGCGCGGATGACGCCTGAGACGCCGCCGCGTTCATGCACCGGCCCGCGCAGGCGATTGAACGGCGCCGGGTCGGCGTGGTGCACTCCCCAGCGCGCGGGGTCGCAGGTGGGGTCGCGCGGCCAAGGCACTTCGTGCGCAACGGCGAAGTCGATCGCTTCCTGGAAGTCCATGCGGCGAGCATATGCGACCACAATCGGGGCTGGAGACGATCCGACGTGCGCGCGATGAAGCTTCCCTGGCTGGACCCAGGCGACCCGTTTCCCCCGGCCGGCGAGGCCTGGGACGAATCGCAGCCCGCTCCCGGGCTGCTGGCCGCCGGCGGCGCGCTGGACGTGCCCACGCTCAAGCGCGCATATTCGGGCGGCATCTTCCCGTGGTTCAGCGAAGGCCAGCCCATCCTGTGGTGGAGCACCGACCCGCGCATGGTGCTGTTCCCCGGTGAGTTCCGCCTGCACCGGTCGCTGCGCAAGACGCTGCAGAAGTTCATGGAAGACCCGCGCTGCGAGGTGCGGTTCGACACCGCGTTCGACGAGGTGATCCGCGCCTGCGCCGGCAGCCCGCGCGAGGGCCAGTCGGGCACCTGGATCGTGCCGCCGATGGTGCAGGCTTACGAGGCTTTTCACGCCGCCGGCTTCGCGCACAGCGTGGAGACCTGGATCGACGGGCAGCTGGCGGGCGGCCTGTACTGCGTGTCACTGGGCCAGGCCGTGTTCGGCGAGTCGATGTTCACGCGCGTGCCGGACGCTTCGAAGGTCGCGCTGGCGGGGCTGGTGGCCTTCTGCCTGCACCACGGCATCGAGTGCATCGACTGCCAGCAGAACACGCGGCACCTGGCCTCGCTGGGCGCGCGCGAGATCCCGCGCAAGGAATTCGTTGCGGCCGTCGCAAAACGCGCGCGCCGTGCAACACCGCGATGGAAATTCGATTCCGTATACTGGAGCGAACTCCTGTTGCGAAAGCCCGCTGCGTGACGCACCTCAAGGACCTTCCGCTCCAGACACTGCAGTTCTATGCGACGGCGCCTTACCCGTGCAGCTACCTGCCGGGCAAGCAGGCCCGCTCGCAGGTGGCCACCCCCAGCCACCTGATCCACAACGACGCGTATTCCGACCTGGTGACCAGCGGCTTCCGCCGCAGCGGCATGTTCACCTACCGGCCCTACTGCGACGGCTGCCGCGCGTGCGTGCCGCTGCGCGTGCTGGCCGAGCAGTTCCAGCCCGATCGCAGCCAGCGCCGCGCGTGGGCGGCCCACGCCAACCTGCAGGCCCGCGTGCTGAAGCTGTGCTTCGTTCCTGAACACTACCAGCTGTACCTGCGCTACCAGAGTGGCCGCCACGCGGGCGGCGGCATGGACCACGACAGCATCGACCAGTACACGCAGTTCCTGCTGCAAAGCCGCGTGAACTCGCGCCTGGTGGAGTTCCGCGACACCCTGCCCGACGGCTCGCCCGGCGCGCTGCGCATGGTGTCCATCCTCGACGTGCTGGGCGACGGCCTCTCGGCGGTCTACACCTTCTACGAGCCCGATCCCAATGCCAGCTACGGCACGTACAGCGTGCTGTGGCAGATCGACCAGGCGAAGAAGCTCAAGCTGCCGCACGTGTACCTGGGCTACTGGATCGGCGAGAGTCCCAAGATGAGCTACAAGGCCCGCTTCCGCCCGCACCAGGTGTTGCAGGAAGGCAGCTGGGTCGAAGTTGCCCGCCGCGGCGGCTGATTTCACAAGATAAAATCGCGGGAACGCCTGAAGCAGCCGTTCCCATGAGAAAGTCCGAAGGCGGCGCGCCCGCCACCCCCACCATCCAGGTCATCGAGCGCATGTTCGCGCTCATCGACGTGCTGGCCTCGCGCGAGGAAGCCGTGTCGCTGAAGGAGATCAGCGAGAAGACCGGCCTGCACCCTTCCACCACGCACCGCATCCTCAACGACCTGGCGGTCGGCCGCTTCGTCGACCGGCCCGAAGCCGGCAGCTACCGGCTGGGCATGCGGCTGCTGGAGCTGGGCAACCTGGTGAAGGCGCGGCTGAACGTGCGCGACGCGGCGCTGACGCCGATGCGCGAGCTGCACAAGATGATCCAGCAGCCGGTGAACCTGTCGGTGCGCCAGGGCGACGAGATCGTCTACGTCGAGCGCGCGTACAGCGAGCGCTCGGGCATGCAGGTGGTGCGCGCCATCGGCGGCCGCGCGCCGCTGCACCTGACGTCCACCGGCAAGCTGTTCCTGGCCGCGGATGACGCGCCGCGCGTACGCGCGTACGCCACGCGCACCGGCCTGGCGGGCCACACGCGCAACAGCATCACTCAATTGCCGGTGCTGGAGCGCGAACTGGCCAAGGCGCGCCAGTACGGCATCGCCCGCGACAACGAGGAGCTGGAGCTGGGCGTGCGCTGCATGGCCGCGGGCATCTACGACGACCAGAACAAGCTGATCGCGGGCCTGTCCATCTCGGCGCCGGCGGATCGGCTGGACGAAGGCTGGCTGACGAAGCTGCAGGCGACGGCGAGCGAGATCTCGGCGGCGCTGGGGTACACGCCGCCCGCGCAAAGAGCCGCGGCGTAAAAGCAAAAGGCCCCGTGAGGGGCCTTTTTTTCATGGGGCGCTTGCGCCGATCTCAGCCGCTCACCTGCCGGATCACGGTAGCCGAGGGCGTGGCGCCCGGCGTGGCGGACCCGGCGGGCGTGGGCACGTTGTTCTCGACCCAGCGGCGCACGCGCTCCGCGTCGCCGATGCGGCTGAGTTTGCCGGCGGAATCCAGGAACACCATGATCAGCTTGCGGCCGGCGATCTTGGCCTGCATCACCAGGCACTGGCCGGCTTCGGAGATGTAGCCGGTCTTCTGCAGGCCGATCTCCCAGTCGGGGTTCTTCACCAGGCGGTTGGTGTTGTTGTACTGCAGCGTGCGGTGGCCGACCGCGACCTGGTAGCCGGGCGACGTGGAATATTCGCGCAGCTGCGGATCTTGATAGGCGAAGTTCACCAGCGTGGCCAGGTCATGCGCGCTGGACTGGTTGCGGCTGGACAGGCCCGTGGGTTCCACGTACTGCGTGTCCTTCATGCCCAGCAGCTTGGCCTTGGCGTTCATCTGCGACACGAACACCGCGAGGCCACCCGGGTAGGTGCGGCCCAGCGCGTGCGCCGCGCGGTTCTCGCTGGACATCAGCGCCAGGTGCAGCGCTTCGGCGCGCGTCAACGTGGAGCCCACGCGCAGGCGCGACGAGCTGCCCTTCTCGGTGTCCACGTCGTCCTGCGTGATGGTGATGGTCTCGTCCATCGGCAGGTGCGCTTCGCTGATCAGCACGCCGGTCATCAGCTTGGTGAGCGACGCGATGGGCAGCACGGCCTGGTCGTTCTTGGAAAACAGCACTTCGCGCGTGTCCTGGTCGATGACCAGGGCGACGCTGGACTTCAGGTCCAGCGCGTCCTTCCCGCCGTGCAGGCCGGCGATCTGGCCGAACGACGGACGCGCCGGCGCGTAGACGACCGAGCGGCGGGCTTTGGTGGAAACGAACGTGCGGGCGACGCGCTGCGTGGCGGCGGGACGCGATTTCTTGACCGCCTTGCGCGCGGTGGCAGCCTCGGCGGCGTCCGGCAGCAGGCCGGCGACGAACGCCAATACAGTCACCGCGTGTAGCACGCGTGTCAACGTCTTCCTGGTGGGCGTCGGCACCTTCGGCTGCATTCGGACTCCTTCGTGTCCACAGGCACCGCCGGGTGGATGGTCGACGGTGAAAAACTGTACTACTTCAACGACTTAGGCGGTATTCCTAAGTCAGCAGCCGAATTATATGGACACAACCCTAACCTTGTGCAGCCACCCGCTCAGCTTTACTTTGTAACTTGTTGAGGGCGCTCAGGTAAGCCTTGGCCGAAGCCACCACGATGTCGGGGTCGGCCCCCACGCCGTTGACAACTCTTCCGCTGTTCTGCAGCCGGACAGTCACCTCCCCCTGACTTTCTGTGGACCCGCTGATGGCGTTGACGGAATACAACACCATCTCCGCCCCGCTGGCCACGTGGGCCTCGATGGCCTTCAGGGAAGCGTCCACCGGACCGTTGCCGTCGGATTCACCGCGGACTTCCTTGCCGTGGGCCGCGAACACGACCACGGCATGCGGCCGCTCGCCGGTTTCGCTGTGCTGGGCCAGGGAGATCAGGCGGTAGGTTTCCTGCTCGTCGGTGACCGTCTCGTCGCTGACCAGCGCCAGGATGTCCTCGTCGAAGATCTCGCTCTTGCGGTCGGCCAGTTCCTTGAACTTGGCGAACGCGGCATTGACTTCGGCCTCGCTGTCCAGCTGCACGCCCAGCTCCTGCAAGCGCTGCTTGAACGCATTGCGGCCCGACAGCTTGCCCAGCACGATCTTGTTGGCCGACCAGCCCACGTCCTCGGCCCGCATGATCTCGTAGGTGTCGCGCGCCTTGAGCACGCCGTCCTGGTGGATGCCGCTGGCATGGGCGAACGCGTTGGCGCCGACCACGGCCTTGTTGGGCTGCACCACGAAGCCCGTGGTCTGGCTGACCATGCGGCTGGCCGGCACGATGTGCTTGGTGTCGATGGCGACGTCCAGCCCGAAGTAGTCCTTGCGCGTGCGCACGGCCATCACGATCTCTTCCAGCGAGCAGTTGCCCGCCCGCTCGCCCAGGCCATTGATCGTGCACTCGACCTGGCGCGCGCCGCCGATCTTCACGCCGGCCAGCGAGTTGGCCACCGCCATGCCCAGGTCGTTGTGGCAGTGCACGGACCAGATGGCCTTGTCGGAGTTGGGCACGCGCTCGCGCAGCGTCCTGATGAAGTTGCCGTACAGCTCGGGCACGGCGTAGCCCACGGTGTCGGGCACGTTGACGGTGGTGGCGCCTTCCGCGATGACCGTTTCCAGCACGCGGCAGAGGAAGTCCATCTCGCTGCGGTAGCCGTCCTCCGGCGAGAACTCGATGTCGCCGCACAGGTTGCGCGCGAAGCGGACGGACTGCTTCGCCTGCTCCAGCACCTGCTCGGGCGTCATCCGCAGCTTCTTTTCCATGTGCAGCGGCGAGGTGGCGATGAAGGTGTGGATGCGCGCGCGGGCCGCGCTCTTGAGCGCTTCCGCCGCGCGCGCGATGTCGCGGTCGTTGGCCCGCGACAGCGAGCACACGGTGCTGTCCTTGATCGCCGCGGCGATGGCCTGCACCGCCTCGAAGTCGCCGTTGGAGCTGGCGGCGAAGCCGGCCTCGATGACGTCCACCTTCAGGCGTTCCAGCTGCCGCGCGATGCGCAGCTTCTCGTCCTTGGTCATGGACGCGCCGGGCGATTGCTCGCCGTCGCGCAGGGTCGTGTCGAAGATGATCAGCTGGTCGGCCATGCGCGGTGCTCCTGTTGGCGAACCGCGATTATTTCGCGGGGGCGGCTTCGCGCGGCGTTTCCGCCTGCCCGCTGCGGCCACGCTGCAGGCCGGAGACGATGGCCTTGAGCGAGGCGGACACGATGTTGGCGTCCATGCCGACACCGAACAGCGTGCGCGAGCCCACGCGCAATTCCAGGTACGCCACGGCCTGCGCGTTGGCGCCGGCGCCGATGGCGTGCTCGTGGTAGTCCAGCACGCGCACTTCCACGCCGGTGGCGGCCGAGAGGCCTTCGACGAAAGCGTCGATCGGGCCGTTGCCCATGCCGCGCACGGTCATCGGCTTGCCGTCGACCACCACTTCCGCGTTCAGCTTCACCGTGGTGCCGGTAGCGCCCGCCTCTTCCACCAGCTGGTGCGACGGCGCGGGGATGCCGCCGAGACCGTACTCGCGCGTGAACAGTTCGTGGATCTCGCGCGCGCTCAGCTCCTTGCCGCTGGCGTCCATCACGGCCTGCACGACCTGGCTGAACTCGATCTGCAGGCGGCGCGGCAGCTCCAGGCCGTACTCGCTTTCGAGCAGGTAGGAGATGCCGCCCTTGCCGGACTGGCTGTTGACGCGGATGACCGCCTCGTAGCTGCGGCCCAGGTCCTTGGGGTCCACGGGCAGGTAGGGCATGTCCCAGATGTCGCCTTCCTTGCGGGCCGAGAAAGCTTTCTTGATGGCGTCCTGGTGCGAACCGGAGAACGAGGTATAGACCAGGTCGCCCGCGTACGGGTGGCGCGGGTGCACCGGCAACTGGTTGCAGTGCTCCACCGTGCGGCGGATGTCGTCGATGTCGGAGAAGTCCAGCCCGGGGTTCACGCCCTGCGTGTACATGTTGAGGGCGACGTTCACCAGGTCGAGGTTGCCGGTGCGCTCGCCGTTGCCGAACAGGCAGCCTTCCAGGCGATCGGCGCCGGCCATGATGGCGAACTCGCCGGCGGCGGTGCCGGTGCCGCGGTCGTTGTGCGGGTGGACCGACAGCACGACGGAATCGCGGCGGGCGATGTTGCGATGCATCCACTCGATCATGTCGGCGAAGATGTTCGGCGTGGAGTGCTCCACCGTCGACGGCAGGTTGACGATGCACTTGTGCGCCGGGGTGGGCTGCCACACCTCGGTGACCGCGTCGACGACGCGCTTGGCGAACTTCAGCTCGGTGCCGGAGAACATCTCGGGCGAATACTGGAAGGTCCATTCCGTCTTCGGCTGCTCCGCGGCCAGTTCCTTGAACAGGCGCGCCTGGCTGGTAGCCAGCTGCACGATGCCGTCTTCATCCAGGCCCAGCACCACCTTGCGCATGACGGGCGCGGTGGCGTTGTACAGGTGGACGATGACGCGGCGCGCGCCCTGCAGCGACTCGAACGTGCGGCGGATCAGCGGCTCGCGCGCCTGGGTCAGCACCTGGATGGTGACGTCGTCGGGGATCAGGTCCTCTTCGATCAGCTTGCGGATGAAGTCGAACTCCACCTGGGAAGCCGAGGGGAAGCCCACCTCGATCTCCTTGAAGCCGATCTTCACCAGCGCCTGGAACATCCGCAGTTTGCGGGCCATGTCCATGGGCTCGATCAGCGCCTGGTTGCCGTCGCGCAGATCGACGCTGCACCACACCGGAGGGCGGCTGATCACCGCGTCCGGCCACGTGCGGTCCTTCAGGCCCACCGGCGCGAAGGAGCGGTACTTGGTGGCGGGGTTCTTCAACATGGACATGTGATCTTTCGTTTCGTGGAGGTGAACCAGCAGCCCCAAAACAAAACGGCCCGCTGCTGGTGCATACGGGCCGTCGAGTGAGGTGCTTGCGCGCGCGCTCTACCGTCTCCGCCCGTGGGGGATTAGCAGTAGGGCCAGCGACAGCAGGTTCATGGCGCGGGATGGTAACACGAAGGATGGGCAGGCTGTCCAGCGGTTTCGCGGGTCAGCGGTGCAGGCCCCGCTCGTCCGGCTCGTCGGTGGACGTGCTGATGACGCTGGTCTGCTGGCCCTTTGCCTTGCGCCAGCCGTACACGGCGTAGCCGGAGATGCCGTAGATGCAGAAGAGGGAGAACAGCACGATGGGCGGGTCGATGTTGATCACCGCGATGATCAGCGCGATGAGCACGATGGCGGCGAACGGCACGCTGCGCTTCATGGAGATGTCCTTGAAGCTGTAGAACGGCACGTTGGTCACCATCGTCAGGCCCGCGTACAGCGCGAAGCCGAACATCACCCACTCGACTTCGTAGCCCTTGATGCCGTTGTCGGTCGCCAGCCAGATGAAGCCGGCGACGAGCGCGGCGGCGGCGGGAGAAGGCAGGCCCTGGAAATAGCGTTTGTCCACCACGCCGGTGTTGACGTTGAAGCGCGCCAGGCGCAGCGCAGCGCAGGCGCAATAGACGAAGGCGGCGATCCAGCCCCAGCGGCCCAGGCCCTTGAGCGCCCACTCGTACGCGATGAGCGCGGGCGCGGCGCCGAACGACACCATGTCCGACAGCGAGTCCATCTGCTCGCCGAAGGCACTCTGCGTGTTGGTCATGCGCGCCACGCGGCCGTCCAGGCTGTCCAGCACCATCGCCACGAACACGCCGACCGCGGCCATGTCGAAGCGCTGGTTCATCGCCATCACCACGGCGAAGAAGCCGCCGAACAGCGCGGCCAGCGTGAACAGGTTGGGCAGGATGTAGATGCCTTTGCGGCGCTTGCGCACCACCACGCCTTCGGGCGCGGGCGTCTCGATACTGTCGGTGCCGTCGTGCATGGGGCGTGAGTGTAAAGGGCGCTGGCGCGCAATGAAAAAAGGCCCGCTGTCGCGGGCCTTTTCACAGGTCCCCACCTTCGCGGGGATTGGTCGTCAATTCTTCGACTTGTCGACCAGCTTGTTCGCCTTGATCCAGGGCATCATGGCGCGCAGCTTCTCGCCCACCACTTCGATCTGGTGCTCGGCCATCAGGCGGCGGCGCGAGGTCAGCGTCGGGGCGCCAGCGCGGTTTTCCAGGATGAAGCTCTTGGCGTATTCGCCGGTCTGGATGTCCTTGAGCACCTTCTTCATCGTCGCCTTGGTCTCTTCGGTGACGATGCGCGGGCCCGTGACGTACTCGCCGTACTCCGCGTTGTTGGAGATCGAGTAGTTCATGTTCGCGATGCCGCCTTCGTAGATCAGGTCGACGATCAGCTTCAGCTCGTGCAGGCACTCGAAATACGCCATCTCGGGCGCGTAGCCGGCTTCCACCAGCACCTCGAAACCGGCCTTGATCAGCTCCACGGTGCCGCCGCACAGCACGGCCTGCTCGCCGAACAGGTCGGTCTCGGTCTCTTCGCGGAAGTTGGTCTCGATGATGCCGGCCTTGCCGCCGCCGTTGGCCATCGCGTAAGACAGCGCCAGGTCGCGGGCCTTGCCGCTCTTGTCCTGGTGCACCGCCACGAGGTGGGGCACGCCGCCGCCTTGCGTGTAGGTGTTGCGCACGGTGTGGCCGGGCGCCTTGGGCGCGACCATCCACACGTCGAGGTCGGCGCGCGGCACGACCTGGCCGTAGTGCACGTTGAAGCCGTGCGCGAAGGCGACGGAAGCGCCCTGCTTGATGTTCGGCTCGACGTCGTTCTTGTAGACGGTGGCGATCTGCTCGTCGGGCAGCAGGATCATGACCACGTCGGCCATCTTCACGGCCTCGTTGACGGCCGCGACCTTCAGGCCGGCCTTCTCGACCTTGGGCCAGGAAGCGCCGCCCGGGCGCAGGCCGACCACGACCTTCACGCCGCTGTCGTTCAGGTTCTGCGCGTGCGCATGGCCCTGCGAGCCGTAGCCGATGATGGCGACGGTCTTGCCCTTGATCAGGCTCAGGTCGCAGTCCTTGTCGTAGTAAACCTTCATGCTTCTCTCCAGTTGAATGACAACCCGTTCGCCCTGAGCCTGTCGAAGGGCTCAAGCAACCCCGGCGCACCGGGGCTTCGACAAGCTCAGCCCGAACGGGTGGTGGGCTGAGCCTCGATTCCTGCCGCCCGCTACACGCGCAGCACGCGTTCGCCGCGGCCGATGCCGCTGGCGCCGGTGCGCACGGTTTCGAGGATGGCGCTGCGGTCGATCGCTTCCAGGAACGCGTCGTTCTTGGACTGGTCGCCCGTCAGCTCGATCGTGTAGCTCTTCTCGGTGACGTCGATGATGCGGCCGCGGAAGATGTCGGCCATGCGCTTCATCTCCTCGCGTTCCTTGCCGACCGCGCGCACCTTCACCATCATGAGCTCGCGCTCGGTGTAGGCGCCCTCGGTCAGGTCGACCACCTTCACCACCTCGATCAGGCGGTTCAGGTGCTTGGTGATCTGCTCGATGACGTCGTCCGAGCCGGTGGTCTGGATGGTCATGCGCGACAGCGAGGCATCCTCGGTCGGCGCTACCGTGAGCGATTCGATGTTGTAGCCGCGGGCCGAGAACAGGCCCACCACGCGGGAGAGCGCGCCCGGCTCGTTCTCCAGCAGCACTGCGATGATGTGTTTCATGTGTCCTCCGGCTCGCCTTTTCGCCGCCCTCCCCCGCCGCCGGTAAGCGGCGGGCTCGGCGGGACGATTCGGTTCGCCGCGTTACGGGTTGGGGGTCAGAGGTCCTCGGAGCCGAGCAGCATCTCGGTGATGCCCTTGCCGGCCTGCACCATCGGCCAGACGTTTTCCGTCGGGTCGGTGCGGAAGTCCATGAAGACCGTGCGGTCCTTCAGCTTGCGCGCTTCGCGCAGCGCCGGCTCCACGTCCTGCGGCCTCTCGATCAGCATGCCGACGTGGCCATAGGCTTCGGCCAGCTTCACGAAGTTGGGCAGCGCGTCCATGTAGCTGTGGCTGTAGCGGCCTTCGTAGTCCAGCTCCTGCCACTGCCGCACCATGCCCAGGTAGCGGTTGTTCAGCGAGATGACCTTGATCGGGGTGTTGTACTGCAGGCAGGTGGACAGCTCCTGGATGCACATCTGCACCGAGCCTTCGCCCGTGACGCAGTACACCTCGCTCTGCGGCTTGGCCAGCTTGATGCCCATGGCGTAGGGGATGCCCACGCCCATGGTGCCCAGGCCGCCGCTGTTGATCCAGTGGCGCGGCTCGCGGAACTTGTAGAACTGAGCGGCCCACATCTGGTGCTGGCCGACGTCGGACGTGATGTACGTGTCGACGTCCTTGGTCATGTTCCACAGCGTCTCGATGACGTGCTGCGGCTTGATCACTTCCTTGTTGCCGCGGTCGTACTTCAGGCAGTCGCGCTTGCGCCAGGTCTCGATCTGGTCCCACCACGCGGCCAGCGCCTGCGCGTCGGGCTTCTGGCCCGATTCGCGGATGTTCGAGATGAGGTCGGCCAGCACGTCCTTCACGTCGCCCACGATCGGCACGTCGACCCTCACCCGCTTGGAGATGCTGGAGGGATCGATGTCGATGTGGATGATCTTGCGGTCGCCCGAAGCGAAGTGCTTGGGGTTGCCGATCACGCGGTCGTCGAAGCGCGCGCCCACGGCCAGCAGCACGTCGCAGTTCTGCATCGCGTTGTTGGCCTCGATCGTCCCGTGCATGCCCAGCATGCCCAGGAACTTGCGGTCGGTGCCGTCGATAGCGCCCAGGCCCATCAGCGTGTTGGTGGTGGGGCAGCCCAGCATGTCGGCCAGCTGGCGCAGCTCCTGCGTCGCGTTGCCCAGGATGGCGCCGCCGCCCGCGTAGATGTACGGGCGCTTGGCCGCCAGCAGCATCTGCACGGCCTTGCGCACCTGGCCGCCGTGGCCCTTGCGCACCGGGTTGTACGAGCGCATCTCCACCTTGTCCGGGTAGCCGGCGTAGGCAGTCTTGTTGAACGAGACGTCCTTCGGGATGTCCACCACCACCGGGCCGGGACGGCCGCTGCGGGCGATGTGGAAAGCCTTCTTCATCACCTCGGCCAGGTCGCGCACGTCCTTCACCAGGAAGTTGTGCTTGACGATGGGCCGCGTGATGCCGACCGTGTCGCATTCCTGGAAGGCGTCCAGGCCGATGGCGGCCGTGGGCACCTGCCCGGTGACGATCACCATCGGGATCGAATCCATGTACGCGGTGGCGATACCGGTGATGGCGTTGGTGACGCCGGGGCCCGACGTCACCAGGGCCACGCCGACGTCGCCCGTCGCACGCGCATAACCGTCCGCCGCGTGCACTGCCGCCTGCTCGTGGCGCACCAGCACGTGCTGGATGGTGTCCTGCTTGTAGAACGCGTCGTAGATGTGCAGCACGGCACCGCCGGGATAGCCCCAGACGTACTTCACGCCTTCGGCCTGCAGCGACTTGACGAGGATTTCCGCGCCGCGGAGGTCCTGAGGAGGGGGTGACTGCAGGCCCGTGGGCGCTGCCGCCGCGGAGGTGAGCTCCGCCTTGGAGATTTCCATGATCAACCTTTCCGGTTTCCGAGAAGAACCTTGGGGTGCCCCTTCGCCAGCCCTCGTGAGGCCTCGTCGGGACTTAGAACCTCGGACCATGGGCGGGCCTGTTGCTTCCGCCGGATCCGGGCTCGTTTGCCTTTGACTTGCAGCGCGCATTATGGCATCGGTGGACGGGCAACCCTGCAACAGGGCATGCGGGTGCCATAATCCCGCCGCCTCAATCACCTCGACGTTCGCTCCCCGCCCCTTGGCCACCGAAAGAGAACTCTCCGACTTCCTCAAGAGCGTCGAGAAGCGGGCGTTCAAACGTTCGGTCTACCACGTGCGCGACGAGGAAGCCGCGCTGGACATCGTGCAGGAAAGCATGATGAAGCTGGCCGAGCACTACGGCGACAAGCCGCCGGCCGAGCTGCCGATGCTCTTCCAGCGCATCCTGTCCAACTGCACGCTGGACTGGTTCCGCCGCCAGAAGACGCGCAATGCGCTCTTTTCGAACCTGAGCGACTTCGAATCCGCCGGCGAGGACGGGGATTTCGACCTTCTGGAAACTTATACGGTCCTGGAAGGCTCCCAGCAGGCGGAGAGCGCCGAGGACAGCACGCGCCGGGCCCAGGTCTTGCGGGAAATCGAGCAGGAGATACAGGCCCTGCCCGCGCGTCAACGCGAGGCTTTCCTGATGCGTTACTGGGAGGACATGGACGTGGCCGAAACGGCGGCGGCCATGGGCTGTTCGGAAGGGAGCGTCAAGACGCACTGTTCCCGGGCGGTCCAGGCCCTCAGCAAGGCACTGAAGGCAAAGGGATTACAACCATGAACGACGTCACCCCCGCCCTGGCGCAGGCCCGCCAGGACCAATTCGCCCGCCGGGTCGCGGCCCGGCTGGACGCCGGCGCGGCCGGGCTGCCGCACGACATCTCCGAGCGCCTGCGTGCCGCCCGCATGCAGGCCCTGTCGCATCGCAAGCTGGCCGCCCTGCAGACGGCCCGTTCCGTTTCCGCCTCGGCTGACGGCCAGGCCACCCTGGGCGGCAAGGAAGGCCTGAGCTTCTGGCAGCGCCTGGCCTCCGCCCTGCCGCTGATCGTGCTGGCCGCCGGGCTGGTCACCATCCACGTGGTGCAGAACGATCGCCGCGCCCGCGAAGTGGCGGACGTCGACGCCGCCCTGCTCACCGACGACCTGCCGCCGGCCGCCTACGCCGACCCGGGCTTCGTCCAGTTCCTCAAGTCCAACCCCTGACCGGGGCCGGCATGCGGGCAGCGCGCCTCCGTCCGGCTCTCGCAGCAGGCCTCGCCGCGGCCCTGCTGGCGGGCCTGTGCGCCGCCCAGGTCCCCAATCCGCCCGCCGCCGGGGCGTCGGCAGCCAAGCCCGCCTCGACCAAGCCGGCCGCAAGCCGCGCCGCTTCCGCCCAACGCGCCGCCGCCGAACCCCGCCCCACCTGGGCGGAACTCACGCCCGACCAGCAGCAGGCCTTGCGGCCCCTGGCAGGCGACTGGTCCAGGCTGAGCGAAGGCCAGAAGCGCAAGTGGATCGCGATGTCGCGCAACTACCGGCAGATGAAGCCGGAAGAGCAGGCCAAGCTGCACAGCCGCATGAACGAATGGGTGGCGCTCAGCCCGCAGCAGCGCACCCAGGCCCGGCTGAACTTCGCCGAAACCAAGAACCTCTCGGCCGACGACAAGAAGGCCAAGTGGGAGGCCTACCAGGCCCTCTCGCCCGAGGAAAAGAAAAAGCTGGCGGCCGGCGCCGGCGGCAAGACCGCTTCCACCGCCGCCGCCGTCAAGCCGGTGCCGCCGCAGAAGCTGGCCAACACGCCACGGCCCGACCCCAGCGGCAAGTCGTCGCCGCGCATCGCCGCCGGCCCCGAGGGCGCTTCCGCCGTGCCCCTGCCGGCTCCCGCGCACCAGTAAGCTCACCGGATGTCCCAGCAGCCGATCGATCCCGGCGGCGCGGCCGCGCCCGCCCCGGAAAACCTGCAAGCTCCCCCACTCGCACGCCGCATGGCGTGCTGGGTCTACGAAGGCATGCTGCTGTTCGCGGTGGTGTTCATCGCCGGCTGGCTGTTCAGCACGCTCGGCCAGGTGCGCAGCGGCATGGATTCGCGCCGGCACCTGCTGCAGGCCTTCCTCTTCGTCATCTTCGGCATCTACTTCGGCTGGTTCTGGAGCCGCGGCCAGACGCTGGCGATGAAGACCTGGGGCATCCGCGTGGTGGACCGCGACGGCCGCCCGCTCACCCAGGGCCGCGCGCTGCTGCGTTACCTGTGCAGCTGGCTGTGGTTCCTGCCCGCGCTGATGGCCCTCGGGCCGATGCACCTGGCCGTCGGCGAGATGGTGGTGCTCATCGCGGGCTGGGTCGCCATGTGGGCGCTCCTCAGCCGCTTCCACCCGCAGCGCCAGTTCTGGCACGACGCGTTGGCAGGCACGCGCCTGGTCGGCGCCCGGCCGGTCGGCGTGGGCATGCGCTCGTAGACAATCGTGGCCATGACCCAAGGCCTGCCCCCCGTCAATCCGCAGAAGCTGCGCACCGGCCTCAGCCGCTTGCGGCACGCGTTCGGCTACTCGCTGCAGGGGCTGCGCGCCGGCTGGGGCGAAACCGCCTTCCGGCAGGAAGCCGTCTCGGCCATCGTGCTCGTGCCGCTGGCCTTCTGGCTCGGGCAAGGCTGGGTGCAGGTGGCGCTGCTGGCCGGCTCGGTGATGCTGGTGATGATCGTCGAACTGCTCAACACGGGCATCGAAACCGTGGTGGACCGCATCGGCCCCGAGTGGCACGACCTCTCCAAGCGCGCCAAGGACATGGGCAGCGCCGCCGTGCTGCTGGCCCTGCTGCTGGCCATCGGCATCTGGGCCGCCGCCATCGCGCAGAGGGCCGGCTGGTGATGGCGCAGCCTCCTTTTTCCATCTGCGTGTACTGCGGCTCGCGCAACGGCGTGGCGCAGCCCTTCGTCGACGTGGCGCGCGCGGTGGGCACCTGGATCGGCCAGCGCGGCGGGCAACTCGTCTACGGCGGCGGCAACAACGGCCTGATGGGCATCGCGGCCGATGCCACGCTCGCCGCGGGCGGCACCGTGATCGGCATCATTCCCCAGGCACTGGTCGAGAAGGAATGGGCCAAGCGCGATTGCACCGAGCTGCACGTCGTGCAGACCATGCACGAACGCAAGCGAATGATGGCCGAGCGCGCCGGCGCCTTCCTCGCGCTGGCGGGCGGCATCGGCACGCTGGAAGAACTGTTCGAGGTGTGGACCTGGCGCCAGCTGGGCTACCACGACAAGCCGGTCGGCATCCTGGACACGGACGGCTACTACCAGCCGCTGCTGAAGTTCCTGCAAGGCAGCGTGGGCCACGGCTTCATGAACGACTGGCAGATGGACCTGGTGCGCGTCGGCACGGACACGCACGCGATGCTGCAGGCGCTGGTGGACGAATCCACCGCGCCTTCGGCGCAGGACCTCTCGGAAATCTGAAATCAGGACGGCGGCCGCGCGGGCCGGGGCGCTCAGACCGCGGACTCGTCGGTCTCGCCGGTGCGGATGCGCACCACCCTCTCCACGCTGGTGACGAAGATCTTGCCGTCGCCGATCTTGCCGGTGCGCGCGGCCTTCACGATGGCGTCGACGCAGCGGTCCACGTCGTCGTCCTTGACCACCACTTCCACCTTCACCTTGGGCAGGAAGTCCACCACGTACTCGGCGCCGCGATAGAGCTCGGTGTGGCCCTTCTGGCGGCCGAAGCCCTTCACCTCGGTGACCGTCAGGCCGGTGACGCCGCATTCGGCCAGCCCCTCGCGCACTTCCTCCAGCTTGAACGGTTTGACGATGGCGGTGATCTGTTTCATGTGGTCCTTCCTCTGCGCCCCTCAGGCCCGGAACTTTCCGGTAATAGGATAGCGCCAATCCTTGCCGAAGCCCCGGTGCGACACGCGGATGCCCACCGGCGCCTGGCGGCGCTTGTATTCGTTGATGCGCACCAGGCGCGCCACCCGTTCCACCAACTCGCGGTCGAATCCCTCGCCGGCGATGGCTTCCACGCCCTCGTCGTCTTCCATGTAGCGCGCCAGGATCGCGTCGAGAACGTCGTATGGCGGCAGGCTGTCCTGGTCCACCTGGCCCGCGCGCAGTTCGGCGCTGGGAGGGCGAGTGATGATGCGTTCAGGAATCGGGTTGGCGCCCGTGCCGTACGGATCGTTCGCGTTGCGCCACCGCGCCAGCCTGAAAACGTTGGTCTTGAACACGTCCTTGATCACCGCGAAGCCGCCCGCCATGTCGCCGTACAGCGTGCAGTAGCCGGTGGCCATTTCGCTCTTGTTGCCGGTGGTCAGCACGATGCTGCCGAACTTGTTCGACAGCGCCATCAGCAGCACGCCGCGGATGCGCGCCTGGATGTTTTCCTCGGTAGCGTCCTCGGCGCGGCCTTCGAATTCCTTCGCGAGCGAGGCCTTGAAAGACTCGAACTCCGGCACGATGGAGATCTCGTCGTAGCGCACGCCCAGCCGCTTGGCCATGTCGCGCGCGTCGATCCAGGAAATGTCCTGCGTGTACGGCGACGGCATCATGATGGCGCGGACCTTGTCCTTGCCCAGCGCGTCCACCGCGATGGCCAGCACCAGCGCCGAGTCGATGCCGCCCGACAGGCCCAGCAGCACGCCGGGAAAACCGTTCTTGCCGATGTAGTCGCGCACGCCCAGCACCAGCGCATCCCACAGGTCGGCCTCGGGTTCGCGCGACGGCGACATCGGGCCGGAGAGCGACAATTTTCCGCCACCGCCTTCAACCGTCACGGTGAAGAGGTCTTCCTTGAACGAGGGAGCACGCGCAACCAGGGTGCCATCGGCCGCGACCGCGAACGAACTGCCGTCGAACACCACCTCGTCCTGGCCTCCGACGAAGTGCGCATAGACCACGGGCGCGTTCGCGGCACGCGCGCGGTCGGCCATGCGCGCGACGCGCTCACCGCCCTTGCCCACGTGGAAAGGCGATGCATTGGTGACCACCAGCATCTCGGCGCCGGCTTCGCGCGCCAGCTCGCCCGGCTCGTCGAACCACGCGTCCTCGCAGATCAGCAAGCCGACGTTCACGCCTTCGACCTGGAACACGCAGGTGCCGCGGCCCGGCGTGAAGTAGCGGCGCTCATCGAACACCTGGTAGTTCGGCAGTTCGCGCTTGGCGTAGGTTTCCAGCAAGCGGCCTTCGCTGACCACGGTGGCGGCGTTCAGGCGCCTTTGCACCTGCACCGACTTGCTGCGCACGTCGCCGCCGACGGGATGGCCGACGATGACGTGCAGGCCTTTCAACCCCGCCAGCTCGCGGGCCACCGTTTTGACGGCATCATCGCAAGCGGCGATGAACGCCGGGCGCAGGAACAGGTCTTCGGCCGCGTAACCGCACAGGGACAGCTCGGGCGTGACCACCAGCCGCGCGCCTTGCTCATAAGCCTGGCGCGCCGCGTCGATGATCTTCTGAGCGTTGCCCGGCATGTCGCCCACCACGTAGTTGAGCTGGGCGATGCAAATCTGAAGGGCCATGGCAGCAGTGAAAAAACAGCCGGACGATTATGTCATCCGCCTCTGCGAATCGCCGCTGGAGGTGGGCGCATCCGCGTGGAACGAATTGCTTGCGGCGCAGGACCAGCCCACGCCGTTCATGCGGCACGAGTACCTCGCCGCATTGCATGCCAGCCGCAGCGCCACCGCCGACACCGGCTGGCAACCGAGCTTCGTCACGCTTTGGCGCGGCGATGAGCTGCATGGCGCGTGCGCGTTCTACGTGAAGGACCATTCATACGGCGAGTACGTGTTCGACTGGGCGTGGGCCAACGCGTACGAGCAGCACGGCCTGGCCTACTACCCCAAAGGCCTGGTCGCGGTGCCGTTCACGCCCGTGCCCGGCTCACGCCTGCTCGCGCGCGACGACGCGGCGCGCGAGACGCTGGCGCGCGGCCTGCCGGCCTTGTGCGAGAAGCTGGAGCTTTCGTCGCTGCACCTGCTCTTCCTGTCGCCCGCGGACGTGCGCGCGTGCGAAGCCGCGGGCCTGATGGCGCGCCACACCGTGCAGTTCCATTGGGAAAACCAGGGCTGGGACAGCTTCGACGCATTCCTCGCCGGGCTGTCGCAGGACAAGCGCAAGAAGATCCGCCAGGAAAGGCGCAAGGTCGCCGAGGCCGGCGTCACGTTCCGCGCGCTGCGCGGCGCGCAGATCGGCGATCGCGAGTGGGACTTCTTCTACCGCTGCTACGACCGCACTTACCGCGAGCACGGCAATCCGCCGTACCTGCGCCGCGACTTCTTCCGCCGCATGGCGGCGGACATGGGCGGGAACTGGGTGCTGTTCCTGGCTCAACGCAACGGCCGCGACGTGGCGTGCAGCCTTGTCGCGGTGTCGGACGAGAGCGCCCAGCCCGCCGTCGCGTACGGCCGCTACTGGGGCGCCATCGAACGCGTGGACAGCCTGCACTTCGAAGCCTGCTACTACCAGCCGCTGCAGTGGTGCATAGAGCATGGCGTGCAGCGCTTCGAGGGCGGCGCCCAGGGCGAGCACAAGATGGCGCGCGCGCTGATGCCGGTGAAGACGCACAGCGCCCATTGGCTGGCTCATCCTTCCTTCGCCGATGCGGTGGAACGCTTCCTCGCGCGCGAGGGCGAAGGCATCGAGCACTACCTGGAGCATCTGGAAGCGCGCTCGCCGTTCCGGCGCGAGAAAGGCTGAACCCCAAAGCGCGATCGGGCAGGCAAACCCCGATGCCACCTGCCGGGCCCGGCGTTACCGTGGGCGCAGGAGACGCCCATGAAGACACTCAGCGGCCTGGATGCCACGTTCCTGTACCTGGAAACGCCGGAGACGCCGATGCACGTCGGCTCGCTCCACCTGTACGAGCTGCCCAAGGGCTTCCGCGGCAGCTTCCACCGCGCGGTGCAGGACCACATCGCCGGCCGCCTGCACCTGGCGCCCATCTTCACGCGCCGCCTGGCGTTCATGCCCTTCGACATGGGTCACCCGATGTGGGTCGAAGCCGACGAGGTGGATCTCGACTTCCACATCCGCAAGGCGCCGGGCGCGAAGCTGACCGTGCGACAGGTGGAAGCCGCGGCCGCGAAGCTGCACGCGGAGCTGATCGACCGCAACCACCCGCTGTGGCAGTTCACGATCTTCGACAACGTGGCGCCGCCCAAGGGCATGGCGGTGGAAGGCAGGCTGGTCGCCTTCCACTCCAGGATCCACCACGCCGCGCTGGACGGCAAGGGCGGCACGGTGCTGGCCAACGCCATCCTCGACCTCACGCCGGTGCCGCGCGAAGTGGCGCCGGCCGACCCTTCGCGGCGCGGCCGCAGCGGCGCGGACCTGCGCATCGGCGAGATGATCGGCGCGGTGTTCTCCAACTCGCTGGCGCAGTACGCGAAGCTCGCGCGCACGCTGCCCGCCGCCGCAGGGTCCATCGGCGGCCTCGCCAGGCAGTCGATCACCAGGACCAAGGCGCCGGTGCAGCTGGCGCCCAGGACGATCTTCAACGTCGGCATCACCGCGCGCCGTTCTTTCGCCACCGCCACCCTGCCCTTCGCGCAAGCGCGCGCCGTGGCCAAGGCCGCCGGCGGCAGCTTCAACGACGTCGTGCTGTGGGTGTGCGCCACGGCGCTGCGCGAATACCTGCACGCGCACGGCACCGTGCCGCGCAAGCCGCTGGTGGCGGCCATGCCGGTCAGCCTGCGCGAAGAGAGCAACAAGGAGCTGAACAACCAGGCTTCGCTGTCGCTGGTGCAGCTGGGCACGCACCTGGCCGACCCGAAGGCGCGCATGCAGGCCATCCTCGAATCGACCGGCAAGGTGAAGGAAGCCCTGTCGGGGCTGAAGTCGGTGCTGCCCACCGACTACCCGTCGCTGATGGCGCCCTGGCTGGTCGGCGGCGCGGGCCGGCTCGCGCTGAAGACCTACGGCAGCGCGGGCATCGCCGAGCGGCTGCCCGCATTGGCGAACGTCGCCATCAGCAACGTGCCGGGCCCGCAGATGCCGCTGTACCTGGCCGGCGCGCGCATGCTGACCTTCCACCCGCTGTCCATCATCCTGCACGGCATGGCGCTGAACATCACGATCCAGACGTATGCGGGACGGGTGGACTTCGGCCTGATCGCGGACCCGGCTGCCCTGCCGCAACTGCAGCAGCTCGCCAGCGGGTTGGAGAAGGCATTCGAGCAAGCCGTCGAGGTGTTCGGCACGGAAGCGCCCACAGCTGCCGCGCCCGCAACGGCGGCTCCGGCGAAGCCCGCGCCGAGAAAGCGCGCAGCGAAGACGAAGCCGCCATCGCCGCGCAAGCCGGCCGCGAAGCCGCAGCGCAAGCAGGCCGCCTAGGCTCAGGCCCCTAATTCCGCTAATGGCTTTCGCGAGGGCTGCGGGGCGCCGCAGCTGCTATGGTCGGGTTTCCACTTCCCGGCCTTCCATGCCCGCCACCCGCGCACGCTCCCGCTCCCACCGCACCGCCGACGAACCGCTGCCGCCGCCCAGCCTGGGCCTGCTGGCGCTGGAGTTCCGCGCGCCCTGGGAGTTCGGCGCCTTGCTGCCCGCGTGGCCCGTGCTTCGCCGCGCGCCCGCCGGCGATGGCCACGCGGTGCTGGTGTTTCCCGGGCTGTCGGCTTCCGATGCGACGACCATCCCGCTGCGCCGCTACCTCAGCTCGCTGGGCTACGCCGCACGCGGGTGGGACCAGGGCTTCAACTTCGGCCCGCGCGCCGGCGTGCTGGAGCGCGCGCGGCAGGACCTGCAGGACGCCTGCCAAAGCTCGGGCGGGCCGGTGAGCCTGGTCGGCTGGAGCCTGGGCGGCGTGTACGCGCGCGAACTGGCCAAGGAATTCCCGCAGCTCGTGCGCTGCGTCGTCACGCTGGGCACGCCGTTCTCGGCGCACCCCAAGTCCACCAACGCGTGGCGCATCTACGAACTGGCCAGCGGCCGCGACATCGAACGCGAAGCCTCTCAGTACGACCTGCCCGCCGCGCCGCCGGTGCCCACCACCAGCATCTATTCGCGCAGCGACGGCATTGTCGCGTGGCAAGGCAGCCTGCAGCGGCCCGACCATGCGCGCACGGAGAACATCGAGGTGGTGGCCAGCCACATGGGACTGGGCCTCAATCCCTCGGCCTGGTGGGCCGTGGCCGATCGCCTGGCGCAATCGCCCAAGGCGTGGAAGCCGTTCCAGCCGCCCGCGCTGTTCGGCCTGCAGGCGCTGGTGTTCCCCGATCCCGCGCGCGCCTGACTCGCGTCGCACCAACGAAAACGGCCGGGCATGACCCGGCCGTTTTCCATTGGATGCGCGGCGTCTCAGCCGTGCTTCTTGCGGTAGCTCTCCATTCCCTCGCGCACTTCCTGGCGCGCGGCTTCCGGGCCTTCCCAGCCCAGCACCTTGACCCACTTGTTCGGCTCCAGGTCCTTGTAGTGCTCGAAGAAGTGCGCGATGGTCTTCAGTCGCAGCGGGTTCATGTCCTCGGGCTTCTGCCAGTGCGTGTAGATGGCCAGCACCTTGTCGACGGGCACCGCCAGCACCTTGGCGTCGTCGCCGGCTTCGTCCTGCATGCGAAGCATGCCGATGGGGCGGCACGTCACCACCACGCCGGGGATCAGCGGCACCGGCGTGATCACCAGCACGTCCACCGGGTCGCCGTCGCCGCTGATGGTCTGCGGCACGTAGCCGTAGTTGGTCGGGTAGTGCATGGACGTGCTCATGAAGCGGTCCACGAAGATGGCGCCCGTTTCCTTGTCGACCTCGTACTTCACGGGATCGGCGTTCATCGGGATTTCGATGATCACGTTGAACGCGTCGGGGGCCTGCTTGCCGGGCGTGACGTTGTCGAGGGACATGGATGGAGTTCTGCTGGGAATGAAAGCCTAGGATTAACCCGCATTTTACTTTCGCCGGCCTTGCTGGGGCGCGTCTGCAGCGGGCCCGTCATGGTTCCGCCTGTATAGTCCGCGCGTTGGCCAATCGTCTCCCGCCATCGGGATGCGACGAGGAAGCAACGCAGCGGAGGTGCCGCTTGCGGTGCTTCCTCCAAGCAGACAATGGAAGGAGACTGGAAGAATGACTGGCAACTCGGCGCTTATCCTGGCGCTCGTCTGCGGCATCCTCGCCGTGGCTTATGGGTTCTGGGCCCGCAGCTCGATCCTCGCGATGGACGCGGGCAATGCCCGCATGCAGGAGATCGCGGCGGCGGTGCAGACCGGCGCGGCGGCCTACCTGGCCCGCCAATACAAGACCATCGCCATCGTCGGCGTGGTGCTGGCCATCCTCATCGGCGTGTTCCTCGACGGCCAGACGGCCGCGGGCTTCGTCGTCGGTGCGGTGCTGTCCGGCGCCTGCGGCTTCATCGGCATGAACGTCTCGGTGCGCGCCAACGTGCGCACCGCGCAGGCGGCCACGGGCGGCATCGCCCCGGCGCTGGGCGTGGCGTTCAAGGGCGGCGCCATCACCGGCATGCTGGTGGTCGGGCTGGGCCTGCTGGGCGTGACGCTCTTCTACTGGTACCTGGGCGGCACGGCGGCGGACAGCAAGGCGCTGAACCCGCTGATCGGCCTGGCCTTCGGCTCTTCGCTGATCTCGATCTTCGCGCGCCTGGGCGGCGGCATCTTCACCAAGGGCGCCGACGTGGGCGCCGACCTGGTGGGCAAGGTCGAAGCCGGCATCCCCGAGGACGACCCGCGCAACCCGGCGGTGATCGCCGACAACGTGGGCGACAACGTGGGTGACTGCGCCGGCATGGCCGCCGACCTGTTCGAGACCTACGCGGTGACGCTGATCGCCACCATGGTGCTTGGCGGCCTGATGGTCACGGGCGCCGGCGCCAATCCGGTGATCCTGCCGCTGGCGCTGGGCGCGGTGTCCATCATCGCTTCCATCATCGGTTGCTTCTTCGTGAAGGCTTCGCCCGGCATGAAGAACGTGATGCCCGCGCTGTACAAGGGCCTGATCGTGGCCGGCGTGCTGAGCCTCATCGCCTTCTTCTTCGTCACCCAGCAGTTTTTCCCGCAAGGGCTGACGGTGCAGGGCAAGACGGTGAGCCAGATGGCGCTGTTCGGCACCTGCGTGGTCGGCCTGCTGCTGACCGCCGGCATGGTGTGGATCACCGAGTACTACACCGGCACCGACTACCCCCCGGTCAAGCACGTGGCACAAGCGTCCACCACTGGCCACGCCACCAACATCATCGCCGGCATCGGCGTGAGCATGAAGTCCACCGCCTGGCCGGTGCTGATGGTCTGCGTGGCCATCGTCGCCAGCTACTGGCTCGCGGGCCTGTACGGCGTGGCCATCGCCGCGACGTCGATGCTGAGCATGGCGGGCATCGTGGTGGCGCTGGACGCGTACGGCCCCATCACCGACAACGCCGGCGGCATCGCCGAGATGGCCGAACTGCCGCCCAGCGTGCGCGACGTCACCGACCCGCTGGACGCCGTGGGCAACACCACCAAGGCCGTGACCAAGGGCTACGCCATCGGCTCCGCCGGCCTCGCCGCGCTGGTGCTGTTCGCCGACTACACGCACAAGCTGGAAACCTTCGGCCGCACGGTCAGCTTCGACCTGTCGGACCCGATGGTGATCGTGGGCCTGTTCATCGGCGGCCTGATCCCCTACCTGTTCGGCGCCATGGCCATGGAAGCCGTGGGCCGTTCCGCGGGCAGCGTGGTGGAGGAAGTGCGCCGCCAGTTCCGCGAGATCAAGGGCATCATGGAAGGCACGGCCAAGCCCGAGTACGGCCGCGCGGTCGACATGCTGACCACCGCCGCGATCAAGGAAATGATGATCCCGTCGCTGCTGCCGGTGGCGGTGCCCATCGTCGTCGGCTTGGTGCTGGGCCCGAAGGCGCTGGGCGGCCTGCTCATGGGCACCATCGTCACGGGCCTGTTCGTCGCCATCTCCATGTGCACGGGCGGCGGCGCCTGGGACAACGCCAAGAAGTACATCGAGGACGGCCACCACGGCGGCAAGGGCTCCGATGCGCACAAGGCGGCGGTCACCGGCGACACGGTGGGCGATCCTTACAAGGACACGGCCGGCCCCGCGGTCAACCCGCTGATCAAGATCATCAACATCGTGGCGCTGCTCATCGTGCCGCTGGTGGTGAAGTTCCATCCGGGCGATGCGCCGGCTGCGCCACATGCCGCGCCCGCGGCGGTGACCGCGCCGACGGCGGCGGCACCCGCTGCAGCTGCGCCCGCAGCGGCAGCGCCTGCTTCCGCGGCATCGAACTGAGACACGGGCCCGCTCATGCGGGCTTCGACCGGAAGGCCCGCCTCGCGCGGGCCTTTTTCATTTGCCGGTGACGGCGTGCACCAGCTGCGCGGCGGGGCCGACCAGCTCCCCCAGCTGCGCCACGCGGTCCTGCTCGATGGCCTCGAGCACCAGTTCGTTGATGCCGCCGACCACCGCCATCGCCATCTGCGGCGTGACGGCGTGGCCCGCCCCGGCGCCGTTCACCACGCCCAGCATGAAGTCGGCAATCTCCTGGTTCACGCGGCGGCGCGAGGCAAGGCCTTCGGGACCGAGGCTGAGGATCTCCACGTACAGCGTGCGCATCAGGATCGGATTGCTCGCCAGGCACTGCAGGTAGGCGCCCAGCGCCTGCTCCACTTGCGCGGGCCAGGGCCGCGCGGGATCGATCGCGCTGCGCAGCACCTTCAGCGCGTTGCGGCTCGCCGCCTCGTACAGCGCGATCAGGCACTCGTTCTTGCCGCCGAAGTGCTCGTAGAAGGTGCGGCGCGACACGCTGGCCTCGCGCACGATGTCGGCGATGGTGGTCGCCGCGTAGCCTTTCGCCGCGACGGCGCGGGCCATGCCCTCCAGCAGTCGGCTGCGGTGTTCGGGGATGGGAAGCTCGGGCTCGGCCATGGCGCGCGATTTTGCCGCTCGTCGCCCGGCAGATGATCGGTACTTGACAGTACCCATGCCAGCTCGCATCATCCGCGACATTGGTACCGTCACGTACCGTTGCGCTGGATTCCTGCCATGACCGATCTCACCGTCCGCCGCCTGCTCGTCGACATGGAGCAGCCCATCCAGAGCCGCTGGTGCGCTGGCGACGCGTTCCGCACCGCCCTGTTCGATGCGCTCTCGATGAGCTTTCCCGTCGGGGAACAGTTTTTCATCGATTCGGTGCGCAACGGCTTCAAGGAACTGCCGCAGGAAAAGCAGGAACGCTTCCGCGCCGAGGTGCAGGGTTTCGTCGGCCAGGAGGCGACCCATCGCCGCCTGCATGCCCTGTACAACGGCCACCTCGAAAAGCGCGGGCTGGTGAACCACTGGGAGCCGCGCGCCCGCGCTCGGCTGTCGCTGATGGAAGGCGTGGACGTGCGCCACTGGCTGGCCATCACCGCGGCCAACGAGCACTTCACCGCCATCTTCGCCGACTGGATGCTGCGCAACGCCGACCTGCTGGGCGATCGCGACCCGCGCCTGAAGACGCTGTGGCTGTGGCACAGCGCGGAGGAATCGGAGCACAAGAGCACGGCTTTCGACCTGTACCAAGCGCTGGGCGGCAGCCACGAGTGGCGCGTTCGCTGGTTCCGGCGCGTGACGCTGATCTTCCTGGGCGACACGCTGCGCCAGACGGTGAGCAACCTGCGGCAGGAAGGCGAGCTGTGGAAGTGGAGCACCTGGAAGAGCGCCGCTTCGTACCTGTTCGGCCGGCGCGGCCTGGTGCGCCAGACCTTCCGCCCCTGGAAGGACTACCTGAGGCGGGACTTCAATCCCGCGCAGCACGACAGCAGCGCTTCGGTGCGCTGGCTGGAAGACAACGCCGGCAGCTTCTCGCTGGTGGGACGCTAGGCGGCTAAGAGAGCGCCACCCACAGCAGCAGCAGGCCCAGCAGCAGGCTGCACAGGCCGAAGAACCGCAGCTGCCCGTCGCGCAGCTGCAGCAACGCCTGGAACGTATTGCGCCAGCCGCGCGGCGCGATCAGCGGGAACAGTCCCTCGAAGACGAGCACGAGCGCCAGCGCGGCCCAGAAGGTGTCAGCGCCCAAGACGCCCTGCTCCCAAGACGCCTACTTCCTGGCAGGGGCGGCAGGCGTCGCGCCCGAACCGCGGAACGCCTTGAAGAACTCCGAGCCATTGGGGTCGACCACCAGCACGTCGCTCTTCTTGTTGAAGGTGGCGCGGTAGGCCTCGAGGCTGCGGTAGAACTGGGCGAACTGCGGATCGCGGCCGAAAGCCTCGCCGTACAGCGAAGCGGCCTGCCCGTCGCCTTCACCCTTGATCTTCTGGGCGTCGCGATAAGCGTTGGCGATGATGACCTCGCGCTGGCGGTCGGCGTCGGCGCGGATCTTCTCGCTCTCGGCCGCGCCGGTGGAGCGCAGCTCGTTGGCCACGCGCTTGCGCTCGGCTTCCATGCGGCGGTAGACCGATTCGGTGATGGCTTCGCTGTAGTCCACGCGCGTCACGCGCACGTCGATGACGTCGATGCCCCAGGGGTTGGCGCCCTTCACCTGCTCCAGCACCTCGGCCTTCACGTCGGCCATCAGCTTCTCGCGCTGGCTGGAGAGCAGCTCGCGCACGGTGCGCTTGTTCACCTCCTGGTTGAACGCGCTGCGCACGACGTTGGCCAGGCGGTTGGCGCCGGTGGCCTCGTCGAGACCTACGTTGCGGATGTACTGGGTGGGATCGGTGACGCGCCAGCGCACGTACCAGTCGATGACCACCGGCTGCTTCTCCGCGGTGAGCACCGGCGTGGTGTCGTTGCTGTCCAGGTTGAGCAGGCGCTTGTCGATGTAGCTGACGTTCTGGAACGGCGGCGGCAGCTTGAAGTTCAGGCCCGGCTCGGTGATCACTTCCTTGATCTGGCCGAGCGCGTAGACCACGCCGAACTGGCGCTGGTCCACCACGAAGAGCATGGAGCTGAGGAGGGCCAGCACCACCAGGGCGGCCGCGGCGAAGAATCCGATGCGGTTCATCTTGTTGTCTCGTCCTGCTTCGGTCAACGGCTCTCGCGCTCGCGGCTGCGTCCGTTGTCGCGGGTGCGGGCGTCGCCGGCCGACGCGCCGGACGAGGAGGAGGAAGAAGGCGAGGCGCCGGCCGACGGCGCGGGCTCGGGGGCGGCCGGTGCGGCCGCCGCGCCGCCCTGCTGCAGGATGCGGTCCAGCGGCAGGTACAGCAGGTTGGAGCCTTGCCGCGAATCCACCATCACCTTGGTGACGTTGGCGTAGATCTGCTGCATGGTTTCCAGGTACATGCGGTCGCGCGTGACCTGCGGCGCCTTCTGGTATTCGGCCAGCACGGAGCGGAAACGCTGCGCATCGCCTTGCGCCTGCGCGACGACGCGCGATTTGTACGCCTCGGCTTCCTGGCGCAAACGGGCGGCGGAGCCCGCGGCGCGCGGGATCACGTCGTTGGCGTAGGCCTGGCCTTCGTTCTTCAGGCGCTCGCGTTCCTGGCCCGCCTTGTTCACGTCGTCGAAGGCGGCCTGCACCTGCTCGGGGGCGCGCACGCCGCCCTGCTGCAGGTTGATGGCGACGACCTCGATGCCCACGCCGTAGCGGTCCAGGATGGCCTGCATCGACTGCCGCACGCGCGGCGCGATCTGCTCGCGCTCTTCGCCCAGGGCGGCATTCATCTGCATCTTGCCGACGACTTCGCGCACGGCGGTCTCGGCCACCTGCACCACCGTCTCCGCCGGGTTCTTGCTCTCGAAGAGATAGGCGCGCGCGTCCTTCAGGCGGTACTGCACCGAGAACTTCACGTCGAGGATGTTCTCGTCCTCGGTGAGCATCGACGATTCCTTCAGGCCGGTGGCCTTGACGATGCTGTCGCGGCCCACGTCCACGCTGCGGATCTGCGTGACGTACACCAGCTCGTGGCGCTGGATGGGGTACGGCAGGCGCCAGTTGAAGCCCGCGCCCACGGTGGCCTTGTAGCGGCCGAACTGCGTGATCACCGCCTTCTGGCCTTCCTGCACGATGAAGAAGCCGGTGCCCAGCCAGATCAGCACCAGCAAGCCGGCGATCAGGCCGATGCCGATGCCCGCGCTCTTCATGTCTGGCTGGTAGTTATTGTTGTTCGGGTCGCGCGGGCCGCGGCCGCGCCCGCCACCGAACAGGCCGCCCAGGCGGCGGTTGAAATCGCGCCAGAGTTCGTCGAGATCCGGCGGCCCCTGGTTGGGCCCGCGATCCGGGCGTTGCGGGTCCTGACGGTCCTTGCCGTCGTCGCCGCCCCGGCCCCAGCGCGGGTCGTTGAGGTTGAACATGCCTCGCAGCCGCCCGGTCAGGGCGGCCATCCGGCCGGCGGGTTGTAGGTTCATGCGCAAGGTGTGTTTGTTCTCGTTGGCTGCCGGGATTGTGCCCAATCAGGCGGGCGCGTCGTGCAATTCATCACTTGGCTGCAAGGATGACCTGGCCGCCGCCTGCGCGCGCTGCGCCAGGTCGCGCCGCAGCACCGCCAGGCCTTCGCCCATGCGGCTGCTGGCGAAGACGCGGCGCACCGGCGCACCGTCCAGCTCGAACCAGTCGGCCGAATGGTGCGGGCGCTGCGAAGGCTCGAGCGCGTCGATCTTGTTGAACACCAGCAATTGCGGCACCTGGCCGGCACCGATCTCCTCGAGCACGCGCTGCACCTCCTGGATCTGCTCCGGATGGTGCGGATTGGCCGCGTCCACCACGTGCAGCAGCAGGTCGGCATCGGCCGCTTCCTGCAGCGTGGCCTGGAAAGCGTCGATCAGCCCGTGCGGCAGGTCACGGATGAACCCGACCGTGTCGGACAGCGACACCGAGCGGCCGCCGGTGCCGCCCTCCTCGTCCTCGAGGTACAGGCGGCGCGTGGTGGTGTCCAGCGTCGCGAACAGCTGGTCGGCCGCATACGCACGCGCCTTCACCAGCGCGTTGAACAGCGTGGACTTGCCGGCGTTGGTGTAGCCCACCAGCGAGATGTTGAAAGCGCCCTGCCGCTCGCGCTGGCGGCGCTGGGTGTTGCGCTGCTTCTTGACCTTGTCCAGCCGGTCCTTGGTGCGCTTGATCGCGTCGCCGATCATGCGGCGGTCCAGCTCGATCTGCTTTTCGCCCGGGCCGCCGCGCAGGCCGGCACCGCCGGTCTGGCGCTCCAGGTGCGACCAGCGGCGAACCAGCCGTGTGCTGACGTACTGCAGCCGCGCCAGCTCGACCTGCAGCTTGCCTTCGTGGCTGCGCGCCCGCTGGGCGAAGATCTCCAGGATCAGCAGCGTGCGGTCGTTGACCGGCAGGCCGAGGTGGCGTTCCAAGTTGCGCTGCTGGCCGGGGCTGAGCGCCTGGTCGAACAGCACCTCGCTGGCGCCGGCCTCTTCGGCCAGCGCCTTGATCTCATCCGCCTTGCCCTTGCCGACGAACAGCGCGGCGTCGGGGGCCTTGCGGCGCGCGGTGAGGCGGGCGACGGGTTGCAGCCCGGCGGTGCGGGCGAGTTCGCCGAGCTCCTGCAGCTCGGCATCGAAATGGGGCAGGCCAAGGTCCACCCCCACGAGGATCGTGGGGGCGGCGGCTCTATCTGGGAGTTCCGACAAGAGAGGGTCCGGGGTCTCGAATGGAGGGAAACGCCCGGGCGAGCGCGGTGGCCGCGCCGGCGTATCAGCTGGCGGCGGACTCGTTGCTCTCGGCCGTGGAGAAGTTCACGGCGCGGCCGGGGACGATGGTGGAGATGGCGTGCTTGTAAACCATCTGGGTCACGGTGTTGCGCAGCAGGACGACGTACTGGTCGAACGACTCGATCTGTCCCTGCAGCTTGATGCCGTTGACCAGGTAGATGGAGACCGGCACGTGCTCGCGGCGCAGCGTGTTCAGGAACGGGTCTTGTAGCAGCTGCCCTTTGTTGCTCACGATATTCTCCGTGTTCGAAGATTTGGGGGGACGGACACCTTACCACAGCAACACAGCTGTGCAAGTAGTCCGTCCGGCATACCCCGACGTGGGGCCGCCGGGCTGCCGTTCAAGGGGCACCGGCCCGCTTCCGGGCGCCGCACCGTTATTCCTTGTCGGCGTACGGATTCTTCGAAGTCTTCATCTCCACGCGCAGGGGCGTGCCGATGAGGTTGAAGTGCTTGCGGAAGCGCCCTTCCAGGAAGCGCTTGTACGCATCCGTCACGTGCTCCAGGGAATTGCCGTGGACGACGATGACGGGCGGGTTCATGCCGCCCTGGTGCGCGTAGCGCAGCTTGGGCCGGAACATGCCGGACCGCTTGGGCGCCTGGAACTGCACCGCTTCCTGCAGCAAGCGCGTGAGCACCGGCGTGGGCATCTTGGTCATGGCGGCCTGGTGCGCCTCGCCGATGGACTTCCACACCGGGCCCAGGCCCTGGCGCTTCTTCGCCGAGATGAGATGCAGCGAAGCGAATTTCAGGAATGCGAGCCGCGCCTCGATCTGCCGCTGCAGCTGCTCGCGCTGGTACTCGTCGACCGCGTCCCACTTGTTCACCGCGATGACCACCGCGCGGCCGCTTTCCAGGATGTAGCCCGCGATGTGCGCGTCCTGGTCGGTGACGCCCTGCGTGGCATCCAGCAGCAGCAGCACGACGTTGGCCGACTCGATGGCCTGCAGCGTCTTGACCACCGAGAACTTCTCGATGGCCTCGAACACGCGGCCCTTGCGGCGCAGGCCCGCGGTGTCGATGAGCTCGTACTTGCGGCCGCCCTTCTCGAACGGCACGCTGATCGCGTCGCGCGTGGTGCCGGGAAGGTCGAACGCCACCAGGCGCTCCTCGCCCAGCCAGGTGTTGATGAGCGTCGACTTGCCGACGTTGGGCCGGCCCGCCACGGCGAGCTTCACCACGCCGTCTTCGGACTCCGCACCCTCTTCCTCGTCTTCTTCCGGCAGCTGCAGCAGCCCCAGTGCCGTGTCGACAAGGCTGCGGATGCCCTGCCCGTGCGCCGCGGACACCGCGTTCACCTCGCCCAGGCCCAGCTCGTAGAACTCCGACAGCTGCACGCCTTCGGTCATGCCTTCGGCCTTGTTGGCCGCCAGCACGGTGGGCTTGCCCAGCCGGCGCAGGTAGCCGGCGATGTCGTGGTCCTGCGCGGAGAGGCCGCCGCGCGCATCGACCACGAACACGACGACGTCGGCTTCGGCGACGGCCTGCCGCGTCTGCTTGGCCATCTCGCTGTAGATGCCGGTCTCGGCCGTCGGCTCGAAGCCGCCGGTGTCGATGACGATGAATTCGTAGCGGCCCTGCTTCGCGTTGCCGTAGTGGCGGTCGCGCGTGAGGCCCGCGAAGTCGGCGACGATGGCGTCGCGCGACTTGGTCAGCCGGTTGAACAGCGTCGACTTGCCGACGTTGGGGCGGCCCACCAGGGCCATCACGGGTTTCAAGGCCGCCCTCCGGGAAGCTTATTGCGGGACGAAGGCGTGGACGCCGCCGTTGCGCGTGACCATGACCATCGTCGAGCCCGCCACCACCGGCGCCGCCGCGGCGCCGCTGCCGTCGGTGGGAATGCGGTTGCGCAGCGTGCCGTCGTCGCGCGCCAGCACGTGCAGGTTGCCGTCGGCGTCGCCGAAGGCGACCGAGCTGCCCACCACCACCGGGCCGGTCAGCGTGCGGTGCAGCAGGCGGTCGTAGATCCAGGCGCGCTCGCCGTTGTCGCGGCGCCAGGCCACCACGCGGCCGTCGGATTCGGTGCCGACGACGAAGCGATCGTCGCCGCCCACGCCGTCGGAACCGTTGGCCGGCTTGCTCCAGGCCACCTGGCCGCGCGAGGCGTCCACGCAGCCCACCGCGGTCTGGAACGCGCGGGTGCAGACCGAGTTGCCCTGGCGGCTGACGCGGCCGACCAGGTCGATCAGGCGTTCCACGTCGTTGGTGCCGCGCGCGCTGGCCACCGGCGCTTCCCAGCGCACGCTGCCGTTCAGCGGGTTGAATCCGACGAGGCGGCCGCCCTGCCCGGCCAGCAGCGTGTCACCTACTGCCAGCAGCACACCGGCCTGGCGCAGCACCAGCGGTTCGCCGGGGCGCGACTGGGTCCACAGCTTGCGGCCGCTCTGGCCGTCGAAGGCGCTGACGGAACGGTCGCCCGCCAGCACGAACACGCGGTTGCCCGCCACCAGAGGCGCGGTGTACGACTGCGCGGGCAGCTTCTCGCGCCACAGCACGCGACCGCCCGACAGGGCCACCAGGTCGTTGGCCGTGGTGATGACCGCCAGGGTCGTGCCGTCGCTGCCCACGCCGGCGGCGATGGGCGCGCCCGCGTTGCCGCGCCACAGGTCACGGCCCGTCGCGGCGTCGAGCACGGCCACCGTGCCGTCGCCCGCGGCCACGGCCAGCTGGTTGCCGGTGACGTTGATGACCAGCGGGAAGTTGACCGGCCCGACGTGGTTGGCCCACGCGGGGCGCACGCCCAGCGTGGCGGGATTGGCGGGCAGTTCGGCCGCCTTCGGCTTTTCCGGACCGCTGAAGAAGCTGAAGACGGAGCAGCCGGCCAGCGCCGTGGCGGCCAGCGCGACGGCCAGGGTGCGCATCACGGGTTTCATCATGACTTGGCGGCTCCCGCGGCGGACTTGTCGGCGGGTGCGAGGGTCTTGGGGTCCACGCCCAGGGCGGTGAGCTTCACCTCGAGCAGGCGGCGGTACTCGGCCCGCTCGTCCAGGCCCTGGTAGGCCTTGCTGTACTCGGCCTTCGCCTCGGCCTTCTTGCCCTGCAGGTTGTAGATGTCGCCGCGGCGGTCGGCGGCCAGCGCGGTGAACTGCGCCGGCATCTCGGCCGACAGCTGCTTGAGCGCGTCGTCGTAAGCCTTGGCTTCCACCAGCACGGCAGCCAGGCGCAGCCGCGCCACGGCTTGCAGGCCTTCGTCGGAAGCGTGTTCCGCCACCCAGGTGAGCGCCGCCTTGGCGGTGTCGGGCTTGCCCTTGTCCATGGCCGCCTGCGCCACCAGCAGGCCGGCCTGCTGCGTGAACACCGTGCCGGAGAACTTGTCGCGCGCATCGGCGAAGCCCTGCTCGGCGCGGGCCAGGTCGCCGCCCTGCACGGCACGCTCCACCTCTTCGTAGATCGCCGAAGCCTTGGCCGACTGGGTGCGCTGGTACCACTGCCAGCCGTTCATCGCGGCGATGGCGCCGAACACCAGGATCAGCGCCCAGGAGATGAGGTTGCCGTACGTGTTCCAGAAGTGCTTGAGCTCGTCAAGCTGCTCCTGTTCTTCGAGGTCGAGGTGAGAGGCCATGAAGTCCTTGTGACTGCCCGGGGCAGCCGAGCATTGTAGTGAGCCGCCGGCTCAGCTCTTCAGGGTGGCGGCCCAGGCCGCGACGGAAGCGAGCGAACGGCGTTCCTGCTGGCCGCCGCCGTCGCGCAATGCCTTGACCGTGACCTCACCGGCCGCGAGCTCGTCGCCGCCGAACACCAGCGCGTGACGCGCGCCGCTGGCATCGGCTTTCTTGAACTGCGACTTGAGGCTGCCCAGGCCATCGGGCCCGGCGCCGTGCTGCACCACGCTGACGCCGGCCGCGCGCAGCGCTTCCAGCGCTGCCACCACGGGCGGCAGCGGCGTGCCCGGCATGACCACCGCGTAAACGTCGGGCGCGCCCGAGGGCACCGGCAGCCCCAGGGCCTGGATCAGCAGCAACAGGCGCTCGATGCCCAGGCCGAAGCCCACCGCGGGCGCGGGCTTGCCGCCCAGCTGGCCGATGAGCCCGTCGTAGCGGCCGCCACCGCACACCGTGCCTTGCGAGCCGAGCTGGTCGGTCACCCACTCAAATACGGTGAGGTTGTAGTAGTCCATGCCACGCACCAGGCGCGGGTTCACGCGGTATTCCAGTCCGACGGCATCGAGCACGCCGCGCACGGCGTCGAAGTGCGCCAGCGACTCGGCGCCGAGGAAGTCGATCAGCTTGGGCGCCGCTTCCACCACGGCCTGCATCGCGGGGTTCTTGCTGTCCAGGATGCGCAGCGGGTTGGACTGCAGGCGGCGGCGCGAGTCTTCGTCCAGCACGTCCGCGTGCTGCTCGAAGTGCTTGACCAGCGCGTCGCGGTGCGCGCGGCGTTCGTCGGGCTGGCCCAGGCTGTTGATCTCCAGCCGGACGTGCTGGCCTTCCACCAGACCCAGCTCGCGCCACAGCGCGCGAGCCATCAGGATCATCTCGGCGTCGACGTCCGGGCCCGCGTAGCCCAGCGCTTCCACGTCCAGCTGGTGGAACTGGCGGTAACGGCCTTTCTGCGGACGCTCGTGGCGGAACATGGGACCCACGGTCCACACCCGCAGCGGCCCGTTGTACAGCGCGTTGTGCTCGATCATCGCGCGCACGATGCCGGCCGTGGCCTCGGGCCGCAGCGTGAGGCGGTCGCCGTTCATCGAATCGGTGAAGGAGTACATCTCCTTCTCGACGATGTCGGTCACCTCGCCCAGCCCGCGCACGAACAGCGCGGTGGGCTCGACGATGGGCGTCAGCAGGTACTGGTAGCCGTAGCGGCCGAGCACGTCGCACACTGCCGTCTCGAACCATTGCCAAAGCACCGAATCCGGCAGCTTCTCCGTGCGCGGCACGGACGGCGGCAGGATGTCGTTCATGCCTTTGACGGCACTGAGTTTTTCAGCCATGGAAGCGATCCCGAGTCAGGCGGTTTCGGCCACTGCGTGGCCGAACCTCTTCTCGATGTAGTTTTCGACGATCTTGTGGAATTCGGCGGCGATGTTCTCGCCGCGCAGGGTCAGGGCCTTTTCGCCGTCGATGAAGACGGGCGCGGCGGGCGCCTCGCCGGTGCCGGGCAGGCTGATGCCGATGTCGGCGTGCTTGCTCTCGCCGGGACCGTTGACGATGCAGCCCATCACGGCGACCCTGAGCTTCTCGACGCCCGGGTACTTGCTGCGCCACACGGGCATGTTGGCGCGCAGGTGGTCGTCGATCTGCTTGGCCAGTTCCTGGAAGGTGGTGCTGGTGGTGCGGCCGCAGCCCGGACAGGCGGTGACGCTGGGCACGAAGACGCGCAACCCCAGTGCTTGCAGGATCTCGGAGGCGATCACCACTTCCTGCGTGCGCGATTCGCCCGGCTGCGGCGTCAGCGACACGCGGATGGTGTCGCCGATGCCTTCCTGCAGCAGGATGCCCATCGCCACGCTGGAAGCCACCGTGCCCTTGGTGGCCATGCCGGCTTCGGTCAGGCCCAGGTGCAGCGGGTAGTCGCAGCGGCGCGCCAGCTCGCGGTACACGGAGATGAGGTCCTGCACGCCGCTGACCTTGCACGACAGGATGATCTGGTGCCCCGGCATGCCCATCTCCTCCGCTCGCTTCGCGGATTCGATGGCCGAGGTGATCAGCGCTTCGTACATCACGCTGCGCGCATCCCAGGGCTGCGCGCGCTGCGCGTTCTCGTCCATCAGCGAAGCCAGCAATTCCTGGTCGAGGCTGCCCCAGTTGACGCCGATGCGCACGGGCTTGTCGAACCGCATGGCGGCTTCGATCATCTGGCCGAACTGGCGGTCGCGCTTGTCGCCCTTGCCCACGTTGCCGGGGTTGATGCGGTACTTGGACAGCGCCTGCGCGCAGTCGGGAAACTCGGTGAGCAGGCGGTGGCCGTTGTAGTGGAAGTCGCCCACCAGCGGCACGTCGATGCCCATGCGGTCGAGCTGCTCGCGGATGTAGGGCACCTGCTTCGCCGCTTCGGGCGTGTTGACCGTGATGCGCACCACCTCGGAGCCGGCGATGGCCAGTTCCTTGACCTGGATGGCCGTGGCGATGGGGTCTTCGGTGTCGGTGTTGGTCATCGACTGCACGCGCACCGGCGCGTCGCCGCCGACGGTGACCACGCGCGAACCCCAGGCGATGCGCGCCTGGCGGCTGCGGCGGGAAGCGGGCGCCGCCGGCAGCACCGGCAGGCAGGGTTGATCGGGCATCACTTCACCTCGAAACGCGCGACGTTGTCGCGCGACACCGGCCCCAGGTCGTACGCCTTGCCCCGCACCGACACGGCGGTGGCCTTGGCATCGCCCACGGTCACGGCCAGCGGGGGAGCGCCGGACGCGCCGGCGGTTTCGCCAGCAGTCATCAGCCGCTGCAGGGTCACGGTGCCCTTGCTGTCGGTGACCTGGATCCAGGAAGGTCCGGTGGTCTTGAAAACAATGATGCCGGTGGTGGAGACCGGCGGTTCGGTTTTGGCGGCCGGCGCCGAGGCGGTGGCCGCCGGAGCCGGCGCCGAAGCCGCGGCATTCACCGCGGCGGGTGCCGCGACCGGCGCCGGTTGCGCGACATCCGGCGTGGTCATCGCCGGCACGGCGACAGGTTCGGAGACGACGGCACCCGGCGTTGCGGGGCCGTCGGTGGCCGGCTGCACCACCACGGCGGCGGCCATCGGCACGGCCGCTGATTCAGTGACCTTGGGCGTGGTCGCATCGGCCCGCAGGTTGGACAGGCTGGGCAGGAACATGATCACCAGTGCACCCACCAGCAGGGCGCCGACGGCCAGCGTGACGGGACGCGTGGCGTGGTCGCGCCAGGCCGGCGCGACAGCATCGCCGGGCGCCTGGAACGGCGCGTTGATGCCTTCGCTGGACTGCACCAGCCGGGGCACCGCGCTTTGCGGCAGGCGCGCCAGGATCGGCTGCGGATCGACCTTCAGCGTGCGGCACACGCTGGAAGCCAGCGCGCGGGCGAACACCGCATCGGGCAACTGGTCGTAGCGGTCGTCTTCCAGCGCCTCGAGCTTGCGCACCGGCACCTTCAGCGACACGGCCAGCGCGGCGACGTGCAGTCCCGCTGCCTCGCGCGCCTCGCGAAGCAGTTCGCCCGCCGTGGGCGTTGCCGCTTCCACCGACTCACTCATCGAAAGCCCCGCGGTCGTAGGCGGTCACCTCCCTGGATTGCGGGAAGCGCCGGCGCATCTGGTCGGCCAGCTGCGCGGCGGCGAGGCGGTCGCCCAGCTTGCGCTCGACCTTCACGCCCAACCAGAGGGTCTCGGCGTTGGCCAGCTGGCTGTTGTTGATGCGGCGGATGAGGAATTGCGAACGCTGGTAGTCCCCGCGCGCATAAAGCAGGGTCGCGAGGTTGTAGCCGACGATGGGATTGCCGGCATCGAGCTCGTAGGCGCGCGCGAGGGTCTTCTCGGCTTCGGCCGGCTTGCCGGCGCTGGACTGGCACAAGCCCTTGGCCATCAACGTCTTGGCCACGTCGCCGTAACCCGGGTTGGCCAGCGCCTGGTCGAAGGTCTTGTCCGCGTCGGCGAAGCGGCGCTGCTGGCAGTACATCCAGGCCAGGTTGTGCATGGCCCCGGAATCGCGCGGGTTGAGCGCCACCGCCCGGCGGAAGCTCTCTTCCGCCTGCGGGTAATCGTTCAGCCGCATGTAGACCAGGCCGCGCAGGTTGTACGCGTCGGGGAAGGTAGGGTCGGCCGCCAGCACCTGCTTCAGTTCGTCCAGGGCGACGGTGGTCTTGCCCTGCTCGAAGTAGCCCACGGCCAGTTCCATGCGGATGCGCGCGCGCCGGCGGGCGTCCGTCTCGTCGAATTCGGTGGGGATGTCGGACGAGCGCGCCGCGTCGCCGCCTCCGGTGGTGGCACAGCCCGAGAGGGCCATGCACGCCGACAACAGCCCCGCCCACGGCACCAGGGCCGCCAACAGCCCGATCCGCCCCAACCCGCGCTCCATGCTCACGACTCCTTGGCGGCGGCCACGGCCGGCACCTGTTTCAGCATCACGGTGCGCTGCTGGGCGATGCGCTCGCCCACCCGGGTGCGATCCTTCACGTCGCCGGCCAGCTGGCCGCAGGCGGCGGCGATGTCGTCACCTCTCGTCTTGCGCACGGTGGTGACGATACCAGCATCACTCAGCAATTTCGCGAAGGCCGCGACGCGGGTGTTGGGGGAGCGCGTCAGCCCGGATTCGGGGAAGGGGTTGAACGGGATCAGGTTCAGCTTGCAGCTGACGCCCCGGCCCGCATGTCCCTGCACGAGCGCCACCAGTTCGCGCGCGTGCTCGTCGCGGTCGTTGACGCCATCGAGCATGCAGTACTCGAAGGTGATGAAGTCGCGCGGCGCGTGTTCGAGGTACCGGTTGCAGGCGTCCATCAGCTCGGCCAGCGGGTACTTGCGATTGAGCGGCACGAGGTTGTCGCGCAGCGCGTCGTTCGGCGCATGCAATGACACAGCCAGCGCCACGGGGCAATCCTGCCCAAGGCGGTCCATCATCGGCACTACGCCCGAGGTGGACACGGTCAGGCGCCGCCGCGAGAGGCCGTAGCCGTGGTCGTCCAGCATGGTGCGCAGCGCCGGCACCAGCGCCGAGTAGTTCTGCAGCGGCTCGCCCATGCCCATCATCACCACGTTGGAGATGACGCGCTCGTCGCTGCCCAGGTGGCGGCGCAGGAAGTGCTCGGCGAACCACAGCTGGGCGACGATTTCGCCGGTGGTGAGGTTGCGCGAGAAGCCCTGGTGACCGGTGGAGCAGAAGCGGCAGCCGACGGCGCAGCCGGCCTGCGAGGAGATGCACAGCGTGCCGCGGTCGTCCTCGGGGATGAAGACCGCCTCGACGGCGTTGCCGTCCCGCACGTCGAACAGCCACTTGATGGTGCCGTCGGCGGAAGCCTGCTGCGAGATGACCGGCAGCGCCTGCACGTGCGCCGCGGTCTTCAGCTTCCCGCGCAGGGACTTCGCCAGGTCGGTCATCCGGTCGAAGTCGGATTCGCCCCGCTGGTGGATCCAGCGGAACAGCTGGGTGGCGCGGAAGCGCTTCTCGCCCAGCGATTCGCAGAACGCGGCCAGCCCCTCGAGATCGAAATCCAGGAGATTGGCCGTCATCGCATGGGTACCGCCCGCCTTGTCAGCGGGAGTAGACGTTCATGCCGGGGAAGAAGAAGCCCACCTCGACCTTGGCGGTCTCGGGCGCGTCGGAGCCGTGCACCGCGTTGGCGTCGATGCTGTCGGCGAAGTCGGCGCGGATGGTGCCCTTGTCGGCCTTCTTGGGGTCGGTGGCGCCCATCAGCTCGCGGTTCTTCAGGATGGCGTTCTCGCCTTCCAGGACCTGGATCATCACCGGGCCGGAGATCATGAAGTCCACCAGGTCCTTGAAGAAGGGACGCTCCTTGTGGACGGCGTAGAACTGCTCGGCCTCGCGGCGCGACAGGTGCGCCATGCGGGCGGCGATGACCTTCAGGCCGGCGGCTTCGAAGCGGGCGTAGATCTGGCCGATCACGTTCTTGGCCACGGCGTCCGGCTTGATGATGGAGAGGGTGCGTTCGATCGCCATTTGGGAATTACCTGTCGTTTGTTGTGGAATGGATGCCGGCTGCGGGGACCGGCAGGTGGGACCGCCACAGGCGGCCCGAGTTCGGCAAAGCCCGATATTTTAACCCGCGGGCGTGACTTTCTTTGGCTCAGCGGCCGCCGCGGTTGCCGCGCCGGCCACCACCGCCGCCATTGCCGCCCCCGCCGCGGCGCTGGCCGCCGCCGGGACCGCCGCCCTGCCTCTGCCGCAGGAAGCTGTCGGCGCCGATGTAGCCGAACGAGGTCTTCATCGGATCGGGCTGGCCGCCACCACCGCCGCCTCCGCCACCGCCCTTGTTGCGGCGCTGGCCGCCCTGCCCCTTGGGCGGGTTGCCTTGCGGCCCCGCGTTGCGCGAGCCGTCGGGGCGCGGTCCGCCGCCGCGGTTGCCCCGGCGGCGGTTGCGCGAATTGCCCTCGCCTTCACTGCGCCCGCCCCGCTCACCCGCCGGCTGGGGCATGCCGCCGGCCGCGTGCGTGAGGGACCGGATGTCGCGCTCGTCCAGCTCGGTCCAGGCGCCCCGCTTCAGGCCCTTGGGCAGCACCATCGCGCCATAGCGGATGCGGATCAGGCGGCTGACCGCGTGGCCCAGCGCCTCGAACAGGCGGCGCACCTCGCGGTTGCGGCCTTCCGAAATGGTCACGCGGTACCAGGCGTTGGCGCCCTCGCCGCCGCCTTCCTCGATGGAGCCGAACTGCGCGCGGCCGTCCTCGAGGTCGATGCCGTCCAGCAGCCGCTGCTTTTCCTCGTTGCTGAGGGCGCCGAGCACGCGCACCGCGTATTCGCGCTCCAGTCCGAAGCGGGGGTGCATCAGGCGGTTGGCCAGCTCGCCCGAGCTGGTGAACAGCAGCAGGCCTTCGGTGTTGAGGTCCAGCCGGCCGACCGACTGCCACTTGCCCTGCTGCAGCTTGGGCAGCTTTCGGAACACGGTGGGCCGGTTCTGCGGGTCGTCGTGCGTGACGACCTCGCCCACCGGCTTGTGGTACGCGATGACCCGCGCCGGCGGCGGCGCGATGCGCACCTTGATCGGCTTGCCGTTGACCTTGATCGAGTCGCCCCACTGAATGCGCTGGCCGATGTGGGCGGGCTCGTTGTTGACCGAGATGCGCCCCTCCATGATCAGCTGCTCCATCTCCAGGCGCGAACCCAGGCCGGCCTGGGCCAGTACCTTGTGCAGCTTGGGCGTCTCGGCCTGCGGCGCGAGCACGCGCTTGGCGGTGGCCCCATCGGGCGACTCGCCTTCGGCGTCGTAGCGCCCGGAGACCACGTCCTCGAAACGCACCGGCTCAGCCGGCGGGGGCGCGGGCTCTCGCGCGCGGCGCTGGCCGCGGCCGCGCGGTTCGCCGTCCTCGTCTTCTTCGTCCTCGTCGCCGCCCTCCGCTTCGTCGTCCTCGCGCCCGTCGTCGAACTCGGCTTGCGGCTCGTCCGCGGGCTCTGCGGCCTGCGGCGCGGCCGCCGGTTTGTCTTTCTCTTCGGTGGCCGGCGCTTCGGAGGAGGCAGGCTGGTCGTTAGGGTTCATGCGACTTCAGGTGAGGGCGGCGCGGGCGCCGCGTCGCCGGACTCGCCGGGCGGGGATGGCGGATCGGCCGGGGCATCGCCGGCGTCGGCCGGGCTGCCCTCGGAAGAGGCTTCGGGCGGCAGGGCGGCGGCGTCGGCGCCCTCGCCTTCCATGACCAACGCGGGCTGCAGCGGCGATTCGGCGGCTTCGGCCAGGCCGGCGAAGACCTCGGCCTGCTGGCTGGGCGATTCCAGCATTGGCAGCTGGTCGAGCGAGGCCAGCCCCAGGTCGTCCAGGAACTGGCGTGTGGTGGCGTACAGCCCCGGGCGGCCGGGCGCTTCGCGGTGGCCGATCACCTCGACCCAGCCACGGTCTTCCAGCTGCTTGAGGATCTGCGTGTTGATGGTGACGCCACGGATGTCTTCCATGTCGCCGCGCGTGACGGGCTGGCGGTACGCGATGATGGCCAGCGTCTCCAGCGCGGCCCGCGTGTACTTGGGCGGCTTTTCCGGATGCAGGCGGTCGAGGTATTCGCGCAGGTCGGGACGGCTCTGGAAGCGCCAGCCGCTGGCCACGCAGACCAGCTCCACGCCGCGCTGGGTCCAGTCGTCCTGCAGTTCCTCCAGAAGCGACTTGACCGTGTCGGCCCCGAGCTCGTCGTTGAACAGCACGCGCAGCTCGCGAACCTGCAGCGGCTGCGAGGAGCAGATCAGTGCGGTTTCGAGGACGCGCTTGGCATCCGCGGTATTCATGTCTTGCGTACTTCCTGGCTGGATCGGGCGCCGGTGGCGCTCCAGTCATGGGGCCCGTCTTCGTGGGGGCGGCATCGCGGGCGGCTGGCCGGCGGCGGGGGGCCGGCCGGGCATGGCCGGGGACGCCATCGCTGGGGACGGATTGTAACGCAGCCCCCACGCCGCCAGCCCTTCCACGAAGTCGGCGGGCAAGGCCGAGGTGAACGCCAGCGCCTCGCCCGTCATGGGATGCGTGAACGCCAGCCGCTGCGCGTGCAGGGCCTGCCGCGCCATGCCGCTGGCGGCCGTGCCGCCGTAAAGCGTGTCGCCCGCGAGCGGGTGGCCGAGGAAAGCCATGTGCACCCGGATCTGGTGGGTGCGTCCCGTGTGCAGCGTGGCGCGCACCAGGCACCCGGCGTCCGCCGTGTCCAGCATCTCGAAGGTGGTCATCGCCTGCTTGCCGGAGTGAAGCGCCAGGTCCACCACCGCCATGCGCTGGCGGTGCACCGGATCGCGTCCGACGGGCGCTTCCACCTTGCGCACCGGCTCGCCGCGCCAGGCGCGGTGCGCGATGGCCAGGTACTGCCGCGAGACTTCGCGCGCCGCGATCATGCGGACCAGCGCGTCCATCGCCTCGCGGGTTCGCGCCACCACCATCAGGCCGCTGGTGTCCTTGTCCAGGCGGTGCACGATGCCGGCACGCGGCAAGAGCGACGCGCGGTCGTCGCGGGCCAGCAGGCCGTTGAGCAGCGTGCCGCTCCAGTGGCCGGGCGCGGGGTGAACCACCAGCCCCGGCGGCTTGTCGACCACCAGCAGGTGGTCGTCCTGATGCACGACCGACAGCGGCATGGGCTCGGCGCGGAACGCCATGCTTTGCGGCGTGGGCCGCAGTTCGACTTCCAGGGTGGCGCCCGCCTTCACCCGGTGCGCGGGCCGCGACGCCGGAGCGCCCGCGAGGCGCACCGCGCCCGCGGCCACCAGCTGCTGCAGGTAGCTGCGCGAGAACTCGGGCACCAGCTGCGCCAGCGCGTGGTCCAGCCGCTTGCCGTGCAGGGAAGCGTCCACCGTGAAGGCGCGCAGCTCCGATCCCGAGTCGGCTTCGGCTTCCTCGTCGGGCGGTTCCGGTGTGGGCCCGCCGGGTGCGGTCCCTATAATCGTGCGGCCCTGTTTCAAGAAGGTTTGCGCCTCATGCTCCGAGCGAAATTATCGTTTGCCGCCGCCGCGATGCTGCTTTTGCTGGCCGGCTGCTCCACCACGAGCGACGACAAGACCGCGAACTGGAGCCCGAACAAGATCTACTCCGAAGCGAAGGACGAACTGAGTTCCGGCAACTACGACAAGGCGGTGCCGCTGTTCGAGAAGCTGGAAGGCCGCGCCGCCGGCACGCCGCTGGCGCAGCAGGCGCAGCTGGAGAAGGCCTACGCGCAGTGGAAGACCGGCGACCAGGCCCAGGCCATCGCCACGCTGGACCGCTTCATGAAGCTGCACCCGTCCAGCCCCGCCTACGACTACGCGCTGTACCTCAAGGGCCTGGTCAACTTCAACGACAACCTGGGCATGTTCTCGTGGCTGTCGCGGCAGGACCTGTCGGAGCGCGACCAGAAGGCGGCGAAGGAATCGTTCGAGTCGTTCAAGGAACTGGTCACCCGCTTCCCCGAATCGCGCTACGCGCCGGATGCCCGCGCCCGCATGACGTACATCGTCAACTCGCTGGCGCAGTCCGAGGTGCACGTCGCCCGCTACTACTACTCGCGCGGCGCGTACGTCGCCGCCATCAACCGCGCGCAGACGGCGCTGGCCGACTACCAGGACGTGCCCGCGCTGGAAGAGGCGCTGTTCATCCTGGTGAAGTCGTACGACGCGCTGGGCATGACGCAACTGCGCGACGACAGCAAGCGCGTGCTGGAGAAGACCTATCCGCAAAGCGAGCTGCTGACCAACGGCGGCCGCACGGTCAGCAAGCCCTGGTGGCAGCTCTGGTGATGGCCTCAGGCCGCGGCGAGACGTGCCGCGGCCAGCGCATCCAGCGCGGCTTCGAATTCCTCGCCTGAACGCAGGCGCCGCATCGGCGGCAGCGCGGCCAGCAGCCGCCGCCCGTATCCCATGGTCGCCAGGCGCGTGTCGCACACCACCAGCACGCCGCGGTCGCTCTCGCGCCGGATCAGCCGGCCGGCGCCCTGCTTCAGCGCCACCGCCGCTTCCGGCACGAAGTAGTCGTTGAACGGGCTGCGGCCCTGCGCTTCCAGCCGCTGGGAACGCGCTTCCACCAGCGGGTCGCCGGGCGGCGGGAAAGGCAGCTTGTCGATGACCACCAGCTCCAGCGCGTCGCCCGGCACGTCCACGCCTTCCCAGAACGAAGCCGAGGCCACCAGCAGGCAGCCCGGCGCGCCCCCGGCCGAGCCTTCGCGGAACCGCTCGATCAGGCGGCGCTTGGGCCACTGACCCTGCACCAGCACCTCGATGTCGCGCGAGCCGTCGAAGCGGCGCTGCAGGTCCTCGCCGATCGCGCGCAGCGCGCGCAGCGTGGTGGTCAGCACCATGGTGCGGCCGCCCAGGTGCTGCGCCGCCTGCCCGGCCAGGCGGGACACCGCGAGGCTGTGCCCCGGGTCGGCCGGCTTGGGCAGGTTGGCGGGCAGGTAGAGCGACGCCTGCGACGGGTAGTCGAACGGGCTGCCCACGCGCAGCACCTGCGCGCTCGACAGGCCGCAAGGCTCGGTGAACCACGACAGCCGCGCGTCGTCGCCCAGCGTGGCCGAGGTGAAGATCCAGGCGCGGCCACCGGTGAGCTGCTCGTCTTGCGCGCCGTCGTCCTCGTCATCCTTCATGCCGAGCAGCCGCGTGCGCACGGCGTGCGCGATGTCCAGTGGCGACTCGACCAGCCGCAACTGCGTGCCCACGTCCACCCAGCGCACCGCGCCCGGCTCGGCCGGGCCCGCGAACCGTGCGGCGCGCTCCGCGATGCCCGCGGCGCGCTCGTGCAGGCGCACGAAGTCCGGCGCGATTTCGCTGACCGTGGACAGCGCGTCCATCGCGTCCTCGCAGGCTGCGCGCAGGTCGTCCAGGGCCTCTTCCCACGGTTGCGGCGGCACGCCTTCCGGCGCCTGTGCTGTCCAGCGCAAGCGCGAGCCCGCGGTAGACCGCCCCACCACCAGCCGCAGCTCGCGCCCCGCCCGGTCGAGCGAGCCGGCAAGCCCGGACCAGTCGGCCAGCCCGCGCGCCAGCTGCAGGCCCGCGGCCAGAAGATCGCGCGCGAAGTCGATCAGCTGGCCCGTGCCCAGCTGGCGGCCCAGGAACTGCACGCCCGTCTCATTGAGCTGGTGCGCTTCGTCGAACACGGCCACCTTCACCGTCGGCAGCAGTTCGGCCATGCCCGACTCGCGCACCGCCAGGTCGGCGAAGAACAGGTGGTGGTTCACCACCACCACGTCGGCGGCCAGCGCCTCGCGTCGCGCATGATTGACGTGGCACTCGCGAAAGCGCGGGCACTGCGACCCCAGGCAGTTCTCCCGCGTGGACGTCACCAGCGGCAGCACGGGCGAGCGCTCGTCCAGCCCCGGCATCTCCGCCAGGTCGCCCGTACGGGTGGCCTGCGACCACTGCTCGATGCGCGCGAGCGTCACGGTGGCCGCGCGGTCCACGCCGGGATCGCGGCGGGCCTGCTCCATCCGGTGCAGGCACAGGTAGCTGGCGCGGCCCTTGAGCAGCGCGGTGCGCACCGGCACGCCCAGCGCTTCCACCAGGCGCGGCAGGTCGCGGCCGAACAGCTGGTCCTGCAGGGTCTTGGTGGCGGTGGAGACCAGCACGCGCTCGCCGGACAACAGCGCGGGCACGAGGTAGGAGAAGGTCTTGCCGACGCCCGTGCCGGCTTCCACCACGAGCGCGCCGCCGGTTTCGATGGCATCGGCGACGGCCAGCGCCATCTCGGTCTGGCCGTCGCGGGGGCGGAAGGCTTCGGCCGCGCGCGGCAACGCGCCGTCGGCCGCGAAGGCGCCGCGGACGGCTTCGGTCAGGGTCATTCGGAAAACTTCTCTCAGCGCTGTTCTTCGGCGCTGTTCAGGCCGGTTCCTTCGGGTCGAGCGCGAGTTCCAGCTGGGCGATCTGGTCGCGCAGGGCCAGCCGGCGCTTCTTCAGGCGGCGGACGGTGAGCTCATCCATCGGCTTCTCCGCGGTAGCGGTGTCGATCAGCGCGTCGAGGTCGGCGTGCTCGATCCGCAGCTCGATCAGCCTTCGCTCGGGCGAGTGCAGGTTGGTTTCCACGGGAAAGTTGACAGTGCGGCGGACGGAGCTCTTCGGGTTCAAACGATAATACGTCCTCCAAGGCCAATTATCGAGCGCGGACCCCACCCGCTCCCCCGAAAGCAGCATGGGCAAAGGCTACCGACTCACCGCCGCGACCGGCATCCACAAGGGCGACCGCGAATACCAGCAGGACCAGGTCGCGCTGATCGCCCATCCGCGCGTGAGCGGCTGCGTGCTGGCCGTCGTCGCCGACGGCATGGGCGGCCGCAGCGGCGGCCGCAAGGCGTCCGACCAGGTCATGATGACCGCCAAGCAGCTGTTCGAGCGCTACTCGCCCGACCACGACGACGCCGGCGTGCTGCTCAAGCAGATCGCCCAGGAAGCGCACCTGGTCATCAAGCTCACCGCCATCGCGGCCGAGCAGGAACCGCACAGCACCATCGCCGCCTACCTGATCAACCCGGCCGGCGATTGCCACTGGGTGCACGCGGGCGATTCGCGCATCTACCAGTTCCACGGCAACAAGCTGGTCAAGCGCACGCTGGACCATTCCTACGTGCAGACGCTGGTGGACGCCGGCCAGCTCACCGAGGAAGAGGCGAACGTCCATCCGCAGTCCAACATCCTGATGGGCTGCCTGGGCGCCGAAGAAGATCCGCCGGCCACCCTGCACTACGTGCCCCAGCTGCGGCCGGGCGACGTGCTGATGGCCTGCAGCGACGGCGTGTGGCACTACTTCAGCCACCATGAGCTGGGCTCGGTGCTCTCTTCGCTGTCGCCGCGCGAAGCCAGCGAGTTCCTGATCGAGAAGGCGCGCTCGCGCGGCCGTGGGGGCGGCGACAACCTCTCGCTGGTGATCGTGAAGCTGGAGCCGCTGGAAGGCTGAGAGCCGCCGGGCCGCGCGTTACTGCAGCGGCAACTGCGGCACCGGCAAGGGCGCCTTGGCCGGCTTCTGCGATTCGGCCTGCTTCTTCTCCACCTTGGCCCGGTGCTCCTGGGCTTCCTTCATGCGCTCGTCGTAGCGGCTGGCGTTGGCTTGCGCGTCGGGCAGCGTGGGATCCTTGGTTTCCTTGCCCGCGGCCTTCTGCGCGCGCGCCTGGGCCGCCGAAGCGGCCTGCGCCGCCTTGTCGGCCTTGGTGGCCGCCCGCGATTCGCGCGTCTGCTGGTCGGCCAGCGCCTTCCCGCGCGACTGCGCCTTCTGGTCCTGCTTTTCCTGCGACTGGCGCTCGTCCAGGTCCTTGATGCGCTCGGCCGAGCGGCGCCGGCGCTCCGCGTCGTTCAGCTGGATTTCCTGCCGGCGCAGGTCGGCCAGTTGCTCGCGCCGCGTGTCACGGGCCTCGTCGATGCAGTCGCTGACCGCGAACTTCTGGTAGCAGGCCTTCTGCGCCTGGGTGAAAGCCGCCTCGATGTGGCTGCGCTCCGCCGCGATGCGGGCCCGCTCGGCGGCCACCTCCTGCTGGGACTGGGCCCAGGCCGGGGCGGCGGCAGCGAGCAAAAGGAAGACGGCGGCGATGGGCTTCATGTGAGGCGGGTGTCGACGGTGCGGCGTTCCTGGGCCAGGAATTCGGCGGATTGCATCTCGTTCAGGCGGGACACGGTACGCGGAAATTCGTGAGCCAGGGGGCCTTCGGTATACAACGCCTCCGGCGGCACCGCAGCCGACATGATCAATTTCACGCGCCGGTCGTACAGCACGTCCACCAGCCAGGTGAACCGCCGCGCTTCGGAAGCCAGGTTCACCGGCATGTACGGCACGTCGGACAGCAGCACGGTGTGGAACTGCGTGGCGATCTCCAGGTAGTCATTCTGCGACCGAGGACCGCCGCAGAGCGTGCGGAAGTCGAACCACACCACCCCACCCGCCTTGCGCCGCGCGCGGATCTCGCGCTGCTCGATGTGCAGCACCGGCTCCTCGTCGTGCGTCTCGGCCAGCCGGTCGAAGGCCTTCGTCATTTCCGCATCCGCTTCCGGCCCCAGCGGCGTGTGGTACAGCTTCAGGTGCTCCATCGTGCGGCGCCGGTAATCAGTGCCGTTGTCCACGTTCACCACTTCCAGCTTCTCGTTCAGCAGCTCGATGGCGGGCAGGATGCGGTCGCGGTGCAGGCCGTTCGGGTACAGATCGTCCGGCCGGAAGTTGGACGTGGTGACGAAGCCCACGCCGTTGTCGAACAGCGCCTGCAGCAGGCGGTGCAGGATCATCGCATCGGTGATGTCGGCGACGTGGAACTCGTCGAAGCAGATCAGCCGGAAGCGCCGCGCGATGCGCTCGCCCAGCGCGTCCAGCGGGTTCACCGTGCCCTGCAGCTCCGCCAGCTCGCGGTGCACCTCGCGCATGAACTCGTGGAAGTGCAGCCGCGTCTTGCGCACCAGCGGCACGGCCTGGAAGAAGCAGTCCATCAGGAAGCTCTTGCCGCGGCCCACGCCGCCATACATGTACACCCCGCGCGGGATGGCCGGCCGGTTGATCAGCTTCTTGAAGGCGTTGGAGCGCTGCTCCTTGAACTGCGCCCATTCGCGGGCGCAGCGGTCCAGGGCCTCGACGGCGCGCAACTGCGCGGGGTCACTCTGGTAACCCCGCGCGAGCAGTTCGCTGTCGTAGGCCTCGCGGACCGTGGGCATCAGCCGCCGCTCGGCCGCCCGAAGGCGGCTGGGCCCCCTCGGGGGGCAGCGAGCCACACGCAGTGGGGGAGCGTGGGGGCCATGAGACTCAGAGGTTCAACGTGCGTTTGTCGACCGCGAGCGCGGCTTCCTTGGTCGCCTCCGACAGCGACGGGTGCGCATGGCAGATGCGCGCGATGTCCTCCGAGCTGGCCTTGAACTCCATGGCCACCACGGCTTCGGAGATCAGCTCGCTGGCCATGGGGCCGACGATGTGCACGCCCAGAATCTCGTCCGTGTCCGCATGCGCCAGCATCTTCACCATGCCGGTGGTGTCGCCCAGCGCGCGCGCGCGGCCGTTGGCCATGAACGGGAAGGTGCCGGCCTTGTACTTCACGCCGGCGGCCTTGAGCTGCTGCTCGGTCTGGCCGACCCACGCGATCTCGGGGCTGGTGTAGATCACCCAGGGGATGGTGTTGAAGTTCACGTGGCCGTGCTGGCCCGCGATGCGCTCGGCCACCGCCACGCCCTCTTCTTCCGCCTTGTGCGCCAGCATGGGGCCGCGCACCACGTCGCCGATGGCCCAGACGTTGGGCAGGTTGGTCTTGCACTCGTCGTCGACGATGACCGCGCCGCGCTCATCGAGCTTCAGGCCCACCGCGTCCGGCTTCAGACCAATGGTGTTGGGCACGCGGCCGATGGAGACGATCAGCTTGTCGACTTCCAGCTTCTGCGCTTCGCCCTTGGCGTTGGTGTACGCCACGGACACGCCGCCCTTGCCGGACTTCACCTCGCCGACCTTCACGCCCAGCTCGACCTTCAGGCCCTGCTTGTCGAAAGCCTTCTTGGCTTCCTTGGCGATCTGCTCGTCCACCGCGCCCAGGAAAGTGGGCAGGCCTTCGAGGATGGTGACGTCGGCGCCCAGGCGGCGCCACACCGAGCCCATCTCCAGGCCGATGACACCGGAGCCGATGAGGCCCAGCTTCTTCGGCACCTGCGGGATGCGCAGCGCGCCATCGTTCGACAGGATGTTCTCCTCGTCGAACGGCGCCCCGGGCAGCGCGCGCGCGTTGGAGCCCGTGGCCACGATCACGTGCTTGCCGGTGATCACTTCTTCGTTGGCGCCAGTGACCTGGATCTCGTAGCCGCCTTCAGCGGCGCGCACGAACGAGCCGCGGCCGTGGAAGAAGCTGACCTTGTTCTTCTTGAACAGGTACAGGATGCCGTCGTTGTTCTGCTTCACGACGGTGTCCTTGCGCGCCAGCATCTTCGCGGCGTCCAGCTTCAGGCCGCCGACCTCGATGCCGTGGTCGGCGAAGTGCTTGCCGGCGTGCTCGAAATGCTCCGAAGACTGCAGCAGCGCCTTGGAAGGGATGCAGCCCACGTTGGTGCAGGTGCCGCCCGGCGCGGGCTTGCCGTCCCTGGTCTTCCACTCGTCGATGCAGGCGGTGTTGAACCCCAGCTGCGCCGCGCGGATGGCGGCGATGTAGCCGCCGGGGCCGCCACCGATGACGACCACGTCGAATTGCTTGGCCATCGCGTCCCCTTACAGGTCGAACAGCAGGCGCGCCGGGTCTTCCAGCGCTTCCTTCATCGCCACCAGGCCCAGCACGGCTTCGCGGCCGTCGATGATGCGGTGGTCGTAGCTCATGGCCAGGTAGTTCATCGGGCGCACCACCACCTGCCCGTTCTCCACCACGGCGCGGTCCTTGGTGGCGTGCACGCCCAGGATGGCCGACTGCGGCGGGTTGATGATGGGGGTGGACAGCATCGAGCCGAACACGCCGCCGTTGGAGATGGAGAAGGTGCCGCCGGTCATCTCCTCGAGGCCCAGCTTGCCGTCGCGCGCCTTGGCGCCGTACTCGGCGATCTTCTTCTCGATGTCGGCGAACGACATCTGGTCGGCGTTGCGCAGGATCGGCACCACCAGGCCGCGCGGCGAACCCACCGCGATGCCGATGTCGAAGTAGCCGTGGTAGACGATGTCGTTGCCGTCCACGCTGGCGTTGAGCACCGGGTACTTCTTCAGCGCATGCACCGCGGCCTTCACGAAGAACGACATGAAGCCCAGCTTCACGCCGTGCTCCTTCTCGAACTTCTCCTGGAAGCGCTTGCGCATCTCCATCACCGGGGCCATGTTGACCTCGTTGAAGGTGGTGAGGATGGCGTTGGTCGACTGCGACTGCAGCAGGCGCTCGGCCACGCGGGCGCGCAGGCGGGTCATGGGCACGCGCTGCTCGGGGCGGTCGCCCAGGTCGGGCGACACCGGTGCGGCCACCTGCTGCAGCGCGGGCGCCACGGCGGCGCGCACCGGCGCGGGCGGGGCCACAGCGGCCTTGGCGGCGCCACCGGCCACGGCCTGCAGCACGTCGCCCTTGGTCACGCGGCCGTCGCGGCCGGTGCCGGCCACGGAACCCGTGGCCAGGTTGTTGTCGGCCATCAGCTTGGCGGCCGAGGGCATCAATACGTCGCCCTTGCTGCCGGCAGACGCCGCGGCGGCAGATGCTTGTGCGGCGGGCGCCGGAGCAGCCGCGGCAGGTGCCGGAGCCGCAGCACTGGCCTTGCCTTCGCTGTCGATCTTCGCGATGAGCTGGTCGGCCACCACGGTGCCGCCGTCGGCCACCACGATCTCGGCCAGCACGCCGGCGCTGGGCGCGGGCACTTCGAGCACGACCTTGTCGGTCTCGATCTCGATCAGGATCTCGTCCTGCGCCACGGCCTCGCCGGGCTTCTTCTTCCACTGCAGCAGGGTGGCTTCGGCCACCGATTCGGACAGCTGCGGCACCTTGACGTCAACGATCGCCATTTGAGTTCTTTCCAGTGTTTTGTCTTGTTCGATGACAAATGACCTCGCGCTGCGCGCTCAATGACGGATGACCGTCATCCCGCCGCGCAGCGGCGAGTCATTCGTCATTTGTCATTTCGTCAGGACGAAGCCCTTGAGCTTGGCGAACGCGCCATCCACCAGGGCCTTCTGCTGCTCCTGGTGCAGGTGCGAGTAGCCCACCGCGGGAGACGCCGAAGCCGCGCGGCCGGAGTAGCCCAGCTTCTGGCCTTCGAGCATGTTCTCGTGGATGTAGTGCTGCACGAAGAACCAGGCGCCCTGGTTCTGCGGCTCGTCCTGGCACCACACGATGTCGGTGGCGTTGGGGTACTTCTTCAGCTCGGCCGCGAACACTTTGTGCGGGAAGGGGTACAGCTGCTCCACACGCAGGATGGCGGTGTCGTCGATGCCCTTCTCCTCGCGCTTCTTGGCTAGGTCGTAGTACACCTTGCCCGAGCACACGACCACGCGCTTGACCTTGTCGGCCTTCAGGTCCTTGTTCTCCGGGATGACGGTCTGGAAGCCGCCCTTGGTGAACTCGGCCAGCGGCGAGGTGGCGTCCTTGTTCCGCAGCAGCGATTTGGGCGTCATGATCACCAGCGGCTTGCGCAGCGGGCGGATCATCTGGCGGCGCAGGATGTGGAAGATCTGGCTGGCCGTCGTCGGCTGGCACACCTGGATGTTGGTGTCGGCCGACAGCTGCATGAAGCGCTCCAGGCGAGCGGAGCTGTGCTCCGGGCCCTGCCCTTCGTAGCCGTGCGGCAGCATCAGCGTCAGGCCGTTGACCCGGCCCCACTTCACTTCGCCCGAGGCGATGAACTGGTCGATGACCACCTGCGCGCCGTTGGCGAAGTCGCCGAACTGCGCTTCCCAGATCACCAGCGTGTGCGGGTCGTTGGACGCGTAGCCGTACTCGAAACCCAGCACCGCCTCTTCCGACAGGATGGAGTCGATGCAGGTGAACGGGGCCTGGTTCTCGGCCACGTTCTGCAGCGGGATGTAGGTGCCGATGTCCCACTTCTCGCGGTTCTGGTCGTGCAGCACGGCGTGGCGGTGCGTGAACGTGCCGCGGCCGACGTCTTCACCGGACAGGCGCACCGGGTAGCCGCTGGCCACCAGCGAGGCGAAAGCCATGTGCTCGCCCATGCCCCAGTCGACGTTGACGTCGCCCCGGCCCATGGCGGCGCGGTCTTCCAGCACCTTCTTCACCAGCGGGTGCACGGTGAAGTTGTCCGGCACCGTGGTGATGCGCTCGGCCAGGCGGCGCCATTCGGCCGTCGGGATGGCGGTGTCGGCGGCGTCGGTCCACTTCTTGCCCAGGAACGGGCTCCAGTCGACCGCGTACTTGCTCTTGAAGTTGGTCAGCACCGGGTCGACCGTGTGCTTGCCGGCGTCCATGGCGGCGCGGTAGGCCTTGACCATGTCGTCGCCCAGCGTGTCGCCCAGGCCCTGCGCGGCCAGCTTGTCGGCGTACAGCTTGCGCGTGCCGGGGTGGGCCGCGATCTTCTTGTACATCAGCGGCTGGGTGAGCGAAGGCGTGTCCTGCTCGTTGTGGCCCAGCTTGCGGAAGCACACGATGTCGACCACCACGTCCTTGGCGAACTCCATGCGGTATTCCAGCGCCAGCTGGGTGGCCAGCACCACCGCCTCGGGATCGTCGCCGTTCACGTGCAGCACCGGCGCCTCGATCATCTTCACGATGTCGGTGCAGTACAGCGTCGAGCGCGTGTCGCGCGGGTCGCTGGTGGTGAAGCCGATCTGGTTGTTGATCACGATGTGCACCGTGCCGCCCGTGAAGTAGCCACGGGTCTCGGCCAGCGCCAGCGTTTCCTGCACCACGCCCTGGCCGGCGATGGCGGCGTCGCCGTGCACCAGCACCGGCAGCACCTGCTTGCCCTTGGGGTCGGCGCGGCGGTCCATGCGCGCGCGCACGGAGCCTTCGACCACCGGGTTCACGATCTCCAGGTGCGAGGGGTTGAAGGCCAGCGACAGGTGCACCGGGCCGCCGGGGGTGGTGACGTCGGACGAGAAGCCCTGGTGGTACTTCACGTCGCCCGCGGGCAGATCTTCCTTGGCGGTGTGGTCGAACTCGGCGAACAGGTCGGCGGGCATCTTGCCCAGCGTGTTCACCAGCACGTTCAGGCGGCCGCGGTGGGCCATGCCGATCACGATTTCCTGCACGCCCTTGGCGCCGGCCTGCTGGATCAGCTCGTCCATCGACGCGATGAAGCTCTCTCCGCCTTCCAGCGAGAAGCGCTTCTGGCCGACGTACTTGGTGTGCAGGAAGCGCTCCAGGCCTTCGGCCGCAGTCAGGCGGTCGAGGATGTGCTTCTTCTTCTCGGCCGGGAAGGTCGCCTTGGCGCGGATGGCTTCCAGCTTCTGCTGCCACCAGCGCTTGCGGCCCTGGTCGCTGATGTACATGTACTCGGCGCCGATGGTGCCGCAGTAGGTCTCGCGCAGCGCGTTGATCAGCTCGCGCAGCGACATGCTGTCCTTGCCGAAGAACGTGTTGCTGGTGTTGAACACCGCTTCCTGGTCGGCGGCGGAGAAGCCGTAGAACGAGGCTTCCAGCTCGGGAATGTTCTCGCGCTCGGTGCGCTTGAGCGGGTCCAGGTCGGCCCAGCGGCAGCCGACGTTGCGGTAGGCCGCGATCAGCTGCTGGATGGCGGTGCGCTTGCGCGCCGTTTCCAGGTCACCGCCTGCGGCGACCACGGTCTTGGTGCCGCCCTGCTTCGCACGTTCGGCGAAGGCGTTGATCACGGGCATGTGCGGCACGTCCTTGGCGTTGCTGCCGTCGGAGGCGGGCACGTGCTGCAGCGCGTCGAAGTATTCGCGCCAGGTCTCGGGGACGCTGGTGGGATTGGCCAGGTAGTTCTCGTACATCTCCTCCACGTACGGCGCGTTGCCGCCGAAGAGGTACGAGTTGCCGCGATAGGCCGTATAGACCGAGCTTTGGTCGCTCATCTGTCTCGCTACTTTCTGCTTCCCTTCAGGAAGCTTCAGCTGGTTGTGGAACCTTCCGCGACACGGCTGAACCGGTTGGCGGATGCGAACTGTGGGGCTGGAAGGACCGGAGTTGCGGGAGCGATTGTGCCACTTCGTGGCACGGCCCGCTTCCGCGTCCTCCGGTCCGCGCCCCACGGCGCATCCGCGGGGCGGATGAACGCTCACGAACCCCCTCACCCCAGCCCTCTCCCCCGAAGGGGAGAGGGGGCAGGTCATTGCTTGACCAGCGCCTTGATCTGCTCCAGGGCAGCTGGGTCTTCGATGGTGGTCAGGTCGCCGGCGTCGCGGCCCTCGCAGACGGCCTGGATCGCGCGGCGCAGGAGCTTGCCGCTGCGCGTCTTGGGCAGCAGCGTCACGAAACGGACACGCGCGGGGCGCGCGACCGCGCCGAGCTGCTGGTCGACGAGCTTCATCACGTCGCCCTCCAGCTTCATCGCCGCATTCGCGTCGCCGACGACTGCGGAATCCTTGGGCACGGCGAAAGCCATCGCCACCTGCCCTTTCATCGGGTCGGCAACGCCGACGACCGCCACCTCGGCCACGCCCGGATGGCTGGAGATGCTCTCCTCGATCTCGCGCGTGCCCAGGCGGTGGCCCGCGACGTTGATCACGTCGTCGGTGCGGCCCAGGATGTAGTAGTAGCCGTCCTCGTCGCGGATGCCCCAGTCGAAGGTGCTGTACACCTGCTTGCCGGGGATGCTTTTCCAGTACGTGTTGACGAAGCGCTCGTCGTCGCGCCACACCGTCTGCATGAAGCCCGGGGGCGTCGGGCCTTCGATCACCACCACGCCCTTCTCGTTCGGCTTCGTGAGTTCCTCGCCGGTGGACTCGTGGAGGATCTTGATCTTGTAGCCGTACATGGGCACGCCGGGGCTGCCGAACTTGGCGCGCTGCGGCTCGACGCCGTTGGCCAGCGTGATCATGGGCCAGCCGCTTTCGGTCTGCCAGTAGTTGTCCACGATGGGCACGCCCAGGCCGTCGGCGATCCAGCGCGCGGTGGGCTCGTCCAGCGGCTCGCCGGCCAGGAACAGGCCGCGCAGGCTGGACAGGTCGTATTTCTTCAGGAAAGCGGGGTCCTGTTTCTTCAGCACGCGCACCGCGGTGGGCGCGCTGAACATCACGGTGACCTTGTACTTCTCGACCAGGCTCCACCAGATGCCCGCATCGGGCCGGATCGGCAAGCCTTCGTACATGATGGTCGCCATGCCCGCGATCAGCGGGCCGTACACGATGTAGCTGTGGCCCACCACCCAGCCGATGTCGCTGGTGGAGAAGTAGGTTTCGCCCGCGCTGCCTTCGAAGATGTGCTTCATGCTCGCGGCCAGTGCGACGGCGTAGCCGCCGGTGTCGCGCTGCACGCCCTTGGGCCGGCCCGTGGTGCCGCTGGTGTAGATGGTGTAGCTGATCTCGGTGGAATCGAGCCAGGCGCACGGCACTTGAGCATGCAGGTGCTTCTCGCGCATCGGCGCCCAGTCGTGGTCGCGGCCCGGCACGCGGTCCATCGGCGCCAGGCCGCGGTCGGCCAGCAGCACGGCTTGCGGCTTGTGCGACGACAGGCGGACGGCCTCGTCCAGCAGCGGCTTGTACGGGATCACCTTGCCCGCGCGCGAGCCGCCGTCGGCGCTGACGATCACCTTCGGCTGCGCGTCCTCGATGCGCGAGGCCAACGACACCGAGGCGAAGCCGCCGAACACCACCGAGTGGATGGCGCCGATGCGCGCGCAGGCCAGCATGGCGAAGGCGGCCTCCGGGATCATCGGCATGTAGATCAGCACGCGGTCGCCACGCCGCACGCCCAGCGCCTGCAGCATCGCGGCGGTGCGCTGCACCTCGGCATGCAGCTCGGCAAACGTGTAGGTCTTTTCGGTGTCGGTCTCCGTGGAGACGCAGATCAACGCCGTCTGCGAAGCGCGGTCCTTCAGGTGCCGGTCGACCGCGTTGTGGCAAAGGTTGGTGGTGCCGCCCACGAACCAGCGCGTGAACGGCGGACGGCTGTCGTCGCACACCTGCCGCGGCGGCGTCTGCCAGTCGATCAGGCGGGCCTGCTCGGCCCAGAACTCCTGCGGCTGCTCGATCGAGCGGCGGTAGAACTCGGCGTAACTGGTGGCGGAACCTGCCATCGCGTCTCCTGTGGTTGCCTTGCCGGCCGGGCTATTGTGGACCGGCGGCTTGCCCCAGGCTGACGCGGCGCGAGCCTACTTGACCAGTGCCAGGGCCTCGCGAAAGCGCGGGTGTTCCGCGGAGCGCAGCCACTCGAACACCACCATCTCGGTGGTGACGAGTTCGCAGCCCGCGCCAGCCAGGCGGTCGAAGGCGGCGTCACGGTTGCGTTCGGTGCGCGAGCTGCAGGCGTCGGTCACGACCCAGACGTCGAACTCCTGGTCGAGCAGTTCCAGCGCGGTCTGCAGCAGGCACACATGCGCCTCGCAGCCGGCCAGCACGACGCTGTTGCGGCCCGGTTCTTCGGCCACCGGCTTCTGCAGGTGCTTGGGCAGGCTGCGCGCGTTGCCCGAAGGCTTGCGCGCGGGCGGCCGCAGCACGGGCAGCAGCACCTCGGCCGCGCCGAAGCTCATCTTGGGAAGCACGGATGCCAGCAGCGGCGGCAGCGCGGGATCGAGCGGACCCAGGCCCTGCGGGTTCTGCTCGGTGCCGAAAGCCGGCACGCCGGCCAGGCGCGCGGCCTGGGCCAGCTTCAGCGCGCTGGCGACGACGGCCGGCCCCTCATGGATGGCGGGCATCAGGCGTTGCTGGTAATCGACCAGCACGAGCAGGCAATCGTCGGCGTCCAGAAGCATCGGCGTCCTCAGGTGGGGGACGCCATTATCCGGTCGCTCAGACTGCGGCGGTCAGCACCGGCAGGTCCTCATCGTCCGCCGGGCGGCTGCGATGCGGGGCGAGCTCGGCCGGCCGCGAGTGCCGCTCGCGCTCGCGGCGAAGGTAGTCGAGCCGGCGCTCCTCGTACGCGCGGTCCCACTGCAGGCGGCGGCTCAGCGCGGCCTGCAGCGCGCCCACGTCCTCGCCTTCGCCGGCGATGCCGATCAGCACGTTGGGCACCACCATGATCTCGCTGTCGCGGAAGTCGTACTCCACGCGCGTGGGCGTGCCGAAAGCCTGCTGCACCGCCGCCAGCACGCGCTCGCGGCCGGCGCCGGGCAGCACGACCGTGAACTCGGCCGGGCCGGTACGGGCGGCGAAGCCGCGCTCCCCGGCCAGCAGGCCGAGTTGCCGGACCACGCGGCTCACCATGCCGCGGCCGATGCGCGTGCCGTAGATGCGCTGGATCTCCAGCAGGTCGTTGCAATCGAACACGGCCACCGCTGCCGGCCGCCCGGCGGAGCCCAGCAGGTCCACGGCGGCGCAAAGGCCGTCCCGGCTGAACAGCCCGGTGACACCATCGAAGCGGGTGGCCTCGCGGCGCGCGTCCAGCCGGCGCAGCCAGGCACCGCCGGCCACGGCGGCGATCTGGGGCGCCAGGACCAACAGCGCCAGGCCCTGCAGTCCTTCCAGCAACGGCCGGCCGGCCAGCAATTCCACGCCGGCCCAGCCGGCCACCGCGAAAACAGTCAGGCCGGTGGTCCACGCGCCGCGCAGCAGCACGCCATAGGCCAGGCCGGCAAAGCCCAGCCAGATCGTCGGCAGCAGCGTGCCGCCGGCGCTCGCGCACAGCGCGGCGAGCAGGATGGCCGTCACCATCAGCGTGCTGCGGGCGGCGACGCCGGCCTGGTGCCGGGCCGGCCAGACCTTGGCCCAGGCCGCCGCGAGCATCGGGGCCAGCGCGGCAGCCGCCAGGCCGCTGGGGCCTTCGCCCGCAAACACGGCCGTCGAGGCGATGGCCGCAGCCAACGCGGCCATCAGCAAGGGCTCCAGCCGGCGGACGGAGTCGGTCACCCATGCCGCAGGCAGGACGGGCGCAGCGGCCGTGCCGTGCGAAGCGCCGAATTGCGATGCGTTGTCCATGGTGTTCTCCCGATCGATCCCGTCCACCGATGACACCATGCGGACACGGGCGGGGAGCTAGCCGTTGCCGGGCCCGACCTTAGGAAATTTGCTTACTGACGGGCTTCATCGGGGCACCGGCAATCCCTCACTCCTAGGTAAACTTTTGCCCCTGCCCCCGCCAATCCATGAGCTCCATCCTCGTCGCCCCTTCCACCGTCAGATTGCTCTGCGTGGAAGACAACCCGGACGACTTCGAGCTGATGGGCATCGCCCTGGAACGCGCGGACCCCGGACGCGAGTACCGGATGCAGCGGGTGGACGACGCCGCCGCCTTCGCGCAGGCCCTGCAGCAGGAAGACCACGACGCGATCCTCTGTGACTTCAACATGCCGCGGTTCTCGCCGTACGCGGCCCTGCAAATCCTGATGGCCCAGCGCGTGCCCACACCGCTGGTGGTGGTCACGCGCGCCATCGGCGAGGAAGCCGCGGTGCACGTGCTGCGCTGCGGCGCCATGGACTACGTCACCAAGGACAAGCTCGGCACGCTGCCTCAGATCATCGACCGCGTGATGGCCGAGCGCCGCCGCGCGGCCGAGCAGGAAAGGCTGGCCCGTGAGCTGGAGGCGGCGTACCGGCGGCTGAAGAAGCTGTCCGCGCGGCTGGTGGTCGCGCAGGAACGCGAACGCACCCTCATCTCGCGCGAACTGCACGACCAGCTGGGCCAGACGCTAACGGGCGTGGTGATCCACCTGCATGCCGCCCAGCGCGTCACCGAGCCGGAAGTCGCGCGCAAGCACGCGGGAACGGCGGTGGAAATGGCGCAAGCCGCGGTCGAGCAACTGAAGACGCTCTCCTTTTCACTGCGGCCCGCGCAGCTGGACCTGCTGGGCCTGGTGGCGGCGGTCCGCTCGGCGGTGCAGCGCGTGGCCGAGCCGGCCGACATCGCGTTCGAGGTGGAAGCGCGCGGCGAGGAACCGCAGCAGCTGGGCGAAAACGCCAGCGTCGCGGTGCGGCTGGTGCAGGAAGCACTGAACAACACCATCCGGCATGCGCGCGCCACGCTCATCCGCGTGCGGTTGCGCTTCCTGCCGGGTGGCCGCATCGGCCTGCTGGTGGTGGACAACGGCGTCGGCTTCGACAAGCAGGAAGTGCTGATGGCGCAGCCGAGCGAACGCAACCTGGGACTGTATGGAATGATCGAGCGCACCGAGCTGGCGGGGGGCCGCCTGCAGTTGCGTTCGCGGCCCGGCGCGGGCTGTGCCGTGCGCGCCGTTCTCTGACGACGAGAAGAAGAACATGAAGACGAATGGATCCGGACCCGTGCGGGTGGTGCTCGCCGACGACCATGACCTCGTGCGCTCGGGCATCAAGGCGCTGCTGGGCATGATCGACGGCGTGGAGGTGATCGCCGAGGCGCGCGACGGCCAGGAGCTGATACGGCTGGTCGATTCGCTCAAGCCCGACATCGTGATGACCGACATCTCCATGCCGCACATGGACGGCATCGCGGCCATCGCCGAGATCCGCATGCGGCAGCCGCAAGTGCGCATGCTGGTGCTGTCGATGTACGACACGGTGGACTTCGTCAAGCGCGCGGTGGCCAGCGGCGCCTGCGGCTACCTGATGAAGGACGCGCCCCCGTTCGAGCTGGAGCAGTCCATCCGCAGCGTGATGGCCACCGGCACCTACTTCAGCCCGGTCATTGCGCAGCGGCTGCTGCAGCCCTCGGAGCCCAGCGCCAGCGACGAGCTGACCGACCGCCAGCTGGAAATCCTCAAGCTCATCGCGCAAGGCAAGGCGTCGAAGGAGATCGCCTTCGACCTGGGCCTGTCGCCCAAGACCGTGGACGTGCACCGCGCGCGGATCATGGAAAGGCTCAAGCTCAACGACATCGCGAGCCTCACGCGCTACGCGGTGCGCAAGGGTTTGGTCAAGCCTTAAGGCTGCAAGCGCAGCAGCTTGCCGTTTTCCTCATCGGTCAGCACGTACAGCAGGCCGTCGGGGCCCTGCCGCACGTCGCGCACCCGGCCCACCCCTTCCAGCAGCTTCTCTTCGCGGGCGACCTTGCCGCCGGCCAGCTCGATGCGGTCGAGGTAGCCGAACTTCAGCGAGCCGATGAACAGATTGCCCTTCCACGCCGGACCGTAGCGGTCGCTGGTGAGGAAAGCCATGCCCGAGGGCGCGATCGAAGGCACCCAGTAGTGCAGCGGCTGCTCCATGCCGGCCTTTGCGGTGATGCCCTCGCCGATGGGGCCGCCGCCATAGTTTTCTCCGTACGTGATCACAGGCCATCCGTAGTTGCGGCCGGGCTGCGGCAGGTTGATCTCGTCGCCGCCCTGCGGGCCGTGCTCGTGCGTCCACAGCCGCCCGTCAGGACCCCAGGTCGCGCCCTGCACGTTGCGGTGGCCATAGCTCCAGATTTCCGGCGCCGCACCCGCGCGGCCCACGAAGGGGTTGCCCGGCGCGGGCGCGCCGTCCTTGGTCAGACGGACGATCTTGCCCAGGTCGTTGTCCAGCCGTTGCGCATCTTCCTTGCGCGAAAAGCGCTCGCCCAGCGTGAGGAACAGCAGCCCTTCGGGCGTCTCCACGATGCGGCACCCGAAGTGCGCGGTGCTCTCCACCTTGGGCCGCTGGCTGAAGATGACTTTCACCTGCTCCAGCCGCGTGCGATCGGCCGACAGCCGTGCCCGCGCCATCGCCGTCGAGTTGCCGCCCTCGCCCGGCTCCGAAAAACAGAAGAACACGGTGCGGTTCGATGCATAGCCGCTGTCGGTCACCACGTCCAGCAGCCCGCCCTGCCCGCGTGCCACCACTGGCGGAACGCCGGCGATCGCCGGCCCAACGCGGCCATCCGCCTCCACCACCCGCATGCGGCCGCCGCGCTCGGTGACGAGGAAGCGGCCGCCCTCGATGAAGGCCACGGCCCAGGGATGCGGGAAGCCCGACGCCACCGTCTGTGCGCGAGGCTCGGCCGCAGCTCCGCCGGCCACCAGCTGCATGCAGGTCGCCAGAAACGCTGCCGTCAGGGCGGTACGGGATTGACCAAACCAGCTCATCGGCGAAACTCCTTGGCTCGAACGCAGGGGTCCGGTCGCACTATGACCCGTCAGGACTACGTCAAAAATGCTGCCGCATCAACAGCTTACATTTCAAACTTCGCTTGACTTCTCGTTTCCGCCTGCTTACCCTGCGCCCGTCATGTTGAGGTGGCCCGTCACTGTCCTGCTGCTGGCCTGCGCCCTTTCGGCTCAGGCTGCACCCGCACCTGCGGCGGCGGACGACGACCTGGGCCGCTTCGTGGCCGACAAGGGCCTGCTGGGCAAGCTGGACGAGATGCGCGGCCGCATCAGCGACACGACGTCCGAACTGGTCGTCACCGCCATGGGTTTCCTGGGCGTGCCCTACCGCCGCGGCGGCAACTCGGCCGAGACCGGCTTCGACTGCAGCGGCTTCGTGCGCGCGATGTACGAGCAGACCGTCGGCCTGCTGCTGCCGCGCCGCGCCGAACAGCAGGCGGCGGCCACGCAGCCCATCGACCAGAAAGACCTGCAGCCCGGCGACCTGGTGTTCTTCAACACCATGCGCCGCGCCTTCAGCCACGTCGGCATCTACGTCGGCGGCGGCAAGTTCATCCACTCGCCCAAGCCGGGCGCCGAAGTGCGCGTGGAAGACATGAGCGGCAGCTACTGGCAGCGCCGCTTCGACGGCGCCCGCCGCGTGCTGGTGGGGACGCCGCAGGCAACTGCCCAGCAGCCCGCCACCCACCAGTCGCCCTGAACCCGCGCCGCGGGCCGAGGCCCGGGGCAGTTCACTTCCGCTGCGGCGGAACGTCGGTGCAGGTGCCGTGCGCGATCTCGGCGGCCATGCCGATGCTTTCGCCCAGCGTGGGGTGCGGGTGGATGGTCTTGCCGATGTCCACCTCGTCCGCGCCCATCTCGATGGCCAGCGCGATCTCGCCAATCATGTCGCCGGCGTGCGTGCCGACGATGCCGCCGCCCAGGATGCGGTGCGTCTGCGCATCGAACAGCAGCTTGGTGAAGCCTTCGTCGCGCGCGTTGGCGATGGCGCGGCCCGAAGCGGTCCAGGGGAAGTGCCCCTTCTTCAGCGCGATGCCCTGCGCCTTGGCCTGGTCCTCGGTGAGGCCGACCCACGCGACTTCGGGGTCGGTGTAGGCCACGCTGGGGATCACGCGCGCGTCGAAGGTGCTCTTCTCGCCGGCCGCGGCTTCGGCCGCGACGTGCGCTTCGTGCACCGCCTTGTGCGCCAGCATGGGCTGGCCCACGACGTCGCCGATGGCATGGATGTGCGGCACGTTGGTGCGCATCTGGATGTCCACCGGGATGAAGCCGCGGTCGGTGACGGTGACGCCGGCTTTCTCGGCGCCGATGTTCCTGCCGTTGGGGCTGCGGCCGACGGCCTGCAGCACCAGGTCGTAGACCTGCGGCTCCTTGGGCGCCTGCTCGCCTTCGAACTTCACCAGGATGCCGTCTTTCGTTGCCTCGGCGCCGACGGTCTTGGTCTTGAGCATGACGTTGTCGAAGCGCGGCGCGTTCATCTTCTGCCAGACGCGCACCAGGTCACGGTCGGCGCCCTGCATCAGGCCGTCGAGCATCTCCACCACGTCCAGCCGCGCGCCCAGCGTGGAATACACCGTGCCCATCTCCAGGCCGATGATGCCGCCGCCCAGGATGAGCATGCGCTTGGGCACTTTCTCCAGGCCCAGCGCGCCGGTGGAATCGACCACTCGCGGATCCTGCGGCATGAAGGGCAGCCGCACGGCCTGCGAACCGGCCGCGATGATGGCGTTCCTGAACTTGATCGTCTGCTTCTTGCCGGTCTTTTCCTGGCCGTCGCCGGAGGTTTCCTCGACCTGGACGTGGTGCGGATCGGCGAAGGTGCCGTAGCCGCGCACCACCGTCACCTTGCGCATCTTCGCCATCGCGGCGAGGCCGCCGGTGAGCTTGCCCACCACCTTGGACTTGTGCGCGCGCAGCTTGTCGAGGTCCACGGTGGGCTTGCCGAAGCTCACGCCCAGTGACTCGAAGTGGCTGACCTCGTCCATGACCGCCGCCACGTGCAGCAGCGCCTTCGAAGGGATGCAGCCCACGTTGAGGCAGACGCCGCCCAGCGTGGCGTAGCGCTCCACCAGCACCACCTTCATGCCGAGATCGGCGGCGCGAAACGCGGCCGAATAGCCGCCCGGGCCGGCGCCCAGCACCAGCATGTCGCACTCGAGGTCGGCGCCACCGGCGTAGGTGGACGCGACGGGTGCGGGCGCGGCTGCTTGCGCGGAAGCGGGAGCTTTCGCCGCGGCGGGTGCGGGAGCCGGTGCGGGCGATGCCGCCGCTGCACCCTGGCTTTCCAGCGTGAGCAGCACGGACCCTTCGGAGACCTTGTCGCCGATCTTGATCTTCATCTCCTTGACCACGCCGGCGTGGGTCGAAGGGATCTCCATCGAGGCCTTGTCGCTTTCAACCGTCACAAGCGACTGCTCTTCTTTCACCGTGTCACCGGGCTTGACCAGCACTTCGATGACGGCCACGTCCTTGAAGTCCCCGATGTCCGGGACCTTCACTTCCACCAAGCTCATAGCTTGCCCCTCGCAGATGTGGGGCGCGCGGCGCGCGCCCTTTATTTGGCGTCTTTCGCCTTGACCGTGAACACGTCGAACGGCAGCGCGGAGTTGCGGTCGAACTCGCAGCCGGCGGTGATGCCGGCTTCCGCGACTTCGCGCGCAGTCTTCAGCCGGTTGTAGCTGGCGTGCATGGCGCCCAGCGCGAAGCTGCGGCCCGAGCCGATGCCCCAGAACTCCTTGAACTCGAACACCTCGCGGTAGCTGTACAGGCCGTAGATGCCGCTGGAGTTGGCGAGCACCACGCTGAACTGGCTGGACTCGTACGGGTCGCTGTCCTCTTCCTTGGTCTGCAGGAAGAAGTTGTCCTTCAGGTACGGGTGCAGCTTGGTGAACGTGTCGAACACGTCGTCCTTGCCGTGCAGCTTCAGGATCTCGCGGGGCATGGAACCCATCGCCTTGCGAAGCACCGGGAAGTGCGCCACCGTCCCCGCCATGCCGATGTAGGTGGGCCCCGCATCGGTGTCGACCTTGAAGATCTTGGTGTTGTCCTCGTATCGCTTCGACAGCATCGTGTCGCCAAAAGTCACCAGGGTATCGGCGGCGATCGCGATCTGGCCGGCCTTCTTCACTACGACGACGGTGGTCATGGGCTGCGGGTCTTCTTCTTCTTCAAGGCTTCTACAGGAGCACTCGGCGGAAATCGGCCAGCACCGAACCGAGGTACGCGTTGAAGCGCGCTGCCGACGCCCCGTCGATGACGCGGTGGTCCCACGACAGCGACAACGGCAGCATCAGCCGGGGCTGGAACTGCTTGCCGTCCCAGACCGGTTCGGTCTGCGATCGGCACACCCCGAGGATAGCGACTTCCGGCGCGTTGATGATGGGAGTGAAGTAACGGCCTCCGATGCCGCCCAACGAAGAGATCGTGAACGTAGCGCCCGTCATGTCGGCGGGCGACAGCTTGCCGTCGCGCGCCTTCTTCGCGAGCTCAGCCATCTCCTGGCTGATCTGCAGGATGCCCTTCCTGTCCGCGTCCTTGATCACCGGCACCACCAGGCCGTTGGGCGTGTCCGCCGCGAAGCCGATGTGCCAGTAGTTCTTCACCACCAGCTGCTCGCCATCGAGCGAGCTGTTGAAGTCGGGGAATTTCTTCAGTGCCGCGACGCTGGCCTTGATGAGGAAAGCGAGCATGGTCACCTTGGTGCCGCTCTTCTCGTTTTCCTTGTTGAGCTGCACGCGGAACGCTTCGAGCTCGGTGATGTCCGCGTCGTCGTGGTTGGTGACGTGCGGGATCATGACCCAGTTGCGGTGCAGGTTCGCGCCGCTGATCTTCTTGATGCGCGAGAGGTCCTTGCGCTCGACGGGCCCGAACTTCGCGAAGTCCACTTTCGGCCACGGCAGCAGGCCCAGCGCTTCGCCACCTCCCGCGCCGCCGCCCTTGCCGGCAGCCGCCTTGGTGGTGGCGTCGCCCTTCATCACCGCCTTGGTGAAGTGCTGCACGTCCTCCTGCAGGATGCGGCCCTTGGGGCCGGTGCCCTTGACCTCTTCCAGAGGCACGCCCAGTTCGCGCGCGAACTTGCGCACCGAAGGCGAAGCGTGCGGCAGGTTGCCGGTAGGAGAAGTGGGCTCGTGCGGCGGAAGCGCCGCGGTGGGAACCGTTCTCTCGCTCCCTCCCCCGCTGGGGGAGGGCTGGGGTGGGGGCGCTCCGGCGCCGGAACTTGCTGCTGCTACAGGTGCAGGCGCAGGTGCCGCGCTGGCCGGCGCAGCCGCCCCGCCCTGCCCCTCCAGCACCGCGATCAGGTCGCCGATGTTGACCTTGTCACCCATCTTGACCTTCAGTTCCTTCACCACGCCCGCGGCGGATGACGGGATTTCCATCGAAGCCTTGTCGCTTTCGACGGTGATGAGCGACTGCTCCTGCTTCACCGTGTCGCCGGGCTTGACCAGAATTTCGATGACGGCGACGTCTTTGAAGTCGCCGATGTCCGGCACCTTGACCTCGACCTTGCCGCCAGTGGCTGGCGCAGGCGCCGCAGCAGCTGGGGCCGGTGCAGGCGCGAAAGCCTTGGCGGGTGCGGCAGCCGGCGCAGCGGCAGTTGACGGCGCCGAAGCACCTTCTGCCTCCACCACCAGCACCACCGATCCCTCGGAGACCTTGTCCCCGATCTTCACCTTCAGTTCGTTCACCACGCCGCCCGTGGTGGCGGGGATCTCCATCGAGGCCTTGTCGCTCTCCACGGTGATCAGCGACTGCTCCGGCTTGATGGTGTCACCGGGCTTGACCAGCACTTCGATGACCGCGACTTCCTTGAAGTCCCCGATGTCGGGGACCTTCACTTCGACCGATGCCATGGGCTTGTTCTCCTGCTTGTTCTTCTTCGCCGCGGGCCGCGGTCAGGCGTACAACGGGTTGATCTTGCCGGCCTTGATGCCGTACTTCGCGATGGCTTCCGCCGCCTTGGCCGCGGGCAGCGCGCCGTCGTCGGCCAGGGCCTTGAGCGCCGCCACCACGATGTAGTGGCGGTTCACCTCGAAGTGCTCGCGCAGCTTGCTGCGGAAGTCGCTGCGGCCGAAGCCGTCGGTGCCCAGCACCTTGTAGCTGCGGCCCTTGGGCATGAAGGCGCGGATCTGTTCCGCGTACGCCTTGATGTAGTCGGTGGAAGCCACCACCGGGCCGGCGTGCGGCTCCAGCTGCTGCGTCACGAACGGCACGCGCGGCTGGTCCGACGGGTGCAGCAGGTTGGCTCGCTCGCAATCCTGGCCGTCGCGCGCCAGCTCGTTGAAGCTGGGGCAGCTCCACACGTTGGCCGACACGCCCCAGTCCTTCTCCAGCAGTTCCTGCGCGGCGATGGACTCGCGCAGGATGGTGCCGGAGCCCAGCAGGTTGACCATGGGCGCCTTCGCCTTCTTCGCGCCCGGCTTGAACAGGTACATGCCCTTGACGATCTGCTCCTCGGTGCCGGGCTGCAGGCCGGGCATCGGGTAGTTCTCGTTCAGCAGCGTGATGTAGTAGAAAACGTTGTCCTGCTTCTCCACCATGCGCTTGAGGCCGTGCTGCATGATCACGCCCACCTCGTGCGCGAACGTCGGGTCGTAGCTCACGCAGTTGGGGATGGTGCCGGCCAGCACGTGGCTGTGGCCGTCCTCGTGCTGCAGGCCCTCGCCGTTCAGCGTGGTGCGCCCCGAAGTGCCGCCCAGCAGGAAGCCGCGCGCCTGCATGTCGCCGGCCGCCCAGGCCAGGTCACCGACGCGCTGCAGGCCGAACATCGAGTAGTAGATGTAGAACGGCACCATGATGCGGTTGTTCGTCGAGTACGACGTCGCCGCGGCGATCCAGCTGGCCATGCCGCCGGCTTCGTTGATGCCTTCCTGCAGGATCTGGCCGCCCACGTCCTCCTTGTAGTAGGACACCTGGTCGCGGTCCTGCGGCGTGTACTTCTGGCCTTCCGGGTTGTAGATGCCGATCTGGCGGAAGAGGCCCTCCATGCCGAAGGTGCGGGCCTCGTCCACCAGGATGGGCACCGCGCGCGGACCCAGTTCCTTGTCGCGCAGCAGCGCGGTGAGAAAGCGCACGTAGGCCTGCGTGGTGCTGATCTCGCGGCCTTCGGCCGTCGGCTCCAGCACCGCCTTGAAGGTTTCCAGCGGCGGCACCTTCAGCTGTTCGTCGGCCTTGGTGCGGCGCTTGGGCAGGTAGCCGCCCAGGGCCTTGCGCCGCTCGTGCAGGTACTGCATCTCGGGCGTGTGCTCCTCCGGCTTGTAGAACGGGATGTCGGCCAGCTTGTCGTCCGGGATCGGGATGTTGAAGCGGTCGCGGAAGATCTTGATGTCCTCGTCCGTGAGCTTCTTGGCCTGGTGGGCGATGTTGCGGCCCTCGCCGGCCTTGCCCATGCCGAAGCCCTTCACCGTCTTGATCAGCAGCACCGTGGGCTGGCCCTTGTGGTTCACCGCCTGGTGGTAGGCCGCGTAAACCTTCTGCGGGTCGTGGCCGCCGCGGTTCAGGCGCCAGATGTCCGCGTCGCTCATCTTGGCGACCATCTCCAGCGCCTTGGGATGCTGGCCGAAGAAGTTCTTGCGCACGAAGGCGCCGTCGTTGGCCTTCATCGCCTGGTAGTCGCCGTCCAGGGTCTGCATCATGATTTGGCGCAGGATGCCTTCCTTGTCGCGCGCCAGCAGCGGGTCCCAGTAGCTGCCCCACACCAGCTTGATCACGTTCCAGCCGGCGCCGCGGAACTCGCCTTCCAGCTCCTGGATGATCTTGCCGTTGCCGCGCACCGGGCCGTCCAGGCGCTGCAGGTTGCAGTTGACGACGAAGATCAGGTTGTCCAGCTTCTCGCGCGCCGCCACGCCAATGGCGCCCAGCGATTCCACCTCGTCCATCTCGCCGTCGCCGCAGAAGGCCCACACCTTGCGGTTTTCGGTATTGGCGATGCCGCGGGCGTGCAGGTACTTCAGGAATCGCGCCTGGTAGATGGCCATCAGCGGGCCCAGGCCCATGGACACCGTGGGGAACTGCCAGAACTCCGGCATCAGCTTCGGGTGCGGGTAGCTGGACAGCCCCTTGCCGTCCACTTCCTGGCGGAAGTTCAGCAGCTGCTCCTCGGTGATGCGGCCTTCGAGGAAAGCGCGGGCGTAGATGCCGGGCGAGCTGTGGCCCTGCACGTAGAGGCAGTCACCACCGTGGTTCTCGCTCTCGGCGTGCCAGAAATGATTGAAGCCGGCGCCGAACATGGTGGCCAGCGAAGCGAACGAGCTGATGTGCCCGCCCAGGTCGCCGCCGTCTTCGGGGTGCAGGCGGTTGGCCTTCACCACCATGGCCATCGCGTTCCAGCGCATGTAGGCGCGCAGGCGCTCTTCCATCTCCAGGTTGCCGGGACAGCGCTCCTCGTCTTCCGGCTCGATGGTGTTGACGTAGCCGGTGGTGGCGGAGAACGGCATGTCGATACCGTGCTGCCGTGCTTCCTCCAGCAGCTGCTCGAGGAGGAAATGGCCGCGCTCGCGGCCTTCGGTGGAGATCAGCGCGGTGAGCGCGTCGATCCACTCGCGGGTTTCCTGGGCGTCGGCGTCGTTGGCCGCCGCGCCGAACGCTTGCTCGGGCTGGGCTGACATGGTTTTGTCTCCTGGAAGTTCGGGAATTTAGTACGCCAGCAACGGCTGGCCTGCGGCGGCGGGCAGTTTCGCACGAAATTCAGCACATTTCAAATCGTGCCGATGTATTTCACATCATGAATTTCATCAGGTACGGGCACTGGAAGGGCTCACCTACACTCCAAGGCTCCATGCAAGACAGCGTCGTTCCCGAGCTGCACGAAGTTGCGCCGCCGATGTCCTGGCTGCGGCGCTGGTGGCGCCGGCAGACGCCGGGCCGACAGGACCGCTTCGCCATGCTGGCGCCCCTGGCCGCCGTGATGCTGTTCCTCGCGGCCATCATCTCCGCGTTCTGGTACCTGCGGCTGGAAGAAATGGACCGCGAGCAGGAAGCTGTGCGGCGCGATGTGGAATATGCGCAGCAGCGCGTGCGCCTGCGCCTGCTGGAGCGGCAGGAACAGCTGATGCGCATCGCGCGCGACATCGCCAACAAGGACGTCGACCCGGAAGAATTCGTCGGCCGCGCCGAGACCCTGGTGATCCAGTACCCCGAGCTGCAGTCACTGGCCTGGATCGACGACCGCCGCCGCATCAAGGCCGATTACTCCGCGCCCAGCCTGCCGCCGCAGCAGCAGCGCGAAGCCGGCGACGTGCTCAAACCCGGCGAAACCGAAACCACCTTCCTGCTGGTGCGAGACCTGCAGCAGCCGGTGTACGCGCAGCCGGCGGGCGGCACGGAGCTGGCGCCGCTGCTACAACTGCACGTGCCGCTGGCGGACCAGGCGCGCTTCGCGGGCGTGATCCTGGCCGAGTACTCCATCGACGGCCTGCTGCGCTACGGCGTCCCCGCCGAAGTCTCCGCACGCTACGCCGTGTCGCTGCACGACGGCAAGGGCCGCCTGCTCGCGGGCCAGACCCTGCCGCCGCGCAACACCGCCGGCTGGCTGCCCTCCTGGGTCGCGCCGCGCACCAATGAATTCGAGGTGCCCGTCACGCCGGTGGGCAACGGGCTGGTGCTGCGCGGCCAGGCCTACCGCACGTCGCTGGGGCTGGTGGGCAGCGGGTTGTTCTGGCTGGTGGGCACGCTCAGCGCCATGACGGCGTGGATGCTGATCGGCAACTGGCGCCACACGCGCCGCCGCGTGCAGGCGCAGCAGGCGCTGATCGCCGAAACCAATTTCCGGCGCGCGATGGAGAACTCCATGCTCACCGGCATGCGCGCGCTGGACATGCAGGGCCGCATCACCTACGTGAACCCCGCGTTCTGCCAGATGACCGGCTGGAGCGAACCGGAGCTGGTGGGCCGCACCGCGCCCTTCCCCTACTGGCCCGACGCCGACCGCGAACAGCTGAACGCGCGGCTGGACGACGAACTGAACGGCCGCACCACCCCCGGCGGCTTCCAGGTGCGCGTCAAGCGCAAGGATGGCAGCCTGTTCGACGCGCGCATGTACGTCTCGCCGCTGATCGACCCCAAGGGGCACCAGACCGGCTGGATGACGTCGATGACGGACATCACCGAGCCGAACCGCATCCGCGAGCAGCTGTCCGCTTCGTACGAACGCTTCACCACGGTGCTGGAAGCGCTGGATGCTTCCGTGTCGGTGGCGCCGCTGGGCAGCGAGGAGCTGCTGTTCGCCAACAAGCTGTACCGCCTGTGGTTCGGCCTGCACACCGGCGGCCACCTGCAGATGGTGGCGCAGGCGGGCGTGCCCGACCAGCCGCGCACCGACGAATCGCTGGACGAGGTGGATTCCTTCGTCGGCCTGCCCACGGGGCAGTTGACGACGGCGCAGTCCGAGAACGCCGAGATCTTCGTCCCCGAACTGGGCAAGTGGCTGGAAGTGCGCTCACGCTACCTGAATTGGGTGGACGGCCGCCTGGCGCAGATGGTGATCGCCACCGACATCACGCCGCGCCGCCATGCGGAGGAACAGGCGTCCGCGCAGGCCGAGCGCGCGCAGGCCGCCAGCCGGCTGGTGACCATGGGCGAGATGGCGTCCAGCGTCGCGCACGAGTTGAACCAGCCGCTCACGGCGATCAACAACTATTGCAACGGCATGGTGTCGCGCATCCGCGGCGGGCAGATCCGCGAGGACGACCTGCTGAAGGCGCTGGAGAAGACCGCGCACCAGGCGCAGCGCGCGGGCCAGATCATCCAGCGCATCCGCAGCTTCGTGCGCCGCAGCGAACCCAATCGCACCGAGGCCGACGTGGCCACGATGGTGGGCGAGGCGGTGGAGCTGGCCGAGATCGAACTGCGCCGGCGCAACGTGCGGCTGTCGCACTACGTGGCCGCGCGCCTGCCCAAGCTGCTGGTGGACCCGATCCTGATCGAGCAGGTGCTGGTCAACCTGATGAAGAACGCAGCCGAGGCCATCGACCACGCGCGCCGCCCGCCCGCGCAGCGCAGCGTCGAACTGCGCGCCGTGCCGCGGCAGGTGGATGGCCAGGCGGTGGTGGAGTTCACCGTGCTGGACACCGGCAAGGGCCTGGCGCCCGAAGTGATGGACCGCCTGTACGAAGCCTTCTTCTCCACCAAGGTGGAAGGCATGGGCATCGGCCTGAACCTTTGCCGCTCCATCGTCGAATCGCACCAGGGCAGGATGCAGGCGGAGAACATCTACAATGGCGCGGACATCGCCGGCTGCCGATTCTCCTTCTGGCTTCCTGTGTCCGGCGCTATCAGTTCCGCAGCAAACAAGGACACCGGAGTAGTCGCATGAGCCTCATTCCCAAAAAGGGCACGGTGTACGTCGTCGACGACGACGAGGCCGTCCGCGACTCGCTGCAATGGCTGCTGGAAGGCAAGGACTACCGCGTCCGCTGCTTCGAATCGGCCGAGACCTTCCTCTCCCGCTACGACCCGCGCGAAGTCGCCTGCCTGATCGTCGACGTGCGCATGGGCGGCATGACGGGCCTGGAACTGCAGGACCGCCTGATGGAGCGGAAGTCCCCGCTGCCCATCGTCTTCATCACCGGCCACGGCGACGTGCCGATGGCGGTGAACACGATGAAGAAAGGCGCGATGGATTTCATCCAGAAGCCTTTCAAGGAAGAAGAACTGGTCAGCCTGGTCGAGCGCATGCTCGAACACGCCAAGGGCGCGTTCGCCGAATACCAGAGCGCCGCCAGCCGCGACGCCCTGCTCTCCAAGCTCACCAGCCGCGAAGCCCAGGTGCTGGAGCGCATCGTCGCCGGCCGCCTGAACAAGCAGATCGCCGACGACCTGGGCATCAGCATCAAGACCGTCGAGGCGCACCGCGCCAACATCATGGAAAAGCTCAACGCCAACACGGTCGCCGACCTGCTGAAGATCGCCCTGGGCCAGAACCAGGCGGCGAAGGCATGAGCCGCCGGGCCGCTCCCAAGGCGAATACCGCAGCGCGCAGCGCGGAGGTTTTCTAGTGCCGGCACAGCTGATCGACGGCAACGCACTCGCAAAAAAGATTCGTGCCGAAGTCGCGGGCCGCACCCGGGCACTGAAGGCGCGAGGCGTCCAGCCTTGCCTGGCCATCATCCTGGTCGGCGAAGACCCGGCCAGCCAGGTCTATACCAAGCACAAGGTCAACGACAGCACCGAGACCGGGCTGAAGGCCACGCTGGAGACCTACCCCGCCGACCTCAGCGAGGAAAAGCTGCTGGCCCGCATCCGCGAGCTGAACGCCGACAAGTCGGTGCACGGCATCCTGGTGCAGTTGCCGCTGCCCAGGCACATGGACAGCGGCAAGGTCATCGAAGCCATCTCGCCGGCCAAGGACGTCGACGGCTTCCACGTCGCCAGCGCGGGCGCGCTGGTCACGGGGCAGCCGGGCTTCTGGCCCTGCACGCCGTACGGCTGCCTGAAGATGCTGGAAGACATCGGCTACGACCTGCGCGGCAAGCACGCCGTGGTCATCGGCCGCAGCAACATCGTCGGCAAGCCGATGGCGCTGATGCTGCTGCAGAAGAACGCCACCGTCACCATCTGCCACAGCGCGACCAAGGACCTGGCGGCGCATACGCGGCAGGCCGACGTCGTCGTCGCGGCTGTCGGCAAGCGCAACGTGCTCACGGCCGACATGGTCAAGCCCGGCGCCGTGGTCATCGACGTCGGCATGAACCGCAACGAGGCCGGCAAGCTCTGCGGCGACGTCGACTTCGAAGGCGTGAAAGAAGTCGCCGGCTGGATCACGCCCGTGCCCGGCGGCGTGGGCCCCATGACCCGCGCGATGCTGCTGGTCAACACGCTCGAAGCCGCGGAACGCGCCGCCGCCTGATCGCCCGCGCTCTCCCACCGCCGAGCCGGCGGCCCCTCGTCTCCCGCTGATCTGCCTGCGCAGTGAAGGAAGGCGCGCGCCGCTTTCCTTCACTGCTTTCCTTTCACGTTCCTTTCATTCCGAACCCGTCCGTGGGTTTGGCGGTTAGGGCTTGTGCGGATGAAGAAACATATCGTGCATCGATATGCTTTTCATATATCGGCTGACGATATACCTGCGCAGTTCGTCCAGGAACAGGAGATCGCAATGAAGAATGTGCCCCCTTCGCCCGGCCGCCGCGCGCTGCTGCAGGCCGGCCTCGCCGGCGCCGGCAGCATGGCGCTGCCGTCCCTGCTCAACACGGCGCATGCCGCCGACCAATCGCCCATCGGCACGTGGCCGGCGGGCACGCAGGGCGATTCCGTCTTCATCGGCATCTCCGTCCCGCGCACCGGCACCTACGCCGTTCAGGGCGAGGATGAACTCAAGGGCTACCAGCTGGCCGTCGAGCACATCAACGAAGGCCACCCGCTGATCAAGGCAATCTCGCCGAAGACCAGGAAGGGCGTGCTGGGCAAGCAGCTGAAGTACGGCGTGGCCGATTCGGCCGCCAAGCCGAACGACGCGGTGCAGGCGCAGCAGCGCTTCATCACCGAGAACAAGGCGATCATGATCACCGGGGGCACGTCCAGCGCGGTAGCCGTGGCGCTGAACAAGCTGGCGCAGCGCGAGAAGGTGCTGTTCTGCTGCGGCATCTCGGGCTCCAACGACACCACCGGCAAGGACTGCGTGCGCTACGGCGTGCGCCAGAACATCTATGGCGAGACGGCCGCCAACGCCATCGGCCCGGCGCTGCTGAAGGCCTACGGCAAGAACAAGAAGGCGGCGTTCATGACGCCCGACTACACCTACGGCCACACGGTGACCAAGTCGGTGAACGACTTCCTCACCAAGAACGGCGGCTGGCAGATGGTGACCAATCAGGTCTCGCCGCTGGGCGCGCCGGACTACAGCTCCTACCTCACCAACATCGCCAACTCGGGCGCCGAGTTCCTGATCAACGTCAACTGGGGGCACGACGCCGTGCTGTCCACGCAGCAGGCCAAGCAGTTCGGCCTGCTGCCCAAGATGAAGCTGGTGATCCCCTACCAGATCCCCTTCCTGGCGCGCGAGGTCGGCCCGGAAGTGACGGAAGGCGTGTTCGCCGCCACCGACTTCTGGTGGACGATGGAAGACAAGTACCCGCTGGCCAAGCAGTTCGTCGAGGCCTTCGAGAAGAAGTTCGGCTACAAGCCCGAATGGGGCGCCGAGAACGCCTACATGGAGTTCGCGCTGTGGGCCGAGGCGGTGGAACACGCCGGCACCTTCTACCCGCCGGACGTGATCAAGTCGTACGAGTCGCCGCGCAAGCTCAACTCCATGGTGGGTGAAGTGAGCTGGCGCCCGCAGGACCACCAGCTGATCCGCCCCGTGGTCATCGTTCGCGGCAAGGCGCCCAGCGCCATGCGCAACAAGGAAGACTACTGGGAGGTCGTCGAGGTCGTGCCGGGCGCGGGCCTGATGCAGAAGCCGGACGCCTTCGGCTGCAACCTGGGCTCCTACACCTGACCCACCGGAGCACCGCGCGGGCCGCATGATCACCTGGTCGAACTTCCTCTCGCAGCTGTTCAACGGCCTCGCGCTCGGCGCCCTGCTGGCGCTGATCGCCTCGGGGCTGACGATCATCTACGGCACGCTCGGCGTGCTGAACCTGGCGCACGGCGCCATGTTCATGGTCGGCGGCTACGCCGGCTATGCCGCCTGGCAGGCGAGCGGCTCGTTCCTGCTCGCACTGGTGGCCGGCACGCTGTGCGTCGGCCTGCTCGGCGTGCTGATGGAGAGGGTGATCATCCGGCACTTCTACAACCGCCCCGGGGAGGACCAGCTGCTGGTCACTTTCGGGCTGGCGATCTGCTTCGTCGAACTGATCCGCCTGATCTTCTCCAGCCTGAGCAAGACGGTGACGCCGCCCACGATGCTCGCCGGCATCACCAACCTCGGGATCATGTTCTACCCGACCTACCGGCTCGCGGTGGTGGGCATCGTGGCGGTCGCGCTGCTGGCGCTCTACCTCGTGCTGTATCGCACGCGCCTCGGCCTGATCGTGCGCGCGGGCATCGACGACGCCGTGATGGTCGACTCGCTGGGCATCGACGTCTACCGCGTCTTCATGGTGGTGTTCGGCATCGGCTCCATGGCCGCGGGCTTCTCCGGCATCGTCAATGCGCCGGTGGTGTCGCTGACACCCGAGGTCGGCGAGGCCATCCTGGTGCAGACCTTCGTGGTGGTCGTCATCGGCGGTGTCGGCTCCTTCCCCGGGGCCGTGCTCGGCGGGCTGATCGCCGGCGAAATCATCAGCCTCACTTCCATGGTCAACCCCGGCTACGCGTACGTGATGCTGTTCGCGGCCATGACGCTGGTGCTGCTGATTCGGCCGCACGGACTGCTGGGCGCGCGAGGGCGCGAATGACCCGCAAGAGACGGTTTCTGCTTGAGATCCTCGCGGCGGTGTGCCTGATCGGCGTGCCCTACGTTCTGCCCTTGCTGGGCGCGGCGCCCAACACGGTCAACCGCATCCTGGTGTGGGGCCTGTTCGGCCTCGGCTTCGACATCCTGTTCGGCTACACGGGCCTGCTGTCGTTCGGCCAGTCGGCGTTCTACGGCACCGGCGGCTTCGTCGCCGCCTACCTGCTGACGCAGATGGGCTTTCCCAGCGTGCTGCTGGCGCTGGTGATCGGCATGGTGGCCGCGGCCATCGTCGGCTACCTGATCGGCCTGCTGGCGCTGCGGCGCACCGGCATCTACTTCGCCATGATCACCGTGGCCATCGCGGAGATCTTCTTCTTCGTCGAATTCAACCCGCTGTCCGAGTTCACCGGCGGCGAGAACGGCCTGCCGGGCGTGCCGACGCCGGTGCTGAACCTGGGCTTCACCACCCTGCACTTCACGTCCGGCTGGTCGCTGTATCCGTTCCTCGCGTTCTGCTACTTCGCCGGCCTGGTGATCGCGCGCCGCATCGTGCATTCGCCCGTCGGCGCGGTGCTGGAAGCCATCCGCGAAAACCCGTTGCGCGCGGCCGCCGTCGGCCACAACGTCCTCTCTTACAAGCGCACCGCCTTCGTCATCGCGGCGGCTTACGCGGGACTCGCGGGCGGCCTGCTGGGCGTGCTGCAGGCCTTCATGCCGCCGGACGCGTTCATGTTCGAGACCTCCGGCCAACTGATCATGCAGACGGTCATCGGCGGCCGCGGCACGCTCATCGGCCCGCTGCTCGGCGCCGGCGTGTGGCTGTTCCTGCAGGACTTCCTGCAGGCGACGCTGGGCCTCGGGGCCGCGTGGAAGCTGGTACTGGGCGTCGTGTTCGTGCTGCTGGTGTGCTTCCTGCGGCAGGGCATCATCGGCGGCCTGCGCGACCTGTGGGAGCGCACGGCCGGGCGCGGACACGTGGAGCAAGCCGCGGCTCCCGTCCCCGAGCCGGAACCGGTGGACGTGGCGCCTCTGCGCGCGACGCACCACGCCAACAAGGAATACGCCGGCCCCATCCTGCAGGCCACCGGCCTGACCAAGCGGTTCGGCGGCGTGGTGGCCAACCACGAGATCGACTTCTCGGTGCGCGCGGGCGAGCTGCGCGGGATCATCGGTCCCAACGGCGCCGGCAAGTCCACCTTCTTCAAGATGCTCACCTGCGAGATTCCGCCGACCGCAGGCCGCATCGTGTTCGAGGGCCGCGACATCACCGGCATGGACGTCACGGGCGTCTGCCAGCTGGGCCTCACCAAGAGCTACCAGGTGAACCAGCTGTTCAACAGGCTCACCGTGCGCCAGAACATCATCATCGCGGCGCTGGCGGAATTGCGCGGCAAGTTCCGCCTCGACCTGCTGCGCGGCGTGGAAAAGGTGCCGGGCCTGCGCGAACAGGTGGAGCAGACGCTGGCACTGGTGCGCCTCACGGCCCGCGCCGACGCGCCGGTCGCCGAGCTCGCCTATGGCGAGAAGCGCCGCCTGGAGATCGGCCTGGCGCTGGCTTCCTCGCCCACCCTGCTGCTGCTGGACGAGCCGCTGGCCGGCATGAGCCCGGCCGAGCGCACCGAGACCGTGGCGCTGCTGAAGTCCATCGCCCGCGGCCGCACGCTCGTCATCATCGACCACGACATGGACGCCCTGTTCGAACTCGCCGAGCGCATCACCGTGCTGCAGGAAGGCCGGCTGCTGGTCGAAGGCACGCCCGAAGAGGTCAAGGCCAACCCGCAGGTGCAGGAAGCGTACCTGGGCGGCGTGCACGAGGCGGTGGCGGCATGAGCGCCGCCCGGCCGCCCGGAGGCGCTCGCACCGCAGTGCGAAGCACGGAGGTGTTTCTGTGACTTTGCTGGAAGTCAAGGGCCTGAACAGCTACTACGGGGATTCGCACATCCTCTTCGACGTCGGCCTGCGCGTCGAGAAGAACGAAGTCGTCGCCCTCCTCGGCCGCAACGGCGCGGGCAAGAGCACCACGCTCAAGAGCTTGATGGGCGTGGTCACGCCGCGCAGCGGCTCGGTGGTGCTCGATGGCCAGCAGCTCGCCGGCCGCAAGAGCCACGCCATCGCGCGCGCCGGCATGCAGCTGGTGCACGAAGAGCGGCGCATCTTCGGCAGCCTCAACGTCGAGGAAAACCTGGTGCTGGCCGGCCTGACGGCGCCGGACCGCTGGCCGCTGGCCCGCGTCTACGAGATGTTCCCGCGCCTGAAGGAGCGCCGCACCAGCCGCGGCACGGACCTCTCGGGCGGCGAGCAGCAGATGCTGGCCATCGGCCGCGCGCTGATGCGGTCACCCAAGATCGTGCTGCTGGACGAGCCCTTCGAAGGCCTGGCGCCGGTGATCGTGCACGACCTCATGCAGGCCTGCCGCGACCTCGCCGACGCCGGCCAGACCATCGTGCTGGTGGAACAGAACCTGGCCGCCACGCTGCAGCTGGCCAAGCGCGTCTACTTCATCAACAACGGCCACATGGCGCACGAGAGCTCAGCCGCGGAATTGCGCTGCCGGCCGGACATCCTGCAGAAGTACCTGGGCGTGTAATCGCCGTCATCGGCAATGCCAATGTCCGATGGGCATTGAAGGATGGGCGGCTGCCTCAAAATGGGGCTCATGTCCGCCGCCAATCCCCTCCTCGACTTCCACGACCTTCCCCTCTTCGACCAGATCCGCCCGGAGCATGTAGCCCCGGCAATGGACGCCTTGCTCGCCGAGAGCGAAGCGGCGCTGGAAGCGGTGGTCAAGCCCGAATTCCCCGCCGACTGGCGCGCGCTGGCCGCGCGGCTCGACTGCACGACCGAGAAGCTCAGCCGTGCGTGGGGCGCGGTGAGCCACCTCAACGGCGTGGCCGACACGCCCGAGCTGCGCGCCGCCTACAACGAGGCGCTGCCCAAGGTCACCGAGTTCTGGACCCGCCTCGGGTCCGACGAACGCCTGTACGCCAAGTACAAGGCCATCGACTCGTCCAAGCTCAACGACGAGCAGCGCCAGGCGCTGAAGAACGCCGTGCGCAACTTCGTGCTGGGCGGCGCCGAACTGCAGGGCCAGGCCAAGGAGCGCTTCGCGCAGATTCAGGAGCGCCAGGCCGAGCTGAGCCAGAAGTTCAGCGAGAACGCGCTGGACGCAACCGATGCCTTCGCCTACTACGCCTCGGCGGAAGAACTGGCCGGCGTGCCCGAAGACGTGGTCCAGGCCGCGCGTGCCGCGGCCGAGGCCGAAGGCAAGGACGGCCACAAGCTCACGCTGAAGATGCCCAGCTACCTCCCGGTGATGCAGTTCGCGCACGACCGCGGGCTGCGCCAGAAGCTGTACCGCGCCTATGTCACGCGCGCCAGCGACCAGGCGCCGGAGGAATTCCGCAAGTTCGACAACGGCGCCAACATCCGCGAGATCCTGGCGCTGCGCAAGGAAGAAGCGCAACTGCTGGGCTACCGCAACTTCGGCGAAGTCTCGGTCGTGCCCAAGATGGCCGATTCGCCCGCGGAGGTGGTGAAGTTCCTGCGCGAGCTGGCCGCCAAGGCGCGTCCGTATGCGGAGAAGGACGTGGCCGACATGAAGGCTTTCGCGGCCGCCGAACTGGGCATCCGCGACCCGCAGCCCTGGGACTGGAGCTACATCGCCGAGAAGCTGAAGGAGTCGCGCTATGCGTTCAGCGAGCTGGAGGTGAAGCAATACTTCACCGCGCCCAAGGTGCTGGCGGGCCTGTTCAAGATCGTCGAGACGCTGTTCGAGGTGACCATCCGCCGCGACCACGCGCCGGTGTGGAACCCGGGGGTGGAGTTCTACCGCATCGAGCGTGAACGCAAGCAGCCCGAAGGCCACGTGATGACCGAGCTGGTGGGCCAGTTCTACCTGGACCCCGCGGCGCGCAACGGCAAGCGCGGCGGCGCCTGGATGGACGACGTGCGCGCGCGCTGGCTGCGCCCGGACGACGGCAAACTGCAGACGCCGGTGGCGCACCTGGTGTGCAACTTCGCCGAAGGCGTTGAAGGCAAGCCGCCGCTGCTGACGCACGACGACGTGATCACCCTCTTCCACGAATCGGGCCATGGACTGCACCACATGCTCACGCGCGTGAACGAGCGCGACGTCTCGGGCATCAGCGGCGTGGAATGGGACGCGGTGGAGCTGCCCAGCCAGTTCATGGAGAACTTCTGCTGGGAATGGACCGTGCTGCGCCACATGACGGCGCACGTGGACACGGGCGAGCCGTTGCCGCGCGAACTGTTCGACAAGATGCTGGCGGCGAAGAACTTCCAGGCCGGCCTGGGCACGCTGCGCCAGATCGAATTCGCGCTGTTCGACATGCTGCTGCACACGGAGCACGACCCTTCGGCCGAATTCATGCCGCTGCTGCGCCAGGTGCGCGAGGAAGTGTCGGTGCTGCCCGCGCCGGAATTCAGCCGCACGGCCCACACCTTCAGCCATATCTTCGCGGGCGGCTACGCGGCCGGCTACTACAGCTACAAGTGGGCGGAGGTGCTGTCCGCCGATGCGTACGCGGCATTTGAGGAGACCGCGACGCAGGACGGTTCCCCGAGCGTGGAAACCGGGCGAAAATACCGGCAGGCCATCCTGGAGGCCGGCGGCAGCCGGCCCGCCATGGAGTCGTTCAAGGCGTTCCGCGGCCGCGAGCCGTCGCTGGAAGCGCTGCTGCGGCACCAGGGCATGGCCTGAGGACGCAAGCAACAGAACGCACGGAGCAACACGATGACCCTGACCCGGATCCCCGCCCTGACCCCGGCCCGCGCCACCGCGCTGGCCCTTGCGCTGATCGCCGGCGCCGCCGGCGCGCAGCAGGTCTACCGGATCATGGGGCCCGACGGGAAGGTCACGTTCTCCGACAAGCCGCCGGCCGATACCGCCAAGGCGGGTCCGGCGCCCACCGTACCCGTGACGGGCGCCACGGCGGGCGGCGCCCTGCCGTTCGAACTGCGCCAGGTGGTGCAGCGCTATCCGGTGACGCTGTACGTGGGCCCGAATTGCGGTCCTTGCGGCTCGGGCCGGACGCTCCTGTCGCAGCGCGGCGTGCCGTTCACCGAAAAGACGGTGACCAGCAACGAAGACATCGCCGCGCTGGAAAGGCTGACCGGCAACTCGCCTTCGCTGCCGGTGCTCACCGTCGGTGGGCAGCAGCTGCGCGGCTACTCCGACGCGGAATGGGGCCAGTACCTGGACGCGGCCGGCTACCCGAAGTCGTCGCAGTTGCCGGCCGGCTACCGCAACCCCGCACCGACGCCGCTGGTGGCCACGGCCAAGCCGCCGGGGCCCGCGGCCGCCAATGAGCCGGCGGCTCCCGCACCGGCACCCGGGCCCGCGCTGCCGGCGGGCAGCAACCCGGCCGGCATCACTTTCTAAGAACGCGTCAGAAGTCCAGCGTGCGCACGCCAGAAGGCGTGCCCAGCAGGCAGACCGAAGCTTTCTGGTGGGCGAACACGCCCACGGTCACCACGCCGGGCCACTGGTTCACTTCGCTCTCGAAAGCCAGCGGCTGCGCGATCTTCAGTCCGCTGACGTCCAGCAGGTGCTGCCCATTGTCAGTGACGATGGGCACGCCATCCTTCAGCCGCAGCCGCGCCTGGCCGCCCATGGCGGCGAACTGACGCGTGATGCGCGCCGCCGCCATCGGGATGACTTCCACCGGAACCGGGAAGTTGCCGAGCACCGGCACCAGCTTGCTTTCGTCGGCGATGCAGACGAAGCGGCGCGACTGGGCCGCGACGATCTTCTCGCGCGTGAGCGCGGCGCCGCCGCCCTTGATCATGTGGCCGCCGCCGTCGATCTCGTCGGCGCCGTCGATGTAGACCGCGAGTTCTTCCACCTCGTTCGCATCGAACACCGGGATGCCAATGGCCTTCAGCCGTTCCGTGCTGGCGACCGAACTGGACACCGCCCCGCGCACCTGGTCCTTCATCGCTGCCAGCGCCTCGATGAACTTGTTCACCGTGGACCCGGTGCCCACGCCCACGATGCCGCCCGGCTCCACGTAGCGCAGCGCCGCCTGCCCGACCAGCGCCTTCAACTCATCTTGCGTCACGCGACAATCCCCTGCTTGGTTGACTGACGGAATTATCCATGCCCCTCCTGCCCTACCCGCTCGCGCGCCCCTTCCTGTTCGGCCTGGACCCCGAAGCCGCGCACGACCTGACGCTGGGCACCATCGCCCGCCTGCAGGGGACGCCGCTGGCGCTGGCATGGTGCTCCAGCTTCGTGCGCGACCCGATCGAGCTGGCGGGGCTGCGCTTTCCCAACCGCGTGGGACTGGCCGCCGGCCTGGACAAGAACGCGCGCTGCATCGACGGCCTGGGCGCGATGGGCTTCGGCTTCGTGGAGGTGGGCACCGTCACGCCCAAGCCGCAGCCGGGCAACCCGAAGCCGCGCATGTTCCGCCTGCCGCAAGCCGGCGCGCTGATCAACCGGCTGGGCTTCAACAACGACGGACTGGATGCCTTCGTCGCCAACGTGAAGCGCTCGTCGTTCCGCCAGCAGGGCCGCATCCTGGGCCTGAACATCGGCAAGAACGCGGCGACGCCCATCGAGAACGCGACGGACGACTACCTGAAGGGCCTGGCGGGCGTGTACCCGCACGCCGACTACGTCACCGTCAATATCTCCAGCCCCAACACCAAGAACCTGCGCGCGCTGCAGTCGGACGAGGCACTGGATGCGCTGCTGGGCGCACTGGCGCAGCGGCGCGAGGAACTGGCGCGCGAGCACGGCCGCCGCGTGCCCCTGTTCGTGAAGATCGCGCCGGACCTGGACGAAGCGCAGGTGGACGTCATCGCCGCGACGCTGCGGCGCCACGGCATGGATGGCGTCATCGCCACCAACACCACCATCTCGCGTGACGCGGTGAAGGGCATGCCGCACGCGCAAGAGACCGGCGGCCTGAGCGGCGCGCCCGTGCTGGCAGCCAGCAACCGCGTGATCGCGCAGTTGCGCGCCACGCTGGGCAGCGGCTTCCCCATCATCGGCGTGGGAGGCATCCTCAGCGCGGAAGACGCGGTGGCCAAGGTGAAGGCGGGCGCCGACGTGGTGCAGATCTACACCGGCCTGATCTACAAGGGCCCGGCGCTCATCGCCGAATCGGCGCGCGCACTGAAAGTGCTGCGCGCGGCCTAAGCCAGCATCGCGGCCACGTCTTCGGCGATGGCCATCGCGCTGGTGAGACCCGGCGACTCGATGCCGAACAGGTTCGCCAGCCCCGGCACGCCATGCCGCGCGGGGCCGTCGATGCGGAAGTCGGCGGCCTTCTCGTGCGGTCCGTGGATCTTGGGCCGCACGCCGCTGTAGCTGGGCTGCAGCGCGCCATCGGGCAGTCCCGGCCAGTAGCGGCGCACCTCCGCGTAGAAGCCTTCGGCGCGCGCCGGGTCCACCTGGTAGTCGATCTGCTCCGGCGTGGCCACGTCCAGCCACTCGATGTCCGGGCCGAACTTGGCCTGGCCGCCCAGGTCCACGGTCAGGTGCGTGCCCAGGTGCGCGTCGGCCGGCGCGGGATAGATCAGCCGGCTGAACGGCGCCTTGCCCGCCAGCGAGTAGTAGTTGCCCTTGGCGAACCACTCGCGCGGCACGTGCGCCGGATCCAGTCCTTCGAAGCGGCGAGCCAGTGCGCACGCATGCAGCGACGCCGCGTTCACCAGCAGCGAAGTGCCGATCTCCGTGCCGTCGGCCAGGCGCAGGACGTGCAAGCCACCTTCGCCCGCCAGCTTCGCCGAGGCCAGCGGCGAGCCGAAAGCCACCATGCCGCCTTCGCGCTCGAGGTCACCCTGCAGCGCGAGCATGAAGCCGTGGCTGTCGACGATGCCGGTGCTCGGCGAGCTGAGCGCCGCGATGCAGCGCAGCCCCGGCTCCGCGGCGATCGCCTGGTCCGCGTCCAGCCACTCCACCTCGACGCCGTTGGCGGCGGCGCGCTCCTGCAGGCCGAGCAGCGCACGCACTTCGGCTTCGTCCTGCGCCACCGTGAACTTGCCGCAGCGGCGGTGCTCGACGCCGTGGCTGGCGCAAAGCTCGTAAAGAAGCTGCTTGCCCCGCACGCACAGCCGCGCCTTCAGCGAGCCGGGTGCGTAGTACAGGCCGGCGTGGATCACCTCGCTGTTGCGCGAGCTCACGCCCTGGCCAATGCCGTCCTGAGCTTCCAGGACGATGGTTTCGCGTCCCGCCCGGGCCAGCGCGCGCGCCACCGCCAACCCGACGACACCCGCTCCGGCGATGACTGCCTCGACCTGCTCCACGCCGACCTTCCGCAAAGAAGAAGCCGGCGCGAAAGCCGGCTCGGTGAATCTGGATACGCCCGGCAGCGCTGCGTGCCGGGCCGCCGGATTGTAGGGACCGCCACCGGGCAAGCCGTTCGGCCCCGTGGGCGAACCTTTCGTCGCAGCTCAACCGCACTTGTAACAAGCAAGATCGTGAAATTTTGCCGAATTCCGCTAAGTGGTTGATTTTGGCCGATGAATGTGTAGCAACTTGTTGCGAGTACTGTTACAGTCTGCTCACGCTTAGGGCGTTTCCCTAACCTTCCCGGTAGTTCCTCCTTAAGGCGCTGACCGGACTTCTCGAGGAGAAACCATGAAACTGTCCACCACGGCCCGCATCGCCGCCATCTGCCTCGCCGCACTGGCCGGCGCCGCCCACGCCGACACGCAGAGCATCACCGTCAGCGCCACCGTCAGCGGCGTCTGCAAGCTGACCGCCTTCCCGAACATGACCTTCACCGCGCTGGACCCGACCAGCGCGGCCGACGGCAGCGGCAGCACCACCATCCAGTACAAGTGCACCAAGGGCACGGCACCGTCGTCGTTCACGGTGGGCGGCTCCAGCACCGGCACGTACAGCGGGACCGGCGCCAACGCGCTGGCGGGTACCGGCGGCAACCTCGACACCATCCCGTACACCATCACCTGGACGGCCCCGACGGCGGCAGGCAGCGGCTTCGGCACCGGCAGCACCGCCACCTCGGTGAGCCTGACCGGCGCCATCCTGAACGCCAACTACGTCAACGTGAAGGCCGACACCTACTCCAAGCAGGTGGCCATCGTCATCGCTCCCTGATGCGCCAGAGGCCGAGCCTTCGCGCGGCCGCGGCAATCCCCGGGTTCCGGATGAACCGGCTGGCACGCCACGCGGCGAACGCGCGCGCGCAGGTGCTGGCGGCGGCTGCGGCTGCCTGCCTGGCCCTCCCCTGCGCCGCGGCCGACAACGCGAGCATCACGGTGAGCGCCACGGTGCTGTCCAAATCGAACTGCCGCTTCAGTTCGAACGCCACGCTGGCGATCAACCTCGGCGCCATCGACCCCTCGGGGAGCACCACGGCCTCCGGCAACGTCGGCACCAGCTTCAAGTGCGGCGGCTCGGCGCCAACGGCCTCGTACACGGTCACGGCGGACGACGGGCTGTACTCGCCCGGCGCGGGCCTGCGCCGGCTGCGGCATGCGACGGTGACCACCGAGTTCATGGACTACAGCCTGGCGATCTCGCCCAGCGCGGGCCTGGCCAACAAAAACCAGGTTGTCAATGTCACGGTCACGGCCGACGTCGCGCCGGCCGCCTATGGCGGCGCGAGATCCGGCAACTACTCCGATACAGTCGTGCTGACGGTCTCACCCTGAGGCCCTTGACCCGCGTGACCACGCGCCGCAGTCCAAGATGCCCGACTTTCCGCCGCTTCGATCCCTGGCCGCCGCCCTCGCCGCGGCCTGCGCCGTCCTGCCCTGCGCCGCGGGCGATTTCTCCGTCACGCCGATCCGGGCCGAGCTCAAGGCGGGGGCGCTGAACGAGACCATCACCGTCACCAACCACGCCGACACCAAGCTGCGCGCGTCGGTCAAGCTGATGGAGTGGACGCAGGACGAGTCCGGCGGCGACGTGTACAAGGACAGCGGCGACCTGATCTACTTTCCGCGCCAGCTCGAGATCGAGCCGCAGGGCAAGCGCCTGGTTCGCATCGGCGCGAAGGCGCCGGCAGGCGTGACGGAACGCACCTATCGCCTCTTCATCGAGGAAGAGCCGGAGCCGGGCGCGCAGCAGCGCGGCGCCAACGTGTCCTTCCTCTTCCGCTTCGGCGTGCCGGTCTTCCTGCCGCCAGCCAATCCCAAGCCCGAGCCGGACGTCGCCGCCGCCACGCTGTCCGGCGGCAAGCTCTCGCTGCCGGTGCGCAACCGCGGCAACCAGCATTTCCGGCTCACCAAGGTGACGTTCGCCGACGGCGCCGGCTGGTCCAGCGAAGCCACCGGCTGGTATTCGCTGGCCGGCACGCAGCGGACCTACACCGCCGCCGTCCCGCCGGAGGTCTGCGCCAAGGCCAGGACCTTGACCGTGCTGGCCGAAGGCGAGGACCTCCGCTTCGAGCGCAGCGTGAATGTGGATCCGGCCGCCTGCCGCTGAGCCGCGGCTTCCACGCACCGCAACGCACCTGCACCGCGCCGCCCGGGGCGCGCGGCGCGGCACGGCGCTCGGCCTCGCCCTCTCGCTTCTGCTGCACGCACCGGCGCCGTTCGCCCAGACGGCGGCGGCCGTGGAAGGCGAGCAGCTCATCGCCACCGTGCGCGTGAACACCCTCACCCGCGGCGACGTGGTGGTGCTGCGCCGCCCCGACGGCGACTGGTGGGTAGGCGAGGCCGACCTGAAGAACCTGAACCTCGCGCCGGATCCGGCCGCGCGCCGGGCCTACGGCGGCGAAGCGTTCTACTCATTGCGCGCGCTCGGCGCGGCCACCTTGCTGTTCAACGAGCCGACGCTGACGCTGGCGGTGGAATTTCCGGCCCAGGCGCTGGGCGAGACGCACATCGACCTGTCCGCTCGGCCGCCCCCGCCGCCCCCCGCCGCGCGCCAGACCAGCCTGGTCATGAGCTACCGCCTGTCCATGCAGCCCGCGCTGCAGGGCCAGGCCGCGCGCACCGCGCTGGCCACCGACACCAACGTGCGCATCGGGCCGGTGCTGCTGCGGCAGGAGATGCGCATCGACAGCGGCGCGCTGCAGCGCCACGTGCTGCGCGGCCAGACGCAGGCCATCTGGGACGATCCGCAGCGCGGCACGCGACTGATCGCCGGCGACCTGGTCTCCAGCGGCGGCGCTTTCGGCGGCACGATCACCGGCGCGGGCGTGCTGTACCAGCGGCTGTTCGACCTGCAGCCCGGGCTGATCAAGCAGCCCACGGCCACGCTGCGCGCCAGCACCGCCCTGCCGGCGGAGGTGGAGGTCTCGGTCGACGGCACGCCGCTCTACCGCGGCCGCGTGCCGCCCGGGCCGCTGGTGATGGACAACCTGCTGCTGTACGGCGGCACCCGCAACGTGCGCGTGACCATCACCGACGCTTCCGGCCGGCGCGAAGTGATCGAGCAGCCGTTCATGTTCACCGACGCGGTGCTGGCGAAGGGGCTGCACGAGTTCAGCTACTTCGCCGGCAAGCGGTCCGGCATCGGCGCCGACGGGCAGATCCGCTACGGTGAACCCGCCTGGCAGGGCTTCCACCGGTACGGCGCCACCGACCACGTCACCATCGCCGCGGGCGGCGAAGGCAACCGCGATTTCACCAACGCGGGCGTGGGCGCGGCAGTGCGCGCCGACGGCGTCGGCCTGGTGGCCGGCGAGGTGCTGGCCAGCCAGGACCACGAGCGCCACACGCGTTCGCTGGGATGGGCGGGCCGGTACACGTACCAGCTGCCCGAGTCGTCCCTGGCGGTCTCGCGCCGCCGCTTCGCCGCCGGCTTCCGCAGCTTCGCCACTTCGGCGCTCAGCCCGTTCCTGCGCGACGAGACCCAGCTGGTCGCCGCCACGCGCCTGTTCAGGGGCACGATCTCGCTGGAGCTGTTGCGCAGCGAGGACGCGCTCGAGCGGCGGCGCACCGGCGCGCTGCGCTACGCCACGGGCTTCGCCAACGGCGTGACGCTGACGACGGAACTGCAGCGCACCCGCACCGCGGCGCAGAACGACTGGAGCCTGAACGTGTACCTGCGCGTGGACCTCGACGGCAATCGCTGGGCCGAAGGCCGGCTGCGGCACGGCAACGGCCTGCGCGAACTCACGGCCGAAGCGGGACAGCAGGCGCCCACGGGTGAAGGCCTTGGCTGGCGGGTGGGCACGACGCAGCTGGAACAGGCGGGCGTGCGTTCCAGCGAGGCGCGCGGCGCGCTGCAGTGGAACCTGCGTCCCGTGACGCTGGAGGCCTACACGACCACGGCGCTGAACGGCGGCAGCCAGTACGCCGAATTCGCGGCCTCCGGCGCGCTGGTGGCGGTGGACGGTTTCGTGGGCCTCACCCGGCAGGTGAACGAAGGCTTCGTGCTCGCCCGGCTGGGCGTGCCGCAGGAAGGCATCGAAGTCTTCCTGAACAACCAGAGCCAGGGCCGCACCGACGGCCAGGGCCAGCTGTTCATCCCGGGCGTGGGGCCGTTCGGCAGCCAGGACGTCACCATCGACGAAAAGTCGCTGGGCATGCAGTACTCGCTGACGGCACGGCGCCAGGTCTTCGCACTGCCCTACCGGGGCGGCATGGTCGTCGATTTCGGCGGGCAGCGCCTGCGCGCGGTGGCCGGCATGGCGTGGGCCGGCGTGGGGGCCGGGCGCACGCCCATCGCATCGCGCGTGTTCACGCTCTCCGGCGACGCGGGCAAGCTGGTGGTCGAAACCACGCGCGCGGGCGACTTCTACCTGGACAACGCGCCGCCCGGCCGCTACACGGGTGCGCTGGAACGGGGCGGGAAGACCTATGCTTGCCGCATGGACGTACCCGACAGCGCCGAAGCCGTGCTCGAACTGAAGGAAGGCATCGTCTGTGAATAGCCGCATCGCCCACGCCTTTGCCGCCGCCCTGCTCGCGGCGGCGGCCACCTGCCACGCGGCCACGGCGTGCCGCATCACGTCGACGGGCGGCGTCGCCTTCGGCGGCTACGACGTGATGGACGCCGCGCCCGCCGACACCGTGCTCAACGTCGCGGTGGCATGCGACCGCGACGGCGGCCCGTCATCGGTGAGTGTCGTCCTGCGCCTCAACCAAGGCACCTGGGGCAGCTCGGTCAGCGCACGCAAGATGCGACACGCCACCAGTGCCACGGACTTCCTGAACTACGGCCTGTACCGGGACATCGGCCGCAGCGCGGCCTGGGGCTTCACGCCAGGCATCGACACCGTCTCGCAGACGCTGAGCGTGCCGAACAAGGGCTCCGCGTCCACCAACTTCCCGGTCTACGGCCGCATCCCGGCGCTGCAGGACGTGCGCGCGGGCAGCTACTCCGACTCGGTGCAGATCACGGTCACGCCGTGATCGCTCAGGCCGCCGCGGAGACGCGCAGCGGCCAGGGGTAGGAACCCGGTTGCGCGCCCGGGGCGAGCACGAACCGCACGTGCATCACCAGCTGCCGCGGCTGGCGTTGCCAGGCCAGCACCATGGGCGCACCGGCGCGCGCGCCGTCGACCATGGCCTGCACGGCGACCTCTCCCGCGCACAGGAATTGCAGCATCACGCCCGACGGCACGTTGCTGTGCACGGCGACGGTGACCGGCTGCCGTGCATCGACGTAGCCGCGCTCGACGTCCCTCGCCGTGACTTCCAGCCGCGCCGGTGCGTCGTGCACCTGCACCGTGGTGCGCCCCATCACGACAGCCCGCACCGTCAGCAGCTGCGAGGCATCCGCGGCCACGGCGGAGCCCGCCAACAAGGCGATTCCCAGCAGCAAAACGGTTCGCGGCAGCATGCATCCCTCGGGTGAGTCGGATGCGTCCGATGCTAGGAACCGCGCGGCACCGCGGCGTCAGTCGATGGCGCCAGGCGCGTAGGGAAACGGATGACTCAAGGTTCTCGCGGCGTGGCGCCAGGCGCCCGCGCGCCAAAGAAAAACGGCACCCGAAGGTGCCGTTTTCTCGAATTGGTGGGTGATACATGGATCGAACATGTGACCCCTGCCGTGTGAAGGCAGTGCTCTACCGCTGAGCTAATCACCCGTTTCGCGACGCAAGCAGATGCCTGCGCCGGAAAGCTCGCGATTATGCCACAGGCGCGGAGCCGTCTTCCCGCGTGGTGATGCGCCACAGCGTCTTGCCGCCGCTGGCCTTGTCCAACTGCGCCAGCACCTCTTCGTGCGCGGCCGATTCCTGCTCGCTGGCCAGCAGCACGGGCAGCGTGAATTGGCGCAGGTCCACCCGCGTCTGGATGCCGGCCACGGCCTCGGTGGGCGCGGCGTCGATCAGCAGCGCTTCCTGGCCGCGCGTCATGTTGATGTAGACGTCGGCCAGCAGCTCCGCATCCAGCAGCGCGCCGTGCAGCGTGCGGCCGGAGTTGTCCACTTCCAGCCGGTCGCACAGCGCGTCCAGGCTGTTGCGCTTGCCGGGGAACATCTCCTTGGCCATGGCGAACGTGTCGATCACGTTGCCGACGAAGCGGGCCAGCTTCGGCTTTCCGAGCAGTTCCAGTTCCTTGTTCAGGAACCCGACGTCGAACGCCGCGTTGTGGATGATGATCTCGGCGCCGGACAGGTAGCCCAGCAGTTCCTCGTGCACCGCCTCGAACTTGGGCTTGTCCTTGAGGAATTCGCTGGTGATGCCGTGCACCTTGAGCGCGTCCTCGTGGCTTTCGCGCTCGGGATTCAGGTAGAAATGCTTGTTGTTGCCGGTCAGCTTGCGGGCCACCAACTCCACGCAGCCGATCTCGATGATGCGGTCGCCGTTCTCGGCGGACAGGCCCGTGGTTTCCGTGTCGAGGACGATCTGTCGCATGCGCCGATTATGCTCGGCCGTTGGCGCGGCGCCGGCGCGCGCGCACCACGCGTCAGTGTTTTTCCTTCGCGTGGTTGATCGAGTATTTCGGGATCTCGACCACCAGGTCCTGCTGCGCGACGATGGCCTGGCACGAGAGGCGCGAGTTAGGCTCCAGGCCCCACGCGCGATCGAGCAGGTCTTCCTCGTTCTCGTCCATCTCGTTGAGCGAGTTGAAGCCTTCGCGCACGATCACGTGGCAGGTGGTGCACGCGCAGCTCATGTCGCACGCGTGCTCGATCTTGATGCCGTTGTCCAGGAGTGCCTCGCAGATGGAGGTGCCGGCGGGCGCTTCCACCTGCGCGCCTTCGGGCGCGTATTCGGGGTGCGGCAGGATGCGGATGACGGCCATGCTCAGAGAGTCTCCACGTTGCGGCCCGCCAGGGCCAGCTGGATGCTGCGGTTCATGCGAAGGGCGGCAAATGCCTCGGTGCCCTTGGCCAGCGCTTCGGTGGCGGCTTCGATCAGCGCGGGGTCGCGGCTCTGGCCCGCCAGCTGCCGCAGGTCGGCCATCAGCGTGTCGATGGCCGCACGCTCGCCGGCTTGCAGCAGCGCGCCGTCGGCTTGCAGCGCGCCGTGCGTCGCCAGCAGCATGCGGTCGGCTTCCAGCTTCGCTTCCGCCAGCGCGCGCGCCTGGATGTCCTGCTGCGCGGTGGCGAAGCTTTCCTGCAGCATGGTGGCCACCTGTTCGTCCGACAGGCCGTACGAAGGCTTGACGTCGATGCGCGCTTCCACGCCGCTGGTCATCTCGCGCGCGGATACGCTCAGCAGTCCGTCGGCGTCGATGGTGAAAGTCACGCGGATGCGCGCCGCGCCCGCCGACATCGGCGGGATGCCGCGCAGTTCGAAGCGCGCCAGGCTGCGGCAGTCCTGCACCAGGTCGCGCTCGCCCTGCACCACGTGCAGCGCCATCGCGGTCTGGCCGTCCTGGTAGGTGGTGAAGTCCTGCGCCTTCGCGGTGGGGATGGTTTCGTTGCGCGGCACGATGCGCTCGACGAGGCCACCCATGGTTTCGATGCCCAGCGACAGCGGGATCACATCCAGCAGCAGCAGGTCGCCGCTGGCGTTGTTGCCTGCCAGCTGGTTGGCCTGGATGGCGGCGCCCAGCGCCACCACCTCGTCGGGGTTCAGGTTCGTGAGCGGCTCGCGGCCGAAGAAGTCGTGCACCGCGCGGCGCACCTGCGGCATGCGGGTGGAACCGCCCACCAGCACCACGCCCTGGATGTCTTCCTTGGCCAGCTTCGCGTCGCGCACCGCCTTGCGCACCGCGGACAGCGTGCGCTGCGTCAGGCTGGAAGTGGCATGCTCGAAATCGGAGCGGCTGACGTCGACCTTCGGCGAACCCGCCACGGGCAGTTCCACCGTCGTGCGCCCGCTGTCCGTCAGCCTCTCCTTCGCGGCACGCGCCGCGACCTTGACCGCGGCCTTCTCGGAAGCGGTGACGGCTTCGACGCCCGCGATGGACAGCAGGTGGTCGGCCAGGGCGCGGTCGTAGTCGTCGCCGCCCAGCGCGGAATCGCCGCCGGTGGCCACCACTTCGAACACGCCGCGCGCCAGGCGCAGGATGGAGATGTCGAAGGTGCCCCCGCCCAGGTCGTACACCGCGTAGAGGCCTTCGCTGGCGTTGTCCAGGCCGTACGCGATGGCGGCGGCCGTGGGCTCGTTGATCAACCGCAGCACCTTCAGCCCCGCGAGCTGCGCCGCGTCCTTGGTGGCCTGCCGCTGCGCGTCGTCGAAGTACGCCGGTACGGTAATCACCGCGCCGTACAGGTCGTCGATGAAAGTGTCTTCGGCACGGTAGCGCAGCGTGGCCAGGATCTCGGCGCTGACTTCCACTGGCGACTTGTCGCCGGCGCGCGTGCGCAGCCTCACCATGCCGGGCTGGTCGACGAAGTCGTACGGCAGCTTCCCGCGGTTGGCGATGTCGGACAGCCCGCGGCCCATGAAGCGCTTGACCGAGGCGATGGTGTTCTCGGGATCCTGCGCCTGCGCATCCTGCGAGGACCAGCCGATCTGCCGGCCGCCGTCCTCGAGATAGCGCACGACCGAAGGCAGCAGCACGCGTCCCTTCGCGTCGGGCAGGCATTCGGCGACGCCATTGCGCACGGCCGCCACCAGCGAATGCGTGGTGCCCAGGTCGATGCCCACCGCGATGCGGCGCTGGTGCGGGTCGGGGGCCTGGCCCGGTTCGGAAATCTGCAGGAGCGCCATGGCTTCTATTGTCCCAGCTGGTCGAAGCGCGCCTCGACGTCATGGGCAAAGCGGTTCAGGAACATCAGCGCCCTCACCTGCTCCGCCGCGGCCTTCGTGTCGCCTTCGCTGTCGAGCAGGCGCTCGACGTCGGCCAGGGTCCGCTTGCGCGCGCCGTCCAGTTGCCGGGCCACCGCTTCGACCTCGTCTTCGTCCCGCGCTTCTTCCAGCGACTCGCGCCACTCCATCTGCTGCACCAGGAACTGCCGCGGCATGGCGGTGTTGCGCTCGGCATCGATGGGCGCGCCGCGCAGCTCGCACAGGTAGGTGGCGCGCTTGAGCGGATCCTTCAGGCGCTGGTAAGCCTCGTTGATGCGCACCGACCACTGCATGGCGACGCGTTGCGCGGCGGCGCCTTGCGCGGCAAACCGGTCCGGATGCGCCTCGCGCTGCAGTTCCTTCCAGCGCGCATCGAGCGCCGCGCGGTCCTGCGCGAACCGCTCGGGCACCCCGAACAGGACGAAGTCGTTGTCTTGAAGGTTCACACCCGGAACGACTCACCGCAACCGCAGCGGTCGCGCTCGTTCGGGTTGTGGAACTTGAAGCCTTCGTTCAGGCCTTCGCGCACGAAGTCCAGCTGCGTGCCGTCGATGTAGGCCAGGCTCTTGGGGTCCACCAGGACCTTGACGCCGTGTTCCTCGAACACGATGTCCTCGGGCGCCGCCTCGTCCACGTATTCCAGCTTGTAAGCCAGGCCCGAGCAGCCGGTGGTCTTCACCCCCAGCCGCACGCCCACGCCCTTGCCGCGCTTGGCGAGATAGCGCTGCACGTGCCGCGCGGCCGCTTCCGTCATCGAGACTGCCATGCCCAGACCTTCAGTGCGCGTTCTTCTTCTTGTAGTCGGCCACGGCGGCCTTGATGGCGTCTTCGGCCAGGATGGAGCAGTGGATCTTCACCGGCGGCAGTGCCAGTTCCTCGGCGATCTGGCTGTTCTTCAGCGCAGCCGCCTCGTCCAGCGTCTTGCCCTTGACCCACTCGGTCACGAGCGAGCTGGAAGCGATGGCCGAACCGCAGCCGTAGGTCTTGAAGCGCGCGTCCTCGATGACGCCGGTCCGCGGATTGACCTTGATCTGCAGCTTCATCACGTCGCCGCAGGCGGGCGCGCCGACCATGCCGGTGCCGACACTGTCGTCGCCCTTGTCGAAGGAACCCACGTTGCGCGGGTTCTCATAGTGGTCAACAACTTTTTCCGAGTAAGCCATTTCGTTCTCCGGTTCAGCGTTGGGCGCTGGGCGTTGAGCGGGACACTTCCGGCGCTCAACGCTGAACGCTCAACCTCTCAATGCGCCGTCCACTGGATCGTGCTCAGGTCCACGCCGTCCTGGTACATCTCCCAGAGCGGGCTGAGCTCGCGCAGCTTTTCGACGTTCTTCTTGATGGTGTCGACCGCGTAGTCGATCTCTTGCGCCGTGGTGAAGCGGCCGATGGTCATGCGCAGGCTGCTGTGCGCCAGTTCGTCGCTGCGGCCCAGGGCGCGCAGCACGTAGCTGGGCTCCAGCGAAGCCGACGTGCAGGCCGAACCGGACGACACCGCCAGGCCCTTGATGCCCATGATCAGCGACTCGCCTTCGACGAAGTTGAAGCTCATGTTCAGGTTCTGGGCCACGCGGCGGCCGGGCGCCATGCTGCCGTTGATGAACACCTGCTCCACGTCCTTCAGGCCGTCCAGCAGGCGCTGCTGCAGCGCGCGGGCGTGCTCGTTGTCCTTGGCCATCTCCAGCTTCGCCAGGCGGAACGCTTCGCCCATGCCGACGATCTGGTGCGTGGGCAGCGTGCCCGAGCGCATGCCGCGCTCGTGGCCGCCGCCGTGCATCTGCGCTTCCAGGCGCACGCGCGGCTTGCGGCGCACGTACAGCGCGCCGATGCCCTTGGGGCCGTACGTCTTGTGCGAAGCGAGCGACATCAGGTCCACCGGCAGCGCCTTGACGTCGATGTCCACCTTGCCCGTGGCCTGGGCGGCATCGACGTGGAAGATGATCCCGCGCTCGCGGCACATGGTGCCGATGGCCGGGATGTCCTGGATCACGCCGATCTCGTTGTTCACGAACATGACGCTGACCAGGATGGTGTCGGGCCGAAGCGCCGCCTTGAACTTCTCCAGGTCCAGCAGGCCGTCTTCCTGCACGTCGAGGTAGGTGACGTCGAAGCCCTGGCGCTCCAGCTCGCGCATGGTGTCCAGCACGGCCTTGTGCTCGGTCTTCACCGTGATGAGGTGCTTGCCCTTGGTCTTGTAGAACTGGGCCGCGCCCTTGAGCGCCAGGTTGTTCGACTCCGTCGCGCCCGAGGTCCAGACGATCTCGCGCGGGTCGGCGCCGATCAGGTCGGCCACCTGTTCGCGCGCCTTCTCCACCGCCGCTTCCGCTTCCCAGCCCCAGGCGTGGCTGCGCGAGGCCGGGTTGCCGAAATGCTCGCGCAGCCAGGGGATCATGGCGTCGACCACGCGCGGGTCGGCCGGCGTCGTCGCGCCATAGTCCATGTAGATCGGGAAATGCGGGGTCATGCTCATTGCTGGCTCTCTGGCTGGCTTCTCTCTTGGCGGATCAGGACTTCGCCGGCGACATGCTGCCCAGCGCGAAGACGGAGTTCGGCGCGTTCACGCGGATCGGCTTGACCACCGGCGCGCTGGAGATCGCGCGCTTGACGGCCGGCTTGTCCTCGATCTGGATGCCCTTGGCCAGCTGGTCGTCCACCAGCTTCTGCAGCGACACCGAGTCCAGGAACTCCACCATGCGCTGGTTCAGCTGCGACCACAGCTCGTGGGTCATGCAGCGGCCGCCTTCCCCGCCGCAGTTCTCCTTGCCGCCGCACTGCGTGGCGTCGATCGGCTCGTCGACCGACACGATGATGTCGGCCACGGTGATCTCCGAAGCCTTGCGGCCGAGCGTGTAGCCGCCCCCGGGGCCCCGGGTGGACTCCACCAGCTCGTGGCGGCGCAGCTTGCCGAACAGCTGCTCCAGGTACGACAGCGAAATCTGCTGCCGCTGGCTGATCGCGGCCAGCGTGACCGGACCGTTGTTCTGGCGCAGGGCCAGGTCGATCATCGCGGTGACCGCAAAGCGGCCTTTGGTCGTGAGACGCATCGCAACCTCCTTGTTGCTTGTCCGTTCGTTTGCTGCACCGCACCAGCACCTGCCGGGACGGTTCGTCTCCACCCATGTCCGGCGCTACCCTGCCGGCTCCCGCCGGTCGTCAGTCGAACCGGCCATTTCTTGTGTTTTCCTGAGCGTTTCCGTCAAGTATACCCGAAAACCCGGCGGCGCGCTCGGGTAATAAGACTGGGCAGTCGCGGGATGGTTCCCGCCGGGCATCGGCTGGCCGGACTCAGGGTTTGCGGCCGGCCGGCAATGGCACGACGTTGTCGTGCACCGCGGCGCCGAAAGCCTGTTCCTTCAGCAGCGCCAGCTGGTCGCGCACCCGCGCCGCCTTCTCGAACTCCAGGTTGCGGGCGTGCTCGAGCATCTGCTTTTCCAGCCGCTTGATCTCGCGCGAGATGTCCTTTTCCGACATGTCCTCGGCCAGCGCGCGCTGCAGCTCCTGCTTCTCCTGCTCCTTGGCCGTCTTCTCGCTGTAGACGCCGTCGATCAGGTCGCGCACTTCCTTCTTGATGCTGCGCGGCGTGATGCCATGCGCCTCGTTGTGCGCGATCTGCCTGGCGCGCCGCCGCTCCGTTTCGCCGATGGCCTTCCTCATCGACTCGGTCATGTTGTCGGCGTACAGGATGGCGCGGCCGTGCAGGTTGCGCGCCGCGCGGCCGATGGTCTGGATCAGGGAACGCTCCGCGCGCAGGAAGCCTTCCTTGTCCGCGTCCAGGATGGCCACCAGCGACACCTCGGGGATGTCCAGGCCTTCGCGCAGCAGGTTGATGCCCACCAGCACGTCGAAAGCGCCCAGCCGCAGGTCGCGCAGGATCTCCACCCGCTCCACCGTGTCGATGTCGCTGTGCATGTAGCGCACCTTCACGCCGTTGTCGGCCAGGTAGTCGGTCAGCTGCTCGGCCATGCGCTTGGTCAGCGTGGTGATCAGCACGCGCTCGTTCTTCTCGGCGCGGATGCGGATCTCCTGCAGCACGTCGTCCACCTGGTGCGTGGCCGGCCGCACTTCCACCTCGGGGTCGACCAGGCCGGTGGGCCGCACCAGCTGCTCCACCACGTTGCCGGCGTGCTCCTTCTCGTACGCCGCGGGCGTGGCCGACACGAAGACCACCTGCCGCATGCGGGTCTCGAACTCCTCGAACTTCAGCGGCCGGTTGTCCAGCGCCGAAGGCAGGCGGAAGCCGTACTCCACCAGCGTGGTCTTGCGCTGGCGGTCGCCGTTGTACATGGCGCCCAGCTGGCCGATCATCTGGTGGCTCTCGTCCAGGAACATCAGCGCGTCCTTGGGCAGGTAGTCGGTCAGCGTCGAAGGCGGCGCGCCGGGCGGCGAGCCCGAGAGGTGGCGCGTGTAGTTCTCGATGCCCTTGCAGTGCCCCACCTCGCTGAGCATCTCCAGGTCGAAGCGGGTGCGCTGCTCCAGCCGCTGCGCTTCCACCAGCTTGCCCGCGTCCACCAGCTCCTTCAGGCGCTGGTCCAGCTCGAGCTTGATGGACTCGACGGCCGACACCACCTTCTCGCGCGGCGTCACGTAGTGGCTGGACGGGTAGATGGTGAATCGCGGCACCTTCTGCCGGATGCGGCCCGTCAGCGGGTCGAACAGCTGCAGCGATTCGATCTCGTCGTCGAACAGCTCGATGCGGATGGCCAGTTCCGAGTGTTCCGCCGGGAACACGTCGATGGTGTCGCCGCGAACGCGGAAAGTGCCGCGCGAGAAGTCCTGCTCGTTGCGGCTGTACTGCATGCGGATCAGCTGGCCGATGACGTCGCGCTGGCCGATCTTGTCGCCCACGCGGCAGATGAAGCGCATCTGCGTGTAGTCCTCGGGGGCGCCGATGCCGTAGATGGCGCTGACCGTCGCCACGATCACCGTGTCGCGCCGCTCCAGCACGCTCTTGGTGGCCGACAGGCGCATCTGCTCGATGTGCTCGTTGATCGAGCTGTCCTTCTCGATGAACAGGTCGCGCTGCGGGACGTACGCCTCGGGCTGGTAGTAGTCGTAGTAGCTGACGAAGTACTCGATCGCGTTCTTCGGGAAGAACTCGCGGAACTCCGCGTACAGCTGCGCCGCCAGCGTCTTGTTCGGCGCGAACACGATCGCCGGCCGCCCCAGCCGCGCGATGACGTTGGCCATGGTGAACGTCTTGCCCGAGCCCGTGACACCCAGCAGGGTCTGGAAAACCTCGCCGTCGTTCACGCCTTCCACCAGCTTGTCGATCGCCTGCGGCTGGTCGCCCGAAGGCGGGTACGGCTGGAACAGCTCGAACGGTGAATCAGGGAAACGAATGAACTCGCCGTTTTGCTTCTGGGGTATGGCTTCAATCGTTTCTGGCATGGGGTCCTGCTGGGATGGTCGTGAGGCGGCGGCTTAAAATCGCGAGGAACCGGACAGCGTACCGCAAGCGCTGCCAGGAAGCGGCAGCAGGCCGCGCCCCCACCCCCAGAGCTCCAGAGGATCTTCCGCATGTCTTTGTTCCAGTCCGTCGAAATGGCCCCGCGCGACCCCATCCTGGGTCTCAACGAGCAATTCAACGCCGACACGAACCCCCAGAAGGTCAACCTCGGTGTCGGCGTGTACTACGACGACAACGGCAAGTTGCCCCTGCTGGAGTGCGTGCAGAAGGCCGAAAAACAGATGATGGAGGCGCCCAAGGCCCGCGGCTACCTGCCCATCGACGGCATCGCCGCGTACGACCAGGCCGTCCGCGGCCTCGTATTTGGGGCCGACAGCGAGCCCGTCAAGAGCAACCGCGTCGCCACCGTGCAGGCGCTGGGCGGCACCGGCGGCCTGAAGATCGGCGCCGACTTCCTGCACCTCGTCAGCCCCAAGTCCAAGGTCCTGATCAGCGACCCCAGCTGGGAAAACCACCGCGCGCTGTTCAGCCAGGCCGGCTTCACCGTCGAGGCTTACCCGTACTACAGCGCCGCCAAGCGAGGCGTCGACTTCGACGGCATGCTCACCGCGCTGAACCTGGCGCCGGAAGGCACCATCGTCGTGCTGCACGCCTGCTGCCACAACCCCACCGGCTACGACATCACGCCCGCGCAGTGGGACCAGGTCATCGCCGCGGTGAAGTCGCGCAAGCTCGTCCCTTTCCTGGACATGGCCTACCAGGGGTTCGGCCAGGGCATCGCGGAAGACGGCGCGGTGATCGGCAAGTTCGTGGCTTCGGGCCAGGACTTCTTCGTCTCCACCTCGTTCTCCAAGAGCTTCAGCCTGTACGGCGAACGGGTGGGCGCCCTGTCCGTGGTCTGCAAGGACAAGGACGAGGCCGGCCGCGTGCTGAGCCAGCTGAAGATCATGATCCGCACCAACTACAGCAACCCGCCCACGCACGGCGCCACGGTGGTCACCACCGTGCTCACCACGCCCGAGCTGCGCGCGCTGTGGGAGAAGGAGCTGGCCGGCATGCGCGTGCGCATCAAGCAGATGCGCGAAGCGCTGGTGCGCAAGCTCAAGGCCGCCGGCGTGAAGGAAGACATGTCCTTCATCAGCCAGCAGATCGGCATGTTCAGCTACTCGGGCCTGACCAAGGACCAGATGGTCCGCCTGCGCAGCGAGTTCGGCGTGTACGGCACCGACACCGGCCGCATGTGCGTCGCCGCGCTCAACAGCAAGAACATCGACCACGTCTGCGCATCCGTCGCCAAGGTGCTGTCGGCCTGAGGCCACGGCGCAAGCTTCGAAAAAGCCGCCTCCGGGCGGCTTTTTTGTTTCCAGGCGTTGTCCCACGCGGTGGCCCGGCGCGCGCCTTCGGGTGGTGCGCCGCCGCAAGGGGCATGCTGGAGGTCGCGCACCGGACAGCACCTGCGGTTTTCACGGATGAGCGCCCGCGGTTCGGGGCTGCTATATTGCATTGCAACATTCCCACGGGCTCACCCATGCTTTACCAGATCTACGAAGCCCAGCGCTCCTTGATGGAGCCCTTCGCCGACTTCGCGCAAGCCGCCGCAAAGCTATACGGCAACCCCGTGTCCCCCTTCGGCCAAAACCCCCTGGCGCAGCGCGTGGCCGCCGGCTACGAGCTGATGTACCGCCTGTGGAAGGACTACGAGAAGCCGCAGTTCGGCATCGAGACCGTTCAGGTCGACGGCCACGAAGTGGTCATCCACGAAGACGTGGAACTGGACAAGCCCTTCTGCGAACTGCGCCGCTTCAAGCGCTTCTCCGACGACCCTGACACGCTGGCCAAGCTGAAGGCCCAGCCCACCGTGCTGGTGGTGGCGCCGCTTTCGGGCCACTATGCCACGCTGCTGCGCGACACCGTGCGCAGCCTGCTGACGGACCACAAGGTCTACATCACCGACTGGAAGAACGCCCGCACCGTGCCGCTGGAGCAAGGCGAGTTCCACATGGACGACTACGTCGGCTACGTGCAGGAATTCATCCGCCACCTGCAAGGCATCTACGGCAACTGCCATGTCATCAGCGTGTGCCAGCCGACGGTGCCGGTGCTCGCGGCCGTGTCGCTGATGGCCAGCCGCGGCGAAACCACGCCGCTGACCATGACCATGATGGGCGGCCCCATCGACGCCCGCAAGTCGCCCACCGCGGTGAACAACCTGGCGATGAACAAGAGCTTCGAATGGTTCGAGAACAACGTGATCTACCGCGTTCCGACCAGCTTCCCGGGCGCCGGCCGCCGCGTGTACCCCGGCTTCCTGCAGCACACCGGCTTCGTGGCGATGAACCCGGACCGCCACCTGTCCAGCCACTACGACTTCTTCAAGCACCTGGTGGCCGGCGACGACGACAAGGCCGAATCGCACCGCCAGTTCTACGACGAGTACAACGCCGTGCTCGACATGGACGCGGACTACTACCTCGAGACCATCCGCACGGTGTTCCAGGAATTCGCGCTGGTGCACGGCACCTGGGACGTCATCAGCGAAAGCGGCGACCTGGAGCGCGTGCGCCCGCAGGACATCACCACCACCGCGCACCTCACGGTGGAAGGCGAGCTGGACGACATCTCCGGCGCCGGCCAGACGGAGGCCGCGCATGACCTGTGCACCGGCGTTCCCAAGGCGCGCCAGAAGCACATCGAGGTGAAGGGCGCGGGCCACTACGGCATCTTCTCGGGCCGCAAGTGGCGCGAGGTGGTCTACCCGCAGGTGCGCGAATTCATCGCCCGCTTCAACGATGGCCCGGTGGTGCCCAACGCGCAGCGCCCCGCGCCCGCCAAGGCGGCCGCGCGCAAGAAGGCGGTCGAGCCCGCGGCGTGAGCCCGCTGGCGCGGCGGCTGCACGCCGCTCTGCCGCAGACGCAGTGCACGCGCTGCGGCTATCCCGACTGCGAAGGCTACGCCCGCGCCATGGCGGCGGGCGAAGCGGACATCAACCAGTGCCCACCCGGCGGCGCCGAAGGCGTGCGCCGCCTTTCCGCCATCACCGGCCGTCCCGAGATTCCGCTCAGCGCGGCCCATGGCGTGGAGGGCCCGCGCGCGCTGGCCGTCATCGACGAAGACTGGTGCATCGGCTGCACGCTGTGCCTGAAGGCCTGCCCGACCGACGCCATCCTCGGCGTCAACAAGCACATGCACACCGTCATCGAACCGTACTGCACGGGCTGCGAGCTGTGCGTGCCGGTGTGTCCGGTCGACTGCATCTCCCTGGAGAACGTGACGGGTGATCGCACCGGCTGGCAGGCATGGAGCGAACCCGACGCCGCGCAGGCCTTGACGCGCTACGAGTCGCACAAGGCGCGCGTCGCGCGCGAGGATGGCGAGAACGCCGAGCGGCTGGAACACAAGGCCGAAGCGAAACTGGCCGACCTGCCCGCCCACACCCACGGCGCGGAAGGCGCCGAGGCCGACCGCAAGCGCGCGATCATCGAAGCGGCGCTGGCCCGCGCGAAGGCACGCCGCCAGGCACCGCCGCAAGGCTGAGCGCCGCTCACCCGCCCTCGGCGTCGTTCACCTGCTCGTTGAATTCGGCCATGCCCATGGCCGCGCCGACTTCGCGCGGCAGCGCATCGCGGGCGGAGAACACGCCCAGCACCTTGCCTCCGCGCACCACCGGCAGGTGCCGGAATCCCCGCTCCAGCATGATCAGCACCGCTTCGGACACAGGCGTCTCCGGCGGTACGCAAATCGGTTGCGGCGTCATCACGTCGCGCACCGCGGTGCGGTCGGGATCGACCGAGCGCGCCAGGACGCGCGTCATCAGGTCGCGCTCGGTCAGGATGCCCAGCAGGCGGTCGGGCGGCGACATGACGAGCACGCTGCCGGAATTCGCGCCGGTCATGAGGCGCGCCGCCTCGCGCACGCTGGTTTCAGGTGCAACGTGCAGCACCGGCTTGTGCGCGAGCGACTGGGACACCTTGCGTTCGTCCATGGGGCACCTCCTTCGGCGGGCGCGGCCGCCGGATGCGGATCAGCGCAGCGAAGCGTTCAGCTTGTCCAGCGCCGCCGTGCCGGGACACAGCTGCGCGGCGTCCATCCCGTTGAGCGGCGCCGCGCTGGTGTTCAGCGCGGCATGCAGGTCGGTGGCGAGCGGGTCCACGTACAGCAGGCCCGTGACCACTTCGCCGCGCGCCTGGTGTTCCTGCATGTAGCTCATGGCCCGGTGGCGGTCGGTCGGATCGTAGGCTTCGTGCAGGCTGCGCAGCCGCAGCAATGTGCCGTCGTGCTGGCGCACTTCCACCGCCTCACCGGGGCCGTAGTCGGCGGTGATCTCCTCGCGGCCGGTGATGAAATCGATGCGGCTCACCGCCTCGTTGTGCTCGCGCACGTAGTCGTAGCTCTTGGTGCTGCCCGGGTGGTTGTTGAACGCCACGCACGGACTGACGACGTCGATGAACGCGGCGCCGCCGTGCCGCAGCGCGCCCTTGATCAGCGGCACCAGCTGCGCCTTGTTGCCCGAAAAGGCGCGCGCGACGTAGGTGGCGCCCAGCTGCAGCGCCAGGCCCACCAGGTCGACCGGGCTGTCGCTGTTGACCACGCCCTTCTTGCTCTTGGACCCCTGGTCGGCGGTGGCGGAGAACTGGCCCTTGGTGAGGCCGTACACGCCGTTGTTCTCCACGATGTACGCCATGCGCACGCCCCGGCGCAGCGCATGCGCGAACTGGCCCAGGCCGATGGAAGCCGAGTCGCCGTCGCCCGACACGCCCAGGTACAGCAGCTCGCGGTTGGCCAGGTTGGCGCCGGTCAACACGCTGGGCATGCGGCCATGCACGGTGTTGAAACCGTGCGAGGCACCCAGGAAGTAGTCAGGCGTCTTCGAGCTGCAGCCGATGCCCGACAGCTTGGCGACACGGTGCGGTTCGATGTCCAGTTCCCAGCAGGCCTGGATGATGGCGGCCGAGATCGAGTCGTGGCCGCAGCCGGCGCACAGGGTGGAAATCTTTCCCTCGTAGTCGCGGCGCGTGTAGCCGACGCGATTCTTCTCCAGCGTCGGATGGTGCAGCAGCGGCTTGGCGATGTAGGTCATTTCTGCATCTCCGTGATGACGTGCACGGCGGCCGGCGCGTCCACGTGCTTCAGGATCGCGGCGGTGATGAAGCGCGCGGTGATGGGCGTGCCGTCGAAGTGAAGCACCTTCACCAGCCGCGCCGGATCGACCTCCAGTTCGTTGACCAGCAGCGTGCGCATCTGCGCGTCGCGGTTCTGCTCCACCACGAACACCTTGTCGTGCGCGGCGATGAATCGCGAGACGCTGTCCGGGAAGGGGAAGGCGCGCAGCCGCATGGCGTCCAGGTGCACGCCCTCGCCTTCCAGCACCTCCAGCGCCTCGGCCATGGCCGGGCTGGTGCTGCCGAAGTAGATGACGCCCAGCCGCGTAGGCTGCGCGGCCTGGCGCACCACCGGTTGCGGCATCAGCGTGGCCGCCGTGCGGAACTTCTTCAGCAGCCGCTCGACGTTGTAGACGTAGTCCGGCCCGCGTTCGGAATAGCGCGCGTAAGGGTCGCGCGTGGTGCCGCGCGTGAAGTAGCTGCCTTTGGTGGGGTGCGTGCCGGGCAGCGTGCGCCACGGAACGCCGTCGCCGTCCACGTCCTTGTAGCGGCCGAAGTCCCTGCCGGCTTCCAGCTCCTCGGCGGTCATGACCTTGCCGCGGTCGTACCGCCGGTCCTCTTGCCAGGCGAACGGCCGGCACAGCCGCTGGTTCATGCCGATGTCCAAGTCGGTCATCACGAACACCGGCGTCTGCAGCCGGTCGGCCAGGTCCAGCGCGGCCGCCGCATGCTCGAAGCACTCGTGAGGATCTTCCGGCAGGAGCAGCACATGCTTGGTGTCGCCGTGCGACGCGTACGCTGCAGCGACCAAATCCGCCTGCTGCGTGCGCGTGGGCATGCCGGTGGACGGCCCGCCGCGCTGCACGTCGATGATGGTCACGGGGATCTCGGCGAAGTACGCCAGGCCGATGAACTCCGTCATCAGCGACACGCCCGGCCCGGAGGTGGCCGTGAATGCCCGCGCGCCGTTCCACCCCGCGCCCACCACCATGCCGATGGAAGCGATCTCGTCTTCCGCCTGCACGATGGCGTACCGGTTCTGCCCGGTGTCGGGGTCCACGCGGTACTTGCCGCAGTACTTCTGGAACGCCTCGGCCACCGAAGACGAAGGCGTGATCGGGTACCACGCCGCCACCGTGGCGCCGCCGTACACGCAGCCGAGCGCCGCGGCGCTGTTGCCGTCGACGAAGATGCCGTCGCCCACCTTGTCGGCGCGCCGCACCTGCAGGCCCAGCGGCCACTTCAGGTGCTCCTTGACGAAGTCGCGGCCCAGGTGCAGCGCCTGCACGTTGGACGACAGCAGCTTCTCCTTGCCCCGGTATTGCTCGCCGAACAGCTTCTCGATCACCTGCGGGTCGATGTCCAGCAGCACCGACAACGCGCCGACGTACACGATGTTCTTGAACAGCTGCCGCTGCCGCGGGTCGCTGTAGACGGCGTTGCAGATCTCGGTCAGCGGCATGCCGATGACGTTGACGTCGGGCCGGAACTTCGAAGGCGGCAGTGGCCGCGTGCTGTCGTAGAAGAGGTAGCCACCCGGCGCCAGTTCCGCCACGTCGGCGTCCCAGGTCTGCGGGTTCATCGCCACCATCAGATCCACGCCGCCGCGCCGGCCCAGCCAGCCGGCTTCGCTGACGCGCACCTCGTACCAGGTGGGCAGGCCCTGGATGTTGCTGGGGAAGATGTTGCGCGGGCTCACCGGCACGCCCATGCGCAGGATGGCCTTGGCGAACAATTCGTTCGCCGAAGCCGAACCCGAGCCGTTGACGTTGGCGAACTTGACCACGAAGTCGTTCACCGCCTCGATCGGCCGCGCGGTCATGCCGCCACTCCCCGCACTGCCGCGCGCGCCGCGCGGGCTTTGGGGCCTGCCTGCGTGGTGTTGAGCAGGAACTTCTGCATGTCCCACGCGCCGGTGGGACAGCGTTCCGCGCACAGTCCGCAGTGCAGGCAGACATCCTCGTCCTTGACCATGATGCGGTTCGTCTTCAGCGGCCCGCCGATGTACAGGTCCTGCGCCAGATTCAGCGCCGGCGCCTTCAGCCGCTGCCGCACGTCCGCTTCCGTCCCGTCCTCGGTGAACGTGATGCAGTCCATCGGGCAGATGTCCACGCAGGCGTCGCACTCGATGCACGCGCTCTCCGTGAACACGGTCTGCACGTCGCAGTTCAGGCATCGCTGCGCTTCCTTGAACGCGGTGGCCGCGTCGAAGCCCAGTTCCACCTCCACCTTGATGCTGGCCAACGCCAGCTCGGCCTTGGCCCAGGGCACCTTGAAGCGGGCGTCCAGCGAGGTGTCGTTGTCGTAGCTCCACTCGTGGATGCCCATCTTCTGCGACACCAGGTTCGTCATCGGCGCCGGCCGGGTGGCCGTGTCCTGGCCGTTGATGAACCGGTCGATGGACACCGCCGCCTCGTGGCCGTGCGCCACCGCGGTGATGATGTTCTTCGGCCCGAAGGCCGCGTCGCCGCCGAAGAACACGTGCGGCAGCGTGGACTGGAAGCTGTCCTTGGACAGCTTGGGCAGGCCCCCGTCGTCGAAGGCAATGCCGCAGTCGCGCTCGATCCAGGGAAACGCGTTCTCCTGGCCGACGGCCACCAGCACCTCGTCGCATTCGAAGAAGGCTTCCGGCTCGCCGGTGGGCACCAGGCTGCGCCGGCCGCGCTCGTCGTACACGGCCTTGACGATCTCGAAGGTCATGCCGGTCAGCCGGCCGTTGTCGTGCACGAAGGCCTTGGGCACGTGGTAGTTGACGATGGGGATGCCTTCGTGCATCGCGTCCTCCTTCTCCCACGGCGAGGCCTTCATCTCCTCGAAGCCGCTGCGCACGATGACTTTCACGTCGGTGCCGCCCAGGCGCCGTGCCGATCGGCAGCAGTCCATGGCCGTGTTGCCGCCGCCGAGCACGATGACGCGCTTGCCGATGCTGGCAACGTGCCCGAAGGAGACCGAAGCCAGCCACTCGATGCCCACGTGGATATGGGCGGCGGCCTCCTTGCGCCCCGGCAGGTCGAGGTCGCGGCCGCGCGGCGCGCCGCAGCCGACGAACACCGCGTCGTAACCCTGCGCCAGCAACGCCTTCATCGACTCGATGCGCCGGCCGCCCTCGAAGGTCGCGCCCAGCGCGAAGACGTAGCCCGTCTCCTCGTCGATCACCGATTCCGGCAGGCGGAAGCGCGGGATCTGCGTCCACATGAAACCGCCGGCCTTGGCCTCGCCGTCGAACACCGTGACGTCGTAGCCCAGCGGCGCCAGGTCGCGCGCGACGGTTAGCGAGGCGGGCCCGGCGCCGATGCAGGCGACGCGCTTGCCGTTGCGCGGGCCCGGCTTGGGCATGCGGCCGCGCACATCGTCCTTCAGGTCGGCCGCCACGCGCTTGAGCCGGCAGATGGCCACCGGCTCCGGCTGCTGGGCTTGCGCCTCTTCCACCCGGCCGCGGCGGCATGCGGGTTCGCAGGGGCGGTCGCAGGTGCGGCCGAGGATGCCGGGGAAGACGTTCGACACCCAGTTGACCATGTAGGCGTCGCCGTAGCGGCCCTGGGCGATCAGGCGGATGTATTCAGGAACGGGGGTGTGGGCGGGACAGGCGTACTGGCAATCGACGACCTTGTGGAAGTAGGCCGGATCGGCGGTATCGGTTCGCTGCAAGGCGGGGCCTCCTTTGCGAGTGCCCGCCGGACGTTGCAGCCCGGCCGGGAGGGGCGCCTGCCGCCCCTTCCCGGACTATGCGCGCGGCCCCCGGCGCCAGGCTACGGGTTTGCCCGAGGCCGCGGCCCGCGGCCAGCTCAGCCGGCCGCCGGCACGTCGCCCAGCACGACGGCTTCGTAGGCGTGCAGCGAAGGCAGCCCGCCCGTGTGCAGAAAGAGCACGTTCTCGCCCGGCTTGAAGAAGCCTTCGCGCGCCAGCCCGATCATGCCGGCCATGATCTTGCCGGTGTACACCGGGTCCAGCGGGATGCCTTCGGTGCGGGCCAGCAGTTGCACGGCCTCGACCATCATCTCGTTGGGCACGGAGTACTTGGGCTGCCAGTAGCCGCCCACGCTCTTCACCGCCTCGCGCGGCACGGTGATGCCCATGCCCAGCAGGTCCATCACGGCCTGCGCTTCCTTGTGCACCAGCGGTTCCTGGTCGGCGGGGTCGCGGCTGACGCCGATGCCAACGAGCGGGATGCGGATGTTGTTGCCGAGGAAGCCCGCCACCAGGCCGCCGTGCGTGCCCGAACTGCCCGAGCCGACCACCACGCGGTCGAACGACAGGCCCTGCTCGAACATCTGCTGCTGCAGTTCCTGCGCGCAGGCCACGTAACCCAGGCCGCCCAGCGCGTTGCTGCCGCCACCGGGAACGATGTAGCCCTTGCGGCCTTCGGCGGCCAGTTCTTCGGCGACCTGGCGCATCGCCGCGCCCATGTCGCTGCCGCCGGGCACCACGGTGATCTTCTCCACGCCCATCAGGCGGAACATGAAGTTGTTGCCGCTGGCCTTGGGGTCGTAGCTGTCCTTGACGCGTTCCTCGATGACGAAGCGGCACTTCAGCCCCTCCTTCACCGCGGCCGACAGCGTGATGCGGCAGTGGTTGGACTGCGGCGCGCCGCAGGTGATCAGCGTGTCGGCGCCCTGGGCCAGCGCGTCGGCGACCAGGAACTCCAATTTGCGCGTCTTGTTGCCGCCGGGGAACAGCCCCAGCATGTCGTCGCGCTTGATCCATACGCGCGGGCCCTGGCCGCCCGGGCAGGTGGCCGCCAATGCGGCGGAGAAGTTGGGGAGGAACTCGATCGGAGTGGCGAACGGCGTGTAGCGCCGGCGGGGAAATCTAGAAAGGTCCATCCCCCGATTGTCCCGCAAGTGCGGTGAACGCCTTCACCACTTCGGGCGGCGCCTGCACCAGTTCGATCAGCACGCCTTCGCCGCCGATAGGGAACTCCTCGTTGCCCTTGGGATGCACGAAGCAGATGTCGAATCCCGCCGCACCCTTGCGGATGCCGCCCGGCGCGAAACGCACGCCCTGCCCCTCCAGCCACTTCACCGCCATGGGCAGGTCGTCGATCCACAGGCCGATGTGATTGAGCGGCGTGGCGTGCACCGCGGGCTTCTTGTCCGGGTCCAGCGGCTGCATCAGGTCGACCTCGACCTTGAGCGGGCCGGCACCCAGCGCGCAGATGTCCTCGTCGACGTTCTCGCGCTCGCTGCGGAAGGTGCCGGTGACTTCCAGGCCGAACACGTCGACCCACAGCTTCTTCAGCCGCTGCTTGTCGGGACCGCCGATGGCGACCTGCTGGATGCCCAAGACCTTGAAGGGTCGTTGCGTCATGCGGTTTCCTTCAGGCGAACTCGATGATCGGCTGGTCAACGGTGAGCGACTCCCCCTTGGCCGCCAGCACCTTGCCCACCACGCCGTCGGCGCTGGCGAACAGCACGTTCTCCATCTTCATCGCCTCGATCACGGCAACGCGCTCGCCCGCCTGCACCTTCTGGCCGGGCTGCACCGCCACGTCCACCAGCAGGCCCGGCATGGGCGACAGCACGAAGCGGCTCATGTCCGGCGGCGCCTTGTAGGGCATCAGCTCGTGCAGCGCGGCGGTCTTGGGCGTGAAAACCATGGTCACCAGTTTCGTGCCGTCGTGCGACACCGCAATGGCCAGCGGGTTCTTGCCCACGCCGCGTTCCACCTGCGCCGTGAAGGGCTTGCCGCCCACGGTGCCGCGGATGCGTGCCGCGCCCAGGTGCCAGTTGCTGCAGATCTCGTAGCGCTTGCCGTGGGTCTCCACGATGCTGGAACCCGAGACGGCCTGGAAGTCCGACACCTTCGCGGGCTGGCGCTCGCTCTTGCCGCCTTCGCCCAGCTTCACCACGACGTAGTCTTCGCCCACACGGAACTCGTGCCCGCCCATCTGGCCGCTGATGCCGGCCGAGCGCTGCAGCGCGCGGCGGTTGACGTACGCCGCCAGCGCGACGAGGAAGTCCGGATCGTCGTGCGCCACGTCCTCGGCCCGGAAGCCCTGGCCGTAGTGCTCGGCGATGAAGCCGGTGTTGAACTGGCCGGCCACGAACTGCGGGTGCGCCAGCAGCGCGGCCTGGAAAGGCACGTTGCTGCTGATGCCGCGGATGACGAAGCCGTTGAGCGCCTCGCGCATCTTCGCGATGGCTTCGTTGCGGTCCTTCCCGTGCACGATCAGCTTGGCGATCATGGAGTCGTAGTACATCGGGATCTCGCCGCCCTCGGCGACGCCCGTGTCCACGCGCACGCCGTGCAGGTGCTGCGTGTCCGAAGCCCACATGCTTTCCTTGGGCGCCTGGAATCGCACCAGCCGGCCGGTGGAAGGCAGGAAATTGCGGAACGGGTCTTCCGCGTTGATGCGGCACTCGATGGCCCAGCCTTCGCGCTTCACGTCGGACTGCTTCAGCGGCAGCTTCTCGCCCGCGGCCACGCGGATCATCAGCTCCACCAGGTCCAGGCCGGTGATGCACTCGGTGACCGGGTGCTCCACCTGCAGGCGGGTGTTCATCTCCAGGAAGTAGAACGACTGGTCCTTGCCGACCACGAACTCCACCGTGCCGGCGCTTTCGTACTTCACCGCCTTGGCCAGCGCCACGGCCTGCTCGCCCATGGCCTTGCGCGTGGCGTCGCTGATGAAGGGCGACGGCGCTTCCTCGATCACCTTCTGGTGGCGGCGCTGGATGGAGCACTCGCGCTCGTTCAGGTAGACCACGTTGCCGTGCGAGTCGCCCAGCACCTGGATCTCGATGTGGCGCGGCTCCTCGACGAACTTCTCGATGAACACGCGGTCGTCGCCGAAGCTGTTGCGCGCCTCGTTGCGGCAGGACGTGAAGCCTTCGTACGCTTCCTTGTCGTTGAACGCCACGCGCAGGCCCTTGCCGCCGCCGCCGGCGCTGGCCTTGATCATCACCGGGTAGCCGACGTCCTTGGCGATCTCCACCGCGCGCTCGGGCGATTCGATGGCGTCGTTCCAGCCGGGGATGGTGTTGACCTTCGCCTCCTTGGCCAGCTTCTTGGACGCGATCTTGTCGCCCATCGCCGCGATGGAATAGTGCTTGGGCCCGATGAAGGTGATGCCTTCTTCCTCCACCCGCTTGGCGAAGCCTTCGTTCTCCGACAGGAAACCGTAGCCCGGGTGCACCGCCTCGGCGCCGGTCTGCTTGCACGCCGCGATGATTCGGTCGGCCTGCAGGTAGCTCTCGCGCGAAGGCGCGGCGCCGATGTGCACCGCCTCGTCCGCCAGCTGCACGTGGCGCGCGTCGCGGTCGGCGTCGGAATACACCGCCACGGTGGCGATGCCCATCTTCTTGGCCGTCTTGATGACGCGGCAGGCGATCTCACCGCGGTTGGCGATCAGGATTTTCTTGAACATGTTCTTGGTCACTGGAGGCCGAGCTGCTTGCGCATGGCCAGGTTGCGTTCTTCGGCGCGCTGGTACGCGGGTCGCTGCTTGAGCCGGTCGACGTAGTTCGTGAACACCGGCGCCGGTTCGATCTGCTTGAAATCCAGCATGAAGCGCAGCGTGCCGCCGAACACCACGTCCGCCATGGAGAACGTGTCGCCCAGCACGTACTGCCGGCCGGCGATGGCCGACTCGGCGGCGGCCAGCATCGCGGCGTGGGTGCCCCAGCCGGCGGCGACTTCCTTGACGGGCCAGTCCGTCATCTTCGCCATCACGGCGGGCTCGATCACGCTGGGCGCGAAAAACGACCAGCGCAGGTAGGTACCGCGCGCCGGGTCGCTGACGGCGGGCGCCAGCTGGGGCGCGTAGCGGTCGGCCAGGTACAGCGCGATGGCCGCGGCTTCGGTGACCACGACGTCGCCGTCCACCAGCGTGGGCAGCTTGCCCATCGGGTTCTTCGCGATCAGCTCGGCGCCCTTCTGCTCGCCTTTCATGATGTTGGTCACGCGCAGCTCGCAATCCACGCCGGCTTCTTCCAGCGCCCACAGCGTGCCCGCGGCGCGGGAGTACGGGTGGTAGTACAGGGTCAGTGCCATGGCAGCGTCCTCGCAGGTGTTTTCAGAGGGGGATGTTCCCGTGCTTGCGCCACGGGTTGTCCAGCTTCTTGTCGCGCAGCATCACCAGCGAGCGGCAGATGCGCTTGCGGGTTTCGTGCGGCAGGATGACGTCGTCGATGAAGCCGCGGGCGCCGGCGATGAAGGGGTTGGCGAAGCGGGCCTTGTACTCGGCCTCGCGGGCGGCCAGCTTGGCCGGGTCGCCCTTGTCCTCGCGGAAGATGATCTCCACCGCGCCCTTGGCGCCCATCACGGCGATCTCGGCGTTGGGCCAGGCGAAGTTGACGTCGCCGCGCAGGTGCTTGGAGCTCATCACGTCGTACGCGCCGCCGTAGGCTTTGCGCGTGATGACCGTGATCTTGGGCACCGTGCACTCGGCGTACGCGTACAGCAGCTTGGCGCCGTGCTTGATGATGCCGCCGTATTCCTGGCTGGTGCCCGGCATGAAGCCCGGCACGTCGACGAAGGTGACCACCGGGATGTTGAAGGCGTCGCAGAAGCGCACGAAGCGCGCCGCCTTGATGGAGCTCTTGATGTCCAGGCAGCCCGCCAGCACCAGGGGCTGGTTGGCCACGATGCCCACCGTCTGCCCTTCCATGCGCGCGAAGCCGATGATGATGTTCTTCGCGTACTCGGGCTGCAGCTCGAAGAAGTCGCCGTCGTCCACCGTCTTGGCGATCAGCTCCTTCATGTCGTAGGGCTTGTTCGGGTTGTCCGGCACCAGCGTGTCCAGCGAGAAATCCATGCGGTCCACCGGGTCGTTGCTGGGGCGAATGGGCGGCTTCTCGCGGTTGTTCAGCGGCAGGTAGTTGTACAGGCGGCGCAGCATGATCAGCGCCTCCACGTCGTTCTCGAAGGCGAGGTCGGCCACGCCGCTGCGCGTGGTGTGCGTGCCCGCGCCGCCCAGTTCCTCGGCGGTCACTTCCTCGTGCGTCACGGTCTTCACCACCTCGGGGCCGGTGACGAACATGTACGAGCTGTCGCGCACCATGAAGATGAAGTCGGTCATGGCGGGCGAATACACCGCGCCGCCCGCGCACGGGCCCATGATCATGCTGATCTGCGGCACCACGCCGGAGGCCATCACGTTGCGCTGGAAGACATCGGCGTAGCCGCCGAGCGAAGCCACGCCTTCCTGGATGCGCGCGCCGCCCGAATCGTTCAGGCCGATGACCGGCGCGCCGACCTTCATCGCCTGGTCCATCACCTTGCAGATCTTCTCGGCGTGCGCTTCCGACAGCGCGCCGCCGAAGACGGTGAAGTCCTGGCTGAAGACGAACACCAGCCGGCCGTTGATCATCCCGTAGCCGGTGACCACGCCGTCGCCGGGGATCTTCTGCTTGTCCATGCCGAAGTCGTGCGAGCGGTGCTCCACGAACATGTCCCACTCCTCGAAGGTGCCTTCGTCGAGCAGCAGCTCCAGCCTTTCGCGCGCGGTGAGCTTGCCTTTCTTGTGCTGCGCCTCGATGCGCTTCTCGCCGCCGCCCAGCCGCGCGGCCGCGCGCTTTTTCTCCAGTTGTTCCAGGATGTCCTGCATCAGCTTCTCCGTGTGCTTGTTTCTTCAGGGCTGCCGCGCCACAGCGCGAGCAGTTGCCGGGCGGCCGCCGAGGCGGGCAGCGCCCCGCCCTCGACGTCCGCCGTCATTTCCGCCAGGCGGGCCTGCACCTTGGGGTGCTGCCGGAAGTCCTGCTTCAGGCCCGATTCGATCCGCTCCCACATCCACGCGCGCGACTGGTGCCGGCGGCGGTGCTCCAGGGCGCCGGCGGCCTTCTGCTGCTGCTCGAACCGTCGGACCGTCGCCCAGAACGCGTCCACGCCGGTTCCCTTCAGCGCGCTCAGCTGCATCACCTGCGGCTGCCAGGTGCGCTCGCGGCCATGCTGCGTGAACAGGCGTAGCGCGCTGGTGATCTGGGCCTGCGCGCGCGTGGCGGCGTCGGCGTCGATGTCGGCCTTGTTGATCACCACCAGGTCGGCGAGCTCCATCACGCCCTTCTTGATCGCCTGCAGGTCGTCGCCGGCATTGGGCAGTTGCATCAGCACGAACATGTCGGTCATGCCGGACACCGCGGTTTCGCTCTGGCCGACGCCGACCGTCTCGACGATGACGATGTCGTACCCGGCGGCTTCGCAAACCAGCATCGCCTCGCGCGTCTTCTCCGCCACGCCGCCCAGCGTGCCGCCGGAGGGGCTGGGACGGATGTAGGCCTGGGGGTGGACGGACAGGTGCTCCATCCGCGTCTTGTCGCCCAGGATGGAGCCGCCGGACACGCTGCTGGAAGGATCGATGGTGAGCACCGCCACGCGGTGCCCCTGTTCGATGAGGTACAGCCCCAGCGCCTCGATGAACGTGCTCTTGCCCACGCCGGGCACACCCGAGATGCCCAGCCGCAGCGAGTTGCCCGAGTGCGGCAGCAATTCGGTGAGCAGCTCGTCGCCCTGCGCGCGATGGTCCGGTCGCGTCGATTCCAGCAGCGTGATCGACTTCGCGATGGCACGGCGCTGCTGCGCGGCGTCGCCGTGCAGCACTTGTTCCGCAAGCGGCGTTGGCCCCCCGGCCCGTTCGGGCTGAGCTTGTCGAAGCGCTGTGGCCGGCTCCCCGCCACCCCGCTCAGGCTGAGCTTGTCGAAGCCCATTCCCGGAGGCCGATTTCGCGAGTTCCCTCACCCGATCCCAATCACCGGCAATCAACGCTTCCTTCTTCGCCCGTGACCAGCCCTTGATCTGCTGCTCGAACGCCAGTGCACCCTCACGCGTCTCGAACTCGCCTTGCCACACCAGCTCCACCGGTTTGCGGGTCGAGGTGTACCCGATGGCGCCGTCGTGGTGCTGCGCCATCCGGGTCTCCAGGTCGTCCGTGTGGCCGGCGTAATAGGAGCCGTCGGCGCAACGCAGGAGGTAGGTGTGGAATGGCTTCACGACGGTCGGGGCCTGGCTTCGACAAGCTCAGCCCGAACGGGGTGGGGGAGCTCGGCCCGAACGGAGCCATCGCGAGCCGGGAGCGGGGCTTCGACAAGCTCAGCTCGAACGGTATCGCGGGTCATCAGGCGGCCTGCGCCTTGCGGATCTGTTCCAGCACGTCCTTCGCGCTGGCCGGAATCGGGGTGCCGGGGCCGTAGATGCCCTTGACGCCCGCTTCGTACAGGAAGCCGTAGTCCTGCTGCGGGATCACGCCACCGACGAACACGATGATGTCGTCGGCGCCCTGCTTCTTCAGCTCCTCGATGATGGCGGGCACCAGCGTCTTGTGGCCGGCCGCCAGCGTGGACACGCCCACCGCGTGCACGTCGTTCTCGATGGCCTGCCGCGCGCATTCCTCGGGGGTCTGGAACAACGGCCCCATGTCGACGTCGAAGCCGAGATCCGCGTACGCGGTGGCCACCACCTTGGCGCCGCGGTCGTGGCCGTCCTGGCCCAGCTTGGCGATCATCACGCGCGGCCGGCGGCCCTGCTCCTGGGCGAAACCGTCGATCTCGCCCTTCAGTTTGTCCCAGCCCTCGGCCGAGTCGTAGGCAGCTGCGTACACGCCGGTCACCTTTTGCGTATCGGCGCGGTGGCGCCCGAAGACCTTCTCCAGCGCGTCCGACACTTCGCCGACGGTGGCGCGGTGCCGGATGGCCTCGATGCTCAGGGCCAGCAGGTTGCCCTCGTTCTTTTCGGCCGCGCCGGTCAGCGCATCCAGCGCCGCACGCACCTTGGCGGCGTCGCGCGTCGCGCGGATCTTCTCCAGCCGCGCCACCTGCTGCTGGCGCACCTTGTTGTTGTCGACTTCCAGGATCTCGACCGGGTCTTCCTTGGCCAGCCTGTACTTGTTGACCCCGACGATCACGTCCTTGCCCGAATCGATGCGGGCCTGCTTCTCCGCCGCCGCCGCCTCGATCTTCAGCTTGGCCCAGCCCGAGTCCACCGCGCGCGTCATGCCGCCCATGGCCTCGACTTCCTCGATGATCTTCCAGGCCGCGTCGGCCATGTCCTGGGTCAGCTTCTCCATCAGGTAGCTGCCCGCCCAGGGGTCGATCACGTTGGTGATGTGCGTCTCTTCCTGGATGATCAGCTGCGTGTTGCGCGCGATGCGCGAGGAGAACTCCGACGGCAGCGCGATCGCCTCGTCGAAGCTGTTGGTGTGCAGCGACTGCGTGCCGCCGAACACCGCGGCCATGGCTTCGATGGTGGTGCGCACGACGTTGTTGTACGGGTCCTGCTCGGTCAGCGACCAGCCCGAGGTCTGGCAGTGCGTGCGCAGCATCAGGCTCTTGGGGTTCTTCGCGCCGAAGCCCTTCATGATGCGGCACCACAGGAGGCGCGCCGCGCGCATCTTGGCGATCTCCAGGTAGAAGTTCATGCCGATCGCCCAGAAGAACGAAAGGCGGCCCGCGAAGTCGTCCACGTCCAGGCCCTTGGCCATGGCGGTCTTCACGTACTCCTTGCCGTCGGCCAGCGTGAACGCCAGCTCCAGCGCCTGGTTGGCCCCCGCCTCCTGCATGTGGTAGCCGGAGATCGAGATCGAGTTGAACTTCGGCATGTTCCTGGCCGTGTACTCGATGATGTCGCCGATGATCCGCATGCTCGGCTGGGGCGGGTAGATGTAGGTGTTGCGGACCATGAACTCCTTGAGGATGTCGTTCTGGATGGTCCCCGACAGCTGGTCCTGCCGCACGCCCTGCTCTTCCGCCGCCACCACGTAGCCCGCCAGCACGGGCAGCACCGCGCCGTTCATGGTCATGGACACCGACACCTTGTCCAGCGGGATGCCGTCGAACAGCACCTTCATGTCCTCGACCGAGTCGATGGCCACGCCGGCCTTGCCGACGTCGCCCGTCACGCGCGGATGGTCGCTGTCGTAGCCGCGGTGGGTGGCCAGGTCGAAAGCCACCGACACGCCCTGCCCGCCGGCGGCCAGCGCGCGGCGGTAGAACGCGTTGGATTCCTCGGCGGTGGAGAAGCCCGCGTACTGGCGGATGGTCCACGGGCGCACCGAGTACATCGTGGCCTGCGGGCCGCGCACGTAAGGCTCGAAGCCGGGCAGCGTGTCGGTGTGCCGCAGGTGCTTCAGGTCCTCGGCCGTGTACAGCGGCTTGACGGCGATGCCGTCGGGCGTCACCCAGTTGAGGGCGTCCACCTGGCCGCCGGGCGCCGACTTGGCGGCGGCCTTGGCCCAGGCTTCCAGGCCGGCGGGCGTGAATTCGGGGGAGCTGCTCATGGGAGGAAAACCGTTGTCCTTGCGGGAAAGATGCATGTTACCGCATTCATAATTATTGATAAAAAATTCGCACAACCCTAGAATCCGCTGCATGTCCGCCGTTTCGCTCGCCCCGCGCGCCCTCTACGAAGAGGTGGCGGAGCTTTTGCGGCAGCGCATTTTCCGCCGCGAGCTGGAGCCCGGCGGCTGGATCGACGAAGTGAAGATCGCGCAGGAATTCGGCATCAGCCGCACGCCCCTGCGCGAGGCGCTGAAGGTGCTTGCCGCCGAAGGCCTGGTGACCATGAAGGTGCGGCGCGGCGCCTACGTCACCGAGGTGTCGGAGCAGGACCTGGCCGAGGTCTACCACCTGCTCTCGCTGCTGGAGAGCGATGCCGCCGCCGTGGTGGCGCAGAAGGCCAGCGCGGCCGAGCTGCACGAGCTGCAGGCGCTGCACAAGGACCTGGAAGCGGCGGTGAAGGACCGCGAGAAGTTCTTCGCGCTGAACGAGCGCTTCCACATGCGCCTGCTGGAGATCGCCGGCAACCGCTGGCGCAACCAGATGGTGGCCGACCTGCGCAAGGTGATGAAGCTGCACCGCCACAACTCGCTGCTGAAGTCGGGGCGCATCGGCGAAAGCCTGGCCGAGCACCGCCAGGTGATGAAGGCCATCGAGAAGCGTGACGCGGGCGCGGCGATGGAGCGCATGCAGCAGCACTTCCGCAGCGGGCTGGAAGCGGCCGCCTGACCGCCGGTCGGCGCAGGCACAGCCGTACACGACTCCAACACCCGCACACACACGCCGTGGCGGGCGGCTCCTAAATTAGTCCCACGGCCGTGCCAGGAGAGCACGGGACCAGTGATCAGGGAGCACCTCGATGAAGCGTCTTTCCATCCCCGCCGCGCTGGGCGCCACGCTGCTGGCGCTGGGCGGCTGCGCCGCGCCCTACGCGGTCGACTACAACCGCGTCTCCGTGCGCGACCAGCACTTCTACATGCCCGGCCTGAACTGGGACCCGAGGCCCACGGCCGTGGTCACGGCGGGACCGGACGGCATGCTGGTGGGCCGGGGCGGCGACGCACCTGCCGCGGCGGTGGCTGTCGTCATGCAGGACGGCCAGGCGCGGCTGGTGTCGCAGCAGACGCTGGCTTCGATGAACCAGCAGGGCACGGGTGCGATGGGCTCGGCGCCCGCACCGGCCACGCCGGCGCCGGCTCGCTGACAGCGGTCAGCGGCTGGAAGCGACCGCGGCGTTCGACGGGGCCACCGGGCCCAGCACGATCATGCCGTTGCGCACTTCGGCGCGCGTGGCGGCCGGCGCGGCCATGCGCACGACGCGGCCGTCGGCGCCCGGCTTGAATTCCACCGTGGGGCGGACCGAATCTTCCAGCGTGGCGGTCTGCGCGTAGGTGCGCAGCGGCACCTGCGACCAGTTGGCGGCGGTGGTGGCGCGCGGCTGGCCGGCGCAGCCGGCCAGGGCCAGCAGCGCCGCGGCGGCGGCCAGGCGGGAAGCGGAAACAGCGGTACGGGTCATGGCAAAGGCTCCAGGTTCGGAGCCCGCACGACCGCGAGCCCCCTCACCTGCTTCCTTCGGCAGCGCCCGCCGCCGCTGATTAGGGCGATTGCCTAAGCGGCGCCGCGAGGCGGTCCTCAGAACGCCGCGATGCCCGTCTGCGCGCGCCCCAGGATCAGCGCGTGGATGTCGTGCGTGCCTTCGTAGGTGTTCACCACCTCCAGGTTCACCAGGTGCCGCGCCACGCCGAATTCGTCGCTGATGCCGTTGCCGCCCATCATGTCGCGCGCCAGCCGCGCGATGTCCAGCGCCTTGCCGCAGCTGTTGCGCTTCATGATCGAGGTGATCTCCACCGACGCGGTGCCTTCGTCCTTCATGCGGCCCAGGCGCAGGCAACCCTGCAGGCCCAGCGTGATCTCGGTCTGCATGTCGGCCAGCTTCTTCTGGATCAGCTGGTTGGCCGCCAGCGGCTTGCCGAACTGCTTGCGGTCCAGCGTGTACTGGCGCGCGCGGAACCAGCAGTCTTCGGCCGCGCCCAGCGCGCCCCAGGCGATGCCGTAGCGCGCGGAATTCAGGCAGGTGAACGGGCCCTTGAGGCCGCGCACTTCGGGGAAGGCGTTCTCCTCGGGGCAGAACACCTCGTCCATCACGATCTCGCCGGTGGTGGACGCGCGCAGGCCCACCTTGCCGTGGATCTTGGGCGCCGACAGGCCCTTCCAGCCCTTCTCCAGCACGAAGCCGCGGATGGCGCCCTCGTCGTCCTTGGCCCAGACGACGAACACGTCGGCGAAGGGCGAGTTGGAGATCCACATCTTGCTGCCGGTGAGCTTGTAGCCGCCATCGACCTTGCGCGCGCGCGTCACCATGCTGCCGGGGTCGGACCCGTGGTTGGGCTCGGTCAGGCCGAAGCAGCCGATCCACTCGCCCGTGGCCAGCTTGGGCAGGTACTTCTGCTTGGTCTGCTCATTGCCGAATTCGAAGATCGGCACCATCACCAGCGACGACTGCACGCTCATCATCGAACGGTAGCCCGAGTCCACGCGTTCGACCTCGCGCGCGATCAGGCCGTAGCTGACGTAGTTGAGGCCGGCGCCGCCGTACTGCTCGGGGATGGTGGGGCCCAGCAGGCCCAGCTCGCCCATCTCGCGGAACACGGCGGTGTCGGAGCTTTCGGCGCGGAAAGCTTCCAGCACGCGCGGGGCCAGCTTTTCCTGGCAGTACGCTTGGGCGGCGTCGCGCACGGCGCGCTCGTCGTCCGTCAGCTGCTGGTCCAGCAGCAGCGGGTCGGCCCAGTGGAACGTGGCCTTGGTTGCCATGAAAAGCTCCTGAAAAAGTGTCAGTCCGGCAGGACCGCGGTGACCTCGATCTCGACCTTGGCCCGGTCCTCGATCAGCGCCTTCACCTCCACCGCCGTCATGGCGATGTCGTAGTGGCCGATGCACTCGCGGAAGGCGGCGCCCACCTGCTTGCCGGCCGCGAGGTACTCGCGCTTGTCGGTGACGTACCAGGTCATCCGGACGATATTCTCGGGCTTCCCGCCCGCGGCCTTCAGCACGTCGGCGACATTCTGCAGCGCCTGGCGGGCCTGCTCGCCGAAATCGTCGCTGTGGAACCGGCCGTTCGCGTCCCAGCCGATCATGCCGGCGATGTACAGCTGGCGCCCCCTGGCGAGCACCGCGTTGGCGTATCCCTTCGGCCGCGGCCAGCCGGCCGGCAGCACCACCTGGTGCGTCATGGCTTGTCTCCCTTCAGGTCCTTGAGCAGTTCGCGCGCGATGATGAGCTGCTGCACTTCGCTCGCGCCTTCGTAGATGCGCAGCGCGCGGATGTCGCGGTACAGCGTCTCCACCGGCTGGCCGCTGACCACGCCCGCCCCGCCGAACAGCTGCACGGCGGCGTCGATCACCTGCTGCGCGCCTTCGGTGGCCGTGAGCTTGGCCATCGCCGCCTCGCGCGTGACGTTGCGGCCCTGGTCGCGTTGCCAGGCGGCGCGGTAGACCAGCAACGCGGCGCTGTCGATCGTCGTCGCCATCTGCGCCAGCTTCGCTTGGGTGAGCTGGAAGTCGGCCAGCGTCTGGTTGAACATCTTGCGCGTGGTGGCGCGCTGCAGCGCCTCGTCCAGCGCGCGGCGGGCGAAGCCCAGCGCCGCCGCCGCCACCGAGGTGCGGAAGACATCCAGCGTGCGCATCGCCACCTTGAAGCCTTCGCCCGCCTCGCCGATGCGCTTGGACAGCGGGATGCGGCAATCGGTGAACCTCAGGCGCGCCAGCGGGTGCGGCGCGATCACCTCGATGCGCTCGGCGATCTCGAAGCCCCGCGTGCCGGCGTCGACGATGAACGCGCTGATGCCGCGAGCGCCGGGCGCCTCACCCGTGCGGGCGAAGACCACATAGAAATCGGCGATGCCGCCATTGGAGATCCAGGTCTTCTCGCCGTTCAGCACCACCTCGCCGCCTTCGACGCGGGCCGAGCACTGCATGGCCGCGACATCGGAGCCCGCTTCCGGCTCCGACAGCGCGAAGGCCGCGATGGCTTCGCCACGGGCCACGCGCGGCAGGTAGTGCTCCTTCTGCGGCGCCGTGCCCTGCAGGCTGATCGCGCCGGAGCCCAGGCCCTGCATCGCGAAGGCGAAGTCCGCCAGGCCGCTGTGGCGCGCCAGTGTTTCGCGGATCAGGCAGATGGCGCGCGTGTCGATGGAAGGCGCGGCGCCGTGCGAGCCGCCGACAGCGTGCTTCAGCCAGCCACCGGTGCCCAGCGACTTCACCAGCGCGCGGCATTCGGCGTCCACGTCCAGGCCGTGCGTATGGGGCACGTTCTTCGTGGCCCACTCGTCCAGCGCCAGCGCCAGTTCGCGATGGCGCGGCTCCAGGAAAGGCCAGTCCAGGTAGTGGCGGTCGGCCATGTCAATTGCCCTCGAACACCGGCTTCTGCTTCGCCACGAACGCGTGGTAGGCGCGCTTGAAGTCCTCGGTCAGCATGCAGATGGCCTGCGCCTGCGCCTCGGCTTCGATGGCCTGCTCCAACGTCATCGCCCACTCCTGGTGGAGCATGGTCTTGGTGATGCCGTTGGCGAACGTCGGGCCGGCGGCCACGTCGGCGGCGAGCTTCCGCGCTTCGGCCAGCACGGCGTCCGGCTCGCACAGCCGGTTGAAGAAGCCCCAGCGCTCGCCCTCCTCGCCCGACATGGAGCGGCCGGTGTACAGCAGCTCCGACGCGCGGCCCTGGCCGATGATGCGCGGCAGGATGGCGCACGCGCCCATGTCGCAGCCGGCCAGTCCGACGCGGTTGAAGAGGAACGCGGTCTTGCTGCGCGCGGTGCCCAGGCGCAGGTCAGAGGACATCGCGACGATGGCGCCCGCGCCGGCGCACACGCCGTCCACCGCCGCGACGATGGGCTGCGGGCAGGCGCGCATGGCTTTCACCAGGTCGCCCGTCATGCGCGTGAACATCAGCAGCTCCGGCGCGGACAGGCGCACCAGCGGGCCGATGATCTCGTGCACGTCGCCGCCCGAGCAGAAGTTGCCGCCCTCGCCCGTCACCACCACCGCCTGCACGTCGGTCGCGTAGCGCAGCTGGCCGAACAGGTCGCGCAACTCCGCGTACGAATCGAAGGTCAGCGGGTTCTTGCGCTCGGGCCGGTTCAGCGTGACCGTGGCCACCTTGCCGTCCACCGACCAGCCGAAATGCTTCGCGGCGTAGCCGGCCAGCCGGCGGCGGTTGCCGGCTTCCAGCGCGGGGTCCAGCCGCGGCGCGTTGTCGTTGCCCATGGTGTCTCCTGTCGTCCGTCGTTCGTGAAAGGGGGGTCAGACGCCCTGCGCCAGGTTCGCCTGCTCCAGCGGCGAGAGGCTGGCCGCCTGCACGGCCATGGCGCGCTCGCGCTCCAGGTTGCGCTCCAGCTGCGACTTGCCCGAGAGGTACTGCACCGGCCAGCGCACGTCGTGGTAGCCCAGCTTCGCGCCTTCCAGCAGCGTCCACGCCGGGTTGGCCAGGTGCGGCCGCGCGATGGCGCACAGGTCGGCGCGGCCCGCCGCGATGATGCTGTTGACGTGGTCGGCTTCGAAGATGGCGCCCACCGCCATCGTCGCGATGCCCGCTTCGTTGCGCACGCGGTCGGCGAAAGGCGTCTGGTACATGCGGCCGTACACCGGGCGCTGCTTCTTGCTCACCTGGCCCGAGGAGCAATCCACCAGGTCGCAGCCCGCGGCCTTGAAAGCCCTGGCGATCTCCACCGCGTCGTCGGGCGTGATGCCGCCCTCCACCCAGTCGTGCGCCGAGATGCGCACCGACATCGGCAGGTGCTGCGGCCACGCGGCACGCATGGCGCGGAACACTTCCAGCGGGTAACGCAGGCGGTTGTCCAGCGAGCCGCCGTAGTCGTCGGTGCGCTGGTTGGTCAGCGGCGAAATGAAGCTCGACAGCAGGTAGCCGTGCGCGCAGTGCAGCTCCAGCCAGTCGAAGCCGGCTTCGGCCGCGAAGCGCGTGCTGCGCACGAAGTCGTCGCGCACGCGGTCCATGTCTTCGCGCGTCATCGCACGCGACCAGTCGCTGATGCCGTCCAGGTATTGCTGAGGCGAAGCCGAGATCAGCGGCCAGTTGCCGGCTTCCAGGGGCTGGTCCTCGCCTTCCCACGGCACTCGGGTCGAACCCTTAGGTCCGGCGTGGCCCAGCTGCATCGCGATCTTCGCGTCGGTGTTGGAGTGGACGAAATCGACGATGCGCCTGAAGCCATCGCGCTGCGCTTCGTTCCACAAGCCCGGGCAGCCCGGCGTGATGCGCGCGTCCGGCGAAGGACAGGTCATTTCCACCACGACCATGCCCGCGCCGCCCATCGCGCGCGAGCCCAGGTGCACCAGGTGGTAGTCGGCCGGCTGGCCGTCCGCGCACGAGTACTGCGCCATCGGCGACACCACCACGCGGTTCTTCAGCGCGATGGAGCGCAGCTTGAACGGCGTGAACATCGGCGGCACCGGCTGCTGCGCGGGCTTGCGCTGCAGGCCGGCCGCTTCGGCGATCCAGTCTTCGTACTGCTCCACGTAGCGCCTGTCGCGCAGCCGCAGGTTCTCGTGGCTGATGCGCTGGCTGCGCGTGAGCAGCGAGTAGGCGAACTGCTCGGGCGGCAGGTTCACGTAGCGGTCCACGTTCTCGAACCACTCGGTGGAATTGCGCGCGGCGTTCTGGATCTTCAGCACCTCGACGCTGCGCGCGGCTTCGTAGTCGGCCAGGGCCTGCCGCAACCGGCCGTCCTGAGCCGGAACCCGATCGCCCTGAGCTTGTCGAAGGGTCGACCGGCCGATGCAGCGCGCCAGCTCGATCGAATCCTCCAGCGCCAGCTTGGTGCCCGAGCCGATGGAGAAATGCGCCGTGTGCGCGGCGTCGCCCATCAGCACGACCGGCTGGCGGCCGTTGTGGTGCACCCAGGTGCCGCAGACCACGCGCGGAAAGCGGATCCACTGCGCCGAGCCGCGCAGGTGCGACGCGTTGGACATCAGCGGGTGGCCGTCCAGGTACTTGGCGAAGAGACGCTCGCAATAGGCGATGGACTCTTCCTTCTCCATCCGGTCCAGTCCGGCCTTCAGCCACACCTCTTCCGGCGTCTCGACGATGAAGGTGCTGGTGTCGCCGTCGAACTGATAGGCGTGCGCCTGGAACCAGCCGTGCTCGGTCTCCTCGAACGCGAAGGTGAACGCCTCGAACTTCTTGTGCGTGCCCAGCCAGACGAAGCGGCACAGGCGCAGGTCGATGTCGGGCCGATAGAACGCTTCGTACTTCTTGCGGATGCGGCTGTTCAGGCCGTCGCTGGCGACGATGAGGTCGGCGTCGGGGTACTGCTCGTCGCCCTGCACGTCGGTTTCGAAAACCAGCTTGACGCCCAGTTCCTCGCAGCGTTCCTGCAGGATGTTCAGCAGGCGCTTGCGGCCGATGCCGCAGAAGCCGTGGCCGCCCGAGCGGATGCGGTGGCCGCGGATGTTGACCTCGATGTCGTCCCAGTGGTTGAACGCGCCGAGGATCTTCCCCGCCGTTTCCGGGTCGGCCACCTGCAGGTTGCCCAGCGTCTGGTCGGAGAACACCACGCCCCAGCCGAAGGTGTCGTAGGGCTTGTTGCGCTCGACCACCGTGATGTCGTGCCGTGGGTCCTGCTTCTTCATCAGGAGCGCGAAGTACAGGCCGGCCGGGCCGCCGCCGATGCAGACGATCTTCATGCAGGACCCTTCCCAAAAGCTACAAACCTAGATATTTCAAGTTTAAAGTATCTGGCCGCGGCAAGCCAGTGGGACCGGCGGTTTCCGGATCAGGCGGCCAGGACCGCCGAACCTTGGGCGCGCGCCATCACTTCGCGCGGATCCAGCACCTTCAGCCGGTGGTCGCTCCACACCTGCCGCCAGCGCCGCGCGCCCGGCAGGCCGTTGCGAAGGCCGAGCATGTGGCGGGCGATGGATCCCCACGGCGTGCCGCGCGCTTCGCGCTCGCGCACCATGTACTCGACCATCTTCGCTTCCACTTCCTCGCGTGTCAGGCTGGACGGCTGCCCGCCGTAGAACGACTCGTCCCACGACGCCAGCCACCAGGGGTTGTGGTACGCCTCGCGGCCCAGCATCGCGCCGTCCAGGTGCCGCAGTTCGTTCTCGACCTGCCCGGTGGTGGTCAGGCCGCCGTTGATGACGAACAGCAGGTCCGGGAAGTCCTGCTTCAGCTGGCGCACCCGCTCGTAGCGCAGCGGGGGCACCTCGCGGTTTTCCTTCGGCGACAGGCCCTTCAGCCAGGCGTTGCGCGCGTGGACGATGAAGACCCGGCAGCCCGCTTGCGCCACCGTGCCGACGAAGTCGCGCACGAAGCCGTAGCTCTCGTCCTGGTCGATGCCGATGCGGTGCTTCACCGTCACCGGTACATCGACCACGTCGGCCATCGCCTTCACGCAGTCGGCCACCAGCTTCGGCTCGGCCATCAGGCAGGCGCCGAACGAGCCGCGCTGCACCCGCTCGCTGGGGCAGCCGCAGTTGAGGTTGATCTCGTCGTAACCCCAGCGCACGCCCAGCTTCGCGCAATGCGCCAGCTCATCGGGTTCGCTGCCGCCGAGCTGCAGCGCCACCGGATGCTCGGAAGCGTCGAAATCGAGGTGGCGCGGCACGTCGCCGTGCACCAGCGCGCCGGTGGTCACCATCTCGGTGTAGAGCAGCGCATGCCGGCTCAGCAGACGGTGGAAATAGCGGCAGTGGCGGTCGGTCCAGTCCATCATCGGCGCGACCGACAGGCGCCAGCGGCTGGGCTCGGGGAATTCTTTCACGGGCGCCACTGTAGCCGGGCCGGGCTTCGGAGCGCTCCTACAGGGTCAAGCCTCGCGGGCCGACATGCGCCCGCCACACGCCGCGCTGCAATGGTTCCGTTGCACGAAAGACGCGGAGGCATCCATGAAGGATTTCGAGCTGAGCCGGGACATGCTGAACATGCGCGGGCAGTTCTACCCCACCGGCCACATCGTGGCCATGTTCCCCGGCGAGGCCGCGGCGCGCGCCGCGGCCAGGGCGCTGGTGGACGGCGGCGTCGAGGACGGCGACATCAGCCTGATCACGCCGGAAGCGATGATGCGCGACATCGTGCGGACGGTCGGCACCGCCGACGTGCCGCTGCCCTCGGCCGGCACCGAATCGGACACGGTGCGCCGGTTCTCCGAACTGGCCGCGCAGGGCCACTGGGCCCTGCTGATCCACGCGCCCGACAGCGCCGACAGCGACCGCGTGATGGCGGCGCTGAAGGACCACCGGCCTTCGCACGCGCAGAGGTACCGCATGCTGGTGATCGAGGACCTGGCCTGACGCTCAGGGCGAGGCGGACGCCTGGTCCGCCCGGAACGGGCTGGTGTACCGAGAGTCCTGCGACAGCACCGGATCGCTGAGCGTCTTGAGGAAGGCCACCAGCGCCGCCTTGTCTTCGTCCGGGAGATTGGGCCGCAGCGGCGTGCCATCCGTGTCGCGCAGGCGGTTGTCCAGCGCGGGGCCGTCCTTCACACCGGTGCTGTAGTGCTCCACCACCTCCTCCAGCGACGAGAAGCGCCCGTCGTGCATGAAGGCGCCGGAGCGCGCGACGTTCTTCAGTGACGGCGACTTGAAGCGGCGCGTCTCGCCGGCGTCCAGGCCGTTGCTGCCGCCCGCCAGCGCGAACGTCGGCGGCTTGTGGCAGGCCGCGCAGTTCTGGCCGCCGTCGGCGCGCCCCGCCATGAAGAGCTGCCGGCCGCGGTTCTCCTGGTCGGTGAAGCCGGACAGCGGCAGGTTGATGCCCTGGTCGGGCAGCGAGGCATCGAAGACTTGCGCGAACGCGGTGTCCCATCGGCTGTTGGCGGAGACGATGGATCGCAGGAACTGCGCCAGCGCCGACTGCATGCGCGCCTCCGTGATCTCGGGATCGCCGAAAGCGCGGCTGAACAGCTCGGGGTAGTACGGCAGGCCCTGCATGCGCTGCACCAGCGCCGGGATGCCGCCGTGCGTGGCATCGAAGCCCATCTCGACAGGATGAGCGATGGGCATGGTGCTTTGGGCTTCCAGCGAAGCCGCGCGGCGGTCCCAGAACATCGAGCCGGCCTGGAAGAACCGCAGGTTCGCCAGCCGCATCGCGTGCGCGGTGGTCGGGCCGCCATCGAAGCCGCTGGAGAAGCGCGGCGCATCGGCGAAGTCGCCCTTGACGTCATGGCACGAGGCGCAGGACACGCGGCCATTGAAGCTGAGCTGCTTGTCGTGGAACAGGACGCGGCCCAGCGTCGAGGCCACCGCGGAAGGCTGCGTGCCGGCCGGCGTGTTGTCGCTGGCCTGCGTGCCCGCGTAGTGCGCGGGCAGCTGCGCCGTGAAGTCCGGCAGCGCCTGCATGTCCACGTTGATGAACTGCTGAGCCTGGGGCGACAGAGGTGCGGACGGCGGCGTGCCGCCTCCTCCGCCCCCACCGCCGCCGCAAGCCCCCAGGAGCACCGCTGCCGCACAGGCCGCCACGCGCAGCCCGCCTTCGATCTTCTTCATGTTCTGCCTCCACGAAAGTACGTGGGGCGATTCTTCGCAGCGACTGTGGAGCGAATATGCAGGGACGGCGCAGGCGCCGTCCACGCTGCGGCCGGGCTCAGCGGGGGCGGCCCTCGCCTTCGAACCGGTAGCCCATGCCGTACACGGACGCGATGGGCGCCGCGCCGGGCCGCACTTCGGCCAGCTTGCGGCGCAGGTTCTTCACGTGGCTGTCCACCGTGCGGATGCGCGTCTCGCGCGGCCCCACCGCCTCGCCTTCGGCCAGGTCCTCGCGCGTGAACACCTGCCCGGGCCGCGACAGCAGCTTGCGCAGCACGAAGTACTCGCGCGGCGTCAGCGGCAGCCAGCGGTCGTCCCAGCCGATGCGGCGGCCGGGGTCGTCCACGCGAAAACCACCTTCCACCGGCGGTGCCGCCAGGCGGCCCTCGGCGCGCCGCAGCAGCGCCTTGATGCGCGCCGACAGCTCGCGCGGGCTGAACGGCTTGCAGACGTAGTCGTCGGCGCCGGCTTCCAGGCCCAGCGTGCGGTCGAACTCGTCGGCCCGCGCGCTGGCCATGATGATGGGCACGTCGGAGAAGCGCCGCAGCTGGCGGCACACCTCCAGGCCGTCCACGCCCGGCAGCGTGGCATCCAGCAGCACCAGCGCCGGCGGCGCGCGCCGCACCTCCGGCTCGACCTGCAGGCCGTTCATGAGGATGTCGGTGCCGTAGCCCTGCTCGCGCAGGTGCGTGGACAACAGCGCGCCCAGGCGCGCGTCGTCTTCGACGATCAAGATTCTTCTTTGCATTCTTGTTGGCGGCGGCCCTGCGCTCTGGCGGCGCATGAGCCTGGATCGAACGAGCCCGACAAGATGCACGAAGCCCGCCGGTTTGGCGGGCTTCGAGGGGTGAGAGTAGTGAGCTTTTGCAGCTCGGCAGGAACCCTGCGGGCTCAGCCCATGTGCAGGCCGCCGTTCACCGAGAAATCGGCGCCGGTGGAGTAGCCGCTTTCCTCGCCCGCCAGCCACGCGATGATGGAAGCGATCTCGCTGGGCTCGCCCAGGCGCTTGACGGGGATGGTGCCCACGATCTTGTCCAGCACGTCCTGGCGGATGGCGCGAACCATGTCGGTGCCGATGTAGCCCGGGCTCACGGTGTTGACCGTCACGCCCTTGTTGGCCAGCTCCTGGGCCAGCGCCATCGTGAAGCCGTGCATGCCGGCCTTGGCCGCCGAGTAGTTGGTCTGGCCGGCCTGGCCCTTCTCGCCGTTCACGGACGAGATGTTGATGATGCGGCCCCAGCCCTTTTCCACCATGTCGCCCACCACCTGCTTGGTGACGTTGAACATGGAGTTGAGGTTGGTCTCGATCACCGCGTCCCAGTCCTCGCGCGTCATCTTCAGGAACATGCGGTCGCGCGTGATGCCGGCGTTGTTCACCAGCACGTCGACGGTGCCGTGCTCGGCCTTGGCCTTGCTGAACGCATCGACCGTGGAGTTCCAGTCGCCCACATTGCCGACGGAGGCGTGGAACGTGAAGCCCTTGGCCTTCTGCTCGTCCAGCCACTTGGCGTAGTCGCGCGTCGGGCCGCAGCCCGCGATGACCTTGAAGCCTTCCTTGTGCAGGCGCTGGCAGATGGCGGTGCCGATGCCGCCCATGCCGCCGGTGACGTATGCGACTTTCTGAGCCATGGTGGGTATCTCCTTTGTCTGTTGTGTCGTTGCCTGGACCACTCTAGGCCGTCAGGCCAGTTCGACCGCGAGGGAAACCCCCATGCCGCCGCCGATGCACAGGGCGGCCAGCCCCTTCTTCGCCTCGCGCCGCTTCATCTCGTGCAGCAGCGTCACCAGGATGCGCGCACCCGACGCACCGATGGGGTGCCCGATGGCGATGGCGCCGCCGTTGACGTTGACCTTGGCGGGGTCGATGCCCAGTTCCTTGTTCACCGCGCAGGCCTGCGCCGCGAAGGCTTCGTTCAGCTCGAACAGGTTCACGTCCTGCACGTTCCAGCCCGCGCGCTGCAGCGCATTGCGCGAAGCAGGAACCGGGCCCATGCCCATGGTGGCGGGATCCAGGCCGCTGGTGCCGAAACCGGCGATGCGCGCCAGCGGCTTCAGGCCCAGCGCGGCGGCCTTCTTCGCCGACATGACCACCACCGCGGCGGCGCCGTCGTTGATGCCCGAGGCGTTGCCGGCGGTCACGCTGCCGGCCTTGTCGAACGCGGGCTTCAGGCCGGCCAGCGCTTCGGCATTGGTCTTCTTGTTGATGAACTCGTCCTGCGCGAAGACGACCGGATCGCCCTTCTTCTGCGGGATGTTCACGGGCACGATCTCATCCTTGAACTTGCCGGATTCCTGCGCCGCGGCCGCCTTCTGCTGGCTGGCCAGCGCCAGCGCGTCCTGCGAAGCGCGGTCGATGCCGTACTGCTTGGCCACGTTCTCGGCGGTGATGCCCATGTGGTACTGGTTGTAGACGTCCCACAGGCCGTCGACGATCATCGAGTCGATCATCTTCCAGTCGCCCATGCGCTGGCCGTCGCGCGAGTTCATCAGCACGTGCGGCGCGGCGCTCATGTTCTCCTGGCCGCCGGCGACGACGATCTCGCTGTCGCCCCAGGCGATGGCCTGCGCGGCCAGCATCACGGCCTTCAGGCCCGAGCCGCACACGGCGTTGATGGTGAGGCCCGGCACTTCCTTGGGCAGGCCCGCCTTCAGCGAAGCCTGTCGAGCCGGGTTCTGCCCCGCGCCCGCGGCCAGCACCTGGCCCATGATGACTTCGCCCACCTGCGCGGGATCGACCTTCGCGCGAGCCAGCGCTTCCCTGATGGCGATGGAGCCCAGCTCGGTGGCCGGGATCCTGGCGAGCGAGCCGCCGAACTTGCCGACCGCCGTGCGGGCCGCGGAAACGATGACGATGTCTTCCATGCTGGGGCTCCTGAAGTGTTGAGGATGAATGCGGGTCAGGCCTTGGCCTTGACGTAGCGCCCGGGCGCCGGTTCGATGGCCGTGAACGCCGTGCCCTTGCCGTAGCGCCTGGGCGCGGCCACCTGCTTGCCGGCATGCGGCTTGAGCCAGGCGGCCCAGTCGGTCCACCAGCTGCCGGGGTGCTCGGTCGCGCCCGCCAGCCACTCCGGCTGGGTCTTGGGCAGCTTGTCGTTGGTCCAGTACGAGCGCTTCTTCTTCACGGGCGGGTTGATCACGCCGGCGATATGGCCGGACGCGCCCATGACGAAGCGCTTCTTGCCCGGCAGCAGGTTGACGGTGGCGTAGGCGCCGCCGATGGGCACGATGTGGTCCTCGCGCGAGCCGTACACGTACACCGGCAGGTCCACCTTGCGCAGGTCCACCTTCTCGCCGCACACCACGGCCTTGCCGGGCTTGGCCAGGTTGTTCTCGAAGTAGGTGTTGCGCAGGTACCAGGCGTACATGGGGCCCGGCAGGTTGGTGGAATCGCTGTTCCAGTACAGCAGGTCGAAGGGCGGCGGCGTCTCGCCCTTCAGGTAGTTGCCCACGACGTAGTTCCACACCAGGTCGTTGGGGCGCAGGAAGCTGAAGGTGGACGCCAGTTCCTGCCCCTTGAGCAGGCCGCCCTTGCCCATCTGCATCTCGCGGAACTTGACGAAGTTCTCGTCGATGAACAGGTCCAGCACGCCGGTCTCGCTGAAGTCCAGCAGCGTGGTGAGGAAGGTGGCGCAAGCCAGCGGCTTTTCGCCGCGCGCGGCCAGCACCGCCAGCGCGGTGCCCAGGATGGTGCCGCCGACGCAGAAGCCCAGCGCGTTGATCTGCTTGGCACCGGTGATCTCGCGCGTGGCCTCGATCGCCTGCAGCGCGCCTTCCTCGACGTAGTCGTCCCAGGTCTTGTCTTCCAGCGACGCGTCGGGGTTGCGCCAGCTGACGACGAAGGTGCGGTGGCCCTGGTCCACCAGGTACTTCACCAGCGAGTTCTCCGGCTGCAGGTCCAGGATGTAGAACTTGTTGATGCAGGGCGGCACGACGAGGAAGGGACGCTCGTACACCTTGGCCGTCGTGGGCTTGTATTCGATCAGCTGGAACAGCTCGTTCTCGAACACCACCGCGCCTTCGGTGGTGGCCACGTTGCGGCCGACTTCGAATTGGCTTTCGTCGGTCATAGAGACGTGGCCCTGCTGGATGTCGGCCAGCAGGTTCTGCATGCCCCTGGCGATGCTTTCGCCGCGCGTTTCCAGCGCCTTCTTCTGCGCTTCGGCGTTCAGCGCGAGGAAGTTGCTGGGCGCCGTGGCGGCCATCCACTGCTCCACCGCGAAGCGCAGGCGCGCCTTGGTCTTGGCATCGGTGTCGGCCGCTTCCACCAGGCCCAGCAGCGTGCGGCCATTGAGCAGGTAAGCGGCGGCGCTGAACGCGGCGACGGGATTGGTGCCCCAGGCTTCGGAAGCGAAGCGCTTGTCGCCCGCGGCGGCACCGGCGATGCCGTGGTTCCACAGCTCGGCGGCTTCCTTGAGGTAAGCCTGCTGCACGGCCGCCAGCTTGTCGGGCGCGAACGTGATGGCGGCCAGCGGGTTGGACGGCAACTGGTGCAGGCCTTCGAAACCGGCCAGCGGCTTGCCGCCAGCGAACGCCTGCATCGCTTTCTGCCAGCCGTCGCTCAGGTTCTGCTGGAACTGATGGGCCGCGGCGGACCAATCCGCTTCAGAATGCATGCTTGTCTCCTGTTGTTGTGGTCCCAGGCTGTATCCCTAGGGTTATCACCAAGTATTCCATGGATCATGTTGCACTGCAACATTTCCACTCGCACCCATGTACCTGGTCGTCATTGCCTGGCTCTACGTCGCACTCATGATGGCGGTGGCGGAAGCCACCAACAGCAACGGCTCCGTGCTCGGTGCCATCTTCACTTTCCTGCTGTATGGCGCCGGCCCCGTGGCTTTGGTGGTGTACATCATGCGCACCCCCGCCCGCAAGCAGGCGATGCGCGAGCGCGCGGCCGCAGCTGAACAGCAGGCGCAAGCGGCCCGCGATTCAGGCGAGCCAGGCGGCGGCGGCGAAACGTCCGCTGACCCGGTCGCGCCGGTGCGAAAAGAACCTTGAGGGGTTGGAGACGGTGCACCAATCGGCGCCGCCGTCGTTGCCGTGGACCTGCTCGATGCCGATCGCGGCAAGACGGTCGCGCGTGAGCCGCGGCAGGTTCGCGAGCCACTTGCCTGGCGAGTGTGGCTGGAAGCGGCCGGCCACGGCGGCTTCGGCGCCGAACGCCTGCCGCACGTCGTCGCCGACTTCGAAAGCGGCCGGGCCGATGCACGGCCCCAGCCACACGAGCGTTCGCTCGAGCGCTTCGGCTTTCGTCACGCCGAGGCTCTGCGCGAAGGCATTCCACGCGGCTTCGATCACGCCACCGGCCAGGCCGCGCCAGCCCGCATGCGCGGCCGCGACGCTTTGCCCTTCGCGGTCCGCGAACAGGATGGGCAGGCAGTCCGCCACCATGATCGTGCAGGCGACACCGCGCTCGCGCGTCCAGCATGCGTCGGCGGAAGTCGCGTCGGGCGTGGCGGCTTTCAGTTCGACGACGCCCGTGCCATGCACCTGCTGCAGGAACACCGGCCGCGACTGCAGTCGCGCCGCGAAGCGCGCACGGTTCTCGCGGACCGCGGCCGCGTCGTCGCCGACGTGGTCGCCAAGGTTCAGGCTTTCATACGGTCCCTGCGACACGCCGCCCGCGCGCAGCGAGCACAGCGCGCGCACGTTGGGCGGCGCCGGCCAATCGGGCGTGAGCCAACTTTCCTGCATCAGGGCTCGTTGTCGGGGCAGTTGGAAGGCTGGGCCTTCTGGAATGCCGGATGCTTCATGCAGGCATCGAACGCGGCCATGGTGCGGTCCATGCCGCTGAAGTCCACGTTGAACCGCTTGCCGTTGAAGATCTGCGGCACCAGGCAGCAGTCGGCCAGCGTGGGCGTGTCGCCGTAGCAGTACGTGCCTTGCGGCAGCTGCGACAGTTCGCGCTCGAAGGCCAGCAGGCCATCGCGCACCCAGTGGCGATACCAGGTGTTCTTGGCTTCCTCGTCCACCTTCATCTCGCGCACCAGGTACTTCAGCACGCGCAGGTTGTTCAGCGGGTGGATCTCGCACGCGATCGACTGCGCGAGCGAGCGCACGTGCGCGCGGCCGAGCGCGTCCTTCGGCAGCAGCGCCGGCTCGGGATGCGTCTCGTCCAGGTACTCGATGATGGCCATGGACTGCGCGAGCCGTTCGCCGCCGTCCAGCTCCAGCATCGGCACCAGCCCGTTGGCCGATTTCGCCGCGAACTCGCCCTGCTTGTGCTCGCCCTTCACCAGGTGCACCGGGACGTACTCGTACGACAGGCCCTTGAGTTCCAGCGCGATGCGCACGCGGAACGACGCCGAGGAGCGGAAGTAGTTGTGCAGCTTCATGCGCGCGAGCATAGCCGCACGCGCGGCTAGTGCGAGCCGAGCAGCCAGCGGCCGGCGGCAACGGTGGCCGCACCCGCCACGGCGGCCGCGAGGTCGCTGCCGGTGAGCTTCATCACCACGCCGACCACGACCAGTCCCGCGAGCTCGGGCGGACGGCCCGCCGCGATCGAAGGCGCGACGATGCCTGTCATCACGCCGATGGGCATCGCGCGCAGCGCCGACTCCAGCCGCGGCGTGATCTGCAGCCAGCCCATGAGCAGGTAGCCGGCGACGCGGCAGGCATACGAAGCCAGCGCCATGCCGAGCAGCGCGAGATAGAACGTCACGTCACCGTCCATGGCGCAACGCTCCCGCAATGCCGGCGGCCAGGCCCGCCAGCACGATGGTCCAGCCGCTGGGCGCCAGCAGCTGCAGCGGCAATGCCACCGCGACCGCGCAGGCCAGCGGCGCCCAATCGGCCTTGCCGCGCCACAGCGAAATGCCGATGGCCGCGGCGAACGCCGGCAGCATGAAGTCGAGTCCCCATGCGCGCGGATCCGGCATCCTGCTGGCGAGCAACTGCCCCACCAGCGTGCCGCCGATCCATGGGAGGAAGCCCGCCAGCCCCGACCCGAAGATGAAGCCGGCGTCGCGGTAGCCCGCCGCGTGCTCGCGCATCGCCAGCGCCCAGCTGCCGTCGCCCAGCACGAAGAGCGACGCATAGGCGTGGCGCCGCTGCGCCTGCGACAGCCACGGCTGGATGGATGCGCCATACAGCACGTAGCGCGCATTGATCGCGAGGATGGTGACGATCAGCGGCAGCACGGACGCCTCGCTGCTCCACACTTGCAGCGCGGCCAGCTGCGCGCTGCCCGAATACACGAACACGCTCATCAGCACAGCCTGCAGCCACGAGAGGCCGCGCTCGCCGGCCAGTGCACCGAACACCAGTGCATAAAGCGCGACGCCAGGCGCCAGCGGCTGCGCGAGCAGGAAGCCGCGCCAGACGCCCTCGCGCGTGAACGTGACCGGCGCTGAGCTCACTCGCCGACCACCAGGCGGATGGCCGGCATCACGCGCTCGGTCTCGCTGCGCCACTCCAGCGCGTGGCGCAGGTCCATCTGCGTCACCTCGATGCGCTCCACGGCCAGCGCCCGCGCGCCCTCGCCCCGCTTCATCGCGTCCTGCTCCAGGGTGGATTGCATCGGCAGCATGGCCGACGCCGGTGCGAACGGCAGCGCATTGTTCCTGATCAGGTCTGGCCGTGCCCGCTGACCAGCTTGGTCAGCAGGCCCACCAGCTGCTGTTGCTCCGTCGCCGACAGCGGTCCCAGGATGCGCTTCTGCGCGCGGGCCACGCGGCGCTTCATCGCCAGCGCGGCGGCTTCGCCTTCCCGGGTCACCCACAGCAGCTTGCGGCGCCGGTCAGCCGCGTCGGGCTCGCGCCGGACCCACCCCTTCGCTTCCAGCCGGCCGATGACCGAGCCGAACGTGGCCGCGTCGAACGCGACATGCGCGGCCAGCGTGACCTGGTCCTCGCCCGGCACGTCCATCAGCGCGTTCAGGATGGCGAACTGCACCGGCGTGACGTCCTGCCCATCGGTCTCTTCCATGAAGATGGCCACGGCCACCTGGTGCGCGCGCCGGATCAGGTGGCCGGGCGCCTGCTGGAAGTCGAAGCTCTTGGGCATGCGGCGAGTGTAGCGATCACCCGCGTTGCCCGGGCCCGAATTGATATGTATGCTTAGCATCTGATGGCCTCTTCACTCCCTCCCGTGATCATCGCCGGCGGCGGCATCGGCGGCCTGGCGGCCGCGTACGTGCTGGGCCGCCAGGGCCGCCCGGTCACCGTGCTGGAGCAGTCCGCCGCCTTCGGCGAGATCGGCGCCGGCATCCAGCTGGGCCCCAACATCTTCCGGATGTTCGAGTACCTCGGCCTCACCGCCGCGGTGAACCAGGTCGCGTACTTCCCGCCCGGCCTGGGCATGAACGACGTGCGCACCGGCGAAAAGGTGGTGCGCGTCGCGCTCGGGCCCACGGCCATCGCGGCTTACGGCTTTCCCTACGGCGTGATCTACCGCGCCGACCTGCACCAGGTGTTCCTCGATGCCGTGAAGTCCCTGCCCAGCGTGACGCTGCGCACCTCGGCCAAGGTGGAATCCTTCGAGCAGGACGGCAGCGGCGTGCGCGTGAAGCTGGCCGGTGGGGAAGTCATCGCCGGTGCCGCGCTGATCGGCGCGGACGGCCTATGGAGCCGCGTTCGCGAAGCGGTGGTCGGCGACGGCAAGCCGCGCGTGTCGGGCCACATCGCCTACCGCGCGGTGCTCAAGCGCGGGGACGTGCCCCGGCACCTGTGGCACGACGACGTGGTGCTGTGGGGCGGGGAGAAGACGCACCTGGTGCACTACCCGCTGCGCCGCGGCGAGCTGTTCAACCTGGTCGCCGTCTTCCACAGCAACAAATACGACGAAGGCTGGAACACCTTCGGCGACACGGCCGAACTCACGGAGCGTTTCGCCGAGGCCGTGCCGCAGGTGCGCGAGCTGCTCGGCAAGATCGAGACCTGGAAGATGTGGGTGCTGTGTGACCGCGAGCCGGTCGCCAACTGGACGCAGGGGCGCGTCACCTTGCTGGGCGACGCGGCGCACCCGATGCTGCAGTACCTGGCGCAGGGCGCCGGCCAGGCGATCGAGGACGCGGTGGTGCTGGGCGAGGCGCTGCAGCACGCAGGAGGCGGCGACTTCGGGCAGGCTTTCCAGCTGTACCAGCGCGCGCGCTACCTGCGCACCGGCCGCGTGCAGCTCACCGCGCGCTTCTACGGCGACATCTACCATGCCGGCGGCGTCACGCGCGAACTGCGCAACCGCCTGTTCCAGAGCGGCCAGGAATCGGCCGGCTTCGCGGGCCTCAAATGGATGTACGACGGCATCGACCCAAAGCGGCTGTTCGCATGAGCGCGCGCACGATCACCGAGCCCGCGCGGCAGACACCCGTCTACGGTGAGTACGACGTGGTCGTGCTGGGCGGCGGCCCCTCCGGGATGGCGGCGGCAGTGTCGGCCGCAAAGGCGGGCCGTTCCACCCTTCTGGTCGAGCGCTACGGTTTCCTCGGCGGCATGGGCACGGCGGCCGGCGTCACCAACTTCTGCGGGCTGCACGCCAACGTGCATGGCGACATCCGGCGCGTGGTGCACGGCGTGGCCACCGAACTGCTGGAGCGCATCGACCGCCTGGGCGGCCTCAACACGCCGCATGCGCTGTTCGGCAAGACCGTCGCGCAGGCGTACGACACGGCGGCGTACAAGGTCGCGGCCGACCAGCTGATGCAGTCGGCTGGTGTGCACCTGTTCTTCCATGCGCTGGCGGCGGGCGCCGTCATGGATTCGCAGCGCCGCGTCGGCGCCCTGCTGGTGGAGACCAAGTCCGGACGGCGAGCCATCCTGGGCCGCACGTTCATCGATGCTTCCGGTGACGGTGATTTGGCCGCGTGGGCAGGCGCGTCGTTCGAGAAAGGCGACGGTGCGGGCAGCTTCCTCTATCCCTCGACGATGTTCCGCATCAACGGCATCGACCCGCAGCGCGCGGGCTCGGCGTGGGAAGTGATCCCCAAGCTGATGCAGCAGGCCGAGGCCGAAGGCCGCTGGCGCTTCCCGCGCAAAACCCCCATCGTGCGGCCGCAGAAGAGCGGCATCGAATGGCGCGTGAACCTCACGCAGTTGGCCAACGCCGAAGGCAACGCCATCGACGGCACGGATGCGGACGAGCTCACGCAAGCCGAACTCCTGGGCCGGAAGCAGATCGCCGACGTGGCCGGCTTCCTGCGCGAGGTTCCGGGCTTCGAGCGCTCGTACATCGTGGACATCGCGCCGCAAGTGGGCATCCGCGAGACGCGCCGCGTGAACGGCCTGTACCAGCTGACCGAGCGTGACGTGCTCGACTGCGCCAGCTTCGACGACACCGTCGGCGTGAACGGCTGGCCGCTGGAGCTGCACAAGAAAGGCGACGTGGAATTCCGCTGGCCGAAGATCCCCGAAAGCCGCGGTTTCAACCACCTGCCCTACCGCATGACCGTGCCGCCCGGCTTCGACAACCTGTGGGTGGCCGGCCGCTGCGCGTCGATGACGCATGAAGCGCAATCCGCCGCCCGCGTCACCGGTGCCTGCTTCGTCATGGGCGAAGCCGCCGGCGCCGCCGCGCACCTGGCCTTGCAGGCCGGCGTGGCCGCGGAGAAAGTGGACGTGCGCCAACTGCAGGCCCGGCTGGAGGCGCAAGGCGCCTGGCTGGGCCGCGAAGACTGAAACGAAGGAGACCGCGATGAACGCTCCGGACAACGCCCTGCTCACCCGCCAGCAGCTGTACCGCGACATGGACCCGCACCACCTCACGCCGCTGTGGGAGGTGCTGCACGCGCTGGTGCCGCCCAGGCCGGCCACGCCTTGCGTGCCCGCGCACTGGAAGTACGGCGAGGTGCGCCCGTTCCTGATGCGTGCGGGCGAAGCCATCACGGCCGAAGAAGCCGTGCGGCGCGTGCTGATCCTGGAGAACCCGGCCCTGCGCGGCCAGTCGGCCATCACGCAATCGCTGTACGCGGGGCTGCAGCTGATCCTGCCCGGCGAAATCGCGCCGGCGCACCGCCACACGCAGAGCGCGCTGCGCTTCATCGTCGAAGGCAGCGGCGCATGGACCGCGGTGGACGGCGAGCGCACGAGCATGCATCCCGGCGACTTCATCATCACGCCCAGCTGGACCTGGCACGACCACGGCAGCGAAGCCGACGGCCCCGTGGTGTGGCTGGACGGGCTGGACATCCCGATGATCCGGTTCTTCGACGCCGGCTTCGCCGAGAACAGCCAGGCGAAGTCGCAGCAGGTGACGCGCGGCGAAGGCACCAGCTTCGCGCGCTACGGCCACAACATGGCGCCGGTGCGGCACGAGGCGCCTTTCGGCGCGACCTCGCCGATCTTCAGCTACCCGTACGAACGCAGCCGCGAAGCGCTGGACCGCCTGGAGCGCGACGCGCCCGTCGACGCGTACGACGGCGTGAAGCTGCGTTACGTCAACCCGCTGACCGGCGGCTCGCCCATGCCCACCATGGCCACGTTCATGCAGAAGCTGCCTGCGGGATTCGACGGCCAGGGCTGGCGCCAGACCGACGGCGCGGTGTACAGCGTGGTCGAAGGCACGGGCAGCGTGGACATCGAATGGGGCGGCCAGCGCCGGCGTTTCGAGTTCGGTCCGCGCGACCATTTCGTCGTACCTTCATGGCACACTGCCCGGCTCGCGTCGCAGGCCGGTTGCGTGCTTTTCAGTTTCTCTGACCGGCCGGTGCAGCAGGCGCTGGCCATCCATCGCGAAGAAAGGTTGTCATGAGTTTCGTCATCAACGCACCCGCCCAGGTCTCGGTGCCCGTCGTGGGCCGCGGCGAGAAGTTCCCGGTGCGCCGCGTGTACTGCGTCGGCCGCAACTACGTCGAACACGCCAAGGAGATGGGCTTCACCGGCCGCGAGCCGCCGTTCTTCTTCTTCAAGCCCGCCGACGCCGTGGTGCCCGTGGCCGCCGGCGAGACCGGCACCATCGCCTACCCCAGCCTCACCAAGGACCTGCACCACGAGATCGAGCTGGTCGCATGCATCGGCACGGGCGGCAAGAACATCAAGGCCGCCGACGCGCGCAAGCACATCTGGGGCTACGCCGTGGGCCTGGACATGACGCGCCGCGACCTGCAGGGCGAGATGAAGAAGCAAGGCCGCCCGTGGGAGATCGGCAAGTCGTTCGAGCAGTCGGCCCCCATCGGCCCCATCACGCCCGCCGCGCAGGCCGGTGACATCGACAACGCCGAAGTCTGGCTGCAGGTGAACGGCAAGGACCGCCAGCGCAGCAGCGTCACCAAGCTGATCTGGAACCTGGACGAGATCATCGAGCACCTGTCGGCGGCCTGGGAGCTGGCGCCCGGCGACCTGATCTACACCGGCACGCCCGAAGGCGTGGCCGCGGTGGTGAGCGGCGACACGCTGGAAGGCGGCGTGGGCGGGCTGGAGAAGCTGCGCGTGAAGATCGGCTGAGGCGCAGGCACGCACGAAGGGCTCCCCTTGCCGGGAGCCCTTTGCTTTTGCTTGTTTAAACTTCCCGCATGCCGCCGTTCCGCACCCCGATCAAGCATTGCCGCAACTGCGGCGCATCGGTGGCCTACCGCGTGCCCGATGACGGCGACACGCGCGAGCGCGCCGTGTGCCCGGCCTGCGGCACCATCCACTACGAGAACCCGCTGAACGTCGTGGGGACCGTGCCGTACCTGGGCGACAAGGTGCTGCTGTGCAAGCGCAACATCGAACCGCGCTGGGGCAAGTGGACATTGCCCGCGGGTTTCATGGAACTGGGCGAAAGCACGGCGGAAGGCGCCGCGCGCGAAACCGACGAGGAAGCCGGCGCCGACGTGCAGATGGAGGATCTGCTCACCGTCATCAGCGTGCCGCGCGTGGGCCAGGTGCACCTGTACTACCGCGCGCGGCTGCTCAGCGACCGCTTCGATCCGGGGCACGAGACCATCGAGGCGAAGCTGTTCGCGGAAGACGAGATCCCCTGGGAGGAGATCGCCTTCAAGACGGTGCGCGAGACGCTGCTGTGCTACTTCGAGGACCGCCGGCGCGGGCACTTCGGCGTGCACAACCTCGTGGTGAGCTGAGCCTGGCGCTCAGTTGCGGATCTTGTTGCTTTCCTCGCGCAGGCGAGCGTCTTCCCTGAGCTTGATGCACGCGGGGTAGCTGGCGAAGCCGGGCTTGGCGCATTCGCTCTGCAGGCACAGTTCCTTCGCCAGGAAGATCCTGTCCTTGCACGTTTCGCCGGGCGGGACGACGCGTTGCGCCGACTGCCGGTTGGCGGACTGCGCTTCATCGGCCTTGCGCTCCGGTACCGCAGGCGTGGACGCAGGTTGCGGTGTGGGTTGCACGATGGTCGCAGCCGAAGCAGCGGAAGCCCTGCGAGCGGGCGACGGCGCCTTCGCCGCCGCTGCGCGCGATGCCGGGGCGCGTGCCGCGGACGCGGCGCTGGCAGGCATGGCGGCGACGCTGGCCGCGGACATCGCGGCGCTCGCGGGCAAGGCGGCAGAGGGCACCGCGGCGCTCGCGGGGACGACCGCGGCCGAAGCCGTTTCCACCGGCGGAACAGCGGGTGCCGCGGCAGGCACGGCCTCGATTGGCGCGCGCGGCCGCGCCGACCAGGCGGCCGCGCCAATCGCGATGACAGCGACCGCGGCCACGCCGGCCCACAGGGGTGCCCTGGATTTCTTGGGTGCAGCGGCCGCAGGTGATCTGGCGGATGCAGGAGACGGCGCGGGCGCCGCGGCAGGCTCGGGCTGCGCTTCCACCAATGAAGGCTCGGCCTGCGTCAAGGCCGGCGCAGGCACTTCAGCTTCCTGCTGGATGGCGGGGGCGATCGCCGGTACGGATGTCCCCGGCAAGGTGCCCGAGCGCCGGACAGGCACGGGCACTGCCGGCACCTGGTTGGGCGGCAGCGTCATGCCGCGCAGCATGGTGCGTTCCGGATCGTTGTCGGCGCCTTGCAGGCGTTCCAGCCGGCGGCGCGCCAGGTCGGCGTAGATGCCTTCGGGGAAACGGGCCAGGAAACCTTCCAGTTCGCGCGCATCGGTGGCGTCGCGCACGTCGCGCCAGTACTCCAGTTCCAGTTCCTGCGTGATCGGCGCGCCGGGGATGGTCTCGGCGCGGCGCAGCGGCATCGAAGGCTGGGCCGCCACGTTCACCGGCTGCGGGGGCGGCGCCCCCAGCGCGCCGAGGTCGACACCCTCGAAGGCCTGCTGCAAGGCCTTCGAAAAATCGTCCGCCGTCTGGAAGCGCTGCTCGCGGTCCTTGGCCAGCGCGCGAGCCATCACCGTGTCGACGGTGCGCGGCAGGCCGGGCACGACCGCGCTGGGCGGCGGCGGCTCGTGACCCAGCACCTGGTGGATGATGGAGAAATCGTTGTCGCCGTCGAACGGCCGCGCGCCGGTGAGCAGCTGGTAGGCCAGCACGCCGGCGGAGAACAGGTCGGCGCGCGAGTCGACCTTCAGGCCCTGCACCTGCTCGGGCGCCATGTACTTCAGCGTGCCGATCATGCTGCCTTGCGTGCGCGTGGCTTCGCCGGCGATGCGGGCCACGCCGAAATCGGTGAGCTTCAGGCGGCCACCCGGCTCGCGCAGCAGGTTGGCGGGCTTGACGTCGCGGTGCACGACGCCCTGGCGGTGCGCGAAGTCCAGCGCCGCCAGCATGTCGGTGATCAGGTGAAGGGCCTGGCCCGGCGGGTACAGCTCGCCGCGGTCCAGGTGCTGCTTCAGGTCGTCGCCCTCGACGAATTCCATGACCAGGAAGGCGGTGTCGCCGTCGCGGTCGGAGTCGTAGACGGTGACGATGTTGGGATGCAGCAGCCGCGCGGCGGAGCGCGCCTCGACGCGGAAGCGCTCCTCGTATTCCTTGCCGGCGGCGGAGCCGAGCGCGTCGACCATGATGGTCTTGATGGCGACGCGGCGGTCGAGGTTGGGATCGCGGGCTTCGTAGACCACCCCCATGGCGCCCTTGCCGAGCACCCGGACCAGCTCGTAGCGGCCCAGCTTCTTCGGATGCACGTGCCAGCCCTGCCGCGCGCTATCAGGCGATGACGGCGAATTCCACCCGGGGGGCGGCTTCGGCTTCGCGCTCGCAGCCCAGGGTGATCAGGCCGTTGCCCACCAGGTAGCACTCGGTGCGGCGCAGCACGAGCGGCGTGTTGCCGCCGCCCATGTACACCCAGGTGCCGAAGCTGGACTGGTCGCTGAGGATGAAGTGGCCGCCTTTCCAGTCGACCGTGGCGTGCACGCGCGAGACGCGCGAATCGTTCAGCGACAGGTTGGCGGTGGCGGCGCGGCCCAGCGTGAGGGAGGTGCCGTGCGGATCCATGCGCAGGGTCTGGCCCGCGCCGGTGAGTTCCAGGTGCGCGTTGGGCATGGCCTTGAACATCGACGCGCCCATCATGGTGGCGTCGGCGTCGCGCTCGGGCTGCCACTGCACGCGGTAGACCTCGGTCTGCTCGTTCTTGCCGCGCAGGAACATCGGGCCCAGGCTGCGCAGCTTGCCGCGCAGTTCGGCGTTGAGCGACTCGCGAACGCGATTGGTGGTGAGGATCTGCTCGGCGCCGGCCAGGTCGGCCAGGCGGGCGGCGCTGTTGACGGCGTCGCCGTAGCAGTCGCCCTCGATCTCGACCACTTCGCCGGATTCCACGCCCATCTGCATCTGCACCGCCTTGCCGGTGCCACCGGGATAGACCGGCGTTTCCTGCAGGCGCTTCTGGATGCCGACGCAGGCCGCGATGGCATCGGACTCGTCGGGGAACACCACGAACAGGCCGTCGCCGAGCAGCTTCACGACGCGGCCGCGGTGCTGCTCGAAGCTGCGCGAAAGCGCCGTCGTCAGCTGGGTGACGAAACGGCCGGCAGTCTCGTCGCCGAGGCGCTCGAAGATGCCGGTGCTTCCGACCAGGTCAGCAAAAACAACGGTGGCCATGTGGCGGGGATTGTATGCGCCAGCTCAGCCGGAAACAAAGAAGCCGGCGCGACGGTTGTCGCGCCGGCCCTGTGCCGTTGCTTGAACGATGAAGCGTTCTGGAGGGAACGCTGGTAAGAATGGTCGGCGTGGCGGGATTCGAACTCGCGACCCCTTGCACCCCATGCAAGTGCGCTACCAGGCTGCGCTACACGCCGAGCCCGCCATTATAGCCCGCGGATCAGTGGCCCGACGAGAGCAAGTCGCGAATCTCGAACAGTTCGCGCCGCACGAGCAGCAGCTTCTCGGAAACGGCGCTGTCTTCGGGCCCCGGCGTGCTGTCCTCGAAGTCGTCGGGCAACTGCGAGTCGAAGGCTTCGATCACCTCCACGCCTTCGAGCATCACTTCGCCATTGCGGCGCTTGTCGCGCTCGCCCTGCACGATCTCCTGCAGCTTGTTGCGCGCGCCGCTGATGGTGAAGCCCTGGTCATAGAGCAGGTCGCGGATGCGGCGGATCATCAGCACCTCGTGGTGCTGGTAGTAGCGCCGGTTGCCGCGCCGCTTCATGGGCCGCAGCTGCGTGAATTCCTGCTCCCAATAGCGCAGCACGTGCGGCTTGACGCCGCACAGGTCGCTGACCTCACCAATGGTGAAGTAGCGCTTGGCCGGGATGGCAGGAAGTGCTTTCTCCACTGAAATCAATGCGCTAGGAGGGAAAGCTGCTAGGTTACTCTAAGACCGCTTCGGGCGCAAAGCGCGATGCGCCGCCCGAGCGAGGCGCTGCTGTCGTGAGCGTGCCGCTCAGGCGGCGTCGCCCGAGCCCTGGCCCTGGATCTGTTCCTTGAGCTTGTGGCTGGCGTGGAAGGTGACCACGCGGCGGGCCTTGATCGGGATGGTCTCGCCGGTGCGCGGGTTGCGGCCGGGACGCGGGGCCTTGGTGCGGATCTGGAAGTTGCCGAAGCCGGAGATCTTCACGTCCTTGCCTTCGACCAGGCTGCCGGAGATGAGGTCGAAGAAGGCGTCGATCATGTCCTTGGACTCGCGCTTGTTCAGCCCGATCTGCTCGAACAGCAGTTCCGCCAGTTGCGCCTTGGTCAGCGCCGGCGTCTCCAGGCTCTCCACCGTGAACCCCATCGTCGCCTCTTCCTTTGTTGTTGTGAGCATCGACTCCTCCCTAACCCCGCAGGCGGCCACCCAGCTGCGTGGCGACCCGGCCGACCACGGCGCGCACGGCAGCCTCGATCTGGTCCTCGGTCAGTGTGGCGTCGGGGCTGGCGAGCGTCAAGCGCACGGCGAGGCTTTTCTCGCCCGCGGCCATGCCGGCCGTCGCCTGCTTGGGCTTGTAGACGTCGAACAGCAACGCGTCGCGCAACAGGCCACCGGTATCGGCGCCGTGGATCGCTTCCATCAGCGCGGCATGCGTCACCGAGTCGGCGACGATCACGGCGATGTCGCGCTCGGCCGGCTGGAAGCGCGGCACCGGCGTGAAGACCGGCACGTCGCGCGCCAGCACCTGGCCCAGGTCCAGTTCGAACAGCACCGGCGCATGCGGCAAGTCCCAGGCCTGGCGCGAGCGCGGATGCAGTTCGCCCACGTGGCCGGCGGACACGCCGTCGATGATCACTTCCGCGCAGCGGCCCGGGTGCATGGCGGGGTGCGTGGCGGCGCGGTATTCCGCTTGGCGCGGCGCCAGCAGCGCCTCGACGTCACCCTTGGCGTCGTAGAAGTCCGCCCCCGGCGCCTTGCGCGCCCACTGCAGGCCATCGGGTTCACCGTAGGCCAGGCCGGCCACGCGCATCGGCTGGCGGACGCCACGCACCGTGGTGTCGCCGGTGGCGACCGAAGCGTCGCGCAGGAACACGCGGCCGATCTCGAACACGCGCACGCGCTCGGCCTTGCGGTCCAGGTTGAACTTCAGCACCTGCAGCAGCGAGCCCATCAGCGATGAGCGCATGACGCTCATCTGGCTGGCGATGGGGTTCAGCAGCTTGATCGGGTTGGCGTTGCCGGCCAGGTCGCGCTCCCAGCTGTCCTCGACGAAGCTGAAGTTGATCGTCTCCTGGTAGCCCAGGGCGGCCAGCAGGCGCCGCACCGCGAACGCAGAGCGGCGGCCCTCCGGCGGCAGCTTGGCGGTGATGGGCGCCAGCGGCGGCGTGGTGGGCAGGTGCTCGTAGCCGACGATGCGCGCGACTTCCTCGATCAGGTCTTCCTCGATCGCGAGGTCGAAGCGGTACGGCGGCGGCGTGACGACGATGGTTTCGCCGTTCGACTGCGCCGGCAGGCCGAGCCTCTCGAACGCATCCAGGCACGGGTTCGCGGTGAGCGGCATGCCGATCACCTTGGACGCGCGCGCCACGCGCAGCGTGACGGGCTTGCGCTCGGGCAGCGACAACACCTGGTCGTCCATCGGGCCGGCTTCGCCGCCGCAGACTTCCAGGATCAGGCGCGTGATGTGCTCGATGTGCTCCACCGTCAGGCTGGGATCGACACCGCGCTCGAAGCGGTGGCCCGCGTCGGTGGAGAAGTTGTAGCGGCGCGATCGGCCCTGCACGGCCTGCGGCCACCAGAACGCCGCCTCGACATACACGTTGCGCGTGTCGTCGGACACCGCGGTGGCGTCGCCGCCCATGATGCCGGCCAGCGACTCGACTTCCTTGTCGTCGGCGATCACGCCGACCTTCTCGTCGACCGTGATCGTGTTGCCGTTCAGCAGCTTGAGCTGCTCGCCCGGCTTGCCCCAGCGCACGTCCAACGTTCCGTGGATCTTGTCGTAGTCGAAGATGTGCGAGGGACGGCCGAACTCGAACATCACGTAGTTGGAGATGTCCACCAGCGCCGTGACGCTGCGCTGCCCGCAGCGGGCCAGGCGATCGACCATCCACTGCGGTGTCTTCGCCTTGGTGTCGACGTTGCGCACCACGCGGCCGGAGAACCGGCCGCACAAGTCGGGCGCCGACACCTTCACCGCCAGCTTCGCGTCGTTCTTCGGTTGCACGGGTTCGAACTTCGGCTGCACCAGCGGCGCGCCGGTCAGCGCCGAAAGCTCGCGCGCCACGCCATACACGCTGAGCGCATGCGCCAGGTTGGGCGTGAGCTTGAGCGTGAAGACCTGGTCGTCGAGGTCCAGCACTTCACGCACGTCCTTCCCGAGAGGCGCGTCGCTTGCCAGTTCCATCAGCCCGGCATGGTCCTCGGAAAGCTTCAGCTCGCGCGCCGAGCACAGCATGCCCTGGCTTTCCACGCCGCGCAGCTTGCCCAGCTTGATGGCGAAAGGCTTGCCGTCGTCGCCCGGCGGCAGTTCGGCGCCGACCAGCGCCGTCGGCACGCGGATGCCCACGCGCGCGTTCGGCGCGCCACAGACGATGTTGAGCAGCGCGCCCTGCCCCACGTCCACCTGGCACACGCGCAGGCGGTCGGCGTTGGGGTGCTGCACGGCTTCCTTGATCTCGCCCACCACCACCTTGGTGAACGGGGGCGCGACGGGACGCAGGTCTTCGACCTCCAGCCCGCCCATGGTCAGGACGTCGGCGATCTGTTTCGTGGCCAGCGGCGGGTTGCAGAACTCGCGCAGCCAGGACTCGGGGAATTGCATGATGTCGGTTTCGGCTCGCGGTGGTTCAGCGGAACTGGCGCAGGAAGCGGACGTCGCCGTCGAAGAACAGACGCAGGTCGCTCACGCCGTAGCGCAGCATGGTCAGGCGGTCCGGCCCCATGCCGAACGCGAAGCCGATGTACTTCTCGGGGTCCAGCCCCATGTTGCGCACCACCGCCGGGTGCACCTGGCCGGAGCCGGCCACTTCCAGCCAGCGGCCGGCCAGCGGACCGCTCTGGAACTGGATGTCGATCTCGGCGCTGGGCTCGGTGAACGGGAAGAAGCTGGGACGGAAGCGCAGCGCCAGGTCGTCGCTCTCGAAGAACGTGCGGCAGAAGTCGGTGAAGACGACCTTCAGGTCCTTGAAGCTCACGTTCTCGCCCAGCCACAGGCCTTCGCACTGGTGGAACATTGGCGAGTGCGTGGCGTCGCTGTCGACGCGGTACGTGCGGCCCGGCGCGATGACGCGGATCTCGGGCATCTGGCGGCCCGCGTATTTCTTGACGTGCTGCTGCGCGTAGCGCACCTGCATCGGGCTGGTGTGCGGGCGCAGGTTGTAGGGGATGCCGTCCTCGCCGTCGATGTCCACGTAGAACGTGTCCTGCATCGAGCGCGCGGGGTGGTTGGGCGGGTTGTTCAGCGAGGTGAAGCTGTGCCAGTCGCTCTCGACTTCGGGGCCGTCGGCGACGTCGAACCCCATGCTGGCGAAGATGCGCTCGATGCGCTCCATCGTCAGGCTGACGGGGTGCAGCCCGCCGGGCTCGCGCACGCGGCCGGGCAGCGAGACGTCCAGCGCCTCGGCCTGCAATTGCGCCTGCAGTTCGGCGTCGGCCAGCGCCTGGCGGCGCTCGTTCAGCGCCGCCTCGATCGCCTGCTTGGCCACGTTGATGGCCGCGCCGCGGGCCTTCTTCTCTTCCACCGGCAGGGCCGCCAGGCCCTTCATCAGCTCGGTGATGCGGCCGGCCTTGCCGGTGAACTGCGCCTTGGCGTTCTCCAGCTCAGCGGGCGTGCGGGCCTGCGCGAACGCGCTGCGCGCGCTCTCGACGACGGAATCCAGTTCGTTGCTCATGCGAATGAAAAACGGGGCCAGTGCCTGCCAGCCCTAGCCCCGTTCCAGTGGGTTGGTCCGGGCGCCGCGGATGCGGCGCCCACCGTGAGACATCAGGCCAGCTTGGCCTTGACCTGGTTCACGATGCCGGCGAAAGCCGCCGGGTCGTGCACGGCGATGTCGGCCAGGACCTTGCGGTCGATGTCGATGCCGGCCTTGCGGATGCCGTTGGCGAACTGGCTGTACGTCAGGCCGTTGGCGCGGGCCGCGGCGTTGATACGCGCGATCCACAGCTGGCGGAAGACGCGCTTGCGCTGGCGGCGGTCACGGTAGGCGTACTGGCCCGCCTTCATCACCGCCTGCTTGGCGACGCGGAAGACGTTGCCGCGGCGGCCGCGGAAACCCTTGGCGAGGGCGAGGACCTTCTTGTGACGGGCGCGAGCCGTCACACCACGTTTGACGCGAGGCATGTGTTTTCTCCTTGTCCGATTACAGGCCGGCGAACGGCAGCATCTGCGCCATGTGACCCATGTTGGTCTCATGGACGGCGGTCGGGCCGCGCAGGTGGCGCTTGTTCTTGGTGGTCTTCTTCGTCAGGATGTGACGCTTGAAGGCTTGGCCCCGCTTGACGGTGCCGCCGGGACGGACGCGGAAGCGCTTCTTCGCGCTGCTCTTGGTCTTCATCTTGGGCATGTGAATGCTCCTTCTCTCCTTGTGCTCGTGAGGCGCCGCGAATCCTTCGCGTCTTGATGGCCCCGAGCCACTTGTGCGGAGAGCCTTGCGGCTCTCCACTGATCGGCGCCGAAGCGCCGCGGGAAGGCACAAAGCCTTCCCATCACCGGACCGCGCCGGCGACCAACCGATGCGATCTGTGAACTCCTCTTACGCCGTGGCCGCCCCTGCGGCCTCGGTGGCGGGCTTGGCAGCGCTGCCCGCCTTCTTGCGGCCCGGCGCGATCATCATGACCATCTGCCGGCCTTCGAGCTTGGGGAACTGCTCCACCAGGATGGTGTCGCCCAGCTCGTCGCGGATGCGCTGCAGCAGCGCCATCCCGATCTCCTGGTGCGTGATCTCGCGACCGCGGAAGCGCAGCGTGATCTTGCACTTGTCGCCCTCCTCAAGAAAGCGCCGGATGTTGCGCATCTTGATGTTGTAGTCACCGTCGTCGGTGCCCGGGCGGAACTTGATTTCCTTGACCTCGATGACCTTCTGCTTGGACTTCGCTTCCGCGGCCTTCTTCTGCTCCAGGTACTTGAACTTGCCGTAGTCCATCAACCGGCACACGGGCGGGTTGGCGGTCGCGGCAATCTCAACCAGGTCAACGTCCAGCTCGCCGGCCATGCGAAGGGCCTCCTGCAGGCTGACGATTCCCAGCGGTTCGTTTTCCGGCCCGGAGAGGCGGACTTCCGGGGCCATGATTTCCCGGTTCAGGCGGTGCTTGCGTTCCTCGCGTTGGCGGCGGTCGCGAAAGTCAGTAGCGATGGTCTGGATCCTTCAAAAACGAAAAGCCACTGTTGCCAGTGGCGAAGCCGCCCCAGTTCATGCCCTTGGCGACAGCTGGACTTCGGTGGAAATCAGCTCTTGCTGGCGGCGTCCGCTGCAAGCTTCCCGGAGAAAGCCTGGAGGGACATCGCGCCGAGGTCCTGGTTGCCCCGGGCACGCACTGCGACGGCACCTGCTGCCTTCTCCTTGTCGCCCACGACCAGGATGTAGGGCAGCTTTTGCATCGAATGCTCCCGTATTTTATACGTGATTTTCTCGTTGCGCAGGTCGAGCTCAACCCTAAACCCTTGATTTTGCAGAGTTTTTGCAACCTCCCGGGCGTAGTCGGCCTGTCCGTCCGTGATGTTCAGCACGGCGACCTGCACCGGCGCCAGCCAGGCGGGCAGCGCGCCGGCATGGTGTTCCACCAGCATGCCGATGAAGCGCTCGAGGCTGCCGACCATGGCCCGGTGCAGCATCACCGGGTGGGCGCGGCCGCTGGTTTCCGTGACGTAGTCCGCACCCAGGCGCTCGGCCGTGTTGAAGTCCACCTGCATCGTGCCGCACTGCCAGTGGCGGCCCAGCGCGTCCTTGAGCGTGTATTCGATCTTGGGGCCGTAGAACGCGCCCTCGCCGGGCGAGATCACGAAGTCCACGCCCGAGCGGCGCAGTGCCTCCATGACGGCATGCTCGGCCTTGTCCCACAGCGCGTCGGAGCCTACGCGGTTGTCCGGCCGCGTGGCCACCTTGTAGAGGATGTCGGTGAAGCCGAAGTCGCGGTAGACCTCCTGCAGCTTCGCCGTGTAGTCCACGCATTCGTCCAGGATCTGGTCTTCCGTGCAGAACGAGTGCCCGTCGTCCTGCGTAAAGCCCCGCACGCGCATGATGCCGTGCAGCGCGCCCGAAGGCTCGTTGCGGTGGCACTGGCCGAACTCGCCGTAGCGCAGCGGCAGGTCGCGGTAGCTGCGCAGATGCGACTTGAAGATGAGCACGTGGCCGGGGCAGTTCATCGGCTTGAGCGCGTAGTCGCGCTTCTCCGATTCCGTCGTGAACATGTTCTCGCGGTAGTTCTGCCAGTGGCCCGTCTTCTCCCACAGGCTTCGGTCCAGGATCTGCGGGGCCTTCACTTCCAGGTAGCCCGTGTCCTTGTAGACCTGGCGCATGTACTGCTCCACCTGCTGCCACACGGCCCAGCCCTTGGGGTGCCAGAACACCACGCCCGGCGCGACGTCCTCGGTGTGGTACAGGTCCAGTTCGCGCCCCAGCTTGCGGTGGTCGCGCTTCTCGGCCTCTTCCAGCATGTGCAGGTATTGCTGCAGCTCTTCCTTCGTGGCCCAGGCCGTGCCGTACACGCGCTGCAGCATCTCGTTGCGGTGGTCGCCGCGCCAGTAGGCGCCGGCCACCTTCATGAGCTTGAAGTGCTTCAGCTTGCCCGTGCTGGGCACGTGCGGGCCGCGGCACAGGTCCTCGAAGCTGCCCTCGCGGTACAGCGACACGTCTTCGCCCTGCGGGATGCTGGCGATGATCTCGGCCTTGTACTGCTCGCCGATGGACTTGAAGTACGCGACGGCCTCGTCGCGCGGCAGCACGCGCCGCTGCACGGGCTCGTCCTTGGCCGCCAGCTCGCCCATGCGCTTTTCGATCGCCTGCAGGTCCTCCGGCGTGAAGGGCCGCTTGTACGAGAAGTCGTAGTAGAAGCCGTTCTCGATCACCGGGCCGATGGTGACCTGCGCGTCGGGGAACAGCTCCTTGACGGCATAGGCCAGCAGGTGCGCCGTCGAATGGCGGATGACGTCCAGGCCCTCGGGGTCCTTGGCCGTGATGATGGAAACAGGCGCGTCCTGGTCCACCGTGAAGGCCGTGTCGACCACCTTGCCATTCACCTTGCCGGCAATGGCGGCCTTGGCCAGGCCCGTACCGATGGAAGCGGCGATGTCGGCCACGGAAACCGGGCCCGGGTACTCCCGGCGCGAGCCGTCGGGAAGCGTGATGGAAATCATGTCGTGCAAGCTCCAGCGGATGCGGAAAAACAAAAAGCGCGGCCTGTAGCCGCGCTTTTGCTTTGAATCGGGGTTTGCTTCTTCGGTGCGCGCGACTACGCGGCCATCAACGGGCCGTTCCTTGCGGAGTAGTTCGCGGTGTCATAACCGAAGCTGCCTTTCTCACTCTTGCTGGTGGCGAAAGCCCCGATTCTAACCGCCCTGCACCCAACCCTTGCCGCCGCAGCGCGGGCATTGGGTGATGACGGTCTGCTTCTCGACCTCGAAATCCTCGGTGATGTTCTCGCTCTCGATGCGCAACTCGCCGGTGCCGCCGCACTCGGAGCAGCGCTGTGCGTTGAGCATGGTGGCGTCGAACGCGCCAGTCTTCTCGGTCGTCATGGTGCCTCTCCCGCCGTTGCAACCAGCCCACTCTACAAGGCGAGCCCGGCAGCGACAACCGAGGAATCGCCGCCCCCACCGCGCCGATGTGTGCCAAAAAAGACGAAACGGGCCCCGAAGGGCCCGTCCGTTGTCTCCCCGGGACGCCTTCAGGCGGCCTTCTTCTCCTCGAAGAACTGCGCGTCCTCGGTCGACCCCTTCAGGGCCGCGGTCGAGGCTTCCTTCTCGATCGTGGTCGTCACCGCGTCGAAGTAACCGGTGCCCACTTCGCGCTGGTGCTTCACCGCGGTGAAGCCCCTCTCGGCGGCGGCGAACTCGGCCTGCTGCAGCTCGACGAACGCGCTCATGTTGTTGCGCGCGTAGCCGTAGGCCAGGTTGAACATCGAGTAGTTCAGGCTGTGGAAGCCGGCCAGCGTGATGAACTGGAACTTGTAGCCCATGGCGCCCAGTTCCTTCTGGAACTTGGCGATGGTGGCGTCGTCCAGGTTCTTCTTCCAGTTGAACGAAGGCGAGCAGTTGTAGGCCAGCAGCTTGCCCGGGAACTTCGCGTGGATGGCGTCGGCGAACTGCTTGGCGAAGGCCAGGTCCGGCGTGCCGGTCTCGCACCAGATCAGGTCGGCGTACTCGGCGTAGGCCAGGCCGCGGCTGATGGCCTGCTCCACGCCGTTGCGGCTGCGGTAGAAGCCCTCGACGGTGCGTTCGCCGGTGAAGAATGCCTTGTCGTTCTCGTCGACGTCGCTGGTCACCAGGTCGGCGGCCTCCGCATCGGTGCGGGCCAGCAGCACGGTGGGCGTGCCCATCACGTCGGCGGCCAGGCGCGCGGCCACCAGCTTGGACACGGCTTCACGCGTGGGCACCAGCACCTTGCCGCCCATGTGGCCGCACTTCTTGGCGGCGGCCAGCTGGTCTTCGAAGTGCACGCCGGCGGCGCCCGCTTCGATCATGGCCTTCATCAGCTCGAAGGCGTTCAGCACGCCGCCGAAGCCGGCTTCCGCGTCCGCCACGATGGGCGCGAAGTAGTCGAGGTAGCCCTCGTCGCCGGGGCCCTTGCCTTCGCTCCACTGGATCTGGTCGGCGCGCGCGAAGGTGGCGTTGATCTTCTTCACGACCTTCGGCACCGAGTCCACCGAATACAGCGACTGGTCGGGGTACATCTCGCCGTTGCTGTTGGCGTCGCCCGCCACCTGCCAGCCGGAGAGGTAGATCGCCTTCAGGCCGGCCTTGACCTGCTGCATGGCCTGGTTGCCGGTCAGCGCGCCCAGCGAGTTGACGAAGGGTTCGGTGTTGATCAGGTTCCACAGCTTCTCGGAACCGCGCTTGGCCAGCGTGTGCTCCACCTGCAGCGAGCCGCGCAGGCGCACCACGTCGGCGGCGCTGTAGCCGCGCTTGATGCCCTTCCAGCGGGGGTTCTCCGCCCAGTCCTTCTCCAGTTGCGCGATCTGTTGCTCGCGGCTGAGGTGCGTCCAGTTGCTCATTGCGTTCACTCCGTAGGTTGGTTTGGAACCGGTGCGGCGGGAGACCGCCGTTGGAAGTGACTTTAAGTCTTGTAGAAGACTTCCGGTTCATCTTGTGTCTTATAGAAGACTAGATTTTTCTCTTTGCAGGACAACAAGTTAGGTACTTTATTTCTCAATGCGAGATTTCATATCTCATATTGGGAAATTTTTCCGCGCCGCAACATGCATCATTTTCATAATGAGAAACGCATTTGCGTCGCGATGAAATGCCCCGGCAACCGCACCGAAGCGCTGAGGCAAGATTCGCGCTTTTCGCGCCCCGTGCCTTCCCAGAGACTCCTCGCCTTCGCCTGCCTCGCCCTCAGCATGTCGCTGGTCGGCAGCTACGTCGCGCTCTCCAAGCCGCTCGTCGCGGCCCTGCCGGTGTTCCTGCTCGCGTGGATGCGGTTCGGCATCGGCGGCGCCAGCATGCTGCACTGGCTGCGCCGCCCCGCGAACGAAGCGCCGCTCACCGCGCAGACGAAGCGGCTGCTGTTCCTCGAGTCCTTCCTCGGCAACTTCCTGTTCTCGCTTTGCATGCTCACCGGCGTGAGCCTGACCAGCGCCGTGTCGGCGGGCGTCATCATGGCCGCCATCCCCGCAGTGGTCGCCATCATGAGCTGGGTGTTCCTGCGCGAACGCATCGCGCCCCGGGTGTGGGCCGCCGTGGGTTGCGCAGCCGCCGGCATCGCCCTGCTGGCCTCGGCGCAAGGCGCCACGGCGTCGGGTCCGCATGCGCTGCTGGGCAACCTGCTGGTGTTCGGCGCCGTCATCTGCGAAGCGGCGTACTCGGTCATCGGCAAGAAGCTCACCGGCGCGCTGGGCGCCAAGCGGATCACGGCCATCGTCAACCTGTGGGGTTTCGTGCTGGTCACGCCTTTCGGGCTGTACCAGGCCATCGGCTTCGACTTCGCCGCCGTGCGCGCGGGCACCTGGCTGCTGCTGGCCTTCTACTCGCTGGCGGCGAGCGTCTGGACCGTCTGGCTGTGGATGACGGGCCTGCGCCACGTACCGGCGGCGCTGGGCGGCGTCTTCACGGTGATGCTGCCGGTGTCGGCGGCCGCCGTGGGCGTGCTCGTGCTGGGCGAGCCCTTCGGCACCGTGCAGGCGATCGCGTTCTCACTGGCCCTGGCCGGCGTGCTGCTGGCCACCCTGCCCTCGCGGCGATAGGTCACTTGCCGGTCACCTTGCGGATGGCCGGCTTGATGTTCTCGCGCCGCGCCGGCAGCACCGTCGCGTTCTCCCGCGGCATGTTCAGCACGATCGACGTCGACGTCTCGGTCAGGATGCAGAACCGGGTGACCACGGCGTCCAGGTGCTCGACGTCGATCACCGCGATCTCCAGGATCCAGCTGTCCTCGCCGGTGACGTTGAACGCGTTCACCACCTCCGGCGTCTGCTCGATCAGCTTGACCACCCGCGCGTACTCCACCCGCCCCACGCGCACCAGCGCGCGGATGCCGTAGCCCAGGCGCTGGTAGTCCACCACCGCGCGGTAGCCGCGGATCACGCCCTGCAGTTCCAGCTTGCGCACTCGCTCGGTCACCGCCGGCTGGCTGAGGTGCACCCGGCGCCCCAGCTCCGCCATGCTGATGCGCGCGTCGCGTTGCAACTCCTGCAGGATGCGGCTGTCGTAGCTGTCGATTCCGGAAACTTCGGTCAGCATGGCCTTCAACCTTCAAAAACAAGGGCGCCGTGACGGCAGGACCTTGGATTGTGCATGGCCCTGCAGGCACCGGCCTTCTACGATGCCCGCCCATGAGCAACAGCACCGTCCTGCGCGCGGGCGCCAGCCCCAACCTCCTCGTCCCGGCCCTGCTGGCCTGCTACCTGGTCTGGGGCTCCACGTACCTGGCGATCCGGCTGGCGCTGGCCAGTTTTCCCCCGTTCTTCCAGATGGGCACGCGCTTCCTGTGCGCGGGCGCGCTGCTGATGGCGTGGGTGGGCACGTGCGGCGGGCCCTGGCCCACCCGGCGCCAGTGGCTGCATGCGGCCTTCATCGGCACCTTGATGCTGGGCGGCGGCATGGGCCTGACCGCCACCGCCGAGCAGCACGTGGGTTCCGGCCTGGTGGCCGCGTTCATCGCGGTGGTGCCCATGCTGGTGTGCGGCTGGGGCCTGCTGTTCGGGCTGAAGCCCGGGCGGATGGAACTGGCCGGCATGGTGGTGGGCGTGGCGGGCGTGCTGCTGCTGGTGAGCGGCGCCAGCTTCCATGCGTCGCCGACGGCCATCGCGTGCATGGCCGGCGCGACACTCGCATGGTCGCTGGGCTCCGTGCTCTCCACCACGCGGCTGCCGCTGGCCCCCGGCGCGCCGGGCTTCGCGAGCGAAATGTTGTGCGGTGGCGCGGCGTTGATGCTGGTTTCTCTCGTGCTGGGTGAACAGCCGCAGTGGCCGCCGCAGCCGCTGGCCGCCGCCGCGTGGGCCTACCTCGTGCTCGCCGGATCGCTCGTCGCCTTCAGCGCCTACCTGTACCTGCTGGGCCACGCGTCCCCCGCTCTTGCGACGAGCTACGCCTTCGTGAACCCCGTCATCGCGCTCGTGCTGGGCATCGCGGCAGGCGGCGAAACCGTCAGCGGCCACGAGTGGGGCGCGTGCGCGGTGATCCTCACCGGCGTGGTGCTGATCTTCGCGGGCAAGGCGAAGGCGTCCGGGGACTGATTTCCCAGCGAAAACCACTGGAAAAAAGCAACAGCGCCCAGCGAAAAAACGCCGTTTCCCCTTGGAAACGGCGTTTTTCTCCCTTAGCATCCGCCCTGTCAGAGGGAGTGCTGGCATTTTTCCCTCTGGCGATCACTTAACTTCTAGAAGGAAATCAAGTCATGGCAACTGCGAAGAAAGCGGCTAAGAAGGCCCCCGCGAAGAAGGCTCCGGCGAAGAAGGCCGTCGCCAAGAAGGCTCCGGCGAAGAAGGCCGCACCGGCCAAGAAGGCCGCTGCGAAGAAGGCCCCGGCGAAGAAGGCCGCGCCCGCCAAGAAGGCTGCCCCCGCGAAGAAGGCCGCCAAGGCCCCCGCGAAGAAGCGCACCCCGAACGCGGCGTTCATGAAGCCCCTGACCCCCAGCCCGGCCCTGGCCGCGGTGGTGGGCAACAGCCCGATGCCCCGCACCGAAGTGGTCAGCAAGCTGTGGGCCTACATCAAGAAGAACAAGCTGCAGGACTCCGTGAACAAGCGCATGGTCAACGCCGATGCGAAGCTCAAGGAGATCTTCGGCAAGGCGCAAGTCTCGATGTTCGAGATGGCCGGCCTGATCGGCAAGCACGTCAAGTAAGACAAGCTTCGCGCCAAATGAAAAGGGCTGCTCACGCAGCCCTTTTTCTTTGCCCGCGCGAACCTCAGCGCTTCTTCAGCGCAGCCTCGCGGATGGCACTCAGCGTGCCACGCGTCGTGATCACTTCCGGATCCAGCATCACCTCGATCAGCGTGCCCTGCTTGCGTTCCAGCGCCGCCAGCAACTGCGGCTCGAACTCCGCCGTCTTCGTGATGCGCACGCCTTCGTAGCCGTACGCCTTCGCCAGTGCCGCGAAGTCCGGGTTGGCCAGCCGCGTGCCGTGCACGTGCTCGGGGTACTCGCGCTCCTGGTGCATGCGGATCGTCCCGTACATGCCGTTGTTCAGCACGACGATGATCGACTTGGCGCCGTACTGCGCCGCCGTCGCCAGCTCCTGCCCGTTCATCAGGAAGTCGCCGTCGCCCGCGATGGTGAAGGCCGTGCGCCCCGTCACCAGGTTCGCCGCGATGCCCGCCGGCACGCCATAACCCATGCCACCCACCGTCGGCGCCGCCTGCGTCTTGTGCCCCTTGGCCAGCCCGTGGTGGCGGAAGAAGCGGTGCACCCAGCTGGCGAAGTTGCCGGCGCCGTTGGTCAGCACCGCGTCGGCCGGCAGGTGCTTCTGCAGCGACGCCACGATGGCCGGCATGTCGATGTCGCCCGGCAGCTTCTGCGGCACCAGGTTGGCTTCGTAGTCGGCGTGCGCCGCCTCGGTCCACGCCTGCCACGGCACTTCCGGCGGTGCCGCCAGCACTTCCAGCGAGCGCGCCGCGGCGTTCATGGTGGCGTTGATCGCCAGGTCGGCCTGGTAGACGCGGTTCAGCTCCTCGGCGCTGCCGTGGATGTGCACCAGCTTCTGCTTCGCCTTCGGCGGCTGCAGCAGCGTGTAGCCCGAGGTGGTCATCTCGCCCAGGCGCGGGCCGATGGCCAGGATCAGGTCGGCGTCGCGCACGCGCTGCGCCAGCTTCGGGTTGATGCCGATGCCCACGTCGCCGGCGTACAGCGGGTGGTGATTGTCGAAGGTGTCCTGGAAGCGGAAGGCGTTGCCCACCGGCAGCTTCCAGTTTTCGGCGAAGCGCTGCAGCGCCTGCGCGGCCTGCGGCGTCCAGCCGCCGCCGCCCGCAATGACGAAAGGCTGCTTCGAAGCCAGCAGCATCTCGCGCAGCGTGCGCAGCGCGCCGGGATCGCTCCAGGCCTGCGCCGGTTCCACGCGCGCCAGCGGCCGCGCGGTGACCGGCTTCACCAGCATGTCTTCGGGCAGCACCAGCACGACGGGACCGGGGCGGCCGTTCATCGCGGTGGCGAAGGCGCGCGACACGTACTCGGGGATGCGATCCGGGTCGTCGATGCGCTCCACGCGCTTGGCCATTCCCTTGGTGCTGGGCCCGAAGAAGTTGGCGTAGTCCACTTCCTGGAAAGCCTCGCGGTCGCGCTGGTCCGATGCGACGTCGCCGACGAACAGCACCATCGGCGTCGAGTCCTGGTACGCCGTGTGCACGCCGATGGAAGCGTTGGTCGCGCCCGGGCCGCGGGTGACGAAGCAGACGCCCGGCCGGCCCGTGAGCTTGCCGATCGCCTCGGCCATGAACGACGCCCCGCCCTCCTGGCGGCAGATCACGAACTCGATGCGCTCGCGGAATTCGTGGAAGCCGTCCAGCACCGCCAGGTAGCTTTCGCCCGGCACGCCGAAAGCGTGGGTCACGCCCTGCTCGGCCAGGCATTCGACAATCAGGTGCCCGGCGATGCGGGACGCGCGCTCAGTGGCCATGGCTTGACTTTATTAACCAGGAAGTGAATTATCAAACGATGAATCGGACCAGCCGGCGGGAGGCGGCACCTGCCGCGGAAGAGAAGGTGCGCGATGCGGACCGGTCGCAGAGCACCATCTTAGCGGCGGCCCGCGACGAGTTCGCCGAGTTCGGGCTCGGTGGCGCGCGCATGGACCGCATCGCCGAACGGGCCGCGCTGAACAAGCGCCTGATCTACTACTACTTCGAGGACAAGGAAGCGCTGTTCCAGGCGGTGCTGGAACAGTCGTACCGCGACATCCGGCAGGCGGAGCAGCAGCTGAACCTGCAGGAACTGCAGCCGGCCGAAGCGCTGCGCAAGCTGGTGGAATTCACCTGGGACTACTATCTGCAGCACCCGGAGTTCCTCACGCTGCTCAACAGCGCCAATCTGCACAAGGCGCGGCACCTGCAGGAATCGAAGCGCGCGCGCGAACTGAACTCGCCGCTGATCGAGATGCTCGCGCGCATCCTGGAACGCGGCCGCCGCGACGGCAAGTTCCGCGGCGGCGTCGACCCGATGCAGCTGTACATCTCCATCGCGGGGCTGTCGTACTTCTACCTCTCGAACAACCACACGCTCTCGGCCATCTTCGGCCGCGACCTGCTGTCGGTGAAGGCGCGCCAGGAGCGCCTCTCGCACATGTGCGACGTCATCCTGGGCTACGTGCTGATCGGCTGAGCTGGCGCGCGTCTCCCGGGCTTGCGCGGGGAAGCGGCTTACCTATAATTAACCATTCAGTGAATTAAAGCAGGAGACCCGCCCATGGCCACGCAACGTCTGGGGATCATCATGCACGGCGTCACCGGGCGCATGGGCATGAACCAGCACCTGATCCGCTCCATCGTCGCCATCCGCAACCAGGGCGGCGTCACGCTGTCCAACGGCGACAAGGTGATGCCCGATCCCATCCTCATCGGCCGCAACGCCGAGAAGATCGAGCAGCTCGCGCGCGCCCACAAGATCGAACGCTGGGGCACGGACCTCGACAAGGCGCTCGCCAATCCCGACGACACGGTGTTCTTCGACGCCGGCACCACGCAGATGCGTCCGCAGCTGCTGGCCAAGGCGCTGCGCGCCGGCAAGCACGTGTACTGCGAGAAGCCCATCGCCACCAACCTGAACGAAGCGGTGGAGATCGCGCGCCTGGCGCAGGAAGCGGGCGAGAAAAAGGGCCTGAAGCACGGCGCGGTGCAGGACAAGCTGTTCCTGCCCGGCCTGCGCAAGCTGGACATGCTGCGCCGCGCGGGCTTCTTCGGCCGCATCCTGTCGCTGCGGCTGGAATTCGGCTACTGGGTGTTCGAAGGCGACCTGCAGCCCATCCAGCGCCCCAGCTGGAACTACCGCGCCGAGGAAGGCGGCGGGATGATCCTGGACATGATGTGCCACTGGCGCTACGTGCTGGACAACCTGTTCGGCGAGGTGAAGTCCATCACCTGCCTGGGCGCCACCCACATCCCGCAGCGCTGGGACGAGAACGGCAAGCCATACCAGGCCACCGCCGACGATGCCGCGTATGCCATCGCCGAGCTCACCGGCTTCGATGGGGAGCCCATCGTCGCGCAGCTGAACATGTCGTGGGCCACGCGCGTGCGCCGCGACGACCTGGTGACCTTCCACGTGGACGGCACGCACGGTTCCGCGGTCGCCGGCCTGCAGGAGTGCCGCGCGCAAAGCCGCGTCACCACGCCGCGCCCGGTGTGGAACCCCGACGTGAAGCAGACGATGAACTTCTTCGACCAGTGGCAGGAAGTGCCGGACTCGCAGCTGTACGACAACGGCTTCAAGATCCAGTGGGAAGCCTTCATCCGCCACGTCGTCGAGAACGCGCCATACAAGTGGACGCTGCCCGAAGGCGCCAAGGGCGTGCAGCTGGTGGAAGCCGCGCTGCAGTCGTGGAAGGAACGCCGCTGGGTCGACGTGCCCGCGCTGAAGGTGTGAGGCCGGCATGGCACTGACGCTGAAACTCCCCACCGCCGCCGGTTCGCTGGAAAGCTACCGCCTGCGCGGCACCGAGCCCGTACGCCCCGCGCAGGGCGTGAAGTTCAACCGCATCGCTTACTCGGCCGCGCACGTCGTGGCCGACCCGCTGGCCGCCGTCGACCCGTGGCTGACGGCCGCGGTGGACTGGGACACCACCATCGCCTACCGCCGCCGCCTGTGGTCGCTGGGCCTGGGCGTGGCCGAGGCGATGGACACCGCGCAACGCGGCATGGGCCTGGACTGGAAGGCTTCGCTGGAGCTGATCGGCCGCTCGCTCGATGCCGCGAAAGACGTTCCGGGGGCGCTCGTTGCTTCGGGCTGCGGCACCGACCACCTGAACATCGACGAGGTGAAGTCGGTCGACGACGTGATCCGCGGCTACGAAGAGCAGATGGCCGCCATCGAGAAGCTGGGCGGCCGCCTGATCATCATGGCCAGCCGCGCGCTGGCCCGCGTGGCGAAGAGTCCCGCCGACTACGAACGCGTGTACGACCGCATCCTGTCGCAGGCGAAGCAGCCGGTGATCCTGCACTGGCTGGGCGAGATGTTCGACCCGGCACTGGCCGGCTACTGGGGCGGCAAGGACACCGCGGCGTCGATGGACACCGCGCTGGGCGTGATCGCCGCCAACGCGGCCAAGGTGGACGGCATCAAGATCTCGCTGCTGGACAAGGTCCAGGAGATCGCGATGCGCCGCCGCCTGCCGGCCGGCGTGCGCATGTATACGGGCGACGACTTCAACTACGCCGAGCTGATCGCGGGCGACGGCTACGGCAGCGAGCCCACGCACGGCAAGAGCGACGCGCTGCTGGGCATCTTCGACGCCATCGCGCCGGCCGCCAGCGCCGCGCTGGGCGAGCTGGCACAAGGCAACCTGGAACGCTTCCACGCCATCCTCGGTCCCACGGTGCCGCTGTCGCGCCACATCTTCGCGGCGCCCACCCGCTTCTACAAGACGGGCGTGGTGTTCTTGGCGTGGCTGAACGGGCACCAGTCGCACTTCACGATGGTGGGCGGCCAGCAAAGCACGCGCAGCCTGCCGCACCTGGCCGAGCTGTTCCGCCTGGCCGACGCTGCCAACCTGCTGGAGCAGCCGGAGCTGGCCGTGTCGCGCACGAAGGCGCTGCTCGCCGTTCACGGCGTCGAATGAACCCTGTCATCCCGGCGAACGCCGGGATCCACCTCCCCGTGATGGATGGCGGGTCAAGCCCGCCATGACAACCACTTGAGCCCACTCATGCGCGACTTCTCCGCCGACCACCGCTGGCTGTCGATCAACACCGCCACGCTGCGCAAGAGCCGCGGCGAAGACCTGCCGCTGCCGGACATCCTGGACCTGTGCGCGAAGCGCGGCGTCCGCGCCATCTCGCCCTGGCGCGACCAGGTCGCGGCCGCGGGACTGGCCAACGTGTCCAAGCTGGTGAAGTCGCACGGCTTCGAACTCTCGGGCTATTGCCGCGGCGGCATGTTCACCGCGACGGACGACGCGGGCCTGCGTGCCGCCGACGACGACAACCGCCGCGCGCTGGACGAAGCGCGCGAACTGAACGCCGCCTGCCTGGTGCTGGTGGTGGGTGCCCTGCCCGGCGCGCTGGCCGGCAAGGCCGCGCACAAGGACATCGCGCTGTCGCGCCAGCAGGTGCACGATGGCATCGGCCGGCTGCTGGAGCACTCGCGCGCCGCCGGCATGCCGCTGGCCATCGAGCCGCTGCACCCGATGTACGCCGCCGACCGGGCGTGCGTGAACACGCTGGAACAGGCGCTGGACATCTGCGACGCGCTGGACCCGTCGAAGAGCGGCGCGCTGGGCGTCGCCGTGGACGTGTATCACGTGTGGTGGGACCCGAAGCTGCAGCAGCAGATCCAGCGCGCGGGCAACAAGCGCCTGCTCGCCTTCCACGTCTGCGACTGGCTCACGCCCACCACCGACCTGCTGAACGACCGCGGGATGATGGGCGACGGCGTCATCGACATCCCGCTCATCCGCGGCTGGGTCGAAGGCCAGGGCTTCGCCGGCTACAGCGAGGTGGAGATCTTCTCGACCGGCAACTGGTGGCGGCGCGAGGCGGCCGAAACGCTGGACACCTGCATCGCGCGGCACCGCAGCGTGGTTTGACGAGGGACTCCCGTACGCGAAGGTCGCGAAAGACCCGCGAGAAACGCAAAAGGGAATCCACGAAGGATTCCCTTTTCACTTTGGCGTCCTTCGCGATACTTTCGCGACCTTCGCGTACGGGCGTTCCCGGCCTCAGGCGACCTGCAGCTTCGGTGTGCCGGGACGCGCGGTCGGCGAAGAGGCCGCGGGCGTGGCGCCGAACTCGATCTCGCCGGACAGCTGGCCGCCCTCTTCGATCACGACCTTGCCGTAGCGGATGCGGCCCGTGACCTTGCCGGTCGCGTAGATCACCAGCTTCTGGCGCACGGTCAGGTTGCCGTCGAAGGAGCCGCGGATCTCGGCGACGTCGATCTCGGCCGAGCCCTTGAACGAGCCGCGCTCGCTGATCTGGATCATGCGCGAGTCCATGGTGGCCTCGACCGAGCCTTCAACGACGAGCGTGTCGCAGTCGGTGATCTCGACGCCCTTGAGCTTGATGTTGGGGCCGACGGTCAGCTTGGCCTCGCCTTCCACGACGGAAGCGCTGCCGCTGTTGGCGGCCGGGGCCGTGGGCGCCGAGGCGGCGGCCACAGCGGCGCCGTTCGGGGTGTTCGGGCGCACGTCCTCGCGCTTGCCGTTGTTGAAGAAGGGGGACTGCAGGGCCATCGCGATACCTCGTCAGTGGTGTTGAAGAGGCTCGAAGAATATGGATGAGGCTGCTTACACGCATCAGCTTCGGCGCAAGTTCCGTAACCGTTTACTCACTCACATGCGAGCAGCGCGCGCGCAACGGTTCGTGTAACGGGCCTTGCCGCATGCGTGGTGCGTGCGCACCATGCGTGCATCGGAGGTGGAGGGGATGCGCAGATTCATCGCACTGGCCGCGTGGGCCCTGGCCACGCACGCTTTCGCGCAGACGTTCGACACGAACGCGCCCAACCTGATCGTGGTGCTGCGCGAATCGGCCGTCGGCACGCAGCTGCCGCGCGAGGTGCTGGAGCCGTACGGCCCCGTGCGCGCGCAGATGCCCGACGGCCGCGACGTGGAACTGGCCACCAGCTGGTTCCGCTATGTCGGCGACATGCACATCCGCCTGGTCTTCGACGGCCCCGCGGACCTGCAAAGCGCGTCGCCCGAAGACCTCGATCGCCTGCACCTGCAACCCGAGGAAGCGGTGCGCCTGGCCGTCGACAACCTGCGCCGCACGTACGGCGAGCCGGTGGTGCGGCCCTGGCAAGGCGGCCTGATGCAGGTGACCGGCCGCGCCGACGACTTGAACAGCAGCTACTTCCTGGACCGCGCCTTCTGGCAGGCGCAGGAAGCGCTGCATCCCGGCGGCGTGGTGGTGGCGGTGCCGCAGCGCGGCGGCCTGCTGTTCGCGCCGGCCAGCGACGAGACCGCGGTGCTGGCGCTCCGCTTCAGCGCGCCCGCGCTCTACGCCGCCGCGCGCCGCACGCGCGTGTCGTCGGCGCTGTACCTGTTCCAGGATGGCCGCTGGTCGCTGTTCCAGCCGCCGCTGCAGGCTCAGTAAGCCACCGTCCAGCGCTGCCCGCGGAAGTTCAGCACCGCGCGGCCGCGTTGCACCTGCTCCAGCGTCACGCCGGGCGCGACTTCGCTGCCTTCGTTGAACACCTGCCCGTTGACGATCAGCATGCGCTGTGCCGGACTGGGCGAGTAGACGCCGCCGGTGACCGCGATGGCGGGCACGCCGGGCGGCGCGGCCTGGGCCACGGCGGCGGGCGCGGCGGAAGCAGGTGCCTTCGCCGCGGATGCCGGCGCTGCCTGCGGGACTGCTTGCGGTGCCGCCTGCGCCGCAGCTGCGGTCGGCGCGGAAGCAGCCTTCGCCACAGCCGCCGCGGATGCCGCGGCGCGCGCGACACGTGGTGCGGGAGGCACTTCCACCACGATCGGCGCCGCCGGCACGATGGTGCGCGCCGGTTCCGCGGCCACCGGCGACGGCGCGGGCGGCACGAGTGCCGCGGCCGGCGCTGCGGGTGCGGTCATGGGCGCAGCAGCGGTCCGCATGGGTTCGTCATTGCGCGAGCCCTGCCAGAACGCCGCGCCGGCCGACACCACGCCCACCAGCAGCACGCCGCCGATCGCGTAACCCATGGTCGAGGATTCGCGTGTCGTGTCCGCGGTGGCCATGGGCTGGGCCTGCAGGCCCGGCAGGCGCTGGCGGTCGCGCTGCGCATCGGCTTTCCGCAAGGCATCGAGGATGTACGACATGGTCAGGGCACCGGACGCAGGCGCGGCTCGTCCACGCCGGCGCTGCGATTGAGTTGCATGAAAGTTAGCGGCCCCAGCACGCCGTCGGCGGGCAGGCCTTGCGACAGCTGGAAGCTGCGCAGGCGCGCGCGCCAGGGCGTCTTGGCGTCCGCGGGTTCGGCGTCGAGCGACTTCGCCAGCTGCGCTTCCACCCACCGCGTGAGGGACGGGTTCTCGCGCTCCGGCGCGCGCGCGTCGAATCCCGCCGGCGCGCGCCACAGCGTCGCCCATTCGCCGTTCCAGCGCGAAGCCAGCGCGCCCAGCGTCACGGTCTGCGTGCCGCCGCCGGCGGACAGCGTGGCTGCCTTGTCGCTCAGCGCGGTGAGCACCGCGTACGAAGGCCGGCCGCTGGCGGCGTCGAGCGTCACGATGCCCGGCCGGTCCAGCTGCCGCACCATCGCCAGCGGCACCGTGCGCGTGAAGCATTGCAGCGAGTCGCGTGCGAGGGCCGGGCAAGGGTCGCCCTCGGCCGCATCGGCGTTCCAGGCTTTGGCCAGCGCGCGCCAGGCCTGCTTCTCGTCGCGGTACAGCGTGGGCGGCACTGCGGGCGTTGCCGCCACGGCGACGACCGCGCTGGCAGGAGCGGAAGCGGCGGCGACAGCGGGTGCCGCGGCGACCGATGCGGCCTGCGCGGGCGCGCCGGTCGCAGCCGGCACAGCCGCAGGCTCAGGCGACCTCATGCCCAGGAACAATGCCGCCGCGCCGGCACCGGCCAGCACACCCGCGCCCAGCACGGCTGCAGGCTGCCAGCTGCGCGGCACCGCGCGCGGCTTGTCGCCGAACACTTCGCGCGCCGCCTGGTCCACCACCTTGGGCGTCACCGCCGGCTCGCCGCGCGAGTACGCGCCCAGCAGCGCGCGGTCGCACAGCAGGTTGATGCGGCGCGGCACGCCGCCGGTGCGTTCGTGGATGCGCAGCAGCGCCTTGCGCTCGAACGGAAAGGCGCGCGCCAGCCCCGCCACTTCCAGGCGGTGCCGCACGTACTGCTCCGTCTCGCGCGCGGTGAGCGCGTCGAGGTGGTAGCGCGCGATCACGCGCTGCGCCAGCTGCTCCAGCTGCGGCTGCGCCAGCAGGTCGCGCAGTTCCGGCTGGCCGATCAGGATGATCTGCAGCAGCTTGCGCTCGCTGGTCTCCAGGTTGGTCAGCAGGCGCAGCTGCTCCAGCACGTCGGCCGAGAGGTTCTGCGCCTCGTCGATGATCAGCACGCTGTGGCGGCCCCGCGCATGCGACTGCAGCAGGAAGGCGTTCAGCGGGTCGAGGTAGTCCTTGACGGTGGCGCTGCCGTCGGCGCGGCGCGGCACCTGCAGGCGGAACTCGTCGCAGACCGACTGCAGCAGCTCCGGCACCGTGAGCTTGGGATTGAAGATGTAGCCGACGTCGCAGTCCGGCGGCACCTGCTCCAGGAACAGGCGGCACACGGTGGTCTTGCCGGTGCCGATCTCGCCGGTGAGCAGCACGAAGCCGCCGCCGCCGCCCAGCCCGTACAGCAGGTGGGCCAGCGCCTCGCGGTGGCGCTCGCTCATGAAAAGGTATCGCGGGTCCGGCGCGATGGAGAACGGCTCCTGCGACAGACCGAAGTACGGCGCGTACATGGGCGCGAGGATACCTCGCGAATGACCAACGACCTCGCGCTGCGCGCTCAATGACGGATGGCAGTCATTCGTCATGGAGGCGCGACGCGCCGAGGTCATTCGTCATCAGGCCGGCGCGAGCGCCGTGCGCCGGGCCTTGCGCACGTTGAACGCGCTGGTGATCAGCAGCGCCTGCGCGGCCACCAGCCCCAGCCACACGCCGGTGTAATGACCGTGGTCCATCAGGCTGCCGAAGAGCAGCGGGGCCACCGCCTGGCCGATGTCCAGGCCCGAGTACACGATGCCGAACACGCGGCCGCTGGCGTTTTCCGGCGTGGAGCGCTTGACCAGCAGGTCGCGCGAGGGCCCGGCCAGGCCGCTGGCGAAACCCATGGCGCCGAACATCACGGGAATGGCCAGCGCCGGCAGCGGCGCCAGGCCGATGACCAGTGCCACCACCGCGGCCATGCCGAAGCCCGCGGCGACGATCTTTTCGCAGCGGGTGGGGTCGGCGGCCAGGAAACCGCCCAGCACCATGCCGCCCGCGCTGCACACCATGTAGACCGTCAGGCACCCGGCGACCAGCGCGACCGGCACGTCGTGCAGGTGGCGCGCGGCCTCCGGCGCGAAAGCCTGGACCACCGACAGCACCACGGCGTAGACGAAGAAGAACGCGAAGCACATCCACACCGCCGGGATGCGCAGGAAGTCGAAGGTCGCCTCAGGCGCCTTGCTCGAATGGGACTGCGCCGGCGCGGTGCGCGGCAGCGCGAGCTGGTGGCGCTGCGACAGCAGCACCACCAGCACGGCCCACGCCAGGACGCCGGCCGTGGCCAGCGCCACGCGCCACGAATACGCGATGGCCAGCGGCACCATCAGCGCCGGCGCCAGCGCCCAGCCCAGGCTGCCGGTGATGCCGTGCACGCTGTAGGCGTGGCCCAGGCGCTTGGCGCTCACGCGCTTGTTCAGCAGCGTGTAGTCCACCGGGTGGAACACGCCGTTGCCCAGGCCCGCCACCACCGCGAAGCCGGCCATCATCCAGTAGCTGGTACTGGCCGCGAAGCCGAAGGCGGCCGTGCCCACCAGCGCCAGCCCGGCGAACAGCACCGGCCGCGGCCCGTGCCGGTCCACCAGGAAGCCCGAAGCCGCCTGCACCGCGCAAGAAGTGACGAAGAAGATCGTCATCAGGAAACCCAGCTCGACGTAGCTGGCGTTGAGCGCGTCCTTCAGCCACGGGAACAGCGGCGCCAGCAGCAGCTGGCTGAAGTGGCTGATCAGGTGCGCCAGCCCGACCAGCCCGATGACGCCCGCGTCCTGGCGAAGCGGCGGGAGGGTGGCGTTGGTGGCGGAAACAGCGGTCATGCCACCGATGCTACGGTTGCGCCGCCGATTCCGGAATGCGACGGTTGGTCAGCTTCATGTGATTTTCAGCCAAAATGGCCACCGTGCTGATCCGCCCTTCCCTGCCCCAGCCGCTGGGTGACGCCGAGCTTTTCCGGCCCACGCCCGCGCGCCCTGTGCGCGTGCGCGCGCGGTCCATGCCGGCCGACACGCATTTCGATCCGCACCGGCACGCGTGGGCGCAGCTGGCGTACTGCGCCACCGGCGTGCTGCAGGTCACGTCCGAGCGCGGCGGCGGCGAGCGCGAGGAAGTGACGTACATCGTTCCGCCTTCGCGCGCGGTGTGGATCGCGCCCGGCGCGCGCCACGCGGTGCACGTGCTGGAGCGCGCCGAATTCCGCACGCTGTACCTGCACGCGTCCGTCACGCCGCCGGGCTGGACCGGGTGCCGCGTGCTGCGCGTCTCGCCGCTGCTGCGCGAGCTGGTCGTGGCGCTGGACGAACAGGACCTCACGCGGCATCGCGAGCAGCTGCTCAGCGGGCTGGTGCTGGAGGAACTGCGCCAGGCCGACCCGCAATCGCTGGGCGTCCCGCTGCCGGCGCCCGGCGGCGACAAGCGCCTGCGCGCGCTGTGCGAAGCGGTGCTGCGCTCGCCGGGCCAGCGCGCCAGCCTGGCGGAATGGGCCGCCGACGTCGGCGCCAGCGAGCGCACGATGGCCCGCCTGTTCCAGGCCGAGCTCGGCACCGGCTACCAGCAATGGCGGCAGCAGGCGGTCCTCGCGCACGCGTTGCCGTTGCTGGCGCGCGGCCTGGCCGTGCACCAGGTCGCGGCCGCCACCGGGTATGCCAGCGAGAGCGCCTTCAGCGCCATGTTCAAGGGCGCGATGGGGCAGCCGCCCCGCCATTTCCAGCCCCGTGCCGCGGCGTGAGGATGCGTCCTACATCACGGCTGGGCTTGCACTGACTGCTGAGCTCGTGCCGCCGCGCTTCAATGGACCTAGACAAGCAGAGGACCTGGACGTGAAGCCCCCGCAGCAAGGCACTGAATCGCAGGACGGCGCCGCCCGCGCACCGGGCGAACAGCCGCCCGGCCGCCGTTCGGGCGAAGGCGCGGCCAGCGCGCTGCGGCACGTGATCTCGCAGCACGAGGAACGGCAGCAGCGCGCCGAGACCGACGGCGAAGAGCCGGCCCACGAATGACACGAGGCGCATGGCCCGCAGCGCCGGCCTGCTGATGTACCGCCTGGGCCCGCGCGGGCCCGAGGTGCTGCTGGCGCATCCCGGCGGCCCGTTCTGGGCCCGCAAGGACGAAGGCGCGTGGACGCTGCCCAAGGGCGAGCTGACCGAGGGCGAAGACGCCCTGGCGGGCGCGCGCCGCGAGTTCGGGGAAGAGACCGGCCACTGCCCCTCAGGCCCCTTCGGCGACCTCGGCGAGGTGCGCATGAAAAGCGGCAAGCGCGTGCAGGCCTGGGCCTTCGCGGGCGACTTCGATCCCGCGCAGCTGCGCTCCAGCACTTTCGAGGTGGAATGGCCGCCGCGCTCCGGCCGCCTGCAGCAGTTCGCCGAGGTGGACCGCGTCGCCTGGTTCACGCTGGACGAAGCACGCCCCAAGCTGCTGCCCGCGCAGCAACCCTTCCTGGACCGCCTGGCGCAGGCGCTGCGCGAAGCCGGCTGAACGCGGTCAGGTGGAAGCGCGCGTGCGCGCCGCATCGCGCAGCAGCGGCTCCAGCTGCGCGAAGTCGATGGGCTTGGTCAGGTGGTGGTCGAAGCCGGCCGCCTGCGCGCGCTGGCGGTCGCCTTCCGCGCCCCATCCCGTGATGGCCACCAGCGGCGTGCGCGCGAAGCGCGGCACCTGGCGCAGCTGCATCGCCACCTCGTAGCCGCTGCGGCCCGGCAGCCCGATGTCCAGCAGGATGATGTCGGGCCCGAACGCCTGCGCTCCGTCCAGCACGTGGGTGCCTTCATGCAGCAGGCGCGTTTCGCAGCCCGCCATCTGCAGCACGGTGGCCAGCGTCTCGGCGGCGTCGATGTTGTCGTCCACCACCAGCACCTTCAGCCCCGCGGCTTGCGGCCCGCTTTCGGCCTGTTCGCGCGGCGGCTCCGCATGCGGCAGCGCCGGCAGGCAGGGCAGGCGCACGGTGAAGCGGCTGCCCTGCCCCGCGCCGGCGCTTTCGGCGACCACGGAGCCGCCGTGAAGCGTCACCAGGCTGCGCACGAGGTACAGGCCGATGCCCAGGCCGCCCTGCGCGCGGTCGATCGTGCTGCGCACCTGCGAGAACAGCGTGAAGATGGTCTCCAGCATGTCGGCGGCGATGCCTTCGCCGTTGTCCTCGACGTCCAGCACCACCCAGTCGCCTTCGCGCCGCACGCGCAGCGCGACCTGGCCGTCCGGCGGCGTGTACTTGGCCGCGTTGTTCAGCAGGTTGCCCAGCGCCTGCGCGATGCGCGTGGGGTCGCCCATCAGCTCGATGTCGTCCTCGGGCCAGTCCACCTGCAGCGAATGGCCGCCGGCCTGCATGGCGGGCCGGCTGATCTCCAGCGCGCTGTCCACCGCCGGCCGCAGCCGGATGCGAGAGACCTCCAGCCGGATCTTGCCGCTGCTGATGCGCGAGATGTCCAGCAGGTCGTCGATCAGCCGGATCATGTGCACCAGCTGCCGCTCCATGGTCTGGCGCGCGCGCTCGGACACCGGCCCGTTGGCCTTGTCCTTCTTCAGGATCTCCAGCCCGGTGCGGATGGGCGCCAACGGGTTGCGCAGCTCGTGCGCCAGCGTCGCGATGAATTCGTCCTTGGCCCGGTTGGCGTCCTGCAGCACCTGCTCGGCGTGCTTGCGCTCGGTGACCTCGACCACCGAACCGGCCATGCGGAACGGCTGCCCCGCGGGGTCCCACAGCGCCGCGCCGGCGACGAAGAACCAGCGCCAGCGGCCGGCGTTGTCCATCAGGCGGCACTCCACCTGGTAAGGCTGGCGGTCGCGCAGGTGGGCGCGCAGCGCCTGCGCCACCACCGGGCGGTCGTCCGCATGCAGCACCCTGGAGATGGAGTCGGGGCGGTCGGGGAACTCCTGGTCGGTGTAGCCCAGCAGCGCCTTGAAGCGCGGCGAATAGAACATCGTGCCCGCGGGCATGTCCCAATCCCACAGCCCCGCGGCCGAACCGCGCACCGCCAGCTGGTAGCGCGCCTCGCTGGCGCGCAGCGCCTGGTTGGCCGCTTCCAGCGTGCCCGCGCGGCGGCCCAGCTCGTCGAGCATGGCGTTGAACGCGTCCACCAGCTCGCCCACTTCGTCGTCGCTGGTACGCACCGCGCGCAGGTTGCCGGTCTCGCCGCGCAGCACCTGGCGCGCCACTTCGCGGATGGCCAGGATGGGCGCCACCAGCGTGCGCTGCAGGCGGTTGGACAGCAGCAGCGCCGCCACCAGGCTGCCGCCCAGCACCAGCGCCAGCAGGCCCAGGTACTCCAGCGTGCGGCGCACACGGTCGTGGCGCACTTCGAGCCAGATCGTTCCCACCCGTTCCCGGCCCGACATCACCGGCCGCCAGGCCACGGCCCAGTCGCCTTCCAGCGCCACGCCGGCACGCTGCGCGCGCGGCGGCACGGCCAAGGCGTCGGCTTCGTCGCGCCGGTAGATGGCGAAGACCTTGCCCGTGTCGTCGTACAGCGCCGCGGCCACCACGCTGCTGCGCGCGCGCAGCACGGCCAGGTTCTCGGCGGCGACGCGCGGGTCGGCGAAAGCCAGCGCCGGCGCGCTGGCCAGCGCGATGACGTCGGCCTGCGTGACGATGTCCTGCTCGGTGTCGACGAGGCCGCGCCGCAGGTCCACGGCGAGCAGCGCCAGGGCGGCCAGCAGCAGCGCGGCGACGGTGGTCGCCACCAGGATGACGTTGAGCTTGGTGCGGATGGAGCGGGCGCTGCGTATCACCGGGCACGGCCCTCCACGGTTTGCGCCACGGCCAGCAGGCGGGCCGAAAGGCGCAGGTTGCGCTGCTCCGCCGCGGGCAGCGACGCGGTGAAACGCACGCGCCCGCCGTCCGTCACGAAGTTGAGCACCGCGCCGCTGCGCAACGCATCGTCGCGCTCGGCCACCACGAGCACCGGCCCCGGCGCCGCCGCGGCCGCTTCGCGCAAGCGCCCCTCCCTGCTGCCGCCGACCATGAGCACGTGCGCACCGGCCAGCGGCTCGCCTTCGCGCACGCGCCGCACGGCCACGGGCCGGCCTTCCGCCGGGCGGCTGGCCACGATCTGCTCCAGGTCGGCAGCGATCGCTTCGCTGGCCAGCACCGCGATCACCAGCGGGTCGTCCGGCTTCGCGAAAGTGCCCGCGGGCCACTCGACGAACGCGCCGAACTTGTAGAGGAAAGCCGCCTTCACGGCGCTCTCGCGCGCGGCGCCCTGCGCCCATGCGGCGGGCCCCGCGCAGGCGGCTGCAAGCAGGACCAGCGTCCTGCGGCGGGTGGGCATCGGAACCGGGATCACAGCTGCCAGGATGCCTGCAGGTAGACGGTGCGGCGGATCTCGCTGCCGCCGGAGAACTCGACGTGGCGGCGGTCCAGCAGGTTGGTGCCGAGGATCGACAGCCTGAGCGCCGGCGACACCTGGTAGCCGAGGCGCGCATCGACGGAGGTGTAGCCCGCCACGCGCGGGTCGGTGAGCTCGCCCACGTGGCGCACCGTGATGTCGAATTCCGTGCGCGAGCCGATGTTGAGGCTGGAGCGCAGCGAGACCTGCGAGCGCGCGTCGTTGCCCAGGCCGGGGAACGAACGTGTCGCCGGGCTCAGGCCCCCGCTGAAGCGCAGGTTCTTGTGCAGGCCCAGGTAGCCGGCGGAAAGGCGCCATGCATCGTTGACCTGCCACTGGCCCCAGGCTTCCAGGCCGTCCACCGGGCCCTGCACCAGGTTCTCCACCGTCAGCGGCAGCGGCTGGCCGGGCACGCCCGCGCGCAAGCCGTGGAAGTCCTGCCGGAAGAGCGTCGCCGATGCGGTGACGCCCCCTCCCAATTGCGCGCGATGGCCGATCTCGAACACGTTCGCGGTTTCCGACTCGAAGTTCGGTCCGCCCGCGATGGCCAGTGTTCCACCCAAGGTGAAGAAGAAGTCGCGGTCGATGCGCGCCGGCGCGCGCACCACGCGCGACACCGCCGCCCAGGTGGTGGCCTGCGGCGAGTGCAGCCAGGCCACGCGCAGGCTGGGCAGGACCTCGGTGCCGGTGTACGAGTTGCGCTCCAGCTTCACGCCGGCCGTGGCCTGCAGCTTGTCCGCGAGCGGCCATTGGTACTGCGCGAAGACGTTGGTCCACGTGAGCGTGCGGCTCGCGGGCAGGAAGGCGACGATGGGCGTGGCCTGGTTGTCGTCGCGCGACTGCCGGTGGCCCACGCCCCACAGCAGCTGGCCGAACGCCAGCCTGGGATCGTGCGTGAACTGCAGGTCCACCGTGCGTGCGCTCGTGCGGAACACCAGCGGGTCATCGCGGTCGTACGAGTCCACATAAGCCTGCACCTGGTAGGGCGAGCCGCCCGCGGTTTCGCTGTCCCAGCGCGCCAGCAGGTTGTAGCCGCGCACGTTGGGCGCAAGGTTGCTGGCCGGGTCGGGGCCGCCTTCGTAGAAGTCGCCGTGCACGGTGAGGCTTTGGTTGCCGGCCGCCCAGTCGGAACGGAAGCCCGCCTGGTGGAGCTGCGAGCCGTCGGCCAGCGGCGCGCCCGAAGGCAGCTGCGTCGCGCCGCGGTCCACGGCCTGCGCATAGGCGCGCACGTTCGTGCGTTCACCCAGCCTTGTTCCCCAGCGCACGCTCTCGCGCCCGCCGTGCGCCGAGCGCGTCGCCGAAGCCAGCACGCCCTGCGTTTCGGCCGCGGGCCGCGTGACGATGTTGATCACGCCGTTGACCGCGTTGGCGCCCCACAGCGTGCCGCCGGGCCCGCTGATCACCTCGATGCGGTCGACGTCTTCCAGCACCACGTCGTTGGCGTCCCAGAACACGCCCGCGAACAGCGGCGAATAGATGGTGCGGCCGTCCACCAGCACCAGCAGCTTGTTGGAGATCGTGTCCTGGAAGCCGCGCGCGCTGATGGCCCACTGGCCGGCGCTGGTCTGCGCGACCTGCAGGTTGGGCGCCAGGCGCAAGGCCTCGGGCAGGCTGGTGGCCGCCGAGCGGCGGATGTCCTGCGCGGTGATCACGTACACCGAAGCGGCGGCCTGCTGCAGGCTTTGCGCGCGTCCCGAAACGGACGTGATCTCCAGGTTGCCCAGTTGCTCGAGCGTGAGGTCGGCCAGCTGGGTCGCAGTGGCGGTCTGTTGCGCCTGGGCGGCGCCCGCGGTCATCGCCGCGGCCAGCAGCGCCATTGCTGGTTTGCTTGTCATCGGTGCTCCCCCCGTCGGGAGCCGATGTTAGGAGCAGCTGGGCCGTCCGGCGGTCCAGCTGGGCAATTTGTCGGCGTTGTCCTACGTGCCGGCTCCCTGCGCCGCCGCGGCGTGGACGGCCTGCGCCTGCGCTGCGAGCATGCGGCCGGCCAGCGCTTCCTGCGCCTCCACGCGGTCCCACGCGGCGCGGAAGGCGGGCAAGGCTTCCTCCGTCGTCAGCCGCGAAGCGCCGCGGATGCGCTCCCAGTTGGCCCACAGCGAGCGCAGCGCGTCCTCGAAGCGGCCGCCGTACTGCGCGTAGCCGACGTAGCCCACGCAGTAGGCCGGCGCGTAATCCTCGTACTCGCGGCCCGCGCGGAAGTACGGCTCGCCGCGGAACGCGCGGCTCCAGTGCGAGTCCTGGCGCCGGGCGTCGAGCGCCAGCGAAGGGGCGGTGTCCGGCAATGCCATCGGCTTCTCCACGTGTTCGGGCGAGGCGAATGGTCGGGCCGGCGGGCACGCGGCCGCGTAGGACGCCGCCGCGCGAAGTGTTGTAAACGCGCCGCCCGCGGCGCTGCCTGAAGCGCGCGCAGCTTCGCGCGCGGCCGTGGCGAAGCTACACTTTCCGTAGCAGCCACACGCAACGCCAAGCCACCTTGCGACCGATGCGCTCCGACGTCCCGAACAGCCACTACGACACCCTCGGGGTGCCGCGCGACGCTGCCCCGCAAGAGCTGCGCCGCGCCTATCGCAAGGCCGCGCAGCAGAACCACCCCGACCGCCACGCCGGCGACGCGCTGGCCGAAGCCGCAATGGCGCGCATCAACGAGGCGTGGGCCGTGCTGTCGCATCCGCAGCGCCGCGAAAGCTACGACCAGTGGCTGCGCGCTCAGGAAGCCCGCCTGCGGGCCGACGCCGCCGCGCAAGCCGCCCAGCCCACCCGCTTCGAAGCCGGCTGGCCGTGGGGCCTGGTGGCAGCGACGATGGCGGTGGCGCTGGCCACGGTAGGGACGGTGGTCTATCGCACGTCGGTGTCGTCGACGGCGGCCGCCCAGCACCAGCTGGCCGCCAAGCCTTCGCGCTAGGCGCGCACGCCCTCAACCGAACAAACCGCGCGCCAGGTGGCGCGCGAAGCTTTCCGTCCACGCCACGCCTTCACTGGCTTCGTACTGCGCCGAAGCCCGCGGCGCCACCACGTGCACGCGGCGCCACGGCGAAGGATCGTTGGCGGCTTCGAAGACCTGCGCGCGGAACACGCGAGGGTCGCGCCCGCTGGCGCGAATGGCGGCCTCGAAAGCCTGCGCCTCGGCGGGCGCCATCAGGGTGCACTGGACGAGCATGAACCACCTGCCTTTCCGCCACCACAACGCGGCCGCGCGCGGGCTGGCGGACAGGGGTTCACCCCGATTCGTGACGCGGCGTATCAGGCGGCGGTGTCGACCACCAGCCGGCCGCGCACCTGCCCGGCCATCAGCCGCTGCGCCTGCTCAATGGCCGACGACAGCGGGATCTCGCTGGTGATCGCTTCCAGCTTGCGCACGTCGAGGTCGCGCGCGAGGCGCGCCCACGCCTGCTCGCGCAACGACATCGGCGCCATCACGCTGTCGACGCCCAGCAGGCTGATGCCGCGCAGGATGAAAGGCGCCACCGTCGCCGGCAGGTCCATGCCTTGCGCCAGGCCGCAGGCAGTCACGGCGCCGCCGTAACGTGTCTGGGCGCAAGCATTCGCCAGCGTGTGGCTGCCGACGGCGTCGACCACCGCCGCCCAGCGTTCCTTCTGCAGCGGTTTGCCCGGCGCGGAGAGTTCCGCGCGGTCGATGATGTCGGCCGCGCCCAAACCACGCAGGAATTCGTGCTCGGACGCTTTGCCGGTGGCGGCGACCACGCGATGACCCAGCGCGGACAACAAGGCCACCGCGATCGAACCCACGCCACCGGTCGCACCGGTCACCAGCACGTCGCCCTGCCCCGGCTTCAGCCCGTGCCGCTCCAGCGCCAGCACGCACAGCATCGCGGTGTAGCCCGCGGTGCCGATGGCCATGGCCTGCCGCGGCGAGAACGCGGGCGGCAGCCGCACCAGCCACTCGCCCTTCAGGCGCGCGCGCTGCGCGAGGCAGCCCTTGTGCGTCTCGCCGACGCCGAAACCGTTGAGCAGCACCACGTCACCGGCACGCCAGAGCGGCGAAGAGCTTTGCACCACGGCGCCCGCGCCGTCGATGCCTGCCACCATGGGCCAGCTGCGCACGATCGGCGAGCGATTGGTGATGGCGAGCGCGTCCTTGTAATTGAGCGTGGACCACGCGACCTCGATGGTGACGTCGCCCTCGGGCAGGAACGCGTCATCCACTTCGCGCACGGAAGCGGAGAACTCGCGTGCCTTGTCGAGCACCAGCGCGTTGAACATGGTGGGTACCTCCAGTCAGCCCGCGCAGGATAGCGGAGCCCCGGAGCCGGCGCAGCGCGGCCGTACGCCGCGCGCCTTACTTGGGATCGACGTCGCTGACGTCGGGCCGGTGGCCGCGGCGCGGCAGGCCCGAGGGCACGTACACGGGCGCGGGATGGCGGCGCGGCACGAAGCCGCCGCGGAAGAAACGCAGGTCCACGCGCGCGGGGCGGCCCGTCAAGCGCGCCCAGCCCGCGTGCAGCAACCAGGCCACCAGGCCCAGCGCGGCAGCAACGGCGAGGCTCGCGGCCATCACCAGGCCGGCGACGAAGGCGAACACGCGCAGCAGGAACACGAAGAGAGCGGACATGGCGGCTTCAGTGCAAGAGTGAAAGGCCAGTGTGAGGCCGTGAGCCACGAGGGGCAAGCGAGCGGGGCGAGAAACCTTTCGCAGCGTCGGCTACTCCGCGGCGCGGCAAATGAAAGGCCCCATGCCGGGGCGGCATGAGGCCTTTCATCGAAGCCGCTCGTGTCACGCGGTGGCCGTTTCCTTCGGCTGCTCGCGCGCGCCGAAGTGGAACACGCCGGGGTCGCGCACCGGGTCCACGTCGACCGGGATCACGCTCTTGGGCGGGAAGCGGCCCTCGAGGATCAGCCGCGAGAGCGGGTTCTCGATGCGCTGCTGGATCGCCCGCTTCAGCGGCCGCGCACCGAACACCGGGTCGAAGCCCACCTTGGCCAGTTCCTCCAGCGCCGGCGGCGACACCTGCAGCGTAAGGTCCATCTTGGCGAGCCGCTGCTCCAGCACCTTCAGCTGGATCTGCGCGATGCGCGCGATGTCCTGCGCGTCCAGGCCGTGGAACACCACCGTCTCGTCGATTCGGTTCAGGAACTCGGGGCGGAAGTGGTTCTTCAGCTCGTCCCATACCGCGTCCTTCACCTCTTCGTACGGCCGGCCGGCCATCGCCTGGATCATCGGCGAGCCGATGTTGCTGGTCATCACGATCACCGTGTTCTTAAAGTCCACGGTGCGGCCCTGGCCGTCGGTCAGGCGGCCATCGTCCAGCACCTGCAGCAGCACGTTGAACACGTCGTGGTGCGCCTTCTCCACCTCGTCGAGCAGGATCACGCTGTACGGCTTGCGGCGCACGGCTTCGGTGAGATAGCCGCCCTCCTCGTAGCCCACGTAACCCGGGGGCGCGCCGATCAGGCGGGCCACAGAGTGCTTTTCCATGAACTCGCTCATGTCGACGCGGATCAGGTGCTCCTCGCTGTCGAACAGGAAGTTCGCCAGCGCCTTGCACAGCTCCGTCTTGCCCACGCCGGTGGGGCCGAGGAACAGGAACGAACCCGTGGGCCGGTTGGGGTCCGACAGGCCCGAGCGCGAGCGGCGGATGGCGTTGGCCACCGCGCTGATCGCCTCGTCCTGGCCCACCACGCGCTGGTGCAGCCTGTCTTCCATCTGCAGCAGCTTCTCGCGCTCGCCCTGCATCAGCTTGGACACCGGGATGCCGGTGGCACGCGCCACCACTTCGGCGATCTCCTCGGCGCCCACCTGCGTGCGCAGCAGCTGCGGCTTGCCGGCCTTGGCCTTGCCGTTCTCGGCGTCCTGCGCCTCCTTCAGCTTGCGCTCCAGCTCCGGCAGCTTGCCGTACTGCAGCTCGGCGACCTTGTTGAAGTCGGCCTTGCGCTTGAACTCCTCGATCTGGAAGCGGACCTTGTCGATCTCTTCCTTCACCTGCGCGCTGCCCTGGGCCTGCGCCTTCTCGGCCTTCCAGATGTCTTCCAGGTCGGCGATCTGCTTCTGCAGGGACGTGATCTCGCCTTCGATGAGCGACAGGCGCTTCTGCGAAGCTTCGTCCTTCTCCTTCTTCACCGCCTCGCGCTCGATCTGCAGCTGGATCAGCCGCCGGTCGAGGCGGTCGATGGCCTCGGGCTTGGAGTCGATCTCGATCTTGATCTTGGACGCGGCCTCGTCGATCAGGTCGATGGCCTTGTCGGGCAGGAAGCGGTCGGTGATGTAGCGGTGCGAGAGTTCGGCCGCGGCCACGATGGCAGGGTCGGTGATCTCCACGCCGTGGTGCACCTCGTACTTCTCCTGCAGCCCGCGCAGGATGGCGATGGTGGCTTCCACGCTGGGCTCGCCCACCAGGATCTTCTGGAAGCGGCGCTCCAGCGCGGCGTCCTTCTCGATGTACTTGCGGTATTCGTCCAGCGTCGTCGCGCCCACGCAGTGCAGTTCGCCGCGCGCCAGCGCCGGCTTGAGCATGTTGCCCGCGTCCATCGCGCCTTCGGCCTTGCCCGCGCCCACCATGGTGTGCAGTTCGTCGATGAAGACGATGGTGCGGCCCTCGTCCTTGGCCAGCTCGTTCAGCACGTTCTTCAGGCGCTCCTCGAACTCGCCGCGGTACTTCGCGCCGGCCAGCAGCGCCGCCATGTCCAGCGACAGCACGCGCTTGTTCTTCAGCGTCTCGGGCACTTCGCCCGCGACGATGCGCTGCGCCAGGCCTTCGACGATGGCGGTCTTGCCGACGCCCGGTTCGCCGATCAGCACCGGGTTGTTCTTGGTGCGGCGCTGCAGCACCTGGATGGCGCGGCGGATCTCCTCGTCGCGGCCGATCACGGGGTCCAGCTTGCCGATGCGTGCGCGCTCGGTGAGGTCGATGGTGTATTTCTTCAGCACGCCGCGCTGGCCTTCCGCTTCGGCGCTGTCCACCTTCTGGCCGCCGCGCACGGCGTCGATGGCGGATTCCAGCGACTTGCGCGTGAGGCCGTTCTCGCGCGCGATGCGGCCGATGTCGGCCTTGCTGTCGGCGATGGCCAGCAGGAACATCTCGCTGGCGATGTATTCGTCGCCGCGCTTGAGCGCTTCCTTCTCGGCCGCCTGCAGCGTGGTGACGAGGTCGCGGCCGGCCTGCACCTGTTCCTGCCCTTGCACCTGCGGGCGTTTGTGCATCGCGCCTTCGGCGGCGGCCAGCAGGCCGGGCACGTTGACGCCGGCGCGCTGCAGCAGCGCGCGCGGGCCGTCTTCCTGCCGCAGCATGGCCACCAGCAGGTGTTCCGGTTCGATGTAGGCGTGGTCGTTGGCCAGCGCCAGGCTCTGGGCTTCGCCCAGGGCTTCCTGGAACTTGGTCGTGAGCTTGTCGAGTCTCATGTTCTGGTCGTTCTCCGAATGCCAAGCATGTCAGGCTTGCCCACAGGTTTTCAAGTGTCGCAGCCCAGCGGCTGCACCCGGATGGGCTGACTAAAATCAACCCCCATGCAGATCCACCAGTTGTCGGTGAACTACCAGGCCGAGCAGGACCGCGTCCTGCTGAAGGTCAACAGCACCAGCGGCGAGGAGATGCGCATGTGGCTCACCCGCCGCCTGATGTCGGGCCTGTGGCCGCTGCTCACCAAGCTGAACACCGACCAGCTGATCCGCATGGAAGCCGCCGGCAGCGTCCTGGCTTCCGCCGACGACGAACTCAAGAAGATGGTGACCGAGTTCCGCAAGGAGGAGTTCCTGCAGGGCGCCGACTTCGAGACGCCGTACGAGGAGAAGCCCACCCTGCCGCTGGGCAACGAGCCGCTGCTGGTGACCGACGTGGACGCCACGCCGCTGGGCAGCGGCCGCCTGCGCCTGGCTTTCAACGAGCGCGCTTCGGTCAGCGGCGGCGACAAGCCGCGCGGCTTCCAGCTGGAGCTGGACCCCAAGCTGACGCAGGGCCTGATGCACCTGCTGGACCAGGCGCTGGCGCGTTCGCAGTGGCGCGACAACTTCGCGGCGCCGCCCACGGCCGCGGAACCTGCCGAGCCCGGCACGGGCGACGGCGGCGACCGCCCCCGCTACCTCAACTGAATCAACCCGCCTTGACGCCGCCCCCGGTTTCCAGCGCGAAGCCGGCGACGCGCTTGTAGTCGTCGGAGATGCGCTTCAGCTCGTCGGCGCTCACCAGCTGGTCGATGCTGCCCGCGAAGGGCCGCCCTCCGCTCAGCTCATCGGCCCGCATGATGATGGCGTCCGGCGGCACCGTGCGGTTGGCCTGCACGATCTTCGCGGTGGCGGGCACCCGCTGCTGCTCGTAGCGCGCCAGCGCCTGCACCGGGTCGCCGCCGGCCGCGAGCTCCGCCGCCAGCACGCGCGCGTCGATCAACGCCTGCGCCGAACCGTTGGAGCCGCGCGGGTACATGGGGTGCGCGGCGTCGCCCAGCAGCGTGACGCGGCCGAAAGTCCAGCGGTCGACCGGATCGCGGTCCACCATCGGGTACTCGAAGATCTGCGCCGCGCCGCGGATGAGGCCGGGCACGTCCAGCCAATCGAAGCGCCAGTCCTGGAACAGCGGCAGCAGGTCTTCCGGCCGGCCGGGCTTGTTCCAGTCGTTCATCGGCGAGCCGGGCCGGCGGATCTCGGCCACCCAGTTCACCAGCTGGCGGCCCTGCCCGTCCACGTTGTCGACGATGGGGTAGATGACCATCTTGCCGGTGTCGATGGAGCCGATGCGCAGGTAGCTCTTGCCGGTGAGGATGGGCTCGTGCACGGTGACGCCGCGCCAGGTGTTGATGCCGGCGAAGGCCAGCTGCTCGCGCGGATAGAACTCGCGCCGCACGGCGGAATTGACGCCGTCGCAGGCCACCAGCAGGTCGGCGCGCGCGGCGGGCCGCGGCGCCCCGGTGCTGGCCTGCAGCCGCAGCGTGACGCCGGCGGTGTCCTGCTCCACGCCGGCGCAGCGGTGGTCGAGGTGCAGCGCGCCCGGCCCCAGCCTCTCGAGCACGGCTTCGTACAGGATGCGGTGCAGCTTTCCGCGGTGCAGGCCGATTTCGGGCAGCGCATAGCCGCCGTGGCGGCCGCGCGGCTCGCGGTAGACGAACTGGCCCCAGCGGTTGAAGAACACGCTCTCGAGGTTCTCGATGCCCTCGGCTTCGGCCTGCTTGTCCAGGCCCAGCGCGGCGAGTTCGCGCATGGCGTGCGGCAGCAGCGTGATGCCGACGCCGATCTCGCGCACCTGGGGCACGGTCTCGTAGACATCGCAAGCGATGCCGTGGCGGTGCAGGGACAGCGCGAGCGCGAGCCCGCCGATGCCGCCGCCGACGATGGCGATGCGCATCCGTTTATTCCGCGGTGATGCCCTGGGCCCGGATCAGCTCGGCCCAGCGGTTGGCGTCCGTCTCCACCAGGCGGCGGAACTCCTCGGGCGTGCTGCTGGCGGGGTCCATGCCCTGCGTCTCGAACGCGGTGCGCACCTCGGGCATCGCGAGGATGTCCTTCAGCTCGCGGTTGAGACGCGCGACGAAGTCGGCCGGCGTGCCGGGCGGCGCAAAGACGCCGTACCACATGTCCACGTTCACCTTGCCCGCGTGCGCCTCTTCCAGCGTGGGCACCTGCGGCACCAGCGGGTGGCGCTTGTCGCTGCCGATGCCCAGCGCCACGAGGCGGCCCGAGCGGATGTGCGGCAGCGCCACGTGGATGGGGAGGAAACCGAGTTCGATCTGGCCGCCCAGCAGGTCCGTCACCGCCGGCGCGGTGCCGCGGTACGGGATGTGCGTGAGGAAGATGCCGTTGGCGGCCTTGAACAATTCCATCGACAGGTGGTGAGGCGTGCCGACGCCTGGGCTGGCGTAGTTGATGCGGCCCGGCCGCGCCTTCGCGGCCTTGATCAAGTCACCCGCGGTGCGCCAACCCGAGCTCGGGTTGGTCACCAGGAGCAGCTGTCCCCAGCTGGTGAGCGACACCGGCACCAGGTCCTTCACCGGGTCGAACGGCAGCTTGGGGTACAGCGCGCGGTTCATCACCAGCGTGTTCACGCTGACCAGCAGCGTGCCGCCGTTGGGCGCGGAGCGCACCACGGCTTCGGTGCCGATGTTGCCCGACGCGCCCGCGCGGTTGTCCACCACCACCGGCCGCCCCAGCCTCTCCGACAGCTTCGGGCCGATGGTGCGGGCGATCAGGTCGATGCCGGTGCCGGGCGTGAACGGCACGATCAGGCGCAGGGACTGGCCGCTGCCGGCAGCCGGCTGGGCGCCCGCGCTCACGGTCATGCCGGCCAGGGCCAGCCCGAGGACGGTACGTCGGCGCATGGCATCTCCACCGATGGATTGCGTTTGCATGCTAACCATTATGGACGCCGGGGCGGCGAGGCACAATCCACGCATTCCCTAGCCGAGTTCCTTCCGCCTTGCCGACCTCCAAGAACCCCGCCACGCTCTCGCGCCTGTATGCCCGCCCCGGTTTCCTGCTGCGCCGTGCGCACCAGATCTCCGCCGCGGTGTTCGAGGACGAATGCCGGGGCCAGCAGCTCACGCCCGCGCAGTTTGGCGTGCTGACGGTGCTGCGCGCGCACCCGCGGCTGGGCCAGTCCACGCTGGCGCGCGCGCTGGGCTTCGACAAGGTGACGGTGCTCCGCGTGCTGCGCGGCCTGGAAGCCCGCGGCCTGGTGGCGCGCGAGTCGGCCGAAGGCAAGCGCAACGTCTCGGTGCTGCTCACGCCCGAAGGCGAGCGCGTGCTGGCCGAAGCGCAGAAGCCGGCGGAGAAGGCTTACCGCCGGCTGATGGCGCCACTGGACCGGGAGCAGCAGGAACAGCTGATCGAGCTGCTGCAACTGCTGACCGGCGAACTGGAAGACGACGCCCGCGCGGCTTTCGTTCCGCCCGCGCGCTGAGCCGCCGGCCTAGCCGGCGTTGCCCGCGCGGATGCCCCAGCGCGCCAGGGCCTCGTCGTCGGCCACTCGCGCATCCACCCACTTCTCGCCCTGCGGCGTGCGCTCCTTCTTCCAGAACGGCGCCTGCGTCTTCAGGTAGTCCATCAGGAACTCGCAGGCCTGGAAGCTCTGGCCGCGGTGGGCCGAGGTGACGGCGGCGAACACGATCTGATCGCCGGGCGCGAGCAGTCCGACCCGGTGCACCACGCGGGCGGCATGGATGTCGAAGCGGCGCTGCGCCTCGTCGATCATCGCCTCGATGGCTTTCTCGGTCATGCCGGGGTAGTGCTCCAGCTCCAGCGACAGCACCTCGGGCGAACCGTCGGGATGCTTCTGCCGCACGGTGCCGACGAAGCTGCACACCGCGCCCACGCGCAGGTCGGCGCGGCGCAGCTCGGCGAGCTCGGCGGAAACGTCGAAATCGGCGGCCTGGATGGAGACGCGCGCCGCGGCCATGTCAGCCCCCGGTGACGGGCGGAAAGAACGCCACTTCGCAGCCCTCTCGCAGCGGCTGGTCGCCGGCTTCGGCCATCACCTGGTCCAGCGCCATGCGCACGGCCTTGTCGCCCAGGGCCTGGGCATACGGCTCGCCGAGCGAGCGCAGTTCGCTGCGCAGCGCTTCGAGCGTGGCAGCGCCGGTGTCGCGCTCTTCCGAGCCGCGGCCCATGGCTTCGCGCACCGAGGCGAAGTAACGCAGGCGGACCTTCATGCGACCAGCTCCGCCAGCGGCAGGAAGCGCACGCGGTCGCCGCGCGCGAACGTCTTGCCCGCCGGGATGTCGGCCAGGCCGTCGCACCAAGCCATGGAGGTGAGCACGCCCGAACTCTGGTTGGGGAACAGCGCCAGCCCGCCTTCGGCATCGCGCCGCACGCGGATGAATTCGCGGCGCTTGTCGGCCTTCGGCCAATCGAAGTGCACCGGCAGCCATTGCTCCGGCGGCTGCACGCGCGAAGCGCCCTGCAGCTTCAGCAGGAACGGGCGCACCAGCAGCACGAAGGTGACGAAGCTGGACACGGGATTGCCCGGCAGGCCGATGAAATGCGATTCACCGATGCGGCCGTACGCGAACGGCTTGCCCGGCTTCATGCCGATCTGCCACAGGTCCAGCGAGCCCAGCTGCTGCACGGCCGGCTTGACGTGGTCTTCCTCGCCCACCGACACGCCGCCGCTGGTGAGGATCAGGTCGTGGTGTTTCGAGGCTTCGCGCAGCGCTTCCAGAGTGGCTTCGCGGCGATCGGGCACGATGCCCAGATCGCCCACCTCGCAGCCCAGGCGCGCGAGCAGCTGGCGCAGGAAGAAACGGTTGGAGTTGTAGATGGCGCCGGGACGCATCTGTTCCGGCGGCACGGTGCCGGGCATGACCAGCTCGTCGCCCGTGGAGAACAGCGCCACGCGCGGGCGCGCGGCGACACGCAGGCGATCACGGCCTATGCCGGCCGCGAGACCGCAACTCGCCGGGTCCAGACGCTGGCCCGCACGGAGGATGACCGAGCCACGCGTGACGTCCTCGCCGCTGCGGCGGATCCACTGCCCTTCGGCGGGCACGGCGCGGATGCGCACGGCGCTGTCGCCCACCGCTTCCGTGTCTTCCTGCATGACGATGGCGTCGGCGCCTTCGGGCACCGGCGCGCCGGTGAAGATGCGCGCCACGGTGCCGGGCAGCAGCGGCTGCGCGGCCTGGCCCGCGGGAATGCGCTGGCTGACCGGCAGTACCACGCCTTCTTCCGCGATCTCGCCGCGGCGCACGGCGTAGCCGTCCATCGAGCTGTTGTCCTGCGGCGGCACCTGCAGCGCGGACACCAGGTCTTCGGCCAGCACGCGGCCATCGGCGTCGAAAGTCGCGACTTCTTCCGTGCGTCCAAGCGCGTGCGCATGGCCGAGCAGGTCGGCCAGCGCGTCGTCCAGGGAGCGCAGCGGCGCTCGCGCGTTCATGTGTATCTCTCGGCGATGTAGTCGAAGCGGTCGCCATTGTCGACCAGCCACTGCGCCACCGCATCGGGATCATTGAGTGGAAGCAAGGGCCGCAGGGTCGTTTCGGGCAACCGGCCGGGCGAGTCGGTGGCGATGGCCACCACGAAGTCGTCCACGGGGTAGCGCGCCGGTTGGGCGCTGTCGGCTCGCCACACCTCGACCTTGGGCAGGTTGCTTTCCTTGAAGCCCTCGACGATGACCCAGTCGACACCGTCGTACAGCTCGGCGATCAGCTGGTGCACGCTGAGCTGGGCATCGCGCTCGAACTCGCGCATCAGCGCCAGCCGGCGGTTGGAAGCGACGACCACCTCGAACGCGCCGGCCTCGCGGTGGCGGAAGGTGTCCTTGCCGGGATGGTCGATGTCGAAGCTGTGGTGCGCGTGCTTGACCACGGAGACGCGCAGGCCGCGCAGCCGCAGCGCCGGGATGACGCGCTCCATCAGCGTGGTCTTGCCCGAGCCGGAGTAGCCGGCGAATGCGACGACCTTCATGGCGGGCTCAGGCGCAATGCTGTTCGATGTACGCCTTCACGCGCTGCACGTCGGGCGGCAGCACGGTGACGCGCCGCGGCAGCTTCTCGATGCCGTCGAACTTCGCGGGCCGCTCGGGTTCGCGGCCCAGCGCCTCGACGATGGCGGCGGCGAACTTCACCGGCAGCGCCGTCTCCAGCACGATCATCGGCACGCCGGCTTTCGCGTGCTGCCGCGCGACCTTCAGGCCGTCGGCGGTGTGCGTGTCCACCATCGCCGAATGGCGCTGCCAGGTGTCGCGGATGGTGGCCAGGCGGTCGGCATGCGTGCTCTTGCCGCTGGCGAAGCCGAAGCGCCGGCGCGCCTGCGCGAACGCGGGGTCGCTGCCCAGGTCGAAGCGGCCGGCCTTGGCGAGCTCTTCGCCGAACAGCGAGCGCGTGCGCGCGCCATCGCGGCCGAGCAGGTCGAAGACGAAGCGCTCGAAGTTGCTGGCCTTGCTGATGTCCATCGACGGGCTGGACGTCTCGTGGGTGTCTGCGCCCGTCCGAACGCGGTACACGCCGGTGCGGAAGAACTCGTCGAGCACGTCGTTCTCGTTGGTGGCCAGCACCAGCGTCTCGATGGGCAGGCCCATCATGCGGGCCACGTGGCCGGCGCAGATGTTGCCGAAGTTGCCCGAGGGCACGGCGAAGCTCACCTTCTGGCCCGGTTCCGCCGTGGCCTGGAACCAGCCGGCGAAGTAGTAGACGACCTGCGCGACCAGGCGGGCCCAATTGATGGAGTTCACGGTGCCGATGCGCAGGCGGCGCTTGAAGTCCAGGTCGTTGCTGACCGCCTTGACGATGTCCTGGCAGTCGTCGAACACGCCCTCGATGGCGAGGTTGTGGATGTTGGGGTCCTGCAGGCTGAACATCTGAGCCTGCTGGAACGGGCTCATGCGGCCGTGCGGCGACGTCATGAAGACGCGGATGCCCTGCTTGCCGCGCATGGCGTACTCGGCCGCGCTGCCGGTGTCGCCGGAGGTGGCGCCCAGGATGTTCAGCTGCTCGCCGCGGCGGCCCAGCTCGTACTCGAACAGGTTGCCCAGCAGCTGCATGGCCATGTCCTTGAAGGCCAGCGTGGGGCCGTTGGACAGCGCTTCGAGGTACAGCCCGGATTCCAGCTGCTTCAGCGGCACGATCTCCTTCGTGCCGAACACTTGCGCCGTGTACGTCTTCGCGCAGATGGCGCGCAGGTCGGCCGCGGGGATGTCGTCGATGTACAGCGAGAGGATCTCGAACGCCAGCTCGTGGTAAGGCAGGCCGCGCCATTTCTGCAGCGTGGCGGCATCCACCCGCGGATAGCTCTCGGGCAGGTACAGGCCGCCGTCGGGCGCCAGGCCTTCGAGCAGGATTTCGCAGAAGCGCTTGCGGTCCGGGTGGCCGCGCGTGGAGAGGTACAGCATGGGCGCCAACTCAGGCCGTCAGGCCAGTTCTTCCTTGCGGATGCGCACGATGGGCGCCAGCACGGTGGGCAGCGCCTGCATGCGGCCGATGACCTCGTTCATTGTGCCTTCGCGCACGTTGTGCGTGAGGATGATCAGGTCGGTCTGCCGCTCGCCTTCGCCCGCTTCGCGCTGCAGCACGGCGTCGATGGACACACCTGCGTCGGCACACAGGCCGGTGACCTTGGCCAGCACCCCGGCTTCGTCGGCCACGCGCAGGCGCAGGTAGTAGCTGGTGACCACCTCGTCCATGGGCAGCACGGCTTCGCTGCTCATCTGGTCGGGCTGGAAAGCCAGGTGCGGCACGCGGTGCGCGGCGTCGGCCGTGTGCAGCCGCGTGATGTCCACCAGGTCGGCGATGACGGCGCTGGCGGTGGGCTCGCTGCCCGCGCCCTTGCCGTAGTGCAGCGTGGTGCCGACGGCGTCGCCCTGCACCACCACCGCGTTCATCGCGCCTTCGACGTTGGCGATGAGGCGCCTGGCGGGCACCAGGCTGGGGTGCACGCGCAGCTCGATGCCCTTGGTGGCGCGCTTGGTGATGCCCAGCAGCTTGATGCGGTAGCCCAGCTGCTCGGCGTAGCGGATGTCCTGCGCGGCCAGCTTGGTGATGCCCTCGACGTAGGCCTTGTCGAACTGCACCGGGATGCCGAACGCGATGGCGCTCATGATGGTCGCCTTGTGGGCCGCGTCCACGCCTTCGATGTCGAAGGTCGGGTCGGCTTCGGCGTAGCCCAGGCGCTGCGCTTCCTTGAGCACCACGTCGAAGTCCAGGCCCTTGTCGCGCATCTCGGACAGGATGAAGTTCGTCGTGCCGTTGATGATGCCGGCGATCCACTCGATGCGGTTGGCGGTCAGGCCTTCGCGCAGGGACTTGATGATGGGGATGCCGCCCGCGACGGCGGCCTCGAAGGCCACCATCACGCCGCGCTGGTGCGCGGCCGCGAAGATCTCGGTGCCATGCACGGCCAGCAGCGCCTTGTTGGCGGTGACCACGTGCTTGCCCGCCGCGATGGCGGCCAGCATCAGCTCGCGCGCGATACCGTAGCCGCCGATCAGCTCGACGACGATGTCGATGTCAGGATTGGCGATGACTTCGCGCGCGTCCTTCACCACCTTCACGCCGCTGCCCACGACGGACTGCGCGCGCGCGGTGTCGAGGTCCGCGACCATGCCGATCTCGATGCCGCGCCCGGCGCGGCGCTGGATTTCCTCTTGGTTGCGGCGCAGGACGTTGAAGACGCCGCTGCCGACCGTGCCGATGCCGAGCAGGCCGACCTGGATGGGTTTCATGAGGTATGTCGCTTGCGATAGGAGTCGAGAAACTTCGCGATGCGGTTGATCGCCTCGCGAAGGTCGTCCTCGTGGGGGAGGAACACGATGCGGAAGTGCTGGTTGTCCGGGTAGTTGAAGCCCGAGCCCTGCACCAGCATCACGCGGGTTTCCTGCAGCACTTCGAGGAAGAACTGGCGGTCGTCCGCGATCGGGTAGACCTTGGGGTCCAGCCGGGGAAACATGTAGAGCGCGGCCTGCGGCTTCACGCAGGTGACGCCGGGGATGGCGGTGATCAGCTCGTACGCCAGGTCGCGCTGGCGGCGCAGGCGCCCGCCGGGGGCGATCAGCTCGTTGATGCTCTGGTAGCCGCCCAGCGCGGTCTGCACGGCGTACTGGCCGGGCACGTTGGCGCACAGGCGCATGTTCGAGAGCATGGTCAGGCCCTCTATGTAGTCGGTGGCCTGGCGCTTGTCGCCCGACACCACCATCCAGCCGGCGCGGTAGCCGCAGCTGCGGTAGCTCTTGGACAGCGAGTTGAACGTCAGCGTCAGCACGTCCTCGGACAGGCTGGCGATGGCCGTGTGCTTCACGTCGTCGTACAGGACCTTGTCGTACACCTCGTCGGCCAGGATCACGAGGCCGTGCTCGCGCGCGATGGCGACGATCTGCTTCAGCGTCTCGGTCGGGTACAGCGCGCCGGTCGGGTTGTTCGGGTTGATGACGACGATGCCCTTGGTGCGCGGCGTGATCTTGCCGCGCAGGTCGGCCAGGTCGGGCTGCCAGTCGCGCGCCTCGTCGCAACGGTAGTGCACCGGCGTGCCGCCCGAGAGCGACGTGGCCGCGGTCCACAGCGGGTAGTCGGGCGAAGGCAGCAGCAGTTCGTCGCCGTCGTCCAGCAGCGCGTTGGTGGCCATGGCGATCAGTTCGCTGGCGCCGTTGCCCAGGTACACGTCGTCCAGCGTGACGCCCTTGATGCCCTGCTGTTGCGTGTAGTGCATCACCGCCTTGCGGGCGGCGAAGATGCCCTTGCTGTCCGTGTAGCCCGCCGAGTTGGGCAGGTTGCGGATCATGTCCTGCTGGATCTCTTCGGGGGCGTCGAAGCCGAACACGGCGAGGTTGCCGATGTTCAGCTTGATGATCTTGTGCCCCTCCTCTTCCATCTGGCGGGCCGCGTCCATGATGGGACCGCGGATGTCGTACAGCACGTTGGCCAGCTTGGCGGATTTGCGGACGGTCTTCAAAACCCCTCCTCGGGATGGCACCCCAGCGGCGTTGTCAAGGGTGAAAACCTATAATTTGACCACACTCGGTTGGGCTCGCCGCCCTGCCGCAACGCCCAGGCTTCCTTCGAAATCCAGCATGAAACTGCAGCCGGACCGCTTCGACGTCCAGGCCATCACCGGCTACGGCCCGGGGTGGGTGGGCGTGGGCACAGAGCGCATCACGCACAGCGTGGTGATCAGCTCGCAAGGTGAGCGGTTCGACTGGGAACTGCCGAGCTACGAGGCATTGGGCCCGCAGCATTTCGAGCGCCTGGCGAAGCTGGACGCCGAGGTGGTGATCTTCGGCAGCGGCGGCCGCATCCGCTTCCCGAAGGCGGCCTGGCTGCGGCCGCTGGTGCAGGCGCGCATCGGTGTCGAGACCATGGACACGGCGGCGGCTTGCCGCACGTACAACGTGCTCGCGCAGGAAGGCCGCCGGGTGGCCGCGGCGCTGCTGCTGGAACAGCCTGGCTGAGCGGCGCCCTCGTGGGGCGAATCAGGTAAAATCTCGGGTTGCGACTGGCCCGCGCAGCCCCCGGGCATTCCTGTCACACGAGTACAAAATCCATGGCGATCGTTGTCAACAAGCCCCTCCCCGAATTTGAAGCGAACGCCACGGGCGGCATCAAGGTCAGCAATACATCGCACCTGGGCCAGGTCGTGGTGCTGTACTTCTATCCCAAGGACAACACGCCCGGCTGCACGACCGAGGCCATGCAGTTCCGCGACAAGTACAAGGACTTCGTGAAGGCCGGCGCCACCGTGTTCGGCGTCTCGCGCGACAACATGAAGTCGCACGAGGACTTCAAAGCCAAGCTGGAGCTGCCCTTCGAGCTGATCGCCGACACCGAAGAGAAGATGTGCCACATGTTCGGCGTGGTCAAGAACAAGATCATGTACGGCAAGAAGGTCAAGGGCATCGAGCGCAGCACCTTCCTGGTGGGCGCCGACGGCATCCTCAAGCAGGAGTGGCGCGGCCTGAAGGTGCCCGGTCACGTCGACGAGGTGCTCAAGGCCGTGAAGCTGCTGAAGAAGGCCGCCTGAACTGTCGGTGACGTCTGGCAACAACACGCGGCGGCCGGTCATGGTCGCGCCGGGGCCGATGTGCATAATGGCCTCATGCAGTTGATTCCGGCGCTTCGCGTCGACACCGCATCCCCAGAGAAAGCCGCCGGGCTCGCCAGGCGGCTTTTTCGTTTCATGGTCCTTCGTTCCGGGAATTTCCTCGCCTATGCCGCTGCCTCCCGCCCCCTCCAAACGCGCCGCCCTGCTCCCGCCCGAGGCCTACGACGCCCCGGCCCGGTCCTCGCACAAGTCGGCCCGAAAATCGGAGGCCCACGGCGCCGACCATCCGGTCGCTGAGCACCCGCAGGTCGAGGACTTCGACCCGCGAAGCGGTGGTGGCGAGCGCGAGGCGTTCCACCCGGCCGCGTTCCAGGAAGAAGCCGCCGAGGTGCAGGAGCGCCCCGCCGCGAAGCGCCGCCCGGCCCCCGAGCCCGCGCGCAAGAAGGCCAGGCCGTCCGGCCCGTCCAAGCTGTTCGTGCTGGACACCAACGTGCTGATGCACGACCCGATGTGCCTGTTCCGCTTCGAGGAACACGACATCTTCCTGCCGATGATCGTGCTGGAGGAGCTGGACGGCCACAAGAGGGGCACGACCGAAGTTGCGCGCAACGCCCGCCAGGCCAGCCGCTCGCTGGACGCGCTGGCCGGCGCGCAGGGCGCCGACATCAGCGCGGGGCTGAAGCTCAATTCCACCGGCCATCCCGAGGCCGGCGGTAACCTGTTCTTCCAGACGCAGGCCCTGGCCAACCACCTGCCCATCAGCCTGCCGCAAGGCAAGGCCGACAACCAGATTCTGGGCGTGGTGCAGGCGCTGGGCGAGATGCACAAGCCGCGCGAGGTCGTGCTGGTGTCCAAGGACATCAACATGCGCGTGAAGGCGCGCGCGCTGGGCCTGGCGACCGAGGACTACCGCAACGACAAGACGCTGGACGACCTGGAGCTGATGTACTCCGGCGCGCTCGCGCTGCCGGCGGACTTCTGGGCCAAGCACGGCAAGACGGTGGAAAGCTGGCAAAGCGGCCAGAGCACCTTCTACCGCGTCACCGGGCCCATCGTTCCCAGCCTGCACATCAACCAGTTCGTCTACTTCGAGGCGCCCGGCGAGCCCAGCCTGTATGCCCGCGTCACCGAGATCCGCGGCAAGACCGCGGTGCTGAAGACGCTGAAGGACTACGGCCACCTGAAGAACGCCGTCTGGGGCGTCACCACGCGCAACCGCGAGCAGAACTTCGCGATGAACCTGCTGATGGACCCCGAGGTGGACTTCGTCACCCTCACGGGCACGGCGGGCACCGGCAAGACGCTGATGGCGCTGGCCGCGGGGCTGACGCAGGTGCTGGACGAGCGCCGCTATACCGAGATCATCATGACCCGAGCCACGGTGAGCGTGGGCGAGGACATCGGCTTCCTGCCGGGCACGGAAGAAGAAAAGATGGGCCCCTGGATGGGCGCGCTGGACGACAACCTGGAGGTGCTGGCCAAGACCGACACCGGCGCCGGCGAGTGGGGCCGCGCAGCCACCAACGAGCTGATCAGGAGCCGCATCAAGATCAAGAGCATGAACTTCATGCGTGGCCGCACGTTCCTCAACAAGTACGTGATCCTCGACGAGGCGCAGAACCTCACGCCCAAGCAGATGAAGACGCTGATCACGCGCGCGGGCCCGGGCACCAAGATCATCTGCATGGGCAACCTGGCGCAGATCGACACGCCCTACCTCACCGAAGGCTCCTCGGGCCTGACCTTCGCGGTCGACAAGTTCAAGGGCTGGCCGCACAGCGGCCACATCACGCTGGCGCGCGGCGAGCGCTCGCGCCTGGCCGACTTCGCCAGCGAAGTGCTCTAGCGACACCGTTGCGTTCGGTTGCGCCCGCCGCCCGGCGGGCGCACGAGCCGCTAAGCTAGGCGCCTGACTCCTGCTTAGCCAACGATGAAACACCTGATCGCCGCCAGCCTGCTGCTGGCCGCCGCCGGCGCCGCCTGGGCCACGCTCGGCGAAGCGCCGTCCGCCGGCGCCACGCGCACGCCAGTCGCGGGCACCAGCTACTCCGTCGCCGAGCGCCGCCTGGACAGCGGCACCACCGTGCGCGAATACGTGGATTCGAGCGGCGCGGTGTTCGCCGTGTCGTGGTCGGGTCCTTACCTGCCCGATCTGCAGCAGCTGCTGGGCCAGTCGTTCGACGCGCTGGCCTCGGCGCCCGCCAGCCGCAGCCGATCCGCGCTGGCGATCGACCGCACGGACGTGGTCATCCGCTCCACCGGCCGCATGGGCGCCTTCGAAGGGCGCGCCTGGCTGCCGCCCCGGCTGCCCGCCGGCTTCGACCCCAAGGTGATGCAGTGAGCGGCGCCCGCACCCTTCCCCGTGCGCAGCGCTGGCTGGCCGCTTTCGCGGCCGGTGCTTCGGCCCTCGTGATCGCCGCCTGCGGCGGCGGTGGCGGCGGCGGTGGTGGTGACAGCACGGCGCCCCCCGGTGGCGCCGCCGGCGTCGACAGCGTGGCCGCCGCCACGATCGCCGGCAGCAACGTCGTCCAGATCCGCGTGGACAACGGCACGGACGGCAGCGCGGTCAACTCGCCCTTCGTCACGGTGACCGTGTGCGCGCCGGGCTCCGCCACCTGCGTGGACATCGACCACGTCGTGGTCGACACCGGCTCCAGCGGTCTTCGCATCGCGGCCTCCGCTGTCCCTGCGGGCGTTGTGCTGCCCGCCGAACCGGTGGGTGGCGGCAACGCGTGGGAATGCATGCAGTTCGCCAGCGGCTTTTCGTGGGGCTCGGTGCGGCGTGCCGACGTGAAATTGGGGGGTGAAGTCGCGGCCAACCTGCCGGTGCAGGTGGTGGATGATCCCGCGGTCACGGGCCCGTCGATCCCGGTGTCATGCCGGTCCCGCGGGTTCGACATCGGCGCGGGCCAGGGCGCCAAGGGCATCCTGGGGGTGGGCTTCGCCACCGAGGACTGCCCCGGATGCTCATTGAGCGTCGCGCCCAACGTCTATTTCAATTGCACCGGCGCGGTTTGCAATTCCGCGGCACTGTCCCTGGCCTCGCAGGTGACCAATCCGGTGGCGAAGTTCGCCAGCGCCAACACCAACGGCGTGGGGATCGTCCTGCCCGATGTGCCCGAAGGCGGCGCGAAAGTCGCGACGGGCTGGCTGATCTTCGGCATCGGCACGCAGGCGAACAATGCGCTGGGCAGCGCGTCGGTCTACACGGCCGACGGCAACGGAAACTTCACCACCACCTACAAGGGCGCGACACGCTCGGGATTCATCGACAGCGGGTCCAATGGCCTGTTCTTCAACGACAGCACCTTCCCCACCTGCGGCGACTTCTACTGCCCGGGCAGCACGACGGCCCTGTCGGCGGTCAACACGGGCCTCAACGGGACGACGGGAACCGTGAACTTCCGCGTCGAGAGCGTCACCGCCATCCGTTCGGACGCGGGCGCAGCGTCCATCGCGGGCAGCGTCGGCGGCGGCCTGGCCGGCAGCTTCGACTGGGGCCTGCCGTTCTTCTTCGGCCGCACGGTGTTCACGGCCCGGTCGGGCGCGGCGACGCCGGCCGGACCGGGCCCCTACTGGGCGTACTGATGGAAGGCGTGGGCGGCTAGAAGTCGCCCATGCCCGCGGCCAGCGACTCGAACTTGGTCAGCGGCTTCAGGAAGGCGAGCTTCACGGTCCCGGTGGGGCCGTTACGCTGCTTGCTGATGATCACTTCGGCGACGCCGGGCTCCTTGGAGTCCTTGTTGTAGTAGTCGTCGCGGTAAATGAACATGATGACGTCGGCGTCCTGCTCGATGGCGCCCGATTCGCGCAGGTCGCTCATCATGGGACGCTTGTCGGTGCGCGATTCCACGCCGCGCGACAGCTGCGACAGCGCGATGACCGGGCAGCCCAGCTCCTTGGCCAGGGCCTTCAGGCCGCGCGAGATTTCTCCGACCGCGGTGGCGCGGTTCTCGTCGCTCATGCCCGACGAAACGCTCATCAGCTGCAGGTAGTCGATGACGATCAGGCCCAGCTTGCCGCCGCACTGGCGCACCAGCCGCCGCGCGTTGGCGCGCAGCTCGCTCACGGTGAGGCCCGGCGTCTCGTCGATGTGCAGGGAGATATTGCGCAGGCGCTCGATGGCTTCGGTCAGGCGCGGCCACTCGTCGTCGCTGAGCTTGCCCGTGCGCAGGTGCGTCTGGTCGATGCGGCCGATGGAGCCCACGATACGCACGGCGAGCTGCGATGCGCCCATTTCCATGGAGAACACCGCGACCGGCAGGCCTTCGTTCAGCGCCACGTGCTCTGCGATGTTGATGGCCAGCGAGGTCTTGCCCATCGAGGGTCGCGCGGCCAGGATGATCAGGTCGCCCGACTGCATGCCCGACGTCATGCGGTCCAGGTCCAGGAAACCGGTGGGCACGCCCGTGATGTCGTTCGGGTTGTCCGCCATCTCCTGCACGCGGTCCAGCAGCTGCACCACCAGGCTCTCCATGCCCTGAAAGCCCTGCTTCATCCGCGAGCCTTCCTCGCCGATGTTGAACACCTTCTGCTCGGCTTCGTCCAGGATGACGTCCACGCCCTTGCCCTGCGGGTTGAACGCGCTGGTGGCGATCTCGTCCGCGGCAGACACCAGCTTGCGCAGGATGGAGCGCTCGCGCACGATCTCCGCGTAGCGGCGGGCGTTGCTGGCGCTGGGCACGTACTGCGCCAGGGCGTTGAGGTACGCGAGGCCCCCAATCTCCTCGGCCTTGCCCAGGCTCTGCAGGTGCTCATAGACCGTGATGACGTCGGCGGGACGCGAGGCATTCACCAGCGCGCCGATGGCCGCGTAGATCAGGCGGTGCTCGTAGCGGTAGAAGTCACCGTCGGTCAGCAGATCGCCCACGCGGTCCCAGGCGCCGTTGTCGATGAGCAGGCCGCCCAGCACGCTGGACTCGGCTTCCACGGAATGCGGCGGCACGCGCAGCTGGCTGACCTGGCGGTCGCCGCGCGAAAAATCGTCGTTGATCGGAGTGAGGACGGCGGACATCGGGAGCTCTTCTTCGCCGGGGATCATCCCCGGGCGGGTGGTTGGCGTCCAGCGGAAACGCTGGGGGGAACCTGTGGAGAAGCGGTGGGCAGCCCTGTATGGCGGCGCGCCCAAGAAAAAAGACCGGCGCGAGGCCGGTCTTTTAGGGTCGGAGCGGCTGGGCTTACGCCGTTTCGCCGTAGACCGTGATGTTGATGTCGACCACGACGTCGGTGTGCAGCGCGACGCTGACCGTGGAATCGCCCACCGTCTTGATCGGGCCGTTGGGCAGCCGCACCTGGGCCTTGCTGACCTTGTAGCCTTGCTTGCCCAGCTCCTCGGCGATGTCGTAGTTGGTGACCGAGCCGAACAGGCGGCCATCGACGCCGGCCTTCTGCGTGAGCTTCAGCGTGGTGCCGGCGAGCTTCTCGCCCTGCGCCTGCGATTCGGCCAGCTTGGCGGCCGCGGCCTTTTCCAGCTCGGCGCGCCTGGCTTCGAATTCGGCCTTGGCCTGCTCGGTGGCGCGGCGGGCGCGGCCCGAGGGGATCAGGAAGTTGCGGGCGTAGCCGTCCTTGACCTTGACGATCTCGCCCAGGTTGCCCAGGTTGACGACCTTGTCCAGAAGAATGACCTGCATGGTTGTCCCCCTCGCTTAGATGCGGTGCTGGTCCGAGTACGGGACCAGGGCCAGGAAGCGCGCGCGCTTGATGGCGGTGTTGAGCTGGCGCTGGTAGATCGCGCGGGTGCCGGTCAGGCGCGCCGGAATGATCTTGCCGTTCTCGGCGACGAAGTCGCGCAGGGTGTCGACGTCCTTGTAGTCGATTTCCTCGACGCCGGCGACGGTGAAGCGGCAGAAGCGCTTGCGCTTGAACAGCAGCGACTGGCTGTTGCGCTTCGGGCGCTTGTCCTTGTTGAATTTCTTGAAACCGGGCATGGTGTGCCTTCCTTAAATCTGGTCTGGTTCGAACGTCTGGATGTGGAGCACGGGGTGCTTGCCGTTGCGCGGGGTGGCCAGGAAACCGGTGAAGGTCCATCGGCTGCCGATCGGCTGTCGGGCCAGCGTTTCCGCCAGGCTGCCGATCGCCACCGCGCGGATCGCCGCCTTCACCTGCCTGGCCTGCCCGGCTTCCTGCACTTGCGACTCGTGCTCGAGCCGGAAATCCAGGGCCGGCAGTCCCGCCGGGGTGTAGCGCAATGCGCTGGCCTCGGCGATGTGCGCGGTGAGCGCGACCCGGTTCACCCGCGGTACGGCCGCCTTACGACTGGTACTCCGCCTGCTGGGCCTTGCGAGCTTCCTCGCGCTCGACCGTCTTCATCATCGAAGACGCGCCGGTTTCGGCCTTCTTCTTGACCACGGTCAGGTGGCGCAGCACGGCGTCGTTGAAGCGGAAGGCGTGCTCGAGCTCGCCCATCACGTCCTGGCCGGCTTCGATGTTGATGCACAGGTAGTGCGCCTTGGCGAGCTTGTTGATCTGGTAGGCCAGCTGGCGGCGGCCCCAGTCCTCGACGCGGTGCACCTTGCCACCGCCGGCGGTGATCATGCCCTTGTAGCGCTCCAGCATGGCCGGAACCTGTTCGCTCTGGTCCGGGTGGATCAGCAGCACGATTTCATAGTGACGCATGGACTCTCCTTCAGGATGGGCCACTCGGCTGGATTGCTCCGTGGCGGGCAACCGCCCCCGGCGTCAGACGGAGTGCGGCAAGGCAAAGCCCACGATTATAGCGAACCGGCGCGCAGCGTCCTCAGCGGCCGCCCAACGCCGCGCCCAGCGGTGCGAAACGGTCGGCGCCGACGGCATCCTTGATCTTCGGCGCCAGCGCCAGCAGGTCTTCGTAGCTGCCGGCGGCTTCCACGGCCAGGTTCAGCCGGAAACCCCGCAGACCCAGGCTGGCCGTGAGCTGGGTGGCGATGGGATAGGCCTGGGCGTAGCGTTCCTGCGGCGTGCGCTGTCCTTCCCCACCGGCCGAAGGCGCCGGTGCCGCGACGGGGACAGCGGCAGCCGTCTCCTTCAGCAGGCCCAGTTCGAACAGCCGGTCGAAGTCTTCCCTGGCGATGCCCGCCGTGGCCATGGCGGACAGCAGCTCCGCCCGCGAGCGCTTGCCGTCCACCAGGATCAGCGCCGAGCGCTGGCGCGGCGTGAGCTGGACGGACCGGTCCTTGATGACCTGCTGACCCAGTTCTGTCTTGGCAACGGACATTCGGCCTTCCTTCCTGCGTCGGCCGCAGGTGTAACCAGAATGTCATTGACTCGGCGTTCACTGTTTAGGGATATCTCCTAGGCGCATGAAAAAGCCCGCCGGAGGCGGGCTTTTGGGGAGGCGCAACGTGCGCCAAAGCACCATGCTCAGTCGCGGGCGTAGATGTCCACGTCCTTGGTTTCGCGCACGAGCAGCATGCCGATGATGAAGGTTCCGGCCGCGACCACCACCGGGTACCACAGGCCGTAGAAGATGTCGCCGGTGGCCGCCACCATCGCGAACGTGGTGGTCGGCAACAAGCCGCCGAACCAGCCGTTGCCGATGTGGTACGGCAAGCTCATCGAGGTGTAGCGGATGCGCGTGGGGAACAGTTCCACCAGCATCGCGGCGATCGGCCCGTACACCATGGTCACCAGGATGACCAGGTAGACCAGGATGGCCAGCACCATGCCGGTGTTCATCTTGGCCTTGTCGGCCGGCGCCGTGAGGCCCGCGGCCTTCGCGGCGTCGCTCACCTGCTTGCGGAAGTCGCCGATGGCCTTGCCGCTTTCGGCGTTGAACCCGTGCTTGCCCTCGTTGAGCACGCCCACCGGCGCGGTGAAGACCTTGTCGCCGATGGAGATGGTGGCCGGGCCGGAGCCTGCCTTGTTCTCGTACGGGATGTAGGCCTGCGCCAGCGAGCGCTTGGCGATGTCGCACGTCGTGCGGAAGTCGATGTCACGCGCGATGGGGCTGCCCTGGAACGAGCATTCCTTCGGGTCGGCCGTCACCACCACCTTGGTCTTCTGCTGCGCTTCCACCAGCGCCGGGTTGGCGTACTGCAGCAGCATCGGGAAGACGTAGAAGTAGGTCACCGCGGCCAGCAGGCAGCCGGCCATGATGATCGGCTTGCGGCCGATGCGGTCGGACAGCGCGCCGAACACGATGAAGAACGGCGTGCCGATCAGCAGCGATGCCGCGATCAGCAGGTTGGCGGTGGTGACGTCGACCTTGGCGATCGTGGTCATGAAGAACAGCGCGTAGAACTGGCCCGTGTACCAGACCACGGCCTGGCCGGCGGTCAGGCCCAGCAGCGCCAGGATCACGATCTTCAGGTTCTTCCACTGGCCGAACGATTCCGCCAGCGGCGCCTTGGAGGTCTTGCCTTCGGCCTTCATCTTCTGGAAAGCCGGCGACTCGTTGAGCGACAGACGGATCCAGACCGAGATGGCCAGCAGCAAGATGGAGATCAGGAACGGGATGCGCCAGCCCCACTCGGCCCAGGCCTTGGGGTCCATGCCCTCGCGCACGCCCAGGATCACCAGCAGCGACAGGAACAGGCCCAGCGTCGCGGTGGTCTGGATCCACGCCGTGTACGCGCCACGTTTGCCATGCGGCGCGTGTTCGGCGACGTAGGTCGCCGCACCGCCGTACTCGCCGCCGAGGGCCAGGCCCTGCAGCAGCCGCAGCGCGATCAGGATCACCGGAGCCGCGATGCCGATGGCCTTGTAGCCCGGCAGCAAGCCCACGATGAACGTGGACGCGCCCATGATCAGGATGGTGACCAGGAAGGTGTACTTGCGGCCGATCATGTCGCCCAGGCGGCCGAACACGATGGCGCCGAACGGCCGCACCAGGAAGCCGGCCGCGAACGCCAGCAGCGCGAAGATGTACGCGGACGTCGGGTCCAGCCCCGAGAAGAACTGGGCGCCGATGATGGCCGCCAGCGATCCGTACAGGTAGAAGTCGTACCACTCGAACACGGTGCCAAGCGACGAGGCGAAGATGACCTTCTTCTCCTCCTTCGTCATCGGCTGCGCAGAGGCCTTGCCGGCCGCCGCCGTTGCTGTCGCCATAGATGTCTCCTTGTGGTTGAGCGCCCATGGAGCGCACAGAAGAGTCTTGGGCGATGGTCTGACGTCAAACTGACGTCAGAAGCCAGCCGCCCTAGGGATATCCCTAGGATCTGCCCGCGACTCCCGGGCCGGCCACAGCCAACTGGCCAGCACGGTGGCGACAACCCCTGCAGGCACGCCGAACACCCCGGCGGAAATCGGCTGGATGCCGAACCACAGGCTCGCACCCGGCGGCATGGCGAAGAAGGCGCGCACCGACGGCGCATTGACGGCCATGTAGTAGATCGTCACGCCCAACCCGCACGCCATGCCGGCCACCGCGCCCGCGGCGTTGGCGCGGCGCCAGAAGATGCCCAGCACCATCGCGGGCACGAAAGCCGAAGCCGCCAGCGAGAACGAGGCGGCCACCAGCGGCAGAATCTCCGCCGGCTTCACCGAGGCGACGGCGGCCGCCACGAGCGCCATCGCCAGCAGCGCGAATTTCGACAGGATGACGCGGTATTCGGGGCTGATCTCGCGGTTGATCTCGTGGCAGTAGATATCGCGCACCAGCGCGTTGCTGATCGTCAGCAGCAGGCCGTCTGCCGTGGACAGCGCCGCCGCGAGACCGCCCGCTGCCACCAGCCCCGACACCACGTACGGCAGGCCGCCCAGCTCCGGCGTGGCCAGCATGATGATGTCGGCGCCCAGCCGGATCTCGCCCCACTGCAGGATGCGGTCGCCGTTGACGTCCTGCACCGACAGCAGCGAAGGGTCCACGCGCGACCACTGCGCGATCCACGACGGCAGCGCGTCGAAGCTGCTGCCCACCAGGTTGTTCATCACTTCGAACTTCACCAGCGCCGCCAGCGCCGGAGCGCTGACGTACACGAGCACGATGAAGAACAGCGACCACGCGACCGACGCGCGCGCCTCGGCCACGGTGGGCGTCGTGTAGTAGCGCGTGAGCAGATGCGGCAGGCCCGCCGTGCCGACCATCAGGCAGAACATCAGGGCGAGGAAATTCAGGCGCGAGGTATTGAAGGCCTCGCGCTGCGCGGGGGTGCCTTGCGGATCGCCGGCGAAAGGTTCGGCCTGGCGGGGCACGCCCCCGAGCGGACGCGCGCGCTCGTAGTTCTCCTGCATCGCGCGGGTCCACGACTCGCGCGCGGAAGCCTCGTCCTTCGGCAGCGAGGTCAATGCGCGGTTGGCCTGCACGATGTCCGCCGAGTCGGCGTCCTGCGCCTTCAGCTGCCGGACGCGCGCCTGCGCGGCGGACCGGTCGGCCTGCATCGCTGCGGGGATGTCCTGCAGCTTGCGCTCGTAATCTTTCGCGCGCTGCAGAAACACTTCCCGCACGCGCCGCTCCGCCGGGTCCTGCTCCAGCTTCTTCTCCAGCTCGGAGATCTTCTGGATCTGCGTGCCGTAGACGAGCGGCGCCATGGGGTTGCCCAGCTGCTTGTAGGCGAGCCAGGACACGGGGATGAGGAAAGCGAGCAGCAGCACGACGTACTGCGCCACCTGCGTCCAGGTGATGGCACGCATGCCGCCGAGGAAGGAGCAAAGCAGCACGCCGCCCAGGCCCAGCAGGATGCCGATCTCGAACTGCACGCCCGTCAGGCGCGACGCGATCAGGCCGATGCCGTAGATCTGCGCCACCACGTAGACGAACGAGCACAGCACCGCCGACACCGCCGCGATGATGCGCGGCCAGCGGCCGCCGTAGCGCACGCTGAAGTAGTCCGGCACCGTGTACAGGTTCAACCGCCGCAGGTGCGGCGCCACCAGCAGCGCGACGAGGCAGAAGCCGCCGCTCCAGCCCAGCACGTACGCCAGCCCGCCCGGCTGCATGTCCGTGCCCGCGAAGCCCTGCAGGTACAGCCCCCCGGCCAGGCTGATGAACGACGCCGCGCTCATCCAGTCGGCGGCGGCCGCCATGCCGTTGTACATGGCCGGGATGCGGCGCCCCGCGACGTAGTACTCCTCGGGATCGCTCGTGCGCCCCGCGATGCCGATGATGGCGTAGACCATCACGCTGATGAAGATGAAGATGGGCCCCAGCCAGAAGCGCGAAAGGCCGTGCTGTTCCGCCCAGGCGAGCAGCGACAGCACCGCCAGCAGGCCGGCCACGAAGGCGGCCAGCTTGCGGTGCAGGCGGCGCTTGTAGGCGGCGAAGCCCGCGGGATCAGCCATCGGACAGCTCGGCGTCTTCGGGCGCGAGCCGGTTCATGGCCCAGGCATAGCCCGCCACGATGGCGATGAACACCAGCAGCGCGCCCTGCGCCGCCATCCAGTAGCCGAACGGCCACGCGCCGACGCTGAACTGCAGGTCGCGCGCGAACCAGCCCACGCCGAAGGTGACGGCCGCCCAGACCAGCAGCAGCGCGGCCTTCAGCGCCAGCACGCGCGGGTCGTGGCGTTCCAGGGCGGGCGGACGCGAAGTCATCCGCGCGATCTTCGCACCCGCGCCTGCGGAGCGCGTCAGGGATTGCCTGAGGACTTCAGCCCTGCGCCAGCTGCTGCCAGGTGGCGATGACGCTGTCGGGGTTGAGCGAGATCGACGCGATGCCCTCGTCCGCCAGCCACTTCGCGAAGTCCGGATGGTCGCTGGGACCCTGCCCGCAGATGCCGACGTACTTGCCCTTGGCGAGGCAGGCCGCGATGGCGCGCGACAGCATCGCCTTCACGGCCGGATCGCGCTCGTCGAAGTCGGCGGCCAGCAGTTCCAGGCCCGAGTCGCGGTCCAGGCCCAGCGTCAGCTGCGTCAGGTCGTTGGAGCCGATGGAGAAGCCGTCGAAGTGTTCGAGGAACTGCTCCGCCAGGATGGCGTTGCTCGGCACCTCGCACATCATGATGACCTTCAGCCCGTCCTGCCCGCGCTTGAGCCCATGCTGCGCCAGCAGTTGCGTGACGCGCTCGGCCTGCCCCAGCGTGCGCACGAAGGGCACCATCACCTGCACGTTGGTCAGGCCCATGTCGGTGCGCACGCGGCGCAGCGCCTCGCACTCCATCGCGAACGCTTCGGAGAACTCGCCGCTGACGTAGCGCGCCGCGCCGCGGAAGCCCAGCATCGGGTTTTCTTCCTCCGGCTCGTAGCGGCTGCCGCCGATCAGCTTGCGATACTCGTTGCTCTTGAAGTCCGACAGCCGCACGATCACCGGCTTGGGCCAGAAGGCCGCGGCGATGGTGGCCACGCCTTCCGCGACCTTGTCGACGTAGAACGCGCGGGGCGAAGCGTGCCCGCGCGCCACCGATTCCACGGCCTTCTTCAGGTCGGCATCCACGCCCGGGTAATCGAGGATGGCCTTCGGGTGCACGCCGATGTTGTTGTTGATGATGAACTCCAGGCGCGCCAGGCCCACGCCTTCGTTGGGCAGCTGCGCAAAGTCGAACGCCAGCTGCGGGTTGCCCACGTTCATCATGATCTTGGTGCGGATGGCAGGCATCTCGCCGCGCTGCACCTCGCTGACTTCGGTTTCCAGCAGGCCGTCGTAGATGAAGCCGGTGTCCCCTTCCGCGCAGCTGACGGTCACGAGAGTGCCGTCCTTCAGCAGGTCGGTGGCGTCACCGCAGCCGACGACGGCGGGGATGCCGAGTTCGCGCGCGATGATGGCCGCGTGGCAGGTGCGCCCGCCGCGGTTGGTGACGATGGCGCTGGCGCGCTTCATCACCGGTTCCCAGTTCGGGTCGGTCATGTCCGTGACCAGCACGTCGCCCGCCTGCACGCGGTCCATCTCGGAGATGCTGTGCACCAGGCGCACGGGGCCGGTGCCGATCTTCTGGCCGATGGCGCGGCCTTCGGCCAGCACGGTGCCCTTGCCCTTGAGTTTGTAGCGCGTCTCGGCCTTGCCCTGCTGCTGGCTTTTCACCGTCTCGGGGCGCGCCTGCAGGATGTAGAGCTGGCCGTCGGTGCCGTCCTTGCCCCATTCGATGTCCATGGGGCGGCCGTAGTGCTTCTCGATGACCAGCGCGTAGCGGGCCAGCTGCTCCACGTCTTCGTCGGTGAGCGAATACCGGTTGCGCTGCTCCAGCGGCACGTCGGCCGTCCTGACCAGCTTGCCGCTGGCCTTCTTCTCCTCGGCGCTGGAGAACACCATCTGCAGCAGCTTGGAACCCAGGTTGCGGCGGATCACAGCCTTCTTGCCGGCCTGCAGCATGGGCTTGTGGACGTAGAACTCATCCGGGTTCACGGCGCCCTGCACCACCGTCTCGCCCAGGCCGTAGCTGGAAGTGATGAACACGACGTCGGAAAAGCCCGATTCGGTGTCGATGGTGAACATCACGCCGGCGACGCCGATGTCACTGCGCACCATGCGCTGCACGCCCGCGGACAGCGCCACGTCGGCGTGGGCGAAGCCCTTGTGCACGCGGTAGCTGATGGCCCGGTCGTTGTAGAGGGAGGCGAACACCTCCTTCATCTTGTGCAGCACGTCGTCGATGCCGACCACGTTGAGGAAAGTCTCCTGCTGGCCCGCGAACGAGGCATCGGGCAGGTCTTCGGCCGTGGCGGAGGAGCGCACGGCGAAGCTGGCCTGGGCGTTGCCGGCGGACAGCGTCTCGAAAGCCGAACGGATTTCCTTTTCCAGGTCGGCCGGGAACGGTTGGGCTTCCACCCAGCCGCGGATCTCGGCGCCCGCAGCCGCCAGCGCACGGACGTCATCCGTGTCCAGGGTGGACAGCCGCTTGTGGATGCGCTCGGCCAGGCCCGCGTGGGCAAGGAACTGGCGGAACGCGTGGGCGGTGGTCGCGAACCCGGTGGGCACGCGCACACCCTGCGGCAGCTGCGAAATCATTTCGCCGAGGCTGGCGTTCTTGCCGCCGACCGCCTCGACGTCGGTCATCCTCAGGTTCTCAAACGGTACGACCAGGGCGGTCGCGCTGAACAGGGCAGACATGGGGAAGCTCCAGAAGTTGAAAGCGGGTCTGCGCTCCAGCGGCGCGCATGGCGCGGCGCTGCGGTTCGGCTTTGGTCTTGTTCGAATGGGCCTGGACGCATGGGCGGCGCGGATAATTGGCGCAAATTGTAGGCATGCGGGCCGCCTTCATGGCCTTGCACCGGCCCGAAGGCACTCCCCCAATGGCGACCCATACCCGCACGGTGTTCTTCATCTCCGACGGCACCGGCATCACGGCCGAGACGTTCGGCAACGCCATCCTGGCGCAGTTCGAGTTCAAACCGCGGCACGTGCGGCTGCCCTTCATCGACACCGTGGACAAGGCGCACCAGGTGGTGCGGCAGGTCAACCACGTGGCCGAAATGGAAGGCCGCCGGCCCATCGTGTTCACCACGCTGGTGAACGTGGAGATCCTGCAGGTCATCGAGGAAGGCTGCCGGGGCATGCTGCTGGACATGTTCGGCACCTTCGTGCGCCCGCTGGAGATCGAGTTGGGCATGAAGTCCAACCACCGCGTGGGCCGTTTCTCCGACGTGAGCAAGAGCAAGGAGTACCACGACCGCATCGAGGCCATCAACTTCAGCCTGGCGCACGATGACGGGCAGAGCAACCGCGACCTCGATGGCTCCGACGTGATCCTGGTGGGCGTCAGCCGCAGCGGCAAGACGCCGACGTCGCTCTACCTGGCCATGCAGCACGGCCTGAAGGCGGCCAACTACCCGCTGATCCCGGAAGACTTCGAGCGCCAGCAGTTGCCCAGCGCGCTGGCGGCGCATCGCAAGAAAATCTTCGGGCTGACCATCCAGCCCGAACGCCTGGCGGAAATCCGCAACGAGCGGCGTCCGGGCTCGCGCTACGCGGCGCTGGACAACTGCCGCATGGAAGTGGCCGAGGCGGAAGCGATGATGAGGCGCGCCGGCATCCGCTGGTTGTCGACGACCACCAAGTCGATCGAAGAGATCGCCACCACCATCCTGCAGGAGATCCGGCCCGAGCGGCTGGAGTACTAGCAGGCTTCGCGCCTCGCCATTGCCTCTGCTGCCGATGGGCATAGCCCGGGCCAATGGGGGGCATAGCCGGAATCCATTCGGATCACGCGCCGCAGGCCCTATCATTCATAGCGTTCACTGATCGACTTCAACTCAGCGATAGAGGAAAGCAGAAATGTCCGTTCTCAACACCAAGATCAAGCCGTTCAAGGCCACCGCCTTCAAGGAAGGAAAGTTCATTCCCGTGACCGACCAGGACGTCCTGGGCAAGTGGGCGGTGTTCTTCTTCTACCCCGCCGACTTCACGTTCGTGTGCCCCACCGAGCTGGGCGACGTGGCCGACCATTACGCCGAATTCCAGAAGCTGGGCGTGGAGATCTACTCCGTGTCCACCGACACGCACTTCACGCACAAGGCGTGGCACGACGCTTCGGACACCATCCGCAAGATCAAGTACACGATGATCGGCGACCCCACGCTGGCCATCACGCGCAACTTCGAGAACCTGCGCGAGGAAGAAGGCCTGGCCGACCGCGGCACCTTCATCGTCGACCCGCAGGGCGTGATCCAGGCCGTCGAACTCACCGCTGAAGGCATCGGCCGCGACGCCGCCGACCTGCTGCGCAAGGTGAAGGCCGCCCAGTACGTCGCCTCGCACCCGGGCGAAGTGTGCCCCGCCAAGTGGAACGAAGGCGGCGAGACGCTGAAGCCCTCGCTGGACCTGGTCGGCAAAATTTAAGACCACCCCGAAGCGCCTTCGGCGCCTCCCCTCAAGGGGCGCCACCTGCGGCCCGGCAAAGCCGGTTCCGCGGTGGCACGCGAATGGGCCCGGGTGCATCACGCCCCGGGCCTTTTTCATTCGGCACCCAACTCAGGAAGTCCCCATGCTCGACGCCCAACTGAAGACCCAGCTGGCCGCCTACCTGCAGCGCATCTCGCAGCCGGTGGAGATCACGGCCGTCATCGACGACTCGCAAGCCTCGCGCGACATGCGGGCGCTGCTGCGCGACATCGCCGAAGCGTCCCCGCTGATGAAGATCAGCGAGACGCGCGAAGCGGGCCCGCATCGCGTCCCTTCGTTCGCGGTCAACCGCCCCGGCGAGAACCATGGCCCGCGATTCGCCGGCCTGCCCATGGGCCACGAATTCACTTCGCTGGTGCTCGCGCTGCTGCAGGTGGGCGGCTATCCGCCCAAGGTGGAACAGGCGCTGCTGGATCAGATCCGTTCGCTGGACCAGGACCTGGAGTTCGAGGTGTACGTCTCGCTCACCTGCCACAACTGCCCGGACGTGGTGCAGGCGCTGAACCTGATGGCGGTGCAGAACCCGCGCATCAAGACGACGATGATCGAAGGCGGGCAGTTCAAGGACGAAGTGGAGCAGCGGCAGATCATGGGCGTGCCCACCGTGTTCCTGAACGGCACGATGTTCGGCAGCGGACGCATGACGCTGGAAGAGATCCTCGCCAAGGTCGACGCGAATGCGGGCGAACGTGAAGCGCAGAAGATCGCATCGAAGGACCCGTTCGACGTGCTGATCGTCGGCGGCGGCCCCGCGGGCGCCGCGGCGGCTGTGTACGCCGCTCGCAAGGGCATCCGCACCGGCATCGCGTCGGAACGCTTCGGTGGCCAGGTGCTGGACACGCTGGGCATCGAGAACTTCGTGTCGGTGAAGGAAACCGAAGGGCCGAAGTTCGCGCTGGCGCTGGAAGAACACGTGCGCCACTACGACGTGGACATCATGAACCTGCAGCGCGCCAAGGCCTTGAAGGCAGGCAGCGACCTGATCGAAATCGAGCTGGAAAACGGCGCGGCGCTGAAGGCTCGCAGCGTGATCCTGTCGACGGGTGCGCGCTGGCGCAAGCTGGGCGTGCCCGGCGAGGACCAGTACCGCAACAAGGGCGTGGCGTACTGCCCGCACTGCGACGGCCCGCTGTTCAAGGGCAAGCGTGTGGCCGTGGTGGGCGGGGGCAACTCCGGCGTGGAAGCCGCCATCGACCTGGCGGGCATCGTGGCGCACGTGACGCTGATCGAATTCGCGGACCAGCTTCGCGCCGACGCGGTGCTGCAGCGCAAGTTGGCCAGCCTGCCGAACGTGACGGCCATCCTCCACGCGCAGACCACCGAGGTGACCGGCGACGGCCAGAAGGTCAATGGCTTGGTCTACAAGGACCGTGCGACCGGCGTGGACCAGCGCGTCGAGCTGGAAGGCGTGTTCGTGCAGATCGGGCTGGTGCCCAACACCGAGTGGCTCAAGGGTTCGATCGAACTGTCGCGCCACGGCGAGATCGTGGTCGACGCCAAAGGCCAGACATCGGTGCCCGGCGTGTTCGCCGCGGGCGACGCGACGACGACGCCGTTCAAGCAGATCATCATCGCCGCCGGCGACGGCGCGAAGGCTGCTCTGGGCGCTTTCGACCACCTGATCCGCAGCAGCGCGCCCGCCTGAAACGCGAACGCTTCTCACACGCACGCCAACCGCGTGCGTGTGGGCATGCGGCCGTGTGAAGTGCAATCGCGAGAGAATCGCCGCTTCCGCGAACAGGAGAAGAACAATGCAAGGCGATCCCGGCGTCATCCGCCACCTGCAGGCCCAGCTGAAGAACGAGCTGACCGCCACCAACCAGTACTTCCTGCACTACCGCATCTACAAGCACTGGGGGTTCGACCGCCTGGCCAAGAAGGAATACGAGGAATCCATCGGCGAGATGAAGCACGCCGACAAGCTGATGGAGCGGATCCTTTTCCTGGACGCCCTGCCCAACCTGCAGGACCTGGGCAAGCTGATGGTCGGCGAGACCGTGCCCGAGATCCTGGACTGCGACCTGCGCAGCGAGCGCGGCGCGCAAGCCGAGCTGAAAGAAGGCATCGCCCACTGCGAAACTGTGCGCGACTATGTCTCGCGCGAGATTCTCGAAACCATCCTCGAGGACACCGAGGAGCACATCGACTGGCTGGAGACGCAGATCGACCTGCTGGGCAAGGTCGGCCTGCAGAACTACCTGCAGTCGGCGATGGGCGAGCCGGGCTGAACGCTCAGCCGGCGCCCAGCGCCACCGCCGCGCGGTACGTGATGAAAGCCGCGATGTACGCCAGCGCGAACAGGTAGCCCGCCATCACCAGTGGCCACTTCCAGCCGCCCGTCTCGCGCTTCACCGTCGCCAGCGTCGACAGGCATTGCGGCGCGAAGACGTACCACGCCAGCAGCGACAGCGCCGTCGCCAGGCTCCAGCTTTGCGCGATGAGCGGCGTCAGCGCATTGGCCGCATCGCCCTCGCCTGACAGCGCGTAGACGGTGCCCAGCGCACTGACCGCAACTTCGCGCGCGGCCATGCCGGGCACCAGCGCGATGCTGATCTGCCAGTTGAAGCCGATCGGCGCCAGCACCACGGCGAGCGCCTTGCCCAGCATGCCCGCGATGCTGTATTCGATGGCAGGACCGGTCGCGCCTTCCGGGGGGCCGGGGAAGCTGGCAAGGGCCCACAGCAGCACGGTCAGCGTCAGGATGACGCCGCCGACACGGTGCAGGAAGATCTGCGCGCGCTGCCAGAGCCCCATCAGCACGTTGCGCGCGCGAGGCATGTGGTAGCTGGGCAGCTCCATCATCAGCGCGCGCACTTCGCCGCCGCCGGCGAATCGCTTGAGCACCCAGGCCACCGCCAACGAACCCACGACGCCCGCGACGTACAGGCCGAACAGCACCAGGCCTTGCAGTTCGAGGCCGGGCCCCACTTTGCGCTGCGGGATGAACGCGGCGATCAGCAGCGCGTACACGGGCAGCCGCGCCGAGCAGGTCATCATCGGCGCGATCATGATGGTGACGAGGCGGTCGCGGGTGTTCGCGATCGTGCGTGTGGCCATGATGCCGGGGATGGCGCACGCGAAGCTGGAGAGCAGCGGGATGAACGAGCGGCCCGACAGGCCCACGCCGCCCATCAGCCGGTCCAGCAGGAAGGCCGCGCGCGGCAGGTAGCCCGATTCCTCGAGCACGAGGATGAACAGGAACAGGATCAGGATTTGCGGCAGGAACACGATCACGCCGCCGACGCCCGCGACCAGTCCGTCCACCAGGAAGCTGCGCAGCACGCCTTCGGGCAGCAGACCGGTGATCACCTGGCCGACCCAGCCGGTGGCCGCCTTGATCGCGTCCATCATGGGCGTCGCCCACGCGAACACCGCGTTGAACATGAAGAACAGCAGCACCGCGAGCAGCAGCGGCCCGAACACCGGATGCAGCACGACGCGGTCGATGCGATCGCTGGGAAGGTGTGGCGCGACGTGGTCGAGGTTCAGCCGCCGCAGGATGGCGCGCACGGTCTCGTGGTCGGGCTGGTCGGAGTCCGCCACGGGCGCGTCGACGGCTGCCGCGTCGGGCCGGCGCCAGACGTCGGGCCGCTGCAGCAGGTCACGCAGCGCGGCGTCGCCGTCGCCGTCGATCGCGACGGTCTGCGCCACCGGCACGCCGAGCTCCCCGGCCAATGCGTCGGCGTCGATGCGGATACCGCGGCTGGCAGCGAGATCCACCATGTTCAGCGCCACCACGCAAGGCAGCCCCATGCGCTTGACCCCGAGCACCAGCCGCAGGCTGCGCCGCAGGTTGGTCGCATCGACCACGCACACCACGAGGTCCGGGCGCTTCTCGCCGACGGCCTGGCCGCGCAGCACGTCGCAGGTGACGCGCTCGTCGGGTGAGCGCGGATGCAGGCTGTAGGTGCCGGGCAGGTCGAGCACGCGCACGGTCTTGTCGCCGTCGAGCTGCAGGCGCCCTTCCTTGCGTTCGACCGTCACGCCGGCGTAGTTGGCGACCTTCTGCCGGCTGCCGGTCAGCCGGTTGAACAGCGCGGTCTTGCCGGCGTTCGGATTGCCCACCAGCGCCGCGAGCTTGCCGGCGGGATGGAAGTGGATGACGGCTTCGTTCATGCCGCGGGCCCCGAAGGTTCGACCTGCACGCACGCCGCCTCCACCCCGCGCAGCGCGAAGGTCGATTGACCGACTCGCACCACCAGTGGATCGCCGCCCGGGAAGCCCCTGGCCATCAGCATCACCTGCTCGCCGGCGAAGAAGCCGATCTCTTCGAGCTGACGCGCGCGCTCCGGCACGCCCTCCGCGGCCCGCACGGCGCGCACGGTATAGGGGCGATGCAGCGGCACCCGGTCCAGCGTGGCGGCATCCGTCATGTGTGCTCCAGACAACTCTTCGTGGTGAAAGTGCGGAGTTTAAATGAGACGGATTCTCGTTTGCGTTAAACTGGTTTCTGGATACCGGCCAGCCACCGGGCGTTCGCGCGCCAAGCCAGCCTCTGTTTCCGATCCCGAAAACAAGCTACGGAGGCCAACTTGGCTCAGAAGAACGCAACCGCGCGCGCGAAACGCCGCGCTGAGGTCCGCAACGCGGCCGCAGCGCCTGCCCCAACCACTCGACTGCAGCCCCCCGTGCTGCCGCTGGGCGCCATGATGCTGGCCGCCTCGCTCGGCAGCTGGGCCCAGACCACCGCGCAGGCGCCCGCCGATGGCAAGCTGGCACCGGTGACCGTGCGCGAGAAGGCCGAGGCGCCGCGCGGCAAGGATGACCTGCGCACCACCACGACCAACATCGGCAAGGGCACCCAGGACCTCAAGGACATCCCGCAGTCCATGAGCGTGGTGACCGAGAAACTGATGGACGACCGCAACATCGACACCGTCAAGGACGCGCTGCGCCAGACGGCCGGCGTCACGTTCCAGGCGGCCGAGGGCGGTGAAGAGGACATTCGCCTGCGCGGTTTCTCGCTCGCCACCACCGGCGACATCTTCCTCGACGGCATGCGCGACCCGGCGTTCTACGACCGCGACACGTTCAACCTCGACCGCCTGGAGCTGCTGCGCGGCTCGGCCTCGATGCTGTTCGGCCGCGGCTCCACCGGCGGCGCCGTCAACCAGGTCAGCAAAATCCCGCAGCTGATGGACGAGAACGAAGTCGTCACCACCCTCGGCAGCCACGCCTACCGCCGCGTCACCGGCGACATCAACAAACGCACCGGCGAGAACTCGGCCGTGCGCATCACGGGCATGGTCAACAAGGCCGACAACAACGGCTCGGGGTCCAGCGTCGACAAGAAGGGCCTGTCCGGCAGCTACCGCTTCGGCATCGACACGCCCGACGAGTTCCTGGCGCAGCTGTACTGGCTGGACAATCACAACGGCATCAACTACGGCCTGCCGTGGATCAAGCCCAGGGCGTCGGACACCACCGCCGCCAACACCATCCTCAAGGGCCTGAAGCCGACCGACTATTTCGGCATGGCCAGCGACTACAACGACAGCAGCGCCAAGATCGCCACGCTGGCGCACACGCACCGCTTCAGCTCCGACGCGGAGGTCAGGACCATCGTGCGCAAGGGGTCGTTCACCCGCGACCAGCGCGCCAGCACCATCCGCTTCGCGGCCAACGGGCTGCAACCAGGCGGCCAGGCGCCAGCCCTCACCAACTTCGGCCCCGACACCGTGTTCTCGCGCGGCACCCAGCTGAAGATCCAGGACATGGACGTGTTGCAGGCGCAAAGCGACCTCAGCGCCAGGTTCAACGCGCTGGGCTTCAAGCACCAGCTGACCACCGGCATCGACTTCTCGCGCGAAGAGAAGAACGTGTACGCCGCTCGTGCCGCCGCGCAGGGCGGCGTTGACCTCACCAAGCCGAACACCCGCGCCGGCACGCCCGGCGACGGCGCGTCGGTCAACGAGGGCCTGCGCGTGCTGCGCGACAGCAATGACTTCGTGAACAACGCCATCGGCGTGTACGCGCAGGACCTGGTGCAGATCGCGCCGCAATGGAAATTGCTGGGCGGCCTGCGCTATGACCACATGCGCGGCAAGTACCGGGCGAACGCCATCCCCAACGCGGCCCCGGGCCCGGTGACCACGACGAACTACGAGCAGTCCATCGGCGACTGGAGCAAGCGCGTCGGCGTCCTGTACCAGTACAACGACCGGACCACCTTCCACTTCTCCTACGGCACGTCGTTCAACACCTCGGGCGACACGTACTCGTACAACGCGCTGTCGGCCAACACCGACCCCGAGCAGAGCCGCAACATCGAGTTCGGTGGCACCTGGGAATCGGCCGACAAGCGCTTCTTCTCGCGCTTCGCCGTGTTCCACAGCACCAAGCTGAACGAACGCAACACCGACCCCGACTCCGCCGCCACGCGCCTGCTGCTGTCCGGCAAGCGCCATTCCGCCGGCATCGAGATCGACGCTTCCGGCCGCCTCACGCCCAAGTGGGAGGTGTACGGCTCCTACCAGTGGATGCCCATCGCCCGCGTGGACGACGCCGCCGCCACCGTCAACACCGTGGGCAACCGCGTGGGTGACCGCCCCGGCCTTTCGCCGCGTCACAGTGGCACCGTGTGGACCACGTACCAGATGACGCCGCAATGGCGCGTGGGTGGCGGCATCAACTTCCGCAGCAAGCAGTCGCCCGCGGACGTGACCGCGCCGGCGTGGGAAGCCCCGAGCTTCGTCACCGCCGACCTGATGACCGAATACGCGTTCACGCCCGACATGGTGCTGAAGGCGAACCTCATCAACGTCACGAACAAGTACTACGCCGATTCCCTGTACCGGGGCCATTACGTTCCCGGCGCGGGCCGCCTGCTCCAGGTGTCCCTGGGCGTCAAGTTCTGACGCATCGATCCAAACGAGCAAAGCCGCCGCCATGCTCCTGACCTTTCCCCTGCTGGATGCCCGGGCCCTGGAAAGAGCCCGGGCCGTCCTGGCGAACGCGCCCTGGAAAGACGGCCGCGACAGCGCCGGCGACCAGGCCGCCCAGGCCAAGAACAACACGCAGATGCCGCGCGACTGCCGCGAGGCGCGCGAACTGAGCGCGATGGTGTTGCAGGCGCTGGACGCGTCGCCGATGTTCCTGTCGGCGGCGCTGCCGGCGCGCATCTTCCCGCCGCGCTTCAACCGCTACGGCGGCCAGTCGAACCACTACGGGCCGCACGTCGACAGCGCCGTGCGCTTCGCCGAAAACGGCCTGCGCGTGCGCACCGATCTTTCGTGCACCGTCTTCTTCAGCGACCCCGCCGACTATGAAGGCGGAGAGTTGGTACTGCACGGCCCCGACGGGCAGCAGTCCTTGAAACTGCCCGCGGGCCATGCGGTGCTCTACCCCGCGTCGCAGGTGCACGAGGTGAAGCCCGTGACTCGCGGCGACAGGCTCGCGTGCTTCTTCTGGGTGCAGAGCCTGGTGCGAAGCGACTCGCAACGGCGCCTCCTGCTCGAATTCGATCAGGCGCTGACCGTACTGCGCCAGCAGGGTGGCGACAACGAGTCGACAGTGGCGCTCACCGGCACGTACCACAACCTGCTGCGCATGTGGTCGGAGACCTGACTCCATGGACATCCAGCCGCTGCCGACCGATCTTGCGAGTCTCGCGGACCACGAAAGGCATGCACGCGCCGCGCTCGATCCGGCCGCCTGGAGCTACCTGTGCGGTGCAGCGGGCGACGGCCTCACCGAGCGCAACAACCGCGCGGCCTGGGAGTCCATCGCGCTACGCCCACGGGTGCTGGCACCACTGGCCGGCCTGAACACACGCACCACGCTGCTGGGCCGATCCATGGCCTGGCCGCTGTTGGTAGCGCCGGTGGCCTTCCAGCAGCTGGCGCACCGCGACGGCGAACTCGGCATCGCCATGGCCGCCGCCGCGCAGGAAGCCGGCATGGTGCTCAGCACGCAAGCCGGCGTGGCGATGGAGGCCGTGGCCGAAGCCGTGCGCGAGGACGCGGGCCGCGGGCCGCTGTGGTTCCAGCTGTATTGGCAGGCCGATCGCGGCATCGTCGAAGGGTTGGTGCGCCGCGCCGAGGCGTGCGGGTTCGAGGCACTGGTGCTGACAGTGGATTCGCCGGTGCGTGCCGGCTTCCGCCTACCTGCCGGCCTGGCCACGCCCAACCTGCCGCCCTCCTCCGGCGACGCCGATTTCGACACGCTTTGCGCCACCGCGCCCACCTGGGCCGAACTGGAGTGGCTTTGCGGCCGCACCCGCCTGCCGGTGGTGGTCAAGGGCGTCTTGCACCATGCCGATGCGCGCGAGGCGGTGGCGCGCGGCGCGGCGGCCGTGATCGTCTCCAACCATGGCGGCCGCACGCTCGACGGCGCGGTAGCCACCGCCACTGTCCTGCCCGGCGTGGTGGAAGCCGTCGGCGGCCGCGCGCCGGTGCTGGTCGATGGCGGCCTGCGCCGTGGCGCCGACATCCTCAAGGCGCTGGCACTGGGCGCGCAGGCCGTGCTGGTGGGCCGCCCCGCCGTCTGGGGCCTGGCCCATTCCGGCGCGATCGGCGTGGCGCATGCGCTGCGGCTGCTGCGCGACGAATTGCAGATGGCGATGGCCCTGTGCGGCTGCGCCGACCTCGCCCGCGTCCGCGCGGAACCCCCTGTTTTCTCCCCCAACCAATGAAGACCATGAAACTGAACCAACTTGCTGCCGCTGTCGCGGCCCTCACCCTGTCTGCCGCCGCGTTCGCGCACGGCGAATTCAAGTGCGACGTGCCCAAGGCCGAGTGGCAGCCGCAGACGGCGCTGCAGAAGAAGCTGGAAGCCGATGGCTGGAAGAAGGTCCGCCAGGTGAAGACCGAGAACGGCTGCTACGAGGTCTACGGCTTCGACGAGAAGAACCAGCGCGCCGAGAAGTTCTACAACCCCAAGACCTTCGAGCTGGTCGGCGAGGTCAAGCAGAAGTGACCGCCACGCCCGCCGGTGCCACCCGCGTGTGGGACCGGGCGGTGCGCTGCATCCACTGGTCGCTGGCCGCCACCTGCGCCGCAGCGTGGATCACCACCGCGATCGGGATGCGGTGGCACGAACCCCTCGGGTATGTCGCGCTCGCGCTCGTCGCGCTGCGCATCGTGTGGGGCTTCGCGGGCGGCCGCTACGCCCGCTTCTCGCAATTCGTGCGCTCGCCGCGGGCGACCTGGGCCTACGCCGTCCAAGTCGCCCGGGGCGCAGCGCCTCGCTACCTGGGCCACAACCCGTTGGGTGGATGGATGGCGCTGACCTTGTGGGGTTGCATCGCCCTGCTGGGCTTCACGGGCTGGCTCTACACCACCGACGCTTTCTGGGGCGAGGCCTGGCTGGATCGCACGCACCAAGTGCTGGGCTGGTCGACGCTCGCGCTGGTGGTGCTGCACTTGGCAGGGGTGGCGCTGACGGCCCGGCAACACCGGGAAAAGCTGGTCAAAGCCATGCTCAGCGGTGAGAAGCCGGCCGCCGGGCCCGGCGACGTCGCCTGAAGTCGCCGGCAAACCCCTTCGCATCATAGGCATTGCAAATGCGAAAGATTCGCATTTATAATCAACTCACACTGATCGCCACCCTTCACCCGTCCAAGCCATGATCGTCTGCGTCTGCCGCCGTGTTTCCGACCGAGAGATCGCCCGCCATGCGCGTGCCGGGATGGACTTCGACGACATCCAGTTCGAACTGGGCGTCGCTTCGCAATGCGGACAATGCGAAGGCTGCGCCCGCGATATCGTGGCGCAATGCTCCGCCACCCGCCCGGTGGCCGCGCTGGCCGCGGAAGGCACGACCGAATGGGCTTCCTCCCAACCCTCGGCGCAAGCCTGATCCTGGTGCTGCTGGGCGCCTGGTGGGTGCTCAGGCGCTGACCCCGCTGGCGATCCCGTCGTTTCCTTCCGCTGTGCCGATGCCTTCGTCTCGCTCCGTCAATCCTTCGCGACGCAACGCCGTCATCGCCGGGGGCGTCGTGTTGCTGCACGTGGGCGGCCTGTGGGCGTTGAACGCCGGCCTGCTGCGCCGCGCTGTCGAAATCGTCGTCCCGGTGGAGATGCTCAGCCAGATCGTCCCGCCGCCCGCACCCAAGGTCGAACCGCCCGCGCCGCCTCCCCCGGCGCCGGCGCCTCCCAAGGTCCAGAAGGTGCAGCAGGCACCGCGGCCCAGGCCCATCCCGGTGCCCGCGCCTCCCAGCCCGAACGCACCCGTCGCCCTCGAGCAACCACCTGCGGTCGCCGCACCGGTGGCGCCCGTTCCGGCGCCGCCTGCTCCACCCGCACCGCCCGCGCCCCCGGCGCCGCCGCGGCTGGAGCTGCCTTCGAGCGACGCCGACTACCTGAACAACCCGACGCCCGTGTACCCGCCGCTGTCCAGGCGCCTGGGTGAGCAAGGCGGCGTCGTCGTGCGCGTGCTGATCGGGGCCGACGGCCTGCCGCAGCGCGCCGAGCTGAAGAAGTCCAGCGGCTTCGACCGGCTGGACCGCTCCGCGCTCGACTACGTCATGAAGTGCCGCTACAAGCCCGGGACCGTCAACGGCGTGCCCCAGGCCATGTGGAAGGACGCGCCCGTCAATTTCGTACTGGAATAGAGAAGCAACATGAATCCCGATTTCGGCCTGGCCCACCTCTGGTCGCAAGGTGACATCGTCACCAAGGGCGTCGCCATCCTGCTGCTGGCGATGTCGCTCGCGTCCTGGATGGTCATCATCATCAAGGCCCTGGACCTGCGCCGCTTCACCTCGCAGGCGCGCCAGACCGAGAGCTTCTGGCACAGCGCCGACTTCGCCGACGGCGTGAACAAGCTCGATGCCGACGCCGGCAACCCGTTCCGCGCGCTGGCCACCGAAGGTCGCGAAGCCACGGCGCACCACCACGCGCAGCCGCAGCTGCACGACTCGCTGGACATCAGCGACTGGCTCACGCGCAGCCTGCGCAATTCCATCGACGAATCCACCGCGCGCCTGCAGGCGGGCCTAGCCGTGCTGGCGTCGGTGGGTTCCACGGCGCCCTTCGTCGGCCTGTTCGGCACGGTCTGGGGCATCTACCACGCGCTGCTGTCCATCAGCGCCGCCGGCCAGGCCACGATCGACCGGGTGGCCGGCCCGGTCGGTGAGGCGCTGATCATGACGGCGCTGGGCCTGGCGGTGGCCATCCCCGCGGTGCTCGGCTACAACGCGCTGGTGCGCGGCAACAAGGCCGTCATCATGAAGCTGAACCGCTTCGCGCACGACCTGCACGCCTACTTCCTCACCGGCGCGCGCGTCACGTCCACCGGCGCCACCAACGTGGTGTCCATGAAGAAGGGGGCCTGACGTGGCGTTCGGCACCCAGGACGACACCGACGAGGTGATGAACGAAATCAACATGACGCCCCTGGTGGACGTCATGCTGGTGCTGCTCATCATCTTCATCATCACCATCCCGGTGATGAAGCACTCGGTCAACATCGACCTGCCGCGCGCGACCAACCAGCCCCAGGACATGAAGCCGGAAACCATCCGGCTGTCGGTCGACGCGCAGGGCGACTACTTCTGGAACGAGCGCCAGGTGACGGAAGCCGAACTGCCCGGGCTGCTGGCCGCCGAGGCCGCCAAGAACCCGCAGCCGGAACTGCACATCCGCGGCGACAAGGCGGTGCGCTACGAAAAGGTGGCGGTGGCCATGGCCGCCGCCCAGCAGGCCGGGCTGCACAAGATCGGGTTCATCACGGAGCCCCGCACGCCATGACGGCGCCCACCGGCATCCTGGCGCGGCCGCTGGAGCACGCCGGCCAGCCGGCGCATGGCACGCTGGCGTCGAACGTCCACCGCCAGCAGCTGGACAGCACCGAGCTGCTGCGCGGCGGCCGCTGCGTGGAGATCCGCCACAACGGCGAGGTCTACCGCCTGCAGGCCACCCGCCTGGGCAAGCTGATCCTCACCAAGTAGCGCGGCCCGCTACAGGCCCAGCGCCGCGATGCCGGCGCGCGCGATCTGCACGTCTTCGGTCGACTTCACGCCGCTGACGCCCACGGCGCCGATGCACTGGCCGTCCTTGATGATCGGCACGCCGCCTTCCAGCATGCCCTGCAGGTGCGGCGCGCTCAGGAAAGACACGCGTCCACCGTTGATCACCTCCTCGTACACCCGGCTTTCGCGCCGGCCCATGGCGGCCGTGTTCGCCTTGGCGGGGGCGATGTGCGACGAAATGGCCGGCGCGCCATCCAGGCGCTGCAGCCACAGCAGGTGGCCGCCGTCGTCCACGACGGCGATGGAGACGGCCCACTGGTGCTTCAGGGCTTCGGCTTCGGCGGCGGCGGCGACGGCCTTGACGTCGGCCAGTTCGAGTACGTGCTTGGTTTTCATGGCGCAGCGGCGGGAAAAGCCGCCAGCATAGCCCCACCGCGAAGGGTTTTTGCTTGCGGCATCCGGCAGGAACCCTCCTAGAATCCTTTTGTCCAAAACAACGTTCAAGGAAAAGGAGCTTCCGCATGAACGAGCAGATCGTCACCCCTTCCGGCTATGGCTATGCGCAGCCCTCCGTCGAGGAGCGCAACCGCGTCCTGCGCAACACCTACTGGCTGCTGGCACTCAGCCTCGTCCCCACGGTGCTCGGCGCCTGGATCGGCGTGGCCACCGGCATCACGGCCCGCATGACGGGCGGCCTGGGGCTCGCCGTCTTCCTGATCGGCGCCTTCGGCTTCATGTTCGCGATCGAGAAGACCAAGAACTCGCCTGCCGGCGTGGCGGTACTGCTGGGCTTCACCTTCTTCATGGGCCTGATGCTCTCGCGCCTGATCGCGATGGTGCTGGGCTTCCGCAACGGCCCGAGCCTGATCATGACGGCGTTCGGCGGCACGGCCGGCGTGTTCTTCGTCATGGCCAGCCTGTCCACCGTGATCAAGCGCGACCTGTCGGGCTTCGGCAAGTTCCTGTTCGTCGGCGCGCTGGCATTGATGATCGGCGCCATCATCAACGTGTTCGTCGGCTCCAGCACCGGCATGCTGGTGATCAGCGTGCTGGCCATCGCCATCTTCAGCGGCTTCATGCTGTACGACCTGAAGCGCATCGTCGACGGCGGCGAGACCAACTACGTCAGCGCCACGCTGGCGCTGTACCTGGACGCGTACAACGTGTTCCAGAGCCTGCTGGTGCTGCTGGGCGTGTTCGGCGGCGACCGCGACTGACGCGCTGGCTTCCCAACAAAAAGGGGCCCTTCGGGCCCCTTTTTGTTGGCGCGCGGTGATCCGCGCTATTTCGACGCCGCCAGCACCCGCTCCTTCAGGTCTTCCGGCCAACCGAGCGCGTCGCTTTCCAGCACCAGCTTCATCTGCGGCTGATCGGCGGCGGGCGCCTCCCGGACGGTTTTCACCAGCTCGGCGACGACTTCCTGCCGCTGGTCTTCCGGCATCTGTTCGTAGAGCTGCGCCATGCGTTCCTGCTCGGTGCGGATCGCGTGCATCTGGCCGAACAATGCGCGCACCATCCCGGCGAGCTCCGGGTGCTCCTTCAAGTTCGCCCGCATGGCCGCCAGGTCGGGCATCTCGGCGTCCGGCCCTCCCGCGGTGGCCATCCTCGCCATCGTCTGCTCGAACTCCTTCCACTCCTCCTCCGTCGGCGGCTTCGCGTTCTTGTCGAAGACACCGGCAGTCTCGAGAGCGGCCTGGGCTTCCTTGGACAAGGTGGGGCGAGGTGCCATCCCGCCAAGAAGGCCAGGGGCGATGGCGCCGAGAGCGCCCGCGCCGGGAACGTCCCCCAAGGCTCCGGCGATCGCTTCCCTCGCCTTGCCCTTGGCATACGAGATCAGCTTTTCCTTGAGCGCCTGCTTGGCGTAGTTGATGAGGATGCCCGCGAGCGGGCCGAAGGCGTGAGCGGGTGCGGCGAGACAGATCGCGGTCGCGAGGACGACCAGCGTCCGCTTGTGGTGGAACTTCAATTCAGGCCCCTGGGATGGGCATGGATCATCGGCGGTCTTCTCCGCACGCTGCGACGGTCATGCAATTGCATGACATCCTCAGTTTTCCCGATCGTGAAAATTCCGCGCCTGGCCCCTCCCATGCGGCACGAATGCCGCACAGGGCCGGTGGCGGCCCCGACAGTGCGGGACTCAGTCCGCCCGCTCGAACACCGCGATGCTCTCCACGTGCGCCGTGTGCGGGAACATGTTCACCACGCCCGCCGCCGTGCACCGGTAGCCCGCCTGGTGCACCAGCAGCCCCGCATCGCGTGCCAGCGTGGCCGGGTTGCAGCTCACGTACACGATGCGGCGCGGCGCCTGCCATCCTTCCGCCCCGGCCTGCTGGTGCAGGTCGGCCAGCGCCTTCGCCAGCGCGAAAGCGCCCTCGCGCGGCGGGTCCACCAGCCACTTTTCGGCCGCACCGTCGGCCACCAGCTGCTCCGGCGCCATCTCGAACAGGTTGCGCGCGGCAAACGTCGTCGGCGCCAGCGGCCGGCGAGCGGCATTCAGCGCCAGGTTCTGCCGCGAGCGCGCCACCAGCGCCTCGCTGCCTTCGATGCCCAGCACCTCGCGCGCACGCGTGGCCAGCGGCAGCGTGAAGTTGCCCAGTCCGCAGAACCAGTCGATCACGCGCTCGTCGCGTCGCGGGTCGAGCAGGCGCAACGCGGTGGACACCAGCACGCGGTTGATGTGCGGGTTGACCTGCGTGAAATCGGTGGGGCGGAAAGGCATGTCGATGCCGAACTCCGGCAGCGAATAGCCCAGCGCGGGGCCGCCCTCGTCCAGCAGCCGCACGGTGTCGGGGCCCTTCGGCTGCAGCCACCATTGCACGCCGGGGTGTTCCTGCGCGAACGCCCGCAGCTTGGCGAGATCGCCCGTGCTCAGCGGCTCCAGGTGCCGCAGCACCAGCGCCGTGACCTCGTCGCCGCAAGCCAGCTCGATCTGCGGGCAGGTCTCGATGGCATCCATGGAGCCGATCAGCGCCCGCAGCGGCAGCAGCAGGTCGCTGACGTGCCCGGGCACGACGTGGCACTCGCGGATGTCGGCCACGTAGCGGCTCTTGCGCTCGTGGAAGCCGACCAGCACGGTTTCCTTCTTGCGCACGTGGCGCACCGAGAAGCGGGCACGCCAGCGGTAGCCCCAGGCCGGCCCTTCGATCGGGCGCATTACCAGCTCGGGCTTCACCTTGCCCAGGTGCCAGAGGTTGTCCTCCAGCACGCGCTGCTTCATCGCCACCTGCGCGGCGGGGTGCAGGTGCTGCATCTTGCAGCCCCCGCAGGCGCCTTCGTGCAGCCCGAAATGCGGGCATTGCGGCCGCACGCGCTGCGAAGACTCGCGGTGCACTTCCACCAGCTTCGCCTGCTCCCAGTTGTTCTTGCGCCGCATGACCTGCGCGCTGACCACCTCGAACGGCAGCGCGCCGTCGATGAACACCACCTTGCCGTCTTCGCGGCGCGCCACGCCCTGCGCTTCCAGGTCCAGCGCGTCCACGGCCAGCCGGTCTGCGGGGACGCTTTCCTTGTCTTTCATGCCCTCGATTGTCTCAGGTGATACTCGCGGCCCTGGAGGCGCCACCATGGACCTGCGCATCTGCATCGACGTGCCCCAACTGCAACGCGGCATCGACTTCTACACCGCCGGGTTGGGCCTGAAGTTGTCCCGCCGCCTGGGCGACGACTGGGCCGAACTGCTGGGCGCGGGCAGCCCGATCGACCTGCTGGCCAACGCCGAAGGCTCGGCGCCCATCGGCGACGCGCACCCGCAGCGCCGCAGCTACGCACGCCACTGGACGCCGGTGCACCTGGACTTCGTGGTGGACGACGCCGATGCCGTGGCCGCGCGGCTGGTGTCGCTGGGTGCGGTGCTGGAAAGGCCGGTGCAGGACCGCGCGTGGGGCCGCATGGCCAGCCTCGCCGACCCTTTCGGGCACGGCATCGACCTGCTGCAGTTCAAGGGCCGCGGCTACGACGAGATCCTGCAGCCGGCGGGCTGATCACCTCCAGGCGTCGAGGTACTCGCGCCAGTGCGCCTCGGCGGGCGCCAGTTCCGCCAGCGTGTTCTTCACGAAGGCGATCTCCTGCTCGTACTCGGTCTCGGTGAAGCCGCCGCGCATCTTCTGGAAGCGGCAATACAGCAGGTAGGTGTTCATCACATCCGTCTCGCAGTAGCGTCGGATGTCGTCCAGCTTGCCGTCGCGGTACGCCTGGAACACCTGCGAGCCGTCCATGCCCAGCTTGCCCGGGAAGCCGCACAGCTTGGCCATCGCGTCCAGCGGCGCGTTGGCGCGCGGCTGATACATGGCCAGCAGGTCCATCAGGTCCAGGTGCCGCATGTGGTAGCGGCCGATGTAGTTGTTCCACTTGAACTCGCGGTCATCGTCGCCCAGGTCCCAGTACTTGTCGGCGACCACGCCATGGCGCAGCGCGCGGTAGTGCAGCACCGGCAGGTCGAAGCCGCCGCCGTTCCAGCTGACCAGCTGCGGCACGTGCTTCTCGATGCTCTGGAAGAAGTTCTGCACCACCTTGCCTTCGCTGGCGCCGTCGCGGTCGACGAACGAGTGCACGCGCAGGCCCTCGGCGTTGCGGAACACAATGCTGATGACCAGCACACGCTGCAGATGCAGCGGCATGAAGTCGCCCTGCCCCTTCTCCTTGCGCTCCGCGCACCAGGCCTCGTAGGACTGGAGCTCGGTGGCGCCCGGCGCCGGGTCGCGCAGCATGTGCAACCCCGCGATGTCGGGGATGGATTCGATGTCGAAAACAAGTACCGGCCAAGTCATGCCGGGCACTGTAGCAGTGCTAGAACAGCGCTTCGCGGTCGATGCCGTGGCGCACCATCTGCCGCCGCAGCTTCATCAGCGCTTCGTTCTGGATCTGGCGCACGCGCTCGCGCGTGAGGCCCAGGCGGTCGCTCAGGACTTCCAGCGTCTCCGGCTCGCGGTCCTTCAGGCCGAAGCGGCCTTCCAGCACTTCCTTCTCGCGCTCGGACAGCGTGGCCATCCAGCTGGCCAGCAGCTTCTCCACCTCGTGGTTGTGGGTCACGCCCGTGGGGTCGGCCGCCAGTTCGTCGGCCAGCGAATCGGCCAGCGTGTGCTCCTCCTCGGAACGGTCCAGCGCGGCATCCAGCGAGCGCGGCGCCTCCGCCATGGCCAGCAGGTCGGCCACTTCCTGCACGTTTCGGCCGAGCAACGCGGCGACGTCCTCGACGCGAACGCCATCGCCCGCGAACCCCGCGCGTGCAGCCTGGAAAGCGGGATCGTTCTCCAGCGTGCGCCGTGCCCGCAGCACCTGCTGCAGTTCGCGCACCACGTGCACCGGCAGGCGGATGACGCGGCCCTGGTTCATCACCGCGCGTTCCACCGACTGCCGGATCCACCAGGTCGCATAGGTGGAAAAACGGAAGCCCCGCTCCGGCTCGAACTTGTCGATGGCGTGCATCAGCCCGAGGTTGCCTTCCTCGATCAGGTCCGACAGTGGGACGCCGCGGCCCAGGTAGGCCTTGGCGATGCTCACCACCAGCCGCAGGTTGTGCTCGATCATCGACTGCCGCGCGTCGAAGTCGCCGGCGCGCGCCCTGGTGGCGGTCTCGAATTCCTGCTCGGGGGTGAACAGCTCCGTGCGGCGGATGTCGCGCAGGTACAGCGTCAGCGTGTCGCTGGATTCGCCCGCCAGGTCGGTGGCCAGCGCGCGCCCGCCCAGCCGCGCGGGCTCGGGCGCGGCCGGCTCATCTGCAACGTCGGGGGGCACCCCTTGGCCTTCCGCATCCGGTTCGAGCTGCTTGCCCTTTCCGTTGCGCCTGGCCATCGCCGCTACCTCGTGGCCAGGTAACGGGCCGGGTCGACCGGCTTGCCCTGCCGCCGAATCTCGAAGTGCAGCTTCACGCGGTCGGCGTCGCTGGATCCCATCTCGGCGATCTTCTGCCCCTTGCGCACCGACTGGTCTTCCTTCACCAGCAGCGTCTGGTTGTGCGCGTAGGCGGTGAGGTAGGTGTTGTTGTGCTTCAGGATGATCAGGTTGCCGTAGCCGCGCAGGCCCGCGCCCGCGTAGACCACGCGCCCGTCGGCCGCCGCCAGCACCGGGTCGCCGGCCTTGCCGCCGATGTCCAGGCCCTTGTTCTTCACCTCGTCGAAGCCGGCCAGCACGCCGGTGTTGCCCGGCGCGGGCCAGGACCAGGCGATCTCCTCCTCAGGCGGCACGGCGGGCTGCGAAGCCACGGGGGCCGGCGCTGCCGCGGTGGTGGTGCCGCGAGGCGTGCTGGACGAAGCCGTGTTCTGCGGCGACGAAGCGGCGCTGGCCGGCTGCGACGCCACCGGCGCGGGCGTCACCGAAGACGAAGCGACCGGGCGGGCCACCGCCGTTTCGGGCGGCGCGACGCGCAGCACCTGGCCGACCTCGATGACGTTCGGGTTGTCGATGTTGTTCCAGCGGACGATGTCGCGCCAGTTCTGGCCGTTGTCCAGGCCGATGCGGATCAGCGTGTCGCCGGGGCGCACCGTGTAGTAACCGGGCTTGCCGGCGTTCTCGGCGCCGGGCAGCACGCGCGGCGCTTCGGCGGTGGCCACGACGGCGGACGTGGTGCGCCCGCTGCTGCGGTCTTCCACCGGCGCCGGCGCGCGCGTCTTCGACGCGCAGCCGGCGAGTACCAAGGCCGCCATCACCAGCACGGCTCCCCTGCTTCCGTGCACGGGCGTGAGCATCATCTTGTTTCGTATCCCTTCAAGCGATGCCGGATTTTAGGGGGACAAATTGCACCGTCTCAAGAACGGTGCGGCGCAGCTCGCGAGCGGTCTTTTCCAGCACCACCAGCGACTGGCGTCCGCCCGGCAAAGCCACCGGCGCGACGATGCGCGCGCCGATCGCCAGTTGGTCCACCCAGGCCTGCGGCACGGCCTCGCCGCCGGCGGCCGCGATGATGCCCGCATACGGCGCGCCCTTCGCATAGCCCTGCATGCCGTCGCCGAACAGCAGGTGCACGTTCGGCAGGCGTAGCGGCCGCAGGTTGTCGCGCGCCTTGTCGTGCAGGCCGCGCAGCCGCTCGATGCTGTAGACCTCGGTCGCCAGCTCGCCCAGCACGGCGGCCTGGTAGCCGCAGCCGGTGCCGATCTCCAGGATGCGGCCCAGCCGCCCCTGCACGCCCTGCACCAGCAGCTCCGCCATGCGCGCGACGACGCTGGGCTTGGAGATGGTCTGGCCCAGGCCGATCGGCAGGCTGGTGTCTTCGTACGCCTGGATGGCCAGCGCGGTGTCGACGAAGCGATGCCGCTCGATGCGCCCCATCGCCGCCAGTACGCGCGGGTCGGCGATGCCTTCGGCGGCCAGGCGGGCGACCATGCGCACACGCACGGCTTCCGAATCCATGCCCACGCCGCTGGGCGCCAGTGGACGCGAGGCGACGGGCGCCGCGTTCGATCGCGCCGGCGGCGCGGCGGGCGTCTGCAGCCGCGCGGGAAATCCAGGCCGCTTCGTCATCGCGCGAAGCGCGTCACGCGCGATGACCAATCGGCCAGCGAGTCGTGGTCGGTCAGGTCCACCTGCAAAGGCGTGATGGACACGCGCCCCTGCGCGGTGGCATGGAAGTCGGTGCCTTCCGCGCCATCCTTGGGCAGGCCCGCGCCGCCGATCCAGTACATGGTCTGGCCGTGCGGACTGGGCTGCGAGATCACTTTCTCGGCGGCGTGGCGGCGCCCGAGGCGACACACCTCGAACGGGCCCAGCTGGTCTGCCGCGCGGTTGGGGATGTTCACGTTCAGCAGGAAAGGACGCTCCGCCTGCAGGCCCTGGGCCAGCACGCGCTGCACCAGCTCGCGCGCCTTCGCCGCCGCCGCGTCCAGGTGGCCCCAGCCTTTCTCCACCTGGGAGAACGCGATGGCGGGGATGCCGAACAGGTACCCCTCCATCGCCGCGCCGACGGTGCCGGAGTAGATGGTGTCGTCGCCCATGTTGGCGCCGTTGTTGATGCCGCTGACCACCAGGTCGGGCCGGTAGCCCAGCAGCCCGGTCAGCGCGACGTGCACGCAGTCGGCGGGCGTGCCGTTGACGTAGCGAAAGCCGTTGTGGGCCTCGTGCACGTACAGCGGCGAATGCAGGGTCAGCGCGTTGGACTTGGCGCTGTTGTTGTGCTCGGGCGCGACCACCTCGACCTCGCCCAGGTCGCGGATCGCCTCGTGCAGTGCCACCAGGCCGGGTGCCTGGTAGCCGTCGTCGTTGGAAAGCAGGATCTTCATGCGGACAGCCTGCGGACGATTGTAGGGGTGGGGTCGCCGCCGGGACTGCGCGGCAGTGCGCGCTGCCTATGATCGCCAGCTTTCGCTTTCGCATTTGAGGAGAACGGCATGCATGCGTGGCTTTGCGAGAACCCGGTGGGCGTCGATGCCCTGCAGTGGAAGGAACTGCCCATGCCCCAGCCGAAGGCCGGCGAGGTGCTGGTGCGCATCCATGCGGCCAGCCTCAACTTCCCCGACCTGCTGATCGTGCAGAACAAGTACCAGCACAAGCCGCCGCTGCCGTTCGTGCCGGGCTCCGAATACGCGGGCGTGGTCGAGGCGGTGGGCGAAGGCGTGACGCAGCTGAAGGTGGGCCAGAACGTCGCGTGCCTGTCGGGCACGGGCGGCTTCGGCACCCACACGATCGCTCCGGCTGCCCTGTGCATGCCGCTGCCGCCGGGCTTCCCGCACGTGGACGCGGCGGCCTTCATCATGATCTACGCCACCTCTTACCACGCGCTGGTGGACCGCGCGCAGCTCAAAGCCGGTGAAACGGTGCTGATCCTGGGCGCGGCGGGCGGCGTGGGCACGTCCGCCATCCAGATCGCCAAGACCATGGGCGCGCGCGTCATCGCCGCCGCTTCCACCGACGAGAAGTGCGAGCTGTGCAAGTCGCTGGGCGCCGACGCCACCATCAACTACAGCCAGGGCAACCTGCGCGATGCCATCAAGGCCGCCACCGACGGCAAGGGCCCGGACGTCATCTACGACCCGGTGGGCGGCGATTTCGCCGAGCCCGCGTTCCGCTCCATCGCGTGGCGTGGCCGCTACCTGGTGGTGGGCTTCGCCGCCGGCCCCATCCCTTCGCTGCCGCTGAACCTGGCGCTGCTCAAGGGCGCGTCCATCGTCGGCGTGTTCTGGGGCGACTTCGCGCGCCGCGAGCCCAAGGCCAACGCAGCCATGATGGCCGAGCTGGCGAAGTGGTACGCGCAAGGCAAGGTCAAGCCCGTCATCGACCGCACCATGCCCATGTCGCAGCTGAAAGAGGCGTACGCCCACATGGGCTCGCGCGGCGTGAAGGGCAAGCTGGTGATGGTCAACGAGTGAGGCCGGCCCGCGCCGGGGCCCGGGTGTCCGCCGGGCGTCAGTCGCGCCAGCCGGCGCACTTGCCGTTCGGCTTCCGGTAGCCCGGGCCACCGCGCGATCCGCAGCTGCCGCGGCTTCCGCCTCCGCGGGTGCCGCTCCCGCGTCCACCACCTCCGCCGCGGCTCGCGCCACGGCCGGCGCCCTTGCCCTTGGCCTGCGCCGCCTCCACGGCCGCCAGGCCAAACAACAGCGCGCAGAACGCCCTTCTCGAGAAAGTCATGGTGCCCTCCTGTCCCGTACCGATGTTGGGGCAGCATGGACCGCGAAGGGCTCAGGACAATCACCGACGTCCAGCCGGCGGCATGCACTACCGGCCTGGCCGGGCGCAGCAGCGGTTGATCTCGATGGTGGCGTGCACCACCTCTTCGTGCTCCGCCAGGCGGGCGCGGATGGTGTCGGGCGTCTCCTGGTCGCTGTGCGTCACCACGCTGATGGCACAGGCGTAGGCGCCGCGGCCGACGCGCCACACGTGCAGGTCGGCGATGCGCGGCTCGCCCGGGCCCGCTTCCACCACCTCACGGATTTCGTCGACCACCGGGTGATCCATCTCGCGGTCCAGCAGCACCGCGCCGGTCTGCTGCATCAGGCCCTTGGCCCACACGGCCACCAGCACGGCGCCGGCGATGCCCATCAGGGGGTCCAGCCAGGTCCAGCCGAACATCCAGGCGCCGACCAGCGCGGCGATGGCCAGCACCGACGTCGCGGCATCGGCCAGCACGTGCACGTAGGCGGACCGCAGGTTGAGGTCCGCCTGTCCATGGCGGGGTTCATGCCCGTGGCGATCGGCCGCGTGCGAGCGATGGTGATGCCCGTGATCATGGTGGCCGTGGTGGTCGTGTCCATGGTGGTGATGGCCGTGGTCCCCAGCGCGGGCGAGCACCAGCGCGCACACCATGTTCACTGCCAAGCCAACGACGGCCACCACGACAGCTTCCGCGTACGCGATGGGCTGCGGCGACACCAACCGCTCGACCGAGCCCGCGATCATCAGCAATGCGACGCCCACCAGCAGGATCGCGCTGGTGTAGCCGCTCAGCACCTCGATCTTCCAGGTGCCGAACGCGAAGCGCTGGTCCACCGAGTAGCGGCGCGCGGCGCGGTAGGCGAACGCGGCCAGCCCGATGGCCAGCGCGTGCGAGCTCATGTGCCAGCCGTCGGCCAGCAGCGCCATCGAGTTGAACCACCAGCCGGCGGCGATCTCCACCACCATCGTCGCCAGCGTGATCCACATGACGAGGCGGGTACCTCGCTCCGCCGCTGTGTTGCCGGCATGGAATTCGTGCGCGTGGGTCCAGCGCGACAGGTCGTGGGCGTGCATGAACGGATTTTCGCCGGGCCGCCAAGCCCTCGCAGCTCGTCCGGCCACGCAAGCCCAGCGGGAAACGGCAAGCCTCAGCCTGCGGGTGCTGGCTTGATCGCGCCAAGCGCCTGGGGCCTCGCGACCGGGTAGCCAATACCGGCCAGCAGGCCGCCGAACTCCTGCAGCACCGGCGCGTAGCTGCCGTCCGTGACGTGCCGCGTGTGGAACGCGGCGCAACCGATCGGCTCATGGCCGAGGATCGCCGCCAGCTCGGCTTCCGCCCGCGACGATTCGCCCGTGGCGGAAGTCGTGACGACGGCGTATTGCCGCCACGACCGCCCGGCCGACGCGGCGAAGCTGCGCATGGGCGCCGCCACGCTGCCCAGCCAGATGGGCGCCACCAGCACCACGCGCTGGAAGCCCGCCGGTTCCGGGCCTTCGTAGCGCACCGGCGGCAAGCGCTGCCTCAGCGTGTCGAGCGCGCAGCGCAGCAGGCCTGGCCAGCCGCCGCGCGGCTTCGCCTCGACCACCTGGCCGAGCGCCCAGCCTTGCTCGTCCGCCAGCGCGTGCGCGACCTCGCGGCTGGTGCCGCCGAGGCAATAGAAGATGACCAGGGTGTCGTTCACGGAAACCTCCTGCCGCCGGATGCACGTGCGCCAAAACTAGCAGCGGCGCCGCGGCTTTCCTTGACCGGCATCAAGGCACAAGCGCGCCGCGCGAACCAGACTGGGCCTGCACGCAAACAGGAGGTCCGTATGGCAGGCTTTCAATGCATCCTCGTGCCGGTGGACGGCAGCGAGTCCTCGAAGCACGCGCTCATGGCGGCGATCGGCCTCGCGAAAGAGTCCGGGGGCCAAGTTCGCATGGCGCACGTGCTCGACGAATTGGAGTACGCCAGCGCGTGGGAGTTCTCCGCGCAGGTGGTGGAAGAAAGCCGCCGGCAGGCGCGCGCCTTCCTGGACCGCTGGGCCACGGAATGCGCCGCGCAAGGCGTGCAATGCGACGCCCGCCTGCTCGAAGAGCCCGGCAGCCGGCTCGGCGAAGTGGTCGCGCGCGAGGCCGCCGCCTGGCCCGCCGACCTCGTCGTCGTGGGCAGCCACGGGCGGCGCGGCCTGGGCCGCGTGCTGCTGGGCAGCGGCGCCGAGCAGATCGTGCGGTTCGCGTCCGCGCCCGTGCTGGTCCTGCGCGGACAGCAGCGAAAGGACTGACGATGGCCTGGCTGCTGCTCATGGCCGCGGTGGCGCTCGCCGCCGTGGTGGCGAACCTCATCCTGAAGTGGCTGGTGCTCGATTGAACGGCGCGCCGCGCGAGGAGAACGCATGAACTCGATCGGTCGGATCCTGGTGCCGTGCGACGGCTCGCCACCCGCAACCAAGGCGCTCGTGTCGGCGCTGGAGCTGGCCCGCGGCCGCGGCGCGCACGTGCGCGTGGTCCACGTCGTCGATGGCATGGAGCGGGCGACCGGCTTCCTCTATTCGCACGCGATGCTGCGCGAGATGCGCATCGCCGGCCAGCTGATCCTCGATGACGCCGCAGCGGTCTGCGCTTCGGCGGGCATCCCGCACGACACGCGCCTGCTGGACCGCGAAGGCCGCCGCCTCGGCGAAGCCGTCGCCGACGAGGCGGCGGCCTGGGGCGCCGACGTGGTGGTGGTCGGCACGCATGCGCGGCGTGGACTCCAGCACCTGGTGCTGGGCAGCGGGGCCGAGCAGATCCTGCGGCTGGCGACGGTGCCCGTGCTGGTGGTCCGCGAAGCGATGAAAGCGCAACGCATGGCGGCTTGAACACGTCGCGACATGGATGGCCGCCGCAAAAGCAAAGGCCCCGCGGAACCGCAGGGCCTTGTGGCGCGCCCGCTGGGCGCGGGTCAGAAACTGGGGTGGCTGATGGGACTCGAACCCACGACAACCAGGATCACAACCTGGGACTCTACCAACTGAGCTACAGCCACCGTCGAAGCGCGTGATTATAGCCGCGCCGCAGCGGCGGCCCGGGCTCAGCGGGCCGGCGTTTCGGCGGCGGCCGGCTTCGGCACCAGGATCTGCGCCTTGAAGCGGTCCTTGAGCACGTTGTAGTAGGCCAGCGCTTCGGCGCCCGTCCACATGCGGCGGTACAGGTCCTGCTCCTGCTTGGCGGCGGCCGGCGCGGGCGCCTGGCGCGCGACGGCCTGGTCCACCTTCACGACGGCATAGCCTTGCGCACCCAGGTCCACGCCGGCGAAAGCGGGCAGCGCGGAAGTGTCGGCGCGCAGCGCGGCCTCCACCACTTCCTGCGGCTGCTTGGCCGGGTCCTCGCGCGACACCACCACCTTTTCCGGCAGCGTGGCCGAAGCGGGGTTGGCCTTCCAGGCGGCCAGCTTCTCCTCGCCGTCCTTCTTCGCCAGCTCGGCCGACTTGTCCGCGACCACGCGCTTGCGCACCGCGTCCTGCACTTCGGCCAGCGGCAGCGTGCGCGCGGGGCTGTACTGCACCAGGCGCGCCGACACCAGCTGGCTGGGCGCGGTTTCCACCGCTTCGGTGTTGCGCTTCTTCTCGATGCTGTCGGGCGAGAACAGCGCGCCCAGCAGCTTCGGGTTGGCCAGCGGGCCGGTGGCGCCGGGCGCCGGCGTGCGCTGCACGTTCTGCGCGGTCTTCACGTCCAGCTTGAAGCGCTCGGCCACCGACTTGAAGCCGTCGGCCGCCTCGTACACGGCGTTGCTGAAGGCGTCGGCGGTCTCCGCGTACTTCTTCTGCGCCTGCTCCTTGCGAGCTTGCGCTTCCAGCTCGGGCTTCATCTCCTCGAAGCTGCGCTGCTTGGGCGCGCGCGTGTCGTCCAGTTTCACCACGTGCCAGCCGAACTCGGTTTCGACCAGCGTCATCTCGCCCTTCTTCAGGCCGAACACGGCGTCTTCCAGCGCCTTGCTGGCGTAGCCGCCGCGCGCCGACCAGTCGAGGTCGCCGCCGTTGGCCGCCGACACGCTGTCGCCGGAGTTCTTCTTCGCCAGTTCGGCGAACGAAGCCGGCGCCTTGCGCGCGGCATCCAGCAGTTCCTGCGCCTTCGCCTTGGCCTTGTCCTTGTCGGCCTGCGAAGCGCCCTTGGCGACCGGGATCAGGATGTGGCTGGCGCGGCGCTCTTCCTGGCGGGCCAGCTGCTCGCGGTTCTGCTCGTAGTAGGTCTTGAGGTCCTGCTCGCTGACGTTGATGCTTTTCCTCACCGAGTCGAGGTCCAGCACCACGTACTCGACGTTCGCCTGCTCGGGCGCCTGGAACTGCTGCGGGTGGTCCTTGTAGTAGGCCTCGAGCTCGGCGGCCGTGGGGTTCACCTTGGCCGCGTAGTCGGCGGGGCTGAAGCGGGCCACCTGGATCTGGCGCTTGCCGAAGAAGGCGTCCAGCGCCACGCCGGCCTGCGCCGGCCCGGCCAGCGCCGTGTTGGTGACGCCGGCCAGCACCTGGCGCTGCGCGATCTCGCTGCGCATCTGCTCTTCGAAGGTCTGGGGCGTCAGGCCCTGGCGGCCCAGGATTTCCTTGTAGGCAGCCATGTCCAGCTTGCCGTCCGGACCGCGCAGCGAGGCGATGACCTCGTTGCCCTGCAGTTCACGCGCCAGCCGCTGGTCGGAAGCCGTCAGGCGTTCCTTGGCGGCGGCGGCGGCCAGCACGCGGTCGCGCACCATGCGCTCCAGCGTGCCGTAGCGCGCCTGCGGCGAATCGAGCAGCTTGGGATCGATGTTGGGCATCTGCTGGCGCAGGCGGTCCACCTCGGTCTTGTGCTCGTTGTCCCACTGCGACTGCGAGATGGCGTGGCCGTCCACCTTGGCCACGGTCGGGCCCTTCTCCTGCATGCGGTCATAGCCACTCACGCCGAGCGCGATGAAGGAAGGCACGATCAGCACGAACAGCAGCAGCTGCATGACCTTGTTGTGCTTGCGGACGAAATCGAACATGCGCGACTCTAGTGAAAGGGGGCGGAACATGGCCCCGGAAAAAAACAAAGGCGAACTTGCCGTTCGCCTTCGCTTGGGTGGTGGGTGCTGACGGGATCGAACCGCCGACCTACGCCTTGTAAGGGCGCCGCTCTACCAGCTGAGCTAAGCACCCCACCGGGCTAACCGACTTCAGTTCAGCGCATCCTTCAGCGCCTTGCCGGGACGGAACTTGGGCACCTTGGCAGCCTTGATTTTAATCTGTGCGCCGGTGCGGGGATTGCGGCCGCTGCGGGCGGCGCGCTTGCCCACGGCGAAGGTGCCGAAGCCCACCAGCGACACGGAGCCGCCTTTCTTCAGCGTCGTCTTCACGGCGCCGATCATCGATTCCAGCGCACGCGTGGCGGCCGCCTTGGAGATGTCGGCGTGCTTCGCGATGTGCTCGATCAGTTCGGTTTTGTTCACAGGTGCCCCTCGAAGAGAGATGGAGTTGGACAGGACGTCTTCTCTTTAAAAATTTTTGTCTCCCGCCCCTTGGCGCACGCCTTCGGGCGGTGCCGGATGCCAGGGGAAGGGAGACTTGCTTGCGCGGCCGCGGGCCACTGCGAGGATTAGAGCCACCCCCCCGGGGCGTGTCAATAAGGCTCGCAGGTTTACAACAGGCGCCACGGGCGTGGCCGCGCATTCTAGGTGCGGCTCCACCGGTTGCCGCCCGCCACGCATGCGGCGCCGCGCAACTTTGTCACGACACGCGCCGCGGCGTGGCTCTCACAGGGCAGCGGCGATGGCCTTGCCCAGGTCGCCGGTCGATGCGGTGCCGCCGATGTCCGGCGTGCGCGGCGCGCCCGATCCGGGCTCCAGCACCTTCTCGATCGCGCGCAGCACCGCGTCGTGCGCGTCCTTGTGCCCCAGGAACTCCAGCATCATCGCGCCGCACCAGATTTGGCCGATCGGGTTGGCGATGTTCTTCCCCGCGATGTCCGGCGCGGAGCCGTGCACGGGTTCGAACAGCGAAGGGAACTTGCGGTCCGGGTTCAGGTTGGCGCTGGGCGCGATGCCGATGGTGCCGGTGCACGCCGGCCCCAGGTCGGACAGGATGTCGCCGAACAGGTTGCTGGCCACCACCACGTCGAAGAAGTCGGGACGCTGCACGAAGTGCGCGGTGAGGATGTCGATGTGGAACTTGTCCACCTTCACGCCCGGGTACGCCCTGGCCATCTCGGCCACGCGCTCGTCCCAGTACGGCATGGTGATGGCGATGCCGTTCGACTTCGTCGCGCTGGTCAGGTGCTTTTTCGGCCGCGATTGAGCCAGGTCGAACGCGAACTTCAGCACGCGGTCAACGCCCACGCGCGACATCACTGTCTCCTGCATGACGATCTCGCGGTCCGTGCCCGGGTACATGCGCCCGCCGATGGCCGAGTACTCGCCTTCGGTGTTCTCGCGCACGATGTACATGTCGATCTCGCCGGGCTCGCGCTTGCTGCCGTCCTTGCGCACCACCGGCGCCACGATGCCGGGCATCAGGCGCGCCGGGCGCAGGTTGACGTACTGGTCGAACTCGCGGCGGAACAGCAGCAGCGACTGCCACAGCGACACGTGGTCGGGGATCTTCGCGGGCCAGCCCACCGCGCCGTAGAAGATGGCGTCGTGGCCGCCGATCTGGTCCTTCCAGTCGTCGGGCAGGTACTTGCCGTGCTTCTCGCAGTAGTCCCAGCTGCTGAAATCGAAGCGGTCGAAGTGCAGGTCGATGCCGAACTTCGTGGCGGCGGCTTCCATCACGCGCACGCCCTCGGGCATCACTTCCTTGCCGATGCCGTCGCCGGCGATGACCGCGATTCTTTTCTTGCTCATCACGTTCTCCTGAAGAATTCCAAAGCTTCGCGCAGCAGCGCCTGCGGCGCCTCCTCCGCGATGTAGTGGCCGCAGGGCAGCGCCTGCCCCTCGACCTGCGATGCGCGCTCGCGCCACAACGCCAGCACGTCGAAGTTGCGGCCCACCGCACCGTGCTGTCCCCACAGCACGCGCAAGGGCATGTCCAGCCTGCGGCCCGCCGCGACGTCATCGCGGTCGTGCGCCAGGTCGATGCCGGCGGACGCGCGGTAGTCGCCGCAGATGGAAGCGGCTGTCCCGGGAATGGCCGCGCAGCGTTGGTACTCCGCCAGCGCTTCGGGCGCGAACGCGGCCAGCCCGGCGTGCCGCGCGCCCATCACGCTGCGCACGTAGCGCGAGGGATCGGATTCGATCAGCGCTTCCGGCAGCGGGGGCGGCTGCACCAGGAAGAACCAGTGCCAGTACGCCAGCGCGAAGTCGCGCGAGGTTTGCTCATACATCGCCAGCGTGGGCGCGATGTCCAGCAGCAGCATGCGGCTGACCGCCTGTGGATGGTCCGCCGCCAGGCGATGCGCCACGCGCGCGCCGCGGTCATGGGCCAGCACGCCGAACCGCTGGTGCCCCAGCGATCGCATGACGTGCAGCGCGTCCAGCGCCATCTCGCGCTTCGAGTACGCGGCGCTGCCCTCGCCCGCCGCCGGCCGGCCCGAATCGCCATAGCCGCGCAGGTCCACCAGCACCAGTTCGAAATACTTCGCCAGGTCAGGCGCGACGCGGTGCCACATGCACGAAGTCTGCGGATGGCCGTGCAGCAGCAACAGCGGCGGACCTTCGCCGCCGCGGCGCACCCTCAGCGGCACGCCGTCCCGCTGCAACTCCCGCGATTCGAAGCCTTCCAGCATGCGCGGATTCTCTACCGGCGCGCGGGGATCGGCACCGGCACCGGCGCCCGCACCACCAGGCTGACGCCGATCGCGGTGAGCGCCACGCCCGCGACGATGGCCGCGGTGATCGGCTCGCCGAACAGCGCCCAGGCCATCAGCGCCGTGCTGGGCGGCACCAGGTACATGAGGCTGGTGACGGTGGTGGCCGCGCCGCGCTGGATCAGCAGGTACAGCAGCGAGCTGCCGCCCAGCGTGAGGCCCAGCACCGACCAGGCCATGGCGCCGATCAGCTCGGTGTTGACGCCCGCTTCCGTCACCCAGTGCATCGCCTCCGGTTCCAGCAGCGCGACCGGCAGCGTGACGAGCAGCGCCGCCGACAGCTGCACCAGGTTGGCGGTACGCACGTCGCACGGCTGGACGAAACGCTTCTGGTACAGCGTGCCCGCCGTGATGGCCAGCAGCGCGACCAGCGCGAACATCAGGTTGCGCGCATGCACTTCGCCCATCCCGAGCTTCTGCCAGACCACCAGCACCAGCCCGGCCAGTCCCAGCGACAGCCCGGCCCATTGGCGCTTCCCCACCTCGCCACCGCGGCCCGAAACCCAGAACGCCGTCAGCACCGGCTGCAGGCCGACCAGCAGCGCCGTGAGGCCGGCGCCCATGCCATCCTTCACTGCGGCCCACACGCCGCCCAGGTAGCCCGCGTGCATCAGCACGCCGGTCACCGCCAAGTGGCCCCACTGCGCGCGGCTGCGCGGCCAGGCGGCGCGGGCCGCCGCAGCCCAGGCGAGGAAGCAGGCCACGGACAGCGCGTAGCGCATCGCCAGGAACTTCATCGGCGGCGAGTGCGGCATGCCGTAGCGCGCGACGATGAAGCCGGTGCTCCAGATCAGGACGAAGACCGCGGGCATCGCCCGCACCAGCAGGGCCTGCCGGCCGTTGTCGCTCACGGGAATCCTTACTTCACCCGCTGGCGGATCTCGGGCAGGGCCTTGCGCAGGTAATAGACCATGGACCACACGGTCAGGATGGCCGCGACCCAGATCAGGATGTGACCCCAGTAGCCGGTGTCGATGGTGCCGAACAGCGGGCCGTCGAACAGCAGGAAGGGGATGGCGACCATCTGCACCGTGGTCTTCACCTTGCCCAGCATGTGCACCGCCACGCTGCGCGAAGCGCCGATCTGCGCCATCCACTCGCGCAGCGCCGAGATTGCGATCTCGCGGCCGATGATGATCAGCGCCACGAACACGTCGGCCCGCCCCAGGTGCACCAGCACCAGCAGCGAGGCGCAGACCAGGAACTTGTCGGCCACCGGATCCAGGAACGCGCCGAACGCGGACGTCTGCTTCAGCTGGCGCGCCAGGAAGCCGTCCAGCCAGTCGGTGAGCGCGAACACGATGAACATCACCGTGGCCACCAGGTTCTGCACCGGGTGCGGCAATCCCAGGTAGAACACGCCGACGATCAGGGGGATCGCGACGATGCGCGTCCAGGTCAGGATCGTGGGGACGGTGAAGAACATGGGCGCGATTCTGTCATGGCGCCCGTGACGCCATGGGCCGCCGCGGCGTCAAGGCGCTTCGGCCAGCGTGCGGAGCTGGAACTTGAGGTCGTCGTTGTAGAGGAAGGTCTCGTTGAACTGCCAGGGCTGCGGCAGGTGGCCCACCGGTTCGAACGGCGCGGCGCGGCGGATGGCGCGCATGGCCATCTCCACCGTCTCGGGCGACTGGCGCGGCATGCGCAGCACGTTGATGTGCCGCACCGAGCCATCGTGATTCAACTGCACCTGCAGCACGGGGATGGACCGCAGCGGATCGGGCAAGGGCCCGGCGAAGGTCTCGGCAGGGCTGGTCTCGTGGATGCGGCGCGCGGCGCGCATCTTGTAGTCGTCCCAGCTGCGAGACGGCCCGGTGGGATGCGCGGCCGCCACGGTGGCCTGCTGCGCGCCGGGTGACACCACCGCCGGGGAAGGCGCGGGCCCCTGCGAGCCGCAAGCCGCCAGCAAGGCCGCCCAGCCGGCGGTGAACCATCTAGTGAAGCGCACGGTAAATCTCCTCTGCCAATTCACGGCCGATGCCCTCGACCGAAGCGATGTCGTCCACGCCCGCGGAAGCCACGCCGCGGATGCCGCCGAAGCGCTGCAGCAGGCGCGCGCGCTTCTTCGCGCCCACGCCCGGGATCTCTTCCAGCTTGCTGCCGCCCACGCGCACCTTCGCGCGCCGCGCCCGCATGCCGGTGATGGCGAAGCGGTGCGCCTCGTCGCGGATCTGCGCCACCAGCATCAGCGCGGCGGAGTCCTTGCCCAGGTACACCTTCTCGCGGCCGTCGGCGAACACCAGTTCTTCCAGGCCGACGCGGCGGCCCTCGCCTTTTTCCACGCCGACGATCACCGACAGGTCCAGCCCCAGCTCGGCGAACACCTCGCGCGCCATGCTCACCTGGCCGCGGCCGCCATCCACCAGCACCAGGTCGGGCAGGCGCGTCGCGCCGCCGCGCGTGGAAGCCTTTTTCTTCGGCGCGGCTTCCGCTCCGGTGTCAGGCTCGGCCGCGGCCGGGACTTCCGCTTCGCCATCCGGCGGCGAGGCTTCGGGCGAATCGCGCCCCACTTCGGCCAGCCGCGAATAGCGGCGCGTGAGCACCTGCCGCATCGCGGCGTAGTCGTCGCCGGGCGTGATGCCGTCGATGTTGTAGCGGCGGTACTCGCCGTTCTGCATCTTGTGGTGGTGGTACACGACGCACGAGGCCTGCGTCGCCTCGCCCGCCGTGTGCGAGATGTCGAAGCACTCGACGCGGAAGCCCTCCAGCTCGTCGGGTTCCAGGTGCAGCGAATCGACCAGCGCGCGCGTGCGCGACTGTTGCGAGCCTTCCTCCGCCAGCAGGCGCGCCAGCTGCAGGTCGGCGTTCTTCTGCGCCATCTCCAGCCACAGCCGGCGCTGCTCGCGCGGCTGGTGCACGGCGGTGATACGCACGCCGCTCTGGTCGGACAGCGCGTCGATCAGCTCGCGCGACACCTGCACGCTGGTGATCAGCGTGGGCGGCACCGGCACGCCGATGTAGTGCTGCGCGATGAACGCCTCCAGAATCTGCACCTCGACCGGCTGCGATGGCGCCGCGTCCTGCGCGTCGTCGAAATCCTGCACCACCGTGGCGTCTTCGATGTGCGACGGGAAGTAAGGCCGGTCGCCCAGGTGGCGGCCGCCGCGCACCATGGCCAGGTTCACGCACGCCTTGCCGCCCTGGACCTTCACCGCCAGCACGTCGGCGTCCTTGTCGGAGCCGGTGTCCACCGACTGCTGGTGCAGCACTTTAGACAGTGCCGACATCTGGTTGCGCAATTCGGCGGCCTGCTCGAATTCCAGCCGCTCCGCATGCGTGGTCATGCGTTTTTCCAGCTGCGCCAGCACGGTTTGCGTGTCGCCGCGCAGGAAAGCCTCGGCGTTGCGCACGTCCTGCTGGTAGTCCTTGGGTGCGACCAGGTTCACGCAAGGGCCCGAGCAGCGCTTGATCTGGTACAGCAGGCAGGGCCGCGTGCGGTTGGCGAAAACGGTGTCCTCGCAGGTGCGAAGGCGGAACACCTTCTGCAGCAGCTGGATGGATTCCTTCACCGCCCAGGCGCTGGGGTAAGGGCCGAAGTAGCGGTGCTTGCGGTCCACCGCGCCGCGGTAGTAGGCGACGCGGGGGAAGTCGGCCGCGCTGTGCGGGCCGTGCGCGGCCGCGTCGTCGAAGCCCACCTTGTCGGGCGCGCCGTGGATCTTCAGGTAGGGGTAGCTCTTGTCGTCCCGGAAGAGGATGTTGTACTTCGGGTCGAGCGCCTTGATGAGGTTGTTCTCGAGCAGCAGCGCCTCGGCCTCGGAGCGCACCACCGTGGTCTCCATGCGGGCGATCTTCGAGATCATGTGCCCGATGCGCGTGCCGCCGTGGTTCTTCTGGAAGTAGCTGGAGACGCGCTTCTTCAGGTTGCGCGCCTTGCCCACGTACAGCACGCCCCCTTCGGCGTCGAAGTAGCGGTAGACACCGGGCAGCTGCGGCAGCGCGGCCACCTCGGCCAGCAGTTGTTCGGAATGCGCGGCGGACATCGACCCGTATTATCCCGGCAGCATGCGCTGGGACATCTTCTGCAAGGTCATCGACAACCACGGCGACATCGGCGTGTGCTGGCGGCTGGCGTCCCAGCTGGGCACGCTGGGTCACCAGGTGCGGCTGTACGTGGACGACGCGTCGGCGCTGGCCTGGATGGCGCCGCAGGGGCACCCGCAGGTGGCGGTGCACGCATGGGCCCAGGCGCGCGATGCCCTGCCCGGCGACGCGGTGATCGAAGCCTTCGGCTGCGAGCTCGACGAGCCGGTGCAGGCCGCCATCGCGGCGCGCACCCGCGCAACCGGCCACCAGCCCGCGTGGATCAATCTCGAATACCTGTCCGCGGAACCGTGGGTGGACCGCTGCCACGGCCTGCCCTCGCCCGTGATGGCCGGCCCCGCCCTCGGGCTGGCCAAGCGCTTCTTCTATCCCGGCTTCACCGCCGCCACCGGCGGGCTGCTGCGCGAACCGGACCTCGCCGCGCGTCAGGCTGCGTTCGACCGCGCCAGCTGGTTGCGTGCCCATGGGGTGGACTGGCAAGGTGAACGCCTCATCAGCCTGTTCTGCTACGAACCGCCCGGGCTGCCCGCATGGCTGGCGCAACTGGCTTCGGCCGCGGAGCCGGTTCGCCTGCTGGTCACCGCCGGCCGCGCGGCACAGGCCGTCCGCGCGGCCTTGCCCTCGCTGCCCGCGGCCTCGCGCCTCGCGATCGACTGGCTGCCGCTGATGCCGCAGCCCGGGTACGACCACCTGCTGTGGGCCTGCGACGCCAACTTCGTGCGCGGCGAAGACTCCTTCGTGCGCGCGTTGTGGGCTGGGCGGCCGTTCGTGTGGAACCCGTATCCGCAGGCGGATGGCGTCCACCTGGCGAAGCTCGATGCCTTCCTCGACTGGCTGCAGGCCCCCGCCGGCCTGCGCGAGTTCCACCATGCCTGGAACCAGCCGCACCATGCGCTGCCCCGGGCGGATTTCGACGCTTGGCGACAATGCGTCACCGGGGCACGCGACCGGGCCCAGGCCATGCCGGACCTCGCCAGCCAATTGACGGGCTTCGCTGCCGGTGGATGACGGCGCTCCCTCCTCCTTTCCATGCTTCGCCAGACCCTCCCTCCCCTGCTCGTTCCCACCGTCGCCGCGCTTGTGCTGGTGCTGGGATGGGACGCTTCCGGCCTGGACCTGCCGGCGGCCCAGTGGGCCAGCCACGCGGGCGGCTTCCCGCTGCGCGACAACTGGCTGTGGTCGAAGGTGCTGCACGAGGGGGCCCGCACCGCGGTGTGGCTGATGGTGCTGTGGCCGGTGAGCGCGCTGTGGCGGCCCACCGGCGTCCTGCGCCGGCTGCCGCGCGCGCGCATCGGCTGGCTGCTGGCCACGGCGCTCACCGGCATGCTGCTGATCTCGGTCCTCAAGCATCACAGCCTCACCAGCTGTCCGTGGGATTTGCGCGAGTTCGGCGGCAAGGCGCGCCTTGTCTCGCACTGGGCCTGGGGCCTGTCCGATGGCGGCTCCGGCCAGTGTTTCCCCGGCGGCCACGCCTCCGCGGGCTTCGCCTGGCTGGCCGGCTATTTCGCCTTCCGCGAACACCAGCCACGCGTGGCTCGCGCGTGGCTCGCCGGCGCGCTGGTGGCGGGCGCGGCCATGGGCGTGGCGCAGCAACTGCGCGGCGCTCACTTCGCCAGCCACACCTTGTGGACCGCCTGGCTCTGCTGGACCTGGGCCTGGCTGTGCAGCTTCGTGCTGCCGGCCCTGCACCGCGATGAGACTGCTGCTCGCTGAAGACGACGCCATGATCGGCCGCGCCGTGCAGCAGGGGCTGGCCGGCGCGGGCTTCGCGGTCGACTGGGTACAGGACGGCCGCGCCGCCGAGCTGGCGCTGGGCAACGGCGTGTACGACGCCGCCGTGCTGGACCTCGGCCTGCCCGGCAAGGACGGCATGCAGGTGCTGCGCGACCTGCGCGCCAGGGGGCTGCGGCTGCCCGTCCTCGTGGTCACCGCGCGCGACGGCGTGCCCGACCGCATCGCGGGCCTCAACGCGGGCGCCGACGACTACGTCCTCAAGCCTTTCGACCTGGACGAGCTGATCGCCCGCGTGCGCGCGCTGCTGCGCCGGAGCGCGGGCACCGCCACGCCCGAACTTTCGTGCGGCAGCCTGCAGCTGGATCCGGTCAAGCGCGAGGTGCGCCTGGCCGGCGAGCCGGTCGGCCTCTCCCCGCGTGAGTTCGCGTTGCTGGAAGCGCTGATGCAGCGGCCCGGCGCCGTGCTCTCGCGCGAGCAGCTGGAAGAGGCGGTGTACGGCTGGGGCGAGGAAGTGGGCAGCAACGCGGTGGAAGTGCACCTGCACCACCTGCGCCGCAAGCTGGGCGCAAGCACCATCCGCAATGTGCGCGGCGTGGGCTACAAGGTCAGCGCGCCTTGAGCATGCGCTCCATCCACCGCAACCTGCTGGCCTGGATCATGGGCGCGCTGGCCGTGGGCGCGGCAGTCCTCCTCGCGGGCTCCTGGTACATCCTGGAGAGCGAGATGGGCGAGGTGTTCGACGACAACCTCAAGCAGGTCGCGCTGGCCCTGGCTCACCACCAGGGCGGCACGCGGGGCAACCCACCGCGGCTGGCCGAGCAGCTGCCGCGCATCTACGAGGAATACGGCAAGTTCGAATTCGTCACCGCGGTGTGGAGCCTCAACGGGCGGCTGCTGAACAGTTCCGACGCGGCGGTCCACCTGCCATTCCGCTCGCGCAGCGGGCTCAGCCAGGTGGTCATCGAAGGGCACCGCTGGTACCTGTACACCATCGTGCTGCACGACCGCATCGTGCAGTCGGCCCAGCTGGCCAGCGAGCGCGAGCTGCTGGCGCGCGAATCGATCTCCGCACTCGTCGGCCCCACCTTGGGACTGCTGTCGCTGATCGTCGTGCTGCTGGCCATCGCGGTGCGGCGCGGGCTGACGCCGCTGTCCACCGCCGCGGACGACGTGGCGGCGCGCAGCGCGGAGGCCATGCACCCCATCGCGCTGGAAGACCACCCCAGGGAACTGCATCCGCTGGTCGGCGCCGTGAACGGCCTGATGGCGCGGCTGGGCGACGCGCTGGCGGTGCAGCGGCACTTCGTCGCCGATGCCGCGCACGAACTGCGCACGCCCATGACCGCGCTGCGCCTGCAACTGCAGCTGCTGGAGCGCGCTGGCGACGAAGCGCAGCGCCGCGAGGCGATGGCCGAGCTGGCCGCCGGCGTGGAACGCGCGCAGCACCTGGTGGAGCAGTTGCTGCAGCTGTCGAAGCTGGGGCCCGAAGGCGCGGAGCTGAAGCCGCGGCCGGTGGCCCTGGGCGAGCTGGCGCGCACCTGCGTCGCGCATTTCAGCGCCCGCGCCGAGGCCCGCGGCATCGACCTGGGCGCGGAAGTGGCCGGCGAGCCCATCATCCTGGCCGACCTGTCGCAGCTCACCACGCTGCTGAACAACCTCGTGGACAACGCCCTCCGCCACACGCCGGCCGGCGGGCGCGTCGACGTGTGCGCGTTGCTCAGGGACGGCCATTGCCTGCTGCAGGTGGCCGACAGCGGCCCGGGCATCCCGCCGGAAGAACGCGAGCGGGTGTTCGACCGCTTCTACCGCGGCGCCGGCCAATCCGCGGGCGGCGGCAGCGGCCTGGGCCTGGCCATCGTCAAGGCGGTGGCGGAGCGCCATGGCGCCGGCGTGGCGCTGGAACAGTCGGCCGCGGGCGGCCTGCTCGTCACTGTGCGTTTCGCGCCGTGACGGCCCGGCACGGGACCAGGATGTCCTTGTCCGGCTGGTAGACGCTGGCCTGCACCTGCATCACGCCCAGCAGCGTGTGGAACAGGTTGTCGTGCGAGACCGGTTGCGCCGCGCGGCTGCGCAGGCAGCCCACGTCCAGGTGCGAAGCCGACGCGAAGCCCGGCGAAAACCAGGCGACCATGGGCACGTGCTTCTGCACGTCGGGGGCGATGGGATAAGGCATGCCGTGCAGGTACAGGCCCGACTCGCCCAGCGATTCGCCGTGGTCCGACATGTACAGCATGGCGGTGTCGTAACGGCCGGATTGCGTCTTCAGGAAATCGATCAGCTGCGCAAGGAAATAATCGGTGTACAGCAGCGAGTTGTCGTACGCGTTGACGATCTCCGCCGGCGTGCAGCGGCGCAGCTCGTCCTGCTCGCACGCGGGCGCGAAGCGGCGGAACGCCGCGGGATACCGCCGGTAGTACGCCGGCCCGTGGCTGCCCAGCTGGTGCAGCACGACCAGCAGGTTGCCGTGGGCGTCGCGCACCACGCGGTCCAGTCCGTGCAGCAGCACCTCGTCGTAGCACTGCCCCTCCGGGCACAGCCCCTCCACGGCCGCATGGTCCATCTGCTCGGCCGGAAGGCCCGCACACACGCCCTTGCAGCCCGACTGGTTGTCGCGCCACAGCACCTGCACGCCGGCGCGGTGCAGCACGTGCAGCACCGATTCGTGCGAGAGGATGGCGCGCTCGTCGTAGTTCTCGCGTCCGTAGGGCGAGAACATGCACGGCAGCGAGACCTCGGTCGAAGTGCCGCAGGAGGTGGCATTCCTGAAATTGACGATGTCGCGCTTGGCCAGCTCCGGGTTGGTGAGGCGGTCGTACCCGTTGAGCGAGAAGTTCTGGGCGCGTGCCGTTTCGCCGACCACCAGCACGAACAGCGTGGGACGGCGGTCCGGGGTCGCAACCGTGCGCGCGTCCTGCCCCACGACCGCCAGCGGGCCCGCGGGCCGGGATGCGCGGCCGAAGTAGTACGACGCCGAGGCGGCCACCACGTTGCCCGGCGCGAGGAGGTGCCGCACTTCGCGCTGGTTGCGCATCGCGGAAGCGAAGTCGGCGAACACCGGCAGCAGGCTGGCGACCACCATGATGGCCGCGCCGGTGATCCAGCCGGTGCGGACGGCCGCGGCACGCAGGGGACGCCGGCTGAGCAGCCGGGGCCACCAGAGCGCCACGGCGGGCAGGACGCCCAGCAGCAGCACGTGGCGCACGAATTCGATGCTGAGCAGCTCGCGCGCCTCGCCCCAGTTGGTGGCGATCACGTTGGCGAACATGGTCCGGTCGAAATAAACCGAGTAGCGCTCCATGTAGAACGACACGCAGGCCCCGGTGACGAGCAGGATCGCCAGCAGCGGCCTGACGGTCCAGCGGGTGGCCAGCAGGAGCGCAAAGCCCGTGTAGGCGGCGGCGAAGGCCGTGAACAGCGCGGCCATGAACGCCCAGGTGCCCGGCGCGTGCGGGTCACGGCCGGCCAGGATCGAGTGCCAGAAAGGAGCATTGCAGGCCGCCAGCAGCCACAGCGCCGCGAGCAGCACCAATGTTTCGGTGTGCAACGCCGGACGGGAAATTCGCATCTCCCGAGGATGGGCTGGAGGCGCTTAAGAGGCGCTTAAGACAGGGACGGGTGCCGGGAAACGGCTAAAATAGGAGGCTTTGCGCACGCAGCCACTGTCGGCTTGCGCGCCCCCGCCGCCTACCGCACGCTCGCGAGCGCCGGCCCCGCGGCCTACCTCAGCCTCTCACAGTCCATGAAAATCGCTCAAGAAATCCGCGCCGGCAACGTGATCATGCATTCCAGCGCCCCCTGGGTCGTGCTCAAGACCGAATACGCCCGCGGCGGCCGCAACGCCGCCACCGTGCGCATGAAGCTCAAGAGCCTGCTGTCCAACCAGGGCACCGAAGTCGTCTTCAAGGCCGACGACAAGATGGACCAGATCGTGCTGGACAAGAAGGACTGCACGTACTCCTACTTCGCCGACCCGATGTACGTCTGGATGGACGGCGAGTACAACCAGTACGAAGTCGAGAACGAGAACATGGGCGACGCCCTGAACTACCTCGAGGAAGGCATGCCCGCCGAGGTGGTGTTCTACGAAGGCAAGGCGATCTCGGTGGAACTGCCCACCAGCGTCGAGCGCGAGATCACCTGGACCGAGCCCGCCGTCAAGGGCGACACGTCCGGCAAGGTGCTCAAGCCGGCCAAGATCGCCACCGGCTTCGAGATCGGCGTGCCGATCTTCGTGGCCCAGGGCGACAAGGTCGAGATCGACACCCGCACCGGCGAGTACCGCCGGCGCGTCTGAGGCCCGTCCCTCCCCTCCAGCGAAGGCTCCCGACGGGAGCCTTTTTTGATGCCCATGCCCACCACCGTCCTCGATCCGCAGCTGGTCGCTTCGCCGTTCCGCATGCAGCCGGGCTTGCGGAAGCTGGCCGCGGGCGAGCCGCAATTGACGGCGCTGCGGCCGGGCAGCGCGCTGCATGAGGAGAAGCGGCGCGTGTTCGAGGCGGGTGCGTCGCGCCATGCGATGCCGGGCTTCGATCCAGGACCGGCGCTGGAAGCCATCGCACGACAGGTGTCTGAGCAAGGTCTGCGAATCGACCCAGCCGCTCCGCCCGAGCTGGCGTTCGAGGAAGACTTCGCCGTGCTCGATGGGGTCACCGGCACCCTGCCGTGGCTTTGCGTCTGCGTGCCTTCGCATTGGGCGCCGGAAGACAAGCTCGGCCTGGACTTCAGCGCCGTGCACGCGCCCGTGGCCGACGCCGCCACGCTGCTGGCGGCGGGCTCCCACTTGGTGCAGCTGGCGACCGGCGGCGAGCGCTGGGAGCGTCACGTGTGGACGATCAGCCCCTCGCCGCGCCACGACCAGCATCCGCGCCGCCAGCCGCGCGCGCCGTGGCCCGATGCCGCCGATGCGGCTGCGTTCGCGGCCGGCTGCTGGCTACGCGTGGAGCGGCAGACCTTCTTCCCGGTGGGGCGCGGCACGCGGCAGGCGGTGTTCACCATCCGCGTGATGCTGCAGCCGCTGGTGGAAGCCGCGCGCACGCTCGGCCTCGCTCCGCGGTTGCGTGAATCACTGGCCTCGATGACCGATGCCGTGCTGGCGTACAAGGGGCTCACGCCCGCGCGCGCGCCGCTGCTGCGCTGGCTGGATTCCAGGGCGGTTTGATGGATCTGCTGCCGCGCATCGCGCAAGTGATCGTGCCGGTGTTCCTCATCGTGGCCGCCCTGCCCGGTCAATAGACGCGCCGCGCCAGCATCACGCCGATCACGATGAAGACGGCGAGCGTGACGCCGGCGACCGACGCCCACATCATCGGCGGCGCGCCCACCGCGCGCGAAGTGCTTGCCGCCTGGGGCGCACGCGCGTTGGGCAACCAGGCGACGAGTTCGCCGGCGGCCTGCGGCGTGAACAGCTCCAGCCGCACACGCTGCAGCGCCGGCCGCCCTTCATGGCGCACGCCAAGTTCCACTTCGCTGCCTTGCACCTTCGTCTCGGCGATGTCCTGCACCGGAAGCTTCACCCGGCTGTCCTTCCAGCCCAGGCCCTCCCGGTGCCGGCCCGCGATGCGCAGCACGTCGGGCTGGACGCGAATCTCCACTTCGCCGCGGAAGGCCGGGATGGGCATGCCGGCGCCATGCACGCCGGCCAGGCTGCCGGGGTAAGTGGCCTGCACGATGGAATGCGCGCTGGTGCGCTGCGGGCTGAAAGGCTCGGCCGGCGCGCGCCGGATCAGGTCGGCCACGGTGAGCCGGCTGCCGTCGGTGCCCACCAGCTCGTGCTCGCTGGTCAGCGCTTTCTTGATCCGCATGCCGACGATGGTGCGCCGGTCGTACGGGCCCACCTGCTGCCCTTGCAGCAAGACATGGAACAGTGGCTCCTCCACGATCGTTCCCTCCTCGTCTTTTCTGGGCGCGGAGGATAACGCCGCGCCGGCCCAAAGCGCGCGGCTTTCCCGCCACAATGCCCGCATGGCATCCACCCGCAACCTGCACGACAACCGCCTGGCCGACGCCTGGGCCACCATCAAGGCGCATTCCGACGCCGGCCTGCCGCTGGACCAGGACGCCAGCCGGCTGGCCTTCGCCGACCCCGAGTTCCTGCTGCGCCGCGAGACGCGCGGCATCCGCTTCCAGCTGGAGCTGCTCAAGCCCGACCTGGAGCAGCAGGCGCACGGCATCGAGAACACCATCGTCGTCTTCGGAAGCGCGCGCTTCCGCAGCCAGGACGAGGCGACCGCGCTGGTCACGGCGGCCGAGGCCGGCGGCGACCCCGAGGTGCTGCGCCGCGCCAAGGCGCTGGCGCGCAACGCGCACTACTACGAGAAGGCGCGCGCCTTCGGCCGGCTGGTGGCCGAGTACAGCGCCGGCAAGGAGCCGCGCGACATGCTGTTCATCTGCACCGGCGGCGGCCCCGGCATCATGCAGGCGGCCAACCGCGGCGCCTACGAAGGCGACGGCATCAGCGTGGGGCTTTCCATCGCGCTGCCGATGGAGGAAGCGGCCAACCCGTACGTCACGCCGGCGCTGTCGTTCAAGTTCCACTACTTCGCGCTGCGCAAGATGCACTTCATGATGCGCGCGAAGGCGCTGGTCGCCTTCCCCGGCGGCTTCGGCACGCTGGACGAGCTGTTCGAGGTCATCACGCTCGTGCAGACGCGCAAGGCCAGGCAGGTGCCGATCGTGCTGTTTGGCAGCGATTACTGGAAGCGCCTGATCGACTTCGACGTGCTGGTGGACGAAGGCGTGATCTCGCCGGCGGACCTGCAGCTCTTCCGCTACGCGGACGAGCCCCAGGCCGCCTGGGACCACATCCGCGGCTTCTACAAGTTGTGAGCCGGCTGCGCGTCGCGCAGCCCGATGGCCACCCTCGTGCCCGCGCCCACCAGCGCGGCTACCGCCCAGAACACCGACGAGATGCCGACGACGGCGCCGGCCGCGCCGAACAGCAGCGGCATGCTCACGCTCGACGCGTTGATCGCCATCAGCCGCAGGCCCACGGCCTGGCCATGCCGGTGTTCCGGCGTGATCTGGTGCAGCGTGCTCATGATCATCGGCTGCACCGTGCCGAGCGCGAAGCCGAGCAGCACCGAGCAGGTGCCCATCGCCAGCGGCGCGCGCAGGAACGGGTAGACGAAGAACAGCACCGCCGTGGCGACCATCGCGGAGGTGACCACCGCCCATTCGCGCAGGCTGGCCGCCACCGTGGGCAGCAGGACGCGGACGGCGGCGGCCGCGACCGCGAAGGCGCCGAGGATGGTGCCGATGACCGAGGCCGACAGGCCGCGCTCGTGCCCCAGCACCGGAACGACGAAGGTGTGCACGTCCCAGCAGGACGACAGCAGCCAGTTCACGAGCAGCAGGCGGCGGAACATGGGCTCGCGCAGCAGGTCCCACGCGGTCTGGCGGTGGTTGCCGGGCGGCGGAGGCACCGGCGGCAGCTCGTTCGCGCCGCGCACCCAGAACCACGCGATCAGCGGCAGCACGGCGACGATCAGGAATGCCAGCTGGAAACCCGCCGCATCGATGGCCAGGCCGCACGCGAAGGGCCCGAGGAAGTTCGATGCCGCCGGCCCGATGGCGAGCCAGGAGAACACCTGCTTCAGCTGCGTCGGTCCCACCGCCGCGCGGCCCACGTGGCGCTGCAGCGCGATGGCCGCCGTGCCGGTGGCGCCGCCCGTGAGCAGCGCCGACAGGCACAGCACCGGGAAGATGGGGAAAGCCACCGCGATGCCGCCGCCGATGGACGCCGCGATGACCGCCAGCCCGAACGGCCGGCGCAGGCCGTGGCGATCGGCATACCGGCCGGCAGGCAGCGCGAGGAACACTTGCGTCAGCGCGAACAGCGCCAGCAGAACGCCCACCGCGGCTTCGCTGTAGTGCGCGCGCAGCGCCATCAGCGGCGCCGCCATCCGCATGCCGGCCATGCTGGCATGCAGGAACACCTGGCCCGTGATCAGCCAGGCCAGCTCTCGACTCAGGCCGCCCATGGCGGCCTCCCTCAGCCCAGCGCCTCCGGGTTGAGCGGCGTCAGCGGCCTGCCCTGCGTGAGGAAGGCGACCAGGTTGTCGGCGGCCAGGTTGGCCATGGCCAGGCGCGTCTTGATGGTGGCGCTGGCGATGTGCGGCGTGAGCACGACGTTGGGCACGGTGAGCAGGTCGGGATGCACCTGCGGTTCGCCCTCGAAGACGTCCAGGCCCGCGGCCGCGATGCGCTTCTCGCGCAGCGCCTTCGCCAGCGCGGCATCGTCCACGATGCCGCCGCGCGCGATGTTCACGAGCGTGGCCGTGGGCTTCATCTGCGCCAGTTCCGCCGCGCCGATGGCGTGGTGCGACTCCTTCGAGTACGGCAGCACCAGCACCAGGTGATCGGCTTCGCGCAGCAGCTGCTCCTTGCCGACGTAGGTGGCGCCGCATTCCTTCTCGAGCTGGGGCGCCAGGCGCGAGCGGTTGTGGTAGATCACCTTCATGCCGAAGCCATGCGCGCCGCGGCGCGCGATGCCCTGCCCGATGCGGCCCATGCCCAGGATGCCCAGCGTGCTGCCGTGCACCTCGGCGCCGGCGAACATGTCGTAGGCCCACTTCTTCCACTGGCCCGCGCGCAGGAAATGCTCGCTCTCGGTCATGCGGCGCGCCGTGGCCATCAGCAGCGCGAAGCCGAAATCGGCCGTGGTCTCGGTCAGCACGTCGGGCGTGTTGGTGCCCAGCACCTTGGCCGCCGTCATCGCGGGCAGGTCGAAGTTGTTGAAGCCCACGGCCATGTTGGCGCAGATGCGCAGCTGCGGGCAGGCCTTGAGCAGGCCGGCGTCGATGCGCTCGCCACCGGTGGTGAACGCGCCCGCCTTGCCCTGCAGCTTCGAGATCAGCTGCTCGCGCGACAGCGGCTGGTCGCCGTCGTTGGACTCGACCTCGAAGTGCCGGCGCAGCTTCTGCAGCACCTCGGGAAAGATGGAACGGGCGACGAGGATGGCGGGCTTGGTCATGGAATTCAGCGGAACCAGAGGAAGGTCATCACGGCGAACAGCGGGATGAGGAAGGCGATGGACCACGCCATGTAGCCGAAGAAGCCGGGCATCTTCACCCCGCGCTCCTCGGCGATGGCCTTGACCATCAGGTTGGGCGCGTTGCCGATGTAGCTGTTGGCGCCCATGAACACCGAGCCGGCCGAGATCGCGGCCAGCGTGGGCGCCAGCGCGTTCATCAGCGTCTGCGCATCGCCGCCGGCCGTGTTGAAGAACACGAGGTACGTCGGCGCGTTGTCGAGGAAGGAGCTGAGCAGGCCGGAAGCCCAGAAGTACATGGCGGGATCGGGTGAGCCGTCGGGCCGGGTGACAGCGCGCACGATGGGGCCGAACGGCCCTTCGGTACCGGCCTTGAGCATGGCGATGACGGGGATGATCGTGAGGAAGATGCCGGCGAACAGCTTGGCGACCTCCTGCATCGGCCCCCAGGAGAACTGGTTGGACTCGTGCACCGCGGCGGGCGTGATGCGCAGCGAGACGATGGTCACGGCGATCAGCCCCAGGTCCCGCACCAGCCCGGGCAGGCCGACGCGCACGCCGGCGACGTCGAAGCCGGCGGCCGACTTCCAGAAGCCGGACAGCAGCACCAGCACGATCACCGCCGCCAGCAGCCAGAAGTTGCGCGCGCCAGCGAAGCCGATGGCCGGCGTGTCGGGCGTGGGGTCGAACCGCTGGATTTCCTCGCGCCGGTGGTAGTACCAGCTGTCCAGCACGAAGAACGCCGCCAGCAGGCACCCCACCAGGAACAGCGTCTCCGGGAAGATGTGGAACACGGTCCAGAAGAAGTCCACGCCCTGCAGGAAGCCCAGGAACAGCGGCGGGTCGCCCAGCGGCGTGAGCGATCCGCCGGCGTTGGAGACGATGAAGATGAAGAACACGAACACGTGCGCCTTGTGCCGGCGGTTGTCGTTCGCGCGGATGAGCGGGCGCACGAGCAGCATGGACGCGCCTGTCGTGCCCATGAAGCTGGCCAGCACCGCGCCGATGGCCAGCACCGCGGTGTTCAGCTTCGGGCTGCCGTGCAGGTTGCCGCGGATGTAGATGCCGCCGGCCACCGTGTACAGCGCCGTGAGCAGGATGACGAACGGGACGTACTCGCCCACCAGCGCGTGCACGAAGGCCGAGCCGGCCGCGCCGGGCCCGAACATCGCCGCGAAAGGCAGCAGGAACGCCAGCGCCCAGGCGGCGGCCACCTTGCCGTAGTGGTGGTGCCAGAACGATGGCGCCAGCAAGGGCGCGAGTGCGATGCTCAACAGGATGCCGGCGAACGGCAGGCCCCAGGCGGGGGCGAGTTGGCGGCCGTCGAGCTCGGCCGCCAACACGGCGTGGGGCAGCAGCAGGGCCAGGCCTGCCGCGATGAGTGCTTTTTTCATGTCTCCTCGGGACGGTCGCCTTGCGCGGCCGAGCATGTGAGCATACCAACGCAAGGGGGGCCTGGCTCTGCTGTAGGCGCGCGCCGACCTGCGCGGCGAGGCGCCTTCCTACCGACGCGGCGCCCGGCGCTGCCTACAGTGCGTCCAACACACCTGCAACGACGCGATGAACAACGACCGGCTGCGCGGCCAATGGAAGCAGTTGAAGGGCCGCCTCAAGGAACGCTGGGGCCACCTGACCGACGACGACCTGGACGTGATCGCCGGCCGCCGCGACCAGCTGCTCGGGCGCATCCAGGAGCGGCACGGCATCGCCAGGGAAGACGCGGAGAAGCAGGTGAAGGATTTCGAGAGCCGGAACCCGGACGTGCGATTCGACGGGTCCTGAAGGCGCTCGCGGCATCTGGCGGCCGTCCGGACAGCGGCCGCCGGCGAACCGTCCGGCGGGACGGTTCTTGACGCCAGGGCGCGGCATCGAGGCACCGATGCCGCGCCCTCTTTTTATCTCCCGGTCACTCCAGCCAGTGGGTGAACTTCTCCACCGGCTCGCGCGGCGTGGTGAACTCATTCACGCGCGCCGACTTGTCCGCCCAGCCCAGCGACATGCCGCACACCAGCATCTCGTCGGGACCCGCGCCGATGTGCGGCAGCACGATGCGCGCATAGCCGTTCCACGCCGCCTGGGGGCAGGTGTGCAGGCCTTCGGCGCGCGCGGCCACCATCAGGTTCTGCAGGAACATGCCGTAGTCCACCAGCGAACCGCGGCCCATCACGCGGTCCAGGGTGAACATCAGGCCCACGGGCGCGTCGAAGAAGCGGAAGTTGCGCTGGTGCTGCGCATGCATCTTGTCCTTCTCGCCCTTCGCGATGCCCAGCAGGCCATACAGGCTCCAGCCGTTCTCGCGGCGCCGGTCGATGTACGGCGACACCCACTTCTCGGGGTAGTAGTCGTACTCCTCGCGGTACTCGGCGGCCAGCGCGGGATTGGCGTAGATGGCGTCGTGCGCGGCGCACACCTGGCGCACCAGCTCGTCGCGCGACTTGCCCTGCAGCACGTACACGCGCCACGGCTGCGTGTTGGTGCCCGAAGGCGCGCGGCTGGCGATGCGCAGGATGCGCTCGAGGGTTTCGCGCGGCACGTTGCGCGGCAGGAAAGCGCGGGCGGAAAAGCGGCTCTCGATGGCCGCGGCCACGCTGGGCGGATCTTCCACGGGCGTACTCACCTGTGGCGTGCTGCTGCTCATTGCAATTTCTCCAGGACGGCGCGCAGGGCCGCGGGCAGCGGCACCGGCCGCCGCGTTTCGCGGTCGACGTAGACGTGGATGAAGTGGCCCTTCGCCGCGGTGGTGGGCTCGCCGGCGGCGAACAGCCCGACTTCATAGCGCACGCTGGAGCCGCCGAGCCTGGCGACGCGGATGCCGGCTTCGATGGACTGCGGGAAAGCCAGCGGCGCGAAGTAGTTGCATTGCGTCTCGACCACCAGCCCGATGGTGCCGCCGCCGTGGATGTCCAGCGCGCCCTCTTCGATCAGGTGCGCGTTCACCGCGGTGTCGAACCAGCTGTAGTAGATGACGTTGTTGACGTGGCCGTACACGTCGTTGTCCATCCAGCGGGTGGTGATGGTGCGGAAGGCCTTGTAGGCTTCGCGCGGCTCGGCCTGCGGTTTGGACGCGGCGGTGGGCGTGTCGCTCATCGGCGGCGATTCTGCCAGCGCTGCCAGTACTGCGCGGCGACGCCGAAAGTGTTCACCTGCGCCTGCACCGTGTCTTCCATGCGCTTGCCGTAGCCGCCGGCCATCGCGAAAGCCAGCGGCAGGCCGCGCTCCCAGGCCCACTCGAACACGCGGCGGTCGCGCGCCTCCAGGCCGTCCCAGGTGAGCTTCAACCGCCCGAGGCGATCGCCTTCGTGCGGATCGGCGCCGGCGAGGTAGATCACCAGGCCCGGATCGAAGCGCCTCTCCAGTTCGCCCAGCGCGCCTTCCAGCGCGTGCAGGTACTCGTCGTCGCCGCAGCCGTCGGGCAGGTCGACGTCGAGATCGGAAGCTTCCTTGCGGAACGGAAAGTTCTTCTGGCCATGCAGCGACAGCGTGAACACCGAGTCGTCGCCGCGGAAGATCCTCGCCGTGCCGTTGCCCTGGTGCACGTCCAGGTCGATGACCGCCACGCGCAGGCGGCGGCCGCGGCGCAACTGCTCGGCCTGCATCAGGCGCGACGCGACCGCGGCATCGTTGAACACGCAGAAGCCGCCGCCGCGATCGGCGCTGGCGTGGTGCGTGCCGCCGGCGATGTTGCCAGCCACGCCTTCGTTGAACGCCGCGCGGCAGGCCGCGATGGTGGCGCCGACGGAACGGCGCGCCCGCTCGGCCATGGCCGGGCTCCAGGGAAAGCCGATTTCGCGCAGGATGACTGGGTCGACCGTGCCGTCACTGATGGCCTGGATGTACTCTGGCGAATGCGCCAGGGCCAGTTCGCCGTCGGTGGCGGGCAACGCCTGCCGCAGCTGGACCGCAGGCAGCTCATCGGCCAGCCGGTCGCGCAGGAGCTGGTACTTGGCCATCGGGAACCGGTGGCCCGCGGGCAACGGCAGCACGAACTGCGTCGCGTAGAAAACCTGCATGCGGCGATTGTCTGCGGGCCGTCCCGGCAGGCGGTTTCTAGGGGCCGGCTTCTAGAATGCTGCGGCGCAACAAAAATCGCTTGCAACGGTGGACGACATCCCTATACTTCGATCCATGCTGCACTGCAACAAGAACTGGGTTTCCCAGACAGTGCCCCGAACCACCGCCCGCCACCACCTGGAGATTCGCAATGCTGACCGCTGAACAAGTCCTGGCCTCGCAAAAGGCTTCCGTCGAGACCCTCTTCGGCCTGACCACCAAGGCTTTCGAAGGCGTGGAGAAGCTCGTCGAGCTGAACCTGACCGCCACCAAGGCCGCCATCGCCGAATCCGCGGGCACGACCCAGACCTTCCTGAGCGTCAAGGACGCGCAGGAACTGCTGGCCCTGCAAGCCAGCCTGTTCCAGCCCCTGGCCGAGAAGACCGCCGCCTACAGCCGCCACCTGTACGACATCGCCGCCGGCACCGGCGCCGAATTCGGCAAGGCTTTCGAGTCGCAGGCCACCGACGCGCAGAAGAAGTTCCTGGCCGCCGTGGACAACGCCGCCAAGAACGCGCCTGCCGGTTCCGAGACCGCCGTCGCCGTGTTCAAGAGCGCTGTCGCCGCCGGCAACAACGCGCTGGAATCGGTGCAGAAGGCCGTCAAGCAGGCCACCGAAGTCGCCGAAGCCAACTTCAACGCCGTGGCCAGCACGGCGGTGAACGCCGGCAAGACCACCGCCCGCGCCAAGCGCTGAGCAAGGCTTGAAACACTGAGCGCCGGCACCAACTGGGTTGGAGCCGGAACTCTATCCGCCACGGAGCATCTATCCGACACTCCTTGTGATCGACCAGGAGTTCTTCAGGTTGTCTCCTCGGGTCCTTTCGACACTCTTCGGAGTTCAGGGATCCTTCGGCCCGGATCGCAAGGTCCGGGCTTTTTTATGGGCGCTTCACTTCGTCGCTGCCGCGAGCGCCGCGCGCAGCTGAGGCAGCGCACGCTGCATGGCGGCCCGGCCGGCTTCGATGGCGCGGCGGCGCGAAGCGAAATCGGCGCCGCTCATGCCCACGAGCGAGGGCCGCACCACCAGGTCGGCTTCCTTCAGCTCCCAGCGGTTCAGGCTCTTGCCCATGATGGCGAAGGTCTGCAGCAGGATCTGCAGCGGATCGCCCGAGGGATTGCCTTCCGGCGCCGACGAGATGTCCACAGCGATCACGAAGTCCGCGCCCATCTGGCGCGCATAGCGCACAGGCACCGGTGACACCAGTCCGCCGTCGACGTACTCCGACCCCGCGATCTTCACAGGCAGGAACACGGCCGGCACCGCGCTCGAGGCGCGCACGGCCGTGCCGGTGTCGCCACGCTGGAACAGCACGCCTTCGCCTGTGTCCAGCCGCGTTGCAAGGATGCCGATGGGCATGGCCATCTGCTCCAGCAGCTTGTGGCCGACCTGTGCGTTGACGTAGCGCGCCAGCGCCTCGCCGCGCAGCATGCCGCGGTTGAACAACGGCAGCGTCCAGTCGGCGAATGCGGCCTCGTCCATGGCTTCCGCGGCCTGCTGCAGCTGGGCTGCATTGCGTCCGCTCGCGTACAGCGCGGCCACCAGGCTGCCCGCCGAAGTGCCGGCGACGAGATCGGGCTTCAGGCCCGCTTCTTCCAGCACCTGGATCACGCCCACGTGGGCGAAACCGCGCGCGGCGCCGCCGCCCAGTGCGAGGCCGATGCGCGGCGGCTTGGGTGGCGCTGGCTGCGCCACTGCGGGCGGGGCCACTGGGACGGGCGGCGCGGGAGGCGTCTGCGCGCAGCCGGCCGCCAGAGCGACCACGACGAAACCCAAAGCCAGCTTCAGCCGGCCAACGATTGCCTTCACGTACTTCCTTCGGTCGCGCGCTCGCGCGGGGTGCGCATTCTCGCGCGGCGGCCGGCGCCGCGAGTCGCGGATAATTGACGTGCACGTCAACTCACCAATCAGGAGCAAGTTCCATGGACATCAAGGGCAAGGTCTTCATCGTCACCGGCGGCGCGTCCGGCCTGGGCGAAGGCACCGCGCGCATGCTGGCCGAAGCCGGCGGCAAGGTCGTCGTCGCCGACATGCAGGCCGAGAAGGGCGAAGCCGTCGCGAAGGAGATCGGCGGCGCCTTCGTCAAGTGCGACGTGAGCCAGGAAGCCGACGGCCAGGCCGTGGTGGCCAAGGCCGTGTCGCTGGGCAAGCTGATGGGCCTGGTGAATTGCGCCGGCATCGCGCCCGCGGAAAAGACCGTCGGCAAGAACGGCGCGCACAACCTGGCGCTGTACACCAAGACCATCATGGTCAACCTGGTGGGCAGCTTCAACATGATCCGCCTGGCGGCTGAAGCCATGTCGAAGAACGAGCCGGAGAGCACGGGCGAGCGCGGCTGCATGATCAGCACCGCTTCCGTCGCGGCCTACGACGGCCAGATCGGCCAGGCCGCGTACAGCGCTTCGAAGGGCGGCGTGGTCGGCATGACGCTGCCCATCGCGCGCGACCTGGCGCGCAACGGCATCCGCAACATGACCATCGCGCCCGGCATCTTCGGCACGCCCATGCTGTTCGGGATGCCCAAGGAAGTGCAGGACGCGCTGGCCGCCAGCGTGCCCTTCCCTTCGCGCCTGGGCACGCCGCAGGACTACGCCAGGCTCGCGAAGCACATTTTCGAGAACGACATGCTCAATGGCGAGGTGATCCGCCTCGACGGCGCCATCCGCCTGGCGCCGAAGTGAGCCACCGGCCTCAGGGCCAACCCTGAGGGCCTCGGGTTTACGATGCGCTCCCCGCAAAGAGGAGACGCGATGAAACTCAAGCTCACGGCCCTGGCTTTCACCGCGGTGGTCGCCGGCTGCGCCGGCACCCCGCCTTCCAGCTTCCAGTACCAGCCCCCGGTGCAGCCGGAGGCTGCTTCAGGCTACACCGAGAAGCCCGGCTGGGCCACGCGCAAGTTCGCGGTCGCCGCAGCCAACCCGCTGGCCACCGACGCGGGCTACCAGATCCTCAAGGCGGGCGGCTCCGCCGTCGATGCGGCCATCGCGGTGCAGATGGTGCTGGCGCTGGTCGAACCGCAATCCAGTGGCATCGCGGGCGGCACCTTCCTGCTGCACTTCAACGGCAAGGACGTCGAGGCTTTTGACGGCCGTGAGACGGCGCCCGCGTCGGCCGACGAAAAGCTGTTCCTCGGCGCCGACGGCAAGCCCCTGCCTTTCTACGAGGCGGTCGTGGGCGGCCGCTCGGTCGGCACGCCCGGCACGCTGCGCGTGCTGGAAATGGCGCACAAGCAATACGGCAAGCTGCCCTGGGCCACGCTGTTCCAGCCGGCCATCACGCTGGCCGAACAGGGCTTCCGCGTCAGCCCGCGGCTGAACACGCTGGTCGCGAGCGACGCACACCTGAAGAAGGACCCGGCCGCCCTCGCCTACTTCTTCAAGGCCGACGGCCAGCCGCTCGACGTGGGTTCCGTGCTGAAGAACCCCGAGCTGGCCAAGGTGCTGCGCCGCATCGCCGGCGAAGGGCCCAAGGCCTTCTACGAAGGCGACATCGCGCAGGCCATCGTCGACAAGGTGCAGAAGCACCCGACCAACCCGGGCAAGTTGACGATGGCCGACCTGGCCAACTACCAGCCGAAGAAGCGCGCGCCGATCTGCAGCGACTACCGAGCGGCCGCCGGCAAGGACTACCGCATCTGCGGCTTCCCGCCGCCGAGTTCGGGCGCCATCGCGGTGGGCCAGATCCTGGGCATCCTGTCCAACACCAACGCGGGCAGCATCGCGCCCGTCAACGGCCTGCCCACCGCCGACTGGCTGCACCTGTACACGGAGGCTTCGCGCCTGGCCTTCGCCGACCGCGGCCAGTACCTGGGCGATCCCGATTTCGTGCAGCCGCCCGGCGGCAACTGGATGACGCTGCTGAACCCGGCCTATCTGGCCGAACGCGCCAAGCTGATCGGCCCGCAAAGCATGAAGGTGGCGCAGGCTGGCAACCCGGCCGCCACCCGCATGAGCTACGCGCCGATGCCTGACCAGATCGAGCACGGCACCTCGCACATCAGCATCGTCGACCCGTACGGCAACGCCATCGCGATGACCACCACCATCGAAGACCAGTTCGGCTCGCGCCAGATGGTGCGCGGCTTCATGCTGAACAACGAACTCACCGACTTCAGTTTCGCGCCCACCGACGCGCAGGGCCAGCCGGTGGCCAACCGCGTGCAGCCGGGCAAGCGCCCGCGCTCGTCGATGGCGCCGACGCTGGTGTTCGACAAGGCGAGCAACGAACTGGTGATGAGCGGCGGCAGCCCGGGCGGCGCGCTGATCATCCATTTCACCGCCAAGACGCTGTACGGCGTGCTGAACTGGGGCATGACGCCGCAGCAGGCGATCAACCTGCCCAACTTCGCTTCGCTGAACGGCCCGACCCTGCTGGAAGAAAAGCGCTTCCCGCCCGCGACGGTTGAAGCGCTGCGCGCCCGCGGCGCGGAGGTGCGCGAACAGGCGCTGACCAGCGGCCTGCAGGCCATCACGCGCGGCCAGGCGCACGGCGAGCTGTTCTGGTTCGGCGGCGCCGATCCGCGGCGCGAAGGCATCGTGATGGGCGACTGACGCCCGTCAGTGCGGCCGGGACGCGGGCATGGGCTCGCGGCCCAGCCGCTCGTATTCCGAGATCACCTGCGCGCCCAGCAGCAGCAGCGTGGCGGCGATCTCCAGGCTCAGCAGCACCACGATGGCGGTGGTGAGCGAGCCGTAGACGATGTTCACCTTGGACAGCCGCGCGAAGTACCACACCAGGACGTGGCGCGTGATCTCCCACAGCAGCGCCGCCGTCACTCCGCCGGTCAGCGCGTGTCGCCAGGTGAGGCGTCCCGTCGGCATCACCATGTAGATCGAGGTCAGCAGGAACACCTCGCCCACGAACCCCAGCAGGTAGAGCAGCAGGCCCGACAGGCCGCTCAGCGACCACTCGTGCCCGAACAGCAGGAGGCTCTCGTCACCCAGTGTCTGCAGCTTGCCCGCCACCAGCGTCACCACCAGCAAACCCACGCCCAGGCAGACGATGTAGCAGTACGGCAGCAGCGCCGAGACCAGGAAATGCCGCCTGCGCACGGTCAGGCGGTGCAGGAAGATCACCGACATCGCCTTCTCCAGCACGGTGAAGGCGAGCGAACTGAAGAACAGCATGGTGCCGAGCAGCACCCAGCCGACGACGTCGCGGTGCGCCACGAAGGAACCCAGCTCGCCCAGCACGGCGCGCGACTGTCCCGGCAGCAACAACTCCAGGTAGCGGCCGATCGTGTCCAGCAGCTCGGCCTGGTCCACGAGGTGCGACAACCCGATCACGGCCAGGATCAGCAGCGGCACCACGGAGAGCAACGCGTAGTACGCCACCGCGCCCGCGAGCAGCAGGCCCTGGTTGCGGATGAAGCCCGCCACCACCCGGCGCGCGAACGCGCCGGGGCCGGCGACCACTTTCGCGGCGGCGGGACTCAGGATCGGCATGCCGCCGAGTATGGCGGGCCTGCGGCTTTCGCGGGGCCCCGCCGTCGAAACCGTGCGGATGAGCGCTAGACGTCGATGGCCTGCGCGGAGCCCGCCTGCTTGCGCAGCTCGAACTTCTGGATCTTGCCGGTGCTGGTCTTGGGCAGTTCGCCGAAGACGACGGCCTTGGGCACCTTGAACCCGGCCAGGTGCTTGCGGCAATGCGCGACGATGTCTTCCGGTGCGAGCCTCGCGCCTGCCTTCAACTCGACGAACGCGCAGGGCGTCTCGCCCCACTTCGGGTCGGGCCGGGCGACCACCGCCGCGGCCAGCACGTCGGGGTGGCGGTACAGCACGTCTTCCACCTCGATCGACGAGATGTTCTCGCCGCCGGAGATGATGATGTCCTTGCTGCGGTCCTTGATCTTGATGTAGCCGTCGGGGTACTGCACCGCCAGGTCGCCGGTGTGGAACCAGCCGCCCGCGAAGGCTTCCTGCGTGGCCTTGGGGTTCTTCAGGTAGCCCTTCATCGTGATGTTCCCGCGGAACATGATCTCGCCCATGGTCTCGCCGTCCCACGGCACGGGCTCCATCGTCGCCGGGTTCATCACCATCGCGCCCTGCTGCAGGTGGTAGCGCACGCCCTGGCGCGCGTTCAGGCGGGCCCGCTCGCCGATGTCGAGCGATTCCCATTCCTCGTGCTTGGGGCACACGGTGGCGGGGCCGTACACCTCCGTCAGGCCGTACACGTGCGTTAGGTCGAAGCCCAGGCGCTCCATGCCCTCGATCATCGAAGCGGGCGGCGCGGCACCGGCCACCATCGCCTTCACGCCGCGCGGCAGGCCTTTCTTCAATTCGTCGGGCGCGTTCACCAGCATGCCGTGCACGATGGGCGCGCCGCAGTAGTGGGTGACGCCGTGGGTCTTGATGGCGTCGATGATCGCGCCCGCTTCCACGCGGCGCAGGCAGACGTTCACGCCGGCGCGTGCCGCGACGGTCCACGGGAAGCACCAGCCGTTGCAGTGGAACATGGGCAGCGTCCACAGGTAGACCGCGTGCTTGGGCATGTCCCACTCGAGGATGTTGGACACCGCGTTGGTGGCCGCGCCCCGGTGGTGGTAGACCACGCCCTTCGGGTTGCCCGTGGTGCCGCTGGTGTAGTTCAGCGCGATGGCGTCCCACTCGTCGGCCGGCATCTGCCATTCGAACTGCGCATCGCCGCCGGCGACGAAAGCGTCGTAGGTCGTCTCGCCCAGGCGCTCGGCGGGGCCGGTGAACACCGGGTCTTCGACGTCGATCACCAGCAGCGGCGCCGTGCCCTTGCGCAGCGCCAGCGCCTTCTTCATCACGGGCGCGAATTCCGGATCGACGATGACCACCCTGGCTTCACCATGGTCCAGCGTGAAGGCGATGGATTCCGGGTCCAGCCGCGTGTTCAGCGCGTTGAGCACCGCGCCGGCCATCGGGATGCCGAAGTGCGCCTCCACCATCGGCGGCGTGTTGGGCAGCATCACGGCCACCGTGTCGCCCTTGCCGATGCCGCGCGCGGCCAGTGCGGAAGCCAGCTGCCGGCAGCGCGCGTAAGTCTCGGACCAGGTGCGGCGCACGGGACCGTGCACGACGGCCAGCCGGTCGGGATAGACCTCGGCCGCCCGCTCGAGGAACGACAGCGGCGTGATGGCCGCGAAATTCGCCGCGTTGCGCGGCAGGTCCTGGTCGAAGATGCTGGCCATGGGGATGTCTCCTCGCTCGCGGCGCTCGTACCGCGGCGCGCCTACTTTAAGCAGGACGGCGACATCCCGGAATCGGGACCGTGCATTAGGTAAGAATACCGAGCCGATGGCCATCCCCCAGTCGTTCATCCAGGAGTTGCTGGCCCGTGCCGACGTGGTCGAGATCGTCGGCCGCTACGTGCAGCTGAAGAAGGCCGGCGCCAACTTCCAGGGCCTGTGCCCGTTCCACAGCGAAAAGTCGCCCTCCTTCACGGTTTCGCCCACCAAGCAGTTCTTCCACTGCTTCGGCTGCGGCAAGCACGGGAACGCCGTCGGCTTCCTGATGGAGCACGCCGGCATGGGCTTCGTCGACGCGGTGAAGGACCTGGCCGGCCAGTACGGCATGGAGGTGCCGGAAGACGACCGCTCGCCGCAGGACCGCGAAAAGGCCGCGCAGCAGCGCCAGAAGCAGCAGACCCTCAGCGACGTGCTGGAAAAGGCCGGGCAGGCCTACCGCAAGCACCTGCGCGGATCGCCGCGCGCCATCGACTACTTCAAGCGCCGGGGCGTTTCCGGCGAGATCGCCAAGCAATTCGGCCTGGGCTACGCGCCGGAAGGGTGGCGCAGCCTGGCCAGCGTCTTTCCGAACTACGACGACCCGCTGCTGGCCGAAAGCGGCCTGGTCATCGTCAACGAAGAAGATTCCAAGCGCTACGACCGCTTCCGCGACCGCGTGATGTTCCCCATCCGCAACGTCAAGGGCGAGTGCATCGGTTTCGGCGGGCGGGTGCTCGGCGACGAGAAGCCCAAGTACCTGAACTCGCCCGAGACGCCGGTGTTCAGCAAGGGCCGCGAGCTGTATGGCCTGTACGAGGCGCGCAATGCCATCCGCGAGGAAGGCTACGTGCTGGTCACCGAGGGCTACATGGACGTGGTGGCCCTGGCGCAGCTGGGCTTCCCGAATGCCGTGGCCACGCTGGGCACCGCCTGCACGCCCGAGCACGTGCACAAGCTGTTCCGCTTTACCGACGCGGTGGTCTTCGGCTTCGACGGCGACGCGGCAGGCCGGCGCGCGGCACGCAAGGCGCTGGACGGCGCCCTGCCCTATGCCACCGACACGCGCACGGTGAAGTTCCTGTTCCTGCCGCCCGAGCACGACCCGGACAGCTTCATCCGCGAGTTCGGGCGCGACGAGTTCCAGCGCTATGTCCGCCAGGCCGTGCCGCTGAGCGTGTTCCTTCTGGAAGCCGCGTCGGAAGACTGCGACCTGTCCACCGCGGAAGGCCGCTCGCGCATGCTGACCGTGGCGCAGCCGCTGTGGTCGCTGTTGCCGGAAGGCGCGCTGAAGCGGCAGCTGTTCGCGTCCATTGCCGAGCGATCGCAGGTCGGCACGCACGAGCTGGCGGAACTTTGGCGCCTGCCGGGGGCATCCAGGCCCGCCCGCGGCAACAGGGGCGACCGCGAACGCCGTGAGCCGCGCGCGTACGGCAGCGGCGTGCGCCAGCCGGTGAAGGGCAAGACGATCGCCTTCGCCGAAACCATCGCGCGGCTGGTGCTGCGCAACTCGTCCGCGTGGGAGCGCCTGACGCACCACGACCACGAGGTGCTGTGCGGCCTGCAGCCGCCGCTGGGCGACCTGTTTTCGTGGATCGACGCCGGGGTGCACGAACACGGTGGCCAGCCCTGGGCCGCGCTGCAGGCCGGGCTGGAAGGCCAGGCTTTCCAGCCCAAGGCGGCGGAACTGATGGCCTACGACGAAAGCCAGCCGCTCAGCCGCATGGTCGAGGACGTGGACACGGCCGAGCAGGACCTGGGCCGCTCGATGCTGGAGATCCACCTGGACCTGACGGCCAGTGCCATCGACGAGGCCAACCGGCTGCCCCAGAGCGACCCCGGCCGCGTGGACCGGTTGCGCGAGCTGAGCCTGCGTCAGAAGGACCTGCTGGCCCGCAAGCACACGCGCTAAGGTCTTGAAATCCCAAAGAAAAGATATAATGTAGGGTTCGTCAGCGGCAAGAGCGACAGCAGCACCTCCGGGCCGGCCGACCGTGCACCCACAGCGGGCACGACAGCGCCACCAACCGCAAGGACTGCACCCCAAATGTTCGCCCACCCATCTTGCCCAACGGGGGCCCGGACTCGTCCGTGCCCCTTCGCCCGCGCCGGGTAGTTTTGTGGCGCATCCTGTTTCCGTGTCGTTCCGAGGTCGTCCATGCCCGCATCGAAGTCCGTGAAGCTTGCCAAGCCCGCAGCGAAACCGAGCGCGAAAAAACCGGTCAAACCCGCGAAGCCTGCCGCCAAGGCCGCGTTGAAGGTCGTCAAGACCTCCGCGCCCCAGGCGAAGGCCGCCGCCAAGCCCACCACGAAAGCCCAACCCGTGCCCAGCAGTACCAAGACCTCGCCCAAGGACAAGGCAGCCGCCAAGGAAGAGCCGAAGAAGACCGCCAAGGTCGCCACCGCCGTGCCGGCGGACGAGCCCGTGAAGAAGAAGCCGGGCCGCCCGCCCAAGGCCGCCTCCGCCGAAGCCGGCGCCCCCGCCAAGGCCGCCGGCGCCAAGCGCGGCCGCAAGCCGAAGGCCGGCAACGAGAAGCCGGAAGCCGTCGAGGAAGACGACCTGTCCGACATCGAGGCCGAGTTCGCGGAAGAACCGGCCGCGACGGAGACCACCGAGAAGGTCAAGCCGCTGCGCATGAAGATCAGCAAGGCCAAGGAACGGGCCTTGATGAAGGAGTTCGGCCTCGACGAGACCATCCTCTCCGAAGAGGAGATGACCAAGCGCCGCCAGCGCCTGAAGACGCTGATCACGCTGGGCAAGACGCGCGGCTACCTGACCCACGGCGAGATCACCGACCACCTGCCCGAGAAGCTGGTGGACGCCGAGACGCTGGAAGTCGTGGTCACCATGCTGAACGACCTGGGCGTGGCGGTGTACGAGCAGACGCCCGACGCCGAGATGCTCCTGCTGAACAACACCACGCCGACGGCGGCGACGGTGGAGGAAGCGGAAGAGGAAGCCGAAGCCGCCCTGTCCACGGTGGACAGCGAATTCGGCCGCACCACCGACCCGGTGCGCATGTACATGCGCGAGATGGGCACGGTGGAACTGCTCACGCGCGAAGGCGAGATCGAGATCGCCAAGCGCATCGAAGGCGGCCTGATGGCCATGATGGAGGCGATCTCCGCCTCGCCCGCCACCATCCACGAGATCCTGCGCCTGGCCGGCGAGATTCGCGAAGGCAAGGTCGTCATCTCCAGCATCGTCGACGGCTTCTCCAACCCGAACGAAGCCGACGACTACGTCGCCGAGGAAGACTTCGACGAGTTCGACGCGGACGACGACGACGACGGCAACGGCGGCTCCAAGGCGCTGACCAAGAAGCTGGAAGAGCTGAAGGCGCAGGCGCTGGAGCGCTTCGACCGCATCGCCGGCCTGTTCGAGAAGGTGCACAAGGTCTACGACAAGGAAGGCTGGGGCACGCCCGCCTACCAGAAGGCCCAGCACGCGCTCAGCGAAGAGCTGATGACCATCCGCTTCACGGCCAAGACCATCGAGAAGCTGTGCGACATGGTGCGCGCGCAGGTCGACGACGTGCGCAAGAAGGAACGCGAGCTGCGCCGCATCATCGTGGACAAGTGCGGCATGCCGCAGGAAACCTTCATCAAGGAATTCCCGCCCAACCTGCTGAACCTGAAGTGGGTGGAGAAGCAGGCCACGGCCGGCAAGCCGTGGAGCACCGTGATCGCGCGCAACGTGCCGCCCATCCAGGAACTGCAGCAGAAGCTGAGCGACCTGCAGGCGCGCGTGGTGGTGCCGCTGCACGAGCTCAAGGAGATCAACAAGCGCATGAACGAGGGCGAGGCCTCGTCGCGCGACGCGAAGAAGGAGATGATCGAGGCCAACCTGCGCCTGGTGATTTCCATCGCCAAGAAGTACACCAACCGCGGCCTGCAGTTCCTGGACCTGATCCAGGAAGGCAACATCGGCCTGATGAAGGCGGTCGACAAGTTCGAATACCGCCGCGGCTACAAGTTCTCGACCTACGCCACGTGGTGGATCCGCCAGGCCATCACGCGCTCGATCGCCGACCAGGCGCGCACCATCCGCATCCCGGTGCACATGATCGAGACCATCAACAAGATGAACCGCATCTCGCGCCAGCACCTGCAGGAATTCGGCTTCGAGCCGGACGCCAGCATCCTGGCGGCCAAGATGGAGATCCCGGAGGACAAGATCCGCAAGATCATGAAGATCGCCAAGGAGCCGATCTCCATGGAAACGCCGATCGGGGACGACGACGACAGCCACCTGGGCGATTTCATCGAGGACACCAACAACACCGCGCCCATCGAGGCGGCCATGCAGGCCGGCCTGCGCGACGTGGTGAAGGACATCCTCGACTCGCTCACGCCGCGCGAAGCCAAGGTGCTGCGCATGCGCTTCGGCATCGAAATGAGCACGGACCACACGCTGGAGGAAGTCGGCAAGCAGTTCGACGTCACCCGCGAGCGCATCCGCCAGATCGAAGCCAAGGCGCTGCGCAAGCTGAAGCACCCCAGCCGCAGCGACAAGCTGCGCAGCTTCATCGACACGCTGTAAAGGCGGACACCCTTACGCGGAGATCGCAGAGGTCCCGCAGAGAGCGCAGAGGAATTCGATTCCTTTGCGCTTTTTCATTTCTCCGCGACCTCCTCTGCGGGACCTCCGCGTCCTCTGCGTAAGGGGGTCCGCCCCCTACCCGATCATCTTCTCCGGCCGCACCCACTGGTCGAATTGCTCACCGGTCACGTAGCCGGTCTTCAGCGCGGCTTCGCGCAGCGTCGTGCCTTCCTTGTGCGCCTTCTTCGCGATTTCGGCGGCCTTGTCGTAGCCGATGTGCGGGTTGAGCGCGGTCACCAGCATCAGCGAGCGGTCCACCAGTTCCTGAATGCGTTCCGTGTTCGGTTCGATGCCCGCCGCGCAGTGGTCGTTGAAGCTCTTCATGCCGTCGGCCAGCAGGCGCGCGCTCTGCAGGAAGTTGTGCGCGATCATGGGCCGGAACACGTTCAGCTCGAAGTTGCCGGAAGCGCCGCCGAAGTTGATGGCGACGTCGTTGCCGAACACCTGGCAGCACAGCATGGTCACCGCCTCGCTCTGCGTGGGGTTGACCTTGCCCGGCATGATGGAAGAGCCGGGCTCGTTCTCCGGGATGCGCAGTTCGCCGATGCCGCTGCGCGGCCCGCTGGCCAGCCAGCGCACGTCGTTGGCGATCTTCATCATGCTGGCCGCCAGCGTCTTCAGCGCGCCGTGCGCATGCACCAGCGCATCGGCCGCGGCCATCACCTCGAACTTGTTCGGCGCGGTGACGAACGGCAGGCCCGTGAGCCGCGCGAGTTCCTTCGCGACGGCCTCCGCGTAGCCGGGAGGTGCGTTCAGCCCCGTACCGACGGCCGTACCCCCAAGCGCCAGCTCGCACAGGTGCGGCAAGCTGGCGTGCAGATGGCGGTCTGCCTGCTCCAGCTGCGCGACGTAGCCGGAAAACTCCTGGCCCAGCGTGAGCGGCGTGGCGTCCTGCAGGTGCGTGCGGCCGATCTTCACGATGCCGCGGAAGGCCTCGCTCTTGTCCGCCAGCGTGCCTTTCAGCCGCTGCAGCGCGGGCAGCACGCGGTTGCGGATGGCGTCCACGGCAGCGACGTGCATCGCCGTGGGAAACACGTCGTTCGACGACTGGCTGCGGTTGACATCGTCGTTCGGGTGGATCAGCCGCCCTTCTCCGCGCGGGCCGCCCAGCAGCTCGCTCGCGCGGTTGGCCAGCACCTCGTTGACGTTCATGTTGGTCTGCGTGCCCGAGCCCGTCTGCCACACCACCAGCGGGAATTCGTCCGCGTGCTGCCCACCCAGCACCTCGTCGGCCGCCGCGATGATGGCCGACGCCTTGCGCTGGTCCAGCAGGCCGAGCAGATGGTTGGCGACGGCCGATGAACGCTTGACCTGCACCAGCGCGCGAATGAGCTCGCGCGGCTGGCGTTCGCCGGAGATGTCGAAGTTCTGCAGCGAGCGCTGCGTCTGCGCGCCCCACAGGCGATCGGCCGGGACTTCGATCGGGCCGAAGGTGTCTTTCTCGGTGCGGGTGGCCATGGGCTCTCCTGTCGGACTGTGCCGGCACAGCTGTCAAAATGCGGGTTGCCCGCCCATCCTGCCAGAGGCGGCGGGCCCCGTGTGCCAGCTTCCCTGCCAGCCCCTCCTTCCGCCATGACCACCACCCTGAAGCAGTCCGACCTCATCGAATCCATCGCGGCGGCGCTGCAGTACATCAGCTACTACCACCCCGCCGACTACATCGCCCACCTGGCCCGCGCATACGAGCGCGAGCAGAGCGCGGCGGCCAAGGACGCCATCGCGCAGATCCTGACCAACAGCAAGATGAGCGCGTTCGGCCACCGGCCCATTTGCCAGGACACCGGCATCGTCAACGTGTTCCTGAAAATCGGCATGGACGTGCGCTTCGAAGGCTTCACCGGCAGCCTGGAAGACGCCGTCAACGAAGGCGTGCGCCGCGGCTACAACCACCCGGACAACATGCTGCGCGCCAGCGTGGTGGCCGACCCGCAGTTCGCGCGCAAGAACACCAAGGACAACACGCCCGCGGTCATCTTCACGGAGCTGGTGCCCGGCGATAAGGTGGACGTTACGGTCGCAGCCAAGGGCGGCGGCAGCGAGAACAAGAGCAAGATGGTCATGCTCAACCCCAGCGACAGCGTCGTCGACTGGGTGCTCAAGACGGTGCCCACCATGGGCGCCGGCTGGTGCCCGCCGGGCATGCTGGGCATCGGCATCGGCGGCACCGCCGAGAAGGCCGTGCTGATGGCCAAGGAAAGCCTGATGGACGACCTGGACATGTACGAGCTGCAGGCCAAGGCCGCCAAAGGCGAGAAGCTGTCGCAGGTCGAGGAGATGCGGCTGGAGCTGTACGAGAAGGTCAACGCGCTGGGCATCGGCGCGCAGGGCCTGGGCGGCCTGACCACCGTGCTGGACGTCAAGATCAAGATGTACCCCACGCACGCGGCCAGCAAGCCGGTGGCGATGATCCCCAATTGCGCGGCCACGCGCCACGCGCACTTCGTGCTGGACGGCTCCGGTCCCGTGTACCTGGAAGCGCCCTCGCTGGACCTGTGGCCCAAGGTGGACTGGCAGCCCGACACGCAGAAGAGCAAGCGCGTCAACCTGGACACGCTGACGAAGGAAGAAGTCGCCAGCTGGAAGCCGGGCGACACGCTGCTGCTGAACGGCAAGATGCTCACCGGTCGCGACGCCGCGCACAAGCGCATCCAGGACATGCTGGCCAAGGGCGAGAAGCTGCCGGTGGACTTCACCAACCGCGTCATCTACTACGTCGGTCCGGTAGACCCGGTGCGCGACGAAGCGGTGGGCCCCGCGGGCCCGACCACGGCCACGCGCATGGACAAGTTCACCGACATGATGCTGAGCAAGACCGGCCTCATCGCGATGATCGGCAAGGCCGAGCGCGGCCCCACCGCCATCGAGGCGATCCAGAAGCACAAGTCGGCCTACCTGATGGCCGTGGGCGGCGCTGCCTACCTGGTGTCCAAGGCGATCAAGACCGCCAAGGTGGTGGGCTTCGAAGACCTGGGCATGGAAGCGATCTACGAGTTCGACGTGGTCGACATGCCCGTGACGGTGGCGGTGGATGCCGGCGGCACCAGCGCGCACGTCACCGGTCCGGCCGAGTGGAGCAAGCGCATCGCCAGCGGCGAGTTCAAGAACATCCCGCTGGCCGTCGCGTAACGGCGGCTCAGGCCGGCACCAGCGAGGTGCCGGCTGACCTGGCCTCTTCCTCCTCGTCCGTCGCCTGCGCCGCCGCGCGGCCGCGCGCGACGTCCACCTTCAGCAGCAGCACCAACCCCGCGATGAACAGCGCCGTGGTCGACAGGATCGCGGTGCGCTGGTCGCCGCCCGTGGCCCAGGTGATGGCACCGTAGGTCAGCGGCCCCAGGATGCTGGCCAGCCGGATCGCGAAGGTCCACAGGCCGAAGAACTCCGCCGACTGCCGCTTCGGCGCGAACATCGCGGCCATCGCACGACCTGCCGACTGGCTGGACCCCATGCACAGTCCAGCGATGCCCGCGGCCCACCAGAACTGGCCCTTGGTCGTGCTGACCGCCGCGATGACGCACGTCACGACCCAGCCCACCAGCGTGCTGCCCAACGCCAGCTTGTGGCCGATGCGGTCTTGCAGGTAGCCCCACGCGAACGCGCCGCCGGCGGCCGCGAGATTGAGCACGAAGACCAGCACCATGGTTTCCTGCTGCTGGAAACCGATCACCTGCTCCGCATAGATGGCGGCCAGCGCCACGGCGACCGCGACGCCGCCCTGGTAAAAAACAGCGCAGGCCATCAGCCACATGAAGTCGCCGTACCGGCGCGCCTGCGAGAACGTCTGCCGCAGCTGCGCCAGCGAGGCGCGCACGCCGCCTTGGCGGAGCATCTGCGGATTGGGCTCGGCGCGCTCGCGCAGCAGCTTGAAGGTCGCCATGGAAGCCAGTCCATAGATCACCGCGGTGAGCACCATGGTGACGGGCACGAAGCGATTGGCCGGGATGCCCCGCCCCTGTGCCCAGATGACGTAGCCCAGGCACAGGCCCAGCGCCAGCATGCCGCCGAAGTAGCCGAAGCCCCAACCCCAGCCGCTGACCTTGCCCATCGACTCCGGGCGCGCCAGTTCCGGCAGGAAAGCCGCGGTGAGCGACTCGCCGTAGCTATAGAAGGTGTTGGACACGACGATCAGCAGCATCGCCAGCGCCACCGAGCCCGGGCCCGCGAAAGCCAGCGCCGCCGTGCTGGCCACGCAGCCGGCCGTCACCACCGCCAGCATGCGCTTCTTCGCCGCGCGAAGGTCGGCGTACGCGCCCAGGCTGGGCATGGTGAACATCACGATGGCGTACGACACGCTCAGCGCCAGCGTCCACGCGAACGTGGCCCACGGGGCCTTGCCTGCGACACCGCCCACAAAGTAGGCCGCGAACACCGCGGTGATGACCACCGTCGTGTAGCCCGAGTTGGCGAAGTCGTACATGGCCCAGCCGAACACCTCGCGCTTGCGCACGCCGGGATTGAGCGCCTCTTGCGAAAACAGGGCCATGTCTTCTCCTTGTCTGGCGCCAAAAGAAAACGCGGCCACACGGGCCGCGTTCGTCTTCAGTTCAATGCAGGTGGCGCGGACGCCGCCCGCCACCGTGGCTGCCGCCGCCGCCACCGCCGCGCGGCGGCTTGCCGATCTCCAGCGAGCTGACCAGCGCGTCGAAGCGTTGCGAGAACAGCTTGTCGATCTCGGCCACGACGCCGCCCAGTTCCTGGCTGTCGAAGTGGCGCTCCATCAGGTTCACCACGTCCTCGACCAGCAGGTCGCGCTGCACCTGCATGATGGCCGCGGGCGTCGGGCCGACGAACAGCATGATGAAGTCGTCGCGCGACTCGGCTTCGGGCGGTTCCTCTTCCTCGTCGAACTCGGCGTCGTAGAAGGTCACCTCGATGGCGGCGCCCTGCTCGGCCAGTTCGTTGAGGCTCATGCACATCTCGTCGAGCTGCTGGCGGAAATCCTCGTCGCCGTTGATGGTCCAGCACATGGTCAGCAGGTGCTCGTGCGCGTCGAACTTGATGCCCGGCTCTTCCTCGTAGGCGCTCTCGGCACCGTCGGCGAGCGAGCGCGCGCCGGCGTAGCGCCACAGGGGCTTGAGCGCTTCCTGCAACTGGGCGTAGGTGACGTCCGCGCGAAGCGGCACGTCGCCATGCACGTGGATTTCGAAGGGGGCGTTGTCGTATTGGGCCATTTGCAGCGTCCTGGTGCCTCGAGCCGGGATCGAACCGGCACGCCGCCTTTCAGCTAAGCGGCGGATTTTAAGTCCGCTGTGTCTGCCAATTTCACCATCGAGGCGAATGCGACTGGAGGCGCGTACCGGAGTCGAACCGATCTAAACGGATTTGCAATCCGCTGCATAACCGCTTTGCTAACGCGCCCATGTCCTTCACAGACATTCGTCTGTACCGACAAAAAAGGGAAGCAGTGCTTCCCTTTTTCTATCGGCGGGGAAGTCGATGCTTCCCCTGGAACCTGGAGCGGGAGACGAGTCTCGAACTCGCGACCTCAACCTTGGCAAGGTTGCGCTCTACCAACTGAGCTACTCCCGCGTGAGTCCGCTATTGTAGCGCGTTTTTTCGGGCACCCCGACAGGTGCCCGAAAAAACTTTTCAGTGCTTCACCGAAGCGGGCGCGGCGGTGCCCTTGCCGTCGGCCGCGGACGATGCAGCCGGCGCTTCGTCTTCCGTCAGCGGCGTGGGCTGGCGCTCGAGCGCGATCTCCAGCACGCGGTCGATCCACTTCACCGGCACGATCTCGAGGCCGCTCTTCACGTTCTCGGGAATGTCCTGCAGGTCCTTGGTGTTCTCTTCCGGGATGAGCACCGTCTTGATGCCGCCGCGCAGCGCGGCCAACAGCTTTTCCTTCAGGCCGCCGATGGCCGTGACCTCGCCGCGCAGCGTGATCTCGCCGGTCATCGCGACGTCCGCGCGCACCGGGATGCCGGTCAGCGCCGACACGATGGCCGTGGTCATCGCGATGCCCGCGCTGGGACCGTCCTTGGGCGTGGCGCCGTCGGGCACGTGGATGTGCATGTCCTTCTTCTCGAACACTTCGTCCTTGATGCCCAGCACGCGCGAGCGGCTGCGCACGACGGTGCGCGCGGCCTCGACGGATTCCTTCATCACGTCGCCCAGCGAACCCGTGCGCTGGATGGCGCCCTTGCCGGGCATCAGCGCCGCCTCGATGGTGAGCAGGTCGCCGCCGACCTCGGTCCACGCGAGGCCGACCACCTGGCCCACCTGGTTCTGCTTCTCGGCGCGGCCGTAGGTGAACTTGCGCACGCCCAGGAAGTCGTTCAGGTTCTCCGGCGTGACGACGACCTGCGGGGTCATCTTCTTCAGCTGCAGGCCCTTGACCACCTTGCGGCAGATCTTGCCCAGCTCGCGTTCCAGCGAACGCACGCCCGCTTCGCGCGTGTAGTAGCGCACGATGTCGCGGACGGCATCGTCGGTGACCTTGAGCTCCTCGTCCTTCACGCCGTTGTTCTTCATCTGCTTGGGCAGCAGGTAGCGGATGGCGATGTTGGCCTTCTCGTCCTCGGTGTAGCCCGAGAGGCGGATCACTTCCATCCGGTCCAGCAGTGCCGGCGGGATGTTCATCGAGTTGGACGTCGCCACGAACATCACGTCGGACAGATCGAAGTCGACCTCGACGTAGTGGTCGCTGAACGTGTGGTTCTGCTCGGGGTCCAGCACTTCCAGCAGCGCGCTGGAAGGGTCGCCGCGGAAGTCGGTGCCCAGCTTGTCGATCTCGTCCAGCAGGAACAGCGGGTTGCGCGTGCCCACCTTCGACAGCGACTGCAGCACCTTGCCCGGCAGCGCGCCGATGTAGGTGCGGCGGTGGCCGCGGATTTCCGCCTCGTCGCGCATGCCGCCCAGCGCCATGCGCACGTACTTGCGGCCCGTCGCCTTCGCGATGGACTGGCCGAGCGAGGTCTTGCCCACGCCGGGCGGGCCGACCAGGCACAGGATGGGCGCCTTCACCTTGTCCACGCGCTGCTGCACCGCGAGATATTCGAGGATGCGGTCCTTGACCTTCTCCAGGCCCCAGTGGTCCTCGTTCAGCACGTCCTCGGCGTGGCCGAGGTTGTGCTTGATCTTGGTGCGCTTGCTCCAGGGCAGGCCCGTGAGCACGTCGATGTAGTTGCGCACCACGGTGGCTTCGGCCGACATGGGCGACATCAGCTTCAGCTTCTTCAGCTCGCCCTCGGCCTTCTTCAGCGCGTCCTTGGGCATCTTGGCCGATTTGATCTTTTTCTCGATCTCCTCGATGTCGGCGCCCTCTTCGCCTTCGCCCAGCTCCTTCTGGATGGCCTTGACCTGCTCGTTCAGGTAGAAGTCGCGCTGGTTCTTCTCCATCTGGCGCTTCACGCGCGAGCGGATGCGCTTGTCGACGTTGAGGATGTCCACCTCGCGCTCGATCTGCTCGAACAGGTTCTCCAGCCGCGCCTTGATGTCGGCCAGGTCCAGCACGATCTGCTTGTTGTCGAGCTTCAGCGGCAGGTGCGCGGCGATGGTGTCCGCCAGGCGGCCCGGGTCGTCGATGCTCGAGATGGACGTGAGGATCTCCGGCGGGATCTTCTTGTTCAGCTTCACGTACTGGTCGAACTGCTGCATCACCGCGCGGCGCAGCGCCTCGATCTCGCTGGAGCGGCTGTCGGGCAGCGCTTCCACCGGCGTGACCGTGGCCACGAAGTGGGCATCGCCCTCCTCGATCTTGTTCACGTTGGCGCGCTGCTGGCCTTCCACCAGCACCTTCACGGTGCCGTCCGGCAGCTTCAGCATCTGCAGGATGGTGGAGACGCAGCCGACCTCGAACATGTCGTTGACGGAAGGCTCGTCCTTGGCCGCGGCCTTCTGCGCCACCAGCATGATGCGGCGCTCGGCTTCCATCGCGGCTTCCAGCGCCTTGATGCTCTTGGGCCGGCCCACGAACAGCGGGATCACCATGTGGGGAAAGACCACCACGTCGCGCAGCGGCAGCAGCGGCAGGTCGATCGGGGTGGGCGGCAGGGGGGTGTGTCCGGACATGAGAATCCTTGGGGTTACCGGCCGTAGTTGCGCCGGAAAGGGACATTTTCAACCCGCACGGCCCGGCCGTGGGCGGGAAGAAGACCTCGGATCACCGGGGATTTCGCGAGGCTGGGGCCAGGCGGGGCGGAAATCAGGCCGTTCTCGCGCCGCAATCAGGCCTTCTTGGCCGCTTCGCGGTAGACCAGCAGGGGCGGCTTGTTCTCTTCGATGGTGGACTCGTCCACCACCACCTTGTCGACGTTGGCCGTGTTGGGCAACTCGAACATGGTATCGATCAACGACTGTTCGACGATGGACCGCAGCCCGCGCGCGCCGGTCTTGCGTTGCAATGCCTTGCGCGCAATGGCGCGCAGCGCGTTCGGGCGGATTTCCAGGTCCACGCCCTCCATCGAGAACAGCTTGGCGTACTGCTTGACCAGCGCGTTCTTCGGCTCGGTCAGGATCTGGATCAGGGCGTCCTCGGACAGCTCGGCCAGCGTGGCGACCACCGGCATGCGGCCCACCAGTTCGGGGATCAGGCCGAACTTGATCAGGTCTTCGGGCTCGACCTCGCGGAAGACGTCGGTGAGGCTACGCTCCTTCTTGCTCTTGACCGCGGCGCCAAAGCCGATGCCCGAGCCTTCGGTGCGCTGCTCGATCACCTTTTCCAGGCCGGCGAAGGCGCCGCCGCAGATGAACAGGATGTTGGTCGTGTCGATCTGCAGGAAGTCCTGGTTCGGGTGCTTGCGCCCGCCCTGCGGCGGCACGCTGGCCATGGTGCCCTCGATGAGCTTCAGCAGGGCCTGCTGCACGCCCTCGCCCGACACGTCGCGCGTGATGCTGGGGTTGTCGGACTTGCGCGAGATCTTGTCGATCTCGTCGATGTACACGATGCCGCGCGAGGCGCGTTCCACCTCGTAGTTGCAGCTCTGCAGCAGCTTCTGGATGATGTTCTCGACGTCCTCGCCGACGTAGCCGGCTTCGGTCAGCGTGGTGGCGTCGGCCATCACGAAAGGCACGTCCAGCATGCGCGCCAGCGTCTGCGCCAGCAGCGTCTTGCCGCTGCCGGTGGGACCGATCAGGAGGATGTTGCTCTTGGCGAGCTCGACTTCGTCCTTCTTGGCCTTGTCCTTGTGGCGCAGCCGCTTGTAGTGGTTGTAGACGGCGACCGACAGGGCACGCTTGGCGACTTCCTGGCCGATGACGTAGTTGTCCAGGTTGGCCTTGATCTCTGCGGGCGTGGGCAGGTCGCCCCGCGCCTCGCGCTGCTCCTCACCCGCGGGAAGCTCGTCGCGGATGATCTCGTTGCACAGGTCGATGCACTCGTCGCAGATGAAGACCGAAGGTCCCGCGATGAGCTTCTTGACCTCGTGCTGGCTCTTCCCGCAGAACGAGCAATAAAGCGTTTTCTCGCTGGTTGAGCCCTTCTTGTCGGCCATGGGTCGGTGTTCCGTCGGGTGGAATTTCAATGATAACCAATAGGCCCCCGGCGCCCCCTGTCGGAGAGGACGCCGTTGTTGTAGAGCAACCGGGCGGAAACGGCGCGCCGGCCGCGGGGGCCGGCGCGGAGGGGCTGGCGCGCGCTCAGGGCCGCTTGGCGATGACCTGGTCGACCAGGCCGTAGTCCTTGGCTTCGTCCGCCGACAGGAAATAGTCGCGCTCGGTGTCGCGCTCGATCTTCTCCAGCGGCTGGCTGGTGTTGGCGGCCAGGATCTTGTTCAGCGTGGCGCGCGTCTTCAGGATGTCCTTGGCGTGGATCTCGATGTCCGTGGCCTGGCCCTGCATGCCGCCCAGCGGCTGGTGGATCATGACCTTGGAGTTGGGCAGGCAGAACCGCTTGCCCTTGGCGCCGGCGGACAGCAGGAACGCGCCCATGCTGGCGGCCATGCCGGTGCACAGCGTGGAGACGTCCGGCTTGATGAAGTTCATCGTGTCGTAGATCGCCATGCCGGCGCTGACGCTGCCGCCGGGGGAGTTGATGTAGAACGAGATGTCCTTGTCGGGGTTCTCGCTCTCGAGGAACAGCAGCTGGGCGACCACCAGGTTGGCGGTCTGGTCGTTCACCGGCCCGACGAGGAACACCACGCGCTCCTTCAGCAGGCGCGAATAGATGTCGTAGGACCGCTCGCCGCGGCCGGACTGCTCGATGACCATCGGGATCATGCCGAGGGCCTGGGTGTCAAGTGCGCTCATGGGAATCTGGTTAGTGCGGCTTCAACTGTAGCCGCAAATGAGATGGGGCCCGGGCCCGGACTTGCAAGTCCGGACGCGAGCCCCGGGGGCGCGTGGCGCCGGTTTTTCCGGCGCCGGGCGGGCTTCAGCCCTGCTGGCCCATCAGTTCGTCGAACGACACCGCCTTGTCCAAGACCCGCGCCTTGGACAGCACGAAATCCGTGACGTTGTTCTCGATGACGATGGCCTCCACCTCGGCCAGGCGGCGGTTGTCGCTGTAGTACCAGCGCACAACGTCTTCCGGCTTCTCGTAGCTGGCGGCCAGCTCTTCCACGTGGGCGCGGATCTGCTCGGGCTTGGCGCCCAGGTTGTTGGCGCGCACCAGCTCGGCCACCACCAGGCCCAGGCGCACGCGGCGCTCGGCCTGCGGGCGGAAGATGTCGTCGGGGATCGGGGCCTTGTCGGCGTCCTTGATGCCGCGCTGCTTCAGGTCGGCGCGGGCGCCTTCCACCATGCGATCCATCTCGGCCTGCACGCTGCTCTTGGGCAGGTCCAGCTCGGCCTTGGCCACCAGCGCGTCCATCACGGCCTGCTTGTTCTTGGCCAGCAGGCGGAACTTGACCTCGCGCTCCAGGTTCTTCTTGATGTCGGCGCGCAGCGCGCCCACCGTGCCTTCGCCGATGCCCAGCGACTTGGCGAATTCCTCGTTCACTTCGGGCAGCTTGGCGGCTTCGATCTTCTTCACGGTGACCAGGAAGTCGGCCGTCTTGCCCGCCACGTCCTTGCCGTGGTAGTCGGCCGGGAAGGCCAGCGGGAAGGTCTTGCTCTCGCCCGACTTCATGCCGCGCACGGCGTCCTCGAACTCCTTGAGCATCTGGCCTTCGCCGACCAGGAACTGGAAGTCCTCGGCCTTGCCGCCCTGGAAGGGCTCGCCGTCGATCTTGCCTTCGAAGTCGACGGTGACGCGGTCGTTGTCCTGCGCAGCGTCGGCCTGGGCACGCTGGGCGAAGGTGCGGCGCTGCTTGCGCAGGATGTCCAGCGTCTTGTCGATGGCGGCGTCGCTCACGTCGGCGGACAGCTTCTCGACTTCCGCACCGGCCAGCTCGCCGAGCTTCACTTCGGGGAACACCTCGAACACCGCGTCGAAGGCCAGCTGGCCCTCGGGCGCTTCCTGCTTCTCGGTGATCTTGGGCTGGCCGGCCACGCGCAGCTTGGCCTCGTTAGCAGCCTGCGCGAAAGCCTCGCCAACCTTGTCGTTCATCACCTCGTAGTGCACCGAGTAGCCGTAGCGCTGAGCCACGACGTTGAGCGGCACCTTGCCCGGACGGAAGCCGTCCATCTTCACGGTGCGCGCCAGGCGCTTGAGGCGGCTGTCGACTTCGGTCTGGATCACGCTGGTGGGCAGCGTCAGGGTGATCTTGCGCTCCAGCTTGTCGAGGGTTTCAACGTTCACGGCCATGGTGCTTCTCTCTTGCGATGGGTCTGTGGTGCGCGGGGTCGGACTCGAACCGACACGCCGGTGAAGGCGTCAGGACCTAAACCTGGTGCGTCTACCAATTTCGCCACCCGCGCGGTCCAAAAGCGGGGCGGGCGGCCGTGTTGCACACCAGCCGCCCGCCCGGATTCGGTCAGCCCGCGATTTTACCTTGATGCCGGCACGGGTTCCGCGAGCATCGGCTGAGCCGGTTGCGCGCCGTCCCGGCGCACCCGGAACCAGGCGGCGTACATGGCGGGCAGCGCCAGCAGGGTCAGCACCGTCGCCACGATGAGGCCGCCCATGATCGCCACCGCCATCGGTCCCCAGAACACCGAGCGCGAGAGCGGGATCATCGCCAGCACGGCCGCGGCGGCGGTTAGCACGATGGGCCGCAGGCGGCGCACCGCCGACTCGACGATGGCGTCCCACGCCGGCACGCCGTGCGCGCGGTCCTGCTCGATCTGGTCGATCAGGATCACCGAGTTGCGCTGGATCATCCCCATCAGCGCGATCACGCCCAGCAGCGCGACGAAACCGAACGGCCGGTCCAGCAACAGCAGCGCGCCGGCGACCCCTGCGATGCCCAGCGGCCCCGTCAGGAACACCAGCATCGCGCGGCTGAAGCTTTGCAGCTGCAGCATCAGCAGCGTGAAGGTGATGAACAGCATGATGGGCACGCCGGCCGAGATGGACGACGACCCCTTGGAGCTTTCCTCCACCGCGCCCGCCACGTGGATGCGGTAAGTCGGGTTCCACTTGGCCTCGATCTGGCGCAGCTTGGGCAGCAGCTCCTCGGTGACCGTGGCGCCCTGCATGCCCTCGGCGATGTCGCCCTGCACGGTGATGGCGTACTCGCGGTTCTCGCGCCACATCACGCCCGGCTCCCAGGTGAACACCGGCTTGGCGATCTGCGTCAGCGGGATCGACTTGCCCGAAGCGGTGGGCAGGTAGGCGTTGCCCAGGTCGGTGATGGCGTTGCGCTCTTCCAGCGGCTGGCGCAGCACGATGTCGATCAGGCGGTCGCCTTCGCGGTACTGGCCCACCGTGGTGCCGGCCAGGATGGTGCGCGAAGCCTGCGCGATCGACTGGCTGGTGACGCCCAGCGCGCGCGCCTTGGCCTGGTCCACTTCCAGCCGCAGCACCTTCACCGACTCGTTCCAGTTGTCGTTCACGCCGCGCGTGTTGGGGCTGGCGCGCATCGCGGCCTTCACCTCGTCGGCGTAGGTGCGCAGCTGCGCGGGGTCGGGGCCGGTCACGCGGAACATCACCGGATAGGGCACGGGCGGCCCGTTGGGCAGCAGCGTCACGCGGCCGCGCACCTCGGGGAATTCCTCGGCCAGCAGCGCCGGCAGCTTCACCCGCAGCGCCTCGCGCGTCTTCAGGTCCTGCGGCATCACGATCAGCTGCGACACGTTGGTCTGCGGGAACACCTGGTCCAGCGGCAGGTAGAAGCGCGGCACGCCGGAGCCTATCCACGCGCTGACCTCCGTCACCCCGGGCTCGCTGCGCAGCCGCGCTTCCACGCGCCTGGCCGCGGCTTCGTTGGCGGTGAACGAGGTGCCTTCCGGCGACCACAGCGCCACCAGGATCTCGGGCCGGCTGGAATCGGGGAAGAACTGCTGCTGCACCTTGCCCATGCCCACGATGCCCAGCGCGAACACCAGCAGCGTCGCGCCGATGGTCAGCCACCGATGTTCCACGCACCAGTTCACCGTGCGGCGAAAGCGCCGGTAGAACGGCGTGTCGAAATGCTCATGGTGGTCGCCGGTGACCGGCTTGGGCTTGAGCAGCAGCTGGCCCAGGTAGGGCACGAAGTACACCGAGCAGAACCAGCTGAGCACCAGCGCGATCACCGTGACCGCGAAGATCGCGTACGTGTACTCGCCGACCGTGGACTTGGCCAAACCGATGGGCAGGAAGCCGGTGGCGGTGATCAGCGTGCCGGTGAGCATCGGCATCGCGGTCACTTCATAGGCGAAGGTGGCGGCACGGACCTTGTCGTAGCCCTCTTCCATCTTCCGCACCATCATCTCGACGGCGATGATGGCGTCGTCCACCAGCAGGCCCAGCGCGATGATCAGCGAGCCCAGCGAGATCTTGTGCAGGCCGATGCCCCAGTAGTCCATCGCCAGGAAGGTCACCGCCAGCACCAGCGGGATGGTGATGCCCACCATCAGGCCGGGGCGAATGTCCACATACCAGCGCTTCCACACCGGCAGGCCCGCGTCCGGCCGCTTGTGCAGGCCCAGGCTGAGGAAGCTGACGGCCAGCACGATGACCACGGCCTCGACCAGCGTGCGCACGAACTCGTTGACCGAAGTCGCCACCGCCTTGGGCTGGTCCTGGAACTGAACCAGTTTGATGCCGGCAGGCAGCCCGTCCTCGATGCGATGGAACGCCGACTTCAGCGATTGCCCCAGGCGGATGATGTCGCCGCCCTTGGCCATGGACACGCCCAGCGCGATCACCTCCTTGCCGTCGTGCCGCACCTTGATCTGCGGCGGATCGACGTAGGCGCGTTTGATGTCGGCGATGTCGCCCAGCTTCAGCTGACTGCCCGAGCTGCCGCGGATCGGCATCGCGGCAAGCTGCTCCACGGCCTGGAACTGGCCGGCCACGCGCACCTGTACCACGTCCAGCGGCGTCTGCACGGCGCCGGCCGATTCCACCGCGTTCTGCTGCCCCAGCTGCGCGAGCACCTGGTTCAGGTCCAGGCCCAGCTGCGCCAGGCGCTTCTGCGAGATCTCGATGTACAGCTTCTCGTCCTGCACGCCGAACAGCTCCACCTTCGCCACGTCGGGCACGCGCAGCAGCTGCTGGCGCACATCGTCGGCGAAGTCCTTGAGCTCGGCGTAGCTGAAGCCCGGCTCGGCTTCCAGCGCGTAGATCACGCCGTACACGTCGCCGAATTCGTCGTTGAAGAACGGCCCCTGCACGCCTTGCGGCAGGGTCTGGCGCATGTCGCCGATCTTCTTGCGCACCGTGTACCAGACGTTGGGCACGTCCGCAGGCTTCGACGAGTCCTTGATCTGGAAAATGATCTGCGACTCGCCCGGCTTGGAATAGCTGCGGATGATGTCGGCGTACGGCACTTCCTGCAGCGTGCGCTCGATCTTGTCGGTCACCTGCTCGGCCACCTGCTGCGACGTGGCGCCGGGCCAGTAGGTGCGCACGACCATCGCGCGGAAGGTGAACGGCGGGTCCTCGTCCTGCCCCAGCTGGAAGTACGCGGCGAAGCCCAGCACCATCAGCACCACCATCAGGTAGCGCGTGAGCGCCGGGTGGTCCAGCGCCCACTTCGACAGGTTGAAGCCGGGCTTGGCGGCCCAATCCTGGTCCTGGCGGTTCATGCGCGCCTCACTTGCTCGTGGCCACGGGGCGCACGGCCCCCGCGGGCACCGGGCCGGTGGCGACAGGCGCGAGGCCGGTCGCGTGCTCTTCGTAGATGCGCACCTTCTGGCCCGGCTGCAGCACGTGCACGCCGGCCGAGACAACCAGCATCCCCGGTTGCAGGCCGCCCGCGATGACGGCTTCGTTGCCGTCGGCGGTGGCGATCTGCACGGGCTGCGAGCGCACCGTCATGCTGCCCTTGTCCAGCACCCACACCGAAGTGCCCTGCCCTTCCTGGCGCAGCGCGCTGGTGGGCAGCTTGATCACCAGCGCACCCGCCATGCTCAGGGCCTGCGGGAAGACATACGCGGTGGCGCCCAGCGGCGGCTGCGCATTGGCCGGCAGCGAAACCTTGACCGCGTACGTGCGCGTCACGGGGTCCGCGCTGGCGGCCACCTCGCGCACCTGGCCGTCGAAGCTGTCGCCCGCCCACACGCGCACCGCGACGGGCGAGTTGGGCTTGATCGCCGCGACCTTGTCTTCAGGGACGGAAAACACCACGTCGCGCGGGCCATCCTGCGCGATGCGCACCACCGGCGCGCCGGCGGCGACCACCTGGCCGGGCTCGGCTTCGATCGCAGTCACCACGCCGGCGACGTCCGCGACCAGGCTCGCGTACCGGGCCTGGTTCGACTGCGACGAGAGCTGTGCCTGGGCCTGTTCCAGTTGCGCCTGCGCCGCCTTGAACGTGGTCTCGCGGCGCTCCAGTTCCGCGCCGCTGATGAAGTTCTGGTCTTTCAGCGCCTGGAAGCGCTTGAAGTCCGCCGCGGCCAGGTCGCGGTTGGTGGCAGCGGCCGTGACCTGCGCGCGCGCCGCATCGGCGGCCAGGCGGAAGTCCTGCGCGTCGAGTTGCGCCAGCACCTGCCCCGGCTTCACGCGCTGCCCCAGTTCGGCCTGGCGCTGGACGATCTTGCCGCCGACACGGAAGCCGACGCGCGTCTCGATCCTCGGCCGGACCTCGCCCGCGAACTCGTGGGCCGCGCCGAAAGCGCTCTCGCCCACGGTCATCACCTTCACCGAGCGGATGGGTTCCGGCGCGGGCGCGGGTTTGGAGCAACCGGCCAGAACGGCAGCCAGGACGACGGGAAGCAGGACCCTCAGCCGGGCCGAAGGAGACAGGGACATGGAAGTGCTCCACTCGCTAATGACTGACTGGTTAGTAATCTAAGGTAAACCCGGGGTTGCCGTCAAGGCGAGAATCCGCCCCGTGACTGAAGAGCCCCGCGCCGCGCCCGTCGACCACTACGAGAACTTCCCGGTCGCGTCCTGGCTGTGCCCGCCGCGGCTGCGCCCGCCCATCGCGGCCATCTACTGGTTCGCGCGCACGGCGGACGACATCGCCGACGAAGGCGATGCGCCTGCCGGCCGGCGCATCGAAGCGCTCGCCGCGTACCGCGCCGACCTCGTGGCGCTGTCGCATGGGCGCGCGACGTCCGGCCGCTGGGACGCGGTGTTCAGGCCGTTGGGCGCGGCGCTGCGCGAGTTCGCCCTGCCCGCTCCGCTGCTGCTGGACCTGCTCAGTGCGTTCGAGCAGGACATCGTGAAGACCCGCGACGGCCACGGCTATCGCGACCGCGGCGAGCTGCTCGACTACTGCGCCCGCTCCGCCAACCCGGTGGGCCGCCTGCTGCTGCACCTGTACGGCATCGCGGACGAAGGCTCGCTGGCGCGCAGCGACGCGATCTGCAGCGCGCTGCAGTTGATCAACTTCTGGCAGGACCTGGGCGTGGACCTGCCGCGCGGCCGCCGCTACCTGCCCGATGCGGATTGCGCCGCCTTCCACGTCGATCCGCTCGTGCCCGCGTCGGCGCCCGTGGAGCAGCGGCGCGCCCTGGTGCGCCACGAATGCGAATGGGCACGCGAGCTGATGCTGGAAGGCGCGCCGCTGGCCCGCCGCGTGCCGGGCCGCGCGGGCTGGGAGCTGCGCGGCGTCGTGCAAGGCGGGCTGCGGATCCTGGACCGCATCGAGGCGCTGGGCTTCGACACGTTCACCGCGCGCCCCACGATCCGCCGCCGTGACGTCGCCGTCATCGGGCTGCGCATGCTGCGGATGTGACAATCGGCGGATGACCCCGGAGCAATACGTCCAGGAGAAGGCGGCAGCGTCGGGCAGCAGCTTCTACTACGCCTTCCTCTTCCTGCCGCCGCCGCGGCGCGCCGCCATCACCGCCTTCTATGCCTTCTGCCGCGAGGTGGACGACGTCGTCGACGAAGTCCAGGACCCCGGCGTCGCACAAACCAAGCTGGCCTGGTGGGACACCGAAGTGGCGCGCGCCTTCGCCGGCGAGCCGCAGCACCCCGTGATGCGCGCGCTGATGCCGCACGCCCAGCCTTTCGGCATCGAGGAGGGGCACCTGCGCGCCGTGATCGAAGGCTGCCGCATGGACCTGACGCAGACGCGCTACCTCGACTTCCCCACGCTGGAGCGCTACTGCCACCTGGTGGCCGGCATCGTGGGCGAGGTGTCGGCGCGCATCTTCGGCCAGACGCAGCCGCGAACCACCGAGTACGCGCACAAGCTGGGCCTGGCGTTCCAGCTGACGAACATCATCCGCGACGTCGGCGAGGACGCGATGCGCGGCCGCATCTACCTGCCGATCAACGAGCTGCAGCAGTTCGACGTCAAGGCGCACGAGATCGTGCAGCGCCAGTACTCCGACCGCTTCGCCGCGCTGATGAACTACCAGGCGGCCCGCGCGCGCCGCCTGTACCAGGAAGCCCTGGCGCTGCTGCCCGCCGAGGACCGGCGCGCGCAGAAGCCCGGGCTGATGATGGCCAGCATCTACCGCACGCTGCTGCGCGAGATCGAGGCCGACGACTTCCGCGTGCTGAACCAGCGCGTGAGCCTCACGCCGCTGCGCAAGTTCTGGCTCGCCTGGAAAGTGCAGGCGCTGGGCCGGCTGTGAACGTCGCCGTCGTCGGCGGCGGCTGGGCGGGCCTCGCGGCCGCCATCGAAGCGGTGCGTGGCGGCCACCGGGTCACGGTTTTCGAGGCCGCGCGCCAATGGGGCGGCCGCGCGCGGGCGCTCGAAGTGCCGCTGGACGATGGCGGCACCGTCACGCTGGACAACGGCCAGCACATCCTGATCGGCGCCTACCGCGAGACGCTGGCGCTGATGCGCGCGGTGGGCATCGAGCCGCGCGAAGTGCTGCGCCGCCTGCCGCTCACGCTGCGCTTCCCCGATGGACAGGGGCTCGTGTTGCCGGAAGCGCCGGCGCCGCTGGACGCCGCGTGGGGCATCCTCGGCGCGCGCGGATGGACCTGGACGGACAAGCTGTCCCTGCTGAAGCACGCTGCCGGTTGGCAGCTGCGCCGCTTCCAGTGCGACGACTCGCTGACCGTCAGTGCGCTGTGCGAAGGCCTGGCACCCACGGTGATGCGCGACCTCGTCGATCCACTGTGCGTGGCTGCGCTGAACATCCCCGCCGGCCGCGCGAGTGCTTCGGTGCTCCTGCGCGTGCTGCGCGACGGCCTGTTCGGACCTTCGCAAGACGGCTGGGGCGCCTCCAACCTGCTGCTGCCGGCGCGCGACCTGGGCACGCTGTTTCCCGAGGCGGCCGCTGCCTGGCTGCAAGCGAAAGGCGCTTCGCTGCGGCTCGGCCATCGCGTGCAGTCGCTTTCGCGCGACGGGGAAGGCTGGGCGGTCGATGGCGAGCGATTCGGCAGCGTGCTGCTCGCGGCCCCGCCGTGGGAAGCCGAACGGCTTGTCGCGGAGTCCGCCGCGCCCACCGGCGACTGGCTCGCGCAGGTGCGCAGCCTGGCGCACGAGCCCATCGCCACCGTCTACGTGCAGGACGGCCCCGCCCTGCCTTTGCCGATGCTGGCCTTGCACTCGGCGCCCGACGCGCCCGCGCAGTTCGTGTTCGACCGCGCGCAACTGGGTGGCCCGCCCGGTGTGCTGGCCTTCGTCATCAGCGCCAGCGAAGGCGGCGTGCAGGAGCTGGAAACCCGGGTGCTGGCGCAGGCCGGCGCATTGGGCTGGCGCGTGCGACCCTTGAAGACCGTCGTCGAAAAGCGTGCCACCTTCGCCTGCGTGCCCTCGCTGCGGCGGCCCGGCATCGACGTGGCACCGGGACTGTTCGCTTGCGGCGACTACGTCGACGGCCCCTACCCCGCCACGCTGGAAGGCGCGGTGCGCGCGGCGCAGGCGGCCGCCGCGCGCCTCAATCCAGCAGCTCGCACAGCTCCGTCAGCGTCCTGACCGTCGCGTGCGGATGCTGCTCGTGCGGCCACAGGTGGTCGCCGCGATTCACCCACACGGCCTGCATGCCCGCGTTCAGCGCGCCCACCACGTCCAGCGTGGCGTCGTCGCCCACGTGCAGCACCGCTTCGGCTGGGGTGTCCACGGCGCCCGCGGCCGCGTGGAAGATGCGCGGGTCGGGCTTGCCGACGCCGAACTCGCGTGCCGACACCGCCGCGCGGAAAAAGCCGTCCAGCCCCACGCGCGCGAGATCCGCATTGCCGTTCGACAGGCTCACCAGCGGGAAGCGGCGCGCCAGGCGTTCCAGCGCGGGCCGCGCGTCCTCGAACAGTTCCACCTGCTGGCGCGCGGTGAAGAAGGCGTCGAACGCCGGTTCCGCCAGCAGCGGGTCCTCGCCGGCGCGGTAAAGCGCCAGGCGGATGGATTCGCGCCGCACGGCGCTGAGGTCGTGCTTGAGTTCCGGGCGGTGCTCCGCCACGTGGTTGCGGATCTCGCGCAGCGCGCCGGGGTTGGAGAACAGCGCGGCGGCCATGGGCGCGTGCTCGGTCAGCCAATCGTGCAGCACGTGCTCGGCCCGCTCGATGGTGGGCCAGATCGGCCACAGCGTGTCATCGAGGTCCAGGCTGATGGCTTTGACGCGGGAAGTGTCCAGCATGCAGGCGAGAATAGCGGATGGCCCTTTCACCGAGTTTTCGGCCGGAACCGCCGCCCCTTGAAGGCCGGCCCGCCGCCGGCGTCCTGCTTTGCAACCTGGGCACGCCCGACGCGCCCACCCGGCCCGCCGTCCGCCGTTACCTGAAGGAATTCCTCTCCGACCCGCGCGTGGTGGAGATCCCGCGCGCCGCGTGGCTGCCGCTGTTGTACGGCGTGATCCTGCCGCTGCGGTCCGGCGCTTCCGCCGCGAAGTACGCCGGCATCTGGCTGCCCGAAGGCTCGCCCCTCGCCGTGTGGACCGCACGCCAGGCGGCGGCGCTGCAGGCGGCGCTCACCATGCAAGGCCACCGCGTCCTGGTCCGGCATGCCATGCGCTACGGCACGCCTTCGATCGCGGCGGAACTCGATGCGCTGAAGGCCGCCGGCTGCGAACGCATCGTGGTGCTCAGTGCGTACCCGCAGTACTCTGGCACCACCACGGCCAGCCTGGTGGACGCGGCCGCTGCGTGGACAGGCCGCACCCGCGCGGTGCCGGAGCTGCGCTTCGCGATGCGCTACCACGACGACCCCGGCTACATCGAATCGTTGGCTTTGGGCATCGAGGCGCAATGGCGCGAACACGGCCGGCCCGAACACTTCGTCATGAGTTTTCACGGCGTGCCCGAGCGCACCGTGCGCCTGGGCGATCCCTACCAATCGGAATGCGAGACCACCGGAAGGCTGCTGGCCGAACGCCTGGGCCTGGCCCGGGGGCAATGGACACTCAGCTTCCAGTCCCGCTTCGGGCGCGCCAAGTGGCTGGAGCCTTACACCGAGCCCACCGTGCGCGAGCTCGCGCGCCGCGGCGTGAAGCGCATCGACGTGGCGTGCCCCGGCTTCACCAGCGACTGCCTGGAAACGCTGGAGGAGATCGCGATGGAAGTGCGCGACGCCTTCCTGCGGGAAGGCGGGCGCGAGTTCCGCTACCTGCCCTGCCTGAACGCGGACCCGGACTGGATCGATGCGCTGGCCGGCATCGCGCAGCGGCAGCTGGCCGGCTGGCCTACGCGCTGACCAGCGAGCCTTCGCTTTCGGCGATGAAGCCGGCCACGAGTTGAAGCTGGTCGGGCACGTTCAGCGCGGGCGCATGGCCGCAGCCCGCCACTTCCACGACACGCAGCTTGCCCTTGGCACCGGGGCCGCGCCGCCTCATCTCTTCCACCGCATCCGGCAGCACGAGATCGGACTCGGCGCCGCGCAGCAGCAGCACCGGAATCTCGATGGCGTCCCAGTGCGCCCACAGCTCGTAGTCGTTCGGGTGGTCGATGAACTGGCGGACCATCGCCGGGTCGTAGTGCGGGGTCACGCGCCCATCGGGCAGGCGGCGCGTGGACGACTCCGTCAGCCGGCGCCACTGCGCATCCGACAGCCAGCCGTACGGCTTGTAGACCTGGCGGAAGAACGCTTCCAGTTCGGCCATGGTGCCGAACGCCGGCGGATTGCCCGCGTAGTTCTTGATGCGCTCCACCGCCGGCTGCGACAGGCGCGGCGCGTTGTCGTTCAGCACCAGGCTGCGGATGCGCGCTTTCATCGCGGGTTGCGACAGGCCGCCCGCGCACACCGTGCCGATGGCGCCGCCCATCGACGTGCCGACCCAGTGCGCGCTCTCGATGCCCAATCGGTCGAACAGGTCCGCCGCCAGCTTCGCGTAGAACGCCAGCGTGTACTCGGTGCCGGGCTCGGGGCTCCACTGCGAGTAGCCGCGGCCCAGCGTGTCGGGGCAGATCACGCGGTAGCGGCCGCTGAGGTGCTCGGCCAGTTCGTCCATGTCGCGGCCGGTGCGGGCCAGGCCGTGCCAGGCGATGACCGTCTCGCGCTGGCCCGCGCCCCACTCCATGAAGTGGATCTCGCGGCCGGCGCAGGTGGCGTAGTTCGAAGTGGGTGCAGCCATCGTTCGCATTCCTTGTTCGTCGCCGCCTCGGGCGTTACTTCATCGCGGGGGCCTTGGCCGCCGCCACCCGCGGCCGCGCCGCCGGTTGCAGGGCGCGCAGCTTGCCGACGATGCCGGTGGGGAAGTAGTAGACGGACAGTACGAACAGCAGGCCCAGCCACAGCAGCCAGCGGTCGGGCGACAGCAGCGCGGCCAGCCACGGCAGGCCCGACGCGGCTTCGCTGGCCAGCCGCAACAGTTCCTGCAGGTAGCTCTGGGCCACGATGAACAGGCCCGAGCCGATGGCGGCGCCGTACAGCGTGCCCATGCCGCCGATCACCACGATCAGCAGCACGTCCAGCATGATCTCGAACGACAGCGAGGTGTCCGGCCCGTTGTAGCGCAGCCAGAGCGCCAGCATGGCGCCGGCCACGGTGGCGAACAGCGCCGACAGGATCGCGGACGCGGTGCGGTACACCACCACGCGGTAGCCGATGGCTTCGGCGCGGAACTCGTTCTCGCGGATGGCCTGCAGCACGCGGCCGAACGGCGAGTTCACGATGCGCAGCAGCGCCAGCACCAGCACCACCGTCAGCACGAACAGCAGGTAGTAGCAGGCGAGGCGGCCGTCCAGGCTGACGCCGAAGAACGGCTCGTCGGCGAACGAGGTGGAAGGCGCCAGCAGCGCGGGCACCTTGAACGTCAGGCCGTCCTCGCCGCCCGTGATCTCGGACAGCTGCGAAGCCAGCGTCTGGAACGCCGCCGCGAAAGCCAGCGTGATCATCGAGAAGAAGATGGCGCGCACGCGCAGCGAGAACAGGCCGATGGCCAGCGCCAGCACGAAGGACAGCGCCAGAGCGCCGGCCAGCCCGATCAGCAGCGCGCCCCAGTCGGGGCCCAGGCGCGTGAACGCGACGGCGACGCCGTAGGCGCCGATGCCGAAGAACATCGTGTGCGCGAAGCTCACGATGCCGGTGTAGCCCAGCAGCAGGTCGAAGCTGGCGACCAGCACGGTGAAGATCAGCACCTTGGCGGCGACGTTGAGCGCCTTCACCCCGGGGAAGATGAAGGGCGAGAAGGCCAGCGCCATCAGCAGCGCGACCAGCAGCACCGCCAGTACGCGGCTGCGCGGGTAGTCGTTGGAGATCAGGCGATTCAGCATGGTGTCCGCCTCACTTCGACAGCGCGTAGACGCCCTGCGGACGCCACAGCAGGACGGCCATCATCAGCAGGATGTTGGAGAACAGCGCCATCTTGGGCACCAGGAAGCCGGTGTAGTTGGCCATCAGGCCCACCAGCAGCGCGCCGATCAGCGCGCCGGTGGTGGAACCCAGCCCGCCGATGATCAGCACGATGAAGATCAGCACGTTCACCTGCGCGCCCATCTGCGGCACCACGTTCTGCTGGTACAGGCCCCACATCACGCCGCCCAGGCCGGCCAGCGCGCTGCCGGCGACGAACACGCCGACGAACAGCACGTGGATGCGGTAGCCCAGCGACTCGACCATCTCGCGGTCCTGCACGCCGGCGCGGATCAAGAGGCCGATCTTGGTGCGCGTGAGCGTCCACAGCAGCAGCGCGAACACCGCCACGCCGACCACCACCGCCAGCAGCCGGTACTTCTCCACCGCGGCGTCGCCGAAGAAGAAGCTGCCGCCCAGGCCCATCGGCATCGGCAGCGGGATCTGCAGCGGGCCCCAGATGACCTTGATCAGCTCCTCGCCGATGATCATGCCGCCCATGGTGATGAGGATCTGCTTCAGGTGGTTGCCGTACACCGGCTTCACGATGAAGCGCTCGAACGCCAGGCCCACCGCGGCGGCCACCAGCATCGCGACCACCATCGCCGGCAGCACGGCCAGCAGGTTGATCCACAGGCTCTCGGAGCCGGTGTAGTCGCCCATCGCGCCCAGCACGCTGGTGGCGACGAAGGCGCCCAGCGCGATGAACACGCCGTGGCCGAAGTTCAGCACGTCCATCAGGCCGAACACCAGCGTCAGGCCCGAGGCGATGATGAAGATGATCATGCCCATGGCCAGGCCCGCCACCGTCAGCGTGACCCACGTGGAGCCCGAGCCGATGAAGGGGAACACCAGCAGGGCGAGCGCCGGCACCAGCGCCAGCGGTTTCCAGTCGAAGTCCATGGTTTTCATAGCGCCAGCCCCAGCAGCGACTGCTGCAGGCCCTCGTCCTCGGCCAGTGCCTTCATCGAGCCCGAGTGCACGACCTGGCCGTTGTCCATCACGGCCACGGTGTCGCCCAGCCGCTTGGCGAAATTGAAGTTCTGCTCGACGAGCAGGATGGTCACGCCGCTGGCCTTGAGCTGCGCGAACGCATCGATCATGTTGTTGATGATGGCGGGCGCCAGGCCCTTGCTCGGCTCGTCGATGATGAGCAGCTCGCGCGGCTCCACGATGGCGCGCGAGACGGCCAGCATCTGCTTCTGCCCGCCCGACAGCTTGCCCGCCGGGTGGTTCCAGAATTTCTCCACCGCGGGGAACAGCTGGAAGATCCACTTCAGCCGCTGCTCGTCGATCTGCGAAGCGTTCTTCGCCGCACGCGCGGCCAGCAGCATGTTCTCGCGCACCGTCAGGTCGGCGAAGATGCCCATGTTCTCGGGCACGTAGGCGACGCCCCGGCTCGCGATCTGCGGCGTGGGCAGCGCCGTGATGTCCTGGCCCGCGAATGTGATGCGCCCGCGCGAGGCCTTCCACAGGCCCATGATGGTGCGCAGCGTCGTGGTCTTGCCCGCGCCGTTGCGGCCCAGCAGCATCGTCAGCTGCCCGCGCGGCACGCGCAGGTCGACGCCGTGCAGGATGTGGTACGCCCCGATGTGCGTGTGCACGCCTTCCAGCGTGAGGAGGTCGTTGCTCATGCGGTCTCCTTGCTCACGCCCAGGTAGGCCTCTTGCACGATCGGCGACGCGATGACTTCAGCAGGCTTGCCGTCGGCCACCAGCGCGCCGTTGTGCAGGACGATGATGCGGTCGGCCAGCTCGCGCACCACGTCCATCTTGTGCTCGACCAGCAGGATGGTCTTGCTTCGGTCGGCCTTCAGCCGCCGGATCAGGTCGAGGATGACGGGCGCTTCCGCGGCGTTCATGCCCGCGGTCGGCTCGTCGAACATGAACACCTGCGGCTCCAGCGCCATCAGCAGCGCGACTTCCAGCTTGCGCTGGTCGCCGTGCGGCAGGTTCGCCACCAGCTCGTCTTCCTTGTCGGCCAGCGCCACGGATTCCAGGATCTCGTCCGCGCGCTCCAGCAGCGCCTTGTGGTCGCTCCACACGCTCCACAGGTTGAGCCCGCGGTGGTGCGCGCCCTCGCGCGCGGCCTGCACCGCCAGCCGCACGTTCTCCAGCACCGTCAGGCGCGGGAACAGGTTGGTGAGCTGGAAGGCCCGGCCCAGGCCCGCGCGCGTGCGCTCGGACGCGGGCAGCGACGACAGGTCGCGGCCGCCCAGCGTCACCTTGCCCGCGGACGCCTTCAGCTGGCCCGAGATCAGGTTGAAGTAGGTGGTCTTGCCGGCGCCGTTCGGGCCGACGATGGCCGTGAGCGTGCCCGGCTCGAACGAGCACGTGACCGCGTTGACGGCCACGTGCCCGCCGAAGCGGATGGTGAGGTCCTGGGTGGCGAGCAGTGCCATGGTGTCCTGTTCAACGGGCCCGTCGGGCGGCCGCAAAAGCGTACAACGGCCCGCGACCCCCGCGCGGGGGCCGTTCTTCGATCACTGGAAAAGGCGGTGGCGGCGGACCGCGCCGCTCACCGCGGGTGGTGGTCCGTCAGCGCTTGTTGCGGATCGGGACGTTCATCTCTTCGGGCGTGATTTCCTTGACCAGGTGCAGGTCGGCCATCGCGCCCGGGCGCGCGCCGGGTGCCACGCGGAAGTGGTACATCGACTGCATCGCCTGGTGGTCTTCCTTGCGGAAGGTCATCTTGCCCTTGGGCGTGTCGAAGCTCATGCCTTCCATGGCGGTGATGAGCTTGTCGGTGTTGGTGTCGCCGTTGGTCTTCTTCAGCGCGGTGACCAGGGCCATGGCGGCGGAGAAGCCGCCCGCGGTGAAGAAGTCCGGCGGGCTCTTGAAACGGTTGTAGTGGTTGGTCACCAGCCACAGGTTGGCCGGGTTCTTGGCGAAGCCGAAGTAGTAGTAGCTGGCGCCTTCCATGCCCGGGAACTGGTTGAAGGACACCATGGCCGGCAGGATGTTGCCGCCGGTGAAGACCTCGATGCCGTAGCGCTGCTTCAGGTTCTGCGCGGCCAGCGCGTTGAACGGGGGCGTGCCGCCGGCCCAGATCACCTCGATCGCCTTGCGGCCGGGCTGGTCCTTCAGCTTGTCGACGATGCGCTGGATGCCGGCGGTGAAGTCGGTCGTCGTCTGCGGCAGGTATTCCTCGTGGACGATCTTGGCGTTCTTGAGGTTGTCGCGGAACGCCTTCACGCCGTCGCGGCCGAACGCGTAGTCCTGCGCCAGCGTGGCGACCACGGTGCCCGGCTTGTCCATCACCACCGCGTTGGAGATCGCGTCCTGCGAGCTGTTGCGGCCGGTGCGGAAGATGTACTTGTTCCACTTGTCGCCGGTGATGGAGTCGGCCACGGCGGGCTCCACCAGCAGGATCTTCTTGTATTCCTCGGCCACCGGCAGCAGCGCCAGTGCGACGCCGGAGGAGGACGGGCCGACCGCGATGTCGGCCTTGTCGTCGGAATAGGCGGCGGCCAGCAGCGACTTGCCCACGTCGGGCTTGCCCTGGTCGTCCTTCTCGATCACCACCAGCTTGCGGCCGTTGACGGCCATGGTGCCGTTGGTGGCGTACTCCAGGCCCATCATCAGGCCGGTCTGAGTCTGCTTGCCGTAGGCCTCCAGCGGGCCGGTGCGGCTGTAGACGTGGGCGATCTTGATGTCGCCCTTGGCTTGGGCCAGGGCGATGGGGGCGGCGAGGCTGGTGGCGGCCAGCGCGGCGAGCGCGACCCAGGTGCGGCGTTGCATGTTTGTCTCCTTGGATGAACTACGGCTATCCGGTGCCCCGTTTGCAGGCACCGTGCCAACACGTAAGTGGTTGATGGGAAAGGTTTTTCTGATTAGCACGTCAAAGGATTGACTGATTTTCAGACACATCGATGTCTCATTATCAGTCAACTGGCTGAGTTTCAGACACTCCCAGCCGTTCATAAAGCTTGGCGCGCGAGATGCCAAGCAGCTTCGCGGCCGCGGCTTTGTTTCCTCCCGTGGCCTGCATCGCGGCTTCGATGGCGGCGCGCTCCAGGCGCGCGACCTGCTCGCCCAGCGGGCGCAGCAGGGCTTCGCCGGAAGCACCGGCATCCACGTCCGCGTTTGACGGCGCGATGCGCTCCACGCCCGCGGCCAGCAGCACGCCCTCGACGTGGGCGGCTTCCAGCCGCGGCGAATCGCTGCGCATCGCGGCCTGTTCCAGCACGTTGCGCAATTCGCGGATGTTGCCGCGCCACGATTGCGCGGCCAGCATCGCCATCGCGCCCGGCGTCAGTTCGGGCGGCGGCGTGCCGTTGCGCAGCGCCATCTCCTCGCCCAGCACCTCCACCAGCGCGGGGATGTCGGGGCGGCGCTCGCGCAGCGGCGGCACGCGGATCGGCAGCACGTTCAGGCGGTAGTACAGGTCCTCGCGGAACTTGCCTTCGCGCACGAGAGCGCCCAGGTCGCGCGAGGTGGCCGCGATCACGCGCACGTCGAACGGCACCACCTGGTTGGACCCCAGCGGCTCGATCTCGTCTTCCTGCAGCGCGCGCAGCAGCTTGGGCTGCAGCGACATCGGCATGTCGCCGATCTCGTCCAGGAACAGCGTGCCGCCGTCGGCGAGCTTGAACTTGCCGTGCCGGCCCTTGCGGTCGGCACCCGTGTACGCGCCAGGGGCGACGCCGAAGAACTCGGCTTCGAGCAGCGTGTCGGGCACGGCGGCGATGTTGACGCTGACCAGCGGCCCCGCCGCGCGCGACGAAGCCGCGTGGATGGCATGCGCGAGCAGTTCCTTGCCGGTGCCCGTCTCGCCGAGCAGCAGCACCGGGCTGGCCGAAGTGGCCGCGCGGCGCGCCTGGCGCTTGACCTCCGCCGCCGCCGGGCTGGTGCCGATGAAGCTGGCCAGCGTGTACTTGGTGCGGCGCTGCGTGGCGAGTTCACGGCGCGCGTCGTCCAGGTCGCGCTGCAGGTGCGCGAACTTCTGGATCAGCGGCTGCAGCGTGGTTTCTGGATGGTCGAACAGCACGATGCCCAGCGCGCCGATCACCTGCCCCGCTTCGTCGCGCAGCGGGATACGGCTGACGACGAAGGTGCCCGCGCGGTTGGTCAGCAGGTCGATCAGGATCGGCTTGCCGCTGCGGATGACGCGGTCCATCTGCGTGTTGTGCACCACCTCGCCCACGGGGTGGCCGAGGAAGTCCTCCACGCGGTCGAAGCCGAGCGCCGGCAGGAAGCGCTTGTACTGCTCGTTGATCCACACGACACGCCCGTCGCGGTCGACCAGCAGCATGCCTTCGCTGGCATTGGCGAACAGGTCGAACATCGACCGCGCGGCCAGCGCCAGGATGCGCTGGCCGTCTCGCGGGAGGGTGTCGTCTTGCGGCATGGCGGCCTATGTTAAGGCCGTTGAATGCGGGGTCCGCAGCGCAGAGAACGCAGAGGTTTCGCAGAGGACGCAGAGAAAACCATTGAATGATTTCCGATCCTCTGCGTTCTCTGCGAAACCTCTGCGCCCTCTGCGCTGCGGACCCCGGGTTCGTTGCCTCAGGCCGTGCGCACGGCCCGGCTCGCCGACATCATCTTCGCCACGCGCGGCAGCACCAGCACGACCACGACGACGACGATCAGGGCGACCGACATCGGGCGCTGGAAGAACACCGCGAAGCTGCCCTCGCCGATGGACACCGCGTTGCGCAGCTGCGCCTCGGCGAGGGGGCCCAGGATCATGCCCACCACCACGGGCGCGGTGGGGAAGTCGAAGCGGCGCATCACCACGCCGACCAGGCCGATGCCCCACAGCAGCACCAGGTCGAAGGCGCTCTGGCGCATGCCGTACGCGCCCACGGTCGCGAAGATCAGGATGCCGGCGTACAGCTGCGGCTTGGGGATGCGCAGCAGCTGCACCCACACCTTCACCAGCGGCAGGTTCAGGATCAGCAGCATCACATTGCCGATGTACAGCGAAGCGATCAGCGCCCACACCAGCGCGGCGGAGGTGGTGAACAGCTGCGGGCCCGGCTGGATGCCGTAGTTCTGGAACGCGCCCAGCAGGATGGCGGTGGTGTTGGACGTGGGCAGGCCCAGCGTCAGCAGCGGGATCATCGCGGTGGTCACCGTGGCGTTGTTGGCCGCCTCCGGCGACGCCACGCCTTCGATGGCGCCCACGGTGCCGAACTCCTTGCGGTTCTCGCCCTTGGCCAGCTTCTTCTCGACCGCATAACTGAGGAAGGTGGGGATCTCGGTGCCGCCGGCGGGGATGCAGCCGAACGGCGCGCCGATGGCGGTGCCGCGCAGCCAGGCGGGGATGGACCGCTTCCACTCCTTCCCCGTCATGTAGACGCGGCTCATCTCGTTGCGCGTCTCGCGTTCGCGGCCTTCGTACATGCCGAAGTAGATGACTTCCGCCACCGCGAACAGGCCCACGGCCACCAGCACGATCTCGATGCCGTCCAGCAGCTCGGGCACGCCGAAGGTGTAGCGCGCCTGGCCCGAGATCTGGTCCAGGCCGACCAGGCCGACGGCCAGGCCGATGAAGAGCGATGTCATGCCGCGCAAGGTGCTGGCGCCCAGCACCGCGCTCACGGTCGTGAAGGCCAGCACCATCAGCAGGAAATATTCCGGCGGGCCGAGCTTCACCGCGAAGTCGGCGACGAAGGGCGCGAACAGCGTGACGATGACGGTGGCGATGGTGCCCGCGACGAACGAGCCGATGGCGGACGTGGCCAGCGCCGCGCCGGCGCGCCCGCTCTTGGCCATCTTGTTGCCTTCCAGCGCGGTGACCATGCTGGCCGTCTCGCCGGGCGTGTTCAGCAGGATCGACGTGGTCGAGCCGCCGTACATCGCGCCGTAGTAGATGCCGGCGAAGAAGATCATCGACGAGGTGATGTCCACCTTGGCGGTGATGGGCAGCAGCATGGCGACCGCGACCGCGGGGCCGATGCCGGGCAGCACGCCGACGGCGGTGCCGAGCGCGCAGCCCACCAGGGCCCACAGCAGGTTGGCGGGCGAGATGGCGACGGAGAAGCCGTGCAGCAGGGCGGCGAAGATTTCCATGGCTTGTCCTTCAGATCCAGCCGGACGAGGTCAGGCCCGGCAGGTTGATCGCCAGGAACTGCGTGAACATCCAGAACACCGGCGCCGAGATGGCGATGCCGGTGACGACGTCGACGGCCAGCGTGCGCGCGCTCATGGTGGCGGGCTGCTGCATCGCGCGGCGCAGGCCCTGCACCGCCAGCAGGTAGCACAGGCTGCAGCTGAGGATGAAGCCCAGCAGCGTGATCAGCGCCGCGTTGGCCAGCATGCCGGCCGACACCCACACCAGGCCGGGCCACCATGCGTTGGCCGCGCCCGAAGGCTCTTCCCGGTTGCGGTAGCCGCCGGTGAACGCTTCGCGCACGATCAGCACGCCGCACAGCACCAGCATGCCGGCGATCATCCACGGCAGGAAGTTGGGCCCGACGCCGCCGTAACCGGCGCCACCGGGGATGCTCACGGCGCCGGCCGCCAGGGCCAGGCCGATCAGCAGCACGCCGCCGCCCACCAGGGCCTGCGGCGTGCGCGAGGAGGAGGTGTTCTCGTTCATCACGATCCTTTCGCGGCGCGCCCGCAAAAACGCCCGGCCGGGGCCGGGCGTCCTGCGTCTGGCCGCTGCGGCGGTCAGATCATTCCGGACTTCGCCATCGTGGCGCGCAGGCTGGCGAACTCGTCGTCGACGAACTTGTCGAACGCCGGGCCGGACAGCACCGCGGGCGTCCAGTCGTTCTTCTCCAGCGATTCCTGCCACGACTTGGTCTTCAGCGCCGCCAGCACCAAGTCGGTGAGGGCCTTGCGCTGCGCGTCGGTGATGTTGGGCGCGCCGTACACACCGCGCCAGTTGCCGATCTCCACGTCGATGCCCTGCTCCTTCAGCGTGGGCACGTCGTTCAGCCGCTTGGGCGAAGTCACGGCGATGGGCTTCATCTTGCCGGCCTTGATGTACTCGGCGAACTCCGAGAAGCCGCTGCCGCCGACGGTGACGTTGCCGCCCAGGATGGCCGCGGTGGCCTCGCCGCCCCCGCGGAACGCGACATAGTTGATCTTGGCCGGGTCGACGCCGACCTTCTGCGCGATCATGGCCGCGGCGATGTGCTCGGTGGAGCCGCGCGAGCCGCCGCCCCACTTCACGCTGCCCGGGTCCTTCTTCAGCTGCTCGACCACGTCCTTCATGGTCTTGAACGGCGAGTTGGCCGGCAGCACGAACACGTTGTATTCGCTGGTCAGGCGCGCGATGGGCGTGGCCTGCGACAGGCTCACCGGCGGCTTGCCGGTGATGATGCCGCCCAGCATCACCGCGCCCATCACCATCAGCGCGTTGCCGTCGCCCTTGCTGGCGTTGACGAACTGCGCCAGGCCCAGCGCGCCGGCGGCGCCGCCCTTGTTCTCGTAGGTCACACTGTCGGCCGCCTTGGCTTCCTGCAGCGCCTTGCCGAGCGCGCGGCCGGTGGTGTCCCAGCCGCCGCCGGGGTTGGCCGGGATCATCATCTTCAGGTTGGCGGCCGCACGGGCCGACAGCGGCAGCGCGCCAGCGGCAGCCAGGGCGGCCACGGCGCGCAGGAACTCGTCTCGTCTCATTTGTTATCTCCTTGCGTTGGACTGGGGAACCCGGGCGATGATGCGCCGGCCGCCTGTCAATCGGCTGTCCGGCAGATTGGGGAAACTACGGACCGCGAACCCATCCGCCGCATCCGTTACCCTCCCCGCCTTGCCAATGAAGTTGCTGCTGGTCGAAGACGACGCATCCATGCGCGCCGCGCTGGAGCGCTCGCTGTCGCGCCGCGGCCTGCAGGTGCAGACCTGCGGCGACGGCGCGCTGGCCCTGGCCGCCTGGCGCGCCTTCCATCCCGACGTGGTGGTGCTGGACCTGAGCCTGCCCAACCTCGACGGCCTGCAGGTGCTGGAACGCGCCCGCGCCGAGGGCCTGGCCACGCCGGTGCTGCTGCTCACCGCGCGCGGCACCGTGGGCGACCGCGTGCTGGGGCTCAACGCCGGCGCCGACGACTACCTGCCCAAGCCCTTCGACCTGGACGAGCTGGAAGCGCGGCTGCGCGCGCTGGGACGCCGCCGCGCGCCGGCCGCGACGTCCGCCTCGTCCGGCATCGACATCGGTGACTTGCGCTTCGACACCGCCAACGGCGCGTTCTACGTGCGCGGCCAGGTGCTGGAACTCACGCCGCGCGAGTCCGCGCTGCTGCAGGCGCTGGCCGCGCGGCCGGGCCACGCTGTGGCGAAGGAGCGCCTGTTCGAACTGGTGTTCCCCGGCGAACCCGACGTGCAGACCGAAGCGGTGGAAGTGGTGGCCTACCGGCTGCGCAAGAAGCTCGCGGGCACCGGCGCCACGCTGATGACGCTGCGCGGCCTGGGCTACCTGCTGAAGGCCGGATGAAGCCGCAGCCGCCACGCACCCTCTCGCTGCGCCGTTATTTGCTGCTGGGCATCCTGCTGCCGGTGCTGCTGCTGATCGCGCTGAACGGCGTCAGCCTGTACCGGCAGGCTCTGGCGGCGGCCAACACCGCGTACGACCGCACGCTGCTCGCGTCCGCCAAGGTCATCGGCGAGCAGCTGGACGTGGAAGGCTGGGACGCCGACGCGAAGCTGCGCGCGACGGTGCCCTACTCCGCGCTGGAAGCCTTCGAGGCGGACAACCGCAGCCGCCTCTTCTACCGCGTGTCCAGCCAGCGCGGCGAACTGGTGTCGGGCTTTCCCGACCTGCCGTTCTGGCGCGGCGAGCTGCCGGCCAAGCCGCCGTATGCGGCCCTGGTGGACTTCTACGACGACCGCTTCCGCGACAGCGACGTGCGCGTGGCCGTGCTGCTGCAGCCGGTGGCCAGCCCCCAGGGGCGCGGCATGGCGGTGGTGCAGGTCGCCGAGACGCTGGAGCTGCGCCGCACGCTGGCGCGCCAGATCCTGTTCGACACGCTGTGGCACCAGGCGTTGCTGGTGGCGGTGATCGCCCTCGTCGTGGTGGTGGTCGTGCAGCGCGCGACGCGCCCCGTCCGCCGCCTCTCCGCGCGCCTGCAGGCCCGCAGCGAGAACGACTTGACGCCGCTGTCCGCGCCCGACGCGCCGCGCGAGCTGCTGCCGCTGGTGGACGCCACCAACCAGGTGATGGACCGGCTGCAGCGGCTGCTGGACAACCAGAAGCGCTTCGTGCGCGACACCGCGCACCAGCTGCGCACGCCGCTGGCGGTGCTGAAGGTGCAGGTGCAGTCCGCGATGCGCGGCGACGTGGAAGCGCGGCAGGCGCTGCAGGAAGTCGGCCTGACGGTCGAGCGCGCCACGGCACTGGCCAACCAGATGCTGTCGCTGGCCAAGGTCGAGCAGCTGCGCCTGCAGTCCGATGCGCCGGTGCTGGACTTCCCGGAGGTGGTGCGTTCGGTGGCGCTGGACGTCTCGCCCTTGATGGCCGAGCGCGACCTGGACTTCGAGCTCGCGACCACACCCGCGCGCGTGCGGGCGCACGACTGGATGCTGCGCGAGCTGACGCGCAACCTGCTGCACAACGCCGTGCGCCACTGCCGGCCCGGCGGCGCGCTGGCCGTGCGCGTGGTGAGCGATGGCCGCTGGGCCGCGCTGACCATCGCCGACAGCGGCCCCGGCATCCCGGCCGAACTGCGCGAGCGGCTGTTCCAGCCCTTCGCCGCAGGCGACGTGCGCGGCGGCTCGGGGCTCGGCCTGGCGATCTGCCATGAGATCGTGCAGGCGCTGGGCGGCGGCATCGTGCTGGACAACCGCGTGCAGCGCGGGCAGGTAACGGGCCTGGATGCCACGGTCCGGCTGCCGCTCGCCACAATGGAGGCCGATGGACAAGCTGCGGATTGACAAGTGGCTGTGGAGCGCGCGCTTCTACAAGACGCGCACGCTGGCGGCGGAAGAGATCGGCAAGGGCCGGGTCGCGATCAACGGGCAGGAAGCCAAGGCCGCCTGCGAGGTGAAGGTGGGCGACACCGTGTCGGTGCGGCGCGAAGCGGTCACGCGCACCGTGGTCGTCAAGGGCCTGTCGTCCGTGCGCGGGCCGGCGCCCGTGGCGCAGCAGCTCTACGAGGAAACGGCCGAGAGCCTGAAGGCGCGGGACGAAGCGGCGCAGCAGCGGCGCTTCGCGCGCGAGCCGGCGCTGTCGATCGAGCACGGGCGGCCCACCAAGCGGGGCCGCCGCGACCTGGAAGAAGCCCAGCGCGGCTGGGGCGACCGCTGGAGCGCGTCGATCGACGACGAAGGCTGACATCGCTGTCGGACAAGTCCGACTCGACCGGTCGGCGGCGTTCCATTTGTTGCGTGAAGCTCAATGTGGGTCGTCGAACCGTCATGTTTTGACCCAATACTGGAAGGCTCCAAGCAGTTAGAGGAGCGAAACATGACCGAACGGAGAACCAGCTCGATGCTTCAGCGCGTGCCCGTCATCCTGGCCGTGACCGCGGCTTCGTACGGGCTGCAGTTGCCGCCCAACCTGGGCGGCCGCGCCGCGGGCAACCCGCAGGGCGTGAGCAATGCCGCCGCCGTGACGCAGCCGTTGCTGGCTTCGAGAGTGCAAGGCAAGCGGCAGGCTTGAGGCGCCGCCGATCCAGAGTGCGAGGCCGCCCGAGGGCGGCCTCTGCTTTTGGCGCGAGCGAACCCTCTGCCGAGGGTGCTCATCCCTCCGCCCGCCAAAACGACGAAGCCCGCCAAGTGGCGGGCTTCTGGTTTCTGGCGGAAACGGAGGGATTCGAACCCTCGATGCGGCTCTACACCGCATACTCCCTTAGCAGGGGAGCACCTTCGGCCTCTCGGTCACGTTTCCTGCGCAGGGCGAATTATGCCCCAAGCATTCACTCTGCAGTGCCGCCGCGATGGCCCTTTCAGGCCGAGACGGGCTGGTCGAGATCGAAAGCGCGGTGCAGCGCGCGCACCGCCAGCTCCATGTACTTCTCGTCGATGACGACGGAAGTCTTGATCTCGCTGGTGGAGATCATCTGGATGTTGATGCCCTCCTCGGCCAGAGCGCGGAACATCTTGCTGGCGATGCCCACGTGGCTGCGCATGCCAATGCCGACGATGCTCACCTTGCAGATGCGCGTGTCGCCCTCGATGCGGTCGGTGCCCAGCGTGGGCAGCACCGTGCCCTTGAGCAGGTCCACCGTGCGCGCGTAGTCGTTGCGGTGCACGGTGAAGCTGAAGTCGGTCTTCCCGTCCTTGGACAGGTTCTGGATGATGACGTCGACCTCGATGTTGGCGTCCGCCACCGCGCCCAGGATGTTGTAGGCGATGCCGGGCTTGTCGGGCACGCCCAGGATCGACACCTTGGCTTCGTCGCGGTTGAAAGCGATGCCGGAAACGACGGCTTGTTCCATTTGTTCGTCTTCCTCGAAAGTGATCAGGGTGCCGGACTTGGCCTCTTCCTCGATCGGGATGTCCCAGGGCGTGAAGCTGGAGAGCACGCGCAGCGGCACCTTGTACTTGCCGGCGAATTCGACGCTGCGGATCTGCAGCACCTTGGAGCCCATGGATGCCATCTCGAGCATCTCCTCGAAGCTCACGGTGTGCAGGCGGCGCGCTTCGGGCACCACGCGCGGGTCGGTCGTGTAGACGCCGTCCACGTCGGTGTAGATCAGGCATTCGGCCGCCTTCATCGCGGCGGCCACGGCCACCGCGGACGTGTCGCTGCCGCCGCGGCCCAGCGTGGTGATGTGGCCGTGGTCGTCGATGCCCTGGAAGCCGGTGATGACGACCACTTTGCCCGCGGCCAGGTCCTTGCGCACCTTCACGTCGTCGATCGATTCGATGCGCGCCTTGGTGTACGCGCTGTTGGTACGCACGGGCACCTGCCAGCCGGCGTAGCTGACCGCCTCCAGGCCTTCGGCCTGCAACGCGATGGACAGTAGGCCCACCGACACCTGCTCGCCGGTGGAGCCCAGCATGTCCAGCTCACGCAGGTAGGCGTCGCCGGGCTTGGCGGGCGCCAGCTCCTTGGCCAGGCCGAGCAGCCGGTTGGTCTCGCCGCTCATGGCGCTGGGCACCACCACCATCTGGTGGCCGGCGCGCGCCCATTTGGCGACCCGCTTGGCGACGTTGCGGATGCGCTCGGTCGAGCCCATCGACGTGCCGCCGTACTTGTGAACGATCAATGCCATGGAAGGAAGCGAAAGAAGGGCCCGGCCGGCTTGCCGCCGGCGCGCCACTGAGGGGAACTGCGCATTTTACCTGCGGGAAAACCCGGCTCTTCCGGCGCGGCGAGGGTGCCGCGCGCTCAGCCGGGTTCGAACTGCAGGTGCTCGCCGTTGCGCACGACGTACCCGCGCCCGACCTTCAGCCGCAGCCGGTGGCCGCGTGTGGTGCAGTCGCGCACCTGGGCCAGCAGTTCGTCCAGCTGCGCCGCGCTGGCGGCCTGCGAGTGAACCGTGCGCAGCCAATGCCGCAGCAGGTTGGCCTGCCGGGCTTCGGACAACCGCTGCAATGCAGCGATCGCCGGCTCGCTTCCCATGGCCGCGAGATCCTGCGCCGCCACTTCCTCCAGCAGCGCCTGCGCCTGCGCCGCGTGACGCGCTGAGCGGGCGAACGTCTCGCGGAAACCGGGGAAAGCCTCTTCCAGCGCCGGCAGCAGCCGATGGCGGATGCGGTTGCGGGTGAAACGCGTGTCGGTGTTGCTCGGGTCTTCGACGAAACCGGCGCCCTGCTCCACCAGGCATTGCCGCAGCACCGCGCCGGGCAGCGTGAGCAAGGGGCGAAGGAAAGTCATGCCGTGGCGCTCGAAGCGCTGCGGCATGGCGGCCAGCCCGGGCAGGCCCGCGCCGCGCGACAGCGCCAGCAGCAGCGTCTCGGCCTGGTCGTCGGCGTGCTGGCCCAGCAGCACGCATGCGGAGCCGGCTTCATGCGCGGCCGCCGCAAGGGCTGCGTAGCGCGCCACGCGTGCGGCATCTTCGGGACTCTCGCCCGGCGCATGCCGGGCCTGCACGCGGCGCACGTCCAGCGGCACGCCGAGCTTTTCGCACAGTTGCACGCAGTGGCTCTCGAAATCGTCGGCCGCCGATTGCAGCCCGTGGTGCACGTGCAGCGCGCGCACCTGCCCGGGCCAGAGCCAAGAGGCGGCCAGCAGCAGGAAGGTGGAGTCGGCACCGCCGCTGTAGGCGACGGCCAGGGGTAGCGGCGGATCCAGCGCCTGCAGCGGCGCCAGCGCGGGGTGGATGCCCGGGACGGCGCCCGGTTCAGCGGCCCGCTTCGGCCTTGGTGTCGGTGAAGCGGCCATAGCTTTGCAGCCGCTCGTAGCGCCTATCCAGCAGCTCGCGCGGCTTCAGGTCCGCGACCTGGCGCCAGGCTTCGTTCAGCGCGCGCTTGAGGAAGGCCGCCATCTGCTTGTGGTCGCGGTGCGCGCCGCCGACCGGCTCGCTGACGATCTTGTCCACCAGGCCCAGCGCCTTCAGCCGGTGCGCGGTGATGCCCATCGCATCGGCCGCTTCCTGCGCCTTCTCGGACGTCTTCCAGAGGATGGACGCGCAGCCTTCGGGGCTGATGACCGAGTAGATGGAGTACTGCAGCATCAGCACTTGGTCGGCCACCGAGATGGCCAGCGCGCCGCCGGAGCCGCCTTCGCCGATCACCGTGGTGATGATGGGCACTTCCAGCTGCGCCATCTCGTAGATGTTGCGGCCGATGGCTTCGGACTGGCCGCGCTCCTCGGCGTCGATGCCCGGGTACGCGCCGGGCGTGTCGACGAAGGTGAACACCGGCAGCTTGAATTTCTCCGCGGTCTTCATCAGCCGCAGCGCCTTGCGATAGCCCTCGGGGCGGCTCATGCCGAAGTTGCGCGCCGCGCGCTCCTTGGTGTCGCGGCCCTTCTGGTGGCCGAGCACGACGCAGGCGTTGCCGTTGAAGCGGGCCAGGCCGCCGACGATGGACAGGTCGTCGGCGAAGTGACGGTCGCCGTGAAGCTCGACGAAGTCGGTGAAGCATTCGTTCACGTAGTCGAGCGTGTAAGGCCGCTCCGGGTGGCGCGCGATCTTGGTGATCTGCCACGGCGTGAGCTGGCTGTAGATGTCCTTGGTCAGCTGCTGGCTCTTCTTGGAGAGCTGGTCGATCTCCTCGGAAATGTCGACGGCCGATTCGGTCTGGACGTAGCGCAGTTCGTCGATCTTGGTTTCAAGTTCGGCGATCGGCTGCTCGAAGTCCAGGAAGGTTTTCTTCGCCAAGGCTGAGGCTCCTTGTCTGATGTTCTGCGCTGCCTCGTCAGTAGTCGACGGGCAGCGGGTCGAGCGACCGCCAAATATACCAAGTCGCCACGCTGCAGAAGGGCTCCCATGCCTGGGCCACTTCGCGCGCGTCGCTGCGGCTGACGGGGTCGCCGGAGAAATAGTTGCGGCTGATGCCGTTGATCAGGCCGATGTCGTCCAGCGGCAGCACGTTGGGGCGCATCAGGTGGAAGATGAGGAACATCTCGGCGGTCCAGCGGCCGATGCCGCGGATGCCGACCAGCTCGGCGATGATGTCCTCGTCGCTCATCGCCTTCCACGCTTCCACGTCGATGGCACCGGAGTCGAAGTGCAGCGCCAGGTCGACCAGGTACTCGATCTTGCGCGCCGACAGGCCCGCGGCCTGCATGTCGTCGACCTTCAGCCGGAGCACGTTGTCCGGCGTCATGCGGCGCGGCAGCTTCGCGAACTTGTCCCACACGCTCTGCGCGGCCTTCACCGAGATCTGCTGGCCCACGATGCTGCGCGCGAGCGTGGTGAACGGATCGCCGCGCGACTGCAGGCAGGCGTCGCCGAACTGCGGAATGATGCGCTTCATCACCCGGTCCTTGCGCGACAGGTGCCTGCAGGCCTCGTCCCAGTAGTCTGGCTTGACGAACTGCACCGGCGAGCCGGTGGCATCGTTCACGGCGCGGCCTCCCAGGTGGTGCCGGTGGGCGAGTCCTTCAGCACGATGCCCTGCTCCAGCAGTTCCTTGCGAATGCGGTCGGCCAGCGCGAAGTCCTTCGCCTTCTTGGCGGCGGCGCGCTCGTCGATGCGTTGCTGGATGGTCGCTTCGTCCAGCGCGGCGCCGCTGCGCAGGAAAGCCTGTGGGTCGCCTTGCAGGATGCCCAGCACGCCACCCAGCGCCTTCAGCAGGCCGGCGGCTTGCGCCGACTTGGTGCGATTCGCTTCCGCGGCCAGCTCGAACAGCACGGCCACGGCTTCGGGCGTGCCGAAGTCGTTGTCCATCGCGGCCTTGAAGCGCGCGGCATGCGGGTCGGACCAGTCGATGCCGGCCTGCGCGGGCACGACCGAGGCCAGCGCCGTGTACAGCCGCCGCAGCGCGCCGCGCGCGTCGTCCAGGTGCACGTCGCTGTAGTTCAGCGGGCTGCGGTAATGGGTGCGGACGATGAAGAAGCGCAACGTCTCGGCGTCGAACGTCCCCAGCACCTCGCGGATGGTGAAGAAGTTGCCCAGCGACTTGGACATCTTCTCGTTGTCGACGTTGACGAAGCCGTTGTGCATCCACACCTTCGCCAGCGGCACGCCGTTGGCGCCTTCGCTCTGCGCGATCTCGTTCTCGTGGTGCGGGAACGTCAGGTCGGCGCCGCCGCCGTGGATGTCGAAGGTGTCGCCCAGCAGGCTGCCGGCCATCGCCGAGCACTCGATGTGCCAGCCGGGGCGGCCCGGGCCATAGCGGCTGTCCCACTTGGCGTCGGCGGGCTCGGTGGGCTTGGACGCCTTCCACAGCACGAAGTCCAGCGGATCTTCCTTGCCGTCCATCACCGCCACGCGTTCGCCGGCGTGCAGCTCGTCGAGCGACTTGCCGGACAGCTTTCCGTAGCCGGGGAAGCGCCGCACCGCGTAGTTGACGTCGCCGTCGCCGCGGTAGGCCAGGCCCTTGTCTTCCAGTTTGCGGACGATGTCCAGCATCTGCGGCACGTAGTCGGTGGCGCGGGGATCGTGCGTGGGGCGTTCGATGCCCAGCGCGTCGAAGTCCTCGTACATCGCCGCGATCATGCGGTCCGTCAACGACCGCACGGGTTCGTTGTTTTCCACGGCGCGGCGGATGATCTTGTCGTCGATGTCGGTGATGTTGCGCACGAACGTCACCCGCAGCCCGCTCGCCCGCAGCCAGCGCTGCACGAGGTCGAACGCCACGGCGGACCGCGCGTGCCCCACGTGGCAGAAGTCGTAGACGGTGATGCCGCACACGTACATCCGCACGTGCCCGGGCTGCAGCGGGGCGAAGTCCTCCAAGGCACGCGTCAGCGTGTTGTAGATGCGCAGGCTCATGGGTCTTCGGGGCGCCTGCGCTGCCGCGGCGGCGGCGCGAGGTCGGGGTGTCTTCTCGGGTCTTTTCGCGGGCCACCGTCGAGGTGCCCGGTACAATCGGCCCGCAGTATATAGCCCTGTCCCGGGGCCCACCGTACGCGCTTTCCGAGGCCTCCATGTCGCACGTCCGCCCCCGTTCCACGAGTCCGCTTCCGCGCTCGCTGCGCCTGCTCGCGCTGGTCGCGGCCCTGGCCGGGCCCGCCCTCGCGCTGGCCGACGACTACGCCGACGTCAACCAGCTGCTGCGTTCGGGCCGCCATGCCGACGCGCTGGCCAAGGCCGACCAGTACCTGGCCGCCAAGCCGCGCGACCCGCAGATGCGCTTCCTCAAGGGCGTGATCCTCACCGAATCGGGCAAGACGCAGGACGCCATCGCGGCGTTCACCAAGCTCACCGAGGACTACCCCGAACTGCCCGAGCCGTACAACAACCTGGCCGTGCTGTACGCCAGCACCAGCCAGTTCGACAAGGCGCGCGCGGCCCTCGAGATGGCCATCCGCACCAATCCCAGCTACGCCACCGCGCACGAGAACCTCGGCGACGTGTACGCCAAGCTGGCCAGCCAGGCTTACAGCAAGGCGCTGCAGCTGGACGCGGGCAACAGCACGGTGCAGCCCAAGCTGGCGCTGATCCGCGAACTGTTCGCGCCGGGCGCCAAGGGCGTGAAACCCACGACTCCCGCCGCTGCTGCACCCGCTCCCGCCACGCAAGTGGCGAAGGCGCCCGCGGCCGCGCCGGCGCCCGCTCCTGCCATGGCGCCGGCGGCTGCTCCCGCGGCACCGGCCAAGGCGCCCGCTCCTGCACCCGCGGCCGGCGCCGATGCCTCGCGTGAAGTGCAAGCCGCCGTCACGGCTTGGGCGGCTGCCTGGTCGTCCAAGGACGTGCCCGGCTACCTGGCTTCGTATGGCAAGGAGTTCGATCCGCCGGGCGGCCAGTCGCGCCAGGCCTGGGAAGAAGAGCGCCGCAGCCGCATCGTCGGCAAGTCGCGCATCTCGGTGCGCCTGTCCGACCTGAACGTGTCCGTCAACGGCAGCAAGGCCACCGCGAAGTTCAAGCAGGCCTACAGCGCCGACTCGCTCAACGTCAGCAGCCGCAAGACGCTGGAACTGCACAAGGTCGGCGACCGCTGGCTGATCGTCCGCGAAAGCACCGGCTGACATCCCCCGGCCGCCGTGCCGGCCGCGAGGGCCCAGCAGTTTGAACCCCCGATCCCTGTTCCACCACATTCGCCGCGCACCCTGGTGCGCGGCTTTGCTGTGCGCCGCGCTGGCCTGCGCGCCGGCGTCCGGCGTCACGCGCCACAAGAAAAAGGAAAAGCCCGCGCCGCACCACCGCACCACCGCGATGGCACCGCTCGCGCGCGACGGCGAAACGGAAGCACGGCTGCTCGACGTCTACAAGCTGATCGGCGCCGGCCAGATGCGCGAAGCGCTGGCGCACGCCGAATCGCTGGTGCATGACCACCCCAATTTCCAGCTGGCGCAGCTGGTCTACGGCGACCTGCTGGCCGCGCGCACGCGGCCGGTACGCGGCGTGGGCGACGTGCAGGAAACGGCCGGACCCACCGGCGCGCAGTCGCTGGCGGATCTGCGGGAAGAGTCGCTGCTGCGCATCCGCGCGCTGCGCGAGCGCCCGCCCGCCGGCGCGGTGCCCTCGCAGTTCCTGCAGCTGGCCCCGCGCAGCAAGCACGCGATCGCGGTGGACGCCTCGCGCGCACGCCTGTACCTGTTCGAGAACACGCCCACCGGCCTGAAGCTGCTGGGCGACTACTACATCTCGGTCGGCAAGCTGGGCATCGAGAAGGCGAGCGAAGGCGACCTGCGCACGCCGCTGGGCGTGTACTACGTCACCAGCAACCTCGACCCCAAGACGCTCAAGGACTTCTACGGCGTCGGCGCCTTGCCGATCAACTACCCCAACCCGTACGACGCGCGCCGCGGCAAGACCGGCGGCGGCATCTGGCTGCACGGCACGCCGCCCGCGCAGTTCTCCCGCGCGCCCAAGGCCACCGACGGCTGCGTGGTGCTGGCCAACCCGGACCTCGACCGCATCATCCGCACCGTCGAAGTGCGCAGCACGCCCGTCGTGATCGCGCCGTCGCTCAAGTGGGTGGCGCCGCAGCAGCTGGAAGCCGAAGGCAAGCCGTTCTCGGACACGCTGGGCGCATGGCGCGCGGCCAAGGCCAGCGGCGACCTCAACAGGCTGCTGGGCTTCTATGCGCCCGACTTCTCCGCCAACGGCAAGCCGCTAGCCGACTGGCTGCCGCAGGTGCGCGCCGAACTCGGCCGCGCGCACGGCCGCGACGTGCAGCTCAAGGACGTGTCGTACCTGCGCTGGACCGATTCGGCCGACACCATGGTGGTAACCTTCGGCGAGGTGCCCGAGGGCGAGCGCACCGGACCGGTCAAGCGCCAGTACTGGCTGCGCACCGGCAACCAATGGAAGATCTTTTTCGAAGGAGTGATCGGTTGATCCCCGTCTTCACGCGCCGCGCCGCGGCCCTGCTGACCTTTTCGCTGGCGGCCTGGCTGCCCGCCGCCGCGCAGGATGCGCCCAAGGTGAAGTTCGCCACCTCGCAGGGTGACTTCGTGGTCGAGCTGTTCCCCGACAAGGCGCCCAAGACGGTCGAGAACTTCCTGCAGTACGTGCGCGACAAGCACTACGACGGCACCATCTTCCACCGCGTGATCGACGGCTTCATGGTGCAGGGCGGCGGCTTCACGCCCCAGATGCAGCAGAAGCCCACGCGCGCGCCGGTGCCGCTGGAGGCCGGCAACGGCCTGAAGAACGACAAGTACACCGTCGCGATGGCGCGCACCGCCAACCCGAACTCCGCCACCGCGCAGTTCTTCGTCAACGTCGCCGACAACCGCAACCTCAACGCGCCGCTGCCCGACGGCTACGGCTACACGGTGTTCGGCAAGGTGGTCTCCGGCATGGACACCATCGACAAGATCAAGGGCGTGCCCACCGGCAACATGGGCCCGTTCCAGAACGTGCCGGCCACGCCGGTCGTCATCCAGTCCGCCACGCTGGCCAAGTGATCACAAGGAAAGACAACATGAGCAATCCCAAGGTCGAACTGCACACCACCCAGGGCGTCATCACCCTCGAGCTGGACGCCGACAAGGCGCCCAAGTCGGTGGAGAACTTCCTCGCGTACGTGAAGAAGGGCCACTACGACCGCACCATCTTCCACCGCGTGATCAACGGCTTCATGGTCCAGGGCGGCGGCTTCGAGCCCGGCATGACCCAGAAGCCCACCGACGCGCCGATCGAGAACGAAGCCAACAACGGCCTGAAGAACGCCAAGTACACGGTCGCCATGGCGCGCACCAACGCGCCGCACTCGGCCACGGCGCAGTTCTTCGTCAACGTCGCCGACAACGAGTTCCTCAACCACACCGCGCCCAGCGCGCAGGGCTGGGGCTACGCCGTGTTCGGCAAGGTCGTGTCGGGCACCGACGTGGTCGACAAGATCAAGGGCGTGAAGACCGGCCGCAAGGGCTTCCACGACGACGTGCCACAGGAAGACGTCGTCATCGAGAAGGCCGTCGTGGTCTGACGGGCGGGTGGCGCCGGCGCACATCCCCGAACTCGCGGCCGGGCCGCGCTGGCGCTCGGCCGACCTCCTCTCCGACCTTCACCTCCAGGCCGCCGAGCCGGCCACCGCGCAGGCCTGGCGACGCCTGCTTCTGGAAGACACCGCGGCCGACGCGGTGTTCATCCTGGGCGACCTGTTCGAAGCCTGGCCCGGCGACGACGTGCTGGCGCAGCCCGGCTTCGAAGCGGATTGCGCGCAGGTGCTGCGCCAGGCGGCGCAGCGGCGCCCCGTCTTCTTCATGCACGGCAACCGCGACTTCCTCGTCGGCGAAGCGTTCAGCCAGGCGACGGGCGTGCAACTGCTCGCGGATCCCACCGTGCTCGCATTCGGCACCGCGCGCTGGCTGCTCAGCCACGGCGACGCGCTGTGCCTGGGCGACACCGAGTACCTGCGCTTCCGCGCCCGCGTGCGCGATCCGCAGTGGCAGCGCGAGCTGCTGTCGCGGCCGCTGCCGGAGCGGCAGGCGCTGGCGCGTTCGCTGCGCGCCGAGAGCGAAGACCGCAAGCGCAGCGGCGCGACTTACGCCGACGTCGACGCCCCTGAAGCACGAGGGTGGCTGGGTGCCGCGCACGCCACTACGCTCGTGCATGGCCACACCCACCGCCCTGGCGATCACGACCTGGGCGGCGGCCTGCGCCGCATCGTGCTGAGCGATTGGGACCTCGCCGCGCAGCCGCCGCGCGCCGACGTCCTGCGCCTGTCGGCGGATGGCACGGCGCGGCGCCTGCCGCTGGCCTGATGTTCGGCTGGTGGCGCAGGCGGCGCCCGCCGCCGCCGATCCCCGACACGCTCTGGCAAGGCGTGTTGTCCTCCTACCCATTCCTCGCCTCGCAGCCCGAAGGCGACGAACCGCGCCTGCGCGCGCTGGCGGCGGAGTTCCTGCGCGGCAAGGAATTCCACGGCGCGCAAGGCCTGGCCATCACCGACGAGATCGCCGTGGCCATCGCCGCGCAGGCGGTGCTGCCCGTGCTGCGCCTGGGCCTGTCCTGGTACGACGACTTCGTCGGCATCGTGGTGCACGCCGACCAGGTGGTGGCGCGGCGCCGCGCCGAGGACGAAGCCGGCGTGGTGCACGAGTGGGACGAGGTGCTGGCGGGCGAGGCGATGGATCGCGGGCCCGTGATGCTCAGCTGGCGCGACGTGCAGGCGGCGGGCGAAGCGACCGGCTCCGCGTACAACGTCGTCGTGCACGAGTTCATCCACAAGATCGACATGCGCGATGGGAAACCGGACGGGTGCCCGCCCTTGCCCCCGCGGCAGCGCCGCGCGTGGAAGGCCGTGATGGAAGCGGAGTACGAGCGCTTCCGCGAGCGCGTGGTGATCGCCGAGCGTTTCGGCGGCGAGCCGACCTGGCTGGACCCGTACGGCGCCGAGAATCCGGGCGAGTTCTTCGCCGTCGCGGGCGAGGCCTATTTCATCAACCGGGCGAAGTTCGGCGAGGAGTTCCCTGCCCTCCTCGCCTTGTTCGACGGCTTCTTCCGGCCGCCCGCCTGAGCGGCGCTCAGCCGCGCAGCAGCACTTTCAGCACGTTCTGCAGGCGCCGCGCGACGCCCGCGTCGTGCGCGCTGGCCAGCACGCGCGCCGCGTCCTCGCCCCAGGTCTGGGCGGGCGCCGGATCGTTGCGCCGCGTCAGCAGCTGCAGCTGCAGCTGGCGGCGCGCGGCGATCTGGTCGGCGGGCGTGGGCGCCTCGGCGGCGATCTCCAGGCGGAGCAGCGCTTCGCCGGCGTCGCCGGAAGCGGGCGATTGCAACGCCTTGGTCCAGCTGCCGCGGATGGCCGGCGTCACCGAGCGGCCCAGCTCGTTTTGCGAAGGCACTTGATCGGGGGCACGCTGCTCCCACGCGGCCAGCAGCTGCGTGAGGGCTTCGCCATGCGCCTGCGCGGCCAGCTTGCGCAGCGTCTGCTGCGCGTGATCCAGCGCATCGCGCTGGGCGCGGAAAGCGACGTCGCCCAGGCGCGGGCCACGGTCCTCGAATGCGCGGTCGCCAAAGCGCCCGCCGCCGCGCGCATCGCGGCTGTCACGGCTGTCGCGTCCATCGCGGCGATCGCCGAACCGGCCGGCACCCGGGCCGCCGGGGCCGCGCTTGTCGCCGGGACGGCCCGGCCGCGACGGGACCGCCTGCTCGGGCCGCTTGGCGCCCGGGCGGTCGTCGCCGCGCATGGCGATGACGGGCTTGGGCGCGGGTTTCGGTGCCGGCGCGGGTGCGGCGGCTTCCGTGCCTTCGGCCGGTGAGGCGGCTGCCTCGTCGGACGGCGTGGCTTCGGTGGCTGCCGCTGCCGGTGCAGGCACGGCGGCGGCCGCTTCGGCAGCCTGCTCGGCGCGCGCCTGCGCCTGGCCCTTCAGCGCGGCATCCAGCGCCGCCATCGCGGTGCGGATGCGCTGCGCGTCGCCGCCGGCGTTGGCGGATTCCAGCGCCTTGGACGCTTCCAGCACCGCGCGGTCGCGTTCGCTGAGCGATGCGGCCGCCTTCTCGCGTTCCTGCGTCTTGCGCTGGAACGCCTCGTCGATCGGCTTGCGGAAAGCGTCCCACAGCTTCTGTTCCTGCTTGCGCTCCAGCGGCACGCCCTGCGCTTCGGCCTGCCAGCGCTGCTGCAGCGCCTTGACGGCGTCGATGCGCAGCTGCGGGGCGGCGCCCAGCACCTGCGCTTCCTCGATCATCGCGTGCCGGCGCTCCAGGCTCTGCTTCTGGGCGGAGGCCAGCGGCGCCTCGGCCGCCTGCAGCGCCTGCTTCCATTGCGGCTGCAACTCGGCGAACGCCTTCTCGCTCAGGTGGCCGGCTTCGCGCCAGCGCGACTCGAACTGGTGGATGGCGCGGTTGAACGCCTTCCAGTCGCCTTGCGCGGGCTGGGCGTTCTGCCCCGCCCACGTCTTCAGTTCCTCGATCAGCGCGAGGCGGTGCGAGCGCGACTCGGCGGCCTCGGCCTTCACCTTGTCCAGCCAGGCTTCGACGACCTTGTGCGCCTCGTTGCACGCTTCGTCGAAGCGCTTCCACAGCGCGTGGTTGGGCGGGCCGCCCTGGTCCACCTGCTTCCACTGCTCGCGCAGCGCACGCAGTTGCTCCTGCATCTTGCGGCCGCCGAACTTCGGCTTGCGCACCGGCGCGGCTTCCGCAGGTGCGGGTGCGGGAGCAGGCGCCGGTGCAGCGGCGGCCCCATCGCCTTCCGCCGCGGGCGTGTCGGGCGCGGGCGTTTCAACTGCAGGCGCCTCAGGCGCGGGCTTGGCCGCAGGCGCCGGAACGGTTTCGAACAGCGCTTCGGCCTTGGCCACCAGTTCCTGGCGCAGCTGGTCGGCGCGCCAGCGCTGCCAGCCTTCCAGTTCACCGGCCGCGGCCAGTGCCGCGTGGGCCTGGCCTTCCAGCTTGTCGTCGACCAGCTTGCCGTTTTCCTTCAGCGCGTTGCGCAGCGCCGTTGCGGCACCGGCCGTGGCCTTGCCGTGGCCCTGCGCGATCTCCTGCTCCAGCTTCTGCAGCGCCGCGGTCACCGCTTCGGACGCCTTGGCCTTCTGCTCCGGATCGGCCTTGGGCTTGGGCGCCTTGAGCGGCGCTTCCGCGGGCAGGCCGCGCGCGGCGCGCAGCTCGTCGGCCCACACGGGCACCGGCGGCAGCGCCGCGGCGGCATCGGTGTCGGCCGCGATGGCTTGCGCCAGCGCGCTCTGGAAAGCTTCCCACACCACCTGCAGCTGGTTGCGCGAAGCGTCCAGCAGCGGCGGGAAGCGTGCGTCCACGCTCGCCCAGTTGGCGTCTTCCACCAGCGCCTGGGCCTGCGTCTGCCACTCGGGCACGTCGGCGCGCAGGGCGTCGGAGGCGGCTTGCGCGTCCTTCCACGACTTGGTGGAAAGCACCTCGATGCGCTGGGCCAGCAGCACCGCGGCTTCGCGCTGCACCTGCACCCGGTGCTGCAGGTCCTCGATCCCCTTGATGCGGTCGGCCAGCTGCGCCTTCAGGCCGGCCAGCGGCTCGCGGCTGAGCGGCGCGCCGGCCTTTGCCGCATCGCGCTGCCAGGCCATCGCGTCGGCGATGTTCAGGCGCGGCTGCGCCAGCAGCGATTCGGCCTTCTGCGACCACTCGGCGGCGATCGCTTCCTGGCCGCGCGCGCGCTTCAGTTCGTCCAGCTTCTCGCGCAGCGGCTTGGCGGCGCCCTTGTCGCGAGCGCTGAGCTCGCGGAAGACCTCCTGCATCTGTTCGGCGCTGGGGTTGGACGCCAGCCATTCGCGCACGCGCGCGGCGCGCTCGCCGGAGGTGGGCGCGGAGAAGGCGCCGCCGGTCAAGGCGTCGAGGGCCTGGGTATCGGGAGATTTGAGGGTGGTCTGGGTCACTGCTCTATTACTTGCGTGGGTCGTCGCACCCGGGAGCACCGGGCGGGGCGCGTATTCTCGCCGCGAATCGGGAAGCGCCGGACCGGCGGCGCAAAACAGAAAGCCCGGCAGGCGGCCTTCAGCCAGTCTGCCGGGCTTGACGGCGGCGCAAGGCCGACCGTCTGGGCGTACCGCGGGAGGTCAAAGTCCCGGCGGCACCGGGAGCAAGGGATTGCCCCCAGGAAGGACCGGGGCCGGCGCGGGAAACGCGACGGGAATCCCGGCACAAGCGACCCGATTGCTCGGGTGCGATCACGTTAGAGGACCCTGCCCGGCATTTCAAGGCACCGATTTCAATGGCGCCGCCCGGCGCGATTGCGCGGTTTGCATTGACAAGCGTGCCCCAGCCTGTCCGAGCTTTCCCACGTGAGCGGGCGCTATCGTCCGACGAGCCTGGCTGGCTCAGCCGGCGTAAATTTGCTCATCCAAGTGCATCAATTTGCATAAAGTCACCGATTTTTATTCTTGACTCGATATTTGGCGGCCTCCTAGAATTCGCGCCGTCCCTGCTTGAGCCTAGGGACAACCCGAACCGCTGCCGACCCCGGCGAAGTCGAATCACTGTCGCAGGCCCTGAAAGGAGCCCCGGTCTTTCGATGGCGTACCAATCCAAACGAGGAACCTGATCCGGATTGCCCATAGGGCAACCGTGAAGCAGGTCCGCGCGTAGAAAGGAAGTGCTATGACAGCGTCAGGAAAAGTTGCCCACGCCCTGAAGACCTTCACGGGCGATGTGGCGGAAGGCTTTTTCGAGATCACGCACAACGGCTTCGCCCTGGTGGGCCTGGCCGTGGTCCTGGCGCTCGGCATCCTGGCCGCCCGTCCGGACCTGCGGCAGGCCGGCGAAGCCCAGCTGATGGGCTGGCTGCAGGCCCGCCAGGTGGCCGCCCTGGGCATGGTGCCCGAGCTGGACGCCATCGATCGCGCCACCGCGGCCAATCCGCAAGATTTGCCCAAGCAGCAGGCGGCCGTCGCCTACTGGCTCAGCCGCAAGTACCGCGTCGCCCCCGAGCCGGTCAGCGCGCTGGTGGCGGAGGCTTACGAGATCGGCCAGCGGTCCAAGCTGGACCCCACCCTGATCCTGGCCGTGATGGCCGTGGAATCCGGCTTCAACCCGTTCGCCCAGAGCCCGGTCGGTGCCCAGGGCCTGATGCAGGTGATGACCGGCGTGCACAAGGAAAAGTACGAGATCTTCGGCGGCAAGCTGGCCGCCTTCGACCCCGTGACCAACCTGCGCGTCGGCGTGAAGGTGCTGCAGGAATGCATCCAGCGCGCCGGCTCGCTGCAAGGCGGCCTGAAGTTCTACGTCGGCGCCGCGCTGATGACGGACGACGGCGGCTACGCCGAGAAGGTGATGGCCGAACACGGCCGCCTGCAGCAGGTCGCCGCCGGCCGCAACGTGCCGGTGCTGCCGCCCGCCGCCCCGGTCACGGCGCCGGCCTCGCCGGTCATCCGCACCCTGGCGCCCAGCCAGGCGCCGGTGGAGCCGGTCCGCGTCCCCGCGGACCCGGAGAAGATCGCGGCCCTGTCGCGGTCCTGAGCGCGCGCCACCTCCCGCCCCTCGGCTACACTGTCCCCCGCACGCGACTGGCGATAGGCGCGGCGCCCGTACCGGGCCGCCCGCGCCGACGTGGGGCACCACTGGGAAGCGTGCCGCCGGCAAAGCCGGCGATCAGCCGTTCGCCTGGGCAGCCCTTGTGCATCACAGGGACCAATGTCTGGAAGGACTGCCGCATGTACCAACGCAACATCCTCATCGAGCAAACCGACCCCGAGCTCTGGGCCGCCATCACCGCCGAGAACAAGCGGCAGGAAGAGCACATCGAGCTGATCGCGAGCGAGAACTACGCCTCGCCGGCCGTCATGGCCGCCCAGGGCACGCAGCTCACGAACAAGTACGCCGAGGGCTACCCCGGCAAGCGCTACTACGGCGGCTGCGAGAACGTCGACGTCGCCGAGCAGCTGGCCATCGACCGCGTCAAGCAGCTGTTCGGCGCGGCCGCCGCCAACGTGCAGCCGCACTCGGGCGCACAGGCCAACGAAGCCGTGTTCCTGGCCTTCCTCAAGCCCGGCGACACCATCATGGGCATGAGCCTGGCCGAAGGCGGCCACCTCACCCACGGCATGGCGCTGAACATGAGCGGCAAGTGGTTCAACGTCGTGTCCTACGGCCTGGACGCGAAAGAAGAGATCGACTACGAGGCGATGGAGCGCAAGGCGCGCGAGACGCGGCCCAAGCTGATCATCGCGGGCGCGTCCGCCTACTCGCTGCGCATCGACTTCGAGCGGTTCGCGAAGGTGGCCAAGGAGATCGGCGCGATCTTCATGGTGGACATGGCCCACTACGCCGGCCTCGTCGCCGCGGGCCAGTACCCCAACCCGGTGCCGCACGCCGACGTGGTGACCTCCACCACCCACAAGAGCCTGCGCGGCCCGCGCGGCGGCATCATCCTGATGAAGTCCGAACATGAGAAGGCGATCAACAGCGCCATCTTCCCCGGCCTGCAGGGCGGCCCGCTGATGCATGTCATCGCCGCGAAGGCCGTGGCCTTCAAGGAAGCGCTGTCGCCCGAGTTCAAGGCCTACCAGCAGCAGGTGGTGAAGAACGCCCAGGTAGTGGCGCAGACGCTGACCGAGCGCGGCCTGCGCATCGTCAGCGGCCGCACCGAAAGCCACGTGATGCTGGTGGACCTGCGGGCCAAGGGCATCACCGGCAAGGAAGCCGAGGCCGTGCTGGGCGACGCCCACATGACCATCAACAAGAACGCGATCCCCAACGACCCGGAAAAGCCCATGGTCACCAGCGGCGTGCGCATCGGCACCCCGGCCATGACCACCCGCGGCTTCAAGGAAGAGGAAGCGCGCCAGACCGCCCACCTGATCGCCGACGTGCTGGACAACCCGCGCGACGCGAACAACATCGCCGCGGTGCGCGAGAAGGTGAACGCCCTCACCCGCCGCTTCCCGGTCTACCGCTGACACGATGAAGTGCCCGTTCTGCGGCCATGCCGACACCCAGGTGGTGGAGACGCGCGTGGCCGAGGACGGCGACTTCATCCGCCGCCGGCGCCAGTGCGCCCACTGCGAGAAGCGCTTCACCACCTATGAGCGGCCGGAGGTCAACTTCCCCGCGGTGGTGAAGAAAGACGGCCGGCGCATCGAGTACGAACGCGCCAAGCTGCTCGGCTCGCTGAACCTGGCGCTGCGCAAGCGCCCGGTCAGCACCGAGCAGATCGACGCCGCGGTGGAGCGCATCGAGGAGAAGCTGCTCAACCTGGGCCAGCGCGAGGTGCCGTCCAACCGCATCGGCGAGCTGGTGATGCGCGAACTGAAGAAGCTGGACAAGGTGGGCTACGTGCGCTTCGCCAGCGTCTACCGCAGCTTCGAGGACATCGACGAATTCAAGACGATGGTGGACGAGATCCGGCGCTAGCCGCCGGACGTTCCCCCCGTCTCAGCACACGGCCACCTGCACCCGCTGCGTGCGCGGCCGGCCGCCGTTGTTCACCACGATCTGGCGCGCCTCCGCGGGCCCTTCCGACGCCCTGCACAGCGTGATGGTGCCGGCCTGGAAGCCGCCGGATTCCAGGCGCGTGAGCCCCATGGGCGTGAACGAAACGTAACGCCGCACGGGCTGGTTGCCACTGGCCCGCCAGCCCGCGGGCAATGCCGCCTCGCGGTGCAGCACCGGCTCGCCGGGGTCGCGCACCGCGTTCTGGTTGGTGTCCTGGAACACGATCAGGCCCTGCTCCCAGCCGCCCAGGCCGCTGCACGTTTCGCCGTCGGCGGATGTGCACAGGGCGACCCGCACGTTGCGCTTGATCGCCTCGCTGCGGGCCAGGTACAGGTCGAACAGCAGCGTGTTGGAAAAGCCGGCCAGTTGCGATGATTGCGCCCAGGCCGCCATCTGCGGCACACCCAGACCCAGCACGACGGCCAGTACCGCCAGAGTGGCCACCAGTTCCAGCAGGGAAGCGCCGCCGCACCGCGGCGCCGGGCAATGCGCGCGGACTTTCTTCATGGCGGCGGATGCTAGGAATGACGTCCGATACGCGCGTCCCCTAACCGGCGTAAGCAAGTTCCGAAGAGCTGGCGCCGCCCGTCGTCTCCGGATAACCGCTGAGCCATCCCGCGTTGCGTTGCCAAGGGCCCTGACTGAGCATTCGCGCCAACTTACCTTGCCAGAGGACCCCCTGTGCGCCTACCCCGCCCCGCCCGCAACCGCGGCTTCACACTCATCGAACTGATGATCACGGTGGCCATCATCGCGATCCTGGCCGCCGTCGCGCTGCCGGCCTACAACGACTACATCCGCCGCGGCGCGCTCACCGAAGGGTTCAATTACCTGTCGGACTACCGGGTGAAGCTGGAGCAGTACTTCCAGGACTACCGGAACTACGGCACCAGCAACGGCGGCCTCTGCGCGAACGGCACCAGCGCCCCGAACTGGAACAACTTCGCGCCCACCGGCCGCAAGTACTTCGACTTCAGCTGCGTGGCCACCGGCACCGCCGCGGCCGGCCCCAACGCCTACACGCTCACCGCCACCGGCAAGACCGGCACCGCCGCCGCGGGTCACGTCTACACGCTGACCGAAGCCAACGTGCAGTCCACCACCTCGTTCAAGGGCGCCACCGTGACCGGCAAGCAGTGCTGGCTGGTCAAGGGATCGGAGTGCTGACCATGCGTCGGCGCGCCCTCGGCTTCAGCCTCGTGGAGGTGATGCTGGCCGTTGCCGTGCTGGCATTGATCCTCGGGCTGGGTTTCCCCAGCGTCGCGGAGCTCATCCGCAACACGCAGACGCGCGCGCTGGCCGAGTCGCTGCAGAACGGCGTGCAGAAGGCCCGGGCCGAAGCGCTCAAGCGAAATCGCAACGTCACCTTCTGGCTGGTGACGCCCGCGGTCGGCACGCCCGACGCCACCTGCACGCTTTCCGCCGCGTCCGGCTCCTGGGTGGTTTCGCTGGACAACCCGGCGACCAAGTGCAACGTGGCCCCTTCGCCGACGTCCGACCCGCGCATCGTGGAGCTGCAAGCCAACCGCGCGTCGAACCTCACCGTGGCCGCGGCCGATGCCGGTGGCAACGCCGTGAGCTCGGTGACCTTCAACGGCTTCGGCCTGCCGGTCAACACCGGCAGCGCGCCCATCGGCCGCATCAACATCACCCACCAGCAGTCGGGCGCCCGGCAACTCCGGGTGGAAATCTCCGCCGGTGGCGGCGTGCGCATGTGCGACCGCGACGTAGGCAGCACCGACACGCGCGCCTGCGCCACCACCTTCTGACGCGAGGACCCATGGCCCGCTCATCCCGCCATCCTTCCCGCCGTTCCGCGCAGCGCGGCGTCGCGCTGATCGAGGCGCTCGTCGGCATCCTGCTGTTCGCCATCGGCATCCTCGGCCTGGTCGGGCTGCAGGCCAGCATGACCAAGGCGCAGACCACGGCCAAGGCGCGCGGCGACGCCGCCTACCTCGCGAACGAGGTGGTCAGCCGCATGTGGCTGGACCGCGCCAACATGGGCAACTACACCACCACGCCCGCCACGGTCTGCACCAACACCACCTGCGCGGCCTGGGTCAACAAGGTGGCGACGACCCTGCCGGTGGGTCAGGCCTCCATCACCGCGACGCCCAGTACCGGCAGCGTGCAGCTCACCATCACCTGGTCACCGCCGAGCGAAGGAACGCGCACCTATGTGCTCAACACGTCCATCAAGTAAGCGCGCCGGCGCGCAGCGCGGCTTCACCCTCATCGAACTGATGGTGGGCCTGGCGATCGGGCTGATCGCCACGCTGGCCGTCACGCAGGTGCTGGTCAGCTTCGAAGGCCAGAAGCGGACCACCGTGTCCGGCTCGGACGCCCAGGTCAACGGCGCGCTGGCGCTGGACACCATCGGCCGCGCCATGCAGCCGGCGGGCTACGGCTTCGCGGCCAGCAACACTTCGCTGGGTTGCCTGATCAACCGCACCTACCCCGCCGCGGTGACCACGGACACCAGCATCGCCGCTTCGCTGACGGCCGCCAACTTCGAGAACTCGATGACGTCGGCCACCTTCCCGGCGTTCCTGGTGCCGGTGGTGATCAAGGCCGGCGCCGGCGGCGCTCCCGACACCATCGCGGTGCTCGGCAGCGGCAAGCGCAACTACGCCCTGCCGCTGCGCGTCACGTCCCCCGGGTCGACGGCGACGAGCATGCCGCTGGCCAGCACGATGGGCATCGACGGCCCGTTGAACGACAGCGGCGGCACGCCCGTGTCGTCGGGCGACCTGCTGGTGGCCGTCATCGGCGGCAACAACGTGTGCGACCTGTTCCAGGCCACCGCGGTGCCCAGCGGCACCACGGTCACGCGCGGCGCCACCAATCTCTGGAACGGCGCCGCCCTGGCCAACACGTACACGGACGGCCATTTCGTGGTCAACCTCGGCGCGCCCATCCATCGCATCTACGACGTCAACAACGGGTCGCTGCGCCAGAACAGCCTGACGATCAGCACCACCGACGGATCGCCCTCCTACTCCGGCGCCAACGAGATGTTCCCCGGCATCGTCAACCTGAAGGCGCAGTACGGCAAGGACACCGACAACAACGGCAGCGTCGACACCTGGGACAACGTCACGCCCACCACCAACGCCGGCTGGCGCCAGGTGGTGGCGGTGCGCCTGGCCATCGTCGCGCGCAGCGGCCAGTACGAGAAGGACATGGTCACCACGGCCTGCCCCACCTGGGAAGGCACCGGGCTCGTGGTGCCCGGCGTGGCCTCGTGCATGAATCCCGGCGTCGGGGACGCCGACTGGAAGCACTACCGCTACAAGGTCTTCGACACGGTCGTGCCGCTTCGCAACCAGATCTGGAACGGATGATGAACCGCCTTCACCGCTCTCCCTTGCGGCGCCTGCAGCGCGGCGTCTCCCTGCTGTTCGCCCTGATGGCGATGGTGGTGCTCGGCTTCGCGGCGGTCGCCCTGACCCGCTCCGTGGACACCGGGGCGCTGATCATGGGCAACCTCAGCTTCAAGCAGGACACCCTGCAGGCCAGCAACACCGGCGCGGAGCAGGCCATCACCTGGCTGCAGGCCAACGTCAACAACGCCCTGCTGAACGCGGACTCCGCGCCCAACGGCTACTACGCGGCGATGCCCGCGCGCCTGGATGCCACGGGCAACAGGACGTCGTCCACCGACAAGTGGACGCTGATCAACTGGGACGGCGACTGCCTGGGCGTGCCCGCCGCCAACCGCACGGATTGCTCGATGGTGCCGGCCAGCGGCACCAACGTGAACGGCAACCAGGTGCAGTACGTGATCGTTCGCCTGTGCACGCTGCCCGGCACGTCCGCCACGGGCAACGTCTGCCTGCGGCCGTCGTCCACCTCCAGTTCGTCCAGCAGCGAGCGCGGAGAGCTCAAGCCGGGCGGCAAGATCGTCAGCGCCACCACCACGCCCTACTACCAAGTGCTGGTGCGCGTCCTCGGGCCGCGCAACACCGTCAGCTACACCGAAACCATGGTGCACTTCTAACCAGGGGCCAGAACAATGCTCAAACGCTCCACCCTGCTGCGCGCCACGCTCGGCGTGCTGCTGACGGCCTTCGCGGGCCTGGCCGCCGCCACCGATATCGCGACGGCGCCGCTGTTCACCTCGTCCGCCAACCAGGTCAAGCCGAACCTGATGTTCATCCTGGACGACTCGGGCTCGATGGCGTGGGACTACCTGCCTGATCCCGCGAACTTCAGCAGCACGAAGTACGGCAAGAAGTCCTACCAGTGCAACGGCGTGGCCTACAACCCGAACGTGGTGTACACGCCGCCCAAGAACGCGGACGGCACAACCCAGGCCAACGCCAGCCAGTCGGTCATCACGTCGCTGTCGAACCCCACCACGCAGACGTCCAACCAGCGGACCATCTCGGGCACCGTCACCATGCCCACCACGCTGGACGGCACGATGACTTTCACCATCACGGGCACCAGCTTCACGACCACGACCTACCAGCCGGAGCAGGCCGTCACCATTTTCCAGAGCGGCGACAGCAACCGGTTCTTCACCGGTGAGGTGGTCAGCTGGACCAGGACCAGCAGCACGGCCGGCACGCTGGTGGTCGACATCAGCGTCGGCTTCATGGAAGGCACCGGCAGCTTCTCCAGCCCGCGCATCGGCGGCGGCGTGCCGTCCTCGCCCACCTACTACAGGTACACCGGCACGCAGAAGGCGCTGGGCTACACGTACAACTCCAGCGGCGTGATCACCAACACGACGTTCTACAGCGAGTGCAACAGCGCCGTGGGCTCCACGCCGGGCTCCAGCGTGTTCACCGCGGTCAGCGTCACGGCCTCGTCCACGGAAGCGCAGAACTACGCCAACTGGTACACGTTCTACCGCACGCGCATCCTAATGATGCAATCCAGCGCGAGCCGCGCGTTCGCCAACCTGGACTCGCGGTACCGCGTGGGCTACACCACCATCAACGAGCGCTCCGCCGCTTCGGGCGCCAACTTCCTTGACATCGCCGACTTCGACGCGACCCAGAAGAGTTCGTTCTACACCAAGCTGTTCGCCGCCAGCCCGGGCAGCAACACGCCCCTTCGCGGCGCGCTGTCCAAGGCCGGCCAGTACTACGCCAAGAAGGCGTCCGGCCAGACCGTGGACCCCATCCAGTACTCGTGCCAGCGCAACTACGCCATCCTCTCCACGGACGGCTACTGGAATACCGGGTCCGAGTCCACCACGGCCGGTGCCCTGTACGGCCCCTACCGGCTGGACAACGCCACCACCGTGGGACAGCAGGACGGCAGCGGCACCGCTCGCCCGATGGCGGACGGTGAGACCAGCACGAGGACGATCACCGAAAACTGGACCATCACCGTCGTCACCACGACGACGGACGTCACGCCGCAGCTGACGACATCCACCGTGACGACGTCGACGACCACGCTTGCGCCCATCCGGGGACAGCAGAACACGACGTCCGACCTCCTGACCCGCAAGAACGTCGGCAGCAGTTCGTTCGTTCGTCCCAGCGGCGGCTGCGCGCCCAATTGCGTGGTGACGGTCAACCTCACGGCCCACGGCTTCCTCGCCGGAGACACGGTCACCATCACCGACACCAATGGCACCAGCTATGGCGCCACCGGCATAGCGATCACCGTCGTGAACGCCGACCGCTTCACCTACGTCCTCTCATCGCGCCCCGGCAACCCAAGCGGCACCTACCAGGTGGCCATCGCAGGTTCGGCCAGCTGCCCGGTCGGCCAAGGCAAGGTGACGCGCCAGTGGACGCAGACCAGCGACGTCGTCGGCAGCTCGACGTTTACCAGCGTCACGGCGACCAGCGTCACGTCGGTGCGCACCGCGGTCACCACCGGCACCAACACCACGCCGTGGACCAAGACCACCACCGAGATCGACGGCGTCGCGGGCACGCCGACGACGTCGCAGGGCACGTCCAGCAACAACCCCGGCACGGCCGTCGTCACCAACACGCCGGGCAGCACGACGGTATCGACGTCGACCAGCACGGTGTCCAACGGCACGACCACCACGGCCTGGGTCCGCGCGGCCAGTCCGTCCGCCACCGTGACGCTCGGGTCCTGCACGGCCACGACACCGGCCGATACCACGCCGGTGACCGTCGGCACGACGACCACCACCACCAGAACCCCGGCCGGCCCGACCAACGCAGGCCCCACCGTGACCAACACCGCCCTCACCGCGTCGACGCCGGTGGTCGCGACTTCGGAAAGCGCCCACGTCATCAGCACCAGCGCGGCCACCGTCACCGGCGGCGCCTCCAACACCCTCGCCGACGTGGCGATGTATTACTACAAGACGGACCTGCGCGACTCGACGCTGAACAACTGCACCGGCGCGCTCAACAGCGACGTCTGCACCAACAACGTGCCCGGCAACGCGGACAACGCCCAGCACTCCGGCGGCGACGTGGCGGCCTGGCAGCACATGACCACCTTCACGCTCGGCCTGGGCGTCGGCGGCACGCTGAACTTCGACCCCAACTACCTCACGCAGACCTCGGGCGATTTCGTCAACATCCTCAACCGCACCATCAACTGGCCTCTCGCCGGGTCCGGCAAGAGCGCCGAGAACATCGACGACCTGTGGCACGCCGCGGTGAACGGCCGCGGCCAGTACTTCAGCGCCGGCGACCCCACCAGCCTGGCCACCGCGCTGACCGGCGCACTGGAGGCGATCAAGGCCGTGACGGGCACGGCCGCGGCGGCGTCCACCAGCTCGCTGAACCCGGTGCAAGGCGACAACGACGTGTTCCTGGCCCAGTTCACCTCGGTGAAGTGGACGGGCGACCTGCTGTCCTTCCGCATCGACCCCGACCTGGGCACCGTGTCCACCACGCCGGTCTGGTCCGCCAAGACGCAGCTGGACGCCAAGGCGCCGGGCACCCGCACCATCCTGTACCCGAACCCTTCGGGCGGCCCGACGCTGAGGGCGTTCAACACCGCCAACCTGACGACCGACAACTACATCGCCAACTTCACCAACTTCTGCAGCAAGATCAGCGCGGCGGCCGGCTCGGGCGCGCCGCAGCAGTGCGCCACGCTGTCGGCGGCCGACACGACGTCCGCCAACAGCGCGGCCAACCTGGTGAACTTCCTGCGCGGCGACCAGACGCAGGGCTACTATCGCAGCCGCGATTCGGTGCTGGGCGACATCATCAGCGCGTCGCCGCTGTTCGTCGGCAAGCCGGCCTTCAAGTACACCGAGAACAACTACCAGACGTACGTGACGAACAACGCCAGCCGCACGGCGGTGGTGCTCTCGGCCGCCAACGACGGCATGCTGCACGCGTTCGACCGCACCACCGGCGACGAGCGCTGGGCCTTCATGCCCTCGTCCGTGCTGCCGAACCTGTACAAGCTGGCGGACACGGCCTACGGCGCCAGCCACGCGTTCTACGTCGACGGTTCGCCCGTCATGGGCGACATCTACGTCAGCGGCGGCTCCTCGCCCGGCTGGAAGACCATCGTGATCGGCGGCCTGAACGGCGGAGGCCGCGGCTACTACGCGCTGGACGTCACCGACCCCGCAAACCCCAAATTCCTCTGGGAGTTCAGCAACAAGGACGACGCCAACCTGGGCCTGACGTTCGGCAACCCGATCATCACCAAGCGCGCCGACAACACGTGGGTGGTGGTGTTCACCTCCGGCTACAACAACAACATCACCAACAGCGGCGGCACCACGGGCGACGGCAACGGGCGGCTGTTCGTGCTGAACGCGAACACCGGCCAGTCGATCCTCACCCTGCCGACCATGTACCCGGACGGCACCGCCGCCGGCAACGCCAGCACGCCCAGCGGCCTCGGCAAGCTGAACGCCTGGGTGGACTCGGTCGAGGAGAACAAGGCCAAGCGCTTCTACGCCGGCGACCTGCTGGGCAACGTGTGGCGCTTCGACCTCGATGACCTCGTGCCGCCGTCCGGCCGCGAAGCGTTCCTGCTGGCCCAGCTGACGGCACCCGGCGGCGCTGCGCAAAGCATCACCACCAAGCCCGGCATGGTGGAGATCAACTACAACGGCACGCCCTACCCGGCAGTGGTCGTCGCGACTGGCCGTTACCTGGGCAGCAGCGACCTGGCCGACACCACGGTGAACTCGCTTTACGTCATCCGCGACCCGCTGACCGCCAGCAGCCTCAGCTGGGGCACGTCGGGCGGCATCCGCGCCACCACGTCGCTGGTGCGGCAGACGATGACGGTGACCACGGACGCCAACGGCGTGAAGGGCCGCGACATCACCAATGCCGCGATCGACTGGGGCACCAAGTACGGCTGGTACGTCGACTTCCCGGTCGGCGGCGAACGCGTGTCGGTCGACCCCGAGATCGTTCTGAACTTCGTCACCATCGGCAGCATCCTGCCCAACAACAGCGCCTGCACCGTCGGCGGCGAGTCGTTCATCTACCGGCTCAACACGGGCGACGCGAAGGCCACCACGGGCGTGGCGGGCAAGTACGTGGGCAACGTGCTGATCCAGGGCTTGACGACCGTGCAGCTGACCAACGGCTCGATCACGACGCTGACGACCACGTCCAAGTCGGAGATCCTGACCGAGAACCAGACCGCTCCGGTCGATCCGGCGAACCTGCGCCGCTCGTCATGGCGGGAACTGACCGACTGAGCCCGCTGGACCAGCCGCCGCTGCGGCTGGCGCTGGCCGTCGCGGTGGCAGCCCATGCGGCGCTGCTGCTCGCGCCGCTGCACCGCGCCGGCGCGCCCAGCTTCACCCCGGAAGGCGCCCGCTCGCTGCACGTGAGGCTGGCGTCGGTGGCCCAGGCCATCCTGCCGTCCCAGGAGCCGCCGGCCGCTGCTCCCGAGCCCCCGTCCCTCGCCAAAGCGGAACCCGCCGCCCAGCCCACGCCGTCGAGGACGGCCGAAGCGCCGGCAGCGCGCGACGCAGCGGACGCCGCGCCTGCAAGCCAGGCGGCCTCGCCCGGCGACCCCGACAGCGTCCAGTACTTCACGCGCGACCAGCTCACGGTGCCGCCGCGGCCCCAGTCCGACGTGCAGGTGCCCTACCCCGACGGCGTGGACGACACCACGCAGCGGCGAGTCAAGGTCGGGTTGTTCATCGACGCGGGCGGCCAGGTTCGCCGCGTGCGCATGGACAGCGCCGACGTGCCGAAACCCTTCGAAGCCGAGATCCAGAAGGCGTTCCTGGCCGCCAGGTTCTCGCCGGGCCAGCGCGAAGCGGTGCCGGTGCCCGCGTTCATCCGCATCGAAGTCGAGTTCGGGCCCGGCGCGGGGCGGTAGCATCGCGCCGAGCGATGCCTCCCGAAACCCATCCCTTCATCCGCCGGGCGCTTGAGCTGGCCCGCAAGTCCATCGGCCTGAGCGAGCCCAACCCGCGCGTGGGCTGCGTCATCGCGCGGTCCGACGGCACGGTGCTGGGCGAAGGCCACACGCAGCAGGCAGGCGGACCGCACGCCGAGATCGTCGCCCTGCGCGCGGCGAAGGCCGCCGGCCACGACGTGGCGGGCGCCACCGCCTACGTGACGCTCGAACCGTGCTCGCACCACGGCCGCACCGGCCCCTGCTGCGATGCGCTGGTGGCCGCGGGCATCGCACGCGTGGTCGCCTCCTGCCAGGACCCCAACCCGCTGGTGGCCGGCCAGGGCTTCGAACGCCTTCGTGCTGCCGGCGTGCAAGTGGACGTGGGCGGCGGCGCCGCCGAAACGCGCGAGCTGAACCTCGGCTTCTTCAGCCGCATGGTGCGCGGCACGCCCTGGGTGCGGCTGAAGGTCGCGGCCTCGCTGGATGGCCGCACCGCCCTGCCCGACGGCACCAGCCAGTGGATCACGCAGGAGCCCGCGCGCGCCGACGGCCACGCCTGGCGCGCCCGCGCGGGCGCCGTGCTCACCGGCATCGGCACGGTGCTGGAAGACGATCCCCGGCTGGACGTGCGCATGGCGCCGGCGCCGCGCCAGCCCGACGTCGTGCTGGTCGACAGCCGGCTGGAACTGCCCGCCAGCGCGCGCCTGTTCCAGCCCGGACGGCGCCTCTGGATCTACACGGCGCAGGCCGATGCGGCCCGCGCGGACAAGGTGCGCGCGCTCGGTGCCGAAGTGATCGCCCTGCCCGGCCCGAACGGCAAGGTGGACCTCGCGGCCCTCTTGCGCGACCTGGGCAAGCGCGGAGTGAACGAACTGCACGTCGAGGCCGGCCACAAGCTGAATGGCTCGCTGGTCCGCGAAGGACTGGTCGACGAATTCCTGGTGTACCTGGCGCCCAGGCTGCTGGGGGCGGGCCGGGAGATGGCGGCGTTCGGCCCGCTGGCGAAGCTGGACGACGCGACCATGCTCGATTTCACGTCCGTCGAGCCCATCGGCCCGGACCTGCGCATCCTCGCGCGCGTGCGCGGCCGCGACGCCTTCTAGTGCCACCCGTGCCCGGCCTGCCGCAGGGCTGCCGGACCGTCACGCGGAGGCCCGGTTCCGATCCCTGCGAAAATGCGGGGATGTTCACCGGAATCATCACCGGCGTGGGGCGCATCGCCGCCGTCCACGGCCTCGGCGGCTCGGCCTCGCACGGCAAGCGCCTGACGGTCGAGGCACCCGCCGGCTACCTGGAGGACGTGGGCCTGGGGGACAGCATCGCGCTCAACGGCGCCTGCATGACCGTCACCACCCTCGATCCGTCCCGCAACGCCTTCACCGTCGACGTCTCCGCCGAATCGCTGGACAAGACCAGCGGCCTGGCCGAACCCGGCCCCATCAACCTGGAAAAGGCGCTGCGCGCGCACGACCGCCTGGGCGGCCACATCGTGTCCGGCCACGTGGACGGCATCGGCACCGTCACGCGGTTCGAGCCCGTGGGCGAAAGCCACGAGCTGCGCATCCTCGCGCCCGCCTTCCTCGCGAAGTACCTGGCCTACAAGGGCTCGGTCACCGTCAACGGCGTCAGCCTCACCGTGAACCAGGTGAAGGACCTCGCCGAAGGCTGCGAGCTCAGCATCAACCTCGTCCCCCACACCGTGCAGAACACCGCGCTGCACGCGCTGCGCGCCGGCAGCCGCGTGAACCTGGAGATCGACCTCATTGCGCGCTACGTCGAGCGCATGCTGGCGCCCGCCGCCGCGAAGGAAGCCGCATGAGCGCGCCCACCGTGGGCATCTCGCCCGTCGAGGAGGTCGTCGCCGAGATCAAGGCCGGCCGCATGGTCATCCTGGTCGACGAAGAAGACCGCGAGAACGAAGGCGACCTGGTCCTGGCCGCCGACCACGTCACGCCCGAAGCCATCAACTTCATGGCCCGCTTCGGCCGCGGCCTGATCTGCCTGACGCTGTCGCGCGAACGCTGCGAGCGCCTGCGCCTGCCGCCCATGGTGGCGCGCAACGGCACGAAGATGGGCACCGCGTTCACGGTCTCCATCGAGGCCGCCGAAGGCGTCACCACCGGCATCTCCGCCGCCGACCGCGCCCGCACCGTGCAGGCCGCCGTCGCGCGCGACGCGAAGGCCGAAGACCTGGTGCAGCCGGGCCACATCTTTCCGCTGCAGGCGGTGGACGGCGGCGTGCTGATGCGAGCCGGCCACACCGAAGCCGGCTGCGACCTGGCCACCATGGCGGGCCTGACGCCCGCGGCCGTGATCTGCGAGGTGATGAAGGACGACGGCACCATGGCCCGCCTGCCGGACCTGCAGGTGTTCGCCGCCGGACACGGCCTGAAGATCGGCACCATCGCCGACCTGATCGAGTACCGCAGCCGCAACGAATCGCTGGTGAAGAAGGTCGGCACGCGCACGCTGCAGACGGCCTACGGCACCTTCACCGCGCACGCCTGGCACGACCAGCCCAGCCAGGGCCTGCACCTGGCGCTGGTGAAGGGCGAATGGGGCGCCGGCGAATCCATCCCCGTGCGCGTGCACGAGCCGCTGTCGGTGCTGGACGCGCTGGAAACCGGCCGCGCCATGCATTCGTGGAGCCTGGACGCCAGCCTGCAGCACATCGCCAGGGCGGGCCGCGGGGTCGCGGTGCTGCTCAATTGCGGCGAGTCGGCCGGCCAGCTGCTGGCGCAGTTCGAAGGCACCGCGCGCGCCGCGCAGGCGCCCGAGCGCGGCCGCATGGACCTGCGCACCTACGGCATAGGCGCGCAGATCCTGCGCGATTGCGGCGTGCACCGCATGACGCTGCTGGGCACGCCGCGCCGCCTGCCCAGCATGGCGGGCTACGGCCTCGAGATCACCGGCCACCTGGCGCCGGACGCGAAATAAACAAGGAAAGAACGAACGAATGTTTGGCGCCGAAAAAGGCAAGGCCGATCACCTGCAGGGCGAAGGCCTGTGCATCGGCATCGTCCAGGCCCGCTGGAACGAGAGCATCACCAACGCGCTGGCGCAGGCCTGCAAGGACGAACTCGCCCGCCTGGGCGTGGCACCGCGTGACATCGACCACGTGCGGGTCCCCGGCGCGCTGGAAGTGCCGGTGGCGCTGCAGGCGCTGGCCGAGAAGGGCAAGTACGACGCCCTGGTGGCGCTGGGCTGCGTGATCCGCGGCGAGACCTACCACTTCGAGCTGGTGGCCAACGAATCGGCCGCCGGCGTCACGCGCGTCAGCCTGGACTACCAGCTGCCCGTCGCCAACGTCATCCTCACCACCGAGAACCTCGAGCAGGCCATCGCGCGCCAGACCGAAAAGGGCGTGGACGCCGCGCGCGTGGTGGTGGAGATGGCCAACCTGCTGGACGGGCTGTGATGGAAGAAGAACGCAAGCTGCCGCCCCGCGCGCCCGGCCGCACCGCCACCGGCGCGCGCAAGGCATCGGCCAAGTCGGGCCGCACGCGCGCGCGCGAATTCGCGCTGCAGGCGCTGTACCAGCACCTGGTGGGCCGCAACGACGCCACCGCCATCGACCATTTCACGCGCGACCTGGCCGGCTTCCACAAGGCCGACTCGGCGCACTACGACGCGCTGCTGCACGGCTGCATCGAAAACGCGCAGGCGCTGGACGAACTCATCGTCCCCTTGCTCGATCGCAAACTGGCCGAGATCTCGCCCATCGAGCACGCGGTGATGTGGATCGGCGTGTGGGAATTCCAGCACGCGGCCGACGTGCCCTGGCGCGTGGTCATCAACGAGTGCGTGGAACTCGCCAAGGAGTTCGGCGGCACCGACGGCCACAAGTACGTCAACGGCGTGCTCAACGGCCTGGCCCCGAAGCTGCGCGCGGCGGAAGTCGAAGCCGACAAGGCGGCCGGAAAGGCGCGACCGTGAACCTGCGCATCGCCCGCCGCGCCGAGCGCATCGAGCCGTTCTACGTGATGGAAGTGGCCAAGGCCGCGCAGCAGCTGGCGCGCGACGTCGCCCGCAGCGACAGGCCGATGATCTTCCTGAACATCGGCGAACCCGACTTCACCGCGCCCCCGCTGGTGCGCGAAGCCGCGGCCCGCGCGGTGAGCGCCGGCCACACGCAGTACACCAACGCGATGGGCCTGGATTCGCTGCGCGAGCGCATCGGCGGCTGGTACCGCCAGCGCTTCCACCTCGACGTGCCCGCATCGCGCATCGTGGTCACCGCAGGCGCTTCCGCCGCGCTGCAGCTCGCCTGCCTGGCGCTGGTGGAAGCCGGCGACGAGATCCTGATGCCGGATCCCAGCTACCCCTGCAACCGGCACTTCGTCAGCGCCGCGGAAGGCACGGCGGTGCTGGTCCCGACCACCGCGCAGGACCGCTTCCAGCTTTCGGCCGCGCAGGTCGAGTCGCACTGGAACGAGCGCACGCGCGGCGTGCTGCTGGCCTCGCCTTCCAACCCCACCGGCACGTCCATCGATCCGGCGGAACTGCGCCGCATCCATGAAGTGGTGAAGGCGCGAGGCGGCATCACGCTGCTGGACGAGATCTACCTGGGCCTGTCGTACGACGAGCGCTTCGGCCAGTCGGCGCTGGCGCTGGGCGACGACGTGGTCAGCGTCAACAGCTTTTCCAAGTACTTCAACATGACCGGCTGGCGCCTGGGCTGGCTGGTGGTGCCGCCCGCGCTGGTGCCGGTGCTGGAGCGCCTGGCGCAGAACCTGTTCATCTGCCCCAGCACGGTGTCGCAGCACGCGGCCCTCGCCTGCTTCGAGCCGGAAAGCATCGCCGAGTACGAGCGGCGCCGCGCGGAATTCAAGGCGCGCCGCGACTTCTTCATCCCGGCGCTGAACGAATTGGGCCTGACGGTGCCGGTGGTGCCCGATGGCGCGCTCTACGCCTGGGCCGACTGCTCCTCGTGGTGCCGCAAGCTGGGCATCGGCAGCAGCTGGGAGATGGCGTTCGAAATCATGAAGCGTGCCCACGTGGCCGTCACGCCGGGCCGCGACTTCGGCACGGCGCAGACCGCGAACTTCATCCGATTCTCCACCGCCAGCAGCATGGAACACCTGCGCGAAGCGGTCCAGCGGCTCAAGGAGATGGCGCCCTGATGGCGGGCCGCGCGTTCGCGTTCCCCATCCGGGTGTACTGGGAAGACACCGACGCGGGCGGCATCGTCTTCTACGCCAACTACCTGAAATTCTTCGAGCGGGCGCGCACCGAATGGCTGCGCTCGCTGGGCCTGGAGCAGTCGAAGCTGCGGGAAGCCACCGGCGGCATCTTCGTCGTCGCCGAAACGGCGGTGCGCTATCTTCGCCCGGCCATGCTGGACGACGAACTTCTGGCCACGGCCCAGCTCCAATCGGCTGGACGGGCGTCCATGACGATCGAACAGCAAGCTCTGCAACAGCCTGGCGGCCAGGTCCTGGCCGAGGGCACCATCCGCATCGGCTGGGTCGAAGCCGCCACGCTGAGGCCTGCCAGAATCCCCCCGATGATCCTAGAAGCACTCAACCGATGAACCAGGACCTCTCCATCGTCCAGCTCGTGCTGGGCGCCAGCTGGGTGGTGCAGCTCGTCATGGCGCTGCTGGTGGCGGTTTCCGTCGCCAGCTGGGCCGCCATCTTCGGCAAGCTGTTCTCCCTGAAGCGAGTGAAGTCGCTCAACGAAGACTTCGAACGCGAGTTCTGGTCGGGCACCAGCCTGAACGAGCTGTTCGCCAGCGCGGCGCAGAACGCCAGGACCGCCGGCCCCATGGAACGCATCTTCGCCAGCGGCATGCGCGAATACCAGAAGCTGCGCGAAAGGCGCATCGCCGACCCCGGCACGCTGCTGGACGGCGCGCGGCGCGCCATGCGCGCCAGCTACCAGCGCGAGGTGGACGCGGTGGAATCGCACCTGTCGTTCCTGGCCTCCGTGGGCTCGGTGTCACCTTACGTCGGCCTGTTCGGCACGGTATGGGGCATCATGCACGCCTTCACCGGCCTGGCCAGCCTGCAGCAGGTGACGCTGGCCACGGTGGCACCCGGCATCGCCGAAGCGCTGGTGGCCACGGCCATCGGCCTGTTCGCGGCCATTCCCGCGGTGGTGGCGTACAACCGCTTCGCGCGCGACATCGACCGCGTGGCCATCAAGCTGGAGACCTTCATCGAGGAGTTCTCCAACATCCTCCAGCGCAACATCAGCGCCGCGGTGGGCGGCACGATGCCGGGGCACTGACATGCCCAGCGTGGTGTCCCGCGGCCGAGGCCGCCGCACGATCAACGAGATCAACATGGTCCCGTTCATCGACGTGATGCTGGTGCTGCTGATCATCTTCATGGTCACCGCGCCGCTCATCACGCCCAGCCTGATCGACCTGCCCAGCGTGGGCAAGGCCAACCGCCAGCCAGACCGCAAGCTGGAAGTCGTGATCGGCAAGGACGAGAAGCTGGTGCTCAAGTCGGGCACCGAATCGCGCTCGATGTCGCTGGCCGGCCTGGCCGGCGCCATCGTCGGCGCGCAGGCAGGCCAGCCGCCCGGTTCCGTGGCCGTGGTGATCAGCGCCGACCGCTCCGTCAAGTACGAGACGGTGGTCATGGTGATGGACACGCTGCAGCGCGCCGGCGTGCAGCGCGTGGGCCTGTCGGTGCAACTGGCCCGCTGACCGCATGCACGCCAGCGGACGTCCGGAATTCCTGCCGCCCCACGAGGGCGGGCTGCCGCGCTCCATCGGCCTGGCGCTGCTGGCGCACGCCGTGCTGGTGCTGGGCCTCAGCTGGGGCCTGAAGTGGAAGCGCGACGACGCCACCGTCGCCGTCGAGGCCGAGCTGTGGTCCAACACCGTGCAGCAAGCCGCGCCGCGCCCGGCGGAGCCGCCGCCCGCGCCCCCACCGCCGCCGGCCCCCGCGCCGACACCCGCTCCACCACCCGCGCAGCGCGAAGCCGACATCGCCCTGGAACGCGAGAAGCAGCGCGCCGCGCAGGAAGAGGCGCGCCGGCAGGAAGCCGAGAAGCGCCAGGCCGCGGCGCAGAAGAAGAAGGAAGAAGAAGCCGCCCGCCGCAAGGAGCAGGAAAAGCTGGCTGCGGAGGCGAAGAAGAAGGAAGACCAGGCGAAGACGCGCCGCCAGCAGGAAGACGAGCAGCGCGTGGCCAAGCTGCGCGAAGAGAACCTGCGCCGCATCCAGGGCCTGGCCGGCGCGACGGGCGCACGCGACGCCTCCGGCACGGCAATGCGATCCACCGGCCCCAGCGCCAGCTACGCCGGCCGCCTGTCCGCCATCTTCCAGCGCAACGTGGTGTTCCCCGGCGGCGTGGAAACCATCTCCGGCAATCCGGAAGCGGAGGTGCAGGTGAAGGTGTCGCCTTCCGGCTTCATCCTCAGCGCGAGGCTCATCCGCTCCAGCGGCAACCCTGCGTGGGATGAAGCGGCCGTGCGCGCCATCGAGCGCAGCGAACGCATCCCTGCCGACGTGGACGGACACTACGAGCAGGACTTCCCGGTGAAGATGCGGCCCAAGCGCTGAACGCGCGGGCACCCTCCCCCAACCCTGTCTTGCCGGGCTTGGCCCGGCATCCATCTCCCCACCTCAGACGTGCGCGCTCGACGTGCAGGAGGTGGATTCCGGCGTTCGCCGGAATGACACGGTATGTGCGGGGCTAGCCTCAGCCCGCGTCGTAAACGATCTGCGCCTGCCCGCCGTCGGCCTGCGCCATCCAGCTGGCCAGCGCGGCATCCGTCGGGTAGAAGCGCGCCACCTCGCCCAGCTGCAGTTCCGCCACCGCGTTGTCGCGGCGCAAGGCCAGGCGCACGGGCAGGCCGCGCACCAGTTCGCCCTGCTCCGTCTGCTCGCGCCGCGCCGGGAATTCGCGCACCAGCCGCTGCACGTCCGGCGCCTTGCCGTTGACGGCCACGCGCAGGAACTTGCCGAAGCGGCAGCGCGCCGTCGCCAGGTCCCACGCCTGCTGCACCTGCAGGCGGTAGCCGCCGGAGAAGCGGTCCGGCTGCAGGCGGCCCTGCACGATGACCAGTTCGTCGTCCTTGAGCAGGTTGCGGTTGGCGTTGATCACGTTCTCGTCGGCGGTGGCCTCGATCACGCCCGACTTGTCGTCCAGCTTGAACAGGGCCAGCTTGCCGCGCTGCCCGTTGATCACGCGGAAGTCGCTGACGATGCCGGCCAGCAGCTGCGGTTCGCGGCTGTCCACCAGGTCGTCGATGGCCGTGCGCACGAAGCGCCGCACCTCCATCGCCACCTCGTCGAACAGGTGGCCCGAGAGGTAGAAGCCGACGGCCGTCTTCTCGAAAGTCAGCCTCTCCTTCACGCCCCAGGGCATGGCTTCCACCAGCGGCGGCTCCTGCGTGCTGGCGGCATGCGAGTCGCCCATGTCGAACAGGCCGCCCTGGTTGGCGTTGGCTTCGGCGGCGTTGGCGAAGTCGAAGGCGCGGTCGATGGACGCGACCAGCGCGGCGCGATTGAGCTGCAGCGCATCGAAGGCGCCGGCCTTGATCAGCGCTTCCACCGTGCGCTTGTTGATGCGCGTGCGGTCGACGCGGCAACAGAAGTCGAACAGGCTCTTGAACGGCCCGCCTTCTTCGCGCGCGCGCACGATGCACTCGATGGCCAACTGGCCGGTGCCCTTCACCGCGCCCAGGCCGTAGCGGATGACCTTGTCCGACACCGGCTCGAAACGGTACACGCCGCGGTTGACGTCGGGCGGCTCGAACGAGAGCCCGAAGTGCTTCATCGCGTCCTCGAACAGCACCTTGAGCTTGTCGGTGTTGTCCATTTCCACGGTCATGTTCGAGCAGAAGAACTCGGCCGTGTAGTGCACCTTCAGCCAGCCCGTGTGGTAGGCCAGCAGCGAGTACGCGGCGGCGTGCGACTTGTTGAAGCCGTAGCCCGCGAACTTCTCCATCAGGTCGAAGATCTCGTCCGCCTTCTCCGTCGCGATGCCGTTCTTCGCGGCGCCCTCGCGGAAGATCTCGCGGTGCTTGGCCATCTCCTCGGCCTTCTTCTTGCCCATGGCCCGGCGCAACAGGTCGGCGCCGCCCAGCGTGTAGCCGCCCAGGATCTGCGCCGTCTGCATCACCTGCTCCTGGTAGACCATGATCCCGTAGGTTTCCGAGAGCATCTCCGACACCAGCGGGTGCGGGTACTCCACTTCCTCGCGGCCGTGCTTGCGCGCGACGAAGCTGGGGATCAGGTCCATGGGACCCGGGCGGTACAGGGCGTTCAGCGCGATCAGGTCTTCCAGCCGCGTGGGCCGCGCGTCGCGCAGCATGCCCTGCATGCCGCGCGATTCGAACTGGAACACGGCTTCGGTCTTGCCGTCGGCGAAGAGCTTGTACGTGCGCGCGTCGTCCAGCGGCACGTTCTCGAACACGAAGTCTTCCCGTCCCTTGTGGCGCGCGCGAATGAACTCCTTGGCGATCTCCAGGATGGTCAGCGTGGCCAGGCCCAGGAAGTCGAACTTCACCAGGCCCGCGGCCTCCACGTCGTCCTTGTCGTACTGGCTCACCGCGGAGTCGCTGCCCGGCTGCTGGTACAGCGGCGTGAAATCGGTCAGCTTGCCGGGGGCGATGAGCACGCCGCCCGCGTGCATGCCCACGTTGCGCGTCATGCCCTCCAGCTTCTGCGCGAAGGCCAGCAGCGTCTTGACCTCGTCTTCCCGGTCCAGCCGCTCGGCCAGGATGGGCTCCACCTTGATCGCCTCGGCGATGGTGATGTGCTGCCCCGGCTTGTTGGGGATCAGCTTGCTGATGCCGTCGCAGAACGTGTAGCTCATGTCCAGCACGCGGCCCACGTCGCGGATGGCCGCGCGCGCGGCCATGGTGCCGAAAGTGGCGATCTGGCTCACCGCCTCGCGCCCGTACTTGTCCTTGACGTACTCGATGACGCGGTCGCGGTTGGCCTGGCAGAAGTCGATGTCGAAGTCGGGCATCGACACGCGCTCCGGGTTCAGGAAGCGCTCGAACAGCAGGTTGTACTGCAGCGGGTCCAGGTCGGTGATCTTCAGCGCGTACGCCACCAGCGAACCGGCACCCGAGCCGCGGCCCGGGCCCACCGGGCAGCCGTTGTTCTTGGCCCAGTTGATGAAGTCGCCCACGATCAGGAAGTAGCCCGGGAACCCCATCTTCAGGATGGTGTTGATCTCGAACTCCAGCCGCTCCACGTAACGCGGCATCTCCTTCCCGCGCTGCGCCGCATCGGGGTACAGGTGGGCCATGCGTTCCACCAGGCCTTCATGCGACGCGTGCCGGAAGTAGTCCTCGATCGGCATGCCGTTGGGCGTGGGGAAGTTGGGCAGCCGCGGCTTGCCCAGGTCCAGCACCAGGTTGCAGCGCTTGGCGATCTCCAGCGTGTTGGCGACGGCCGAAGGTACGTCGGCGAACAGCGCTTCCATCTCGGCGGACGGCTTGAAGTACTGCTCGCGCGTGAACTTGCGCACGCGGCGCGGGTTGCCCAGGATCTCGCCTTCGGAGATGCAGACGCGCGCTTCGTGCGATTCGTAGTCGTCGGGCGCGGTGAACTGAACGGGATGCGAAGCCACCACGGGCAGCTTCAGGTTGGCGGCCAGCTGCACCGCCGCGGCCACGTGCGTCTCGTCATCAGGTCGGCCCGCACGCTGCAGTTCCAGATAGAAGCGGTGCGGGAAGATGGAAGCCAGCTCCAGCGCCACCTGGCTGGCGCGCGCGGCATCGCCCTGCACCAGCGCCTGCCCCACGGGGCCTGCCTGCGCGCCGGACAGCACGATCAGGCCTTCGCCCAGTTCGCGCAGCCATTCCGCCTTGCACGCGCCCTGCGCGCGCACCACGTTCAGCGTCCACGCGCGCGCCAGCAGTTCGCACAGGTTCAGGTAGCCGGTGCGGTTCTGCACCAGCACCACGATGCGCGACGTCATGGCCGCATCGGTCGCGAAGCCCTGCACCAGCAGTTCGGCGCCCACCAGCGGCTTCACGCCCGCGCCGCGCGCGGCCTTGTAGAACTTGATGCCGCCGAAGAGGTTGTTGAAGTCCGTGATGCCCAGCGCGGGCTGGCCGTCTTTCGCCGCCGCCTCCACGACGTCGTCGATGCGGTTGGTGCCGTCGACGACGGAAAACTCGGTGTGCAAGCGCAGGTGGACGAACATGGTGTCGATTGTAGGGAAGCGGCCCTGCGGACCTTCCCTAAAATCGCACGGTGCAAGAGGTTCTGAACGTCGCCGGTTACCGGTTCGCGCCCGTGGCCGATCCGGCCGCGCTGCAGGGGCGCCTGCACGCCGCCGCGTCGGCGGTTTCGCTCAAGGGCACGGTGCTGCTGGCGCACGAAGGCGTCAACCTGTCGCTGGCCGGCTCGCCCAAAGGTGTCGAATCGTTCCTCGGCGTGTTGCGCGCCGAACCCGGTTTCACCGGCTTCGAGGTCAAGCGCAGCACTTCGGCGCACGTGCCTTTCCGCAAGCTCGTGGTCAAGGCCAAGCGCGAGATCATCCGCATGGACCAGCCGGCCATCGTTCCGCATGACGGCCGCGCGCCGGCCGTCGAGTCACGCACGCTGCAGCGCTGGCTGGACCAAGGCCACGACGACGAAGGCCGTCCGGTCGTGACGCTGGACACGCGCAATGGCTTCGAGGTGGATTGCGGCACCTTCGAAGGCGCCATCGACTGGCGCCTGAACAAGTTCAGCGATTTCCCCAACGCGCTGCGCGAGCACGCGGGCGAGCTGGCCGGCAAGACCGTGGTGAGCTTCTGTACCGGCGGCATCCGCTGCGAAAAAGCCGCGCTGGCAATGCAGGCCGCCGGCGTGCAGCACGTGTGGCAGCTGGAAGGCGGCATCCTGAAGTACTTCGAGGAAACCGGCGGCGCACATTTCCACGGCCGCTGTTTCGTCTTCGACGGGCGCGAGGAACTGGACGCCGCGCTGGTGCCGCGGAAGCCTTAGTCACGCAGCAGATGCAGCACCTGCGAATTGAACTCGCGCGCGTACAGCACGCAAGCGACCACGGCCGCCCCGATGGCGAAGGCCAGCGGCGAGAAGAACCAGGCCAGCGTGGCGAACGAGAAGTAGTAGGCCCGGATGCCGTCGTTGAACGTCTCCGCCGCCATGCCCACCAGCGTGCCCGCGCGCTCGGCGAAGCCTTCGCGCTCCGCCTTGCCCTGCGCGAATTCCACCGCCTCGGGCATGGAGCCCAGCACCAGCGCCGCGAACGTGTACTGGCGCATCGACCAGGTGAAGCGGAAGAAGGCGAACACGAAGATCGCCATGACCACCAGCAGCTTGATCTCGAACACCAGCATGGTGGTGCGGGCGGCGAACGGGATCTCGCGCACGAAGTCGGCCGCCTTGTCGGTGGTGCCCAGCAGGGCCAGCAGGCCGCCGATGATGATCAGCGTGGCCGAGGCGAAGAACGAAGGGCTGGACGACAGGCTCTGCACGATCACGCCGTCGACCACGCGCGGGTCGCGGTACGTGGCCTGCAGCATCCAGCGGCGGCGCCACGCGTTGGTGACGGCCAGCAGCGTCGAATGCGAGCGGATGGCGCGGCGCGAGTACCACGCATAGCCGGTCCACACGGCGCCGAACCACACCAGCGCCAGCCAGTCGGGAAGCGTGAGGATGGTCAAGGCTTGCATCGCGCCGGATCATACGGCCGATGAAAGCGGGGTCCGCAGCGCAGAGAACGCAGTGCGAGCGCAGAGTTCGCAGAGGGAAACCTCAAAAAGGCATTCCTTGTCTTCTCTGCATCCTCTGCGCTCGCTCTGCGCCCTTGCGTTGCGGACCCCGTCTTCAGGACATCGGCTCAGGCGGCGTGAACCGCGTCGGCGGCAGGGGGATGAACTCGACGTCGTCGCCGGGCACCGAAGGGAACCGCTGCGCGGCCCACTCGTCGCTGGCTTCCAGGATGCGCTCCTTGCGGCTGGAGACGAAGTTCCAGTACATGAAGCGTGGGCCGACGGTTTCCCCACCCACCACGACGAAGCGCGCGTCGGGCCGCGCGGACACGCGCGCGTCGCGGCCCGGCTCCAGCACCAGCATCTGGTGCGGGGCCAGCGGCTCGCCGTCGATCGTGACTTCTCCGGCCACCGGGTACACCGCCAGCTCGGGCGCCAGCGCCGGCAGGTCGAACTCGCCGCCGCCCGGCACGGAAACATCGAGGTAGACCGTCGGCGACGCGGGGACAACGGGCGAGCGCTGCCCGAAAGCTTCGCCGACCAGCACGCGCACACGCGCCGGCCCGAACGACACTTCGGGGATCGCGTCCGCCGGCGTGTGCTGGAACGAAGGCTCCGTCTCCTCCAGCGCTTCCGGCAACGCCACCCACAACTGCAAACCGTGGTTGGTGAATTCGCTGCCGCGCAGCTCGTCGGGCTTGCGCTCGGAGTGCACGATGCCGCGGCCCGCGGTCATCCAGTTGATGGCGCCCGGCTCGATGCGCTGCACGCTGCCCAGGCTGTCGCGGTGCATCATCGCGCCCTCGAACAGGTAGGTCACCGTGGCCAGCCCGATGTGCGGGTGCGGCCGCACGTCGTGCTGGTCCTGCGGGTGTTCCGTCACGGGACCGAAGTGGTCGAAGAAGACGAAAGGCCCGACGCTGCGCCGGCGGGCGGCCGGCAGCAGGCGGCGGACCTTGAAGCCGCCCCCCAGGTCTTTCTCTTGGCCGATGAGTTGCTGGACGACGGGCATGGCCAAGAGCTTACTTGCGCGCCCAGCGTTCCGCCACCGCGCGCACGCGCTTGCCGAACTCGGTGGCGAACTTCAGGTCGCCGGCATGCATCTCGGCGGGCGACGCGTCCGAATGCGACACCGATGCGGCGCCGCTCCAGATGCCCATCCAGTTCAGGTCGTCGCGGGTGTGGGCCTTGGCGTTGGACGGCAGCATGCCGGTGCCCACCCACACGCCGCCGTGCTGCATGGCCAGCGTCATGAAGTAGTTCAGCGTGCTCGTCTTGTCGCCGATGGTGCTGGCGCTGTTGGTGAAGCCGGCGAACAGCTTGTCCTTCCAGGCCGAGCTGAACCAGGGCCTGGACGAAGCGTCGGCGAACTTCTTGAACTGCCAGCTGGGGCCGCCCATGTAGGTGGGCGAGCCGAAGACGATGGCGTCGGCGGCCTGGAGCTGCTCCCACGCGCCGCCGGGCAGGTTGCCGTCGGCGTCGATGGCGATGAGGTGGGCATCCGCGCCCTCGGCCACGGCTTGCGCCTGGCGCTGCGTGTGGCCGTAGCCCGAGTGGTAGACGACTGCGATGGAGGCCATGTTTCTTTCTGCGGGAGGCTTTTCAGGGATGAGTTGTCCCGCCGGGCGCGCGTGTACGCGCCCGGACGGTGGGGGGACGGGAATCGCAGGTTAGCGGGCGGAGCGGCCGTCGATGCTCCAGCGGCCGGGCCCGAAGGCGAACACGAACAGCAGGCCGCCGACGACGGCGATGTTCTTCCAGAACGACTGCATCTGCATCATCTTCTGGGCTTCGGGCACGGCCCAGAAGTTGTGGAAGATGGGCGTGATCATCGCGACGAAGAACGCCAGGCCCAGCGCGGCCCAGCGGCCCTTGATGCCCAGCAGCAGCGCGATGCCGAAGCCCAGCTCGAAGACGATGGCGATGGCCGCGCAGACCTCGGGCATCGGCACGCCCTTGGACGCGATGTAGCCCACGATGCCGGAAAAGCCCATCAGCTTGGAAAAGCCGGCCGGGATGAACAGCCAGGACAGCAGGATGCGACCGACGAGGGTGGCGACGTCCTGCGCGGCTGGGTTGCCGACAGCGCCGGTCTCGTAACGGTTGCGGGTGAGGGTGCTCATCTTCGGATCTCCGTTGGGAAGGGAAAAGGGTTGGAAACTGCCGGGCGGAACTGGTTCCCGCCCGTTGGGTTGCTCAGGGCTGCAGGTCGAACACCAGCACCTCGGCCTGCTTGCCGTTCTTCAGCTCGACGCGGGTCTCGCCGTCCAGCAGGGCGGCATCGCCGGCCTTCAGCGGCTTGCCGTTGACGTCGAGTTCGCCGCGCACCAGGTGCACGTAGCCCTTGCGGCCGTCGGCCAGCTGCAGCTGCGCCGCTTCCGCGCCGTCGAGCAGGCCCGCGTACACCCGGGCATCGGCGTGGATCTTCACCGAGCCTTCCGCCGAGTCGGGCGAAGCCACCAGGCGCAGCTTGCCGCGCTTGTCGCCTTCGCCGAACGTCTTCTGCTCGTAGCTGGGCGGGATGCCGCGCACGTTGGGCTCGATCCAGATCTGCAGGAAGTGCGTGGTCTGCTGCGGCGCATGGTTGAACTCGCTGTGCATCACGCCGCTGCCGGCGCTCATGCGCTGCACGTCGCCGGGCGGGATGCCCTTGACGTTGCCCATGCTGTCCTTGTGCGCGAGGTTGCCCTCCAGCACGTAGCTGATGATCTCCATGTCGCGGTGGCCGTGCGTGCCGAAGCCGGTGCCCGGGGCGATGCGGTCTTCGTTGATCACGCGCAGGTTGCCCCAGCCCATGTGCTCGGGGTCGTAGTAGTTGGCGAAAGAGAAGCTGTGGTGGCTGTCCAGCCAGCCGTGGTTGGCATGGCCGCGTTCCTGGGACTTGCGAAGGGTGAGCATGTGACTCTCCTGCGTTGAACCGGCGCCGCATGCGCCGTCGATGGAAAGACTGTAGGCGCCGCACCCCAACCCATCGGCGGCCCGGCTTTGATGGCATCATTCAAAAACTTTGAACACATATGGCGTCATCCCCGCGGCGGCGGGGATCCATGGCTTCCAGCGCTTGAGCTGCGAATGCGGACGCCATGGATTCCCGCCTTCTCGGGAATGACGCGGGTTCTCGCGATGCCCACGCCCCGCGATGTCCTCACCCCCGATGCGCTGGCGCTGCTGCAGGCCGTGGAACGCGCCGGCAGCTTCGCGGGCGCGGCGCGCGAGCTGGGGCTGGTGCCCAGCGCCGTCACCTACCGCGTGCGGCAGATCGAGGATGCGCTCGACGCGCTGCTGTTCGACCGCGCCTCGCGCCAGGCCCGCCTGACCGACGCCGGCGCCGAGCTGCTGCGCGAAGGCCAGCGGCTGCTGGGCGAAGTCGACGCGGTGGCCAGCCGCGTGCGCCGCGTGGCCACGGGCTGGGAATCGCAGCTCACCATCGCCGTGGACGCCATCATTTCCTGCGGCACGGTGATGGAACTGGCGCAGGCCTTCTTCGAGGTGGCGCCGCACACGCGCCTGCGCATCCGCGACGAGGCGCTCTCGGGCACGCTGGCCGCGTTGACCAGCGGCGGCGCCGATCTGGCACTGGGCGTGGCGCTGGTGGAGCAAGGCCAGGTGTCCGGCCTGCACGCGCGCGTGCTGGGCGACGTGCCCTTCGTGTTCGTCGTCGCCCCCCATCACCCGCTGGCTTCGCAGCCCGAACCGCTGCCCGACGAACTGGTGCAGAAGTACCGCGCCGTCGCGGTCGCCGACTCGGTGCAGCAGGGCAGCGGCATGACGTTCGGCCTGCTCGCGGGGCAGGACGTGTTCACCGTGCCCACCATGCGCGCCAAGCTGGACGCGCAGCTGCGGGGCATCGGCGCCGGCTTCCTCCCCGAACCGATGGTGCGGCCCTACGTGGAGACGGGCCGCCTGGTGACCAGGCAGGTTCAGCGCGCGCAGCGCATCGTCCGCCCCAGCTACGCCTGGCGCGAGTCGGGCCCGCTCGGCCCCGGCCGCGGCCTGCAGTGGTGGCTGCAGCAGCTGGAAAGCGCGGCCACGCGGCACGCGCTGCTGGACCGCCACGCCGGGCCCCTGTCGGCCTGATGCCACAATGCGCGCGATGCCCTCCTCCTCCCGCGCGCCGAAACCTCCCTCCCATCCGCGGCGTTACGCGGTGATCGGCGCCGGCCTCGCCGGCATCGCCTGCGCCCGCACGCTGGCCCAGGCCGGGCACGAAGTGCGCGTGCTCGAGCAGGCTTCGCAGGTGGGCGGCCGCATGGCCGGCGCCACCTCGCCCTTCGGCAGTTTCGATTCGGGCGCGCAGTACTTCACCGTGCGCGACGACCGCTTCCGCCGCGCACTCGAAACCACGCCCGCCGCGGTGCGGCCCTGGAACACCAACGCCGTGCGCGTGCTCGACCCGCTGGGCCGCATCGCCGAAGCCGCCGAGCCCTCGCCGCAGACCCGCTGGGTGGGCGCGCCCGTCATGGACGCGCTGCCCCGCGAATGGGCCCGCCCGCTGGCCGACGCCCTCTCGCTGGACACGTTTGCCGAGCGCATCGAACCCGACGCGCTGGACACGCGCCGCTGGCAGGTGCGCACGGCCGGCCCGCAAGGCGCCGTGCACGTGGAACCGGGCTTCGACGCGGTGCTGCTGGCCATTCCCGCGCCGCATGCCGCGGCGCTGCTGGAGCGGTCGCGTGTGGCGCCCGTGTTCGCGCAGAAGCTGGCGCAGGTGGACATCGCGCCGTGCTGGACCTTGATGCTCGCTTTCCCGCAGGCCGGCACCACGCCGCTGGGCCCGCAATGGAACGCCGCGCTCAGCAGCCACCACCGAGTGGCCTGGCTGGCGCGCGAATCCACGAAGCCGGGCCGCGAGCCGGTGGAACGCTGGACCGTGCAGGCCAGCCCCGCCTGGTCGGCCGAGCATTTCGGCGACGACGAAGCGCGCGTGACGGCCAAACTGCTGAAGGCTTTCGCCGAGATCACCGGCATCCGCGCCCAGCCCGCGCACACGCAGGCGCGCCGCTGGCGGCACGCCAAGACGCTCACGCCGCTGGGCCGCTCGCACCTGTGGGATTCGCAGGTGGGACTGGGCCTGTGCGGCGACTGGTGCCTGGGCCACCGCGTCGAGCACGCATTCGCCTCCGGGCTGGAACTGGCCCTCGCCGCCCTCGAGGGCTGAAGAGCGCGCCATGGCGCCGTACCGTGGGCGCTTCGCGCCCTCCCCCACCGGGCCGCTGCATGCGGGCTCGCTGGTGGCGGCGCTGGCCAGCTGGCTGGATGCCCGCGCCAAGGGTGGCCGGTGGCTGGTGCGCATCGAGGACGTGGACGCGCCGCGCTGCGTGCCGGGCGCCGACCGCGAAATCCTGCGGCAGCTGGACGCCTGTGGCCTGCGGCCCGACGAACCGCCCGTGTGGCAATCCACCCGTGGCAGCGCCTACCAGGACGCGCTGGATTCGCTGGTCGCGAAGGGCGCCGCCTATCCCTGCGCCTGCTCGCGCAAGGACATCGAGGAAGCGCTGATCGCGCTGGGGCGCCCGCGCCGCCGCGGCGAGGAAGCGCCCTACCCCGGCACCTGCCGCGATGGGCTGCATGGCCGTCCGGCGCGCGCGTGGCGCTTGCGCGTGCCTCACGGCATGGTGCACTGGACCGATCGTCGCCTGGGGCCGCAATCGCAAGATGTCGCGCATGACGTGGGTGACTTCGTCCTGCGGCGCGCCGACGGCCTGTGGGCCTACCAACTGGCCGTGGTGGTGGATGACGCCGCCCAGGCCATCACCCACGTGGTCCGCGGCGAAGACCTCGCGGACAACACCGCGCGCCAGCTCGTGCTGCAGCGCGCCCTGGGCCTGCCAGCGCCGTCGTACCTGCACACGCCGCTGGTGCTGGGCGCCAACGGCGAGAAGCTGTCGAAGCAGAACGGCGCGCAGGCGCTGGACCTGGCCGACCCGCTGGCGGCGCTGGATGCGGCTGCCGCCGTGCTCGGGCTGCGGAGCCACGCCGCCGGCTGCACCCTCGATGGTGCATTGGCCGGATGGGCGGGGGCGTGGCCCTTTCTACAATCGGGGGCGTGAGAGACACCGATTCCGAGCCGGCCGCCGCGGGCCAGCCGCCCGAAGGCGTGGCGCACCCGCGGGCGATCCGCAGTTTCGTGCGCCGCGCCGGCCGCACCACCGAAGGCCAGAAGCGCGCCTTCGGCGCCCTGGGCCCCAAGTACCTGCTGCCTTACCAGGCGCAGCCGGTGGACCTGGCGTCGGCGTTCGGCCGTGCCGCGCCCACCATCCTGGAGATCGGCTTCGGCATGGGCGAGGCCACGGCGCACATCGCGGGCCTGATGCCCGGCAACAATTTCCTGTGCTGCGAGGTGCACGAACCCGGCGTGGGCGCGCTGCTCAAGCGCATCGGCGAGCAGGGCCTGGCCAACATCCGCATCGTGCAGCACGACGCGGTGGAGGTGCTGGACCACATGCTGGCGCCCGCGTCCCTCGCCGGCGTGCACGTTTTCTTCCCGGACCCGTGGCACAAGCTGCGCCACCACAAGCGCCGCCTGATCCAGCCGGCGCTGGTGGCGCGCCTTGCCTCGCGGCTGGCGCCGGGCGGCTACCTGCACTGCGCCACGGACTGGGAGCCTTATGCGCAGCAGATGCTGGAAGTGCTTGCTGGCGAGCCGCAGCTGCGCAACACTGCCGCGGGTTTCGCGCCGCGGCCGCCGTACCGCCCGCTCACCAAATTCGAGCAGCGCGGGCTGCGCCTGGGGCATGGCGTGTGGGACGTCGTTTTCACGCGCACGGGCATGTGAAAAAGCCGCATGACGGCCACGGCCGCCGCGCACGCCGTTTGCAGCCGGCTTGCGGCGGGTTAGCGTATGGCATCAAGATTGCTGTCGGGTAGAGGACGAAGGAGTGACCATGGAAAGCAGACGCCAATTCGTGCTGGGCACCGCCGCCGCGGGCGCGCTGGCCTGGCTGCCCGCCACCGGCGCGTTGGCGCAGGCCAAGGGCAGCCGCAAGATCGTGCTGGGCCAGTCGGTGCCCCTCACCGGCGCGGCTGACCAGATCGGGCTGGCCTTCGCGGGCGGCTCCAAGCTGTATTTCGACGCCTTCAACGGCGCCAAGAACAACCCGGGCTACACCTTCGAGCTGCGGCAGGTCGACGACGGTTACCAGCCGGCGAAGGCCGGCGAGAACGCCAAGAAGCTGCTGGCCGACGGCGCCGACCTGCTGTTCGGGTTCGTCGGCACCGCCAGCGCCGAAGCGGGCGCCGCGGTGGCCAAGCACGAAGGCGCGATCTTCTTCGCCCCCTTCGCCGCATCCGACGCGCTGCGTGGCGAAGCCGGTTCCGGCGTGTTCCACGTGCGCCCCAGCATGGCCGACGAGGCTTTCAAGATGGTGCGGCACTGCGCCACGCTCGGGCAGACGCGCATCGCCGTGGTGGCCGAGGACGACGCCATGGGCCGCGCGGGGCTGGCCGCCGTCAACCAGGCCATCCAGGAGCTGAAGCTGGCGCCGCTGGTGGGCTCGGCCTTCGTGCCGGTCAACAGCGACAAGGTCGACGCCGCGGTGGCCGCGCTGGGCAAGGTGCAGCCGCAGGCCATCATCCAGGTGTCGCTGTTCAACTCCACCGCCGCCTTCATCCGCAAGATGCGCAAGACGGGCTACGTGGGCTCGTTCCTGAACTTCTCGGTGGTGGGCATCGACCCGCTGTTCGCGGCGCTGGGCAAGGAGATCAGCGGCGTGGTGGTGTCGCAGGTCGTGCCGTCGCCGCGCAGCTCGGCCACGCCCATCGTCAAGGAATACCTGGCCGCCATCGACAACTCCGACCAGACAGCGTCGTACGAAAGCCTGGAAGGCTTCATCGCCGCGAAGACCCTTTCGGAAGCCGTGCGCCGCTCGGGCAAGCCCGGCGACAAGGCCGCGCTGCAGAAGGCGATGGCGTCGATGACCGACTACGACGTGGGCGGCTTCCGCATCAACCTGCGTGCCGGCGTGCGCGATTCCGTGCGGTCCATCGACCTGGTGACCATCACGGCCGAAGGGAAGGTCGTGCGCTGAACGCGCACTGCTGAATACGGGGTCCGCAGCGCAGAGGACGCAGAAATTCGCAGAGGACGCAGAGAAGGCAAAGAAAAACCTTTTGGAGGTTTTCCTCTGCGTTCTCTGCGAATTTCTGCGTCCTCTGCGCTGCGGACCCCGCGTTTCAGGCCTTCAATTCCCGCGCCGAAATCTGGTACTTGAAGTCGTCCGGCGCATACGAATCGAAGCGCCCCTGCGCGTCTTCGGCCACCGGGTACATCATGAAACCCAGCGGGCCCAGGCGCGAGCCGGGCAGGCGCACGTCGTGCGCGCGGTTGTAGCCCACCCAGTTGCCTTCCCAGCCGCCGTACAGGCCGCGGTACACCGGCGCCACCAGGGGGTGGTCTACCGTCTTGATCCACTGCGGCGTTTCCTGGCGCATCACCTTGGCGACGTCGGCCGGGTCCATGGCCACCCAGCCGCGCGACTGCAGGAACACCTCGGCGCGGCAGTGCTGCGCGCCCTTCAGGCTGGCGGAGTTGCTGCCCAGTTCCTTGTAGCCAAAAGCCGAAGGCGCCAGGCGCAGGCCGTACACGTCGTGCGCGGGCACGCCCACCGAACGGCACAGGCCGACGAACAGCGCGTTGATGTCCGCGCACTTGCCGCCCAGGTTGCCGGTCTCCAGCATGGTCTTGATGTCGCCTTCGCCGCAGCCGCGCACCGCGGGTTCGCGGAAGGCGTTGGCCACCACCCAGTCGTACAGGCGGCGCACCTTGTCTTCGTCGGTGCGCGCGTCGCCGACCGCCTTGCGCGCCGTGTCGCGCACGATGCCGTCGGTGGGGATCAGCGTCGTGGGCTGCAGCGCGTGGGCCAGGGTGTCGCGGTCTTCCTTCACCGCCTGGCGATGCGACCAGTCCACCGCACGGTCGCGGGTGCGCACGCGCGTGGTGAGCTCGACAAAAGGCTGCGCCGCCGCCGTGTCGAAATCGACGCGCAGCATGCGCGCGCCTTCCACGCCATCGGACACGCGCTCGGCCCTGCCGTTGGTGGCGAAGCTGCTCTCCAGCGACTGCTGCCAATCGGTGTCCAGCGAAGGGATGGGCACCCACACGCGGCTGGCCCCCTGGGCCAGCGCGGGCTCCACGCGGGTGGTGAGCTCGAACGTGCGCCAGCCGCCCTGCCGCGGCTGGAAGCGGCGCTCCTGCGCGGTGGCGAGCGTGGGCAGGGCCAGCCCGGCGGCGATGCTGCCGGTGGCGGTGAGGAAATCGCGGCGGTTGTGCATGGTCAGCTCCAGAGGCTTTCGACCAGCCGCGCGGCTTCCGGGCTGGTCCAGTCGTATTCGCCGCGCACGCGCCAGCGCGCGCGGCCGCGGGCATCGAAGCCCACGGTGGTGGGGAATTGCTTGACGCCCCAGGCCGCCGCGCCCTCGCCCATGGGGTCGAGCAGCAGCGGCTGGCCCGGCGCCCAGCCGGCTTCGCGCACGTACTTCTGCACGGTGGCCAGGCGCTCCTTGAAGTTCACCAGCTGCAGCGACAGCTTGTCGCCGTAGAAGTCCGGCAGCGATTGCAGCAGCGGCATCTCGGCCCGGCACGGCGGGCACCAGGTGGCCCAGAAATTGACGATGGTGGCGCGGCCCGCGGCGGGCACCGGCACCTTGCGGCCTTCCGCGTCGGCCACCGACAGGGCCGCCAGCGTGCCCGGGGCGGTGTCGATCTGCGCCGCGAGCGCGGCGAACGGCGCGAGCACGGCCGAAGCGACCAGCGCGCGGCGCGTCAGCCGCTCGGTGCCCTGCATCATGCGCGGTCCGCCACCCATTGCTGCACCGACTTCAGCGCGCCCGGCAGCTTGCTGGCGTCGGTGCCGCCGGCCATCGCCATGTCGGGCTTGCCGCCGCCCTTGCCGCCCACCTGCTGGGCGACGAAGTTCACCAGCTCGCCGGCCTTCACCTGGCCCATGCGGTCGGCCGTGACGCCGGCGGCGATCTGCACCTTGCCGCCGTCCACCGCCGCCAGCACGATGGCCGCGGTCTTGAGCTTGTCCTTCAGCTTGTCCATGGTGTCGCGCAGCGTCTTCGCGTCGGCGCCCTGCAGCGTGGCAGCCAGCACCTTGATGCCCTTGACCTCCACCGCCTGGCTCACCAGCTCGTCGCCCTGCGAGGAAGCCAGCTTGCCCTTGAGCTGCGCCACTTCCTTTTCCAGCGTGCGCACCTGCTCCAGCACCTGGCCGATGCGCGACTGCAGCTCGGGCACGGGCGCCTTCAGCGACGCGGCGGCGCTCTGCACCGTGGCTTCCACCTGCTGCAGGTAGGCCAGCGCGTTGGCACCGGTGACCGCTTCCACGCGGCGGATGCCGGCGGCCACGCCGCCTTCGCTCACGATCTTGAACAGGCCGATGTCGCCGGTGCGCTGCACATGCGTGCCGCCGCAAAGTTCGCGGCTGGTGCCGATGTCCAGCACGCGCACGGTGTCGCCGTACTTCTCGCCGAACAGCATCATCGCGCCGGTGGCCTTGGCGGCCTCGATGTCCATCACGCGCGCCAGCGTCGGCTGGTTGGCGAGGATTTCCTCGTTCACACGGCGCTCGATCTCGCGCACCTGGTCTTCGTTCACCGGGCTGTTGTGGGTGAAGTCGAAACGGGTCTTGTCGGCATCGACCAGCGAGCCCTTCTGCTGCACGTGGCCGCCCAGCACCTCGCGCAGCGCCTTGTGCATCAGGTGCGTGACGCTGTGGTTGCGCATGGTGGCCTGGCGGCGCGCCACGTCCACCTGCGCCTTCACCGCGTCGCCCACCTTCAGCGTGCCCTGCGACATCTGGCCGTGGTGGCCGTACACGTCGGCCTTGATCTTCTGCGTGTCTTCCACGCCGAACTGCACGCCTTCGGCCGCCAGCGCGCCGCTGTCGCCCACCTGGCCGCCGGACTCGGCGTAGAACGGCGTGGTGTCCAGCACCACGACGCCGGCTTCACCGCGCGTGAGCTGCTGCACGGGCGTGCCGTCCTTGTACAGGGCGACCACCTTCGCGGGCTCTTCCAGCCTCTCGTAGCCGGTGAACGGGTGGCCCGAGCCGGTGTATTCCAGCGCGCGGTCCATCTTGAACTTGCCAGCGGCGCGGCCCGCGGCCTTCTGCTTTTCCATCGCGGCGTCGAAGCCCGCGGTGTCGACGGTGAAGCCGCGCTCGCGGCCCACGTCCTGCGTCAGGTCGAGCGGAAAGCCGTAGGTGTCGTGCAGCTTGAACGCCACTTCGCCGGGCAGGACCTTGGTCCGGGAAAGGGCAACGCGCTGTGCAACCTCATCCGTTCGGGCTGTCGAAGCCTGGGCGCGGCCTTCGACAGGCTCAGCCCGAACGGAGGACAGCGCGGCGTCCAGGATCTCCATCCCCGTGCCCAGCGTCTCGAAGAAGCGCTCTTCCTCGGCCTTCAGCGTTTCCATCACGCGCTTTTCTTCCGCCTGCAGGCGCGGGTAGGCGGTGCCCATCAGCTTCACCAGGTCGGGCACCAGCTTGTGGAAGAACGGCTGCTTGCGGCCCAGCTTGTAGCCGTGGCGGATGGCGCGGCGGATGATGCGGCGCTGAACGTAGCCGCGGCCTTCGTTGCTGGGGATCACGCCGTCGCTGACCAGGAAGGCGGTGGCGCGGACATGGTCGGCGATGACGCGCAGCGACGGGTTGTTCAGGTCCTTCTCACCGGTCTCGCGCGCGGCGGCGGCGATCAGCTTCTCGAAGATGTCGATCTCGTAGTTGCTGTGCACGTGCTGCAGGATGGCCGCCAGGCGCTCCAGGCCCATGCCGGTGTCCACGCAGGGCGCGGGCAGCTTCACCACGCTGCCGTCCGGCTGCATGTCGAACTGCATGAACACGTGGTTCCAGATCTCGATGAAGCGGTCGCCGTCCTCGCCGGGGCTGCCGGGCGGGCCGCCGGGGATGTGCTCGCCATGGTCGTAGAAGATCTCCGAGCACGGGCCGCAGGGGCCGGTGTCGGCCATCATCCAGAAGTTGTCGCTCTTGTACTTGCCGCCCTTGTTGTCGCCGATGCGGATGACGCGGTCGGCGGGCAGGCCGATCTCCTTGGTCCAGATGTCGAAGGCCTCGTCGTCCTCGTGGTACACGGTGGCAAGCAGCCTTTCCTTCGGCAGCTTATAGACCTCGGTCAGCAGCTCCCAGCCCCACTTGAGCGACTCGCGCTTGAAGTAGTCGCCGAAGCTCCAGTTGCCCAGCATCTCGAAGAACGTGTGGTGGCGCGCGGTGTAGCCCACGTTCTCCAGGTCGTTGTGCTTGCCGCCGGCCCGCAGGCAGGCTTGCACCGAGGCGGCACGCACGTACGGGCGCTTGTCGGTGCCCAGGAACACGTCCTTGAACTGCACCATGCCCGAGTTGGTGAACATCAGCGTGGGGTCGTTGCCCGGCACGAGCGGGCTGGACTCGACGACCGTGTGCCCCTTGCTGGCGAAGAACTGGAGGAAGGTCTTGCGGATCTCGGCGACGGTGACGGGCGGCTTGGAGGAGGTCATGTGGTCTGGCTGGGGCTGGCAGCAGTCGTCGCGCCGGCCCGGAAGGAACCCACGCACGCGCGCGCGAAGCGTGGGATTTTAAGCGGGATCGGGCGCGGACTCCCTTACGCAGAGAACGCGGAGGTCACGCAGAGATCGCAGAGGAAACCTCAATGGTTTTCCTTGCCTTCTCCGCGTCCTCTGCGCTTCCTCCGCGTTCTCTGCGTAAGGGAGTCCGCGCCCGAATTCGTCAGGCCGCGGCAGCGGCCGCAGGCGGCCGGGCGCTGGGCGCGAAGGCGAAAGCCATTTGCGCAATGCCCGCCGCCAGCCCCACGGCCACGCCGATCTGCCAGGCGAGCGTGTAGTTGCCCAGCGCGTCGTACAGCAGCCCACCGCCGAACGCGCCGGTGAAGCTGCCGAACTGGTGGCTGACGAAAGCCACGCCGCCCAACATGGCCTGCCACTTCAGGCCGAAGCGGTCGACGATCCAGCCGGCCACCAGTGGGCCCACGCCCAGCCACAGGAACCCCATGATCGAAGCGAACACCAGCGTGCCACTGGGCGTGGGCGGCGACATGAAGTACCAGACCAGCGTGAGCGAGCGCAGGAAATAGATCATCCCGAGCAGCAGCAGCTTGTTCCAGCGGCCACCGGCCCAGCCGAAGAACAGGCTGCCCAGCACGTTGAACGCGCCGATGCAGCCCAGCGCCTGCGCGCTGAGCATGGGGTCCATGCCGCAGATCTCCAGGTACGCCGGCAGGTGCGTGGTCAGGAAGATCAGCTGCATGCCGCAGACGAAGTACGCCACGGCCATCACGACGAAAGGCAGGCTGGAGAAGGCCGCGCGCAGGGCGTCGCCGGCCGAGCCTTCGACGCCGCCCGATACCGCGGCCGGCGCGGGCTGCGAATCACCGCGGCTGGCGAACCACGCCGCGGGCAGCATCGCCAGCGCCATCACCGCGAAGCCGATCAGCCCCACGCGCCAGCCCCACTGCTGCATCAGCATCTGCCCCACCGGCGCGGCGATCATCGCGCCCAGCGAACCGGCGGCCGAGACGATGCCCAGCACCGTGCTGCGAACTGCCGCGGGCACCGCGCGAGCGGCGACGGCCATCGAGAGAGCAGGACCGGTGCAGGCCATCGAGAACCCGATGGCCAGGCCCGCGCCCACGATCACCGGCACCAGGCCGTGCGCGGAAGCGAGCAGCAGCAGGCCCGCCAGGTACAGGATGGAGCCGCCGATCATCAGGGGCCGGTAGCCCACGCGCACCGCCAGCGCGCCGGCGAAAGGCTGCAGGACGCCCCACGCCAGGTTCTGCACAGCCACGGCAAGGGTGAACTGCGCGACCGGGATCGCGATGTCGCGGGTGAGGCTGGGCATGAAGATGCCCAGGCTCTGCCGCAGGCCCATGGCCAGGCTGAGCATCAGCGAAGCACCGACGAGGAGCGGCAGCGCGGGGCGCAAGGCGGCGAGGCGGGACATGGCAGCAGTCTAGGGGCAGCGCGGCTGCGGCGTGGTCACGGGCTCGACACTGGATTGCCGAGTACCGCGCGTGCGCCCGCGAACACCCGAGCTAGCTCCGCTAAAGCGCCTTCCTACACCGCACCCCTCCGGTTTCCGACCTTGGCCTGAACTGCTGAAGCCGACATTCCCCGGCATCCCTTTCACAACTTTCGGAGAACCCCATGCCCACTGCCATCACCGATTGGGGCGCCGCGATGATGACGTCGCTGGCCGCGGCCCTGGCGATGTTCCTCAGCGCCATCCCCAAGATCATCGGCTTCGCCGTCATCCTCATCGTCGGGTGGCTGCTGTCGTCGCTGATCGAGCGCGGCGTCGCGGCCCTGCTGCGCGCGGTGCGCTTCAACGACCTGGCCAGCCGCGCCGGCTTCACGGACTTCCTCTCGCGCATGCGCGTGAACACGTCCAGCTCGGAGCTGCGCGATGCCGGCGTCGCGAAAGCGGCCGACCCGGCCGGCATGATCGGCCTCATCGCGAAATGGTTCGTGCGCCTCATCGCGCTGGTGGTGGCCTTCGACGCGCTGGGCCTGCCCGCGGTGTCGGACGTGCTGCGCGACCTTCTGCTGTGGCTGCCCAACGTCGTGGTGGCGCTGGTGGTGCTGGTCATCGGCGGCCTGGCCGCGCGCGCGCTGAGCAACCTGGTGCGCGGCGCCTCTTCGGAAGCGGGCATCGAGCAATCCAACCTGCTGGCCAAGATCGCTTCCGTGCTGGTGTGGGCTTTCGCCATCGTCGTGGCCGTCAACCAGATCGGCATCGCCACCACGCTGGTCAACACGCTGTTCATGGCCTTCGTCGGCGCCATCGCGCTCGGCCTGGGCCTGGCTTTCGGCCTGGGCGGGCGCGAGACGGCCGGCCGCATCCTGAGCCGCTGGTACGAGACCAGCCGCGACCGTGGCCCGCAGCTGGCCCATGCGGCGGAAGTGGCGGGCGACCGCGCGCGCGAACAGGCACGCGGCATGGCCGCGCAGTACCCGCAGGGCTACCAGGGCGGCGGCATGCCGGCGGGCAGCCAGCAGGGCGGTGCGCCGTACCAGGGCCAGCCAACCGGCCAGGGCGCCCGCTATGAAGACCCGAGGTACCAAGGCGGCGCCTATCAGGGTGGCCCGTCGGGCGGCTACACCGGCGGCGGCGGGCAGATGAATCCGGGCTATGGCCAGCAAGGCGGCAGCGCGTACGGCAACAGCACGGGCGGCGCGCAATACCCCGCCGACGGCGGCCCGCGCGAGGAATCGGACCGTACCCGCGAGGAACGCGAAGCGCAGGGATACGACACCACGCTGCGACGCGATCGGTGACGTAACTGACCGGGGCCTGATGCAGGACCGGTTCCCGCCCACGACGGCCGGACGCGAGTCCGGCCGTTGCCGTTTCGCGTGCCCGCGATCTGCGGCGGCGAATGCCTTTGCTCCTACACCACCGGGCGAGCGCGCGCGCTAGCTTGCTTGGTCGGCATCACCAACACCACCTCCTCCATCGCATGAGAATCGCCCAAGTCGCTCCGCTCTACGAGAGCGTCCCACCCCGGCTGTACGGCGGCACCGAGCGCGTCGTGCACTACCTTACCGAGGCCCTGATCGACCTCGGCCACGAAGTCACCCTGTTCGCCAGCGGCGACTCGCGAACGCGGGCGCGCCTGGTACCCGTGATCGACCGCGCGCTGCGCCTGCACCCCGGCAGGCCCGACCCGGTGATCTGGCACACGCTGATGCTGGACCGCGTGCGCGAGCTGTGCGACAGCTTCGACGTCATCCATTTCCACATCGACTGGCTGCACCTGCCCGTCGCCATGCGGTGCCGCACCCCCAGCCTCACCACGCTGCACGGCCGCCTGGACCTGCCCGACCTGCAGCCGCTGTTCCGGCACTTCAACCGCCACCCGCTGGTCTCCATCTCGGATGCGCAGCGCGCACCGCTGCCGCAGCCGAACTGGCTGGCCACCGTGCACCACGGGCTGCCGCTGGACCTGTACGACTTCCATCCCGAGCCGCAGGACTACTTCGCCTTCGTCGGCCGCATCTCGCCGGAAAAACGCTGCGACCGCGCCATCGACATCGCCCTGGCCTGCAACATGCCGATCCGCATCGCCGCCAAGGTGGACGCGGCGGACAAGCAGTACTGGGAAGAAGTGATCGAGCCGATGCTGGACCATCCGCTGGTCACCTTCGTCGGCGAGATCGGCGACGGGGACAAGAACGACTTCATCGGCAACGCGCGTGCCCTGCTCGCGCCCGTCGACTGGCCCGAGCCTTTCGGCCTGGTGATCACCGAGGCGCTGGCCTGCGGAACGCCCGTCATCGCCTATGGGCACGGCTCGGTGCCCGAGCTGCTGGAAGACGGCGTCACCGGCTTCATCGTGCACGACCAGCACCAGGCCGTCGGCGCGGCGATGCGCATCGGCGAGATCGACCGCCGCGCCTGCCGTGAATCGTTCGAGCGCCGCTTCGCCGCGCCCGTGATGGCCGCTTCGTACGCTGCCCTGTACCGCCGCATGGTGGAGTCCCGAGTGGAGGCCTGAGTCATGGCAGAAAAGAAGAAGATCCTCGTCGACGACCGCTGGTACGTGCTGGCGGCTTTCGCGCGGCCCGAGGAGCAGCCGCAGACCGTCAAGAACGGCCATGCGTTCGCGATGTTCGACCGCACCGGCGACGTCGGCGCGCTGGCGCCGGGGCAGGAAGGCCTGTACCACGAGGACACGCGCTACCTGTCGTACCAGGAGCTCACCATCAACGGGCTGCGCCCGCTGTACCTGGGGTCCTCGGTCCAGGAAGCGAACAGCCTGCTGGCCATCGACCTGATGAACCCCGACCTGACCGAGGAAGGCCGGGTGGTGCTGCCCAAGGGCGAGCTGCACCTGTTCCGCGCCAAGCTGCTGTGGCAGGGCGCGTGCTACGAGCACGTGCGGGTGAGCCACCACGGCACGGCGCCCCTGCAGGTGCGGCTGGAGATGGCCTTCGACGCCGACTTCATCGACCTGTTCGAGATCCGCGGCATGCACCGCCAAAAGCGCGGCGAGCGCCTGCCGGCGGAGGTGACGGCGGACCGAGTGATGCTGCCCTACCGCGGCCTGGACGCGACCCTGCGGCGCACCGGCCTGCGGTTCGAGCCCGCGCCGCAGTTGCTGGAGGCGCACCGCGCGGCCTACGACGTCACGCTGAAGCCGGGCGAGGAAAAGCACCTGTACCTCACGGTCACCTGCGAGCGCGAAGGCCAGCCCGTGCCGGTGCTGCCGAACTACTTCGACGCGTTCAATGCCAACAACGCGTCGCGCCGCGAGACCGCGCAGGCCGCCAGCCACGTCGTCTCGTCCAATCCGCTGGTGAACCTGTGGCTGGACCGCTCGGTGTCCGACCTGGCGATGCTGGTCACCGAACTGCCTACCGGCCCCTACCCTTTCGCGGGCGTGCCCTGGTATTCCACGACGTTCGGGCGCGACGGCATCCTCACCGCGCTGGAGTACCTGTGGGTGGATGCGTCGATGGCTTGCGGCGTGCTCAATTTCCTCGCTTCCACGCAGGCCACGCAGGTGGATGCCGAGCGCGACGCCGAGCCCGGCAAGATCCTGCACGAGGCGCGCCCGTCGGAGATGGCGCGCACGCGCGAGATCCCGTTCGGCCGCTACTACGGCACGGTGGACGCCACGCCCCTCTTCCTGGTGCTGGCCGCCGCGTACTGGCGGCGCACCGGCGACCAGGCGCTGATGCGCAAGCTGTGGCCGAACCTGCTGGCCGCGCTGAAGTGGATCGACGACTACGGCGACGCCGACGGCGACGGCTTCGTGGAGTACGCGCGCAAGAGCGCCGACGGCCTGACGCAGCAAGGCTGGAAGGATTCGCAGGATTCCGTGTTCCACCGCGACGGCCGCCTGGCCGACGCGCCCATCGCGCTGTGCGAGGTGCAGGGCTACGTGTACCAGGCCAAGCAGGCGATGGCCGAGATGGCGCAGGCTTTCGGCGACGGCGCGCTGGCCGCGCGGCTGCGGCAGCAAGCGCAGGACCTGCAGGTGCGTTTCCAGTCCGCTTTCTGGAGCGAGGAGCGCGGCACCTACGCGCTGGCGCTGGACGGCGCCAAGCGGCGCTGCGACGTGCTGGCGTCCAACGTGGGGCATTGCCTGTGGAGCGGCATCGCCTCGCCGGAACACGGGGCCCGCGTCGCGGACCTGCTGATGGGATCGGCTTTCTTCAGCGGCTGGGGCGTGCGCACCATCGCCGAAGGCGAGGCGCGCTACAACCCGATGTCGTACCACAACGGGTCCATCTGGCCGCACGACAACGCGCTGGCCGCGATGGGCCTGGCCCGCTATGGCCGCACCGAGGACGCGATGCACCTGCTGGCGGCGATGTTCGAGTCCAGCCTGCACTTCGACCTGCACCGCCTGCCGGAACTGTTCTGCGGCTTCCCGCGCCGGCACGACGCCGGGCCCACGCTGTACCCGGTGGCCTGCTCGCCGCAAGCGTGGGCGGCGGCCGCGCCGTTCGCGGTGCTGCAGGCCTGCCTGGGCCTGGAGATCGACGGCGCCACGCGCGAGGTCTGCCTGCGCACCCCGCGGCTGCCGGCCATCGTCGACTGGCTGCGCATCGAACGGCTGGGCTCGCCCGGCGCTTCCTGCGACCTGCTGCTCACCCGCCACGAACGCAGCGTGGGGGTGGAAGTGCTGCGCAAGGACGAAGGCGTGACCGTGCGCGTCCTTGCCTAGCAACCGCCGGGTTGCAAGCCGCCAGTCAGCTCCGCGACGATCCGTCCTACACACTCGTGCGACGGCGCGCACTGGCGCGCCGCCCCGCCGCCGCTACCCTCGGCGACTGGCAGCGAAGTCGCGACGGCAGGAGGACAACGATGGACTGGACCGAGAAAATCCGCGAATGGGGCGCGGCCAACGCCGACGCGCGAGAGCGCGAGCGCGCGGCCCGTCAGCAACCCGCCTCCCAGGAACTGGAAAGCGCCGCGCGCCGCTCGCGCGAACAGGCCGACCGCCTGCACCGCGAGGTGTACGCGGCCATCGGGCAACGCGGCGGCCGGCCGGCCGCCTGAAACCTTCATCCGGCTCCCGGCCTCGTCAACGGCCGCAACGCCCACAGGCCCAATGCCGGGCCGATCGCCAGGCCAGGCAGCACGGCCGCCAGCGGCCAGTGCGCCGCCGCGCGCACGAACAGCTCGATGCTGAGCACCGACACGGCGAAGCCTATGCAGTTGGTGAAGGTGAGCACGCTCCCCACCACCCCGGGCGGCGCGTTGCGCGCGGTCAGTGCCGAGAACTGCGGCGAGTCGCCGACCACCGTCGTGCCCCACACCAGCATCCACGCGGCCAGGACGGGCGCCGGCGCCTGCAGCATCAGCGGCGCGGCCAGGCAACACAGGCCACTGGCCGACAGCTGCCACTGCGCCACCCGGGCGCTGCCCACCCGCCGCGCCACCAGCCCGCCGGCGGCACAGCCGGCCGCGCCCGCCGCGATGGCCCAGAACGCCAGCGCGCTGGCCCGGGTTCCCTCCCAGCGCGTCGCCAGGATCACCGGCACGAGCGTGTACAGCGTGTACAGCTCCCACATGTGGCCGAAGTAGCCGAACACCGAGGCGCGCAGGCGCGGCTCCGTCCAGAGCGCGCCCAGTGCACGCGGGCTGATGCGCTGCGCGGCGGCCGCGGCCGGGCGGTCGGGCACCAGCAGCGCCGTCGCGATGCCGCCCATGGCGGCCAGCGCCGAGACGGCCAGCATCACCGTCTTCCACGCTTCGCCGCCCGCGGCCAGCCCGGCCGCATCGCCCGTCAGCGCACGCAGGCCGTGCGGCAGCGCGGTCCCCAGCACCAGCGCGCCCACCAGCACGCCCAGCGCCGCGCCCAGGCCTTCGCGGTACCACGCCGCCGCGATCCTCATGCCCACCGGGTAGATGCCCGCCAGCAGGAAGCCCACCGCGAAGCGGAGCGCGACGAGCGCGGCGAACTGCCCGTCGAGCAGCACGACGCCCGCGTTGCAGGCCGCACCCAGCAGCGAGCAGGCCAGGAAGACGCGCGTCGGGCGGAAGCGGTCCGCCAGCATGAGCAGCGCGAAGACCAGCGTGCCGGCGACGAAGCCGAGCTGGACGGCGCTGGTCACGGTGGCGAGGGAAGACGCCGGCAGGCCCCACGCCCGCTGCAGGTCGGGCAGCACCGCGTTCGCCGCGAACCAGAGCGAGGTGCCGGCGAACTGGCTGAGGACGATGACCGGGAGGATGCGGCGGGGCGTGCTCACGCGCCGCAGTATCGCCGCGCGGCCGGCGGCCTCCACAGAACGCACACACGGCGTTGACCGTGCCACAACGTGGCATGCGGATACTGGGCATTGAGGAAGACCCCCAGCGCATGAACCACGACCAATTGCTGGCCGACGAGGCCAGGTACTGCTCTTTCGGCGACACGGTGCACTACGTGAATCCGCCGAAGATCTTTTCCGGCTGCGACGGCAGCTACATGTTCGACGCCGCGGGCACGCCGTACCTCGACCTGCAGATGTGGTATTCGGCCGTCAACTTCGGCTACAAGAACAAGCGGCTGGAGGAAGTGATGATCCGCCAGCTGCGCGAACTGCCGCAGGTGGCCAGCCAGTACCTGCACCCCACCAAGATCGAGCTGGCCAAGTGGATCGCGCAGGACGCCAAGGCCAAATGGGGCCTGGACGGCCGCTGCCACTTCAACGTGGGCGGCGCCCAGGCCATCGAGGATTCGCTCAAGGTCGTGCGCAACGCCAGCAACGGCAAGAGCCTGATGTTCGCGTTCGAGGGCGGCTACCACGGCCGCACGCTGGGCGCTTCCAGCATCACGTCCAGCTACCGCTACCGCCGCCGCTTCGGCCACTTCGGCGACCGCGCGCAATTCATCCCGTTCCCCTACCCGTTCCGCCGGCCCAAGGGCATGACGGCCGAGGAATACGCCGAGAACATCGTCGCCGACTTCCGCCGCAAGTTCGAGAACGAGTACCACGCGGTGTGGGACCCCAAGACCGGCCAATGCGAATACGCGGCCTTCTACGTCGAGCCGATCCAGGGCACTGGCGGCTACGTCGTGCCGCCGGCCAACTTCTTCAAGGGCCTGAAGAAAGTGCTGGACGACCATGGCGTGCTGCTGGTGGTCGACGAGATCCAGATGGGCTTCTGGCGCACCGGCAAGCTCTGGTCGGTCGAGAACTTCGGCGTCACGCCGGACGTGCTGGTCTTCGCCAAGGCGCTGACCAACGGGCTGAATGCGCTGTCCGGCCTGTGGGCGCGCGAAGAGCTGATCAACCCCAAGGTGTTCCCGCCCGGGTCCACCCACTCCACCTTCGCTTCCAACCCGCTGGGCACCGCGCTGGGACTGGAAGTGCTGAAGATGACCGCCGAGATCGACTACGGCGCCAAGGTGCGCGACAGCGGCGCCTACTTCCTGGAAGGCCTGAAGGACCTGCAGAAGCGCCATCCCGAGATCGGCGACGTCGACGGCCTGGGCCTGGCGCTGCGGGCGGAAATCTGCACCGCCGACGGCTTCACGCCCAACCGCGAGCTGCTGGACAAGATGGTCGACATCGGCCTGTCGGGCACGCTGGAATACAAGGGCCAGGCCCGCGGCCTGGTGCTGGACGTCGGCGGCTACTACAAGAACGTCATCACGTTCGCGCCGTCGCTGGAGATCACCCGGCCCGAGATCGACGAGGCCATGGTGCTGCTCGACCAGTTGCTGCGCCGCGCCAAGCGCGGCTGAAGCGGCGGTGGCCCTGCGCAACCAGCTCGAGCCGGATGCGCTCGTCGGGTGGTTCGAAAGCCACCCGCCGCAGGACTTCGCGCTGCTGCAGCGCGACCCGCCGGCGTTCGCCGCCGGCTTCGACCTGCTGACCACGGCCGACGACGACTTCAAGCGCGCCGTCTCGCGCTGGCCGGGTTACCGCTGGTGGTCTCGCTGGCTGCGCATCCGCACCGGGTTCGTCGGCACCACCGTCAGCGAATACGCGTTGCTGCCCGCCGGCCAGGACCCGCGAGGCCTGGTCGCGCGGCTGCTGCGCGACTGGCGCCGGCGTTTCGCGCTGCTGATCGTCAAGGACCTGCCGCAGCGATCGCCGCTGCTCGGTGCCGAAGACAATGAGGCCGCCGAAGCTTTCATGCAGGCCTGCCTGGCCGCGGGCTTCATCGCCGTGGAAGGCCAGGCCCTCGCCTACGTGCCCATCGATTTCGCCAGCCTGGACGATTACCTCGCGCGCCTGTCGAAGTCGCGCCGCCAGGACCTGCGCCGCAAGCTGCGCAGCCGCGCCTCGCTGCGGGTGGAACGTCTGCCCACCGGCGCGGCGTTCGCGGTCGATGCGCTCGTCGCCGAGTACTACGCGCTGTACGAGGCGGTGCACGCGCAGAGCGAGATCCACTTCGACAAGCTCACGCCGGCCTTCTTCGCCGGCGTGCTGCGCGATGCCCACGCGCATGGCATCGTCTTCGAGTACAGGCGCGCGGACGGCGGCGAATTGGTCGGCTGGAACCTGTGCTTCGAACACCAGGGGCGGCTGGTCGACAAGTGGATCGGCCTGCGCTACCCCGCGGCCCGCGAGCTGGACCTCTACTTCGTCAGCTGGATGGTCAACCTGGAATACGCCATCGAGCGCGGGCTGACGCACTACGTGGCGGGCTGGACCGACCCGCAGGTGAAGAAGCAGCTGGGCGCGCGCTTCACCTTCACGCGCCACGCGGTTCACATCCGCAATCCGCTGCTGCGCGCGCTGGGCCGCCGCTTCGCGTCGCGCTTCGAAGGCGACCGCGCCTGGGCGGAGGCGTCCGCGTGAGCGGCGCCCCGGTCGTTCTGGACATCGACGGCGCGGTGGGCCCATTGCCCGGCGAGCACCGGCTGCCGCTGGCCGCGTGGCACGAAGCGCTGCGTTTCGGCTGCGGCATGGGCACCATGCGGCGCTTCGCGGCGCAGCTGGATGAAAGCCTGCCCGCCGCGCACGGCACCGTGCTGATGGGCAGCGGCGACTTCCACCACCTCAGCTGGCCGCTGGTGGAACGCGCCGTGCGCCGCCGGCCGCCGCGCAGCGTGCGCGTGGTGGTGCTCGACAACCATCCGGACAACATGCGCTTCCCGTTCGGCGTGCATTGCGGCTCGTGGGTGCTGCGCGTGGCGCGGCTGCCGCAAGTCGCGCAGGTGCACGTGCTGGGCATCACGTCGAGCGACATCGGCGCGGCGCATGCGTGGGAGAACCACTGGTCGCCGCTGCGCAGCGGCCGCCTCGTCTACTGGTCCACCGGTGTCGACGTCACCTGGGCCCGCCGGTTCGGGCTGGGCGCGGCGTTCCGCGCTTTCGCCGGCGTCGACGAATTGGCCGCGGCCGCCGCGGAAGCTTTCCAGCGCGACCCGATGCCCACCTACTTCTCCGTCGACAAGGACGTCTTCGCGCCCGGCGTGGTCACCACCAACTGGGACCAGGGCCGGTTCGGCCGGGCGCATGCGCAGGCCGTGCTGCAGGCGCTGCGCGGGCAGGTGATCGCCAGCGACATCACCGGCGAAGTGTCGTCGTGGCGGTACCGCACCTGGTGGAAGCGTTGGCTCAGTGCCCACGACGGGCAAGATACGGCCTGCGCCGACCCGCGCCTGCCCGAATGGCAGGACGGGCAGCGCCGGCTGAACCTGTCGCTGCTCGACTGGATCGCCGCCGCCCACGCCGAAAACTAGAAAGAGATCCATGCTCGACGCCGCCATCCCCGCCCTGCTGCGACGCTTCATCGGCCCGCTCGTGCAACGCGGCGAACTGGCGATCGCGCTGCCCGGCGGCGAGAAGCTGGTGTTCGGCGACGGCACCGCGCCACGCGCGCACATCCGCTTCACCGACCGCACCGCCGTGGTGGCGATGCTGCGCGACCCCGACCTGCAGTTCGGCGAGCTGTTCATGGACCAGCGCCTGCGCGTCGAGGAAGGCACGGTGTACGACGTGCTGGAACTGCTGCTGCGCGACGACCGCGACGTGCCACCGAACGCCTTCGTGCGCATGCTCGATGCCTGGCGCATGCGGCTGCGGCCGGTGCTGCAGCACAACCTGCCGGGCAAGTCGCGCGCCAACGTGGCGCACCACTACGACCTGGACGACCGGCTGTACGAGTTGTTCCTCGACGCGGGCCGGCAGTATTCGTGCGCCTATTTCGAGCGCGGCGACGAAGACCTGGAGACGGCGCAGCGCGCCAAGCAGCGCCACATCGCCGCCAAGCTGCTGGTGGAGCCGCACCACCGCGTGCTGGACATCGGCTGCGGCTGGGGCGGCATGGCGCGCTACCTCGCGGGCGTGGCCGGCGCGGCGCACGTCACGGGCATCACGCTGTCGCAGGAGCAACTGGCGCATGCGCGGCGCCTGGGCGAAGACACCGCCTTCGCGGATCGTCTTGATTACCGCCTGGAGGACTACCGCCACACGCCGGGCCGATTCGAGCGCATCGTCTCGGTCGGCATGTTCGAGCACGTCGGCGTGGGCTTCTACGACACCTTCTTCCAGCGCTGCCGCCAGCTGCTGACCGACGACGGCGTGATGCTGCTGCACTTCATCGGCAACAGCGACGTGCCGGACTTCAACAACCCGTGGATCGAGAAGTACATCTTCCCGGGCGGCCACATCCCGTCGCTGTCGGAATGCACGCCGGCCATCGAGCGGTCGGGCCTGGTGGTCACCGACATCGAGGTGCTGCGGCTGCACTACGCGCGCACGCTGCGCCTGTGGCGCGAGCGCTTCATGGCGCGCCGCGCCGAAGCGGCCGCGCTGTACGACGAGCGCTTCTGCCGCATGTGGGAGTTCTACCTGTCGATGTCGGAAGCCGCCTTCCGCTTCCAGGAGATCGCCATCTTCCAGATCCAGTTGGCGGTGCGGCAGGAGAACGTGCCGCTGACGCGGGACTACGTCGCCGTGCGCGAGAAGGCGTTGCGCCTGCGCGAAGCAGCGCTGGAAGTGGCCGCCGAAGTTCCCGAGACCGCCTGAGCAAGGCGCGTGTTCAGCCGGCCCGCGCCGCCGCTTTCAGCGCGGCCAGCACCCGCCCGAAGCGCCCGTCGTCCAGCCATGGGCTGTTGCTGACGGTCAGCACGCTTCGAGCCAGCGCCTCGGCTCGATGCAGCGACGCGCGATCTTCGGCCGTCAACGCAACGCTGAAACGCGCATCGTGCGCCAGCGTGCGGGCGAAAGGCACGCTGACGCCCAGGCCCGCCGGCCACAGCGAAGCCAGCGCGCGATCGCGCGCGGCGGCGCTTTCCATCCTCACCAGCAGCACCGGCCGCACGCCGTCGGCGTCCTCCATGGCGGGGCTGTCGCCCAGCACCCCCAGGCCCGCCTGCGCGAGCCGGTCGCGTCGCTGCGCCCAGCGCACGCGGCCCTCATCGAGAAAGGCACCCAGCCGCGGCAAGGCCCGCGCGCCGACGCGGCGGCGCCAGCGGCCCACGGCATGCAACGGCAAAGTCTCGTCGAACACGTCGCCCGCGGCGGCGGCATGGTCGCCACGCGCCAGCGCGCGGCGCAGCGGCGCGCCGTACACCCACGCCAGCGGAAGCGGCCGGTAGAACGCGGCGTAGGCCAGCAGTTCGGCGGAGCGGCGCAACTCCCAACCCCACCGCGCCGGCAGCAACCGCGCCGCGGCCTGCTCCAGCGCCGGCCAGAGATGCGCATCGCGCGCGACCAGCAGGCCGCCTTCGAACAGCGTCAGGCCCTTGCCCGCCGCCAGGCTGAACAGCGCCACGTCGCCCGCCAGGCCGACGCTGCGGCCCTGCACCCGCGCGCCCAGCGCCTGCGCCGCGTCCTCGATCACCCACGCGCCGTGGGCACGCGCGATGCGCGCCGCACCTTCCACGTCGGCCACACGGCCGCACAGGTGCGTGGGCACCACCGCCAGCGTCTGCCCGCCGCACAGCGCGGCCAGATGGTCCGGATCGAAGTCGGTGCCACCGGGTGCCAGGTCGCACACACGCGGGCGCAGCCCGCAGTGCAGTACCGCCTGCAGCACCAGCGCACAGGTGTAGCCGGGCAGCACCACCTCGCTTCGCTGCGGCGACAACCTGCGCAGCGCGGTGAGTGCCACCACCAGCGCGGCCGTGCCGGAACAGGTGAGCAGCGTGCGCTCCACGCCGAGGAATGCCGCGAGCAACGTCTCCAGTCCATCGTCGCCCCACGGCGCCAGGTCGGCCGCATGCAGCGGCAATCCGGCGGTGGGCGGGACCTCCCGCATCACCGTGAAGGCCCCGGCGGAATCCCGGTGTGCCCGGCCGCGGGCGCCTCGCGCACTTCGCTGATGCCCAGCACGACGATACCCAGCGCGATGAACACCGCTCCCGCGATCTGCAGCGGCGCCAGCCGCTCGCCGAACAGCACCGCCGACACCGCGAGCACGGCCACGATCTCCAGGTGCGACGCCGCGAAGGCCGGTCCGATGGGCGCATGCTCCAGCAACGTCATCCAGGTGACGAAAGCGCCGAGGTAGCCCACCAGCGCGCCGTAGATCCAGGGATGGGCGGCCACGCGGCCCAGCCACGCCAGGTCGGCCTGCAGCGGCAGCGCGTGCTCGCCCGCCAGCTTGAAGCAGACCTGCGCCAGCGTGTCGAACACCACCAGCGCGCCGAAGCCCAGCAGGTAGAGCCGCTGCTTGCGCACGCCGGACACGGCGGCCGTCATGCGAGCCCCACCAATGCGACGCCGCCCGCCACCAGCAGGATGCCCAGCACGCGCAGCGGCGCCAGGTGTTCGCGGAACAGCACGCGGCCGGCCACCATCACCGCGACGATGTTGACGCAGCCGAGCAGCACGCCGTCGGACAGCGGCACCAGCGAAAGAAAGGCGAGCCACACCACGAACTCGATCACGTAGCAGGCGACGCCCAGCCACAGCCAGCCGCGCGAAGCCAGCGCGCGCCAACGGGCGCCCACGCCGGCAGTGCCTGTGCTCTCGGGATGGACGGCCGCCGCCTTGAACGCGAGCTGTCCCGCGGTGTCAACCACCACGTTGGCCAGCCAGAGGCCGGCGACCAGGGGATCAGCCATGCGCGCCGGCCAGACGGCCTTCCGCCACCCGGCCGGCGAAGTCCACCATGCGGGCGACGACCGTGCGCCGCTCGCGGTCCACGGTGATCATGTGGTAACTGTCGTCCAGCAGCAGCAGTTCGACGGGCGCGTGCACCACGCCGCGCACGATCTCGTGCGCGTTGGACACCGCGGCCACGTCGTCGTGCCGCGCGTGGATGACCAGGCAAGGCGCGCGCACCTGTTCCAGCCGGCGCCGCACGCGCGCCGACAGGCGCCGCATCTCCTGGATGGTCCACCACGGGTTGCCGGGCAGCCCCGCTTCGGCGCTGGCGCCCGCATGCATGCGCGCCACGATGTGGCCGCGCAGCTGGTCGTCCTTGATGCCATACGGCGGCGCCTCCATGAACATGCGCCGGCGGCCGATGCCCAGCACCCGCAGCAGCGGCAGCAGGAAGGCGAAGCGCGTGTAGAACGGGATAGTCCAGCCGTCGTAGCGGAAGATGGTGGACAGCGCGCACACGCCATGGACCAGGTCCGGCCTTTCCTGCGCCAGCGCGAGCGCCAGCACCGAGCCGACCGAGAGTCCGGCCACCACCAGGCGATCGACGTGCGGGCGCAGCCGCTCCGCGCCGGCCGTGACGCTGGCGGACCAGTCGGTCCAGCGCGTGGCCAGCAGGTCGTCCACCGTGCCGCAGTGGCCGGCCAGCTGCACCGCGTAGACGGTGAATCCTTCGCGCTGCAGGCCGCGCGCGACCAGCCGCATCTCGTTGGGCGTGCCGGTCATGCCATGCACCAGCAGCACGCCGGTGCGCGCACGCGGGCCATGCCCTTCCAGCACGAACTCGTGCGGCGTGACGCAGATCCGCGCCAGGCTCATTCGACCCGCGCCTCCACGCCCGTCGCCAGTTCCGCCAGGCGGCGCAGCGCGTCGCCGAAGTGTTCGTACGGCAGGTGGGCGATGCCGGCCTGCCCGCAATGCACCAGCAGGCGGTCCTTGGCCAGCACCGCGTCGGCCTTGCCGCTGACGCAGAAGTCGGAGCTGCCGTCGCCGACGTACAGCACCTGGCCGTGCACGGCGCGTTCCTTCGACAGCTTCTCGCACTTGCAGTTGCCGCTGGCACGGGCGCAGGACGCGCTGGCGTACGGCGATTCCATGCGCCAGCGGCGCTCGCCGTCCTGCACCAGCCGGTTGGCCGCGACCGGCAGCCGCGACAGGCCGTGGCGCGCCAGCACGCGGCGGATGGCCAGGTCCAGCCCGTCGCTCACCACCTGCACCGTGATGCCGAGCGCGCGCGCGCCGTCGACGAACGCGGGGAAGTGCGGGTCGATCGCGATGGTGTCCAGGTGCGCGGACAGTTCGTCGGCACTCATGTCCAGCAGGGCCACCTGGCCCGTCATGCAGGCGCGCGAGCCGATCTCGCCGCGCTCCCACGCTTCCTCCAGCGCCTGCCAGCCGGGGCGGCCGAAGCGGCGCAGCAGGCTGTCGGTCACGTCCTCGATGCTGATGGTGCCGTCGAAGTCGCACAGCACGGTCCATCCGGTGGGCCGGGCGGCCCGCATCACGATCTCATTCATGGAAAGTCACCCTGACAGTCTGCCCCACGCGCAGCGCATCGGGCTGCTGCAGGGCGATCCAGCATTCCAGCACGCGCTGGCCCGAGCGGACCGGCGCGTCCTCGTCCAGCCGGCTGGGACCCCACACCGGACTGATCCTCATCACCTGGCCGGCCAGCGCGCGCGCGCCGTCGCCGGCGGCGCCATCGGGCACCACGGCCACCTTCATGCCGGCTTTCACGGCCGGCGCGAAGCTCTCGTTGACTTCGGCGCGCACCAGCGCGGGCCGCGCGGGCAGCAGCACCGCGAGCGCGCGGCCGCCTTGCGCGGCCACGCGGCTGCCCGGCTGCGCGGGCAAGGCCAGCACGCTGCCGTCCTGCGGCGCGGTGACACGCAACCGGTCCACCTGCGATTGCGCGGCCTGCACGCGCACGCGCGCGAGTTGCACCTCGGCATCGGCCACGGCCACGCCCGACTCGGCTTCGCGCAGCGACTGCCGCGCCTCTTCCTCGCGCGCCGGATCGGCCGCGCCGGCGCGCGCGGCTTCCTGCCAGCGCGCGAGCAGGTCCCGCGCGGGCGCGGCGCGGCCTGCCTGCGCGCGCTGGCGCGCCTGCGCCAGGGCCAGTTCGGCCTGCGCCGTCGCCAGGTCCTGCCGCACTGCGGGGCTGTCCAGCGTGAGCAGCAGGTCGCCGCGGCGCACGCCCGCGCCTTCGGCGACGGCCACGCTGGCGACCACGCCGTCGACCGGCGGCGCCACCTCCAGCATGCCGCCGGGCATCTCCACCTTGCCGCGCGCCACGGCCGCGGCGCGGGGTTGCGTCAGCGGCTGCGCGTGCGCCGTGGCCACCGGGTGGCGCGAATCGCTGCAGCCCACCAGTGCCGCGGCCAGGGCCGCCAGCAGGACGGTCGTTCTCGTTCTCATGCGTGCGCCTCCTCGATCGGGCTTCCGTTCCTCTGCCGCCAATCGGCTTCGATCCGCCCGTCCTGCATCGTCAGCACGCGGTCGGCGTGCCGCACCAGGCGCGGGTCGTGGCTGACGCACAGCACGGTGGTACCGCGGTTGCGAGCAATGCGATGCAGCAGGTCGATGACGCGCTGGCCGTTCTCGGCGTCCAGCGCGCTGGTGGGTTCGTCCGCGAACAGCAGCTGCGGCGACTTGGCCAGCGCGCGGGCGATGGCCACGCGCTGCTTCTCGCCGCCCGAAAGCTGCTCGGGGCGCATCGCGGCGCGCTGCCCCAGGCCCACTTCCTCCAGCGCTTCGCGCGCCCTGTCGCGCGCTTCTTCGCGGCGCAGGCCGAGGTAGCCCAGGGGCAGCTCCACCTGCTCGCTGGCGGTGAGCGCGGGGAACAGGTTGAAGCCCTGGAACACGAAGCCGGTGTGCTGCAGCCGGAAGCGGTCCAGCGCCTGCTTGCTGCTGCCGCTGAGCTTTTCTCCCAGCGCATGCACTTCGCCGGCGTCGGGGCGCAGCAGCCCGGACAACAGCGCGAGCAAGGTGCTCTTGCCGCAGCCCGAAGGCCCCGACACCAGCGTCAGTTCGCCGGGGTCGATGGTCAGCGACAGCCCGCGCAGCACCTGCACCTGCACGGCGCCGCTGGCGAAATTCTTGACCAGGCCTTCGCCGCGCAGGCTGGCGCCGTGGTCCTGGGAGCGGACGGGGATGCGGTTCATCGCAGCAGGCTCGCAGGATCGGCGCTCAGCAGGCCCCGCAGCGCCGCCGCGCCCGACAGCAGCGCCAGCACCAGCACGGCCGCAGCGCAGGCCAGCGCCGCTTCGGGCGTCATGGCGACGGGCACGCTGTAACTGCTGGCCGCGGCCAGCAGCACGGTGCTGCCCAGCACGGCCAGCACCAGCCCGATGCCGCCGATCCAGCACGCCTGTTCCACGACCACCCGGCCCAGGGCGGACATGCTGGCGCCCAGCGCATTCAGCGTGGCGTATTCGCGCGAAGACGAGGCCACCACCACGGTCAGCGACTGGCTGGTGATGACGACACCGACCACGCACACGATCAGCGCCATGAAGAGCACCGCGACACCCGCGCCGGTGTCGAACATCCAGTACAGCTGCGAACGGCGCGCGAACTGCGCGGCGGTCCAGACTTCGTGCGCGCCGATGGCGGGCAGCGGGGAAAAATCGCGCCGGACGCTTTTGGCATCGGCACCGGCAACGAGCCGGGCCACGTAGTAGGTCGCGCCGTCGGCACGCGAAGGCGCGCCCAGCGTGCGCGCCGTCTCCAGCGACGCCAGCACGTTGACGCCGCCCAGCGCGCGCAGGCCGTCGATGGCGGCGATGAGGTGCACGCGCCGCCCGTTCACCCACGCCCAGCCGCCCAGCGGCGTGCCGAGCTGGCGCAGGTCGGAGCGGTCGACGACCACCGCGCCGGGCTCGTCCAGCGCGGCGCGCAGCCCGGGCACCAGGGCGTGCGCGAACAGCATCGCGCCCGGCGAGGTGCGGATGCCGGAAACGAACACGGGAACGCTGCCGGCCGCGCCTTCGCGCGCCTGCCAGTCGGCTTCCAGCCAGAGGTAGGGCTCCACGTCCTGCACCTGCGGATGCGCGCGCAGGCGCATCTCCACGTCGGGGCCGACGGTGCGGCCGAAGTTGACGCTCTGCGTGCCGGGGTAGCCGGCCCACAGGTCGGCGGTGGACGCGGTCACCGGGATGGCGGCACTGCCGAAGATGCCCAGCACCAGGGCGACCTGCACCGCCAGCAGCACGCCGGAAAAGCCGACCGCGAGGATCGACGGCAGGAAACGCGGCCAGTCGTGCAGCAGCGTGCGGCGGGCGAGCGGGATCATGGGCGCGACGCCTGCGGCGTTTCCGGTTCGGGCAGCGGCGCGCCGCCCAGGGCCTTGTACAGGGCCACGAAAGCCAGCGCGGCGCCGGACTGCGCATCGCGCAGCTCGGATTGCGCCAGCAGCCGCACGCGGGCCAGCGCCGGCGCGTCCGACGCACCGGCCAGGCCGGCGCGGGTGCGCGCCTGCAGCTGCGTTTCCTGCGCCTGCGCGGCCTGCGCCGCGGCGGCCAGCAGCCTTTCGCGTTCGCGCTGGGTGGCCAGCAGGCCGAGCGCCGTCTCGGCTTCGGCGACGCCGTCCAGCACCGCCTTGCGATGCGCCAGCAGCGCTTCCTGCACCGCTTCGTCCGCGGCGCGGGCGCGGTCCTGCCGGCGGCCCCAGTCGAACAGCGGCACGTCAATGGAGGGCGCGATGCTGAAAGTGGAATGCGTGGCCGTGGCGCGCCGCTCCGTGACGTTGAACGAGCGCAGCACGCCGCCCGTCAACGCCAGGCGCGGCGACAGTTCCGCCTGCGCCAGCCCGGCCTCGCCCGCGGCGCGCAGCACGCCGGCTTCGGCCTGGCGCACGTCCGGGCGGCTGCGCAGCAGGTTGGCCGGCAGCTCGCGCACCGACACCGGCGGCAGGCCCGCGGCGGCCGGCTGCGTGGCCCAGTCACCCGCAGCCGACTCGCCCAGCAGCTGGGCCAGCGCCACGCCGGCGGTCTGCACCGCACCCGCATAGCCGGCGGCAGTGGCACGCGCCTGGGCGGCGCGGGCCTGCGCCTGCGCCACGTCGGCGGCCGTGCCCAGGCGGTTGTCCCAGCGCGCGCGGGCCGTCCCGGCGGACTGGTCGTCCGCCTGGGCGATGGCCGTCCACAGCGCCTGCTGGTCGCGGGCGGCGTGCAGTTCCAGCCAGCGGCGCACCACTTCCGCCACCACCGCGACACGCGCGCCTTGCACCTGCCACTCGGCGGCCGCGATCTGTCCCTGGGCCACGCGGTCACCCGACTCGCCGGCGCCGAACAGGCCCAGCTCCCAGGTGACGTCCAGGCTCAGGTGCAGGAAGGAATCGGTGGCGCGCGGGTCGCGCACCGGATGCAGGCCGGCGCTGGCGAGCGGCAGGAAGCGCGTGCCTTCGGCGCTGGCCAGCAGCCGCGCCTGGCGCAGCCGGCTGGCGGCCACTCGAACGTCCAGGTTGGCCTGCAGCGCACGGGCCACGAGCGCGTCGAGGCGCTCGTCGCCGAAAACCTTCCACCAGCCCTGCAGGTCGACGGGCGCGGCCTGCGGCGCCGCCGGCACCGGGGCAGCCCAGCTTGCCGGCGCGTCCTGCGGCACCTGCGGCACGGGCGCGACGCTGCAGCCCGCCAGCAGGGCGGCGGACAAGGCGACGGGCGCGGTGGCGAAACGGACGAGGCGGCGGGGCAAGCGGAGCGGACGCTGGTGCATGGCAAGGCCGAGGCGGCCGGCCCGCATTGCAACTTGGCGGTCTTGCCGAGCCGTGCAGCTTGTGTGGAGAAACCGTGGATGGGGCCGCCATGCCCATAATCCGCAGCCGATGTCCGCCAGCGCCGCCGTCCTTCCCAATCGCCCGCTCGTCCTCGTCGTGGAAGACGAGGCCGGCATCGCCGACGTGCTGGTCGCCTACCTGCGGCGCGACGGGCTGGACGCGCAAGTGGCGCGCGACGGCCCGCAGGCGCTGGAGATGTTCCGGCGGCTGCGGCCGGACTTCGTGCTGCTGGACATCCAGCTGCCCGGCATCGACGGCGTCGAGGTGCTTCGCGAAATCCGCGCCGAGAGCGACGCGCCGGTGATGATGGTCACCGCCCGCGCCGAGGACCTCGACAAGCTGCTGGCGCTGCGGCTGGGCGCCGACGACTACGTGGTCAAGCCGTTCAGCCCGCCCGAGGTGGTGGCGCGCGTGCGCGCCGTGCTGCGTCGCACCGGGCGCGCCCCCGTCCCGGCGCAGGAGCTCATTCGCGCCGGGCGGCTGGAGATCGACCTGCAGGCGCACAGCGCACGCGTCACCGAAGCCGGCGCGCCCGCGCAGGAACTGCCGCTGACGCTGACCGAATACCGCCTGCTCGCGTGCCTGGCGTCGCAGCCGCAAAGGTGCTTCACCCGCGGCCAGCTGGTGGAAGCCTGCCTGCCGGAGAGCGAGGCGCTGGACCGCGTGATCGACTCGCACCTGTCGAAGCTGCGCCGCAAGCTGGCCCTGGCCGGCCTGCCGGAACTCATCGAGACCGTGCGCGGCGTGGGATACCGGCTGTGGCCCGCTTCGTAGACCGCATCTGGGTCCGCTTCGGGTTCGCCATCGCCGCGGCGGTGCTGGTGACCATCGGCATGCTGTCCGCGTCGGTGCTGCTGCTGGCCGAGTGGCAGTACCGCGACTTCTACCGCAGCCTGCCCCAGCAGGTGAAGCGCGACGTGGACGCCATGCGCCAGGGCGAGGCCGACCCCACCGAAGAGGCGGGGCGCCTGGCCACCATCTACAGCCAGTACTGGCGCAGCGACCCGCTGTTCGGTGAGCGCTGGTCGCTGGTCATCGGCCTGGTGATCTGCCTGCCGGTGGGGCTGCTCATGGGCTTTCGCATCTCCAGAGCCGTGACGCGGCCGCTCGCATCCATCGCCGAAGCCGCCAACAGCATCGCGCTGGGCGACCTGTCGGTGCGCGCGAAGGCGGGCAGCGAACGCGGCGAGCTGGCCGAGATGGTGCGCGACTTCAACCGCATGACCGACGCGCTGCAGGCCCTGGAAGGCGAGCGCCGCCACACCGCGGCCGCGCTGTCGCACGAGCTGCGCACGCCCCTGTCGGTGCTGACGGCGCGCCTGCACGCGCTGCGCGACGGCGTCATCGATCCCGGCCCGGCGGAATTCACGCGCCTCATCGGCGAGGTGAACCACCTGTCGCGGCTGGTGGAGGACATGCACACGCTGGCGCTGGCCGAATCGCGCAAGCTTTCGATCAAGCCCGCTGACGTGGCGCTGGCGGACCTCGCGCGCGAGGTGCTGGACACGTTCGAGGAGCGGGCGCAGGCCTTCGGCATCGAACTGAAGCTGCTGGTGCACGACGCCGTCATCGCGCACGGCGACCGCGACCGGTTGCGCCAGGTGCTGTCCAACCTGCTGGACAACGCGCTGCGGCATGCGCGCGGCGCCACCACCGTGCAGGTGGAAGTGGCGCGCGACGGCGGGCACGCCGTGCTGTCCGTGGCGGACGACGGCGCGGGGCTGCCCGAGCGCGTGCGCCGCCATCCCTTCGACCGCTTCCAGGGCAGCGGCACGACGGGGGGCAGCTCGGGACTGGGGCTGTCGATCGTGCAGGCGCTGGTCAGCCTGCAGGGTGGCACCGTGCAAGCAGAAGCCGTGGAGCCGCACGGCGCGCGGTTCGTGGTGCGCCTGCCGGGCGGTTTCCAGCAAGCCTGATCCGCCGCACTACTGCGTGGACTTGCCGGCGCCCATCGACGACGTGCTGCCGTCGCCCTTGGCCAGCTTCGCTTCCTCGATCTTCACTTCGGCGTTCGCGTGCGCGGCCGTGGCCTTCTTCTGGCACAAGGTCTGCTGCCCCTTGTCCTGCATCGGCTCGCACTGGGCCCTGGCCGACTTGTAGTCGGCGTCCGCCTGCCTCTGCATCTGCTGCGGGTCGGACGAGCCCATCGCCTTGGTGTCCGACGGCGACGAGCTGCCCTTGCCGGAAGACTGGGCGGTGTTCTCGACCTTGTCCTTCGCCTTCTCGTACGTTTCCTTGGTCTTCTCGCCGATGGCTTGGACGGCCTCCTTCGCCTTCTCGGTGAAACTGCCGCCTGAGCTGCTGCCGGAGCTGCCGGAGCTTTGCTGCTGAGCCAGCGCGCCGCCGGTGGCCAGGGCGAGTGCGCAGCCGAATGCGATGAGGGTGCGTTGCATGGAAGTTCTCCTGTCGAATGCCGAGACGGGAGTTCGACCGCGCAGGTGCGCGCCGGGTTTGTGGGACTCGGCCGGGACCGGCCGTCAGGCCGCCTGCTCGCGAACCACGGAAGGCTGCATCGCTGTGGCCCCCAAGTCCCAAACGGGGGTCCTTTCATGCACAAGTAGTATTTGTTTCACGGCTGAGCCGGTTTATCTTCAATTCTCACATTCTGAAACGAAGGTAACCGATGAAACACGCTTTCCATGCACTGGCCGGCATCCTTGCGCTAGCGGCCTTCGGGGCAGCCCACGCCGACACCGACACCCAGGACTTCAAGGTCCTGCTGGAGATCGCGGACAGCTGCAGCATCTCGACGACGACCAAGCCGAGCGACGTGGACTTCGGCAAGCAGGTTCGCAGCACCGGTTCCGCGACCGCGAACAACGGCAAGATCTACGTCAAGTGCAACAAGGGCGCCTCGTTCCACATCGGCCTGAATGGCGGCCTCAACTATGGAATGGCCGCGACCGTGGCGGGCAGCAAGACCGATCCCGTGGCTGGCGGCCGCGCGATGACGAATGCGGGCAAGACGGTGTACATCCCCTACGAGCTCTATTCCGATGCGGCCACCACTTTCTGGGGCAATACGGTCGGCACCTCCACGTTCGATCCCCCGGTAGCCCCTGACGACAAGGAGATGTCGTTCACGGTTTACGGCAAGGTGCCCAGCCTGGACTTCCCCAAAGGGAAGTACGAAGACACGATCACGGCGACCGTCACCTTCTGAACATGAAGGACGCGCGACTCCGCTGGAGGGTCAGGCACAGGGTTGTTGCAAGTGCTGCAGTTCTCCTGGCGGGTGTCGCGACGGCGGCCGACCTTCAGATTTCACCGATCACCCTGGAATTCGGCCCGACCCAACAGGGTCAAGGCGTCTGGCTTCGCAACAGCGGCGGTGGGCCGGTCGACGCCCAGGTGCGCGTGCTGCGCTGGTCCCAGAACGACGGGCAGGAAACGCTCGAGCCCACGCGTGAGCTGCTGCCCACGCCGTCGTTCATCCGCATCGAGCCGGGCGGGCAGCAGCTGGTGAGGATCGTCCGGGTGCGGCCCCAGGCGCCCGAGGCTGAACTGACCTATCGCCTGCTGATCGACGAACTGCCCGTCACCCGCGCGTCAAGTGCGGCCGGGACGGCTGGAAGTGACGCGGAGGAACAGGCGCAGCAGCAGGTGGGATTGCGTTTTCTGCTGCGCTATTCGGTCCCGGTTTTCGTGGCGCCCACTCAAGCCAGCCCATCGCCGTCCGCTGCCCCGGCAAGTCCGGCCCTCCAGGCGTCCTGGCAAGCCGGCACGCCAACGGTGCTGTCGATCGCCAATTCGGGGAATCGGCGGGTCCGCATCAGTCGCCTGGTGCACGAGGACGCGGGTGGCAAACGCACGCTGCTGGCTCCCGGCTTGCTGGGCTACGTGCTGGCGGGCAAGACCATGCAGTGGCCGCTGAAGGCCGGCCCTGGATTGGGCGCGGGCCAGCTCAAGGCGCTGCTCGATGACGATGAGAACGAGCAGACGCTCCCGATGGCCCGCGGCCGGCCTTGAGATCGTCGCGTCCTGTTTCATAGCCGGCCTGCCCGGACTCGCGAAAGCCGGCGTACCCGATCCGCCGCCGATCACGGAGGAAACCACGCAGCAGCTCTTTCTGGCCGTTTCGGTCAACGGCGTCCGCAAAGCCGGCTTGCATCCGTTTGCCCAGGCGGCCGATGGCCTGCGTGCGGACGCCGTGCTGTTGCGGCAACTCGGTCTCCGCTGGCCGGGAAGCGAACAGGCCGAAGGCGAGATCGCGCTGGCCGGGCTGCCGGGGCTGGAGGTGAACTACGACAGCGCGGGCTTGCGGCTATCCCTTGTCGCTCCCGTCGACCTGCTGGACCGCCCGGTCTTGCGCCTGTCGTCCGGCCTCGCGTCGGCCACTCCCGCCGATCCGTCGACGCGCGTCGCAGGCGCGGTCCTGAACTACGACCTGTATTCGGAATCCCGCGCCGGCGGTGTCTCGGCCAGCGCGTTCGGCGATCTGCGCTTCTTCGGGGAAGGCGCGGCAGTCTGGAGCCAGTCGGCCGTCGCCCATGCGGCAAGCCGCACCGGAGCGCCAGCGCTGGTCCGGCTCGACACCCAGTGGCAGGTCGACGACGCCGAGAGCATGACGGTGCTCAGGCTGGGCGACGGGCTCACCGGTGGCCAGGGTTGGACCCGCACCAAGCGCATCGGGGGCTTTCACTACGGCCGCGACTTCGGCCTGCAGCCCTATCGCACGACCACGCCGCTGGCGGCGTTCGTCGGCGAAGCCGTGCTGCCTTCGACGCTGGAGCTGTACGTCAACGGCCTGCGCCAGTCCACCCAGCAGGTCCAGCCGGGGCGCTTCCAGCTGGATGCGGTGCCGCCGGGAACCGGTGCCGCGGTGGCCAACCTGTTGATCACCGACATCAACGGACAGCAGCGCAATGTCCACTTCGACCTGTATGGAGCGCCCACCTTGCTGCAGGCCGGCCTGTCCGATTGGTCGGTGGATGTGGGATTCCTGCGCAAGGACTACGGGCTGCGTTCCTTCGCCTACGACCACAGGCCGCTGGCCAGCGGCTCCTACCGCTGGGGATGGAGCAACACCTTGACGTTGGAGAGCCACGCGGAAGCCACCACGGACTTGTTCGAGGCGGGCGTGGGGAGCGTGTGGAAGCTGGGGGACCGGGCCGGTGTGCTCACGACCTCGCTGGCGGCGAGCCGCGGGGACGGAACGTCCGGAAATCAAAGGGCCGTCGGCTACCAGTGGGCCGGCATCGACTTCGGCTTCGCGGTGAACAGCGCCCGAAGCAGCGCGGGATACCGCGACGCGGCTTCCCGGCTGGAGCCGGCCCTGTCGCGCGGATCGGACTCGGCCTTCGTGAACTTCGGCACCCCGGTGGGCCAATGGTCCCTGGGCGTCGTGCGCCAGCTGCTGGCGCAGTCGAAACCGGCGCACTACCTGAACCTCGGGTGGGCCGCGGACCTCGGCCGGGGAGCGACGCTGAGCCTCAACGTGCAGCGGGTGAATGACGAGAAAAAGTCATACAGCACGAGCCTGACCTTCTCGATGCCCCTGGACTCCCGCGTGATGACCAGCGCGTCGGTGCAGCAGCGGCGCGGATCGACCCAGCTCTCAGCATCGGCTTCGCAGTCGCCCCGCGATGAAACCGGCTGGTCATGGTGGGCCCAGACCGCGACCACCAACGGCCGCGATCCTTCCGCCCAATTCCAGGTCGGGCGACTCACCGAAGCGGGGCAATGGTGGGTGGGCACCACGGCCAACGGCGGTTCGGCGGGGACATCCGTCTATGCGAGCCGCAACGGCGCCCTGGCCTGGCTGGCGGGTGACCTGCATGCCTTGCGCCACGTGGAAGACGCGATCGCCGTGGTGACCACGGACGGCGTGCCGGACGTGCCGGTGCGCCTGGAAAACCGGCTTCTGGGCCGTACGGATGCGCGGGGACAGATCTTCGTGCCGCAGCTCAACGCCTACCAGCGCAACCAGATCAGCATGGACACTCTCGATCTGCCGATGGACATCGTCGCCGACAAGGTCCAGGCCGACGTCGTGCCCGAGCGCCGACGCGCTTCCCGCGTGAGATTGCCGTTGCGGCGGATCGTGCCGGTGCACGTGAGCCTGCGAAACCAGCAGGGCCAGCCATTGGACCCCGGCGGCGTGGTGGAGCTGCGCATGGGCGACTCGAAAACGGGAGCTTCCACCCGGGTGGGCTACGACGGCCTTGTCTACCTCGAGGACCCGCCCCCCGGTGCGGCCTTGTTCGTCAGGGGCGAAGCCGGCCGGTGCACCGCGCGATTGCCAGATCCACTGCCGCCGGCTGGCGGCGAGCCCACCCCCTTGGAGTGCAAACCATGACCGAACCCCTGCAGATTTCCAGGCGCGTCCTGGCTTGGCTCGCGTTCGCCGCCGCCTTGGGCTGTTTCAGCCCTGCGGCCAACGCGCAGGTCTTCTGCTACTCCGGCGGCACCACCAACATCGATTTCGGCATCATCAGTCCCGCGGCCGCGACCGACAAGAGCGGCAGCATCAGCTTCACCTGCAGCGCAAACCAGCCGGGCACGTTGAAGTATTGCCTGTACCTTCCCGAAGGCAGCCGCCCCGGCGTGGCTCCCCGGAAGATGTTCAGCTGGTCGGCGCCGAGCGATTTCATGCTCTACGATCTCTACGCTCCTCCGGGCTACACGAACGTCATCGGCCCGCCGCCCACGGGAGGCGGGTTCCCGGTCTACAGCGGCGTCATGTCGCTGCCGGGGAACAACATCCCTGTCACGATCAGCATCCCGATCAATGGACGCGTCTTCGCAGGCCAGACCCTGCCGGCCGTGCCGTTCCAGTCCACGCTCTACCAGGACGGCACATTGCCGTGGGCCTACCAGGCTTCGGGGACGCCGCCCAACTGCGTCACGGGGGACTACACCGGCTCCAACAGCCCGATCGTCCAGATCACGGCCAACGTCGACAACAGCTGCGCGATCAAGGCCGCCAACGACCTGAACTTCGGCAGCAAGACGGATCTGAGCGTTGCCGTGGACAACACCTCGAGCATCACCATCCGGTGCCCGGTGGGACGCTCATGGTCCATGGCCTTGAGCAACGGTACCAACGCCGTGGGGTCGACGCGCCGGATGCGCAAGGGGGTCGGCGCCGCCGCCAAGTACGTGACGTACGAGCTGTACAAGGACGACAAGCGAAATCAGCGCTGGGGCAACAATGGCACCGAGCTCCTCAACAGTCCCGGCAGCAGCGCCGCGCTCACCACGCTGATCGTCTATGGCAGGGTTCCGGCCCAGCCGTCGCCCGGCAGCGGAATCTATACGGACACGGTCACGATCACGCTGACCTATTAAGGATTCCCGGAGCGCCAGTTCGCCGGCATCGGCTGGGCAGGCCACCGTGAGCGGGTCGTCCTGCCGGCCGTCGCGGGCCGCTGCGACCGCTGCAATGCCATCACCGCCGCGGTGCGCGTCTCCACGCCCAGCTTCTCGTAGATGTGCTCCAGGTGCTTGTGGACCGTGCGCGGGCTGATGGCCAGCAGCGCGGCGATGTCGGCGTCGGTCTTCCCGCAGGACAGCCAGCGCATCACGTCGCCCTCGCGCGGCGTCAGCGGCCCCGCTGGCGGCAGCGCGACCACCGGCGGCCCGCCGCGCGCGAACGTGTGGCGGTACACGTATGCCAGGTGCGGCTGCAGAAGCGCCAGCTGCTCCCTTTCGCGCGCGCTGAAGGGCTGCGCGCGCCGCAGCCGAAGCATGACCTGCGTCGAGCTGCCGTTCGCCAGCGCGGCGAGCAGCACGCCTTTCGCGCCCTGGGCCCTCATCAGGCCTTCCTGGCCGGCTTCACACGCCAGCAGGCCGGCATCGTCGCAGGGAAGGCTCTCGCGCAGCGACCAGCGCACCGCCCGCGCGAAGGCAGCCGCCGTGCACTGGCCCTCCTCCATGCGCTCCAGCCTCTCGAGCAGGCCGAGCATCGCGAGGTAGTCGCCGCAGGTGAGGTGCTCCATACGCAATCCATCGTATGGAGCCCGGCACCGCGCCGCGCCACGATGGCCGCGCCAGTATAGGAAGCGGTGCCGCATCCGCCCTGCGGGGCGACCGGTGATTTGCAACCGGCTGCACGGCCGCGCACGTGCGGCCGTGCACGCAGCGCCCGCTTCCGTTTTCGCTGGTGCCAACGCCCCGCTCGCGGGGCACAAGGAGTCCACATGGCACGCCAATACATCGACTGCCGGGAAGTCCCGAGCGACATGAACTGCAGCATCGCCATCGCCGCCGACAGCGAGAGCGAGCTGGTGGAAGCCGCCGCGCAGCACGCGAAGACGGTGCATGGGCACGAAGACACGCCCGAGCTGCGCAAGATGCTGGCCACGTGCATCCACGAAGGCACGCCGCCTGTCGAAGCGCCCAAGCAGCAACAGGCGGCCTGACCGCCCTGCTCAGGCGCGCGCTTCGAAGATCAGGTTGAACGGCGTCTGCGCCGCGCGGCGCAGGTCGCTGAACCCGCCCTGCTGCACCACTTCGCGCAGCTTCTTCTCGCCCGCCTGCGCGCCCAGGCACAGGCCCACCGCCTGCGAGCGCGAAGCCGGCGTGCAGATGAAGGTGGATGCCGAGTAGTACACGCGGCCCACCGGATTGATGTTGTCTTCGAGGTTGTCGTTGGCGAACGGCTCCACGATCATCCAGCTGCCGCCGGGCTTGAGCGTTTCCTTCACGTGGCGCGCGGCGCCCACGGGGTCGCCCATGTCGTGCAGGCAGTCGAAGAACGCCACCAGGTCGTAGTCGCGGCCCGGGTAGTCCTGCGCGGTGGCCACCTGGAAGTTGATGCGGTCCGTGGACAGCCCTTCACCCTCGGCCACCTTGGCGGCGCGGTCGATGGAAGGCGAGTGGTAGTCGAAGCCGGTGAACGTGGCTTTCGGGAAAGCCTTGGCCATCAGCGTCGTCGAAGCGCCGTGGCCGCAGCCGACGTCGGCCACCTTGCCGCCGGCCTTCAGCTTGTCGACCACGCCGCTCAGCGCCGGCAGCCATTCGCCGACCAGGTGGGCCGCGTAGCCGGGCCGAAAGAACCGCTCCGTGCCGTTGAACAGCGAAGGATCGTGCTCATGCCAGCCGACGCCCAGGCCCGTGCGCAGCGCCTGCACCATCTTGGGAATGGCCTTGAACTGCGCCACGCCGATCTGGAAGGCGCCCGGGATGAACGCCGGGCTGCCCTCCTCCGCCAGCGCGAAAGCCTGCTCCTCGGTGAGGAAGAAGCGGCCGCTGGCGGCTTCGTAGCTGACGTACCCGCTGGCCGCCTGCGCCGACAGCCATTCGCGCAGGTAGCGCTCGTCCGTCTCGGTCTTCTGCGCCAGTTCGCGCGGCGTGGCGGGGCCTTCCGCCATCGCCTTGTACAGGCCGAGCTGGTCGCCCACCACGACGGTGGCCGCGTGCATCATCGCGCCCACGTCGTGCACGAAGTTGTCCATGAAAGCATTGAGTTTCGACTCGTCCAGGGCCATGGCATTACTCCTTGAGTTGGCGGCCCGTGGCTGGGCCGAAGGCGCATCGTGGGGCGGGGAGTCGGCACGCACCAATACGATGGATTGCGTATGGGCGGCGGAGAGCCCCCACGCCCGCAGGAAAGCACACGCGGTGATAAGGTTCACCCTCTTCCGGGACTGACGGGTCCCCTGCCTTCGCCGCCCTCCTGCGGCGCATCCATCCGCGAATGACCACTCCCAGGCTCCAGCCGGAGCAAGGCCTTGCCGTTGGCGGCTGCCTGCCCGCTTCCCCTTCGTCCCGCGACACGCGGTTCCTGCGCGCCGCGCCGCACATCCCCGCCGCGCCGGGCGCCAGCCCCTGGCGCGAACTGCAGGCGCTGCGCAACAAGCACGTGTGGCTGACGCTGGGCATCGGCGCCATCGGCTTCGGCGGCATGTTCTGCGTGTTCAGCTACATCAAGCCGACGCTGACCGAAGTGGCCGGCCTGCCGCTGGCGCAAGTGCCTCTCGTGCTGGCCCTCTTCGGCAGCGGCATGGTCGCAGGCAACCTGGTCGGCGCGCGCCTGGCCGACCGCTCGCTGATGCGCACCATCGGCGGGTTGCTGCTGTGGGCGGTGGTGGTGCTGGGCGGGTTCTCGCTCGCGGCGCAGCACGTGGCCACTGCGGCGGCGGGCACGTTCCTGATCGGGACCATCGTCGCGATCGGGCCGGCACTGCAGATCCGGTTGATGGATGTCGCGGGGGAGGCGCAGACGCTGGCGGCGGCGTTGAATCACTCGGCGTTCAACCTGGCGAATGCGCTGGGGGCGTGGCTGGGGGGTGTGGCGATCAGTGCGGGGCTGGGCTGGACGTCCACCGGGTGGGTGGGCGCGTTACTGGCAATCGCGGGGTTCGGGGTGTTTGGGTTGGCGGTGCGGGCGGAGCGCATGTCTGGCCGGCGGAACGCGGCTCCACTGCGCGCGCACTAGGCGCAATGTGCGTCCACTGCCGGTGCGCCGCTGGCGCAGCGGCAGTGGACGCCCGTGGTCATCTCACTTCCGGAACTTTCGGGTGAGGTCGTCGATGCGCGGCCCGCCGGGCTCGGCCGCGCTGGACACCTTGATGATGCTCAGCGTGCGCTCGGCTCCCGATTCCAGGGTGGCATGGTGCACGGCTTGCAGCAGCGGCCAGACCTTCTCGGGTGGGCCTTCCACGACCGTCCCCATGCCGTGCACCTCGTAGTGAAGGCCGGACGCCTGGATGACGGCGATGGCGGCGTCGACATGCTTGTAGCGGTCGCCGGCCGTGCCGGCCGGCCGCGGGATGACCTGGATCTCCGCGATCATGTGGCGGCCAGCCGGGCTGCCGGCGGCGGGCGGCGCCTGCTGCGCCCAGGCCGTGCCGCAGGCCAGAAGCGACAGCGCCAGGAACGACCGGCGGAAACGACGCAAACGCGAGAACGATGGATGTGCCATGTGCAACTCATGCAGATGGCAGGTCGGCGAACGTTCGAGGCACTCGCGCCGGCACGAGCGAGAAAGCCGGCACAGCCTGGAACGTGCTTCCCTGCGCGAGGATTACCTCAATCAGGTTCAAAGGGACTCTCTCAGCCGGCGCGCGCCTTGCGGTCGCGCCAACACCCCCAGCGGATTGCGCGCGGCAGCCAAGTGGCTGCGATGCGCGGGCGCGATTCTACGGAAGCTCACGGCGACTGGCCGGTCAATCCCACGTAGAATCCGCCACTCACCCGCGGGCGTCGTTCAATGGCAGGACCTGAGCTTCCCAAGCTCAAGACGTGGGTTCGATTCCCATCGCCCGCTCCATCTGCCGCAATGGCAGTCAGGACTGAAACCGAGAAGCGGCTTCGGCCAGTCCCGCTCCTGGAATGCACGGATGAATACTTTCCGCAACCCGGCCTCCGTCGCCAGCCCCATCGGGCGGTATTCCCATTCCGTGGAGATTCCGGCGAACGCGCGGACGGTCCTGGTTTCGGGACAAATCGGTTGCACGCCGGACGGGACGGTGCCCAACGACTATTTCGAGCAGCTTCACCACGCCTTGCGCAATGTGGTGTTGAACGTCGAGGCCGCGGGCATGACGGTGCGCGATATCGTCAAGTGCAACTTGCTGGCCGTCGCCGCGCACCGCCCGTCCGGGGAAGACGCTCGCAGCCGAGGGGCTGCGGTGCTCGACGAGGTGTTCGGCACCCACGTTCCGTGCTGGACGACCCAGCTGATCTCTGGCCTGGTGAGGCCGGACCTGATGCTGGAAGTCGAAGCCATCGCGGCTTCAACTGACAACAGTGGCAAGGCCGAGTGAAGTGAGCGGCGCGCTCTCGGCTCACACCACGATGGCCGCCATCCCCCCATCCATCGACAGGATCGCCCCGTTCACGTAACTGGCGCGCGCCGAAGCCAGGTACACCACCGCATCCGCGATCTCCTCGGGCAGCGCCACGCGTCCCAGCGGGATGCCGTCGCCCGCGCCGCGCAGCGCCTCTTCGCGCGACACGCCTTTCTGCCGCGCCTCCGCGGCCACGCCTTCCAGCAGACGCTCGGTCTGCGTGGCGCCGGGGTTCACCGCGTTCACGCGCACGCCTTTCGATCCCCACGCGGCGGCCAGGCCGGCGGTGGCCAGCATCAGCGCCGCGTTGGCCGCGCCGCCGGGCAGGTGCGTGGTGCGCGCGGTCTTGCCGCCCATGCCGATGACGTTGACGATGGCGCCCGCGCCACGCGCACCCATGCGCTTCGCCATCGGGTCCATCACGTGCACGTAGGTGAAGAACTTGGCGCGCATCGCGTCGTGCCAGTCCTGCGGCTGCAGCTCGGTGAACGGCGTGCGGCGCGCCGCGCCCGCGCTGTTCACCAGCACGTCGACCGGGCCGCCCTTGCGCTCGGCCATGTCCAGCATCGCCACGGCCGTCTGCGGGTCGGTCAGTTCGGCGTCGTAGCCGGCCGCTTCCAGGCTTTCGCCGCGCAACGCGGCCAGCGCGGTGGCCACGCTGTCGGCGCGGCGCGCCACCAGGCTGACTTTCGCGCCTTCGCGCAGGAAGGCGCGCACGCACGCCAGGCCGATGCCGCGACCGCCGCCGGTGACCAGCACATGCCGGCCCGCCAGTTCCATGTCCATGCTCGTCTCCCGGCCCGCGCTGCGCGGCCGCGAGTGATTGTCGCCGCGCAGCCGCGCGGTGGCGATGGCGTTACTGCACTACGCGCGCCGCGGCGGCCTGCCTCTGCTCGTCCTTGATGCTGCCATCCGGCCGCTCGTAGGTGCCGACGAGCAGGCCACCCGCCATGCCCCTTTCCTGGATGGCCTTCAGCACTTCGCCGCGCGTGGGCTTCCCGCTGAACGCCTCGCCTTCGCCCAGCGCGAACAGCTGGAACGCGTAGCGGTGCTGCCCGTGCCCGCGCGGCGGGTCAGGCGGAATCCAGCCGGCGCGGAAGTACGAGTTGCGGCCGGCGTGCACGTCGTCGCCTTCGTGGCCGGGGCTGGCCAGCGCGCCTTCGTGCAGCGAGCCGTCCCGCGGCGGGAGGTCCACCACGATGGCGTGCACCAGCGGCTCGGCCGTGGGCGCGTCGGCGTCCTCGACGATGAGCAGCAGGCTGGCCGCGCCCGAAGGCAGGCCGTGCCATTCCAGCGGCGGCGACAGGCCTTCGCCATCGGCCGTGTAGCGCTCGGGGATGGGTGCGTGGTCGGCGAAAGCCAGGCTGCTGACCTGCACCATGCCCAGCCCCGCGCGCATGCCGCAGCGGTTGAAGACGAGCTTGTCCAGGCCGGCGCGACGGTCGCGCAGCGCGTGGCCCAGCGCTTCGGGCAGGTGTTCGAGCATGGATGTGTCCTTGCCGACGATGGTGGGCAAGGTCGCGGTCGCGCGGTGTCGGACAGGAGCGCGAGCGCAGAGGTCAGCGGAAGAGATCGGGCTGGGCCCATCGGGCGCCCTGCAGGCGCTGCAACGCGGAAGCGCTGATGAACGACTCCGTCCGGTGCGGCGCCTGGCTGGGCAGGATGAGGCCGCCGGGCGCGGTGGCATACCGGTGCAGCACGTCGTGCAGGCCATCGTGGGAATGGATCAGGAAGAACTCGCGCACCGGCCAGTCGACCGTTGGCGGCGCAGCGCTGCAACGCGCGCCGCGCGCGTCGTAGCCCAGCGTGACGTGGGGCCGCCACGAAGCCTTTTCGCGCCACACCGGGAAGCCGGCCAGCAGCAACGCATGGCGGACGTCGTGGCGCAGCTGGTCGAGGCCGTGGTTCGGTTGCGCAAGGAACACCGCGGGCCAGCGCTTGCCGCGCCAGGCCGCCACCTCGTGCAGGCGCAACCGGAAAGGCTGGAAGGGCACGCCCGCCAGCGCGGCATGCAGCACCTCTTCCGCTTCGCGGGTCGCGTGGCAGCAAGCCAGGGTCAAGTGCAGGCAGTACGGCGGCGTGACCCAGGTTCCTTCCGGCCAGGTCCATTGGTCCTGGCAAGCCTGGATGGCATCGCGGCTCGCCCGGCCGGGGCGCAGTGCGATGAGCAGCTTGCGCGACAGCGCGGGGCGTCTCAATGGAAGTCCCGGCTGCGGTTGTCGCGCCCCAAACGCCCCAGCAGCGGCGTCAGGTCTTCCAGCTGCCTGGCGATCAGGTGACACACCTGGCCGCTGTCGTCGCGCTGCCAGGTGCCGTGCACGGCCAGCAGGCGCGCGTGCAGCAACTGCTCGCGCTGCTCTTCCCGCACGCCGCGCCACACGATGACGTTCACCGGCCCGGTCTCGTCTTCCAGCGTGACGAAGACGGTGCCCTTGGCCGTGCCGGGCTGCTGCCGCACGGTGACCATGCCGCAGGCCGACACTTCGCGGCCGGCGGGCAGCTCGCCCAGCTGGCGTGCATTGAGGAAAGCGCGCTTCGACAGCTTCGGCCGCAGCAGCTCCAGCGGGTGACGGCGCAGCGTCAGCCCCAGTGACTCATAGTCGAACACGACCTCTTCGCTTTCGTGCGCGGGCGCCAGTTCGATCGGCGCTTCCTGGATGGGCGCCTGCGCCATCAGCTCCGGCGCGCGGTGCCGGCCCGCGGCTTCCCACACCTGCTGGCGGCGGTGGCCGGCCAGCGACAGCAAGGCATCGCCCGCCGCCAGCGCGGACTGGTCCTGCACGTCCAGGCTCGCGCGCAGCGCCAGGTCTTCGGTGTCGGCGAAGGGGCCACGCCCCGAGCGGGCTTCGGAGATGCGGCGCGCGGCCACCTCTTTCAATCCGCCCACCAGCCGCAAGCCCAGCCGCACCGCCGGTTCGGCCATGTCGCCTTCCAGCGTGCTGTCCCAGTCGCTGAACGACACGTCGGGCGGCAGCACGCGCACGCCGTGCCGCTTGGCGTCCTGGATCAGCTGCGAAGGTCCGTAGAAGCCCATGGGCTGAGAGTTCAGCATCGCGGCCAGGAAACACGCGGGCTCGTGGCACTTGAGCCAGCTGCTTTCGTACGCCAGCAGCGCGAAGCTGTAGGCGTGGCTTTCGGGGAAGCCGTAGTCGCCGAAACCCTTGATCTGCTCGAAGATGCGGTTGGCGAATTCGTCGCTGTAGCCATTGACGCGCATGCCGCCTTTCAGGCGATCTTCGTAACGGCCCACATCGCCTTTGCGTTTCCAGGCCGCCATCGCGCGGCGCAAGCCATCGGCCTCTTCTCCCGAGAACCCCGCGCACAGCATGGAGATCGCCATCACCTGCTCCTGGAAGATCGGGATGCCCAAGGTGCGCTCCAGCGCCTTCTGCAGCCGCGGCGTACCGGTCTTCTCGTATTTCGAGCGCTCGTAGACGATCTCCAGTTCCTTTCTCTCGCGCTCCCGCGCCTTGAGGTAGGGATGCACCATGCCGCCGGTGATGGGCCCGGGCCGCACGATGGCGACTTCCACGACCAGGTCGTAGAACTTGCGCGGCCGCAGCCGCGGCAGCATCGACATCTGCGCCCGGCTCTCGATCTGGAACACGCCCACGGTGTCGGCCCGGCAGACCATGTCGTAGGTGGCCGGGTCTTCCTTGGAAACGTCGTAGCGAGTGAACGGCGTCCCCCGCCGCAGCGACACCAGGTCGATGCACCGCCGGATGACGGTGAGCATGCCCAGCGCCAGCACGTCCACCTTCATCAGGCCCAGGTCTTCCAGGTCGTCCTTGTCCCACTGGATGACCGAGCGGTCCTTCATGCTCGCGTTTTCCACCGGCACCAGCCGGGTCAGCCGCGTCTGGGTGAGGACGAAGCCGCCCACGTGCTGCGACAGGTGGCGCGGGAAGCCGCGAAGCTGCTGCGTCAGTTCCAGCCACAGGCGCGCGCGGTGCGCGGCCAGCGGCACCCCCAGTTGCGCGGCCATCTCGCCGAGCTTGTCCGCGGCCAGCTCGTCGTCGAACCAGTAGTGGTCCTTGGCGAAGGCGTCCACCAGTTTTTCGTCGATGCCCAATGCCTTGCCCACGTCGCGGATGGCGCTGCGCGTGCGGTAGGTGATGACCACGGCCGCGATGGCGGCGCGGTGCCGGCCGTACTTGCCGTAGACGTACTGGATCACGGCCTCGCGCCGCTCGTGCTCGAAATCCACGTCGATGTCGGGCGGCTCGTTGCGGCGGTCCTTGCTGATGAAGCGCTCCAGCAGCGGCTCGCAGATCGTCGGGTCCATCGCGGTGATGCCCAGGCAATAGCACACGACCGAGTTGGCCGCCGAGCCGCGACCCTGGCAGAGGATGTCCTTCGATCGCGCGAACTTCACGATGTCGTACACGGTGAGGAAGAACATCTCGTATTCGCACTCCTCGATGAGGGGCAGCTCCTTTTCCAGCAGCTCGTGCACCTTCTCCGGGATGCCCTTCGGCCAGCGTCGGGCCGCGCCTTCGTAGGTGAGCTGGCGCAGCTGCTGGGTGGGCGTCATGCCGCGTTCCAGGACGTCCAGCGGGTAGTGGTAGCGCACTTCCTCCAGCCTGAACGTGCAGCGCCGCGCCACTTCCAGGGTGTTGTCCAGCAGCTCGCGCGGGTGGATCTCGGCCAGGCGCTTGCGGTGGCGCAGGTGCTTCTCCGAATTGGCCTGCAAGGCCAGGCCGCAGTCGTCCACTCGCTTGCCCAGGCTCACCGCGGTGACCACGTCCTGCAACCGCTTGCGCGAGCGCGCGTGCATGTGCACGTTGCCGGCGGCCACCAGCGGCACATCGGCGCGCCGGCCGGCTTCGCGAAGGTCGGCCAGCCACAGGTCGTCGTCCATCAGGTGCGGCAGGTGGACGGCGATCCACAAGCCTTCCCGGTACAGGCGGCGCAGTTGCGCCAGCCGCTGCACGGTGGCTTCGAGGCCGATGCGCCGGCCCTCTTCGCGCGGCGGGACGTACAGCACCTCGCAGCCTTGCAGCAGGCGCAGGTCGCTGCGGTCCCAGCCGACGTCGTAGCTGCCCTTCACCGTGGTCATGCGGGCGGCGCTGATGAATTCGCACAGGCCGCCCCACCCTTCCAGGTCGCGCGCCAGCGCCACCAGCCGCGCGTCGCCGAAATCGAACTCGGCGCCGTACAGCAGCCTGAAGTCGCGCTTGCGCGGCTGGCCGGGGAAGTACTCTTCCAGCTTGTCGATGAAAGCGCGGTAGTCGTTCCACCCCGACCAGGCCCGCACCACGCCGGCCACCGAGCATTCGTCGGTGATCGCCAGCACTTCGTAGCCCAGGTCGTAGGCCCGCCGCACCAGTTCCTGCGGGTGGGAAGCGCCGCGCTGGAAGCTGAAGTTCGACAGGCAATGCAGTTCCGCATACCGGGGCAGCAGGTCGGGGCCTTTCCCGAGGATGGGCGGCAGCTGCTCTTCGTCCAGGAACGGCTTGGACTTGAGGGATTGCTCAGGCATACAGGCCCTGCAGGTACCAGTCGAACTGGTTCTTCTCCAGCTCCTGCGCCATGGAGGGCGGCCGCTCGCGGTAGATCCACACCAGCCCCGCCTGCGGGCTGCGCGCGATGAAGTAGTCGCGCAGGCTGGGGCCGGCCTCTTCCCACCATGAGGTTTCCACGCGGTACATGCGCGCCAGGCGGCGCAGCGGGCCGCCGAAGCACGGCGTCTCGCCCTGCATGCGCAGCTTCAGCGGTGCGGGCAGCAGCCAGGTGGGATAGAGCGCGTCGCTGCCGGCGGCGGGCGTGGCTTCATGGCCGCGCGCGGGCGCCCAGTGCTGCCGGCATTCGGGGCGGTGGTCCTCGTGCGCGCACGGCACCACGATGCTGTCTTCGCCCAGCCGCACCGACAGGCGCTCCACGAATTCATGCAGCCTCTCGCCTTCCACTCGGTCCTGCGGCAGCAGGCTGGTGGTGGCGCCGCCCCAGGGCACGGTGTCCAGCGAGCGCAGGCGCAGGTGGTTGGCGGGCGCGGCCAGCGTGGCGCGGTCCAGGTGCTCGCTGACCAAGCGCCGCAGGTGCGCCATGTCCTGCGTGGGCTGCGCGGTGCGCACCGGCAATTGCTCTTTCGATGGAAGCATCACGCCGTTCAGCCGGCGCAGGTCCAGCGTCCATTCCAGTTCCAGCGCCAGCACGCCGCGGTTGCGCGCCTGCAGCCAGTGCTGCAGCAGGCGCAGCAGGTGGCCGGCGGCCAGCATCAGCTCGGGCGCGGCCGTGGCCAGCGACACCAGTTCGACGTTCAAGTCGAATCCGTCGGGCAACGTTTCCCAGCGGTACTGCTCGGGGCGCTGGCCCCAGGCCGCATCGAGCGCTGCCACCAACGGCGCGCCGAATCGGCGCGCGACACCGCCCCGCGGCAGCGCGCGCAGCTGGCCCCAGGTGCGGATGCCGGTGCGCTCCAGCAAGGGCACGTGCGGCTGCGCGGCGGTGAGCAGTTCCAGCGGCAGCGCGTCGGGCAAGTCTTTCGGCACGGGCAGCGACTGCTGCTTGCAGCGAAGAAGCGCCAAGGCGACGAGCGAAGTGGGCCCCACGGCCCAAGCGGCGAAGGGCAGGTCTTCGCGGGACTTCAGCAGCAGCTGCAGCAGGCCGCGCTTGCCGCCGAAGAGGCGCAGGCTGGCGGACACCTCCAGCAGCAGCGCGCCTTCCACCCACGCCACGCGGGGCGTGAAGCGCAGGGCCCACCAGGTCCAGGCGAGGGAATCGGTTTCAAGTTTCGGTGACAAGGCGATCCAGTACATGCGATCTCCTTTCGGGGGTGGCGGGAACGGCCGCGGGCTGCGCCTGCGGCGAACGGCGGCGCGCTTCCAGCAGCGCGCGAAGGCGCTCGGGCGCGGCGGGCAGCACGATGGCGTGGTCCACCGGCGGCCCCTTGCGCTTGACGATGCGCACCTGCATCTCCTCGACGCCTTCCACCAGCAGGCGCAGCGGCGCGGGGCTGGCCTGTCGCGCGGCCGCAGTGCCGCGCACCACGAACAGCAGCTTGCCGTGCTTGCGTGCCGCCAGGTGCAGGCGGCGCAGTTCCTGCGAGCGCACCTGCGGCAGCCAGGCCAGCACGCCCACCACGTCGGCACAGCGCAGCGCCTGCTCGGCCGCCCACAGGCGCGCGGCGGCAACGTCGGTGCGGATCCACAGCAGGCGGTCGGCGGCCAGGCCTTGCGCGGCCAGCGCGGGACCGAACGGCGGATGCGGCGCACCCACCAGCGCGATGGGGCCGGGCTTGTCCGCGCAAGCGGAGGACAGCGCGGGCAACACCAGCTGCCACACATGCGCTTCGGGCCGCACCTGCAGCAGCTCGATCAGGCTGCCGTGCGGCCAGCCGCCGCCGGGCAACTGCTCGTCCAGCGCCGCATGGCCGCTGGGCCGCGCCGCTTCCTCGCCGGCGAGGTCGGTGACGCGCCAGACGTGGGGGACGCAAAGCTCTGCAGCGGGCTGCATGGAGGTGGAGGAAGGAGGATTGGGGGAAGCGGCGAAATACTGATCATTTATACAGTAAACTGCTTTCTCCGCACGAGGCAAAAAACCGCGTCCGGGCTTTGCCATTTCCACTTCGCCACGCGCCCCGGCACGCAGCCGGTGCGTGTGGCATTCTTTTTTGGCCTTGCGCATGCCCGTCCTGGGTTGGCACAAAAGAGTTTCTCATTATTGACATTTCAATGAAAATGAACAAAATGAGAAGCAATGCCAGCCGCCGCCCCACCTCTGCCTGAACCGGCTGCCCAGCACCTGGCGCAGCTGGGTGAACAGCTGCGCCAGGCCCGCAAGCGGCAGCAGGTGACCGCCGCCGCGGCGGCAGAAGCGGCGGGCATGTCGCGCGTCACCCTGCACCGCATCGAAAAAGGCGAGACCAGCGTCACGGTCGGCGCCTGGCTCGCCGCCGCGCAGGCACTGGGCCTGGAGCTTTCGCTGGCCGACCCGGCGCAGCCCGCCGCGCAGCCGCTGCCCGACAGGATCAGGCTGGCCGACTACCCGCAGCTGAAGCAGCTGGCGTGGCAGTTGCCCGGCGTGGAGGAACTCACGCCGCAGGAAGCGCTGTCGCTGTACGAGCGCAACTGGCGCCACGTGGATGGCCAGTCGCTCACGATGAAAGAGATCGCGCTGGTCAACGCGCTGGCCACCACCATCGGCGGGGGACGCCCGCTTGTTTGAGCGCGCGCACCACCGCGACGTGGCGCTCGTGCTGCAGGCGCTGTCGCCGCAGGTGCTGGCGCAGCACCGCTGCTGGTTCGGCGGCGGCACGGCGATGGCGCTGCGCTACGGCGAGTACCGCGAGTCGGTGGACATCGACTTCCTGGTGGCGGACGGGCCTTCTTACGGGCAGCTGCGCAAGTTGCTGGACAGCCCCGCGGGCCTGGCGCCGCTGGTGCGCGAAGGCTTGTCGCTGGAACTCGCGCGCGACGTCGTGGCCGATCGCTACGGCATCCGCACGCTGGTGCGCGGCGGCGCCAGCACGATCAAGTTCGAGATCGTCCACGAAGGCCGCATCGAACTCGACGCACCGGGAACTGCCGACGCGGTCTGCGGCATCGCCACCCTCACGCCGCTGGACCTGGCCGCCGAGAAGCTGCTGGCCAACGCCGACCGCTGGCGCGACGACGCGGTGTTCAGCCGCGACCTGATCGACCTCGCGATGATGCAGGCCCCTGCGGCGCTGCTGCGCCAGGCGCGCGCGAAGGCCGAGCGGGCGTATGGCTACACCGATGCCGCCGCCTCGGTCACCAAAGCCATCGCGATGCTGCGCGATCGGACGCACCGCCTGGACGAATGCATGCGCGCCATGCAGATCGCCACGGTCACCCCCGCGCAGCTGTGGCAACGCATCCGCCGGCTGGAGAAAACGTTCGGATGACCCGGCCGCTGGTTCCCGCCGACTTCGAAGGCGATTCGCACGTGGTCGCGCACGCGCTCATCGGCTGCACGCTGCTGGTGGATGGCGTGGGCGGCCGCATCGTGGAGACGGAGGCGTACGACCGCTACGACCCTGCTTCGCACACCTTCTCGGGGCTGACGCCGCGCAACGCGTCGATGTTCGGCCCGCCGGGACGCGCGTACGTGTACCGCTCGTACGGCATCCACTGGTGCCTGAATTTCGTCTGCCGCGAGGAAGGCCACGGTGCCGGGGTGCTGATCCGCGCCATCGAACCCACGCACGGGCTGGACACCATGCGCGAGAGGCGCGGCGTGCACGACGCGCGGCTGCTGTGCTCGGGGCCGGGGCGCGTGGGCCAGGCGCTGGGCATCACGCACGACCTGAACGGCCACCGGCTGGACCGCAAGCCGTTCAAGGTGCTGGCCGCGGCGCATGCGGTGCACGTGGTGGAGGGACCGCGCATCGGCATCACGAAGGCGATCGACGTGCCGTGGCGGTTCGGGGAAGCAGGGTCGAAGTTCGTGAGCCGCAAGTTCTAGCCGCGTATCATTTGACGCATGAACGCCCGTCACCTGTCCATCGCGCCTCCTTCGCGCGGTGCCGGCGCCCCGCCTCCCCCGGCGGCCGCGCTGCGCTGACTCTCGTCGGCAACCCGTAGCTCCCGCCTGACCCGGCCACGCCGGCGGCGTGCACGCGCGGGAGCACCGCGTTCATTCCCGATTTCGACAGGTGTCTCCATGAAACTGGCCTCGATGGCCCGGACCGCTTTCGGTCCCACGGCGTGGTTCGTCCTGCTGTGGAGCAGCGGCGCTCTCTTCGCCAAGGCTGGGCTGGCTTCCGCCAGCCCCTTCGCCTTTCTCTCGCTTCGTTTCGCCCTCGCTTTCGCCGTGCTCGTCGCGCTGGGCCTGGCGCGCGGCCGCTTGCGACCCGCCCCGGGCACGGCACCGCTCGCGGCCGGCGCCGGCGCACTGATGATCGGTGGCTACTCCATCGCCTACCTGCTGGCGCTGGACGCGGGCCTCACGCCCGGCGTGCTGGCCACCACGCTGGGCGTGCAGCCGGTGCTGACGCTGCTGTGGGTGGAGCGCGGCTTTCCGCTGCGCAGGCTCGCGGGGCTGGCGCTTTCGCTCGGCGGCCTGGTGCTGGTGGTGTACGACAGCCTGGTGCTGTCGCGCATGCCGGCCGCGGGCATCGCGTTCGCGCTCGCCGCGCTGGCGTGCGTGACTGCGGGTTCCATCCTGCAGAAGCGGCTGCAGCAAGCACCGCTGGACGTGCTGCCGGTGCAGTACGCCGTGAGCCTGTCGATGTGCGCCGCGTTCCTGCCGTGGCAGCCGGTGCATGTCGCCTGGGACACGAATCTGGTGGTGTGCGTGCTGTGGCTGGGCCTGGTGATCTCGGTGGGGGCGACGCTGCTGCTCTATCGCCTGATCCGGTCGGGCGACCTGGTGAACGTCACCAGCCTGTTCTACCTGGTGCCCGCGGGCACCGCGGTGCTGGACTGGCTGGTGTTCGGCCACCGGCTGGCGCCGCTGGCGATGGCAGGCATGGCCGCCATCGCGGGCGGCCTGGTGCTGGTGTTCCGGCCGGCGAGGCCGGCGGCGCTCAGCGCGAGCGGTTGACCGGCTGCTGCTGGCGCTGCGCCGGCTGCACCGCCGTCATCGGCGGGTTGTGCATCTCGGTGATCACCTGCCCGGGCCGCGCGGGACCCGCGCCCATCGCCTGCGCCGGGTTGCGTGCCGGGCCCGCGCCCATCATGGTGGTATTGGGCGCTTGCGCGGGCGGCAGGCCCGATTCGGCCAGCACCACGCCGGGCCGCATGTCGTCGGGACGGTCCGGCACCACGGCCACGCCGTTGGCCATCATCGTGTGCGGCAGGCCCATGCGCTCGGCGGTGGCGGCGTCGGTCAGCAGCGGCGAGCGGCCCGTCTTCGAAGCGGTGCGCAGCCGCCGTTCCGCATTGACCACGGGGCAATCGTCGCCGGAGCCGAACACCATGTGCCCGCCGGGATAAGACTGCGGCAGCGTCTCGTGCAGCGGGCGGCTCATGTCCACCGGCGGCAGCTGGGCGTTGTAGACGACCTGATCGTTGCGGTCGTAGACGGTGTAGCAAGCCAGGGCCTGGGTGGCCCAGCAGCAGGCGGCGGCCACGATGGCCAGTTGGATCTTCATCGCATCACTCCACGGCCGGCGGCAATTTCGGCCTCGATGCAGACGATGGTGAAGAGCCAGCGACTGGCTCAGCGCAGGCCGAAGCAGCCAGCGCGTGTCAGCCACTTTCGGTGGCGGGTGACGGGACGTTACCGGTGTGGCGGCGAGTGTCGGGGCGGCATGCGCCCGGACACTCGCGCGCGCATCACTGCAGCAGCTTGGCGGCGGACTTCGACTGGATCTGCTCGAAGGTGACGCCGGGCGCGAGCTCGACGACCTTCAGGCCCTGCGGGGTGACGTCCATCACGCCCAGGTCGGTGATGATGCGGTCGACCACGCCCACGCCGGTGAGGGGCAGCGTGCACGAGGGCAGGATCTTCATGTCCTCGGTGCCGTCCTTCTTCTTGGCGACGTGTTCCATCAGCACGATCACGCGCTTGACGCCCGCGACCAGGTCCATGGCGCCGCCCATGCCCTTGACCATCTTGCCGGGGATCATCCAGTTGGCCAGGTCGCCCTTCTCGCTGACCTGCATGGCGCCCAGGATGGAGAGGTTGATCTTGCCGCCGCGGATCATCGCGAAACTGTCGTGGCTGCCGAAGATGGACGAGCCCTTGATGGTGGTGACGGTCTGCTTGCCGGCGTTGATGAGGTCGGCGTCGACTTCGGCTTCCGTCGGGAACGGGCCGATGCCCAGCATGCCGTTCTCGGACTGCAGCCACACTTCCTTGCTGCCGGTGTGGTTGGCCACCAGCGTCGGGATGCCGATGCCGAGGTTCACGTAGAAGCCGTCCTCGAGTTCCTGCGCCGCGCGCGCGGCCATCTGGTCTTGGGTCCAGGGCATGGTTTTCTCCTGTATTCCGATCGTCCTGAGCTTGTCGCAGGACTTACGCGGTGCGGGTGGTGCGCTTCTCGATGCGCTTTTCGGGCCTGGCGTTGTGCACGATGCGGTGCACGTAGATGCCGGGCAGGTGGATGTCGTCCGGGGCCAGCTCGCCCACTTCGACGATCTTCTCCACTTCCACGATGCAGACCTTGCCGGCCATCGCGCACGCGGGGTTGAAGTTGCGCGCGGTGAGGTTGAAGCGCAGGTTGCCGCTCTTGTCGGCCACCGCGGCCTTGACCAGCGCCACGTCGGGCACCAGCGAGCGTTCCATCACGTAGGTTTCGCCGTCGAACTCGCGCAGTTCCTTGCCTTCGGCCACGACGGTGCCGACGCCGGTCTTGGTGAAGAAGGCCGGGATGCCCGCGCCGCCGGCGCGCAGCTTCTCGGCCAGCGTGCCCTGGGGCGTGAATTCAAGCTCCAGTTCGCCCGCCAGGTACTGGCGCTCGAACTCCTTGTTCTCGCCGACGTACGACGAGATCATCTTCCTGATCTGCCGCGTGGCCAGCAGCTTGCCCAGGCCGAAGTCGTCGACACCCGCGTTGTTCGAAATGACCGTGAGGTCCTTCGTGCCGCTGTCGCGCAGCGCGTCGATCAGCGCCTCGGGGATGCCGCAAAGGCCGAAGCCGCCGACGGCCATCAGCTGGCCGTTGCGCACAACGCCATCGAGGGCGGCGGCGGCGTTGGGATAAAGCTTGTTCACCAGAAGTCTCCTCGAGCAAGGACGCGCCGGCGGGAACCGCCGGGAACACGGTTACGATACTACTTAATGTGCTACGTAGTTTCTCGTAAAGGTTAGCCCGGTGGACGTTGATTACCGCCTGGCTTTCGACCTGGCGCCCATCGGGCTGTGCCTTTCGCGCAATCGTTCCATCGTGGACTGCAACCGGCAGTTGTGCGAGATGTTCGGCTTCTCGCGCGAAGTGCTCATCGGCCAATCGTTCCTGACCCTGTATCCCAGCGCGGAGGAATACGAAAGACTGGGCGCGCGCATGGTGCCCATCCTGAACGCCAAGGGCCACTACGCCGACGACCGCATCATGAAGCGCGCCAACGGCGAGGTGTTCTGGTGCCACGTGACGGGCCGCGCGCTCAACCGTGAGGCGCCGCACGAGTCCGGCATCTGGTCGTTCGAGGACCTGAGCGCGCAGCGGCCCGTGAAGGCCGAACTCACCGCGCGCGAGCGTGAAGTGGCCGCGCGCCTGCTGGATGGCATGACGTCCAAGGAGATCGGCAAGGCGCTGCAGATCAGCCACCGCACGGTGGAGATCTACCGGGCGCGTCTGATGCGCAAGTACAAGGCCAACACGACGGCCGACCTGGTGCACAAGTTGACCGCCGGCCAGTGAGGGCGCAGCCGGCACGGGGCGGTCAATCCCCGCGAAGGCGGGGATCCAGTCAGGCGACCGTGGCCTGCCCCTTGAAGCGGGCCTTCAGCGCCCCCGCGATGACGATGAGGCCGGGGACCAGGATCATCGCCCAGATGATCTTGTCCAGGTGCTGTTTCACCCACGGGATGCCGCCGAAGAAATAGCCGGCCGTGACGATGCCGCCCACCCAAAGGCCGCCGCCCGCCACGTCGAAGAAGGTGAACTTGGCGCGGGTCATGCGCGCCACGCCGGCCACGAAGGGCGCGAAGGTGCGCAGGAACGGCATGAAGCGCGCCGCCACGATGGTGAAGCCGCCGTACTTCTCGTAGAACGCGTGCGCCTGGTCGAAGGCGCGCCGGTTGAAGAAGCGCGACTGCTCCCACTGGAACACGCGCGGCCCGATGTAGTGGCCGATGGTGTAGTTGCTCTGGTTGCCCAGCACCGCCGCGCCCCACAGCAGCGCCACCGACGTCGGGTAGTCCATCAGTCCCACGCCGCACATCGCGCCCACCACGAACAGCAGCGAGTCGCCGGGCAGGAACGGCATGACCACCACGCCGGTCTCGATGAAGATGATCAGGAACAGCAGTGCGTACACCCAGGTGCCGTAGGCGGCGACGAAAGCTTCGAGGTGCTTGTCGACGTGCAGGATGAAATCGACCAGGAAGGCGAGGTATTCCATATGGCGGCCGATTATCTCCGGCCCCCTAGAATCGATGGGGTGAACGCAGTGCTCCATCCGGACCACCGCCGGCCCATCCGGGAACTGCCCGACGAGCTGGTCAGCCAGATCGCGGCCGGCGAGGTGGTGGAGCGCCCCGCTTCCGTGGTGCGCGAGCTGGTGGACAACGCGCTGGACGCCGGCGCGCGCCAGGTCACCGTGCGGTTGCTGGCCGGCGGCGTGCGCCTGGTGTCGGTGGAAGACGACGGGCAAGGCATCCCGCGCGAGGAACTGCCCATCGCCCTGCGCCGCCACGCCACCAGCAAGATCGGCAGCCTGTCCGACCTGGAATCGGTGGCCACGATGGGTTTCCGCGGCGAGGCGCTGGCCGCCATCGCTTCCGTCTCCGAACTCAGCATCGCGTCGCGCACCGAAGGCCAGTCCAGCGCTTTCCTGCTCGATGCCCGCAGCGGCGAGCTGCGCCCCGCCGCGCGCGCCACCGGCACGACGGTGGAAGTGAAAGAACTCTTCTTCAGCACGCCCGCCCGCCGCAAATTCCTGAAGACCGACGCCACCGAGCTGGCCCACTGCATCGAGGCGGTGCGCCGCCACGCGCTGGCGCGGCCCGACGTGGGCTTCGCCATCTGGCACGAAGGCAAGCTGGCGGAGCAGTGGCGCGCGGCCACGCCGGACCAGCGCCTGGCCGATGTGCTGGGTGACGACTTCCTCGAACAGAGCGTGGCCGTGGAACATGTCCACGGCCCGCTGCAGGTGCGCGGCCGCGCCGGCGTGCCCGACGTGGCCCGCTCGCGCGCCGACCAGCAGTTCGCCTACGTCAATGGCCGCTACGTGCGCGACAAGGTGCTGACGCACGCCGCGCGCAGCGCCTACGAAGACGTGCTGCACGGCCAGCGCCAGCCGGTGTACGCGCTGTACGTGGACATCGACCCCACGCGCGTGGACGTCAACGTGCACCCGACCAAGATCGAGGTGCGCTTCCGCGACAGCCGCGAAGTGCACCAGGCGGTGCGGCGCGCGCTGGAAGCGGCGCTGGCGGCGCCGCGCGCGGGGCAAGCGGCGGAGGCGGGGGCGCCCGAAGCCGAAGCGCCCGCCGCGCCGCGCATGCCGACGTGGCAGCAGCCGCGGATGGATTTCTCGCAGCCGGCGGGGAATCGGGTGTCGGATCTGGCGGCACTTTGGCAGCCGTCGGCGGCGCCCTCGCCCGCGGTCGGCACGCAGGATGCGCCGCGAGCGTGGGGTGCCGCCTCAAGCTTCGACACAGCCGCACCTCTCCGTACGCTCCAAACCGTTCGGGCTGAGCCTGTCGAAGCGGGGGTAGCACCTTCGACAAGCTCAGGCCGAACGGATGGGGGGGCATCCGACGACGACTGGCCGCTCGGCCGCGCCGTCGCCCAGATCCACGGCATCTTCATCCTCGCCGAGAACAGGCACGGCCTGGTCATCGTCGACATGCACGCGGCGCACGAGCGCATCGTCTACGAGCGCCTGAAGTCGCAACTGGACACCGGCGAAGGCCAGGCCCTGGCCAGCCAGCCGCTGCTGATCCCCGCCACCTTCGCCGCCACGCCGCAGGAAGTGGCCACCGCCGAAGCCTGCGCCGACACGCTGCGTCTGCTGGGCCTGGAGATCGAGCCGTTCTCGGCCAAGACGCTGGCCGTGCGCGCGGTGCCCACCACGCTGGCGCAAGGCGATGCGGTGGAACTGGCGCGCAGCGTGCTGCATGAGCTGTCGCACCACGATGCCAGCACTGTGGTGCAGCGCGCCCGCAACGAGCTGCTGGCCACCATGGCCTGCCACGGCGCGGTGCGTGCCAATCGCAAGCTGACGCTGCCCGAGATGGACGCGCTGCTGCGGCAGATGGAAGAGACCGAGCGCTCCGACCAGTGCAACCATGGCCGGCCCACGTGGCGCCAGCTGTCGGTGCGCGAGCTGGACGCGCTGTTCCTGCGCGGGCGCTGAGCCGGGGAACTCGGCCGCCGCGCCGCAACTCACAGTCCTGCCCATGGCCCGCCGTCTCGCTTTCGCCTTCGCCGCCCTCCTCTCCCTCGCCCTCACCCTGGGCTGCGCCACGCTCGACGAGAAGCAGCGCACCTGGATCTTCCAGCCCAGCGACCAGGCCTGGGGCAGCAGCGCCGACCTGGCCGAAGGCATGGACGAAGTCTGGATCGACTTCGACTCCAAGGTCACCGGCGAACACGCGCGCCTGAACGCGCTGTGGCTGCCCGCCGACGAGCCGCGGCCCGACACGCCGGTGCTGCTGTACCTGCACGGCGCGCGCTGGAACGTGGCGGGCTCGGCCGGCCGCATGCGGCGGCTGCAGGACATGGGCTTCTCGGTGCTGGCCATCGACTACCGCGGCTTCGGCAAAAGCAGCCCCGGCCTGCCTTCGGAAGCCACCGCTTACGAAGACGCACGGCAGGCGTGGGCCTGGCTGGCGCAGCACTACCCGAAGAACCCGCGCTACGTGTTCGGCCACTCGGTGGGCGGCGCCATCGCCATCGACCTGGCGGCCAGCGTCGACGACGAGCAGGGCACCATCGTCGAAGGCACTTTCACTTCCATCGCCGACGTGGCGGCCACGTTCAAATGGGGCTGGCTGCCGATCGGCCCGCTGATCACGCAGCGCTTCGATTCCGTCGACAAGGTGGCGAAGATCGGCTCGCCGCTGCTGGTGGTGCACGGCGCCAACGACACGCTGATCAAGAGCGAGCTGGCGCAGCGGCTCTTCGATGCCGCTACCGGCAAGAAGCAGTTCCTGCTGGTGGATGGCGGCTCGCATCACAGCACCATGTACGTCGGCCAGGCGCGCTACCGCGAAGCGGTGCGGCAGCTGTTCAGCTTGCGCTGAGCACGTTCTCCTTCTGCTAGCCTCGGCGCCGATGCCGAACGCCCCCCGCCTGCTCGCCCTGGCCGGCCCCACCGCCTCGGGCAAGACCGACGCCGCCATGGCGCTGGCCGGGGCATTCCCCAGCGAGATCGTCAGCGTGGATTCGGCGCTGGTGTACCGCGGCATGGACATCGGCACGGCGAAACCCACGGCGGCGCAGCGCGCGGCGGTGCCCCACCATCTGATCGACATCCGCGATCCGTCGCAGCCGTACAGCGCGGCGGAGTTCGCGCGCGACGCGGCGCGGCTGGTCACGGAGATCAATGCGCGCGGCCGCGTCGCTCTGCTGGTGGGCGGCACGATGCTGTACTTCAAGGCGCTGTTCGAGGGACTGGACGAGATGCCCGCGGCGGATGCGGCGGTGCGCGCGGCCATCGAGGATGAAGCGCGCACCCAAGGCTGGCCGGCGATGCATGCGGAGCTGGCGAAAGCCGACCCCGTGACTGCCGCGCGCCTGGCGCCCAACGATTCGCAGCGCATCCAGCGGGCGCTGGAGGTGTTCCGCTCGACGGGCAAGCCGCTGAGCGAATTCCATGGCGCGTCCCGCACGGAAGGCCTGAAGCCGCTGGCGCTGCTGTCGCTGGAACCGGACGGCCGCGCGTGGCTGCACGAGCGCATCGCGCAGCGGTTCGACGCGATGCTGGCGGAAGGCTTCCTCGACGAAGTGCGGGCGTTGCGCGCGCGTGGGGATCTCGATCCGGGCCTGCCCAGCTTGCGCAGCGTGGGCTACCGGCAGGCTTGGCAGGCCATGGACGAAGGCTGGGGCGCGCGCGAATTGCGCGACCGCGGCATCTTCGCGACGCGGCAGCTGGCCAAGCGGCAAATCACGTGGCTGCGGGGCATGCAGCGCACGGTGATCGCGTGCGATCGACCCGGCGCCGTGGATCGCGTGCTGCAAGCCGCGAAGGCGGCGCTCGCATGAGCGCACTGCTCGACATCCAGGGCCTGGGCAAGCGCTACGGCGACGCGGCCGTGTTCCGCAACGTGTCGCTGCAGGTCCAACGCGGCGAGTTCGTCGCCATCGTCGGCGAATCGGGCGTGGGAAAGTCCACGCTGCTCAATTGCCTGGCGGGACTGGACGAGTGGGACGAAGGCCGCGTCGTGCTGGATGGGCATGACCTCGCGGCGCTGGACGAACCCGGCCGCGCGCTGCTGCGCCGCACGCACGTGGGTTTCGTGTTCCAGGCCTTCCACGTGCTGCCCCATTTGGACGTTGCGCAGAACGTGGCCATCCCGCTGCTGCTTCTGGGCAAGCCGGATGAAGCGCGCGTGCAGGCCATGTTGCAGGCGGTGGGGCTGCAAGGACTCGGGCATCGCCTGCCCGCGCAACTGAGCGGCGGGCAGCTGCAGCGCGTGGCGATCGCGCGCGCCCTGGTGCACTCGCCTCCACTGCTGCTGGCGGACGAGCCCACGGGCAATCTCGATCCTTCGACGGCGCGTCAGGTGATGGATGTGCTGCTGGAACGCACGCGCTCGCAGCAGGCGGCACTGGTGCTGGTGACGCACTCCGACGCGGCGGCCGCGCGCGCGGACCGCGTGCTGCGCCTGTCGGCGGACGGCATCGCGCCCGCTTGAATTCCGGCTTGGGCTAGCTGCGCTTGCGGGCCGGTGTCTTGCGCGCGGCAGGCTGCGGCGAAGGAGCGTGCTGCTCCATGAAATCGCGGATCAGCCGACGCATCACCTGCGAGGGCGTCATGTCCTGCGAATAGCACAATTTCTCGAACGCGGCTTTCTTGGCCGGGTCGATGAGAACCGTGAGCCGGGCGGTCTTGTTCTCCATGGGGACAACGGCTGGGATGTTAACCAGATTGTAATTGACCCCGGCCGCGCGCGCATTGCCACGAAGGCGTGCGGATTCAATCTGAAAAGCCTGCTACGCGCGCCTTGCGAATGCGGACGCGGCAGCCGCACGGATGAGCCGCGCGGCGCCGTCCGTCAGCGCGCGTTCTTCCGTTGTTTTTTCGTGCGCAGGGGACCCGGCGCGTAGTCGACGCCATGGCGGTCCAGGTATTCGCGGATCAGTTGCCGGATCATCTGGGAAGCCGTCACATCCTGCGTAGCGCACAGTTCGTCGAACGCCTTCTTCTTGTCGGCGTCGATCAGGATCGTGAAGCGGGAGGACTTGTCTTCCATTCGTTCCAACAGGTGAATAACATGATAATACTATGCACCTTTGACGCGTCCTGGAGCGAAGGCGCGCATCGCCCGACGAGGCAGGTTCGAATCCCCATCCGGCGTGTGTGCGCCGCTGAACCGTCTGTAGTCCTGGCACACCCCCGGCAACGAATCCGGCGACGCCGCGCGTGCTGCGCGGTCGGCGCAAGCCAAGCGCATTTCTCCTACAGGCTGCCGTGCCGGCGGATTTCAAGATGGGGCGTCAACACACAGGAGCCGCCCCCATGACCACGAATCGCGAGAAGGACGCCTGCGATCTGCTCGACGCAGACCACCGCGCCGTCAAGAAGATGTTCAAGGAATACGAGGAACTGGCGCAATCGCGCGCCCGCGGCGCCGCGCAAAAGAAGATCGACCTCGCGCGCCAGATCTGCCTGGAACTCACCGTGCATGCGCAGATCGAGGAAGAAATCTTCTACCCCGCGCTGCGCCAGGTGCTGAAGGACACCGACATGCTGGACGAGGCCGAGGTCGAGCACCAGAGCGCCAAGGACCTCGTCGCCCAGATCGAGGCGGAGTCCGAGCCGGACGAGAAGTTCGACGCCAAGGTCAAGGTGCTGGGCGAATACATCGACCACCACGTCAAGGAAGAGCGTTCGGAGATGTTCACCAAGGCCCGCAGCAACCGCAAGCTGGATCTCGTCGCCATGCGCGACGAGCTGGAAGCGCGCAAGGAGGAGCTGATAGCCGAACACGGCGCGATGGCCTGAGGCCCGCGCGCTCAGGCCCGGCGCCAATACTCGTAAACCCACACGGGCTGGAAGCCCGCGCGGCCGTACAGGCGCTGTGCCGTGTTCCTCATTTCGACCTGCAGGAAAGCGCGGTCGATTCCGCGCGCCTGCGCTTCATCGCCCAATCGCGAGAGGATCGCTGCCGCGAACCCACGCCCGCGCCACGCGGGCAAGGTGCGCATCCCGTGGATGCCGCACCAGCCGTGAGCCAGCCCCGCCGAGCCGACCGCCACCACGCGGCCTTGGTCGCGCACGGCCGCGAACACGCTTTGCCTGCCCCGCTTCAGGATGCCCAGCCGGCTGGCGCCGTCCACCGGGTCGAAGCCTTCGCCCAGGAACACCTGCGCCCAGTCTTCGCCGGGCGATGAGCCCAGTTCCACTTCGGCTGGCGACGGCAGCGACTGCAACCCGGCTGGTGTGCCGGCCATGGTGAGCGTCGGCTGCTCGGCCCGGTAGCCGAGCGAAGCCAGATCGCTTCGCAAAGCGTCGAACGCCGGCAGCATCGGCACACGGAACACCGCGCGGCGGCCGCGCGACGCGTATTCGCGCTCGATCTCCGCCGCGCCGATGCCCGCGCCGTCATGCCTCGTCGGCACCGCGCTGTGCGCCCGGCCCACCGTCCCGCCGTCGATGGCCAGCAGCCAGCCGTCGCGCTCCAGCAGTTCTTCCGGCGGCACCGCCGCGAGAGTGGAGAGTTCCAGTGAGCGCACGTCCACGGTCATGGCTCATCCTAGCGCACGGCTTGCGCGCGCCCGCACAATCGCGGCATGCTGTTGCCGCTGCTGCGCGCGTATTCCTGGCCGGAGCTGCGCCACCACCCGTGGCGCAACGCGGTGGCGGTGCTGGCCGTCATGCTCGGTGTCGCGCTCGCGCTGGCCGTGCACCTGATCAACGCTTCGGCCCTCAGCGAGTTCTCGCTCGCGGTGCGCGCTGCCAGCGGCCAGCCGGACGTCGAACTGCGCGCCACCCGAGGCGGCTTCGACGAAGCGCTGTTCGGCAGGGTGGCGAACGATCCCGGCGTCGCCCTCGCCGTCCCGGTCCTGGAACTGGGCACGAACGCCTTGACGGCCGACGGCCGCCGCGTGGCGCTGCGCGTGGTCGGCCTCGATGCTCTCGCCGCTGCCGCGGTCACGCCCTCGCTCGTGCCACAGCCCGCGCGAGATGCGGACCGCTTCGCCCTGTTCTCGCCCGCCACGGTGTTCCTCAACGCCGCCGCGCGCGAGCAACTCGGTCAGACCGGCCTTCGACTGCAAGTGGGCCTGAAGCTGGCACCGGTCCACGCCGCGGGCAACGTCGGCGCGCCCGGCGCGCCCCTGGCCGTGATGGACATCGCCGCGGCGCAGGACCTCTTCGGCCGTGACGGCGAACTCTCGCGCATCGACGTCAAGCTGCGGCCCGGCGTGGACCGTGCCCAATGGCTGCGCCAGCTCGCCCTGCCCGCCGGCGTGGTCGCTGCCGATCCTTCGGACACGGGCTCGCGCGTCAACCAGCTTTCGCGCGCCTACCGCGTCAATCTCACGGTGCTCGCATTGGTCGCGCTGTTCACCGGCGCGTTCCTGGTGTTCTCCGTGCTGTCGCTGAGCGTCGCGCGGCGTTCGCAGCAGTTCGCGCTGCTCGGCGTGCTGGGTCTCGACGCCGCGCGCCGCCGGCAACTGGTGCTCGCCGAATCGGCGCTGCTCGGCGCCGCGGGCAGCGCGGCCGGCGTGGCGCTGGGCACGGCGTTCGCGCAACTCGCCCTGGTGCTGCTGCGCGGCGACCTGGGCGGCGGCTACTTCGAGGGCGTGTCGCCGCAGCTGCAGTGGAGCGCGCCGGCGGCCATCGGCTATGGCCTGCTGGGCGTCTTCGCTTCGGCGGCGGGCGGCTGGGTGCCGGCGAAGCAGGCCGAGCGGCTGCCGCCAGCGCAGGCACTGAAAGGCTTGCGTGCCGAGCGGCCCGGCCACCGGCGCTGGCAGCTGGCGGTGGGCCTGCTCGTCGCGGCCGGTGCGCTGGCTGCATTGCCGCCCATCTTCGGTTTGCCGATCGCGGCGTACGTTTCCATCGGCTTGCTGCTGGTCGGCGGCATGGCGGCGTTGCCGCCGGTGATCGGCGCGCTGTACGACCGCCTCGCGCCGTGGACCGCGACACGCGTGCTGCCGCTGCTGGCGGTGGAACGCGCGCGCCGCCTGCGCGAGACGGCCGCCGTCGCGGTCAGCGGCGTGGTGGCGGCGCTCAGCCTGGCGGTCGCGCTCACGGTGATGGTCGCCAGCTTCCGCGACTCGGTGGACCGCTGGCTCGACGTGCTGCTGCCCGCCGACCTGTACGTGCGCGCCGCCGCCGGAACCGCCGCCGGCGACACCGCGTTCCTCGAACCTGCGTTCGTCGAAGCCGCCTCGCGCCTGCCCGGCATCCGGCGCTCGGCCACGCAGCGCGTGCGCGCGCTGCTGCCCGATCCCGCGCGGCCCTCCATAGCGCTGCTGGCACGCGCCATCAACGACCCCGCGCGCGAATTGCCGCTGGTAGGCGCCCTCGCCCCGGTTCCCGCGGACCGCATCCCCGTGTACGTCAGCGAAGCGATGGTGGACCTGCACGGCGCGCGCCGCGGTGCCGCCCTGCCGCTGCTCGACGATGCGCTCGGCCTGCCGAAGCAGCCCGAAAGCCGCTTCGTCGTCGCCGGCGTGTGGCGCGACTACGTTCGCCAGAACGGCGCGGTCATCCTGAACCAGGCCGACTACCGGCGCCTGACCGGCGACATGCGCATGAACGACCTGCAGCTCTGGCTGGCACCCGGCACCGATCCGCTGCGCGTGCAACAGTCGCTGCGCGAAGCCGCGGGCCCCGCCGCGCCGCTGCTGGACTTCGCTTCCGCGCGCGAGATCCGCGCGGTGTCCCTTCGCATCTTCGACCGCAGCTTCGCCGTCACCTACTGGCTGCAGGCGGTGGCCATCGCCATCGGCCTGTTCGGCGTGGCGGCGAGCTTCAGCGCGCAAGTGCTCGCGCGCCGCAAGGAATTCGGGCTGCTCGCGCACCTGGGGCTCACGCGCCGGCAGATCCTCGGCGTGGTGGCCGCGGAAGGCGCAGCGTGGACGTTGGTCGGCTCGCTCGCCGGGCTCGGGCTGGGGCTCGCCGTTTCCCTGGTGCTGGTGCACGTGGTCAACCCGCAGAGCTTCCACTGGACCATGGACCTGCTCGTGCCCTGGACGCGGCTGGCCGCATTGTGCGCAGCGGTGGTGGCCGCCGGCACGCTCACCGCGTGGCTGTCGGGCCGCGCCGCCGCGGGGCGCGACGCGGTGCTGGCCGTCAAGGAAGACTGGTGATCAGTTCGGCACCGCGTTGCGCCCGGCGCGCGCGCGGGCCACGATGGTCTTCATGATCTGCGCCGTGCCGTCGCCGATCTGGAAGCCCAGCACGTCGCGCAGCCGCTGCTCCATCACGCCGCGGTCGTAGCCGCCGTGGCCGTGGCTCAGCAGGCACTGGTGCACCGTCTCGTACGCCAGCTTGGGCGCCCACCACTTGCACATCGCCGCTTCCGCGCTGTGCGGCAGGCCCTGGTCCTTCAGCCACAGCGCCTGCAGGCAAAGCAGGCGTGCGGCCTCCACCTGCGTTTCCAGGTCCGCCAGCGGATGCGACACGCCCTGGAAAGCCGACAGCGGCTTGCCGAAAGCTTCGCGCTGCGCCACGTACTTCCAGGTTTCCGCCAGCGCGGCGCGCGCCACCGCCAGCACCTGCAGCCCGATCAGCGCGCGCGAGAAATCGAACCCCTGCATCACCTGCACGAAGCCCTTGTTCTCCTCGCCCAGGCGGTGGTCGAGGGGCACGCGCACGTTGTCGAAGAAGAGCGACCCGCGGCCGATGGCGCGCTGGCCATGGCAGTCGAAGCGGCTGCGCGTCAGGCCTTTCGCGTCGCCGGGCACCAGCAGCGCCGTGACGCCGTGCGCACCCGCTTCCACCGTGCCGGTGCGTCCGAACACGATGATGGCGTCGGCCTGGTCGGCCGCCGAGATGGACGTCTTCTCGCCATTGATCACATAGGCGTCGCCCTGCTTCTCCACGCGCAGCCGCAGGTTGGCGGCATCGGACCCGCCGCGCGGCTCCGTCAAAGCGATGGCGAACAGCGCCTCGCCCTTGGTCAACCGGTCCAGCCAAGGCTTGGCCACTTCCGGCTGCCCGTGCTCCGCCAGGATCTGCCCATTCAGCGAAGCGAGCAGGTTGACGTACGACAGGCTCAGGTCGGCGGCCGCGATCTCTTCGTGGATGACGCCCGCCGCCAGGCAGCCGGCGCCCTGCCCGCCCACGCTTTCCGGCAGCTCGGGCGCGATGAAACCCAGCGCGCCCATCTCGCGCATCAGGCCGCGATCGAGCACGCGCGTGCGATCGCGCTCTTGGTAACCAGGCGCCACGCGCTCCGTGGCGAAGCGCCGGGCCTGGTCGCCCAGCGCTTCCAGCGCCGAGTCGAGGTAAGGAGTGCGCACGGCCTTACTTCGCGAACTTGCGGAAGTCGGGCTTGCGCTTTTCCTGCAGCGCCTTCACGCCTTCGCGCGACTCCTCGGTGTCGTAGTACAGCTTCAGCGCGTACATGCCCATGCCGGCGATGCCCGCCTGGTGCGCGGTGTCCATGTTGAAGCTGCGCTTGGCGATGGCGATGGCCGTGGGGCTGCGCTCGCAGATCGTCTCGGCCCATTCCTGCACCGTCGCATCGAGCTGTTCGTGCGGCACGCAGACGTTGGCAAGCCCCATCGCCACGGCCTCCTGGCCCGAGTAGCGCTTGTTCAGGTACCAGATCTCGCGCGCCTTCTTCTCGCCCACGACGCGCGCCAGGAAGGCGGTGCCGTAGCCCGGGTCGACCGAGCCCATCTTCGGGCCGACCTGGCCGAAGATGGCCTTCTCGGAGCAGATGGTCAGGTCGCAGATCGTGCACAGCACGTTGCCGCCGCCGATGGCGAAGCCCTGCACGCGCGCGATCACCGGCTTGGGCACGTCGCGGATGGCGGTGTGCAGCTCCTCCATCGGCAGGCCGATGGTGCCGCGGCCGTCGTAGTTGCCGTCGTGCGCCGACTGGTCGCCGCCGGTGCAGAACGCGCGGTCGCCGGCGCCGGCCAGCACGATGCAGCCCACTTCGCGGTCGTAGCCCGCCTTGTTCAGCGCGCGGATCAGCTCGTCGCAAGTCGTGCCGCGGAAAGCGTTCATCTTGTCCGGGCGGTTGATGGTGATCCACGCCACACGGTTGCGCACTTCGTAGAGCAGGTCCTGGAATTCCATTCGTTGGTCTCCTTGTCTGGGTGTCAGCCGGCCATCGTCAGGCCGCCCGAGACGCTGAGCACCTGCCCGGTCACGAAGGCGGCATCGTCGCTGGCGAAAAAGAGGATGGCGCCCGGCAGGTCGTCGGGCTGGCCGATGCGGCCTAGCGGAATGGAACGGCGGAATGCCTCTTCCAGCTTTTCCGGGTTGCCCGCCCCCTGCTTGTAGTCGGCGAACAGCGCCGTGTCCGTGGGGCCGGGGCACACGACGTTGACGGTGATGCCGTGCCGCGAGTGTTCGCGCGCCAGCGTCTTGGAGAAAGCGACCAGGCCGCCCTTGCAAGCCGCGTAGACCGCTTCGCCTGACGAGCCCACGCGCGCCGCATCCGAAGCGATGTTGACGATGCGGCCACCGCGCCGCTCCACCATCGACGGCAGGACGGCGTGGTGCATGTGCAGCGCGCCGACCAGGTTGATGGCGATGAGCTTGTCCCACTGCTCGGGCTGCGTCTTGGTGAAAGGCAGGAACACGTCCCAACCGGCGTTGTTCACCAGCACGTCGATGGGACCGAGCTTGGCGCCCACTTCGGCCACCGCCGCATCGACACTCTTGCGATCGGTGATGTCGCAAGCCAGTGCCAGCGCTTCGCCCCCGGCTTCGCGGATGCGCGCAGCCACCGCCTCCGCTGCCTGCAGGTTACGGTCCAGCACCGCGACCTTCGCGCCTTCGCGCGCGAACCGCGCCGACGTGGCGCCGCCGATCCCGCCGCCGCCACCCGTGACAATCGCCACCTTTCCCCGCAGCCTGCCCATCGTTTCACCCCTTGCCGCCGTGGCGGTCAATATGACAACATGTGGACATATCCTAGACGCGAAGCGCAACCCGCGCAAGCGCTGGAGGCACACGGGAAACCAGGGTTTCTTCCATGGAAAAGATGAACGACGAAGCACGCGCGGCACTGGCCAACCGGCTGTTCTTCCGGCTCTACCAGTGTGCCAATATGCTGCATAAAACCGGCACCCGGGCGATCGAGGAGGAAGGCCTCACGACGCAGCAGTGGGCGGTGCTGGGCGCGCTGTCGCGGCCCCAGGCCGGAGCCGGCATGAAGCTGGGCGAGCTGGCCCGTTACCTGATGGTCAGCCGCCAGAACCTGGCCGGCGTGGTGGGCCGGCTGGAACGCGACGGCCGCGTGGAAAGCGCGGCCGACCCGATGGATGGGCGCTCACGGCTCATCCGCATGACCACCGCGGGGCGGCAGGTGTGGCAGCGCAAGGCGCTGCCCAAGATCCACGGCTTCTACGAGCAGGCGCTGGACGGCTTTTCCACCAACGACATGGTCCATGCCGTGCACTACCTGCTGAAGATGCTGGAGAACATGCAGAAGATCGACGGGGCGGAGGGGGACGACGATGACGAATGACGGATGACCTCGCGGCTGTGCCGCGTCGATGACGAATGACATCTTTCATCCGTCATCGAGCCGCGCAGCGGCGTGTCATCCGGCCGCGCAGCGGCCCGTCATCCGTCACTTCCCGGACTTCACGAACTCCGCCGACTGCTCCTTCACCACCTGGTCCACCACGTCGGTGTACGCGGCGGTCCAGTCGGACTGCGGGACCCACTTGCTGCCGTCCCACATGTCGATGCGGGTCTTGCCGCCGCCGCCGTGGTCCTTGGCGGTCACGGTCACCGGCGCGATGAAGCCGTTGGCGTCGAAGTTGCGCAGGCTTTCCAGGCCGTCCTTGATCTTGGCCGGCGTGAGCGGCCAGCCGCCCTTCTTGATGGCCTGGCGCACGCCTTCGAACATCGACGAATACATCGCGAGGCCGGTGTTGTAGTAGATGTCGTCCAGGTTCTTGGCGTCGCCGGCGCCCTTGCCCGCGCCGTAGACCTCCTTGATGATCTGCTGCATCAGCGGGTGGTCCTTGCCGCCCACCACGTTGGTGCCGCGCTTCAGGCCCTTGGCTTCGGCGGCGCCGATGTTGTTGATGTCCACCTCGTTGAGCCAGTTCACCACGATGAGCTTTTCCATCGGGATGCCGTTGCGCTTCATCTCCTTGGCGGCGACGACGTGCATGGCCGACAGGTTCCAGCTGATCACCCAGTCGGGGTTGAAGCGGCGGATCTGCGTCCACACCGCGGCCTGGTCGCGGCCCGGCATCGGGTTGGGGAACAGCTGCAGGTCGAAGCCTTCCTTGGCGGCCAGCGTCTTCAGCACCGGGATGGGTTCCTGCCCGAACGCGTAGTCGGGATAGATGAACCCGACCTTCACGCCCTTCAGGTTGCCCTTGTGCTGCGACTTGATGTAGGCCACGTCGTTGGCCATCTGGCCCCAGTAGGTCGGGCCGATGGGGAAGATCCACTTGAACACGTCGCCGTCCACCGCGTCGCCGCGGCCGACGAACGACTGCAGCATCACGTTGCCGTCCTGCATGTGGCGCGGCAGCACGGCGCGCGAGACGGGCGTCGACAGGTAGTCGAACATCATCACGCCTTCGCGCTTCAGCTTCTCGTAGCACTCGATGCCGCGCTGCGGCTCGTTGCCGTGGTCCTGCACCAGGATCTCGATCGGGTGGCCTTCGATGCCGCCCTTGGCGTTCAGCAGCGTCGCGTAGTCCTTGGCCGCCTGCACGATCTGCGGCGTGACGAAGGTGTAGGCCTTGCTCAGGTCGTAGCACAAGCCGAACTTGATGCTGTTCTGCGCCTGTGCGTGGGCCGCCCCGCCGGCCAGCAGGGCAAGCCCGGCCAGGACGGATAGCACTGTTCTCTTCATGGCATGTCTCCTGCGTACGCTGGTTGGTGCCGCCCGGTCGCCAAGTACGCTCGCGTCCGCGCGGTAGTGAACTCGTTCAACTCAGCCAGCGCTTGCGCCTGCTGTAGTGCTTCACCTGGTGAAAGTCCCTGCCTTCCTTGCCACCGAGGTAGAACTCCTGGATGTCGGGGTTGCGCTTCATCGCTTCGGCGGTTTCGTGCATCACGACACGCCCGTTCTCCATCAGGTAGCCGTGCGACACCACCTCCAGCGCCGCCATCGCGTTCTGTTCCACCAGCAGCACCGACAGGCCTTCTTTCTGGTTGATGCGCCGCACGATCTGGAAGATCTCGGCCACCAGGAAAGGCGCCAGGCCCAGGCTGGGCTCGTCCAGCATCAAGAGGCGCGGCTGCGTCATCAGCGCGCGGCCGATGGCCAGCATCTGCTGCTCGCCGCCGGAGAGAAAGCCCGCCTGCGAGCTGCGCCGCTGGTGCAGGCGCGGAAAGTACTCGTACACGCGGTCGCGGCGGCGCACCACCTCCGCGCGGTTGCAGCCCGTGACCGCGGAAGCGGCCACCAGGTTCTCGTCGGGCGTCAGGTGCTCGAACACGCGGCGGCCTTCCAGCACCTGCACGATGCCGCGGCGCACGCGCTGCTGCGGCATCAGCCTTTCGATGTCCTGGCCGTCGAAGTGCAGCTCGCCGCGCGTGATCTCGCCGCGCTCGGGCTTGAGCAGGCCGCTGATCGCCTTCAGCGTGGTGCTCTTGCCCGCGCCGTTGGCGCCCAGCAGCGCCACCATGCCGCCCGAAGGCACGGCCAGCGAAACGCCCTTGATGGCGAGCGCCACGCCGTCGTAGATGACCTCGACGTTGTTCAGCGTGAGCAGGTTGCCGTTGGCGGTGGTCGCTTCCATGGCTATTTCCTCACGTAGCCGAACGGCCAGACCATCAGGTAGTTGCGCACGTTGCCGTACAGCTTGCCCAGCCCCATGGGCTCCAGCAGCAGCACCAGGATGATGGTGGCGCCGTAAACCATGTACGGGATGTGGGCCAATGCTTCCACGCCGACGTCCAAACCGATCGACCGCGCCGCCCACGCGATGAACGCGTTCATCTGCCCCGGCAGCAGCAGGATGAACGCGGTGCCGAAGAAGCTGCCGATGATGCTGCCCAGGCCGCCGACGATCACCATCGCCAGCACCTCGATGGACACGTTCACCGCGAACTGCTCCGCGGTCACCGCGTGGTAGAAGCCGTAGATCAGCATCGAGCCGCTCACGCCGCCGATGAAGGCCGACGCGGCGAAGGCCACCAGCTTGTAGCGGAACGCCTGCACGCCGATCACGGCGGCCGCGTAGTCCTTCTCGCGCACGGCCACCAGCGCGCGGCCCAGCGCGCTGCGGCGCAGGTTCAGCATGAACAGCGTCACCGCCACCGTCCACGCCAGCACCACGTAGTAGGTGCCCGCCTCGGACTTCACCACCTGCCCCAGCAGCCGCATCGGCGGCGCCTGCAGCGTGGCCGCCACGCCGCCGCTGATGGCGGGCACGTGCGAGATGACCCAGTCCATGACGAACTGCATCGCCAGCGTGGACAGCGCCAGGTACAGGCCCTTCACCCGCAGCGCGGCGAACGCGAACACCACGCCAACGGCCGTGGCCATCAGCCCGCCCAGCACCACCGCGATTTCCCACGGCACGCCGTGACGCGCGGCGTGCACCGAGGCGTACGCGCCGATGCCCATGATGGCCGCGTAGCCGAAGTGGAACTGGCCCGCCCAGCCCAGCACCAGGTTGAGCCCCAGCACCGCGGCCGACCAGATCAGCCACGGACGGATGTAGCTGGTCAACGCGAGCGAGCTGAACATGAACGGCGCCGCCAGCGCGATGGCCAGCAACGCCAGCATCGCCCAGCGCTCGAACGGGATGGGGAACAGCCGGCGGTCGTCCGCGTAGCTGGTGTGGAAGATGCCGGCGCGCCGGTAAAGCATCGGTCAGATCCTCTCGATGTCCTGGCGGCCGAACAGCCCATGCGGCCGGACCATGATGGTGAGGATCAGCACCGCGGCCACCACCAGCTCGCGCGTGCCGCCGCCCAGCAGCGGATCCAGGTAACCGGAAGCGACGTTCTCCAGGATGCCCAGCAGCAGCCCCGCGAGCAGCGCGCCGCCGATGCTGTCCAGCCCGCCCAGCACGCCCACCGTGATGCCCTTGAGCAGCAGCAGCGACAGCGACTGGTCCACCGTCTGCACCGATCCCCACAGCACGCCCGCGGCGGTGGCGCACACCGACGACAGCGCCCACGACAGGGCCACGCCGCGCTCCACCGAGATGCCCACCGACCACGACGCGGTGTAGTCATCGGCGATGGCGCGCAGCACCGTGCCCATGCGCGTGCGGAAGAAGAAGATCGACAGCGCGAACATCACCAGCGTGACACCCGCGCCGATGGCGTAGGCGCGGTTCACCAGCAGCGGCCCCAGGAACAACGGTGCGTCGCTGATGCCCAGCGGCATGTTGCGCCCGCTGCCGCCCCACACCGTGAGCGCCGTGGCGCGCAGGAAGATGTCGATGCCCAGCGTCATCATCAGGATCATCACGACGGGCTGGCCGGCCAGGCGGCGCAGCGCCACGCGCTCGATCACCAGGCCCACCGCGAACATGGACACCATCGCCAGCGGAATGGCCAGCCACATCGACAGCTTGGCCTGCACCGCGAACGCCAGCACCAGGTACGGGCCCAGCATCGTCAGCGCGCCCTGCGCCAGGTTGGGCACCGACGACGATTTGTAGATCAGCACGATGCCGATGGCCACCAGCGCGTACATCAGGCCCGCCAGGGCGCCGTTGACGGCCAGTTCCAGGAAGTACATCCAGTCCATCGTCAGACCTCCGCCACCGCGAGCTCGCGTTCCATCGTGCCCACCTCGCCGTTCTCGTACACCACCTGCGCGCGCACCGGCACCGACTTCGCGCCCGCGTAGATGGCTTCGATCACCGGCGAGTAGCGGTCTTCCACCACGTTGCGCCGCAGCTTGCGGGTGCGCGTGATCTCGCCGTCGTCGGCGTCGAATTCCTTGTGCAGGCTGACGAAGTGGCGCAGCCGCAGCGGCTCGGGCAGGTTGGCGTTCACGCGTCGCACCGCGTCGGCCAGCAGCTTCACCACCTCGGGCTTTTGCGACAAGTCGGCGTATGACATGTACGAGATGCCGCGCAGTTCGGCCCAGTGGCCGACCGTTTCCTTGTCGATGCACACCATGGCGGCCAGCCGGTCGCGGCCCTTGCCGAGCACGGCCACGTCCTTGATGAAGGGACTGAACTTCAGCCGGTTCTCGATGTAGTTCGGGATGTAGCGCTCGCCCGCGGCGGTGTGCACCACTTCCGCCAGCCGGCCCAGCACCACCAGGTGGCCGTCTTTTTCCACGTAGCCGGCGTCGCCGGTGTGCAGCCAGCCTTCGCGCAGCGTGTCGCGCGTGGCTTCCTCGTTCTGGAAGTAGCCGTTGAAGACGCTGCCGGACTTGATGAGGATCTCGCCCGCCGGGCTGATCTGCACCTCCACGCCGGGCAACGGCCGGCCCACGGTGTGCAGCCGCACCTCTTCCGGCGACTGCATCGCGTTGTAGGCGCTGCTCTCGGTCTGGCCGTACAGCTGGCGCAACTTCACGCCCAGCGCGCGGTAGAAGACGAAAGTGTCCTCGCCGATGGCCTCGCCGCCGGTGAAGGCGTGGCGCAGGCGCGTGAGGCCCAGCTGGTCCTTGATGGGGCCCATGATCGCGAACTCGCCGAACGGGCGCAGCAGGCGCTGCGACAGCGTGGGCGCCTTGCCTTCCAGCTTGCGGCGCTCCGCTGCCACCGCCGAGTCCATGAACAGGCCGTACAGCGCCTTCTTCAGCCGCGTGGAATCCTCCATGCGCACCTGCACCGTGGTGAGCATGTTGTCCCAGCTGCGCGGCGCGGCCAGGTAGAAGGTGGGCGCGATCTCGCGCAGATCGTGCAACACCGTTTCCTGGCGCTCTGGCACGTTGATGGAAAAGCGCAGCGCGAAGCCGGCGCCGATGGTGAAGGCGAAGTCGCCGATCCACGCCATGGGCAGGTAGGCCAGCACGCTTTCGCCGAAGTCGAACGCGCCGCTGCGGTGCGCGTTGCGCACGCCGGACAGGATGTTGAAGTGGCTGAGGACCACGCCCTTGGGCTTGCCCGTGGTGCCGGAAGAATGGATGAACACCGCCGGGTCGTCGGAGCCCGCCAACGACAGCAACTGCTCGCGCAACTCGGGCTCACGCCCCAGCCGCTCGCGTCCCTGCGCCTCGAGTTCAGTCCACGACACCAGGCCGGGCGCCGTGTAGCCGGCCAGCCCGCGCGGGTTGTCGTACACGATCAGGCCGATGTGGGCGCCGCGCTCGCGCAGGTCCAGCGCCTTGTCCACCTGCTCCTGGTCTTCGGCGAAGGCGACCGCGACGGTCACTTCGTTGGCCACGTGCAGCACTTCTTCGGGCGTGGCGTCCGGGTACACCGGCATCGCGTACGCGCCCAGCATGCCGGCGCACACCATGCCCAGGTACAGCCGCGGGCGGTTGTCGCCCAGCACCAGCACACCCTGGTGCCGCGACAGGCCGCGCGCCTGCAGTCCCGCCGTGACGGCGCAGACCGTGGTCCAGACCTGCGCCCAGGTGGATTCCTGCCAGATGCCGCGGTCCTTCTCGCGGAACGCGACCCCATCGGGCACGGCCTGCGCGTTGGCGGCCAGCAGCCGCGGCAGCGTGGTGCGCGGGTCGAAGTCCCAGCGGGCGGCGTCACTGCGCGGCATGGCTGCCCCCGATGTAGGCCTTGACCACGCGCGGGTCGGCGATGACCTCGCGCGGGATGCCGGTGCCGATGACTTCGCCGTAGCTGAGCACCAGCATGCGGTCGCAGATGCCGGTGATGATGTCCATGTGGTGTTCGATGATCAGCACCGTCACGCCGCGCTCGTCGCGCGCGTCCAGGATGAAGCGCGCCATGTAGGCCTTCTCTTCCTGGTTCATGCCGGCCATGGGCTCGTCCAGGATCAGGAAGCTGGGTCGCGCCGCCAGCGCGCGCGCCAGTTCCACGCGCTTCTTCAGGCCGAGAGGCAGCGAGTCCACGTGCTCGTCGCGCACGTTCTCCAGCTGCATGAAATCGATGATCTCCTCGACCACTTCGCGGTTGCGCACCTCTTCCGGCTTGGCGAACCAGGGATAGAGCGCGGTGCGCCAGATGCTCGGGTGCATGTGCACGTGGCGGCCGAGCAGGATGTTGTCCAGCACGCTCATGCCGTTGAACAGCGCCAGGTTCTGGAAAGTGCGCGCCACGCCCCGGCGCGCCACCTTGTGCGGCGCCAGCCCGGTGATGTCCTCGCCGTTGAGCAGGATGCTGCCTTTCTGCGGCGGGAAGAAGCCGGTGATGGCGTTGGTCATGGTGGTCTTGCCGCTGCCGTTGGGGCCCACCAGGCCGAAGATCTCGCCGCGGTCCACGTGCAGGTTCACGCCGGTGACGGCCACCAGGCCGCCGAAGCGGCGTTCGACGTCGCGGCATTCCAGGACGCGCGTCGCGGCCGCAGCGCTTGCAGCCACCTTCAATTCGGGAGCTATCGTTCGCGTGTCCATCAGCGCATCAACTCCCGCCCGATCAGCATGCGCCGGATCTCCGATGTGCCGGCGCCGATCTCGTACAGCTTGGCATCGCGCAGCAGGCGCCCGGCCGCATAGTCATTGGTGTAGCCGTTGCCGCCCAGGCACTGGATAGCGTCCAGCGCCGATTGCGTGGCGGCTTCGGCGGCGAACAGGATGACGCTGGCCGATTCCTTGCGCAGCGCCTCGCCGGCATCGGCGCGCAGGGCCATCGTGTCCAGGTAGGCGCGGCTCGCGCCCAGTCGCGTGTACATGTCGGCCAGCTTCGCCTGCACCAGCTGGAATTCACCGATGGCCCGGCCGAACTGCTTGCGCTGCGCCACGTAGGGCAGCACGACGTCCATCGCGGCCTGCTGCAATCCAACGCACGCGGACGCGGCCACCAGGCGCTCGTAGTCGAGCCCACTCATGAGCACGCGCACGCCGCCGTCCAGCTGGCCCAGCACGTTGTCGGCGGGCACGAAGCAATCCTCGAACACCAGCTCGCAGGTGCCCGAGCCGCGCATGCCCAACTTGTCGATGCGCTGGCGCGTCTGGAACCCCGCCGTGCCGCGCTCGACGATGAAGGTGGTGATGCCCGCCTTGCCCGCTTCGGGGTTGGTCTTGGCGTACACGACGAAGGTGTCGGCGTACCAGCCGTTGGTGGTCCACAGCTTGGTGCCCGTCAGGCGAAATCCGCCCTGCACCGGCGTGGCGCGCAGCTTCATCGACACCACGTCGGAACCCGCGCCCTCCTCGCTCATCGCGAGCGCGCCGACCGCCTGGCCGCTGAGCAGCGCCGGCAGGTAGCGGCGCTTCTGCTCCGCCGTGCCGTGCAGCCGGATCTGGTTGACGCAAAGGTTCGAATGCGCGACGTACGCGATGCCCACCGAACCCGAAGCGCGCGAAATCTCCTCCGAGATCACGGCATGCGCGCGGTACCCGAGGCCCGGCCCACCGTCTTCCTGCGGCACCGTGGGACCGAGCACGCCCAGCTCGCCCAGCCGGGGCCACAGCTCGCGCGGAAACCAGTCTTCCTGGTCGATGCGGCGCGCCAGCGGCGCGATCTCCGCCTGCGCGAACCGGTGCACGGCCGCTCGCAGCTCCTCCAGTGCGGCGGCATCGGGATAGGACAACATGCGGCCAATGCTAGGGCCGGCTTGTTGGCCGCACAACAGGGAACACCTAGTGGATTACGCTAGTGTCTACTGCGCACTTTAGGCAATGTGCTGCCTAATTCAGAGGCCTTGCCATGTCGGCTGGGAGCCTTCTCCGAAGGCGCGGATGCCTTCGTCCGCATCCGCACTGAGCAACAGCTTGGCGAATTCGGCGCGCTCCTCGGCCAGCGGTGCCTGCAGTTCGGCAAATTTGCGGCGGCGCAGCACGCGCGTGCACGCCAGCACCGACAAAGGCGCGCGTGAAGCGATGGTTTCGGCCAGGTCGAGCGCCTGCTCCATCAGCTGCCCGGCCGCCACCACGCGGCTGACAAGCCCGGCCTGCAATGCGCGTGCAGCATCGATGGGTTCGCCGGTGAGGATCATCTCCGCGGCCAGCGCCTCGGGCAGCATGCGCGGCAGCCGCGTGCAGCCGCCGGCGCCCGCCAGTACGCCCAGCTTGATCTCCGGCAACCCGAAGCGCGCGTGCTCCGACGCGATGCGCAGGTCGCAGGCCAGCGCCAGTTCCAGCCCGCCGCCCAACGCCAGCCCATTCACCGCGGCCACCAGCGGCTTGCGCGTGCCCGGCCGGTGCGTGATGCCGCCCAGTTGCGGGTCGTCCGCGCCATTCACCACGTTGGCGCGAATCCAGGGAAGCATGGTGGGGATGTCCGCGCCGGTGCAGAAGGCTCGGTCCCCCGCGCCGGTGAGCACGATGCAGCGCACGGTTTCGTCGGCATCCAGTTCCCCGAAGGCTTTCGCCATCGCCTCGTTGGTCTGCGGATCCAGCGCGTTGTACCGCTGGGGCCGCTGGATGGTGAGCACGGCGACGCCGGCTCGCGGGCGGGTGATGAGCACGGATTCCATGGTCCCATGCTAGCATCGATAAAACGGACAGGCGACCGTTTATTGGTGCGAGGAGACCATGACGAACACTTCCGCGGCCGACGTTCCCTTCAGCCAGGCCGAGACAAGGCCCTGGGCGGACCTGCAGGCGCAACAGCTCCACGAGCTGCGCAGGCAGCTGGCTTATCTGCAGGCGCACTCTCCCTTCTACCAGCGCAAGCTGGGTGCGGCCCGCATCGGGGCCGACGACGTGCGCTCGCTGGACGACCTGCGCGCCATCCCCTTCACCACCAAGCAGGAACTGCGCGACAGCCTGAAGGCCGCGCCGCTGCTCGGCGAACACCAGGCCGCCGAGTGGGCGGACGTGGTGCAGGTGCAGGCTTCGTCCGGCACGACGGGCAGCCCGGCGTACATCGGCCTCACTCGGCAGGATTGCGAGAACTGGGCCGAGATGACCGCGCGCGGCCTGTATGCCAGCGGCATCCGGCGCGGCGACCGAGTGCTGCACGGCTTTTCCATGAGCAAGGGGTTCGTCGGCGGCATCCCGATCTGGCAGGGCATCGAGCGCATCGGCGCGGTGGACATCCCCATCGGCGCCGACGGCGGCGTCGACCGGCTGCTGATCGCCGCGCGCGACGCCCGCCCGCGCTGCATCGTCGGCACGCCCAACTTCCTGCTGTACCTGGCGACCGTCGCGCGCGACCTGGCCGGCTGCGCAGCCACCGACCTCGGCGTGCAGCGCCTGATCGTCGGCGGCGAGCCCGGCGGCGGCATCCCCGCCATCCGCGAAGGCCTGCAATCGCACTGGGGGGCGACATGCTGCGAGGTGATGGGCGGCACCGACCTGGGTTGCGTCTACTGGGCGGAAGCGCCCGACCAGCGCGGCATGTACTTCGTCGCGCCGGAGTTCATCCTGGCCGAGCTGATCGACCCGGCCAGCGGCGAGCCGATCCCGTGGAAGGAAGGCGCCACCGGCGAGCTCGTCTACAGCTCGCTGCAGCGGCAAGCCTCGCCCGTGCTTCGCTTCCGCTCCGGCGACCACGTCACCGTCACCGCCATGGGCGGGCCGGGCGGCCGCACCACGCCGGCCATCCGCTGCTTCGGCCGCACCGACGACATGCTGATCGTGCGCGGCGTCAACCTCTTCCCCTCCGCCGTGCAGGACGTGGTGTCGTCGATGAAGCCGCTGGTGGGCGGCGTGATGCGCGTGCTGGCCGACTTCGAAGGCCACACGACACAGCAGAACCTGAAGCTTCTGGTGGAACGCGCGCCCGGCGCCGCACCACACAACGATGCCGCGACGGCAGCTCAAGTGGAAACGCGCGTGCGCAACGCGCTGGCCGTGAAAGCCGAGGTGACGATGGTGCGCCACGGCTTCTTCGACGCGCCCGGCGCGCAGAAAGTCGCGCTCACCCTGCGCAAGGCACCGGACCTCACCCGATGAACGCCACCACCGAACACGAGCAGAACGAAGCGGCTTACCGCGAGCTGCTGTCCTCCCTCGCGCAGGCACGCCAGCAGGCCTGGCTGGGCGGCCCCGAACCCATTCGCCAGAAACACCGGCAGCGCGGCCGCCTGCTGGTGCGCGAGCGCATCGACCTGCTGCTGGACCCCGGCTCGCCCTTCATCGAGCTGGGCGAGCTGGCGGGCGAAGGCCTGTACGAGGGCGTGGCGCCCGGCGCCGGCATCGTCACCGGCGTGGGCCTGATCGAAGGCCGCGCCTGCATGGTCATCGCCAACGACGCCACGGTGAAAGGCGGCACCTACTTCGGCATGACCTGCCGCAAGCACGTGCGCGCGCAGCGCTTCGCCTGGCAGCACCGCCTGCCCTGCGTCACGCTGGTGGACAGCGGCGGCGCGTTCCTTCCGGACCAGGCCAACATCTTTCCCGACGAAGGCCTGTTCGGCAGCATCTTCCAGCAGCAGGTGGGCATGTCCGCCGATGGCATCGCGCAGATCGCGGTGGTGCTGGGTGCCTGCACGGCCGGCGGCGCGTACATCCCCGCGCTGTGCGACGAAGTGGTCATCGTGCGCGGCAAAGGCTTCATGTTCCTGGGCGGCCCGCAACTGGTGCAGGCCGCCACGGGCGAGACGGTGGATGCCGAGCTGCTGGGAGGCGCCGACATGCACTCGCGCAAGAGCGGCGTGACCGACCACCTGGCCGAGGACGACGGCCATGCGCTGGCCATCGCGCGCCAGCTGGTGTCGCAGTTGCCGCCCATGCCCGCGCCCCTGCGCGATCGCTTGCCTGCGCAGGAGCCGGCGCGCCCCGTCACCGACATCTACGGCCTGGTGCAGCGCGACGCGCGCAAGCCCACGCCCACGCGCGAAGTGCTGCGCTGCCTGCTGGACGGCGGCGAGCTCAGCGAGTTCAAGGCCGCGTATGGCGACACGCTGATCACCGGTTTCGCGCGCATCGGCGGATGGCAGGTGGGCGTGCTGGCCAACGAAGGCGTGCTGTTCGTCGACAGCGCGGTGAAGGCCACGCACTTCATCGACCTGTGCTGCAAGCGCAACATCCCGCTGCTGTTCCTGGCCGACGTCACCGGCTTCATGGTAGGCCGGCAGGCCGAGGAAGACGGCATCGCCAAAGCGGGCGCGCGCTTCATCACCGCGATGAGCTCGGCGTCGGTGCCCAAGTTCACCATCATCACCGGCGGCGCGTACGGCGCGGGCTACCTGGCCATGTGCGGCCGCGCTTTCAAGCCCAACGCGATGTTCATGTGGCCCAACGGCCGCGCGGCCATCATGGGGCCCGACCAGGCGGCGACCACGCTCGCGCTGGTGAAGCGGCAGAACCTGAAGGCGGGCGAGACGTGGACGCCCGAGGACGAGGAAGCGTTCAAGGCGCCCATCCGCCGTCAGTACGAAGACTTCGCCGCGGCGCGCAACTTCGCGCGCCACCTGTGGGTGGACGGCATCCTGGACCCGGCCGAGACCAGGCCGGTGCTCAGCCTGCTGCTCGACCTGGCCGCGCGCGTGCCGGCCGAACCCACGCGCTTCGGCGTGTTCCGCATGTGAGGCCGCGATGTTCAAGAAAGTCCTGATCGCCAACCGCGGCGAGATCGCCTGCCGCATCGCCCGCACCCTGGGCCGCATGCGCATCGCCGCCGCCACCGTGCACTCGGAAGCCGACGCCGGCGCGCTGCACGTGCGCGAGATCGGCGAATCCGTGTTGCTGGGACCCGCGCCCGCGCGGGAAAGCTACCTCGACATCGACAAGGTGATCGCCGCGGCCAGGCGCGTGGGCGCCGATGCCGTCCATCCGGGCTTCGGCTTCCTGTCGGAGAACGCGGCGTTCGCGCGCGCCTGCGCGGAAGCGGGCATCACCTTCATCGGCCCGGCGCCACAGGCGCTGGAGCTGTTCGGCGACAAGGCCGCGGCGAAGAAGCTGGCGCAATCGCTCGGCGTCCCCACCGCCGGGGGACTACCCGAACCCACCGAGGACGTGGACGCGTTGCTCGCCGCGACCGACAACATGCCGCTGCCCTTCATCCTGAAGGCCGCGGCCGGCGGTGGTGGCAAGGGCATGCGCGTGGTGCGCCAGCGCGGCGAGACGCGCGCAGCCGTCGAAGCCGCCATCCGCGAAGGACGTTCTTCCTTCGGCGACGGCCGCCTGATCGCCGAACGCTACCTGCCTCAGGCCCGGCACATCGAGGTGCAGATCCTGGGCGACGGCCAGGGCGGCGTGCTGCACCTGTTCGACCGCGAATGCAGCCTGCAGCGGCGGCACCAGAAGGTGGTGGAGGAAGCCCCGGTGCTCAGCCTGCCGCAGCGCGTGCGCGAGGAACTGTGGAAGCACGCGGTCGCCATCGGCCGCGAAGCGCGTTACCTGGGCTTGGGCACGGTGGAGTTCGCGGTCACGCCCGACGGCGCCGTCTTCCTGGAAGTGAATCCGCGCCTTCAGGTGGAGCATCCGGTGACCGAAGCGGTGCTGGGGCTCGACCTCGTCGCGCTGCAGATCGAAACCGTCGCGCGAGGCGCCCTGCCCTTCACGCAGGAAGACGCGCCGGCGCCCGAGGGCGTGGCCGTGCAGGCGCGGCTGTACGCGGAAGACCCCGCGCGCGGCTTCCTGCCGTCCACGGGACGGCTGTCGGTGTTCCGCGCGCCCAGCAACGTGCGCGTCGATGCCGGTGTCGCTTCCGGCAGCGAGATCACGCCGCACTACGACCCCATGGTCGCCAAGCTCATCGCGCAGGCGCCCACCCGCCAAGAAGCGCTGTCGCGGCTCGCCGGCGCGCTGGCGGAGACCACCGTGCTCGGCGTGCAAAGCAACCGCGAGTTCCTGGTCGAGCTGCTGGCCGACCCGCAGGTGCAGCGCAACGCCATCAACACCGAATTCCTCGACCAGTGGCTGGCGGCGCATCCACCGGCGGAAGTCACGCGTGAACAGGTGGCCGCCTGCGCGGCCGCGTGGCTGGATCGGCGGCGGGCGCAGCAGGCGGGCGCCGTGAAGGGCGCCTGGGCAGACAGCGCGTTGACGGGATGGCACCTGAAGCGTGCTGCGGAGCCGGCGGTCACCGCGTCGTGGCAAGTCGGCAGCGCGACCGCCCACTGGCAGGTCGGCTTCGGCCGGGACGGCGACCAGCTGCTCGTCCGCGTGGACGACGACATCTTCCGCATCGCTCCCCGCGAAGCGGGTGCACCGCCGGTAGTGGTGGACGGCGTCGCCAGGACGCTGCGCTGCGGTGGCGATGGCGCCGGTTTCCATGCCGCCATCGGTGGCCATGACCTCACGCTGGAGTTTCGCCCGCTGCACGACGCGCTGTCCGGGGGCGCCGCCAAGGGCCAGGGCGCCGTACGGGCGCCCATGATGGGCATCATGACGGGTGTGGAAGTCACGCCCGGCCAGCAAGTTGCCGCCGGCGACCGCCTGGCGACGCTGGAATCGATGAAGATGGAGATGGCCATCACCGCGCCGGTGGCGGGGGTGGTCGCCTGGGTGGGCTGCGAGGCCCGCTCCAAAGTCGAACGCCACCAGGACCTGTTCCGCATCGAAGCCGTCACCTGAAGGAGAGCGCCATGGCCCTGCCCGCCCGCGTCGAGATCCACGAGGAAGGCCCCCGCGAGGGGTTCCAGATCGAGCGCCCCGGCTTCTCCATCGCCGACCGCGCGTCGCTGGTCGAAGCGCTGGCAGACGCCGGGCTGCGCCACATCCAGGTCGCATCCTTCGTCAATCCGAAGCGCGTGCCTCAGATGGCCGACGCCGCGGAGCTGTTCGCGGCCATCCGCAAGCGGCCCGGCGTGCGCTACACCGGCCTGTGGCTGAACGAGCAGGGCTTCGAGCGCGCCAGCGCCACCGCGCCGGTGGACCTGACCGGCACGCTGTTCTTCTATGCATCGGATGCGTTCAGCCGCCAGAACAACGGCAAAGGCATGCGCGAACTGGCGGAATCGCAGCGTGGCTGGGTGCGCCGCTACCGCGAGCATGGGCTGCAGATCGAATCGGCTTATGTGATGACGGCGTTCGGCTGCAACTACGAAGGCGAGATCAGCGAGGAGCGGCTCGCCGAAGCGCTGCGCTTCATCGCCGCATTGCAGCGCGAGGAAAGCTTCAGGCTGCCGGCGCTGTACCTGGCCGACACGGTGGGACACGCCAACCCGCGGTCGGTGCGCCGCCGCATCGACTTGGCGCGCGAGATCCTGCCGCATGCGCGCATCGGGCTGCACCTGCACGACACGCGCGGGCTGGGCATGGCCAACGCGTTCGCGGCGCTGGAGATGGGCGTGGATCTGTTCGATGCATCGGTCGCGGGGCTGGGCGGCTGCCCGTTCTGCGGCAGCGAGCACGGCGGCGCCGCGGGCAACATCTGCACCGAGGACCTGGTGTTCCTGTGCGAACAGCTGGGCATCGAAACAGGCCTGGACCTGCCGAAATTGCTGGACGCCGCGCGCCTGGCCGAACGCATCATCGGCCGCCGCCTGGAAGGCAAGCTGATGCACAGTGGACTGCCACTCACCGTGCGCGAAGGGGTGACGGCATGAACGTGGGCGGCGCGCTGACGCTGCCCGAAGTCTTCCTTCAGCGCGCGCGCGGCCAGCCCGAAGCCGTCGCCTTGCGCGGGCCGCAGGAGACGCTGACCTACTCGCAGCTGGCGCACCGCGTGTCGCGCCTGGCCGGTGCGTTGCGGGCCATGGGATTGAAACGTGGCGACCGCATCGCCGCCTGGTCCGAGAACCGGCTGGAATACGTCGAACTGGAACTCGCCGCCGCATGGCTGGGGCTGATCGTCGCCTGCCTGAACTGGCGGCTGTCGGCGCAGGAGCAGCGGCACTGCATCCAGCTGGTGTCGCCCAGCGCCTGCTTCGTCTCGCCCAGGTACGCGGCCGCGCTGGCGGCGCTCGAAATGCAGCTGCCGAACGTGCGAACCTTCGGCGCGGACTTCGACGGCTGGCGCGATGCCGCCGCGCCCATCGAGCCCGATGCGAAGGTGCAGCCGGAAGACGGCCTCGTCATCCTCTACACCAGCGGCACGACCGGATTGCCGAAAGGCGCGCTGGTCAGCCAGCGCGCGATGCTGGCGCGCGCCATGGTGTTCGCCGCCGACTACGGCATCGGCGGCGAAGACGCATTCATCGCCTGGTCGCCGCTGTTCCACATGGCCGCCACCGACCATTCACTGGCGACGTTGCTGCTCGGCGGCGAGGTCGTGGTGTGCGACGGCCTGGACCTGCCGCGCATCTGCGAGACGCTGCGGCGCCGGCCGGTCGGCTGGCTGCTCGCCATGCCCGGCATGGTGGACACGCTGGCGCATGCCCTGGAGAACGCCGGCGGCCCGCTGCAACGGGTGCGCATGGTGGGCGCGATGGCCGACCTGGTCCCGCCGACGGAGATCGCGCGGTTGTCAGGCCTGGTGAAGGCGCCCTACCTCAACACGTTCGGTTCGACGGAGACCGGTTTGCCGCCTGCGTCCGGTTCGCTGCTGCCCGCCGGCGAGCGGCCCACCTCGATGTCCAAGCGCCAATCCTCGTGGTGCCTGCTCAAGCTGGTCGACGACCAGGACCGCGAGGTGGAAGACGGCCGGCCCGGCGAGATGGCCATGCGCGGGCCCACGCTGTTCTCCGGCTACTGGGGCAACGACGCCGCCAACGCGCAGGCCTTCCGCGGCGGCTGGTTCCACATGGGCGACGTGTTCGTGCGCCGCCCCGACGGCCGGCTGGATTTCGTGGACCGGCTGAAGTACCTGATCAAGTCCGGCGGCGAGAACATCTACCCCGCCGAGATCGAGCGCGTGCTGCTGTCGCACCCTTCGGTGCACGACGCCGCCATCGTCAGGCGCGCCGACGCGCGCTGGGGCGAAATCCCGGTCGCTTTCATCGTGATGCGCGACGGCACGGCGCTCGATGCGGATGCGATGCTGGCGTTCTGCCGCGAGCGGCTGGCCAGCTACAAGCTGCCGCGCGAGTTCCGTGTCATCGCCGCGAAAGACCTGCCGCGCAACAGCACGGGCAAGATCCTGCGGCACGAGCTGGAAAAGCGGCTCTAGGAAGACTTCGCGCCCAGCAGCCGCACCGCCAGCCGCTGGTAGATGCGGATCAGCCTCTCCTGCCCCAGGCGGCCGTCCTCGCGGTACCAGTCGCTGATGCCCGTCAGCAGCGACAGCAGCGCGAGCGTGGTCACGCGCAGGTCGTCCACCTGCCACAGCCCGGCCTTCTGCCCATCGGCGACGATGGCGCGCACCTGCGCCTCGTAGTCCTTGCGCAGGCCGATGATGCGGCCGTGCTGCTCGGCGGTCAGGCTGCGCAGCTCCATGTTGCCGATGAAGGTTTCCTGCTTGCGCGCCGTGTGCCACTCGATGTGGAAGCGCACGAAGGCCGACAGGCGCGCCATCGGCTCTTCCAGCCCTTCCATGCGCAGCGCGAAGTCCTGCAGCAGCTCCAGCATGATGTCCTCGAGCAGGTTGCCCAGGAATTCCTGCTTCTGCGGCACGTGGTTGTAGAGCGAGCCCAGCCGCAGGTTCACGTCGGCGGCCAGGTCGCGCAGGTTCATCGCCTCGAAGCCGTGGCGCCAGATGCGCTCGATGGCCGCCTTGCGCACCGCGCGCATGGTCTCGGCGCCGCTGACGCCCGCGGGACGTCCCATGTGTTGGCCCTTCAGTCTTTCGAAAACGCCGATCATAGGCAGGGCGGACGCCCGTCCGTTTCGGCGACCCCGTACGATCCGCATTCCCATGCGCCGCCGGCCCTTCCTCGCTGCCCCCCTGCTCGCCACGCTGTCCCCGGGACTGCGCGCCGCGCTGGCGCCCCGCCCCCTCGTCTTTCCGCGCGACTACGGCGCTCATCCGGACTTGCGCACCGAGTGGTGGTACGTCACCGGATACGGCCAGGCCGGCGGGCGCGAGTTCGGCTTTCAGCTCACCTTCTTCCGGTCGCGGGTGGATGCGGCGCAATCGATGTCGTCGAAATTCGCCGCCAGGCAACTGGTGTTCGCGCATGCCGCGGTCACGGACGTCGAAGGCAAGCGCCTGTGGCACGACCAGCGAATGGCGCGTGAAGGCTTCGACATCGCGCGCGTTTCCGAGAAGGACACCGACCTGCGCCTGCGCGACTGGACCTTGGTACGCGCCGCCGACGGCAGCTACGCCGCGCGCCTGCCGGCGGGCGAGTTCACGCTGGACCTGCGCTTCACGCCCACGCAGCCGCCGCTGCTGCAAGGCACGCAAGGCCTGTCGCGCAAGGGCCCCGATCCCGAACAGGCCAGCTACTACTACAGCGTGCCGCAGCTGGCGGCCGCCGGCGCGATCACGCTGCAGGGCAAGCGGTTCGACGTGCGCGGCAAGGCGTGGCTGGACCACGAATGGAGCGAAGCGCTGCTGCACCCCGACGCGGTGGGCTGGGACTGGATCGGCATGAACCTCGACGACGGCAGCGCGCTGACGGCATTCCAGCTGCGGCGCCAAGACGGCAGCGCGCTGTGGGACGGCGGGTCGTTCCGCACGGCCAACGGCACCACCTACATCGCCAGCCACGGCGAGAACCGCTTCAGCGTGCAGCGGCGCTGGACCAGTCCCTCGTCGCGTGCGACCTACCCTGTCGAATGGATCGTGCAGACGCCGGCGGATTTCTACACGGTGCGCGCCGTCGTCGATGCGCAGGAACTGGACAGCCGCGGGTCCACCGGCGCCATTTATTGGGAAGGACTGTCCGACCTGCTGGACAGCAACGGCAAGCGCGTGGGGCGCGGCTACCTGGAGATGACGGGGTACGCAAACCCACTGAGGCTCTAGGTCCCGCGTCCACCCTGCGGAAACTGCAAGCCATGGATTCCGCCTTCGCGGGAATGACGCCATTTGGAACCCGCACGCTGATTCCACGCGCCAGGCCGGGCACCGCCTGGCGCGCCGCGCGGCAGTCGAGCGCTTAGCCGAGCCCCACGCCGATCAACCTCTCCACATCCTCGTGGAACTTCGCCGAGCACCACTCGGTCCGCCCGAACAGCAACTCGCGGTTCGCGCCGCTGGCCATCGTCGACTGCTGCGACACACCCAGCGCGAAATCCTCGTCCAACGCGCCCCAGAACGAAGCCACGTTCTTCTCCCAGTAGCCGCGCGACTTCTCCGTCGCAGGCAGCTCGGGGATCAGCGTGGTGCCCAGCACGCGCGAGCGGTCCACCGCTTCCGGCAAGACGGTGAACGCGTTCGCGTGGTCGCCTTCGTGCAGGATGAGCGTGGCGGGAAAGAAGCAGTAGATGATGTTGGCGTGCGGCCCGATGCGCCATTCGGATTCGGGCAGCTCGCGCAGCGACGCCATGCTGCGCTTGGGCAGCACCAGGCGGTGATGCAGGCCGTCCTGGTCGGCGATCAGCAGGTTGTCGTGGAACAGGCCGGCGATGGAATCGCGGTGCGCGTACTGGAAGTGGTAGGTTTCCAGGTTGCCTTCGAACGGGATCTTCCAGTTGGCGGCGTTGGCGAACTCGCGGCGGTGGAAGGGCAACCAGCGGTCGTAGCCCCAGCCGCGAAGATCGTTCGCGAACGCACCCAGCCAGCGGCTCAGGTCAAGTTCGGGCGATTCGCCCTCTTCCACCCCGCGCGGGATCACCCAGATCAACCCCAGCGCCTCGCTCGCGGGCACGCGCACCAGCGAGCATTCGTGCGCGGGCGCATGCGGGAAGCCGTTCGCATGCGGCCGGCCGCGCAGCGTGCCGTCCAGGCGGTAGCTCCAGCTGTGGTACGGGCAGACGAAGGTGCGCTGCTGCCCGGCGCCGGGCGCCTGCAGGCGCGCGCCGCGGTGGCGGCAGGCATTGAGGAAGGCACGCACCTCGCCGTCTTCACCGCGCGCCAGCAGTAGCGGCATGCCGGCCACGTCCAGCGCGTGCGTGTCGCCTGCCTGCGTCAACGCGCCGGAGGGGCACACCGCCAGCGGGTAGCGGCGGAAGATGCGCTCGACCTCGCGCCGGTGGCGGTCCGGGTCCAGGTAGCGCTCGACGGGGCTGCGCGCGGGCTCACCGGCTTCGGTGCCGCCGCTGTCGATGAGCGCGAGGGCGCGCCGGATCAGCGCGCGTTCGAGGTCTGCCTGCATGTGCGGTCGCCGCGGCGGCGAAAGGCCGCCGCGACGCCTCACTGTAGTGCAGAGGTGATCAGTAGTTCTGGGCGAGGATGGTCTCGCGCAACGCCTGGCCCTTCTTCTGGTCGAAGGGGCCTTCGGCGCGCGCCAGCACATTGCCGTCGCGGTCGATCACCAGCACCGAAGCGTGGTCGGTGTTGGTCAGGCCCGCGGCGCGGACGAAGGCTTCGCGGTCGGTGAAGAGAGGCACCAGGCGGGCGCGGTCCACCTGGTCGGGGTGGCGCTCCAGCAGGCGCTGTTCGATGCCGCGGCGCTCCTTGTCGTCGCCGGGATCGTTCATCACGGGCAGCTTCACCCAGACGATGGAGGAATCGCGCTGCAGCCCCAGGCCGTCGATCCAGCTCTGGACTTCCTCGCGCTGGCTGCGGTTGAAGACCACCAGGGCCAGCGTGCGGCCCGAAGGCAGCTGCTGCGGCAGCACCATCTGCGTCTGGTCCAGGCGTTTGGCGGAAACGGTGGGCACCTTGCCCAGCACGCCGGCTTCGTGCGGTGCGTACAGGGACAACCCCACGGCCGCGCCCACCGCAGCCACCCATCCCAACACCGGAGTCCAGATCTTCCGCATGGCGATCTCCCGTGATCTGGCGCTAGTTTTCCACGCCACCGTCAACGCAGCACGTCGTTTTTGTAAAGACCTCTGTCACAACCTCAGTGCGCCCCCGCCGCATCGGCCGCCCCCGCACCCATCCGCTGCGGGCGGCTAAGCCAGACGAGCGGGATCAGAAGCAAGAACAGGGCCGCGGAAAGCCAGAACAGGTCGGTGGCGGCCATGGTGAACGACTGCTGGTCGGCCAGCCGGTTGATCTGCGCCATGACCTGATCCGGCGCCAGCCCGCTGGCCGAGAGACCCGCGATGGCCGACTGCGTCGCCGGGCTGCCCGGGTTCACCGCTTCGGCCAGCTGCGCATGGTGAAGCGCCGCACGGTTCTCCCACAAAGTGGTGAACAGCGAGGTGCCCACCGCGCCGGCGGTGATGCGCACGAAATTGGTGAGGCCGGACGCCGCGGCCATGCGTTCAGGCCCCAATCCGGACAGCGTGATGGTCGACAGCGGGATGAAGAAGAACGCCATCGCCACGCCCTGCACGACCGTGGGGATCAGGATGGTGCGGAAATCGGCCGAGGTGTTGAAGTGCGAGCGCATCCACAGCACCAGCGCGAACACGATGAACGCGAAGGTGACGTACTTGCGCGGGTCCACCTTGGCCACCGTCCGGCCGACCACCGGCGACAGCACCATGGCCAGCAGGCCCACCGGCGCCATCACCATGCCGGCATCCGTCGCGGTGTAGCCCATGAACTGCTGCAGCCACAGGGGCAGCAGCACCACATTGCCGAAGAACAGCCCGTAGGCGACCGAGACGGCCAGCGTGCCGGACCAGAAGTTGCGCCGCGCGAACAGGCGCAGGTCCACCACCGGGTGCTCATCCGTGAGCTCCCACACCAGGAAGAACGCGAACCCGACCACGGCCACGATCGCCAGCGTGACGATCAGCGGCGAGTGGAACCAGTCGTTCTCCTTGCCCAGGTCCAGCATCATCTGCAGCGCCGCGATCCAGGTGACCAGCAGCCCCAGCCCCACGCCGTCGATGGGCAGCTTGTGCACCACGCTTTCGCGCTTGTGGTAGATGCCCCACGCCGCCGAAGCGGCCAGCAGGCCGACCGGGATGTTGATGAAGAAGATCCACGGCCAGCTGATGTTGTCGGTGATCCAGCCGCCCAGCAGCGGCCCCATCACGGGCGCGATGAGCGTGGTCATGGCCCACATCGCCATCGCCAGGCCGGCCATCGCGCGCGGGTAGCTGGCGAGCAGCAGCGTCTGCGACAGCGGAATCATCGGACCCGCCACGAAGCCCTGCAGCGCGCGGAAGGCGATCAGCATCGGCATGTTGATGGCCAGGCCGCACAACCACGACGCGGCCACGAACATCAGCACGCTGGCGATGAACAGGCGCACCTGGCCGAAGCGCTGCGACAGCCAGCCCGTCAGCGGCACCGCGATGGCGTTGGCCACCGCGAAGCTGGTGATGACCCAGGTGCCCTGGTTGGGGCTGACGCCCAGGTCGCCGGCGATGGCCGGCAGCGACACGTTGGCGATCGAGGTGTCCAGCACGTTCATGAACGTGGCGGCGGACAGCGCGATCGTGCCCCAGGTGCGCGCGGCCCCCTCGAGCGGCGGATGGGCGACGTGCCCGGAGGGACCCGCCATCAGTCGGCTCCGGCGCTGGCGGCCTTGCTCGCCACATGGGCGGCTCGCGCCACGGGCGCGGCGCCGGACACGGCGGTGTTGGAGCCGCGGCCCAGGTTGGCGACGATGATGCGGCGCACCTCGGCATCGGCGGCGGCGTCCTGGGTGTTGAACACCGGCGTCTGCGCGACGGCGGCGTCACGCGGCGCGTCGGCCAGCGTCTTGCCGTCCTGCTGGTGAACGTCGACTTCGGCGTCCATCGACAGGCCCACGCGCAGCGGGTTCTTGGCCACCTGCTCGGGGTTCAGCGCCACGCGCACGGGCACGCGCTGCACGACCTTGATCCAGTTGCCGGTGGCGTTCTGCGCCGGCAGCAGCGAGAACGCGGCGCCCGTGCCCACGCCCAGGCCGGCCACCTTGCCTTCGTACTCCACGTGCTTGCCGTACACGTCGGCCGTCAGCTTCACCGGCTGGCCGATGCGGATCTTGCGCAGCTGCACTTCCTTGAAGTTGGCGTCGACCCACACCTGCTGCAGCGGCACCACCGACATCAGCGGCGCGCCGGCGGCCACGCGCTGGCCGAGTTGCACGGTGCGCTTGGCCACGTAGCCGTCCACCGGCGCCGGCAGTGCGGCACGCTGCGTGGCCAGCCAGGCTTCGCGCACCTTGGCGGCGGCGGCCTGCACGCTGGGATGCTGTTCCACCGTGGTGCCTTCGGTCTGCGCCTGGTTGCTGGCGAGCTGCTCCTTCGCGGAAGCCACGGCGGCCTGGGCGGCGGCGACGGCGCTGCGCGCGTTCGCCGCCTGCGTCTGCGCGTGGTTCAGCTCTTCCTTGGAAACGGCGCCGTTGCCGGACAGCGACTGGCGGCGGGCCAGGTCGTCTTCGGCCCGCTTGAGTTCGGCTTGCGCCTTGACGACATCGGCCTGGCGCAGGTCGATCTGCGCCGCCAGCGAGCCGTTGTTGGCGAACAGCGTGCGCACCTGGCGCACGGTCTGCGCCAGGTTGGCTTCGGCCTGCTGCAGCCCGACCTGCACGTCGGCGGGGTCCAGCTTCACCAGCGGCTGGCCGGCCTTCACGAAGTCGGTGTCGTCGGCGTAGATGGCCAGCACCGTGCCGCCGATCTGCGGCGTGATCTGCACCACGTTGCCCTGCACGTAGGCGTTGTCGGTGGACTCGTAGTGGCTGGCCACCAGCCACTCGTACGCGCCCCAGCCGAGGCCGGCGACGACCACGACGGACGCCAGGGCCAGCAGGCCCTTGCGGCGCTTGCCCTGGCGCGCGGCCACGGCGTTGGGGTTGGTGTTCTCTGCTTCGCTCATGACGGTTTCTTCTTCAGTGATTCGGGGTTTGGGAGGCCAGCCGCTGCGATTCGGGGTCGGCCTGGAAGCCGCCGCCCAACGCGCGCATCAGCTGCACCTGGGTGTCGAGGGCGCGGGCCGACAGGTCCACGGCCAGCCGGCGCTGCTGCAGCACCGAGGTTTCGGCCGTCAGCACGTTCAGGTACGTGCCCAGGCCCGCCTGGTAGCGCTGCACCGCGATCTGGTAGGCGCCTTCGGCGGCCTGCTGCGCCTGCCGCTGCTCGGCCTGCTGGCGCGTGATGGAGCGCGCGGAAGCCAGCTGGTCGGCCACGTCGCGCACCGCGTCGAGGATGGCGCCGTTGTAGCTTTCCACCGCCAGGTCCAGGTCGGCGGTCTTGCCGCGCAGGTTGGCGCGCAAGCGGCCGGCGTCGAAGATCGGCAGGTGGATGGCGGGGCCGGCGCCCCAGGTGAGGCTGCCGGAATCCAGCAGGTTGCCCAGGCCGATGCTGGAGAGGCCGATGAAGGCGCTGAGGTTGACGTTGGGATAGAACTGCGCCTTCGCGCTCGCCACGTCGTGCGTGGCGGCTTCGATGCGCCAGCGCGCGGCCGTGACGTCGGGGCGGCGGGCCAGCAGGTCGGCGGGAATCGCGTCGGGCACCGCCAGCGCCTGCAGGCCGGCCAGCGAACGCGGCTCGATCTTCAGGTCGGGCTGGCCCACCAGCGCGGCCAGCGCGTTGCGTTGCAGCTGCACCTGTTCCTGCAGCGCCTCGATCTGCTGGCGCGAGTCGGGCAGCGAGCCTTCGCTCTGGCGCAGCTCCAGCGTGGTGTCCAGGCCGGCCTGCACTCGGTCGGCCACCAGGCGGTGCGATTCCTCGCGCTGCGCCAGCGTGCGCTGGGCCACCGCCAGCTGGTCGTTCAGGCGCGCGAGCTGGAACCAGCCGCGCGCGACCTGGGCCGCGAGCAGCGTGCGGGCGGCGTCCACGTCGGCCTGCGCGGCGCGCGAAGCCCCCAGCGCGGCTTCCAGCGCCTGGCGGTACTTGCCGAAGAAATCGATCTCCCAGCTGGCGCCCACCTGGAGCGTGCCGGTGTCCTGGACGGAGCCGGCCAGCGGCGGCGGGTACAGGCCGTTCTCGTTGAAGCGCTGGCGCTGGATCTCCAGCGAGCCCTGGGCCTGCGGCAGCGTGGCGGAGCGGGCCACTTCCATCACCGAGTTGGCCTTGGACAGGCGCGCCTGCGCCACCTTCAGCGACGGGCTGCCCTGCACGGCGCGGTCGACCAGCGCGTTCAGCTGCGGGTCGTTGAACTGCTTCCACCAGTCGGGCGCGATGGCGATCACGGGCGGGGCGGTCTGCGCCTGCTGTTGCGGCAGGCCGATGGACTCGGCGCTGCGCGCGGTGGATTGCGGCTCGATGCCGGAATAGCTGGCGCAGCCGGCCAGCAGCAGGGCCGCCACCAGGGCGGTCACGCGGGTTTCAGTTTTCTTCATTCGTTCCCTGGTCTTGTTCGAGTTGCAGCTCGGCGCCGTTGTCCAGCATCCGGCCCAGCATGCCCTTGAGCGTCAGCCACTCTTCGCGGCTGAAGCCTCGCAGGTGCGCGTTGAGCACCTTGCTGAGCACTTCGGGGATGCGGCCGGCGGCCGCGTCGCCTTCGGGGGTGAGCTCCAGCTTCACCACGCGGCGGTCTTCGGAGGAACGGGCGCGGCGCACCAGCCCCTTGGCTTCCAGCCGGTCGAGCGTGCGCGTCATCGCGCCCGCGTCCAGCTGGCATTCGCGCGCCAGCTCGGCCGCCGTCGTGCCGTGGCCGACGAAGAGCTTGTAGAGCGGCACCCACTGCGCATTGGTCAGGCCGCGCGGTTCCAGTTCGTGCTCCACCTGCGTGGCGAAGCTGTTGAGCAGCCGCTTCATCAGGTAGGCCACGCTGTCTTCCGGACGGTAGGCCTGGGGGGTATAGAAGCTCGCGTCCGCGCGGCGGCCTGGGCGGCGCGCGGCGGGCTTGGTCGGGATGCTCGTTTCCATGGGTCCGGGATAATAATTGCCTATGCAATCATTGTCAAGGCTGTCTTTGACGCGGCTGTCTTTGACCGGGCAAAGGCTCAGTAAACTGCCCCGATGACCGACCGACCGTCCGCGACCGGCACGCCCCGCTCACTGTCGGGCCTGCTTCCTTTCCTGCGGCCCTACCGCGGCCGCATCGCGCTGGCCTTCGCGCTGCTGGTGCTGGCCTCCGCCGCCACGTTGGTGTTCCCGATCGCGTTGCGAGGGCTCATCGACCAGGGGCTCGCCCCTTCAGGGCAAGGCGAGCGCCTGATGGCGTTGCGCGGCCATTTCCTGGAGCTGTTCGGCGTGGCCGTCGCGCTGGGCATCTTTTCGGCGGCGCGCTTCTACCAGGTCAGCTGGCTGGGCGAACGCGTCACCGCCGACCTTCGCAGCGCCGTGTACGCCCACGTCATCGAACAGAGCCCGGAGTTCTTCGAGACGACCCAGACCGGCGAGGTGCTGTCGCGCCTGACCACGGACACCACGCTCGTGCAGACGGTGGTGGGCTCGTCCTTCTCGCTGGGCCTGCGCAACGTGGTGATGGGCCTGGGCGCGCTGGGCATGCTGGTGTGGACGCATCCGTACGTGATGTCGCTGGTGTTCACGGCGGTGCTGCTGGTGGTGCTGCCGGCGATGGCCTTCGGCCGCCGCGTTCGCAAGCTGTCGCGCGCCAGCCAGGACCGCGTGGCCGATTCCAGCGCCATCGCGGCGGAGGTGCTGAACGCCGTGCCCGTGGTGCAGAGCTACACCGGCGAGGCGCGCGAGGCGAAGCGGTTCGCCGACGCCACCGACAACGCGTTCAACACCGGTGTGCGCCGCACACGCGCCCGTGCCGTGCTGGTGGCCTTCGTCATCATCGCCAACGCGGCGCTCATGCTGTGGGGCCTGTACCGCGGCGCGCAGGCGGTGATGGCCGGCAACCTCACCGCGGGCCAGCTGGGGCAGGCGGCGCTGTACGTCGCCATCTTCGCGGGCGCGGTGGCGGTGCTGGGTGAGGTGTATGGCGATTTGCTGAGGGCGGCGGGCGCAACGGAAAGGCTGATGGAACTGCTGGCGAGCCGATCCCCCGTGGCCTCGCCGGAGCAACCGATGCCGGCGCCGGCCGCCAGCGGCGGCAGCTCGGTGGAACTGCGCGCGGTGCGATTCCACTACCCGTCGCGCCCGGCCACCGCGGCGTTGCAGGACATCGGGTTATCGGTGTCGCCAGGCGAAACGGTGGCGCTGGTCGGCCCCAGCGGCGCGGGCAAGAGCACCGTGTTCTCGCTGCTGCTGCGCTTCTACGACCCGCAAGCGGGCGAAGTGCGCCTGGATGGCGTGCCGGTGCGGCAGCTGTCGCTGCACGACCTGCGATCGCGCATCGGGCTGGTGGCGCAGGAACCCGTGGTGTTCTCCGCCAGCGCGATGGAGAACATCCGCTACGGGCGTCCCGGCGCCAGCGACGACGAGGTGGTGGCCGCCGCGCGAGCCGCGCACGCGCATGAGTTCATCAGCGCCCTGCCCGAAGGCTACGGCACCTTCCTGGGCGAACGCGGCGTGCGCCTGTCCGGCGGCCAGCGCCAGCGCATCGCCATCGCGCGCGCCATCCTGAAGAACCCGCCGCTTTTGCTGCTGGACGAAGCCACCAGCGCGCTCGACGCCGAAAGCGAACGCGCCGTGCAACTGGCGCTGGCGGCCGCGATGCAGCACCGCACGACGCTGGTCATCGCGCACCGGCTGGCGACGGTGCAGCAGGCCGACCGCATCGTGGTGCTGGACCACGGCCGCATCGTGGAACAGGGCCGCCACGAGCAGCTGGTGGCCGCGGGCGGCGTGTACGCCCGCCTGGCGGCGCTGCAGCTGCTGGATTGAGGCAGGACCGCGAACAACCCACGCCCGCCGTCGCGGGCCGCATGAGGCCGGTTGCACCACCGATGCCGCGGCCTATAGTGCGCCGCCGGCCCCACCCATGCGCCCCATTGTCCACCCCTGGCTCGCCGCCTCGCCTTCGCGGCCGCCATCGTCGCGCACCTGCTCGGGCAGGAAGTGCCCGCCGCGCCCATGCTGGCCAGCACTTGCTACAGCTTCGTCGACGACAGGCGCGCGGCGCACGTCGCCAGTGTCCACGAGTACGCCGAGAAGACTTGGCAGGGGTCGTGCACGGCACCAGCGGCCTGTCGCCCGCCGCGAGCGAACTGGAAGGCACCTACGCCTGGGACTGGGCCCGCAACCTGTGGGCCGACACCCTCGCCTGAGATTTCCGGCAAGAGGGACGGAAAGCGGACTCCCTTACGCAGAGGTCGCAGAGATCACAAGGAAATCTCACAGGGATCTTCTCAGCGTCCTCGGCGCAATCTCTGCGACCTCTGCGTAAGGCAGTCCGCCTTTACTGCACCGGCCCCTTGAGCGCCTTCGGCACGGGCAGAGGCAGCACACCGATGCCTTCTTCCAGCAGCGCCTCGGTCTCCTCGCGCGATGCCTGGCCGCGAATGCCGCGCTCCTCGGTTTCGCCGTAGTGGATGCGCCGCGCCTCCTCGGCGAAGCGCTGGCCGACGTCTTCGGTGTTGGCCATGACGTGCCGCACCATCTTCAGCCATGCGGCCTGCATGTCGGCGTTGGGCATCGCGGCGACTTCCTGCTTGGCTTGCGGCGATGCGGGTTGGGCACCAAGGTTCAGGCGGGGCGCGGAAGGCAGCTTGGCGACGCCGGTGTCGCCGCACATCGGGCACTCCACCAGGCCGCGCTGAAGCTGCCCCTGGAATTCATCCTCGGAGCCGAACCAGCCTTCGAACACGTGCTGGTGGGAGCACTGGAGGTTCAGGACCTTCATGGGAACAAATTATGAGCGCCAGTCCAATTTCCAAGCGCCGGAAAGGACGTTCTGCAGCCACAGCGCCGCGACCAGCGTCTTGGCGTCGGTGACCTCGCCCGTGCGGCACCACTCGGACAGCTCTTGCGGCGTCGCCGTGAAGACGTCCAGGAATTCGCCATGGTCCAGCCGCCGCTCGCCCGGCGTCAGGCCGCGCGCGAACCAGATGCCGATGAATTCGGTGGCGTAGGAAATGACGGGGTGCAGCTCGCCGGCACAGGCCCACTCACGAGCGCTGTAGCCGGTTTCTTCCAGCAGCTCGCGCTTCGCGCACGCGAGGTGGTCCTCGCCCGGGTCGATCTTGCCGGCGGGAAATTCGATCATCACCCGCCCGACCGGGTGGCGGTACTGCTTTTCCAGCACCACACGGCCGTCGTCGAGCAGGGGCACCACCATCACCGCGCCGGGATGCAGCACGAACTCGCGCGTCGCCTCGCCACCGTCGGGCAGGCGCACGTGGTCACGCACCACGTGCAAGAAGTTGCCGCGCAGCAGCTCTTCGCGCTTCTCGGTCTTCTCGACCAGGTGAGGATGCTTGCCGTCAGCCACGGCGGCGCTTGAACAGGTAACGCCAGACGAAGCCGGGGAAGGCGAACGTGAGGAACAGCGCGCCGGTGACGGCGTAGAACTCCCAGCCCTGCGGCGCGATCTGGCTGGCGCGGTGCTCCAGCGCCAGGCCCAGCGCGCCCACGAGGAAGTACCACGCCACCAGCTCTGCCAGCCGCACGGGCAGCGGCTTGGACGTCTTGAGCGGGTAGACCGCCATGACGAGGCGGTCGAGCACGAATGGCAGGTTGGCCGCGACGAAGCCCGCCACGATCACCAGCCAGACGGAAGCTGTCTGGGACACGGGAGGGCTACGTCGCCAGCGTCTTGACGATGGCGTCGGCGCACAGGGCCATCAGGCCGCCGGGCAGGATGCCGAGCACCAGCACCAGCGCGCCGTTGATCGACAGCACCGCGCGCACGTCGGCAGGCGCTGAGACGGTGGTGGCGGTGATGGGCGAGTCGAAGTACATCACCTTCACCACGCGCAGGTAGTAGAAGGCGCCGACCAGCGACATCACGACCGCGAACACGGCCAGGCTGATGTACAGCGGCTGGCCCGAAGCCACCAGAGCCTGCAGCACGACCAGCTTGCCGTAGAAGCCCACCAGCGGCGGCACGCCGGCCAGCGAGAACATGCACACGGCCATGATGCCGGCGTACAGCGGGCTGCGCTGGTTGAGGCCGGCCAGGTCGGCGATCTCGTCGCTTTCGAAGCCTTCGCGCGCCAGCAGCAGGATGATGCCGAACGAGCCCAGCGTGGTGAGCACGTAGGTCACGATGTAGAACATCGACGCGCTGTACGCGTACTGCGCGTTGTGGGTATCACCGCCGATGACACCCGCCGTCAGGCCCAGCACCACGAAGCCCATCTGCGCGATGGTGGAGTAGGCCAGCATCCGCTTGAGGTTGCTCTGCGCGATGGCGGCCAGGTTGCCCACCAGCAGCGAAGCCACCGCCAGCAGCACCAGCATCTGCTGCCAGTCGGGCGCCAGCGGGATCATGCCTTCCACCAGCAGGCGGATGGCGATGCCGAAGGCGGCCAGTTCCGGCGCCGAGCCGATCATCAGCGTGATGGCGGTGGGCGCGCCCTGGTACACGTCCGGGATCCACATGTGGAACGGCGCGGCGCCCAGCTTGAACGCCAGGCCGGCGACGATGAACACCAGGCCGAACACCAGCACCTGGTGGTTGATGTGGCCGCTGCCGATGGCGCGGAACACCTCGTTGATGTCCAGCGAGCCGGTGGCGCCGTAGAGCATGGAGATGCCGTACAGCAGGAAGCCGCTGGCCATGGCGCCGAGCACGAAGTACTTCATCGCCGCCTCGGTGGCCACTTCGTGATCGCGGCGCAGCGCCACCAGGGCGTAGCTGCACAGCGTCATCAGCTCCAGGCCCAGGTAGATCAGCAGGAAGTTGCTGCCCGAGATCATCACGAACATGCCCAGCAGGGCGAACAGCGCCAGCGTGAACATCTCGCCGCCGCGCAGCATGTCGCGGTCGGCCGCGTACGGGCGGCCGTACACCAGCGTGACCATCAGCGCGATGGCCGAGAAGCACTTCAGCCAGTTGGCCATCGGGTCGGCGACGACCATCTTGCCGAACGCGTAGAAGGTGCCGCCGGCGATGGCGGCGTCGGCGGTGAGGACGGCGACGGCGGCCAGGGTGGCCAGCGTCAGCCAGTAGGTCAGGCCGCGCAGGCGGGAGGTGACGCCCAGGTCCACCAGGGCGATGACGCAGGCCATCACCAGCAGCAGGATCTCGGGCGAAACGACGAGCAGGCTCAGGGTATCGACCATGGCGTCAGTTCAGTTTGGAAGCAGACACTTGCTTCAGGAAGTTGGCGACGGACGCGTCCATGACGTCGGTGAAGGGCTTCGGGTACAGGCCCATGAACAGCACCGCGATGGCCAGCAGGCCCAGCATGAGGAATTCGCGCGCGTTGATGTCGGTGAGCTGGCGCACGTCGTCGTTGGCGACGGGGCCCAGGTACACGCGCTTGAACATCCACAGCGTGTAGGCGGCGCCGAAGATCAGCGCGGTGGCGGCGCCCAGGCCCAGCCAGAAGTTGGCCTTCACGGCGCCCAGGATGACCATCCATTCGCCGACGAAACCGGCGGTGGCGGGCAGGCCGCAGTTGGCCATGGAGAACAGCAGCGCGAACGCGGCGAAGTTGGGCATGGTGTTGATCACGCCGCCGTAGCTGGCGATCTCGCGCGAGTGCACGCGGTCGTACAGCACGCCGATGCACAGGAACATGGCGCCCGACACGAAGCCGTGCGCGATCATCTGCACCAGGCCGCCGGCGACGCCCAGCGGGCTGAAGATGAAGAAGCCCAGCGTGACGAAGCCCATGTGCGCCACCGACGAATAGGCCACCAGCTTCTTCATGTCCTGCTGCACCATCGCCACCAGGCCCACGTAGATCACGGCGATGAGCGACAGCGCGATGATCAGCCAGGCCCATTCGCGCGAGGCGTCCGGTGCGATGGGCATGGAAAAGCGCAGGAAACCGTAGGCACCCAGCTTCAGCATGATGGCCGCCAGCACCGCGGAGCCGCCGGTGGGCGCTTCCACGTGCACGTCGGGCAGCCAGGTGTGCACCGGCCACATCGGCACCTTCACCGCGAAAGCGGCGAAGAACGCGAAGAACAGGAGCGTCTGCACGTTGCCGGCCAGCGGCAGCTGGTGCCACGCCAGGATGTCGAAAGTGTTGGACTTGGAGTACAGGTACACCAGCGCCACCAGCATCAGCAGCGAGCCGAGCAGCGTGTACAGGAAGAACTTGAACGCCGCGTAGATCTTCCTCGGGCCGCCCCAGATGCCGATGATCAGGTACATCGGGATCAGCGTGGCCTCGAAGAACACGTAGAACAGCATCGCGTCCAGCGCGGTGAACACGCCGATCATCAGGCCCGAGAGGATCAGGAACGCGCCCATGTACTGGTTGACGCGTTCGGTGATCGCCTCCCACGCGGAGATGACGACGACGATCGTGATGAACGCCGTCAGCAGCACGAACCAGAACGACAGGCCGTCCACGCCCAGGTGGTACTGGACGTTGAAGCGCTCGATCCACGGCGCCTTCTCGACGAACTGCATGTTCGCGGTGCCGGTGCGGAAGCCGGCCAGCAGCGGCAGCGTGACCAGGAAACTCACCACGGACCCGATGAGGGCGATCCAGCGCACGGCGCGGGCGTGCTCGTCGCGCCCCAGCGCGAGCAGCACGATGCCGAACAGCACCGGCGTCCAGATCGAAAGGCTCAAAACACCCATTCTTGTTCTTCCCCTCGTTCTTATCGGATCAGCGCCAGCAACTGGTCACGCCAGACGAAGCCGGTCATGAGGACAAACACGCCGACGATCATGGCCAGCGCGTAGTTGTACAGATAGCCGGACTGGAAGCGGCGCACGACGCCGGCGAACACGCCCACCAGGCGCGCGCTGCCGTTCACCACGGCGCCGTCGATCACCGCCTGGTCGCCGCCCTTCCACAGCCCCAGGCCAAGGCCGCGTGCCGCGCGGGCGACGACGTTCTCGTTGATCCAGTCCATGTAGTACTTGTTGTCCAGCAGCTTGTAGACCGGCTTCAGCGCGCCGGCGATCTTCGCGGGCAGCGCGGTGTTGACCATGTACAGGTAGTACGCCAGCGCGACGCCGGCGGCGGCCAGCCAGAACACCGGCGACGTCAGGCCGTGCAGCGCCATGGCGGCGGCGCCGTGGAATTCCTTGGCCATTTCCTCCAGGCCGGGATGGCGCTCGAGGTTGACGAAGATGGAATCCTTGAAGAAGTCGCCGTACAGCATCGGGCCGATGGCCAGGTAGCCGATGACCACCGAGGGGAACGCCAGCAGCACCAGCGGCGCCGTCACCACCCAGGGCGACTCGTGCGGCTCTTGGTGGTCGTCGTGGTGCCCGTGGTCGGGCTCCTCGTCGCTGTGGTGCACGTGGGGATTCTGGTCGTAGCGCTCCTTGCCGTGGAAGACCAGGAAGTACATGCGGAACGAATAGAACGCGGTGACGAACACGCCCGCCATGACAGCGAAGTACGCGAAACCGGCGCCGGGCAGCTTGGACAGGTGCACCGCCTCGATGATCGAGTCCTTGGAATAAAAGCCCGCGAACAGCGGCGTGCCGATCAGGGCCAGCGACCCCAGCAGCGAGGTGATCCAGGTCACCGGCATGTACTTGCGCACGCCGCCCATCCAGCGGATGTCCTGGTTGTGGTGCATGCCGATGATGACGGAGCCGGCGGCCAGGAACAGCAGCGCCTTGAAGAATGCGTGCGTCATCAGGTGGAACACCGCCACCGAGTAGGCCGAAGCGCCCAGCGCCACGGTCATGTACCCCAGCTGCGACAGCGTGGAGTACGCCACCACGCGCTTGATGTCGTTCTGGATGATGCCCAGGAAGCCCATGAACAGCGCCGTGATGGCGCCGATGACCAGGATGAACGACAGCGCGGTGTCCGACAGCTCGAACAGCGGCGACATGCGGGCCACCATGAAGATGCCCGCGGTCACCATCGTCGCCGCGTGGATCAGCGCGGAGATGGGCGTGGGGCCTTCCATGGAATCGGGCAGCCACACGTGCAGCGGGAACTGCGCGCTCTTGCCCATGGCGCCGATGAACAGGCAGATGCAGGTGACGGTGACCAGCATCCAGTCGGTGCCGGGGAACGTCAGCTTGGCGAACTCCTCGGCCTTGGCGAAGGTCTCGGCGTAATTCAGCGTGCCCGCGTAGGCGGCGATCAGGCCGATGCCCAGGATGAAGCCGAAGTCGCCGACCCGGTTGACCAGGAAGGCCTTCATGTTGGCGAAGATGGCGCTGGGCTTGGTGAACCAGAAGCCGATCAGCAGGTAGGACACCAGGCCCACCGCTTCCCAGCCGAAGAACAGCTGCAGGAAGTTGTTGCTCATGACCAGCATGAGCATCGAGAAGGTGAAGAGCGAGATGTAGGCGAAGAAGCGGTTGTAGCCGTCGTCCTCTTCCATGTACCCGATGGTGTAGATGTGCACCATCAGCGACACGAAGGTCACCACGCACATCATCATGGCCGTGAGGCCATCGATGAGGAAGCCGACTTCCATCTTCAGGCCGCCGACCACCATCCACTCGTAGATGGTGGCGTTGAAGCGCGCGCCGTCCAGCGCCACGCTCTTGAGCGTCATGGCGGAGATGACGAAGGCCACCAGCACGCCCAGGATGGTGAACGTGTGTGACAGGCGCCGGCCGATCCAGTTGCCGCCGAACGTGGTGCCGAAGATGCCCGCGATCACCGCGCCGGCCAGGGGGGCCAGCGGAACGGCGAGCAGGGTCGATGCGTTGAGTGTCTGACTCATGTTTCTTCCGGGCTTGTTCTTCTGCGGCTCAGCCCTTGAGCTCGTTCAGTTCTTCGACGTTGATGCTCGACTTGTTGCGGAACAGCAGCACGAGGATGGCCAGGCCGATGGCGGATTCCGCGGCCGCCACCGTGAGGATGAAGAACACGAACACCTGCCCATGCATGTCGCCCAGGTAGTAGGAGAAGGCGACGAAATTCATGTTGACCGCCAGCAGCATCAGCTCGATGGCCATCAGCAGCACGATGAGGTTGCGGCGGTTCAGGAAGATGCCCACCACCGACAGCGCGAACAGGATCGCGCCGAGCGACAGGAAGTGGCCCAGGGTGAGGCTCATGCCTTGGCTCCTTCAGCGGCGGCGGCCGGCTCGGGTTGCGGCGCCGCGACCACCGGCGGCATCTGCACGATGCGCAGGCGGTCGGCCTTGCGCACCTTCACCTGCAGGCCCGGGTCCATGTGCTTGCTGTCCTTGCGCTGGCGCAGCGTCAGCGCGATGGCGGCGACGATGGCCACCAGCAGCAGCACGGCCGCGATCTCCAGCGGGTACAGGTATTCGGAGTACAGCAGCTTGCCCAGTTCCTTGGTGTTGGACACCTGGGCCACCGCCTGGCCGGTGGTCTGCGCCACCTGCGCCACAGCCGGCCCCACCTTGGGTTCGATCGCCGGACGGAAGCCGCCCATCAGCACCGCCGCCATTTCCAGCGCGATGACCACGCCGACCAGCGCGGCCAGCGGGAAGTGTTTCCAGAAGCCCGCCCGCAGCGCCGCGGTGTCGATGTCCAGCATCATCACCACGAAGAGGAACAGCACCATCACCGCCCCCACGTACACCAGCACGAGGGAGATGGCCAGGAACTCGGCCTTCAGCAGGATCCACACGGCGGCGGCCTGGAAGAAGGCCAGCACCAGGTACAGCGCCGCGTACACCGGGTTGCGCGCCGTGATCACCCGGAAGGCCGCGAACAGCAGCACCGCCGAGAACAGGTAGAAGAAGCCCGTCTTGATGTCCATGTCGTTGTCGTCCCGGGCCGTTCAGCGGTACTTGGCGTCCGCGGCCTTGCGCTCGGCGATCTCCGCCTCGTAGCGGTCGCCCACCGCCAGCAGCATGTCCTTGGTGTAGTACAGGTCGCCGCGCTTCTCGCCGTGGTATTCCAGGATGTGGGTCTCGACGATGGAATCGACCGGGCAGCTTTCCTCGCAGAAGCCGCAGAAGATGCACTTGGTCAGGTCGATGTCGTAGCGCGTGGTGCGGCGCGTGCCGTCGGTGCGCTGGTCGCTCTCGATGGTGATGGCCAGCGCCGGGCACACGGCTTCGCACAGCTTGCAGGCGATGCAGCGCTCTTCGCCATTGGGGTAGCGGCGCAGCGCGTGCAGGCCGCGGAAGCGCGGGCTGAGCGGCGTCTTCTCTTCCGGGAACTGCACCGTGATCTTGCGGGCGAAGAAGTACTTGCCCGTGATGCGCAGGCCCTTGAACAGCTCCACCAGCAGGAAGCTGGAGAGGAAGTCCTTCAGCGAGAAGGCCGAGGGCTCGCGTTGGAGGGTTTGGGTGGACATCGCGTTATTTCCAGATGTTCCAGGGGGTCTGCATCCAGGCGCCCACCACGATCAGCCAGACCAGCGTGACCGGGATGAAGATCTTCCAGCCCAGGCGCATGATCTGGTCATAGCGGTAGCGCGGGAAGGTGGAGCGCACCCACAGGAACAGGGTGACCACCACGCCAGTCTTGGCGAACAGCCAGATCCAGCCGGGGATGAACGAGAGGAAGCCGAACGGGGGCAGCCAGCCGCCCAGGAACATGGTGACGGCCAGGATGGAGACCAGCCACATGTTGGCGTACTCAGCCAGGAAGAACATGGCGAAGCTCATGCCCGAGTACTCGATCATGTGGCCGGCGACGATCTCCGACTCGCCTTCCACCACGTCGAACGGGTGGCGGTTGGTTTCGGCCAGGCCCGAGATGAAGTAGACGGCGAAGATGGGCAGCAGCGGCAGCCAGTTCCACGACAGGAAGTTGATGCCGTTCGATGCGAAGTGGCCCTTGGCCTGCGACATCACCACGTCGGTCATGTTCAGGCTGCCGGTGACCATCAGCACCACCACCAGCGCGAAGCCCATGGCGATCTCGTAGCTGACCATCTGGGCCGACGCGCGAAGCGCGCCCAGGAAGGCGTACTTCGAGTTGGAGGCCCAGCCCGCGATGATGACGCCGTACACCTCCATCGAGGTGATGGCCATCAGGAACAGCAGGCCGGCGTTGATGTTGGACAGCGCGACGTCGGGGCCGAACGGGATGACTGCCCACGCGGCCAGCGCCGGCATGATGGTCATGATGGGGCCGAGCACGAACAGGCCCTTGTTGGCCACCGTCGGGAGGATGATCTCCTTGGTCAGCAGCTTCAGCGCGTCGGCGATGGGCGTCAGCAGGCCGAAGGGGCCGATGCGGTTGGGACCCGGGCGCAGCTGCGTGAAGCCGATGGCCTTGCGTTCCCACAGCGTGAGGTAGGCCACGGCGCCCATCAGGGGCGCGACCACCAGCACGATCTTGATCAGGGTCCACACCACCGGCCAGCCGGCGGCGGTCCACCACGGGGCGGCGATCAGCCCGTTGCCGAAGCCGTAGATCGTGTCGATCATGCCGGCACCTCCTCGCGGCGGGCCGCGCGCATGGCGCGCTGCGCCTCGGTCAGGCCGGCCTGGCCGTCAGCGGTGAGCTGCAGCGATTCGGCGCGGCGGACGATGGGGTCCAGCTGGTAGATGGCCGCGGCCGCCGGCGTGCCGGCACCGGCCGACAAGTCGATGGAGGCCGACGTGCGGTTGGACAGCTTGCCGCCCTGCACCATCGCCTGGTCCTTGCCGTCCGCGCCGCGCGCGGCGGCCAGCACCTCGTTGGACGACTCGAAGTCGAAGCCCTGCAGGCCCAGCAGGTTGCCCAGCACGCGCAGCACCTTCCACGCGGGACGGGTATCGCCCAGCGGCTTCACGACGGCGTGGAACGACTGCACGCGGCCTTCGGCGTTGACGAAGGTGCCGGGCGTTTCGGTCCAGGGCGCGATGGGCAGCAGCACGTCGCTGAACTCGAGGTTCGAGACGAACGGGCTGAGCGTGACCACCATGTCGGCCTTGCCCAGGGCTTCCTTCGCAGCGGCGCCTGCGGCGGAATCGAACTCGGGCTCGGTGTTCAGCAGGATGGCGGCCTTGAGCCCGCCGGACAGCATCTGCGCGGCGTTCAGGCCGTCCTGCCCCGGCAGCGCGTTCACCAGCTGCGCGCCGACCGTGTTGGCGGCTTCGGTGAGGAAGCCGACGGACGCGCCGGTGGCTTCGCCGATCCATTGCGCCAGCGCGAGCAGCGAAGCGGCATTGGCGTGGTGCGTGGCGGCGTTGCCCAGCAGGATGGCCTTGCGTTCGCCGGAAGCCAGCGAAGCGGCGATGGTCTTGGCGGCATCGGTGGCGTTGCCTTGCGCGGGCGCGGACTTGCCTTGCGCCTGCGCGACGGCGACGGCCACGTCGGCCAGCGCCTGAGCCCATTGGCCAGCGGGCACGGTGACCGACGAAGCGATGGGCATGGCCCAGTCGTGGTCCACGTCATGGATGCGCGACACCTGCGCACCCTTGCGCTGGGCCGCGCGCACGCGCAGAGCGAACAGCGGATGGTCCTTGCGCAGGTTGGAGCCGACGACCAGCACGCGCTGCAGCTCTGACAGCGAAGCGATGCTGGTACCCAGCCAGCGAACACCTTCCGAAGCGGTGAACTGGGCGTTGCGCAGGCGGTAATCGATGTTCTCGGAGCCCAGGCCGCGCACCAGCTGGCCGGCCAAGAACAGTTCCTCGACGGTCGAATGCGGGCTGGCCAGCAGGCCGATGGCGCCGGCGCCGTGGTCGCCCCTGATCTGCTTCAGGCCGTTGGCCACGTACTCCAGCGCGGTCTGCCAGTCGACCTGCTTCCACTCGCCGCCCTGCTTGAGCATGGGCGCGGTGAGACGCTGGTCGCTGTTGAGCGCCTCGTACGAGAAGCGGTCGCGGTCGGCCAGCCAGCACTCGTTGACGGCCTCGTTCTCCAGCGGCAGCACCCGCATCACGCGGTTGTTCTTCACCTGCACGATGAGGTTGGCGCCAGAAGCATCGTGCGGCGCGACCGACTTGCGGCGCGACAGCTCCCAGTTGCGGGCGGTGTAGCGGAAAGGCTTGCTGGTGAGCGCGCCCACCGGGCACAGGTCGATCATGTTGCCGGAGACTTCGGAATCGACCGTGTCGCCCAGCACCGTGGTGATCTCGGAATGCTCGCCGCGGTGGATCATGCCCAGCTCCATCACGCCGGCCACTTCCTGGCCGAAGCGCACGCAACGGGTGCAGTGGATGCAGCGGCTCATCTCCTCCATCGAGATGAGCGGGCCCACGTCCTTGTGCAGCACGACGCGCTTCTCTTCTTCATAGCGCGAAGAGGAGCCGCCGTAGCCCACGGCCAGGTCCTGCAGCTGGCATTCGCCGCCCTGGTCGCAGATGGGGCAGTCCAGCGGGTGGTTGATCAGCAGGAACTCCATCACCGACTGCTGGGCCTTGATGGCCTTGTCGCTGCGGGTGTGGACCACCATGCCGTTGGTCACCGGCGTGGCGCACGCCGGCATCGGCTTGGGCGCCTTCTCCACGTCCACCAGGCACATGCGGCAGTTGGCGGCGATGGAGAGCTTCTTGTGGTAGCAGAAATGCGGGATGTAGGTCCCCGCCTTCTCGGCCGCATGCATGACCATGCTGCCGTCGGCGATTTCGACCTTTTGTCCGTCGAGAGTGATTTCAGCCATAGGTGTTCTCAGGCCCTCGCGCCGGCAGGCACCGGCTGCGACGGGTCGGGCTGCGGATCGGTCCGCTTGATCTTGGCGGCGAACTCGTGCCGGAAGTGCTTGATCATGGCGCGCACCGGCATCGCCGCCGCGTCGCCGAGCGCGCAGATGGTGCGGCCCTGGATGTTGTCGGCCACCGAGTTCAGCAAGTCCAGGTCGGCCGGCTTGCCGTGGCCGTTGTGGATGCGGTCGACCACGCGCCACAGCCAGCCCGTGCCTTCACGGCAGGGCGTGCACTGGCCGCAGGACTCGTGCATGTAGAAGTACGACAGGCGCAGCAGGCTTTCCACCATGTCGCGCGTCTCGTCCATCACGATGACCGCGCCGGAGCCCAGCATGGAGCCCGCCTTGGCGATGGAGTCGTAGTCCATCGTGCAGTTCATCATGATGTCGGCGGGCAGCACCGGCGCGGAGGAACCGCCCGGGATCACCGCCTTCAGCTGGCGGCCACCGCGCACGCCACCGCACAGTTCCAGCAGCTTGCTGAAGGGCGTGCCCAGCGGAATCTCGTAGTTGCCGGGCAGCTCGACGTCGCCGGACACCGAGAAGATCTTGGTGCCGCCGTTGTTCGGCTTGCCGCATTCGAGGTAGGCCTGGCCGCCGTTGCGGATGATCCAGGGCACCGCCGCGAACGTCTCGGTGTTGTTGATCGTGGTGGGCTTGCCGTACAGGCCGAAGCTGGCCGGGAAAGGCGGCTTGAAGCGCGGCTGGCCCTTCTTGCCTTCCAGTGATTCCAGCAGCGCCGTCTCTTCGCCGCAGATGTACGCGCCGAAGCCGTGCGACGCGTGCAGCTGGAAGCTGAAGCTGCTGCCCAGGATGTTGTTGCCCAGGTAGCCGGCCGCGCGGGCTTCTTCCAGCGCCTCTTCGAAGCGTTCGTACACCTGGAAGATCTCGCCGTGGATGTAGTTGTAGCCCACGGTGATGCCCATGGCGTAGGCCGCGATGATCATGCCTTCGATGACCATGTGCGGGTTGTACGCCAGCAGGTCGCGGTCCTTGCAGGTGCCCGGCTCGCCCTCGTCGGAGTTGCACACCAGGTACTTCTGGCCGGGGAACTGGCGCGGCATGAAGGACCACTTCAGGCCGGTGGGAAAGCCCGCGCCGCCGCGACCACGCAGCGCCGATTCCTTCATCGTGGCGATCACCTGGTCCTGCGTGAGGCCTTCGCTGATGATCTTCTTCAGCGCGGCATAGCCTTCGCGCGCCTCGTAGTCCTTCAGGCGCCAGTTGGTGCCGTCCAGGTCCTTGTAGATCTGCGGGTTGATGTGGCGGCCGTGGAAGCAGGTCTGCACGCCGGTGGCGGCGAACTGCTGGAGCACTTGCTGGGCGTTCATCACTTGCCCTCCGAAGCCTTGAGGCCGTCCACCAGCTGGTCGAGCTTGTCGTTGCTCATGAAGCTGCACATGGTGCGGTCGTTCACCAGCATCACCGGCGAGTCGGCGCACGCGCCCAGGCACTCGCTCTGCTGCAGCGTGAACAGGCCGTCGGCCGTGGTCTCGCCCATGCGGATGCCCAGCTTCTTTTCCAGGTGGTGCAGCGCCTTGGCGCCGTCGCGCAGCTGGCAAGGCAGGTTGGTGCAGACGTTCAGCTTGAACTTGCCGACCGGCTGCTGGTTGTACATGTTGTAGAAGGTGGTGACCTCGTGCACCGCGATCGCGGGCATGCCCAGGTAGGCCGCCACTTCCTTCTCGGCGTCCTGGCTGACGAAGCCCTGCTCCTGCTGCACGATGGACAGGCACGCCATCACGGCCGACTGCTTCTGCTCGGCCGGGTACTTGGCCACTTCGCGGTCGAAGCGGGCGCGGTTGGAATCGTTGATGACGGTCATGCGTCTTACCGGTCGATTTCGCCGAACACGATGTCCATCGTGCCGATGATGGCCACGGCGTCGGCGATCATGTGGCCGCGGCCCATCTCGTCCAGCGCCGCCAGGTGCGGGAAGCCCGGCGCGCGGATCTTCAGGCGGTACGGCTTGTTGGCGCCGTCGCTCACGATGTAGATGCCGAACTCGCCCTTGGGGTGTTCCACCGCGGCGTAGGCCTCGCCTTCGGGCACGCGGAAGCCTTCGGAGAAGAGCTTGAAGTGGTGGATCAGCTCCTCCATGTTGCTCTTCATGCTCTCGCGGTCGGGCGGCGCCACCTTGTGGTTGTCGGTGATCACCGGGCCCGGGTTGGCGCGCAGCCACTGCACGCACTGCTGGATGATGCGGTTGGACTCGCGCATCTCCTGCACGCGCACCAGGTAGCGGTCGTAGCAGTCGCCTTCCTTGCCCAGCGGGATGTCGAAGTCCATCTTCCCGTAGACCTCGTACGGCTGTGTCTTGCGCAGGTCCCAGGCGATGCCGCTGCCGCGCAGCATGGGGCCGGTGAAGCCCAGGTTCAGCGCGCGCTCCGGCGTGACGACGCCGATGCCCACGGTGCGCTGCTTCCAGATGCGGTTGTCGGTCAGCAGCGTCTCGTACTCGTCGACGTAGCCGGGGAAGCGCTGGGTGAAGCTGTCGATGAAGTCCAGCAGCGTGCCCGAGCGGTCCTCGTTCATGCGCTTGATCTCGCGCTCGTTGCGGACCTTGCTGGCCTTGTACAGCGGCATGCTGTCGGGCAGGTCGCGGTACACGCCGCCCGGGCGGAAGTAAGCCGCATGCATGCGCGCGCCCGAGACCGCTTCGTACATGTCGAAGATGTCTTCCCGCTCGCGGAAGCAGTAGATCAGCATGTTCATCGCGCCGCAGTCCAGCCCGTGCGCGCCCAGCCACAGCAGGTGGTTGAGCAGGCGCGTGAGCTCGCTGAACATGACGCGGATGTACTGCGCGCGGACAGGCACCTCGATGCCCATCAGCTTCTCGATGGCCAGGCAGTAGGCATGCTCGTTGGACATCATCGACACGTAGTCGAGGCGGTCCATGTACGGCAGGTTCTGGATGAAGGTGCGCGTCTCGGCCAGCTTCTCGGTGGCGCGGTGCAGGAGGCCGATGTGCGGGTCGGCGCGCTGGATGACTTCGCCGTCCAGTTCCAGCACCAGGCGCAGCACGCCGTGCGCGGCCGGGTGCTGGGGGCCGAAGTTGAGCGTGTAGTTCTTGATTTCAGCCATGGTTGTCCATGCCGCGGCCGGGCTGGATGCCGCCGTAGTTGTCTTCGCGGATGATGCGCGGCGTGATCTCGCGCGGCTCGATGGTCACCGGCTGGTAGATGACGCGCTGGCGCTCGGGGTCGTAGCGCATTTCCACGTGGCCGGACACCGGGAAGTCCTTGCGGAACGGGTGGCCGATGAAGCCGTAGTCCGTCAGCAGGCGGCGCAGGTCGGGGTGGTTCAGGAAGATGATGCCGAACAGGTCGAAAGCCTCGCGCTCGAACCAGTTGGCGCTGTTCCACAGGCCGTTGAGCGATTCCACTTCGGGCAGTTCGTCGTCGGCCGCGAACACGCGCAGGCGCACGCGCTGGTTGAGGCTGACCGACAGCAGGTGCGACACCACGGCGTAGCGCGGGCCGTCCCAGCCGCCGTTGCGGTAGTCGGCGTAGTCCAGGCCGCACAGGTCCAGCAGTTGCTCGAACCTGCAGCGCGGATCGTCGCGCAGCATCTGCGCGGCCCGCAGGTAGTTGTCGGGCGTGACGGTGACGGTGACTTCGCCCAGGCGCAAGTCCACGCGCCTGGCCAGGTCGCCGAGGGCTTCGGTGATCGTCGCTTGCAGGGCCGCGGGATCGACCGCGAAATTGTTCGGTGCGGTCATGGATCAGGCGCGGGCGATGGTCTGGGTGCGGCGGATCTTCTGCTGCAGCTGGATGATCCCGTAGAGCAGCGCTTCGGCCGTGGGCGGGCAGCCCGGCACGTACACGTCCACCGGCACGATGCGGTCGCAGCCGCGCACCACCGAGTAGCTGTAGTGGTAGTAGCCGCCGCCGTTGGCGCAGGTGCCCATGGAGAGCACCCAGCGCGGCTCGGGCATCTGGTCGTACACCTTGCGCAGCGCGGGCGCCATCTTGTTGCACAGCGTGCCGGCCACGATCATCAGGTCGGACTGGCGGGGGCTGGGGCGGAACAGCATGCCGAAGCGGTCGATGTCGTAGCGGGCCGCGCCCGCATGCATCATCTCCACGGCGCAGCACGCCAGGCCGAACGTCATCGGCCAGAGCGAGCCGGTCTTGGCCCAGTTGATGACGCTGTCCACGGTCGTCGTCACGACGCCCTTGTCGAGGATGCCTTCGTTAGCCATGTGATCTTTGAGTCCCTGGTCGCGCGGCGGGTTCATTCCCAGTCCAGCGCGCCCTTCTTCCACTCGTAGGCGAAGCCCACCACGAGGATGCCGAGGAAAACCATCATCGCCCAGAAGCCCACCGCCCCGATCTCCTTGAGCGCGACGGCCCAGGGGAAGAGGAAGGCGATCTCCAGGTCGAACAGGATGAACAGGATGGCCACGAGGTAGTAGCGCACGTCGAACTTCATGCGCGCGTCCTCGAAGGCCTCGAAGCCGCATTCGTAGGGGGAGTTCTTGGCGGCGTCCGGCTTGTGGAAACCCGCCGCGCCGGCGAAGACCCAGCCCAGCACCTGCGGCAGCACCCCGACTGCGATGCCCACCAGGATGAAGAGGAGGACCGGGAGGTACTGTTCGAGTTGCATTGAGGGCTCTGGTCGGCGCATCAGGCCGCGGGATGGACCCGCGGCCTTCTTGTGTCTGGTGCCGTCGGCGAGACTCGAACTCGCACAGCTTTCGCCACTACCCCCTCAAGATAGCGTGTCTACCAATTTCACCACGACGGCCGTCTTTTGCTGCCCGGACAGGCATGAGGAGCTTGCTGGTACGCTGGCTTTCCGGGCAGCCTTGGAGTTTACTCCGAATCGCCTGCTGTTCGGCTGACAGCACGGCGGTACGCAGTCCTACTTGCTCGGGATCTGCGCGGCGCCCGAAGCGGGCGCGGCCGGCGCGGCGGGCACCGCCGCAGAGCTGGCCGCCGGAGCCGGCGCCGAAGTGCCGGGGATCTGGTTGGCGGGGCCCGAAGCGGCCGGTGCCGCGGGCGAAGTGGCCGGCACCGCGGCGCGGTCGAGCACGCTGCCCGAATCCGGCGTGCGGTACGCGCCGCCCAGGTAAGCCAGGCCCAGCGTGCAGACGAAGAACACGGTGGCCAGGACGGCCGTGGTGCGCGAGAGGAAGTTCGCGCTGCCGGTGGCGCCGAACAGGCTGCCGGAAGCGCCGCTGCCGAAGGCCGCGCCCATGTCGGCGCCCTTGCCGTGCTGCAGGAGGATGAGGCCGATCATGCCCAGCGCCGACAGGATCTGCACGGCCAGGACGATGGTGAGAAGCACGTTCATTGTTTTGTCACTCCGATGGGGTACGTGGGCGGGCCGTCAGCCGGCCGCCGCGATGATCTGCAGGAAGTCGGGCGCCTTCAGCGAGGCGCCGCCGATCAGCCCGCCGTCGATGTCCGGCTGCGCCAGCAGGCTGGCGGCATTGGCGGCGTTCATGCTGCCGCCGTAGAGGATCAGGACGCGATCCGGATGTTCCGTCGCCGCGTGCAGCTGCGCGCGCAGCACGGCATGCACCTGCTGCGCCTGTTCGGGCGTGGCGGTGCGGCCGGTGCCGATGGCCCACACGGGTTCGTACGCCACCACGATCTCGCTGATGCAGTGGCCGTTGGTGTGGATCACCGCGGCCAGCTGCCGCTTGACGACTTCTTCCGTGCGGCCGGCTTCGCGCTCTTCGAGCGTTTCGCCCACGCACACGATGGGCGTGATGCCGTGCGCGAGCGCGGCCTTCGCCTTGTCGGCCACCAGCTGGTCGCCCTCGCCGTGGTACTGGCGGCGCTCCGAGTGGCCGACGATGGCGTAGCGCACGCCGAATTCCTTCAGCATGGCGGCCGAGTGTTCGCCGGTGTAGGCGCCCTGCTCGTGCTTCGACACGTCCTGCGCGCCCAGTTCCAGCGGCGAGCCGTGGCGCAGCATCTGCACCTGCGCCAGGTAAGGCGCGGGCACGCAGAGGGCCACCTGGCACTTCGCGTCCTTCATGCCCGCCACCAGGGCGCGCACGAGCGCGTCGTTGGCGGCGACGTTGCCGTTCATCTTCCAGTTGCCGGCAACCAGCTTCTTCTTGTTCGTCATGTTCACCAGGTGAGGACGATCTTGCCGATGTGAAGGTTGGATTCCATCAGCGCGTGCGCCTCGGCGGCCTGCGCCGCGGCGAACGTCTTGTGGACCACGGGCTTCACGGTCTTCGCGGCCAGCAGCGGCCACACCTTCTCGCGCAGCCCCGCGGCGATGGCGGCCTTGAAGGCCACCGGCCGCGGCCGCAGCGTGGAGCCGGTGATGACCAGCCGGCGCCGCAGCACCAGGCCGGCGTTGAACTCCGCCTTGAGGCCGCCCTGCACCGCGATGATCACCAGCCGGCCTTCCTCGGCCAGGCATTCGACTTCGCGCGCGACGTACAAGCCCGCCACCATGTCCAGCACCACGTTCACGCCGGCGCCGCCGGTGAGCTTCTTCGCCTCTTCGGCGAAGTCCTGGGTGCGGTAGTTGATGGCGTGGTCGGCGCCCAGCTTCACGCAGGCGGCGCACTTCTCGTCGCTGCCCGCGGTGGCGATGACGGTCGAGCCCAGCGCCTTGGCCAGCTGGATGGCGGTGACGCCGATGCCGCTGGTGCCGCCCTGCACGAGCAGGCTTTCGCCGGGCTGCAGGCGAGCGCGGTCGAACACGTTGCTCCACACGGTGAAGAACGTCTCGGGCAGCGAGGCCGCCTCCACGTACGTCAGGCCCTGTGGCACCGGCAGCACCTGGCCCATGGGCGCCACGCACAGCTGCGCGTAGCCGCCGCCCGCGACGAGCGCGCAGACCGGCTGGCCGACCTTGAGGCCGGCCGCGGCCATGGCCTGCACGTCGCCGGCGACGATCTCGCCCGCGACTTCCAGGCCGGGGATGTCCGAAGCGCCGGGCGGCACCGGGTAGTTGCCGGTTCGCTGCAGCACGTCGGGGCGGTTCACGCCGCTGGCGGCCACGCGGATCAGCACTTCCCCGGCGCCGGGCTGCGGGTCGGGGCGCTGGCCGAGGCGCAGCACCTCGGGCGCACCGTACTGGGTGATCTCGACGGCTTTCATGGCATGGACTCCTGTCGGTCCTTGCACCTTGTCATGGCGGGCTTGACCCGCCATCCACCTCCGGTCCGTGGTTCATCGGCGCGCCGGGGGATGGATGCCGGGTCAAGCCCGGCATGACAAGCGCTTACTGCTGCGGGTTGTCCTGCGAGCCTTGCTGCGGCTGCGCTTCGCCCGCGGGCTGCTCGCCCGCTTCGGCGTTGCGATCGCCACGGTCACCGCGATCGCCGCGGTCGCCGCGGTCGCCGCGGTCGCCGCGATCACCACGGTACTCGCCGCGCGGCGGGCGGTCGCCACGCTCACGGCGTTCGCGCGGGGCCTGCTCGGGCATGCCCTCGGGGCGGTCCAGCAGCGCCTTCATGGACAGCTTCACGCGGCCCTTGTCGTCGGTCTCGAGGACCTTGACCTTCACGACCTGGCCTTCGCTCAGGTAGTCGGTGACCTTCTCCACGCGCTCGTGCGCGATCTGGCTGATGTGCAGCAGGCCGTCCTTGCCGGGCAGCAGGTTCACCAGCGCGCCGAAGTCCAGGATCTTGGTGATCGGGCCTTCGTAGACCTTGCCGATCTCCACTTCCGCGGTGATCTGCTCGATGCGCTTCTTCGCCTCTTCCGCCTTGGCGGCGTCGGTGGAGGCGATGGTGATGGTGCCGTCCTCGGCGATGTCGATCGTGGTGCCGGTCTCGTCGGTCAGCGCGCGGATGGTGGCGCCGCCCTTGCCGATCACGTCGCGGATCTTCTCCGGGTTGATCTTCATCGTGTACAGGCGCGGGGCGAAGGTGCTGACCTCGGTCTTGGCCGCGCCCATCGCTTCCTGCATCTTGCCCAGGATGTGCATGCGCGCTTCCTTGGCCTGCGCCAGGGCGACCTGCATGATTTCCTTGGTGATGCCCTGGATCTTGATGTCCATCTGCAGGGCGGTGATGCCGTTGGTCGTGCCGGCCACCTTGAAGTCCATGTCGCCCAGGTGGTCCTCGTCGCCCAGGATGTCGGTCAGCACCGCGAAGCGGTTGCCTTCCTTGATCAGGCCCATGGCGATGCCGGCCACGTGGGCCTTCATCGGCACGCCGGCGTCCATCATCGACAGGCAACCGCCGCAGACGGAAGCCATCGAGGAAGAACCGTTGGACTCGGTGATCTCCGACACCACGCGGATGGTGTAGGGGAACTCGTCCTTGCTCGGCAGGCACGCGACCAGCGCGCGCTTGGCCAGGCGGCCGTGGCCGACTTCGCGGCGCTTGGTGCTGCCCATGCGGCCCACTTCGCCGGTGGCGAAGGGAGGCATGTTGTAGTGGAACAGGAAGCGGTCCTCGAACTCGCCGGCCAGCGCGTCGATGCGCTGCGCGTCGCGCTCGGTGCCGAGGGTGGTGACCACCAGCGCCTGGGTCTCGCCGCGCGTGAACAGCGCGGAACCGTGGGTGCGCGGCAGCACGCCGTTGCGGATCTCGATGGGGCGCACGGTGCGCGTGTCGCGGCCGTCGATGCGCGGCTCGCCTTCCAGGATCTGGCCGCGCACGATCTTCGACTCGATGGCGAACAGCAGGTCGTTGACCTTGCCGGCGTCGAACGGCTCGCCGCCTTCCTTCAGCGCGGCCATCACGCCGGCATTGGCTTCGCGCAGGGCCTGGGTGCGGGCCTGCTTGCTGCGGATCTGGTAGACGGCGCGCAGCTTGTCTTCGGCCAGGCCCTTGACCTTGGCGACGAAAGCCTCGTCTTCCGCCGGGGCCTGCCAGTCCCATACCGGCTTGCCGGCCTCGCGCACCAGTTCATGGATGGCGTTGATGGCGATCTTGCCCTGCTCGTGGCCGAACACCACGGCGCCCAGCATCACCTCTTCGGGCAGCTGCTGCGCTTCGGATTCCACCATCAGCACGGCCGCCTCGGTGCCCGCCACCACCAGGTCCATCAGCGAGTCCTTGCGCTGGGTCTGGCCGGGGTTCAGCACGTACTCGCCGTTGATGTAGCCCACGCGCGCCGCGCCGATGGGGCCGGCGAACGGGATGCCGCTGATGGCCAGCGCCGCGCTGGTGCCGATCATGGCGGCGATGTCGGCATCGACCTCGGGGTTGAGCGACACGGTGTGGATCACCACGTGCACTTCGTTCAGGAAGCCTTCGGGGAACAGCGGGCGGATCGGGCGGTCGATCAGGCGGCTGGTCAGCGTCTCCAGCTCGGAAGGCTTGGCTTCGCGCTTGAAGAAGCTGCCGGGAATCTTGCCGGCGGCGTAGGTCTTCTCGATGTAGTCGACCGTCAGCGGGAAGAAGTCCTGGCCCGGCTTGGCGGACTTGGAGCCCACCACCGTGGCCAGCACGACGGTGTCGTCGATGTTCACCAGCACGGCGCCGGTGGCCTGGCGGGCGATCTCGCCGGTTTCCAGGGTGACCGTGTGCTGGCCCCACTGGAAGGTCTTGGTGATCTTGTTGAAGATGCTCATGTCTCGTTTTTCCTCTGGGTTGGAGGAGACGTTCGCCGGACACGATGCCATTCCATCAGCGGCCGGCGGGGCCGTTGGTGGAATGACACAGCGCGTATCCGTGAGGGTGTCTCCGATGTGCGAAGCGCCTGAGCCAGCTTGTTGCCAACCCAGGCGCCGTCGCGGTGCTCGTCGTGCGAGGCCTGCTTACTTGCGCAGGCCCAGCTTGCCGATCAGCGCCGTGTAGCGGTCGGCGTCGCTGGCCTTCAGGTAGGCCAGCAGGTTCTTGCGGCGGTTCACCATGCGCAGCAGGCCGCGGCGGCCGTGGTGGTCCTTGGCGTGCGTCTTGAAGTGCGGGGTGAGCTCGTTGATCCGGGCGGTCAGCAGGGCGACCTGGACTTCGGGGCTGCCGGTATCGTTGGTGCCACGCGCGTGCGCGGCGACGATCTCGGCCTTGTTGATGGCGGCCATCGTTTTTCCTTGAGTGGTTGGTTTGACTTGCGTTGGGGCTGGAAGGGCTCCAACGTGCGCTCTACGTCCTCTCGGATGCAGAACCGTGGAATTATAGCGAATCTGCGTCGTCCCCGCGAAGGCGGGGACCCATGACTTCCACTCGGGAGCCATGGATTCCCGCCTTCACGGGAATGGCGCGGGGATGGCGGCTCAGCGCTGCCGCGCCAGCCAGCCCTGCAGCCGCTCCACGCCCTGCCCCAGCCGCGCCATGTCCTTGGACGCGAAGCACCAGCGGAACCAGCCCTGGGCCTCGGGCGCGAAAGCGCTGCCCGGGGCGATGCCCAGGCCAGCCTCGGCCACCAGCCGCTTGGCCACCTCCAACGAGTCGCCGAAGCCGGCCATCCGGAAGAACGCGTACATGCCACCCGAGGGCATCGCCACCTCCACGCCCGGAAGCTTCTGCAGCCGCGGCACCAGCTCGTCGCGGCAGCGCTTGAGGTGCGCCACCACCCGCGGCGTGACCTCGTCCGTGCGCGCGATGGCGGCCATGGCCGCGCGCTGGGTGAACACGCTGGCGCAGGAGGTGTTGAACTCGATCAGCTTGCCCATGGGGTGCGTCATCGCCTCGGGCATCACCAGCCAGCCCAGCCGCCAGCCGGTCATCAGGAAGCTCTTGGAGAAGCTGTGCGTCACCACCAGCCGGTCGTCCGGCGTGGCGACGTCCAGGAAGCTGGGTGCCGCGCCGGTGTCCGTCGGCTCGAAATACAGCCGCTCGTACACCTCGTCCGCCAGGATCCAGGTGCCGGTCTTGCGGCAGTGTTCCAGGATGGCTTTCTGCTCTTCGCGGGTCAGCGTCCAGCCCGTCGGGTTGTTCGGCGCGTTGACGACCAGCAGCTTGGTGCCAGGCCGCACGGCGTCGAACAGCTGCGCCAGGTCGAGCTTCCACGCGCCGCCTTGCGGCTTCAGCGACACGCGGCGCAACTTGCCGCCCATGATCACCGGCTGTGCCGTGAGGTTGGGCCACACCGGCGTGACCGCCACGACGTCGTCGCCGGCATCCACCAGCATCTGCACCGCCAGCATCAGCGCGTTGACGCCACCGGAGGTGACGGCGATGCGCTTGTCGCTCACCGGCCCGTGCAGCTTCGACGTGTAGGCCGCGATGGCCTGGCGCAGTTCCGGCAGGCCCAGGTTGTGGGCGTAGAAAGTCTCGCCCGCGCGCAGCGACTCGATGGCCGCTTCACGGATGAAGTCCGGCGTGACCTCGTCGCTTTCGCCGAACCAGAACGCCAGCACGTCGCTGCGTCCCATGCCGGCATTGGCCACTTCACGGATCTTGGATTCTTCGAGGTTGAGGATGTCGGTGCGCATTGGGATTCGGAAGGGAATACGGGGTCCGCAGCGCAGAGATCGCAGAGTTAACGCAGAGGACGCAGAGGAAACTCAAGAAGGTCTGCTCTGCGTTCTCTGCGCTCGCTCTGCGTTCTCTGCGTTGCGGACCCCGAATTTTTTCACACTGCCGGCCGCACCATTTTGCAAGTGGTCGGCAGCTCGGCCTGCGAGAGCGCCAGCACGCGCACGACGCGGAAGCCGTAGCCCGAGCCTTCGACGTCGAACTTCACGCCCGGCGCGCCCTGGCGGTCCATCACGCCGACGACGAGGGTCTGCTGGAACTGGTGGTCGGCCGCGCGCATCGCGCCCGATTGCCCGGCCAGCGACACGCTCGCGCGTTCCAGCGCTTGCGCCACGGGCAGCACGGCGGCCGTGCCGGCCTGCTCGATGGACTGCGCCAGCGCCTCGATCATCAGCTGCATGCGCATGTGCACGTAGTCGTCCTGCGGCCGCGGGAAGCGCTGGCGGAACGCGGCGTAGAAGCGCTCGCTTTCCGCCGTCGGCACGTTGGGCAGCCAGTCGGCCACCGCCACCACGCGGCCCACGCCGGCTTCGCCGATGGCCGCCGGCGCGCCCAGCGCGTTGCCGTAGAAGGTGTAGAACTTGCCGTCGAAGCCCACCTCGCGCGCGGCCTTCACCAGCAGCGTGAGGTCGTTGCCCCAGTTGCCGGTGATCACCGCGTGCGCGCCGCTGGCCTTGATCTTGGCGGCGTACGGCAGAAAGTCCTTCACCCGGCCCAGCGGATGCAGCTCGTCACCCACGATCTGCACGTCCGGCCGCTGCTGAGCCAGCTGCCGCCGCGCCTCCTTCAGCACCGACTGGCCGAAGCTGTAGTCCTGCCCGATGAGGTAGCAGCTCTTCAGCGCGCGGTCCTCGCGCAGCACCTGCATCAGCGCCGCCAGCCGCATGTCGGCGTGCGCGTCGAAGCGGAAATGCCAGAAGCTGCAGCGCTCGTTGGTGAGCGCCGGGTCCACCGCCGAATAGTTGAGGTACAGCACGCGCCGCGAGGGATCGCGCTCGTTGTGCTTGCCCACCGCATCCACCAGCGCCGCGGCCACGGCCGAAGAGTTGCCCTGCAGCACGTACTGCGCGCCGTCGTCGATGGCCGACCGCAGCGCGGCGATCGATTCCTCCGCCTGGCCCTTGTTGTCGTACCGCTCCAGGGCCAGCGGGCGCGCGCCGCCGGGAAGCTTCACGCCGCCGCGCTGGTTGACGCGTTCGACCGCCCACAGCAGGTTGCGGAACACGGCTTCACCGGTGTTGGCGAACGCGCCGGACAGCGACTCGATCATCGCCAGCTTCACCGGCGCGCCGGGGGCCTGGGCCCGCGCGAAGGCGGGAAGAAATAGCGGCGCGGCCAGGGTTTTCAAGGCCCCGCGTCGATGGATTTTCATGCGCCTTTTCTCTTGAAATCGCGCCGCGCGTTCGCACGTTGGATGCAGGCGGCGCTTGGATGGTTTTGCGAGAGCCGCGGAGTTTAGGTTCAAAGGAGAGTCCCCATGTTTTTCGCCCCCGTCGTCCGCAGCCGCGCCACCGCGCCGGCCTTCCGCACCTTCGACCGCAGCTTCGAGCGCTTCGTCAACGACGCGTTCTACGGCTCCGGCTTTTCCGGCCTTCGCCTCGAGCAGGATGACAAGGCCTGGACCGTGACCCTCGACCTGCCCGGCGTGGCGCGCGAGGACCTGGCCATCGACATCGAAGGCGCCGTGGTGCGCATCGAGACCAAGGCCGAAGCCAAGCGCCCGTTCAAGGCCGCCTACGAGCTGCCGCAGGACATCGACGCCGAAGCCACCACGGCCACGCTGGAGAACGGCGTGCTGACGCTGACGCTCGCCAAGAAGCAGCCGGTGAGCAACGCGCGCTCGATCGAAGTGAAGTAAGCGCAGCCTCCTGGAGTGCGAACGCCCCGGGCCGGTCACACGGCTCGGGGCGTTCTTCTTTCGTCATTCCCGCCTTCGCGGGGATGGCGCGATCGGTGGCGGATCAGGGCGCGGCGCTCAATTCATCCAGCGGCCAGCGCGGCTTCACGTCGAACGCGTAGTCGCGGTTCGCTTCCTGCACGCCGGCGGCCAATCGCATCGCTGCCGCCATCGCGATCATCGCGCCGTTGTCGGTGCACAGGTCCAGCTCCGGGTAGTGCACGCGCACGCCGCGCTTGGCGCAGGCCGCGTTCAATTGCTCGCGCAGCAACTGGTTGGCACCGACGCCACCGGCGACGACGAGCCGCTTCAAACCGGTCTGCTTCAGCGCCGCGAGCGATTTCTTCAGCAACACCTCCACGATCGCCGCCTCCGTCGACGCGGCCAGGTCCGCCTTGCGCGGCTCCAGCTGGTCGCCCAGCTTGCGCGCCTGCGTCAGCACCGCCGTCTTCAGCCCGGCGAACGAGAAGTCCAGGTCGCCGCTGTGCAGCAACGGCCGCGGCAGCGCGAAAGCCTTCGCGTCGCCCTGTTGCGCCAGTTTCGACAGCGCCGGCCCCCCCGGGTAGCCCAGGCCCATCAGCTTGGCGCTCTTGTCGAAAGCCTCGCCCGCCGCATCGTCGATGGTTTCGCCCAGAAGTTCGTAATCGCCCACGCCTTCCACGCGCATCAGCTGCGTGTGGCCGCCCGACACGAGCAGCGCGACGAACGGGAATTGCGGCGGATCGGCGCCCAGGAACGGCGACAGCAGGTGGCCTTCGAGGTGGTGCACGCCCAGTACCGGCTTGCCCAGCGACGCGCCCAGCGCGCATGCCACGCCCGCGCCCACCAAGAGCGCGCCGGCCAAGCCGGGGCCGCGCGTATAGGCGACGGTTTCGATCTCGGGCAGCGAGCGCCCCGCCTGCCGCAGCACTTCGTGCGTCAGCGGCAAAACGCGGCGGATGTGGTCGCGGCTGGCCAGTTCCGGCACCACACCGCCGTAGGCCTCGTGCATGCGCACCTGGCTGTGCAATGCATGGCCCAGCAGTTTCGGTACGCCCGGCCCGCCCGCGTCGACAAGCGCGACACCGGTTTCGTCGCAGGAGGATTCGATGCCCAGCACCAGCATGGCGAAAGTGTAAGCGGCACGCCTCTTGCTGCTGGGCCGGGAACATGAAATCCGGCTCCGACTTCCTGCTGGCCGCGCGCCTGTGCGAGATCGCCGATCTCGAGCAGCTGGCCCGCACCGCGGACCTGGTCGCGATCATCGCGCGCTTCATCCACGCGCTTCAGCGTGAGCGCGGCATCTCCAACATCTACCTCGGCTCGCTGGGAAGCCGTTACGCGTCCGAACGGCAGCGGCAGGTCGCCGAGTGCGCCGCGGCCGAAGGCGAAATGCGGTCGCACCTGGCGACGCTGGACACCGAGTCCACCCATGCCCGCAACGGCGCACGCCTCTTCAGCCGGGTGGCGGTGGTGCTGCACGCGCTGGACGGCCTGCCCCTGCTGCGCGAGCGCATCCGGCTGCAGGCGCTGACGGCCGGCGAAGCCACGGCGGCTTTCGTCAAGCTGGTCTCCGGGCTGCTGTCGGTGGTGTTCGAAGCCGCCGACACCGCGACGGACCCCGAGGTGTCGCGGGCGCTGGTGGCGATGTTCAACTTCATGCAGGGCAAGGAGTTCGCCGGCCAGGAACGTGCGCTGGGCGCGCGAGTGTTCGCCGCGGGTTACGTCGACCTGGCTGGCCAGCAGCACTGGCGCCACCTGGTCGAATCGCAGCAAGGCTGCTTCCAGGTGTTCGCCGATTTCTCGTCCGCCGACGTGCGCCTGGCCGACCAGGCCGTCCAGGACGCCGCGGTGCTGGGCGAAGTGGAGCGCCTGCGGCGCCTGGGCTGCACGGTGGGCGGCGAACTGGACCCCAACCTCAGCCACGACTGGTACCGCTGCTGCACCCGCCGCATCGACTCGATGAAAACCGTGGAGGACCTGCTGGAGCGCAACCTCGCGCAGCTTTGCCGCCGGCGCATCGACCAGGCGCGAACGGAGCTTCAGGACCAGCGCGCCACCCTCGACGCACTGGCACGCCCCGCCCTTGCATCAGGCGTCCCGCATCCCAGCTTCGGGCCGCACCTGGAACGCTCGCTGTTCGCGATGGTGCAGGAGCAGTCGCGCCGCCTGCAGGCCATGGCCGGCGAACTGGACGCCGTGCGCGCCACGCTCAACGAGCGCAAGGTGGTCGAGCGCGCCAAGGGCCTGCTGATGGCGCACCGGCACATGAGCGAGGACGACGCGTACAAGGCGCTGCGGCAGATGGCGATGAACCAGGGCAAGCGGCTCGTGGACGTCGCCCAGGCCGTGCTGTCGCTGGCGGACGTGCTGCCCGCTGCGCAGCGCTGACATGTCCGCGGGACGGCGCACGAAAAGCGTGCGCGGCGCCCCCGAACGACGCACGGGCAGGCTTCATTCGGCATATAGCCGGGCGTGCTAAGCGCTTTGGGACAATCGCAGCGTGGGCATCAGCCAGTACCTCAAGGAGATCGGCCGCGGCAAGCAGGGCGCGCGGCCGCTCGACCGTGCGCAGGCCAAGGACCTGTTCGGCCAGGTGCTGGACGGCACCGTGACCGACCTGGAGATCGGCGCCTTCTGCATCGCCATGCGCATCAAGGGCGAGACGCCGGAAGAGATGGCCGGCTTCCTCGACGCGACGTACGAGCGCTTGCACTCGGTCCCGGCTTCGGGACGGCCCGCGGTCGTGCTGCCGAGCTACAACGGTGCGCGCCGCCTGCCGGTGCTGACGCCGCTGCTCGCGTTGCTGCTGGCCAGGCGCGGCCTGCCGGTGCTGGTGCACGGCACGGCCACCGAAAGCAGCCGCGTCTTCATCACCGAAGTGCTGGGCGAGGCCGGCATCGAAGTGCTGGCCGCCCCGCGCGCCATCGCGCCCGGTGAAACGGCGTACGCGCCCACCGAACTGCTGCACGCGGGCCTGAAGCGCCTGCTGGACGTGCGCCGCTCCGTGGGCCTGCGCAATTCCGCGCACAGCCTGGTGAAGCTGATGAACCCCGTCGCGGGTCCGGCCGTCATCGTCAGCAGCTACACGCACCCCGAGTACGCCGTGTCCATGGGCGCGGTGTTCGAGCTGATGGGCAGCACGGCCTTGTTGCTGCGCGGCACCGAGGGCGAAGTGGTGGCCGACGCGCGCCGCCTGCCGCAGATGGAAGGCTTCGCCGCGGGCCGCCGCATCCCGCTGGAAGACGGCCGCCGCGGCACGCTGAAAGACCTGCCCGGCTGGCCCGAAGGCACCGACCCCGCGCGCACGGCCGCGTACATCCGCGAAGTGCTCGAAGACAGGCAGCCGCTGCCGGAGTCGATCGCGCTGCAGGTGGAACACATCTTGCGTCTCGCCTCGCAAGCGCCAACAACGGGGAGCACGACATGAACCGGCACGACACGACAGGCAAGGTGACGCTGGTGGGCGCAGGCCCGGGCGACCCGGAACTGCTGACCCTCAAGGCGGTGAAGGCGCTCCAGGCCGCCACCGTGGTGCTGGTGGACGACCTGGTCAGCCCGGACATCGTGGCGCTCGCGCGCGAAGGCGCGCGCATCGTGCACGTTGGCAAGCGAGGCGGCTGCAAGAGCACGCCACAGGCTTTCATCGAACGGCTGATGGTGATGGCCGCGCGCGAAGGCGAGAACGTGGTGCGCCTGAAGGGCGGCGACCCGTTCATCTTCGGCCGCGGCGGCGAAGAGGTGGAGCACCTGCGCGAAGCCGGCGTGCAGGTCGAGGTGGTGAACGGCATCACCTCGGGCCTGGCCGCCGCTACTTCGCTGGGCGTGCCCCTCACCCACCGCGAGCACGCGCAGGGCGTGGTGTTCGTCACCGGCCATGCGCAGAAAGGCGGCGAGCCGCCCGACTGGCGCGCGCTGGCGCAGGCGGCGCACGACCTGCGCCTGACCCTGGTCATCTACATGGGCGTGAGCGGCGCGGCCCAGATCCAGCAGCAGCTGCTCACCGGCCTGGCGGCAGACACGCCCGTCGCCGTGATCCAGCGCGCCACCCTGCCCGACCAGCGCCATGCCGTCACCACGCTCAGCGGCCTGGCGGACACCATCGAATCCGAGCAACTGGCCAGCCCCTCCGTCATCGTCGTCGGCGACGTGGTGCGCGGCGTGGCGGCCGTGTCTTCCCAAGCCTCAGGCCGCGCTCGCGCGGCCTGAGGCATTCCTCGCGCACAATGCGCGCCCATGCCCGCCGGTGACACCCAGACTTTCGATGCCATCGTGATCGGTGCCGGCGCCGCCGGCCTGTTCTGCGCGGGGGTCGCCGGCCAGCTGGGCGTGAAGGTGCTGCTGGTGGACCACGCCGACAAGGTCGGCGAGAAGATCCGCATCTCCGGTGGCGGACGCTGCAACTTCACCAACCGCGACCTCGACCCGCGCCAGCCGCACCGCCACTTCCTGGGCGGCAATCCGCACTTCTGCCGCAGCGCGCTGTCGCGCTACACGGCCGCCGACTTCATCGCGCTGGTGCAGCGGCACGGCATCCCTTTCCACGAGAAGCACAAGGGCCAGCTGTTCGGCGACCGCAGCTCGGAAGACTTCATCCGCCTGCTGCAGGCCGAGTGCGGCGCAGGCGGCGTGCAGCATTGGCAGCCTTGCCGCGTGCAGGCGGTGCGGCACGGCGCGCAAGGCTACGAGGTGGACACCGACCGGGGTACGGTCACGGCGCCGCACGTTGTGGTGGCCACCGGCGGCCTCTCCATCCCGAAGATCGGCGCGAGCGATTTCGGCCACCGGCTCGCGCAGCAGTTCGGCTTGCGCGTCGTGGAACCGCGGCCCGCGCTGGTGCCGCTGACGTTCGATGGCGAGCAATGGACGCCGTTCGCGCAGCTGGCCGGCCTGGCGCTGCCGGTGCGCATCGCCACGGGTTCGAAGCCTTCGACGGGCCCAGGCCGATCGGGTGAGATGGCTTTCGACGAAGACCTGCTCTTCACGCACCGCGGCCTGTCGGGTCCGGCGGTGCTGCAGATCTCCAGCTACTGGCAGCCGGGCACGCCGCTGCGGGTGGACCTGGCGCCGGGCCAGGACGTGCCCGCGGCGCTGGCCGATGCCAAGCGCCGTTCGCGCAAGCTGCTGGCGAACGAGCTGGCGGCGTTCGTGCCTTCGCGGCTGGCCGAAGCCTGGTCGCAGCGCGATGCGGCGTGGCAGCGTCCCGTGAACGAGGCATCGGACAAGGCCCTGGCCGCACTGGCGCAGGCGCTGTCGAACTGGGAGCTGGTGCCCACCGGCACCGAGGGCTACAAGAAGGCGGAAGTCACGGCGGGCGGCGTGGACACGCGCGAGCTGTCGTCGCAGACCATGGAGTCTTCGCGCCAGCCCGGCCTGTACTTCATCGGCGAGGTGGCCGACGTCACCGGCTGGCTGGGCGGCTACAACTTCCAGTGGGCCTGGTCCAGCGCGTGGGCCTGCGCGCAGGCGCTGGCCGCCGCGAAAAGCTAGGCGTCGCCCAGCAGCCTTTCCAGCGTCTCCAGCAGCTGGTCGATGGGCACCGGCTTGACCAGGTGCTCGTCGAAACCCGCGCCCTGAGCGCGTTCGCGGTCCTGGTCCTGGCCGTAGCCGGTCAGCGCCACCAGCTTCAGGTCCTGCCCTTCCGGCCGCGCACGGATCATCCCCGCCAGCTCGTAGCCGTCGACCTGCGGCAGGCCGATGTCCAGCAGCGCCAGCCTGGGACGGAACGACTCCAGTTCGCGCAAGGCCGACGGCGCATCGGCCGCGGTGCGCGTTTCGTAGCCTTCCACCTCCAGCAGCTCGGCCAGCGTCAGGGCCGCGTCGCGGTTGTCGTCCACCACCAGGATGCGCGCGGCCGTGCGCCCCTGCGGCGCCGCCGTGGTCGGCTCAGGCTCCGAGGCCGGCGCCGGCGCGGCGGCGGGCAGGCGCACGCTGAACGTGGCGCCACGGCCCTCGCCTTCGCTGGCCGCCTGCACCGTGCCGCCGTGCAGCTCCACCAGGCTGCGCACGATGGGCAGCCCCAGGCCCAGGCCACCCGCTTCGCGGTTGCTGGCCTGGCGGCCCTGCACGAACAGCTCGAACACGCGCGGCAGCAGCTCGGGCGCGATGCCGCAGCCGGTGTCGGTCACCCGCAGCTCGTACTCGGCCCCGACGGCGCGCACGCCCAGCGTCACGCGCCCGTCGGCGGGCGTGAACTTGGCGCTGTTCACCAGCAGGTTGCCCAGCACCTGCGACAGCCGGATGAAATCACCCTGGACCATGGCAGGCTCGGTAGGCAATTCCAGTGCCACGGGGTGGCGATGCTTCCCGTACAGCGGCCGGGTCAGCTCGATGGCGTTGGCGGCCACGGCCTGCAGCTCGACCGGTTCGCGCCGCAGCTGCACCTTGCCCTGCGTGATGCGCGAAACGTCCAGCAGGTCGTCGATCAGGCGGGTGAGGTGGCGCACCTGGCGGCCGATGACCGCGCGTTCCTGCACCGCCACGTCGGGCACGCGGCGCGCCATCAGCTCCAGCGCGGTGCCGATGGGCGCCAGCGGGTTGCGCAGCTCGTGGCCCAGCACGGCCAGGAATTCGTCCTTGATGCGGTTGGCTTTCTCGGCCTGCCGGCGCGCGGCCTCGGCTTCGGCGAACAGGCGGGCGTTGTCCAGGGCCACGGCCGCGCGGCGCGACAGTTCCAGCACCAGCGCGCGGTCGTCGTGGCTGAGCACCCGGCCCGATTCGGCCTGCAGCACGGCCATCGCGCCGATGGTGCGGCCGCGCGCGATGAGCGGCAGGGCGAAATAGGAGCGCATGCCGAAGGTGCGCGTGTACTCGGTGGTGGCGGGGTCGGTGGGCTCGCCGATCTGGGAGAAGTCGCCATGGTGCGTCTGGCCGGTGCGCATCAGCCATGCCATGCCGCCCAGGGTCTCGGGCTGGGCGTGCAGCCGCCGCGCCATCTCCAGCGCGACGCGCGAGCGCTCCGGGTCGCTGTGATAGGCCAGCTTGCGCTGCAGGACGCCGGCCTCGTCCAGCAGGTCGATGCGGCACCAGTCGGCCACGCCGGGCACCAGGGTGCGGGCGATGGCCTGCAGTGTCTCGTCGGGGTCCAGGGACCGGGCCAGGCTGTCACCGGCCGACACCAGCATTTCCATGCGCCGGCGGGCAGCGGCGGCCTCCTCGGCCAGCAGGCGAGCCTTTTCGGCCAGCAGGTGCCGCTCGTCCTGGGGCGGCGGCGTGCCGCCAGTGGGGGGAAAAGCGCTTTCCACTTCGGAATTCTGGCCGAATCCCCTTCCCGACGAGCCAGTCCGGGGATCAAGGTTGCCCCCTCCACCGGGGCAGCTATAATCTCTGGCTTTGCCGGCAAACCCCGACGGCCACGATCGACATCAGTCGGGAACCCCAGCTGCAGGCCCTCGATCTTCCTGCGGCACCCAAGTCAGAGATTCATGACGACCATTCGTGTTAAGGAAAACGAGCCCTTCGACGTGGCCCTGCGCCGCTTCAAGCGCACCATCGAGAAGCTGGGCCTGCTGACGGAACTGCGCGCCCGCGAGTTCTACGAAAAGCCCACCGCCGAGCGCAAGCGCAAGAAGGCGGCCGCCGTGAAGCGCCACTACAAGCGCGTTCGCAGCATGCAGCTGCCCAAGAAGCTGTACTGATCCCGTGGCGCCGCGCTGAGCGGCCGCCCGCCAGCCTGCCCCGGGGACGCTCGCGGCAGGCTTTTTCTTTTTCCGATCCACTTTTTTCCGGAGTTCGACCATGTCCCTCAAAGAACGCATCACCGAAGACATGAAGGCCGCCATGCGCGCCAAGGAAACCGAGCGCCTGGGCACCATCCGCCTGCTCACGGCCGCGATGAAGCAGAAGGAAGTGGACGAGCGGGTCGAGCTGGACGACGCCGCCGTCGTGGGCATCGTGGACAAGCTGATCAAGCAGCGCAAGGACAGCATCGACGCCTTCACCAAGGCCGGCCGCCAGGACCTGGCCGACAAGGAAGCCGCCGAAGTCACCGTGCTGCAGGCCTACCTGCCCGCGCGCCTGTCGCAGGACGAGATCGCCGCCGAGGTGAAAGCCATCGTCGCCGAGCTGGGCGCCAAGGGCCCCGGCGACATGGGCAAGGTCATGGGCGCCGTGAAGCAGCGCCTGGCGGGCAAGGCCGAGATGGGCCAGGTGTCCGCTGCCGTGAAGGCCGCGCTGGCGGGTTGATCAATACGGGGTCCGCAACGCAGAGAGCGCAGAGCTAGCGCAGAGAACGCAGAGGAATACTTTCCGTATTGTTCTTCTCTGCGTCCTCTGCGCTAACTCTGCGTCCTCTGCGCTGCGGACCCCGCATTCATCAGCTCACGACCCCGCCACCTTCATCCGGTCGATCAGCACCGACCCCACGGTCTTCGCACCGTAGTTGTAGGTGTCCGCGCCCACCGCCTGGATGCCCATGAACATCTCTTTCAGGTTGCCGGCGATGGTGATCTCCTGCACCGGGAAGGCGATCTCGCCGTTCTCCACCCAGAAGCCGCTCGCGCCGCGCGAATAGTCGCCGGTGACGTAGTTCACGCCCTGCCCCATCAGTTCGATGACGAACAGGCCCGTGCCCAGCTTGCGGATCATCTCGGGCAGGTTGTCGCCCTTGCGCGTGAGTTTCGACGCCAGCGACAGGTTGTGCGAGCCGCCCGCGTTGCCGGTGGTCTTCATGCCCAGCTTGCGCGCCGAATAGCTGGACAGGAAGTAGCCGCCCACGCGGCCCGCATCCACCACCTTGCGCGCCGTGGTGCGCACGCCTTCCTCGTCGAAAGGCGCGCTGCCCTTGCCGCGCTTCTGGTGCGGGTCTTCCAGCACCTCGATGTGGCCCGGGAAGACCTGCTTGCCCAGCGAATCCAGCAGGAAGCTGCTGCGCCGGTACAGCGAGCCGCCGCTGGTGGCCTGCACGTACGCGCCCAGCAGGCCCGCGGCCAGGGGCGATTCGAACAGCACGGGACATTCGCGCGTGCTGATCTTGCGCGACTTCAGGCGCGCCAGCGCGCGCTCGGCGGCATAGCGGCCCACGGCTTCGGCCGCGGCCAGCTCTTGCGGCGAGCGCATGGACGTGTACCAGGCGTCGCGCTGCATGTCGTCGCCCTTGCCCGCGATGGGCGCGACCGACACCGAGTGGCGCGAGCTGGCGTAGCCGCCGCGGAACCCGCGCGTGTGCGCGCTGAAGAAATGGCTTTGCTGCGCCGACACGCCGGCGCCTTCGCTGTTGGTGATGCGCTTGTCGGTGACGAAGGCCGCGGCTTCGCAGGCCAGCGCGATGCGCGCCGCTTCCTCGCTGTCGATGGACCAGGGGTGGAACAGGTCCAGGTCGGGCTGCTCTTTCGCGCCCGCGATGTCGCCTGCATCGGGCAGGCCCGCCACCGGGTCTTCGGCGGTGAAGCGCGCGATGTCGTAGGCGGCCTGCACGGTCTGGGCGATGGCGGCTTCGGAGAAATCGGACGTGCTGGCGTTGCCGCGGCGCTGGCCGATGTAGACGGTGACGCCCAGCGACTTGTCACGGTTGCGTTCGACGTTCTCCAGCTCACCCTTGCGCACCGAGACCGAGAGGCCGCAGCCTTCGGACGCTTCCGCGGCCGCGTCCGTCGCGCCGAGCTTCTTCGCATGGGCCAGCGCCTTGTCGACGAGTTGCTCGAAGGTGGAGCGCGAGTACGAGAAGCCTTGGTCTGTGCGGGAGGGGTTCGTCATGGCGGGGGCTATGATACTTGCGGCCGCCTCTGCAACAGGGCGCGCATCTCCCCTCCCCGACATGTCACGCAAACCGAAAAAGGGCTACTTCGTGCGCGGCCAGTTCGTCGCCGAAGGCAGCGAACTGGACCTGCAGCTCAAGGCCGAACAGAAGCACTACCAGGAGAACAGCCGCACCGAGCTCAAGCGCGAGAGCACGGAGCTGCAGAAGCTGGGCGAATCGCTGATCACGCTGCGCGCCGACCTGTTCGAGGGCCTGCAGCTGCCCGAGAAGCTGGTGGACGCGCTGGAAGAGGTCAAGCGCATCACCAACTTCGAAGGCCGCCGCCGCCAGATGCAGTTCATCGGCAAGCTCATGCGCCAGCTCGACGACGAGCAGCTGGCCGCCGTGCGCGAGGCGCTGGACGAGCAGCGGCAGGGCTCGGCCGCCGCCAGCCTGGCGCTGCACGAGGCCGAGCGCTGGCGCGACGACCTCATCGAGCGCGAAGACGCCGCCAAGGAATGGATCGAGGCGCACCCGGACACCGACAGCCAGCAACTGCGCGCGCTCATCCGCCAGGCGCGCAAGGACCGCCAGCCCAGCCAGGACGAGGTTTCGCGCGGGCTGGTGCCGCGCCACGGGCGCGCGTACCGTGAGATCTTCCAGCTCGTGAAGGAGGCGCTGCAGGATGAGTGAAGCGTTCGACCCGGTGCGCATCGGCATCGTTTCCATCAGCGACCGCGCCTCCGCCGGCGTGTACGAAGACAAGGGCCTGCCCGCGCTGCGCGAGTGGCTGCAGCGCGCGCTGAAGAACCCCATCACCTTCGAGCCGCGCCTGATTGCCGACGAGAAGGACCGCATCAGCGCCGCGCTGGTGGAGCTGGCGGACGCCGGCTGCAGCCTGGTGCTGACCACCGGCGGCACCGGCCCCGCGCGGCGCGACGTCACGCCCGAAGCCACGCTGGCCATCGCCGACAAGGAGATGCCCGGCTTCGGCGAGCAGATGCGCCAGATCAGCCTGCGCTTCGTGCCCACGGCCATCCTGTCGCGGCAGGTCGCGGTGATCCGCGGCGAGAGCCTGGTCATCAACCTGCCGGGGCAGCCCAAGTCGATCCAGGAAACGCTGGAAGGACTGAAGGACGCGAACGGCCAGCAGGTGGTCGCGGGCATCTTCGCCGCCGTGCCTTACTGCATCGACCTGATCGGCGGACCCTACCTCGAGACGAACGACGAGGTCTGCAAGGCTTTCCGCCCCAAGTCCGCGGTGCGGCCGCCGCGGGCCGCATGAACGCACGCGCCCTGGAAACCGCGCTGAGCCGCGAGATCTAGCCGCCCTGCACCACCTGCCGCCCGTAGAGCGCGGCGGACGTTTCCAGCCTTCGCAACACGGCTTCGCGCAAAGCGCGCGGCCGGAGCACTTCGACGTCCGGCGCCAGCCGCAGCAGTTGCGCCGCGGCCTGGTCGTCGGCTTCGACAGGGATCGTGATCTCCACCCGCGCACCCTCTTCAGGCGAAGGCGCATCGCGCAGCGCCCGCGCCACCAGCGCGCTCAGCTGCCGCAGGTGCGCCAGGCCGCGGGCCGTCGCCGCCACGTCCGCGGTGCCGGCGTACAGCTCCCGTTCGAAGCGCTTCACCGAAGCATCCCAGTAGGCGGCCAGGTCGAAAGCCTTGGGCCGCCGCACCGGCGCAGGCAGCACTTCGGCCGTCTCGATGCCGGACACGCGGAAGGTGCGCGGCTCCTTCTCGCGCACGGCCACCAGGTACCAGATGCCGGCCTTCAGCACCAGGCCCAGCGGCTGCACCACCTGGCGCGCGGAGCGTTTCCAGCTGGCGTAGTGCATCGAGAGCTGGCGCCCGTCCCACACGGCCGTGGCCACGGTGGGCAGGTGCCGCGGCGGCTCGGCCTCGCGGTACCAGTCGACCGGGTCCAGGTGCAGCCGCCCGCTGACGCGCTGCGCCTGGTCGCGCCACGCGCTGGGCAGCGCCGCCAGCAGCTTCAGTTGCGCGCTGCGCACCTGGTCTTCCAGCCCCAGTTCCGCCGCCGGGCCGGCCAGGCCGCCCAGGAACACCGCCTCGGCTTCCTTGGGCGTGAACCCCGTGAGCGAAGTCTTCCACCCGGGCAGCAGCTGGAAGCCGCCGCCGCGCCCTCGCTCCGCATAGACCGGCACGCCCGCGGCGGTGAGCTCGTCGATGTCGCGGTACAGCGTGCGCTCGGACACTTCCAGCGCGCCCGCCAGCGCCGCGGCGCTCATGCGGCCGCGGGTTTCCAGCAGCATCTGGATGCTGAGCAGGCGGGAAGCACGCATGGTGGCGGCAGTGTAGGCGCAATACCTGCCACGCGTTGGCAGGTATCCTGCGGCAGACTTCGCGCCTTCCATTCCAGAACAAGGGGACCCGAATGACCGCCACCGCTCCTACCACCGCCGAAGCCGCGATCGTCGAACTGCGGCAATACACGCTTCATCCCGGCCGGCGCGACGAGCTGGTCACGCTGTTCGACCGCGAGTTCGTCGAGCCGCAGGAAGCGTTGGGCATGAAGGTGATGGGCCAGTTCCGCGACCTGGACGCGCCCGACCGCTTCGTGTGGCTGCGCGGCTTTCGCGATCGCGCAGCGCGGCTGCACGGGCTGCAGTCGTTCTACGGCGGACCGGTGTGGGCGAAACACCGCGACGCGGCCAACGCCACCATGATCGATTCGGACGACGTGCTGCTGCTTCGTCCTGCCTGGCCGGGCGCCGAGCTGCGTTTGCGCGAACCGCGAGGCGACGGCAACGCGCCGGCAACGGGACTACTGGACGCCGCGGTCTTCCACCTCGCGCGCCCCGCGGATGAAGCTTTGCTGCAACTGGCGCGCGGCCCGCTCAGCGCCTGTCTTGAAACGGGCGGCGCGCTGTGGACCGCCTGGTACGTCACCGACACCACGCCCAACGACTTCCCCCGCCTGCCGGTGCGAGAGGGCACGAAGGTGCTGGCCGGGTTCGCCCTGTTCCCCGACGCGGCGGCGTTCGACGCCTTCGCCGCCAGCGGCCGCTGGTCCCGCGAAGCCGCGCCGCTGCTGGCGCCTTGGCTGCAAGGCGCGCCGGAACTGCGCCGCCTGGCGCCCACCTCGCGTTCCGCGATCAGGGCCTGAACCATGGATCCGCTCTGGCTTTTCACCCTGCTGGCCGTCGGCATCATCGTCGTGCCGGGCATGGACATGGCCTTCGTGCTCTCCAGCGCGCTGGTCGCCGGCCGGCGCGGCGGCTTTGCCGCGGTAGGCGGCATCGTGGCCGGCGGCGTGGTGCACGTGATCATGGGCACGCTCGGCGTCGGACTGCTGCTGCAGCTGTTCCCGGCCGCCTTCAACGCCGTGCTGGTGGCCGGCGCGCTGTACGTCGCCTGGATGGGCGTCGGGCTGTGGCGGTCACCCGCCACTTTGGCGATGCCCGCTGCCAGCGGCGCGCCGCGCGCCCTCGACCGCACTTTCGGCCGCGCGGCCGTCACCTGCCTGCTGAACCCGAAGGCTTACCTGTTCATGGTGGCCGTGTTCCCGCAGTTCATGCACCCCGACCGGGGTTCGCTGGCGCTGCAGGCCGTGGCGCTGGGCGCCATCATCGCGGCCACGCAGCTCACCATCTACGGCGCGGTCGCACTGGGTGCCGCTGGATTGCGCGATGCGCTGCTGCGCAACGAGCGCCTGCAGCACGCCGTGGGCCGCGGCGTAGCACTGTTGCTGATCGCGATGGCGGCGTGGACGCTGGCGCAGGCGTGGCGGTGAGCGCTCAGCCCATCAGCCTGCCGTACTCGGCATGCGTACCGATCCAGAACCAGTGCACGCCTCCATCCATGGGGATGCCCAGCGCGCGGTGATGCAGCCCTATGCGCACGCTGTAAAAGGGACTCCCGCCAAGCGTCTTGAAATGCAGGGATGGGGGGGCGGGATTTGCCCTCAGCAGGGCGTAGTTCTTTCGCGCGAGCCTCTGGATATCGGCGGGCAGCTTCTCGAAGCCATCCCAGAACCGGGCCGAGGCCGTGTGCTTCAAGGAGCCTTGCGCGGATCGGAACGGTAGTCCGCCCGCGCCTCGGCGGCGAGAGCATCAAGCTTGCCCGCTGCCGCGTCCTGCTGCAGCTGCGCGTCCCATGCCGCATGGTCGAACTCGGCGAACCAGCGCCGGAATTCCGCGAGGTCTTCCGGGGGGAGCGCGCGGACCGCGTCTTCGATGGCCTTGACGTCTGACATGGTGATCGGTCGATGCAAAGGCGAGTATGCCGCAGGCCCGCGGCACACCTCCCCATGGATGCGGTCGCTTCCAGGCCGGGTCAAGCCCGGCATGACAGCGCTCAATCGCCGTGCACGGCTGTGGCGCTCGCGCCGAGGTCATGCCGCACGCCCGTCAGCTTCTCGATCGCCTGCCACAGCTGCGCGATCTGGTGTTCCTGCGAAGCGGCGTGGTCGATCAGCTTGCGCATGGCTTCCGACACGGGGTCCTGGGTGCCGGTGATGCCGTAGGCCGCGAAGCCCGGCGCGCGCCCGCGCTCGTCGCGTTGCTCGGGGCGGATGATCCGCGCGGGGATGCCCACCGCGGTCGCCCCTGCGGGAACAGGCTTGAGCACCACGGCGTTGGAACCGACGCGCGCACCGTCACCGACCGTGAACCCGCCCAGCACCTTGGCCCCGGCGCTGACCACCACGTTCTTCCCCAGCGTCGGATGCCGCTTGGCGCCTCGCGTGAGCGACGTGCCGCCCAGCGTCACGCCCTGGTAGATGGTGCAGCCGTCGCCCACTTCGGCGGTCTCGCCGATCACGACGCCCATGCCGTGGTCGATGAACACACCGTCGCCGATCTTCGCGGCCGGGTGGATCTCGATACCGGTCAGCCAGCGCGACACCAGCGACAGGAACCGCGCCGGCCAGCGCAGGCGGTGCGTCCAGAACCAGTGCGCCGCCCGGTGCATCACCAGCGCGTGCAGGCCCGGGTAACACGTGACCACCTCCCACACGCCGCGCGCGGCGGGGTCACGGTCGAGGATGCACTGGATGTCGGAGCGCAGATGCCGGAACATGAATTTCAGTCATGAGCTCATGGGCCGGCCAGTCTAGGTTTTCCGCCGGCCCCCTGCTTCGGACATGGCCTTGGCGACACCACGCAGGATGTGGATTTCCTCGGGGGTGGGTTGCGCGCGGTTGAACAACTGGTTCAAGCGCGGCATCAGCTTCTTGGGCGCGGCGGGGTCGAGAAAACCCATGTCCACCAGCGCGCGCTCCCAGTGCTCCAGCATGCCGGCCACCGCCTGTGCATCCGCCGGCACCGCCGCGGGCGCCGCCGGCTTCACCTCGAAGCCGCCCAGCGCCAGCCGCCATTCGTACGCGATCACCTGGATGGCCGAAGCCAGGTTCAGCGAGCCGTAGCCCGGCGCGGTGGGGATGGTCAGCGCCACGTGGCAGCGGTACACGTCCTCGTTGCGCATGCCGTAGCGCTCGGAGCCGAAGAGGAATGCGACGCTGCCCGCTTTTCCGGCCAGCGCCGGCAGGTGCTCGCGCGGCGTGGACGTCGGCGGCCCGAAGTCGCGCGGCGTCATCGCGGTGGCGCACAGCGTGTCGACGCCCTCCAGCGCCTCGTCCAGCGTGGCCACGATGCGCGCCGAGGCCAGCACGTCGGTGGCGCCGCTGGCCCGGTCGATGGCCTCCTGCCGCTGCAGCACGTCGGGCCAGCGCGGCGCCACCAGCACGAGCTCATCGAAGCCCATGACCTTCAGGGCGCGGGCGGCGGCGCCGACATTGCCCGCATGGCTGGTCTGGATCAGGACGAATCGTGTTTTCAAGTGGGGCCGGTAAAATCGGGGATTGTCGCCGCCCGCATCGCCGTGGCGGCCTACCGTTCTTCGATCAAGCCGCGGGGCGCCTTTTCGCCGCGCGGCAGCACCAGACAATCCATGCCGTCCAACCTGCACCCCATGCTCAACGTGGCCATCAAGGCCGCACGCGCCGCCGGCGCCATCATCAACCGCGCGGCGCTCGACGTCGAATCCGTGCGCATCTCGCAGAAGCAGGTGAACGACTTCGTCACCGAAGTCGACCACGCCAGCGAGCAGGCCATCATCGAGACCCTGCTGGGCGCCTACCCCGACCACGCCATCCTGGCCGAGGAATCGGGCCAGCAGCACGGCAAGCAAGGCAGCGACCACGTCTGGATCATCGATCCGCTGGACGGCACCACCAACTTCATCCACGGCTTCCCGGTCTACTGCGTCAGCATCGCGCTGGCGGTCAAGGGCCGCGTGGAGCAGGCGGTGATCTACGACCCCACCCGCAACGACCTCTTCACCGCCACGCGCGGCCGCGGCGCCTATGTCAACGAACGCCGCATCCGCGTGTCCAAGCGCACCGAGCTGTCGCGTTGCCTGATCTCCACCGGGTTCCCGTTCCGCCCCGGCGACAACTTCAACCTGTACCTGCGCGCGATGTCCGAGGTGATGCAGCGCACCGCGGGCCTGCGCCGCCCCGGCGCCGCCGCGCTGGACCTGGCCTACGTGGCCGCGGGTTTTACCGACGGCTTCTTCGAAACCGGCCTGTCGCCCTGGGACGTGGCGGCCGGCTCGCTGCTGGTGACCGAAGCCGGCGGCCTGATCGGCAATTTCACCGGCGAGCCCGACTTCATGGACCAGAAGGAATGCGTCGCGGGCAACCCGCGCGTGTACGGCCAGCTGGTGCAGATGCTGCGCAAGTACAGCAAATTCGCCACCGCCGGGGAGAAGGCGCAGGTGCGCCAGGGCCAGCAGCTGGTGGCGCCGGACACCACGCCATCCACCCACTTCACCGAAGCGCCGGACGACAAGAGCGGGGAGTGAGCCCGTGCACGGGGTGCTGCCCGAGCTGATGCGCCAGGACCCGTGGACCGCCACCGCGGTGCTGGCGCTGCTGGCCGTCGTGGCCGCGATCATCGTCCATGCCGTGGTCGGCACCGTGCTGCGCCGGGCCACGCGCGGCGCGCCCATCCTCCACGCCATGCTGCTGGCAGGCGAGCGCCCGGCCGGCGCCGTCATGCCGCTGGTGGCGCTGCAGGTCGTGTGGCAGCTGGCGCCGAACGACCTGCGCTTCATCGACAACGTCCGCCACGTCAACGGCCTGCTGTTCATCGCGGCCCTCACCTGGCTGGCCATGGCCGCCATCCGCGGCACCGCGGCCGGCGTCATCGAGCAGCACCCGGTGGACATGGAAGACAACATGCAGGCCCGCCGCGTACAGACGCAGGCGCGGGTGCTGGCGCGCACCGCCATGACCATCGCGCTGCTCGCCGGCGCGGCGATGGCGCTGATGACTTTTCCGGGCGCGCGCCAGGTCGGCGCCAGCCTGCTCGCGTCCGCCGGCGTGCTGGGCATCGTCGGCGGCCTGGCCGCGCGGCCGGTATTCAGCAACCTCATCGCCGGCCTGCAGCTGGCGCTGGCGCAGCCGCTGCGGCTGGACGACGTGCTGATCGTGCAAGGCGAATGGGGCCGGGTGGAGGAGATCACCGGTACCTACGTGGTGCTGAAGCTGTGGGACGAACGGCGCATGGTGGTGCCGTTGCAGTGGTTCATCGAGAACCCGTTCCAGAACTGGACGCGCACCAGCTCGCAGCTGCACCAGGCCGTCTACCTGTTCGTGGACTTCGCCACGCCGCTGGAGCCGCTGCGGGCAGAGCTCAGGCGCGTGGTGGAAGCGGCCCCGGAATGGGACGGCCGCACCGCGGCGCTGGTGGTGGCGGATGCGACGGAACGCGCGATGAAGCTGCGGGTGCTGGTCTCCGCCCGCGCGGCCGGCCCGGCCTTCGACCTGGGCTGCAAGGTGCGGGAAGCGCTGTTCGCGCTGATGGCGCGCGACTACCCGCAGTACCTTCCGACGACGCGGCAGATCAACAGGGCAGCCGATGACGAATGACCTCGGCGCTGCGCGCCTCAATGACGAATGACTGACGCCCCGTCATTTGTCATTGGTCATTCGTCATTGACTCATCAGCGGCCGTCCCAGGCCAGCGACGGCCCCTGCGGCGAATGCCGGCGGAACGCGGCCACGTACAGCTGGCCGAAGAACAGCACGATGTTCATCTTCTGGACCGCTTCGCGGTGCAGGCGCCACACGTGCTGCAGCTGGGAAGGTTTCAGGCCGGTGGCCACGGCCTCGGCCAGCTCGGACCGGGCGGCATTGGCGCTTTCCTGCGCCTTGGCCGCCGCGCGGCTGGCCGCGCCGCAGATCACCTTGAGGTAACCCATCTGGTGCTCCGGCACCACCACGAATCCGGCCTTCTTGCCCGACATACCGCGCTCCCTGCTGCGTTTGGCGTTGGATGCACGCATCGTGGCCGGGCAGCCGTGCCGCCCCTGTAGGACTCGCGCCGAGCGCACTGTGGGCAGCATCCACCGCCGGGCAACGATAATGGCCGACCGCTGTGCCAGCCGGTGCGCGGCAAGGGATTCAGAGACGAGGAAATGGACGAGCCAGAGACCGCCGTCGCGGTGCCGCCAGCGGCGCACACGCCGATGATGCAGCAGTACCTTTCGGTGAAGGCGCAGCATCCCGGCACCCTCGTGTTCTACCGCATGGGGGACTTCTACGAGCTGTTCTACGGCGACGCGGAGAAAGCCGCGCGCCTGCTGGACATCACCCTCACCCGCCGCGGCAATTCCGCGGGCCAGCCGGTCGTCATGGCCGGCGTGCCGTTCCATTCGGTCGAGAACTACCTCGCCAGGCTGATCAAGCTGGGCGAGTCGGTCGCCATCTGCGAACAGGTGGGCGACGTCGCCACCAGCAAGGGCCCGGTCGAGCGCAAGGTCGTGCGCGTGGTCACGCCCGGCACGCTGACCGACACCGAACTGCTGGCCGACAAGTCCGAAGCCATGCTGCTGGCCGTGCACCAGGGCTCGCGGCACCGCTGCGGCCTGGCGTGGCTCAGCGTCACGCAGGGTGCGCTGCAGCTGGCCGAGTGCGCCGGCGACGAGCTCGAAAGCTGGGTGGCCCGCATCGCGCCCAGCGAACTGATCTACAGCGCCGACGCCACCGCCGCGTTCGGCCAGCGGCTGAAAGCGCTGCGCTTTTCCAGCGGCCTGTCGCTGACGGAGCGGCCCGCCTTCCAGTTCGACGCCGGCCTGGGCCTGCGCAAGCTGCTGGAACAGCTCAACACGGCCACGCTAACCGCTTGGGGCGCCGACGAGCTGGTGCACGCCCACGCGGCGTCCGCGGCGCTGCTGGCGTACGCCGAACACACGCAGGGCCGCGCGCTCACGCACGTGCAAAGCCTGCAGGTGCAGCGCGACGACGAGCTGGTCGACCTGCCCGTCACCACGCGGCGCAACCTGGAACTGGTGCAGACACTGCGCGGCGAAGACTCGCCCACCCTCTTCTCGCTGCTGGACACCTGCATGACCGGCATGGGCAGCCGCCTGCTCAAGTGCTGGCTGCTGGAGCCGCGTCGCGACCGCACGCAGGCCCAGGAACGGCTCGATGCCGTGGACTCGCTGCGCGGCGGCACCTGGCAGCGGCTGCGCGCCGAGCTCAAGGGCTTGTCCGACGTCGAGCGCATCACCGCCCGCACCGCGCTGCGCCAGGTGCGCCCGCGCGAACTGGTCGGGCTGCGGCAATCGCTGGAGAAGGCGCGCCAGTTGGCTTTGGCCAGCGACGGCAGCACCGCGCTGCTCGCGCGGCTGCAAGCCGACCTGGCGCCCCCGCCTTGCGATGCGCTGCTGCAGCGCGCGCTGATGGAGGAGCCCGCCGCCCTCGTCCGCGACGGCGGCGTCATCGCCGCCGGCCACGACGCCGATCTCGACGAGCTGCGCGCCATCCAGGACAACGCCGACGGCTTCCTCATCGAACTGGAGCAGCGCGAGCGCGCCCGCACCGGCATCGCCAACCTCAAGGTGCAGTTCAACCGCGTGCACGGCTTCTACATCGAGGTGTCGCAGGGCCAGCTGGACAAGGTGCCCGGCGACTACCGCCGCCGCCAGACGCTGAAGAACGCCGAGCGCTTCATCACGCCGGAGCTCAAGACCTTCGAGGACAAGGCGCTGTCGGCGCAGGAACGCGCGCTGGCGCGCGAGAAGTTCCTGTACGAGCAGCTGCTGGACGAGCTGCAGCCGCACGTGCCCGCCCTCACCCGCCTGGCGCGCGCGCTGGCTTCGTTGGATGCGCTGTGCGCCCTGGCCGAGCGCTCGCTCACGCTGGGCTGGTGCCGTCCGCAGTTCATGAAGGAACCCGGCATCGAGATCACGCGCGGCCGCCACCCGGTGGTGGAAGCGCGGCTGGCCGAGACTTCGGGCGGCTCGTTCATCGCCAACGACACCCGGCTGGGCCCCAAACAGCGCATGCAGGTGATCACCGGCCCCAACATGGGCGGCAAAAGCACCTACATGCGGCAGGTGGCCATCGTCTGCCTGCTGGCCGCGATGGGCTCGTACGTGCCCGCCTCGGCCTGCCGGTTGGGGCCGATGGACGCCATCCACACGCGCATCGGCGCGGCCGACGACCTGGCCAACGCGCAATCGACGTTCATGCTGGAGATGACCGAGGCGGCGCAGATCCTGCATTCGGCCACGCCGCAGAGCCTGGTGCTGATGGACGAGATCGGCCGCGGCACCAGCACCTTCGATGGCCTGGCTCTTGCATCCGGCATCGCCGCGCACCTGCACGACAAGACCCAGGCCTTCACCTTGTTCGCCACCCACTACTTCGAGCTGACCGAGTTCCCCGCCCGGCACCACGCCGCGGTGAACGTGCACGTCAGCGCCACGGAATCGGGCGCCGACATCGTGTTCCTGCACGAGATCCAGCCCGGCCCGGCCAGCCGCAGCTACGGCATCCAGGTGGCCCGGCTGGCGGGCATGCCGGCTGCCGTGGTCAACCACGCGCGCCACGCGCTGGCCTCGCTGGAAAGGCAGCAGGAAGCCGCGCGCGAGCAGGTGGACCTGTTCGCCGCGCCACCGGAAGCCGTGCAGGCCGGCCCCAGCCCCGCGGAAGCGGCACTGGCGGCGCTGGACCCCGATACCATGAGTCCGCGCGAGGCGCTGGATGCGCTCTACGTGCTGAAGAAAAAACTGGACCCCAAATGACCTACTGCGTCGGCATCAAGCTCAACGCCGGGCTGGTGTTCCTGTCCGACTCCCGCACCAACGCGGGGGTGGACCACATCAGCACCTTCCGCAAGATGATCGTGTACGAGCGGGCGAACGACCGCTTCATGGTCCTGCTCACCGCGGGCAACCTGTCCATCTCGCAGTCGGTGCGCGAGATCCTGCAGGTGGAACAGCTCAAGGACCCCGACGGCGAACCCATCACCATCTGGAACGCGCGCAGCATGTTCGACGCGGCCCGCGTGCTGGGCCAGGCCGTGCGCCGCGTGTACGACCGCGACGCCGAAGCGCTGAAGAACGCCGGCGTCGAGTTCAACATCTCGCTCGTCTTCGGCGGGCAGATCAAGGGCGAAGGCATGCGGCTCTTCCAGGTGTACTCGGCCGGCAACTTCATCGAAGCCACGCTCGAGACGCCCTACTTCCAGATCGGCGAGTCGAAGTACGGCAAGCCGGTACTCGACCGCGTGATCACGCCCGACACGCCGCTGGACGAAGCGGCCAAGTGTGCGCTGGTGTCCATGGATTCGACGATGAAATCCAACCTGTCGGTCGGCCCGCCGCTGGACCTGGTGGAGTACGAGGTCAACCGCTTCCAGAGCGACAAGATCGTGTGCATCGACATGGCCAATCCGTACTACCGCATGTTGCACTCCAGCTGGGGCCAGAAACTGCGCGAGGTGTTCGACAGCCTGGAAGACCCGGTCTGGGACGACACCCACACCGACACCCCGCTGAAGGTGCCCACGGCCGTGAACAAGCCGCTGAAAAAGATCTCGCGGCCGGAAGAGAAGCTGATCTGAACCGCCGCATTCACGCGATCCGGAACCTTGTCATTCCCGCGAAGGCGGGAATCCATGGCGTCCGCTTCCGCGGCCTGCATGGAAGCCATGGATCCCCGCCTCCGCGGGGATGACGCCGGGCAAGGCCTGCTCGGCAGCCAAATATGTCCCTCATCGTCTTCTCCCACGGCAACTCCTTCCCCGCCGCCACCTACTCGCAGCTCTTCAGGCACCTGCGCTCGCGCGGCTTCACGGTCAAGGCGGTCGACAAGTTCGGGCATGACCCGCGCTACCCGGTCACCAGCAACTGGCCGCACCTCGTGCAGCAGCTGCACGACTTCGCGCAGCGCGAAGTCGACAAGGCCGGCGAGCCCGCCTTCTTCGTCGGCCATTCGCTCGGCGGCTTCCTCAGCGTGATGTGTGCGGCAAAGCACCCATCGCTGGCGCGCGGCGTGCTGATGCTGGATTCGCCGCTCGTGGGCGGCTGGAAGGCGACGGCGCTGCACGCGGCCAAGCGCACGCAACTCGTCGGTGCGGTCTCGCCCGGCCGCATCAGCCGCCGCCGCAAGAACCGCTGGGCCGGCACCGAGGAAGCGTTCGAGCACTTCCGCCACAAGCGCGCGTTCGCGCGCTGGGACGAGCAGGTGCTGCGCGACTACGTGAATCACTGCACGCACGACGACGGCGGCGAACGCGTCCTCAGCTTCGACCGCGACGTCGAGACCGCGATCTACAACACGCTGCCGCACCACCTGTCCGCGTTGCTCAAGCGGCACCCGCCGCGTTGCCCTGTCGCGTTCGTCGGCGGCCTGCAATCCGAAGAGGTGAAGCAGGTCGGGCTCGCGTTGACCGACGAGGTCACGCGCGGCCGCCGCATGATGATCGACGGTACCCACCTGTACCCGATGGAGAAGCCGCTGGCCACCGCGGCTGCGGTCGAGGCGTCCCTGCGCGCGATCGAACCGTCCCGCTGAAGTTTCACGGGTTAGTCCAATGGGACTACCCACCTTCCTCGCCGGCGATGTGCTTCCTAGACTTCGCCCATGGGAACGCTCGCACCTCCGTTATCCACCGCGGTCACGGACAGCGGGCTTTCACTGGATCGCCCGCATCCGCCTGCCGCGCCGGCGGACACACTGCCTTCCGGCGGCTCGCAACTGGCCGCTTTCACCGGCTTCGTGGAGAAGGCCACCGGCCTTCGCTTCGACGACTACGAGGCGCTGCACGCGTTCTCGGTGCGCGAGTTCCGCCAGTTCTGGTCGCTGTTCCTCCAGTGGTGCCGCGCGCCGCTGGCCGTGGCCGGCGACGCGGAACCGGTGTGCGTCGGCGACGAGGTGGAGCAAGCCCGCTTCTTCCCGCTGCTGCAAGTGAGCTACGCGGACAGCCTGCTCAATCTGTCGATCGCGCCGGCGGAAGCGCCCGCGGTCACCGAATGCCACGGCGACGGCACGGTGAGCCGCCTCACACGCGGCGAGCTGCGCGACCGCGTCGCGCGCCTGGCCGCGCACCTGGCCGCGGCGGGCATCGTCGAAGGCGACCGCGTCGTGGCGGTGCTGCGCAACGATGCGTCGGCCATCGCCGTCGCGCTGGCGGTCACCGCGATGGGCGCGACGCTGTCCACCGCGGCGCCGGACATGGGCGTGCAGGCGCTGAAGGACCGCTTCGCGCCGCTGAAGCCCAAGCTGCTGATCGCGCACTTCGCACCCCAGCCGTTCGACGACCTGCCGCCGGCCGAGCGCGTCGCGCAGCTGCTGCCTCACCTGCCCGGCCTGGTCGGCGTGCTCTCGGTGGACGGCGCGGGCGCGCCGCCATTGCCCGCCGGCTTGCCGCTGTTCAATGCACCTGAATGGCTGTCGCGCGAGCCGGAAATCGAATTCGCCTGGCCGCGCTTCCACTTCAACCACCCGCTGTTCGCGATGTTCTCGTCGGGCACCACCGGCAAGCCCAAATGCATCGTGCATGGCGCGGGCGGCACGCTGCTGGAGCACGTGAAGGAACACCGGCTGCATTGCGACCTGCGCCCGGGGCAACGCCTGTACTTCCACACCAGCTGCGGCTGGATGATGTGGAACTGGCAGCTGTCGGCGCTGGCTTCCGGCGTGGAGGTTGTCACGTACGACGGCCCCATCGATTCGGTGGACCGCCTTTGGCAGCTGGTCGCGCGCGAGCACGTCAACGCGTTCGGCACCAGTCCCGGGTATTTGAAGATGTGCGAGGAAGCCGGCTTCGAGCCGCACACGCTGGACCTGTCCGCGCTGCACGCCGTGATGTCCACCGGCGCCGTGCTGCACGACCGCCAGTTCCACTGGGTGACGCAGAACGCCAAGGAAGTGCCGGTGCAGTCCATCTCCGGCGGCACCGACATCATCGGCTGCTTCGTGCTCGGCCACCCCGACCGCGCCGTACGCGCCGGCGAGTCGCAATGTCGCAGCCTGGGACTGGACGTGCAGGCGTGGCACGACGGGGCATCCGCCCCCGAGAAAACCGGCATGGGCCAGCTCGTGTGCGCCACGCCCTTCCCTTCGCGGCCGATCGGCTTCCACGACGACGCCGACGGATCGCGCTTCCACGCCGCGTACTTCTCGCAGAACCCGGGCGTGTGGACGCACGGCGACCTGATCGAGCTCACGCCCGAAGGCGGCGCGCGCATGCACGGCCGCTGCGACGGCGTGCTCAACGTGCGCGGCACCAAGTTCCATCCCGGCGAGGTGTACCGCGTGCTGGCCGGCATCCCCGGCATCGTCGACGCGATGCTGGTGCAGCGGCAGGCCGCCGGGCTGCAGCAGGTGGTGGCGCTGCTCGTGCTGGCGCCGGGCCGCGAGCTCGACACCGAACTGGCCGCGCGCGTGCGCACCGGCATCCGCGACGCATTGTCGTCCGCGCACGTGCCCGACCTCTTGCTGGACGTGCCCGCGCTGCCGGTCACGCACAACGGCAAGCCTTCGGAATCCGCCGCGCGCGCAGCCGTGGATGGACGCGAGGCCGCCAACCTGGCGGCGCTGCGCAACCCGCAGTGCCTGGACGTCATCGCGAAGCATCCGCTGCTGCGCACGGGCGAGGCCGCGGCAGCCGGTGAAGACAGCTCGCTGATCGACAAGCTGTGCGCCAGCTGGGCCACCAGCCTGGGCCTGCCCTCCGTCGGGCCCGACGACAACTTCTTCGCGCTGGGTGGCAACTCGCTGGCGGCCGCGCGCGTGCTGCGCGGCGTGCAGGCCATCACCGGCGTCGAACTGCCGCTGACCGCGCTGCTGCAGGCGCCCACCGTGCGCGAGCTGGCCGCGCTGGCCGAATCGCGCTCGCCGCCGCCTTCGCCCCTCGTGGCGCCGATGCGCGCGGGCATCGGCCGGCCGCTGTTCCTGGTGCACGGCCTCAGCGGCACGGTGATGGAGTGCTGGCCGCTGGTGCAGGGCCTGCGCACCGAGCGCCCGGTGTGGGGCGTGCAGGCCGTCGGGCTCGACGGGCGCCACGCGCCGCTGCGTTCCGTGACCGAGATGGCCACCACCTACCTGGCCGAGATCCGCCGCGTGCAACCCAGCGGGCCGTATGCGCTGTCCGGCTTCTCGTTCGGCGGCCTGGTCGCATTCGAGATCGCGCGGCAGCTGGAACAGATGCAGGAACGCGTGGACGCCGTCGTGCTGCTCGATCCTTACCTGCAGCGCGATCTGCCCTGGTGGCGCGAGCACGGCGAACGCGCCTGGCTGGCGCTGAACCGCCTGGCTCGCATGTCCCCGCCGGCGCGGCGCGACTACCTGCTGGCCTTGTGGAGCCGCTGGCGGCACCGCCAGCCCGCGCCGCTGCCCATCGTCGTGGACGAGCCCGCGCCGGACGTGCGCGATGGACTGACGCAGGCCCTCAGCGAATACCGCGCCCCGCACTATCCCGGCACGGTGGCGTTCGTGCACGCGACGCAGCTGCTGCCGGGCTACGTGGACCCGATGCCCGGCTGGCGGGCCGCGGTGAAGGAGCTGCAGGTCTTCGAGCTGGAGACCGGCCACCTGGACCTGGTGGGCAGCCACGCGATGGCCGTGGCCCGCATCCTGGACCGGGTGCTGCAATCCGTGTGAGCACGCAGGACGCCGGCCGCCAGCGGCAGCGTCCCGCGTCCTACAGCCAGGCGCCGTGACGGCGGACGAGCCCCGATCAGTGGCGGGCGGAGCATGGTGGCATGCGTACTGCATCCTTCGCGGGCCCGTACAAGGCGCCGCCCATGTCCTTGCTGGCCATGGAACCCCTGCGCGCGGTCTTCGACTTCGCCGCGGCCAAACTGGGCTCCCGCGCCGAACCGGTGGGTGACGGCCACGCGGTCATCGTGTTCCCCGGCCTCGGCGGGGCCCCTTTCACCACCTCGCACCTGCGCGGCTTCCTGAAGGATTGCGGCTTCGACGCGCATTGCTGGGGGCGCGGCATCAACACCGGGCCGGACGGCGACTTCGACGCCTGGCTGGCCGGCCTGGAAGCCGACGTGCGCGCGCACCACGAACGCAGCGGCCGCAAGGTCAGCCTCCTCGGCTGGAGCCTGGGCGGCATCTACGCGCGCGAGCTGGCCAAGCGCTGCCCCGGGTGCGTGCGCCAGGTGATCACGCTGGGCACGCCGTTCGCATCGATGCGCGGCGCCACGCATGCGGAGACGGTGTACCGCTTGCTGAACGGCGACACCTCGCAGCTGACGCCCGCGCTGGAGGCGCGCCTGCGCGAGTGCCCGCCGGTGCCCACCACTTCCGTCTACAGCCGCACCGACGGCGTGGTGTGCTGGCGCGGTTGCCTGGAAAAGCGAAGCGCCACTTCCGAAAGCGTGGAAGTCGCGGCCAGCCACCTGGGCATGGTCACCCATCCGGAAGTGATGCGGGTGATCGTGAACCGGCTGGCGCAGCCGGAGGGAACGTGGAAGCGGTACCGGCGCCGCCGGCTGCCGCACTGAGGGCTATTCGGAAGCGGGCCGCTCGTCCTGCGGCTGGTGCCGCGCGCCGAAATGGTGGCGGCGAAGGTTGTCCATCGCGGCGGCGGCGCCCACGCCCCAGGTGCTGTCTTCCATCGGTGTTGCCGGCACGGCGTGGCCGGCGTCGGCCGGGGCTTCGTTCGCCACCGGCGTTTCCGGATTGCCGCTGTCCTGCTGTTCCATCTTCTTTTGTCCGCCGTCCGCGCGAGATGCCGCGCTGGACTCCATCTTCGGCGAAGCGCGCCGACTCGGCTGTCGGGCGCGCCGGATGCACCAAGTAGGACTTGCCGTACGTCAGCGCGCGGTCAGTCGCGCCAGTCCACCCAGCCCATCGAGGCGGTGACGAGCACGACGATGCCGAAGGCGATGCGGTACCAGGCGAAAGGCGTGAAGCTGTGCGAGGAGATGTAGCGCAGAAGCCACCGCACGCAGGCCCAGGCGCTCAGGAACGAGAACACCAGCCCGACCATGAAGAGAGGCAGGTCCTGCATCGACAGCAGCGCCCGCTCCTTGTAGAGGCTGTACACGCCCGCACCGATGAGCGTGGGGATGGCCAGGTAGAACGAGAAGTCGGTCGCCGCCTTGCGCGACAGGCCGAGCAGCATGCCGCCGATGATGGTGGCGCCGCTGCGGCTGGTGCCGGGGATCATCGCCAGGCACTGCACCAGGCCGACTTTCAGCGCGTCCATCGGCGACATCTGGTCCACGTCGTGGATGCGCACCGCCGCGTGCTGGCGGCGCTCGGCCCAGAGGATGACGAAGCCGCCCAGGATGAACGTGGTGGCCACCACCCACGGCGTGAACAGGTGCGCCTTGATGTACTTGCCGAAGAGCAGGCCCAGCACCACCGCGGGCAGGAAGGCGACGAGGACGTTGGTGGCGAAGCGCTGCGCCTGGCGCTGCGACGGCAGCTGCACCAGCGTGGCGCGGATCTTCTGCCAGTAGACGATGATGACCGCGAGGATGGCGCCGGTCTGGATGGCGATGTCGAAGACCTTGGCCTTCTCGTCGTCGAAGCCGAGCAGCGCGCCCGCCAGGATCAGGTGGCCGGTGCTGGAGATCGGCAGGAACTCGGTGAGCCCCTCCACCACCCCCATGACCGCGGCCTTGGCCAGCAGGACGATATCCACGCGCGCTCCTCAGTAGAAAGACGCCGGATTATCGGCTGGCCCAGCCGCACGGAACCTGACATGGCCCGGTCGGGCCTGCAGATGTCAGGCCAGCGCCAGCCGCAGCTGCGAAGCGCACAGCTGCACGGCCGTGTTCGCCTCGTCGATCACCTTGCCCATGGTGATGAAGCCGTGGATCTGGCGGTCGAAGTTCACCAGCGAGGCTCGGCTGCCGGCTTCGCTGAGCTTCTGCGCATACGCCACGCCCTCGTCGTGCAGCGGGTCGTAGCCGGCCACCAGCACGAAGGCGGGCGGCAGGTTGCGGTGGTCCGTGTGCAGCAGCGGTGAGGCGCGCCAGTCCAGGTAGTGCTTCCGGTCGTCGATGTAGTGGCTGATGAAGTAATCCATGGTGGCCTTCTCCAGCAGGTAGCCCTGGCCGTTGGCCTGGTGCGAAGGCCAGCCGCGGCGCTGGTCGGTGGCCGGGTAGATGAGCAGCTGGAACGCCAGTTTGGGCCCGCCTTCGCGGAAAGCCAGCGCGGTCACCGCGGCCAGGTTGCCGCCCGCGCTGTCGCCGCCCACGGCCATGCGCTTCGCATCCAGCTTGAGTCCGGCCGCGTTGTCATGCACCCAGCGCGCGGCGGCGAGTGCATCGTCCACTGCCGCGGGGTAGCGGTGCTCCGGACCCATCCGGTAGTCCACGGCCACCACCGCGCATCCCGAGCCGTTGGCCAGCTGGCGGCACAGCGTGTCGTGCGTGTCCAGGTCGCCGATCACCCAGCCGCCGCCGTGGTAATACACCAGCACCGGCAACACATCCGCAGCCGCGCTGCCGGCCGGCCGGTAGTAGCGCAGCGGGATGTCGCCAGCCTTCAGCTCGCTCACCTGCGTCACTTCGGGCGGCTCGGGCTGCGTGACGGCGCGGCGCACCCGGTAGAACTCGCGCGCTTCCCTGGGCGACAGCGTGTGCGTGGGCGGGATGCCCTTCTCCTCGATCAGGCGCAGCAGCGCCTGGGCCTGGGGGTGCAGCATGGGGACTCCTTTGCGGCCGCCATGGTGCCGCACGCACCAAGACCGGGCCGAGCGGGCTATCCCTGACGGCTTCAGCGGCGCGCATTTCACCCCGCCCGCCCGCATTTCGCTCCCCGTTTCCCGCGTTTCGTCCCATGCCGCTCGCCCCGCGCGGGGGCCGGCGGCAAAGTCCGCCCCATCGAAAGCAGAACGAGGTACGCCATGCAGCTCACACCCGTCATCGCCGTCCACATGACCGCCGCCATCGCGGCCATCGTCACCGGTCCCGTCGCCCTGTGGGCGCGCCGCGGCCGCCAGCAGCACCCGAAGCTGCACCGCGCCTTCGGCTACGCCTGGGTCACGCTGATGCTCATCACGGCCGTCTCGGCCCTGTTCATCCGCGACTTCCACATGCCCAACCTGGCCGGCTACACGCCCATCCACCTGCTGGTGCCGGTCACGCTCATCGGCCTGTTCGGCGCGTTCTACGCGCTGGCCCGCGGAAACATCGCCGTCCACCGCAGCGTGATGCAGAAGCTCTACATCGGCGCGTGCCTGGTCGCCGGCGTTTTCACGCTGCTGCCCGGCCGCTACCTCGGCCATCTGCTGTGGAGCAGCGCCGGCCTGATCTGAATCCCGTCCCCCACCGTTCACCCAAGGAGATCGCCATGCTCATCCAGCTCGTCACCCAGCATCCCGAAGCCCTTCCCCGGATCCTGCAAAGCACCCCGACGTGGGTGTGGGGCCTGTTCGCCGGCCTGCTCGCGCTCGGCTTCAGCCAGGTCCGCGGCCGCACCATGTCGCTGCTGCGCGTCTCGCTCGTGCCTTTCGTGATGGCAGGCTTCGGCGCCTGGGGCATGTTCAGCGCGTTCGGCAACGCGCCCCACGGCGCGATGGTCGTCGGGCTGTGGATCGCCACGGCCGCGATCGTCGCCGCCGTGGTCGGCATGGGCCGCTCCCACGCCACCTACGACGCCGCCACCCGCAGCTACGCCGTGCCCGGCAGCTTCATGCCCTTGCTGATGATCGCCGGCATCTTCCTGGTGAAGTGGTCGGTCGGCGTGGAACTCGCGCTGCAGCCGCCGATTGCGCAGGACACCAGCTTCGGCCTCGCCATCGCGCTGGTCTACGGCGTGTTCAACGGCCTGTTCGCCGGCCGCGCCGCGCGCCTGTGGCGCCTGGCTTTCAACGCCCCGGTGCCGGCCCGCGCCGCCGCCTGATCCCCTTCCACCCGCACTGAAAACCTGGGAGCTCGTCATGAACGATTCGCAAGACCTCGAACGCACTGCCCGCCGCCGCGCCGGCGCCAAGCTGGGCTGGCTCGTGCACGCGATGGTGTACGTCTGCGTCAACCTGCTGCTGGCCGGCATCGCTTTCGCCGCCGGCCGCGGCTGGGCCATCTACCCGGCACTGGGCTGGGGCCTGGGCCTGCTGGTGCACGGCTTCGTGGTGTTCATCGTCACCGGCGGCGGCGGCGTGTACGCCCAGCTGGTGGACCATGAACGCAGCCGCCTGCAACTGCAGCGCGACCCGTGGTGAGCCCCATGAAGCGCTACTTCATCGCCACCATCCTGGCCGCCGCGGCGGCCTTCGCGCAGGCCGGCATGGGCGTCATGCAGCTCCCGGGGCAGGCGGGCGACGGACCGGTGACGGTCTTCTATCCCACCGCCGCACCGGACGAGGAGACGCAGCGCGGCCCCTTCACGCTGAAGCTGGCGCCGCCGCAATCGCCGCTGCAGAAGGGCAACGGCCGCCTGGTGGTCATCTCGCACGGCTCCGGCGGCAATGCGTGGGTGCACTCCGACCTGGCGCATGCGCTGGTGGACGCGGGCTACGTCGTCGCGATGCCGCAGCACCGCGGCGACAACGCCAGCGACCCGTCCCACCCCGGACCGCAAAGCTGGAAGATCCGTCCGCTGGAAGTCTCGCGCGCCATCGACGCCGTCGCCGCCGACGCGCGCCTGGCGCCCCTGCTCTCGCTGGACAAGGTGGGCATGTACGGCATGTCGGCGGGCGGCCACACCGCGCTGTCGCTCGCCGGCGGCCGCTCCTCGCCGGCGGCGTTCGCCGCGCACTGCGAGCAGGACATCGCCGACGACTTCCCGGCCTGCGTCGGCTTGCTCACCCGCCGCACCGGCAGCTGGTTCGACAACGTGAAGATCTTCTTCGCCAAGGCGGTCATCCACTCGCGCTTCGCCGGCGACACCGAGGGCGCCACGCACACCGACCCGCGCATCGCCGCCATCGTGGCGGGCGTGCCCTTCGCGGCGGACTTCGATCCGCCATCGCTGGCCAACCCGCCAGTGCCGCTGGGCCTGGTCACCGCCGCGAAAGACGCGTGGCTGCCGCCGCGTTTCCACAGCGACCGCATCCTCGCCGCCTGCCAACCGCGCTGCGAGCTGGTGGCCGCGTTGCCCGATGGCGGCCATGGCGCCCTGCTGTCGCCCCCGCCGCCCGCTCGCGTGCTGTCGGAGAAGGAGCTCGCGCTGCTGGGCGACCCGCCCGGCTTCGACCGCGGCGCCACGGTTCCCGCCGTGGACCGCGCCATCGTTTCGTTCTTCCAGCGCCGCCTGGCCCCCTAGAATTTCGCGATGCCCGCACTCTCTCCCGACGAAATCGACCGCCTGGCCCGCAAGCGCGCCGGCGCCAAGCTGGGCTGGTTCCTGCACGCGGCCGTGTACGTGGTGGTGAACCTCACGCTGCTGGCGATGTCGCGCTACGGCTGGGGCAACCGCCCGTGGTCCATCTTTCCGGTGCTCGGTTGGGGGCTGGGCCTCGCGCTGCACGGCCTGTCGGTGTTCGTCATCGGCCAGGGCAGCGCGCTGCGCGAACACCTGGTGCGCAAGGAGCGCGAGCGGCTCCAGCGCGAACACGGCGGCCCGCGATGAAGATCGACGGCCTGTCCAAGCTGCAGCACGCCCTGCAGGTGGCGGCCTTCACGCTGGCCATCGCCACCATCCAGTACGCCTTCGAACCCGAGCGCCCTTACGGGCCGCCGGTCGCGTACTCGGTGGCCATCGGCATGACCACCTGGGCCGTCATCGACTTCGGGCGGCACCTCGTCCCTTCCGCGCGCGAAACGGGCTGGCCGCGGGGCTTCCAGGGCATCCTGCTGGTGGCCGTGGGCATCGTGGCCGGCTGGTTCGCGGGCAACGCCATCGGCGACTTCGCGTGCCGCACGCTGGGCCTGTTCCCGCCGGGCACGCTGCCGCGCGATCCCGTGAAGGACCTGCGCAACTCGGTGCTCATCACGCTGATGGCGGGCATCGCGGGCAGCTACTGGTTCTACAGCCGCTTCCGCAACGAGTACTTCGAGCGCCGCGCGGCCGAGGCGCAGCGGCACGCCGACGAAGCGCGCCTCAAGCTGCTGGAAACGCAGCTGGAACCGCACATGCTGTTCAACACGCTGGCCAACCTTCGCGCGCTGATCGGCGTGGACCCTTCGCGCGCGCAGCTGATGCTCGATCACATGATCGCGTACCTGCGCGCCACGCTGTCCGCTTCGCGCGCCACCACGCACCCGCTGCAGGCGGAATTCGACCGCCTGCGCGACTACCTGGAACTGATGGCCATCCGCATGGGGCCGCGGCTGTCGTACGAGCTGCAATTGCCGCCGGAACTCGCGCAGGTCCCCGTGCCCACGCTGCTGCTGCAGCCGCTGGTGGAGAACGCCATCCAGCACGGGCTGGAACCGCAGGTGGGCGGCGGGCGGCTGACGATCTGCGCGAAACGCGAAGACGGCGAGCTGGTGCTGTCGGTCGACGACACGGGCGTGGGGCCGGGCGGCACGACCCCGGGTTCGGGCTTCGGGCTCACGCAAGTGCGCGAGCGCCTGGCCACGCTGCATGGGGCCGCCGCTCGCCTGCAGCTGGCGGCCGCGCAGCCCAAGGGCACGCGCGCCACCATCCACATCCCCGCGAGGACCGCTTGAACCCCACCGCGCTGATCGCCGAGGACGAGCACCTGCTGGCGCAGGCGCTGCAGGCCGAGCTGCGCAAGGCCTGGCCCGAGCTGCAGGTGGTGGGCATCGCGGGCGACGGCGAGTCCGCCATCCGCGAAGCGCTGGAGCACCGGCCCGCCGTGCTGTTCTTCGACATCCGCATGCCGGGGCTCAGCGGGCTGGAAGCCGCCGCGCAACTGGCCGACGAGTGGCCTGATGACCAGCCCTTTCCCGCGCTGGTGTTCGTCACCGCGTACGACCAGTACGCGGTGGAGGCTTTCGAAGCGCAGGCGATGGACTACGTGCTCAAGCCCGTGCAGCCGGCGCGGCTGACCAAGACGGTGGCGAAGCTGAAGGAGGCGCTGGCGCAGCGCAATGGGGGCGGTGGTCTCGACACCGCGGTCGAACAGCTGCGCCATCTGCTGGCCGGCCAGCGTGGCAGCGCGGCGCCGCTGAAGGTCATCCAGGCCGGCGTGGGCAACACGCTGAAGATGGTGCCCATCGCCGAGGTGCTGGTGTTCGAAGCCGCGGACAAGTACGTGCGCGTGCTGACCACCGGGCACGAGTACCTGATCCGCACGCCGCTGAAGGATCTGCTGCCGCAGCTGGATGCCGACGAGTTCTGGCAGGTGCACCGCGGCACGGTGGTACGCGCCGAGGCGATCGAGGCGGTGACGCGGGATGAGGCGGGGAAGCTGCACCTGCAGGTGCGCGGGCGGAAAGAGAAGCTGCCGGTGAGCCGGCTGTATGCGCATTTGTTCAGGGCGATGTGACGTGCCTTGCCCCCTCCCCCCGGAGGGCGAGGGAGGAAAACCTCCCACCTCGCGCAGCGCGGCGGCGCGTTTCGTGATGTCGAGATTTCATGCGGCATCCGAGCCCATCCGCGCACGGGCGGTGCACTGCTTTCGTTTGCAGAAACGATGCACCTTCACAGTGCTGTCGAGGCTCGCTCCGACAGGAAAAGAGGCGCTGTCCTACAGGCTCGCAGGAGGGGGTGCGGTTTACTAGCAGCCAATCACCCCGACTCCTCTGAGTCCCCTCCTCCTCCGGGGTGAGCTGGTCCGGCCCTCCGTCCCGCGACTGGCATGTTGCCCCCAAGCCCCAGGCTTGGGGGCTCTTTTTTGTGCCGCCGCTTTTCACCCGTTTGTCCTCCTCGCGGGCAGCGCGGTGTAGGAGCCCGGCCATGGGTCATCTCCCTCCTACCGGCGCTCTTGAAGCGTTCGGGCATTCCGGATGCGCAGCACCGACTAACTTGGGAACTTGAGGAACCCAAGAAGAGATGGCCCGCGACGATTCCGACCACAACCGAGAGACCGGCCCCAGCTGGGACGGCCGCGAGCGCCGCAAGGCGCAGCGCACCGGCGGCCGGGCAGCCGCCTGGGCCGGGCGGCGCGGCCGCAGCGGCTACGGCCTGGAAAGCATCCGCCCGCACCTGCTGGCGCAGATCGAGATGCAGAAGCTGTGGAACCCGACGTTTCCGCCGGAAGCGCCCGACGACGGCACCAAGGGCGGCGGCGAATGAAAAAAGCCCCCGGGCCTTTCGGCACCGGGGGCAGCCTGGAGAAACTCTCTCGCCGGGCTACGCCGTCAGGCGCTTAGCGCCAGTGGCCGCGATGGCCGTGGCCATGGCCCCAGCCATAACCGTAGTTGGCGCCGAACACCACCACCGGGGCGGGACGGGCGTAGTAGTAGCCGGCCGGGTACACCGGCTGCGTGTAGACGACTTGCGGCTGGGTGTAGACCACCTGGGGCTGCGCGTAAACCGGCTGCGAGTAAACAGGCGCCGGCTGCACGTACACCGGCTGCGGCTGGGCCACCACCACCGGCGGCGCCGAAACATAACCGGGACCGCCCAGGTTGATGCCCACCGACACATGACCGCCCGCGTGGGCGGAACCGGCGGCGGCCAGCGCCAGCGCGGCGACGGCGGCCAGTTTGCCGAACAGGGAACGGTTGAACTGCATCTGAAATCTCCTGATTCGTTGGGCGGGGCGGCGGGAACGGCCGTCCTCGTGCGTATTTAACGCTGCCGGACCGCTCCGGACGACGACGCTACGGTCAAGAACGTTGCTGAACGTAAACCGGGGGGCTCAGGGGTAACCCGGAGGGCCACCTAGAATCCCTTTCAATATGACCTCCCCCGCCGAGAAAGACAGCGTCAAGCCCAGCAATTTCCTGCGCCAGATCATCGAGCGCGACCTGGACCAGGGCACTTACGCGCAGCGGCACTGGGCCGGCCACCCCGCCGACGCCAAGGCGCACCAATCCGCGGCACTGGACCCTGCCCGCATCCGCACCCGTTTCCCGCCCGAGCCCAACGGCTACCTGCACGTGGGCCACGCCAAGAGCATCTGCCTGAACTTCGGCCTGGCGCGCGACTACGGCGGCGTGTGCCACCTGCGCTTCGACGACACCAACCCCGAGAAGGAAGAGACCGAGTACGTCGACGGCATCAAGGACACCGTGCAGTGGCTGGGGTTCAGCTGGGACGCCAACGGCACCCGCCACCTGTACCAGGCCAGCGACTACTTCGACTTCATGTACCGCGCGGCGGAATACCTGATCGAAGCCGGCCTGGCCTACGTGGACGAACAGTCGCCCGAGCAGATGCGCGCCAACCGCGGCGACTTCAGCCGCCCGGGCGTGGACAGCCCCTTCCGCAGCCGCAGCATCGAGGAGAACCTGCGGCGCTTCCGCGAAATGAAGGAAGGCAAGCTGCCCGACGGCGCCGCCGTGCTGCGCGCCAAGATCGACATGGCCAGCCCGAACATCAACCTGCGCGACCCGGCCCTGTACCGCATCAAGCACGCGGAGCACCACCACACCGGCAACAAGTGGTGCATCTACCCGATGTACACCTACGCGCATCCCATCGAGGACGCGCTGGAGAACATCACCCACAGCATCTGCACGCTGGAATTCGAGGACCAGCGGCCGTTCTACGACTGGCTGCTGGACAAATTGAGCGAAGGCGGCCTGATCAACACGCCGCACCCGCGCCAGTACGAGTTCGCGCGCCTGAACCTCACCTACGTGGTCACCAGCAAGCGCAAGCTGAAGCAGCTGGTGGACGAAGGCCACGTCAGCGGCTGGGACGACCCGCGCATGCCCACCATCGTGGGCCTGCGCCGGCGCGGCTACACGCCCGAAAGCATCCAGCTATTCAGCGAGCGCATCGGCGTGAGCAAGGCCAACGGGTGGATCGACTTCAGCATCCTGGAAGGCGCGCTGCGCGACGACCTGGACGGCAAAGCCGCCCGCGCGATGGCGGTGCTGGACCCGGTGAAGCTGGTGATCGAGAACTGGGGCGAGGTGATGGGGGGCGACGACGTGCTCGATGAGTGCTCGGCGCCCGTGCACCCGCACGACGAGTCGCGCGGCCGGCGGTCGTTCAAGTTCGGGCGCGAGATCTGGATCGAGCGTTCAGATTACGAAGAGACGCCGCCCAAGGGCTTCTTCCGCCTGTTCCCCGGGAACAAGGTTCGCCTGAAGTACGGGCATGTGATCGAGTGCGTCGGCGCCGACCGCGATGCTTCCGGCGCGATCACGCAGGTGCGCGCGAAGCTGGTGCCGGACACGAAGAGTGGCACGCCAGGCGCGGATGCGATCAAGGTGAAGGGGAACATCACCTGGGTGGGCGTGGCCGACGGATTGAAGGCGGAAGTACGGCTGTATGACCGGCTGTTCTCGGTGGCGCAGCCGGATACGGGGGAGAAAGACTTCCTGGAGGAACTGAATCCGGAGTCGCTGAAGGTGGTGACGGCGTATCTGGAGCCGTCGCTGGCGAGCTCAAAGCCGGATGAGAAGTTTCAGTTTGAGCGGCATGGGTACTTTGTGGCGGATCGGAAGGAGCATTTGCCAAGTGCCTCCCGGATCTTCAATCGCGTGGCCGGACTTAAAGACGGTTGGGCAAAATAGTCAGAGAAATCGCTATGTAGACAATCTTTGAGGAGGAGACAGCGCAATGGAGGATTTGAAGACGGCGCTCATCGCGGCGCGCCAAACTTGGAATACGGTTAAGCAATCAAGGGCACCAGAAGAAGCTGCCCTGAATCAATATTCCGGACTGGCAGCATCTTTTGCTGACATAACTGGCAGATTCGACCGTTGGGGCAAAACACTGGATGGACTGAGCTCCATGGGCAAAAGGCGACGTGAGAGCCTAGCGCCAGAGGTTGCCATTTGCAGAGGTCAAATCTCGCAGCTCAAAAGGTGCTTGGACTCTCATGGAAACGGTCTGGCTTGGATCTGTGCGAACACGTCATTTCTCTCGCTTCTCAATGAAATCGACATCAGCCTGAATGAGCTTCGCCGATTCTCGGAGAAGGAAGCCGTTGCTGTTTCGGCGGCGGCGAAGGAGCAGTTTGCTGAAGACGTGACCGTCATTCAGACGGCAGCTGAGCATGCGCGCGAACTTCGAGATCAAGCAGCAGCATTGAAAGGGCTCACGGCCGACGCTACTGCGAAGGCGGAAGAGATCGAGAAGAAAAAGGTCTCAGTAGAGAAGCAGACTGCGGAGCTTAGTGAGCAGATCGAAGCCGCGACTACCAAGACCGAGAATGACTTAGAAGCCTTCGAGCAGGCGCTTGCTTCGCGCAAGACCGAACTTGAAGAATTAGTAGAAGCTCAGAAAGAGGAAGTTGAGGAACTCGTAAGTGAGTCCCGAACTTCCGCAGAGAATTCCAAGAAAAGCGCGGAGGACGCATCGACAGTTCTCGCTAAGATTCAGAAGCATCTTGCCGACGCCATCGCCGCAAGAGAAGCGGCGGTCAAAGAACATGCTCAGACTCAACTCGAACTCGGAGAGTCGCTACTTAAACTCGATCAAGCCAAACAAGCCTTAGGCGATGCTTTGAAGAATGTGCGTCGGCAGGGGCTATCGGGAGCATTCTTCGAGAAAGCCGAAGAAACGGCTGCACAACGGGCCGCGGAACAAAAGGTGTTCCATTCTGCCTTGTTGTATTTGGCACTTATTGGACTACTCGGACTCTTTCTAGAGGTCTATCACGGCTTGCCGAAGGATTTGAGCGAGTGGGCGCTGAGAAGCGCCAGAACACTTGTGCTAGCTGCTCCGGGCGTATGGATCGCTTGGATGTCTGCTAGACGTTTAAGTGCGCTCAACCGAATGGTGAGCGACTACGAATACAAGTCGGCAACCGCGCTCGCTTTCGAGAGTTACCGCCAGGAAATCGAGTCGAGCGGGAGCAAGACACTGATGGACAAGCTTCTTGATAATGCCATCACGACGTTCGGTGAAAATCCCACTCGCTACTACGACAGCGCCAAAGATGAGCCTGTCATGCCAGCAGAAAGCCTGCTTCAGAAGCTCGGATTGAAGGCGCAAAGCCCAGCCTTGCCGGCGCCAAAATAGCGATTCGCGTTTGAAGGTATGCAGCACTAGAGCAGAATCGTGGCTGATGCAGCGACCGAATAACAATGACGCTGTCGACTGACGCTTTGGCCGTGAACGCTTCTCTAAAGGGGTCCTGCGACCGGTTGGGCTGGACGAAGCCGGTCTTCATAGCTCAATCGTCGCTACAGTCCAAACCCATACTTTCAGAGGAGCTCCCCATGGCCAACCGCGACCAACGCAGCAACAAGATGACGAAGAAGCCCAAAAAGGACACTTCGCCGCCCAAGGAATCGACCGGGTCGGATCGGCCGATGCCGCCGGTGACGACGGTGATGCCGAAGGGGAAGTTGAAGAACAAGCAGTGAGGTGGCGCGCCCGTGGCAGCGCGCTGGCGGCATGTGCAGGGGGTGGATCCCGGCGTTCGCCGGGATGACAACCGAAGCGGATGCGCGGGGCGAGGCGCAGAGGACAATCCGTGCGATGTCCGCCTCCACCACCTTCTCCACCCTCCCCCTCTCCCCCCAAACCCTCGCCAACCTCACCCGTCTCGGCTATGCCGAGATGACCGCCATCCAAGCGGCCGCGCTGCCGCCCGCGCTGCTGGGCAAGGACCTCATCGCGCAGGCCAAGACGGGCAGCGGCAAGACGGCCGCCTTCGCGCTCACGCTGCTGGCCAACCTCAACCCGCGCCGCTTCGCGGTGCAGTCGCTGGTGCTGTGCCCCACGCGTGAACTGGCGGACCAGGTGACGGCCGAGGTGCGGCGGCTGGCGCGGGCCGAGGACAACATCAAGGTGGTCACGCTGTGCGGCGGTGTGCCGCTGCGCGGGCAGCTGGCTTCGCTGGAGCACGGCGCGCACATCGTGGTGGGCACGCCGGGGCGCGTGCTGGACCACCTGGACCGCGGCAGCCTGCCGCTGGACGCGCTCAACACGCTGGTGCTGGACGAAGCCGACCGCATGCTGGACATGGGCTTCCACGACGACATCGCCAAGGTCGCCGGCCGCTGTCCGCCGCAGCGCCAGACGCTGCTGTTCTCGGCCACGTACCCCGAAGGCATCGCGCAGCTGGCGGCGCGCTTCCTGCGCGAGCCGGTCACGGTGAAGGTGGAAGCGCAGCACGACGCCGCCGCCATCGAGCAGCGCTGGTACGAGGTGACCGAGAAGGAGCGCGTGCCCGCCGTCAGCCGCCTGCTGGCGCACTTCCGCCCCGCCAGCACGCTGGCGTTCTGCAACACCAAGGCGCGCTGCCGCGACGTGGCCGCGGCGCTGCGGGCGCAGGGCATTTCGGCGCTGGCGCTGTACGGCGAGCTGGAACAGCGCGAGCGCGACCAGGTGCTGGTGCGCTTTGCCAACCGCAGCTGCTCGGTGCTGGTGGCCACCGACGTGGCCGCGCGCGGGCTGGACATCGCCAGCCTGGCCTGCGTGCTGAACGTCGACGTCACGCCCGACCCCGAAGTGCACGTGCACCGCATCGGCCGCACCGGCCGCGCGGGCGAAGCCGGCCTGGCGCTCAACCTGGCCAGCCTGGACGAGATGGGCGCCGTGGGCCGCATCGAACTGCTGCAGAAGCAGGAAAGCGTGTGGCACCCGCTGGCCGAACTGAAGGACGCCGGCGGCGGCCCGCTGGTGCCGCCCATGGCCACGCTGCACCTGCAGGGCGGCCGCAAGGAAAAGATCCGCGCCGGCGACGTGCTGGGCGCGCTGACCAAGGACCTGGGCTACACGCGCGAGCAGGTCGGCAAGATCGATGTCAACGAGTTCTCCACCTACGTCGCGGTGGAGCGCGGCATCGCCAAACAGGTGGCTTTCAAGCTGAATGCGGGCAAGGTGAAGGGGCGCAGCGTGAAGGTGCGGGTGCTGGGGGACGAACAGGACGCGGACTGATCCGCCGCTACCCGCCCGGCTTGCCCTCGGCCCGGTCCCGGGCGGGCCCCTGCACGCGCTGCAGGTTCAACGCCGAATTCACGATCCCCACGTGGCTGAATGCCTGCGGGAAGTTCCCCAGCATCACGCGCGCCATCGGGTCGTACTCCTCCGCCATCAGCCCCACGTCGTTGCGCATCGTGATCAGGTGCTCGTACAGCGCACGCGCTTCGTCCACGCGCCCCTGCAGCACCATGTTGTCCACCAGCCAGAAGCTGCACGCGACGAAAGCGCCCTCGCCGCGCGGCAGGCCGTCCAATGAAGGATCGGTGACGTAACGGCACACCATGCCGTCCTGCCGCAGGTGCTTCTCGATCGCGGCCACGGTGGCCACCATGCGCGGGTCTCTCGCGGGCAGGAAACCCACCAGCGGCAGCATCAGCAGCGCGGCGTCCAGGCCGCGGCCGCCCTGGTGCTGCACGAAGTACACGCCTTGCGGGTCCAGGCACTCGCGGCAGATCCAGTCGTGCATCTCGGCCCGCAGCGCGCGCCAGGGGTCGAGCTGAACGCGGTCGGCGCGCAGCTGCTCCACCAGCCGCACGAAGCGGTCCACGGCCACCCAGGCCATCACCTTGCTGTGCGTGAAGTGGCGCGGTTCGCCGCGCACTTCCCACATGCCGTAGTCGGGCTCGCGCCAGATGCGGGCGATGTGCTTCATCAGCGACAGGCCGCGCTGCAGGCCGTCGGCGTCGGGCACCTGGCCGTACACCACGCTCTGGAACATCACGTCGGCCACCTCGCCGAAGATGTCCAGCTGCCGCTGGCGCGAAGCCAGGTTGCCGATACGCACCGGCCGCGCGCCGCCGTGGCCGGGCAGCCAATCGGCTTCCCACTCGGGCAGCAGCCGCTCGCCGCCCACGCCGTACATGATCTGCATGTCGGCCGGGCTGCCCGCGCACGCGCGCAGCAGCCAGTCGCGCCACGCGCGCGCTTCGTCCACGTAGCCGGTCTGCAGCAGCGCCAGCAGCGTCAGCGTGCTGTCGCGCACCCAGCAGTAGCGGTAATCCCAGTTGCGCGTGCCGCCCGGCTGCTCGGGCAGCGAGGTGGTCGCCGCGGCCACCATGCCGCCGGTCTGCGAATTGGTCAGCGCCTTCAGCGTGAGCAGCGAGCGCTTCACGATCGCCGCGTAAGGGCCTTGCACCTGCGCCTTGGCGATCCACTCGCGCCAGTAGTCCGTGGTGGTTTGCAGCGCAAGGTGCACGTCCAGCGCTTCCGGCATGGCCTCGTACGACAGGCCGTGGCACAGGTCGAACGTCACCTCGTCGCCTTCGCCCACTTCAAAGTCGGCGTAGCTGCGGAAATCGCGGCCCGCGTGCGTGACGGGCGTGCGCAGCACCAGCCGGTTCTCGCCGCCGGTGGCGCACAGCTGGTTCTGCTGGTGCGTGACCCAGGGCACGGTCAGGCCGTAAGCCAGGCGCACGACGAATTCGCTGCGAACCATGACGCGTCCGCCCAGTCCGCGCACCAGGCGCACCAGGTGCGGCCGGTCGGTGCCCACGGGCAGCGCGTCGACGATCTCGATGCTGCCTTCGGGCGTGTCGAAGCGCGTCTCCAGCACCAGCGTGCCTTCGCGGTACTGCCGCGAGATGCTCACGCCATCGCCCAGCGGCGACAGGCGCCAGAAGCCGTGGTCTTCGGTGCCCAGCAGCGAGCAGAACACCGCTTCGCTGTCCACGCGCGGCCAGCAAAGCCAGTCCACGGCGCCGGTGCGGTCCACCAGCGCCACGGTGCGGCCGTCGCCCAGCAGTGCGTGATCTTCGATGGGGCGCGTGGGCATAGCCGCCGATACTGAGCGGTGGCCCGGCCCCGCGCTGTCAGCGCGGCAAGGTTGCGCTTGTCGGACAAGGTCAGCGCGTATGCTTCCCATCATGGTCCTGATCGAATTCGCCATGAACCCGCCCGACCGTGGGCAGGGCCTCGCCCCTTACGTTGCCCGCATCCTGGACGTCATCGACCGCAGCGGCCTGAATTACCAGCTCACGCCCATGGGCACCATCCTGGAAGGCGGCTACGACGAGGTGATGAAGGTGGTGGGCGACTGCTTCCGGGTGCTGGAGAAGGACTGCCCGCGCATCGGCATGAACCTGAAGATGGACTACCGCGCGGGGACGGAATCGCGGCTGAAGAGCAAGGTGGAAGCGGTTGAGCAGCAGCTGGGGCGGAAGCTGAAGACCTGAGGAATACGGGGTCCGCAGCGCAGAGAACGCAGAGCGAGCGCAGAGAACGCAGAGGAAAAATCAAAAAAGGTCTTCTCTGCGTCCTCTGCGCTCGCTCTGCGTTCTCTGCGTTGCGGACCCCGCATTCCCGCCTCGTCCGCGAAAAACCGCACATCCCGGGCACGCCCGCGCCACGGTTGTGCAACCACCGATTTCAGCCCGGCGTCAAGCCCTCCGGATGGCTTCTAATACGGCCCCCGCCTGAGGTACGCCCCCGGCGGCGGCCCACTGGAATCCATTCCCTTGCAAAGCACTTTCGGCTCTTCGAACCTGGTTCGCCGGCTGGCCCCCTGGGGACCGACCGAGGCGGAGCCCGGCCTTGGCGTAGCCGAACGCCTGGCCGCATGGGTCGGGCCGCTGCAGGCCATCCAGCTGCAGGCGGTGAACCAGGCGGTCGGCACGCCGGCCGCCGGTAGCAAGCCGGGCGCGAAGGCGGACCTCACCGGGGACGTGCAGCGCGTGCGCGGCGTGCTGGCCAGCGCCATCGCCAAGGATCCGCTCGCGCTGGCCGGCATCAAGCCGGGTGACACCGAAGACCACGGTTACGGCCCCTGGCAGCAACGTCACATCGAACTGCAGCGGCAGATGGGCCAGATGTGCGGCGCGCTGCGCGACCACGCGCGGCAAACCGTCTCGCGCGCTTCGCCGCGCCTGCGGCAGCTGGCCACACTGGACGCCGCCTTCGAGCAGCTGCTGGCCGACCGCGAAGCCGCGCTGCTGCCGCAGACCCTTTCGCACCTGGAACGCCGCTACAAGGCGCTGCGCGCCGCGCACCGGGCCACCTGCGAAGCCACCGGCCAGCCCGACGACCCCGCGCGCTGGCGCGCGCCGGGCGGCTGGCTGCGCACCTTCTCCGACGACTGGCGCCAGGTGCTGCTGGCGGAACTGGACCTGCGGCTGGAAGCCGTCACAGGCCTGGCCGAAGCGCTGCGCCAGCCGTCCCTCTTCGAGACATGAATCCCAAACGCTTTTTCTTCCTGGCCTTCTGCATCGGCCTGCTCGCGCTGGCGTGGGTGGGCTACAGCTTCGTCGGCACCAGCTGGCTGGCTTTCGCGATGACCGTGGTCATCGCGGTCGTGTACCTGGCCGGCGCGCACGAGCTGCGCCAGTTCCGTGCGGCGACCGGCACGCTGCGCACCGCGCTGGACAACGTCAACGCCACGCCCGCTTCGCTGCCCGAATGGCTGGAGCAGGTGCCCGCGCCGCTGCACGCCACTGTGCGCGCGCGCATCGAAGGCGAGCGCGCCGCCCTGCCCGGCCCTTCGCTCACGCCCTACCTGGTGGGCCTGCTGGTGATGCTGGGCATGCTGGGCACCTTCCTCGGCATGGTGGTGACGTTCAAGGGCGCGGTGTTCGCGCTGGAAGGTTCCACCGACCTGCAGGCGATTCGCGCCGCGCTGGCCGAGCCGATCCGCGGCCTGGGCCTGTCGTTCGGCACTTCGGTCGCCGGCGTGGCCGCTTCCGCGATGCTGGGGCTGATGTCCACCATCGCGCGGCGCGAACGCGTGGACGCGGCGCGCCTGCTGGACAGCCGCATCGCCGGTGCGCTGCTGCCGTTTTCCCTCGCGCACCACCGCCAGGAAACGCTGCGCGCCATGCAGGCGCAGATCCGCACGCTGCCCGAAGTGGCGCTGGCGCTGCAGGGCGTGATGGACCGCATCGAGCGCCGCAGCGAGCAGCTGGACGCGCAACTGCTGGAACGCCACACCCAACTGCAGCGCGAAGTGACCGGCGCGTACACCGAGCTGGCGCGCCAGGTGGGCACGCACCTGAACGACAGCCTGGCCGCCAGTGCGCGCGCCACGGGCGACACCGTGAAGCCCATCGTCGAGCAGGCGATGGCGCAGCTGGTGGGCGAATCGCAGCGTTTGCAGCAGCGCATCGGCGACATCGCGCAAACGCAGGCCAGGGAGCGCGCCGAGAACGAGTCGCGCTGGCTGGAAGAGCAGCGCAAGCGCATGGGCGAACTGTCCGCGCTGTGGCATTCGGAACTGGGCTCGCTGCGCCAGGAAGAAAGCCAGCGCGGCGATGCGGCCGTGCAGCGTCTTTCGGAACTGCAGGGCGCCGTCGCGCAGCACCTGGCCACGCTGGGCGCCGCGCTGGAAGCGCCCATCACGCGCCTGCTGCACACCGCCAGCGAAGTGCCGCAGGCCGCGGCCGGCGTCATCGCGCAGTTGCGCGAAGAAATGAGCAGCGTCACCGAGCGCGACAACCTCGCGCTGCAGGAACGCACGCTGCTGCTGGAGCGGCTGGGCGCGCTGGTCGGCTCGCTGGAGCAGGCCGCGGGCGAGCAGCGCACGGCCATCGAGGCGATGGTGGCGTCGGCCACGTCGGTGCTGGAGCAATCGCAGCAGCGCTTCACGCAGGCGCTGGATGCGCAGGCAGCCCAGGCCGCCGAGGCGTCCACGCAAGCGACCGCGTCGGCCGTCGAACTGGCGGCCGTGGCCGATTCGTTCGGCGAAAGCGTGCGCCTGTTCCAGGTCAGCCACGAGAAGCTCACCGACACGCTGCAGCGCGTGGAAGCCACGATGCAGAAGAGCACCGCGCGCAGCGACGAGCAGCTGGCCTACTACGTGGCGCAGGCGCGCGAGGTCATCGACCTGTCCATCGCTTCGCAGCAGGGGCTGATGGACAGCCTGCGCCAGCTGCAGCAGGGCAAGGGCAAGCCCGCGCCGATGCCCGAGAGCGTGGCGTGATGACGGAACTGGAAGAGCTGGACACCGGCGCGCAGGAAACGGCGCCGGTCTGGACGGTCTTCGCGGACCTGATGGCCGGACTGGTGGGCGCCTTCGTGCTCGTGCTGGTGGGCCTGCTGCTCGGCCAGATGGACCTGGTGGCCACCCTGCAGTCCGAGATCGAGAAGCGCCGGCTGGAAGAGCAGCGCCGCATGGCGCTGGAGAAGGCGCTGGCCGTGCCGCTGGCTTCGGGCCGCATCACCGTGGCCAACGGGCGCATCGGCATCAGCGGGCAGGTGCTGTTCGCGGTCAACAGCGACCAGCTGCGGCCCGAAGGCCGGCAGTTGCTCAAGAGCCTGGTGCACCCGCTGCGCGTGTACCTGGGCGAGCGCAACGAACTGCTGATGGTCAGCGGCTTCACCGACGACCGGCCCATGCGCGAGAACAACCGCCAGTTCACCGACAACCTGGAGCTGTCGGCGCAGCGCGCGCTGACCGTGACGCGCGCGCTGGTGGAAGAAGGCATGCCCTCGTCGCAGGTGTTCTCCGCGGCTTTCGGGCCGGAACAGCCGGTGGCCTCGAACGCCAGCGAGGAAGGCCGCGCGCAGAACCGCCGCGTGGAAATGGCGCCGGTGCCGCGGCTGACGGCGGCGAAGAAGTGAGCCCCCATCCATCCGGGCCCGCCCCCCTCCCGTTCGGGCTGAGCTTGTCGAAGCCCCTCCCCGACCAACTCGCCGCCTGGCGCGACGGCGGCGAATGGCGCGCCGACCCCGTGCGCTTCCGCTTCATGGAATCGCTGGCGGATCGCATGGCCGATCAACCCGAGCCCGTGCGCGCGCTGCTCGAGCGCAAGTTGCAAGCCGCGATGGAAGCTTTCGCAGGGGCCGCTGCGCAGCCGAAGACTCCGCCTGCCGCACCCGCATCGTCCAACCAACACGAAGTCCTGGCCGAGCTGAATGCCTACCTGCGTTCGGTCACGGCAAGGCCGGCGCAAGACACCGGCGAGAGCGATGACCCGCACGCCCTGCCCAGCGCGCGCCGCTTCCGCCAGGCCTGGGAAAGCGCTCGCACGCTGGAGCGCCTGCGCGATGCGCTCGCCCGCGCGCCCGCCAACGCAGGCCCGCTGAACTCGCACGCCCTGGTCGCGCGTTCGCTCGCGCTGATGGGCGAACTGTCCACCGACTACCTGCGCCATTTCCTCGCCTACGCCGAGACGCTGCAGTGGCTGGAGACGGCGCGCGACCAGCTGCCGCGCGAGAAGGCCAAAGCGGCGCGCAAGACGCGCACCCGCAAGTAGCCGCGCCTGCAAGCCGCACAATCCGACCGTGCCCGAACCTTCCGAAGAACCGACACGCCTGTCGAAAGTGGTCGCGGCGCGGGTGCCCTGCTCGCGCCGCGAAGCGGAGCAGTACATCACCGAAGGCTGGGTGCGGGTGGACGGCCAGGTGGTGCTGGAGCCGCAGTTCCGGGTGGCCGGCGAACGCATCGACATCGATCCCCGCGCGACCCTGCAGCCACCGGCACCGGCCACTTTCCTGCTGCACAAGCCGGCGGGAATGGACATCGCCGGATCGCTGGCCTCGTTGGGCGCCGCGCAACACTGGACCGGCGACGCCTCCGGCGTGCGCCCGCTCAAGAGTCACCACGTCCGGCTTGTGGCGTTGCTGGAGTTGCCGGCGGCGGCCGAGGGACTCTGCGTCTTCAGCCAGGACGGGCGCATCGTCCGCAAGCTGCGCGAGGACGCCCACCTGCTGGAGCAGGAACTGTTGGCGCAGGTGTCCGGCACCATCGCGCCGGGCGGGCTGCAGCGCCTGTGCGAAGGCCTGGTGCATGCCGGCCGCGCCCTGCCGCCGGCACGCGTCAGCTGGCAGAGCGAGGCGCGCCTGCGGTTTGCCGTCAAGGGCATCCCGCCGGACAGGGTGCCCTGGATGTGCTCGCAGGTCGGGCTGCAGGTGACGGCGCTCAGGCGCCTGCGCATCGGCCGCGTGCCGCTGGCCGGCCTGCCGCAGGGGCAGTGGCGCTACCTCGCGGGGAACGAGCGGTTCTGAGGACGCCGGTTCAGTCCGGGATGAACTTCTCGCCGAACTTGCGCGCGTCGGCTTCCAGCTCGAACGTCACGAGTTGCCCGTTCTTGCCATCGGCGAGCCGGTGCGCCGCGAACAGGCTGTACTTACCCTGGAAATCGAAACTCGGCAGGTCGATCAAGGCGTACGGGTGCGCCACGAAGACTTCGTGGAGGAACACTTCCCGGTGCCGGTTGCGCGGCGAGGGAAAGAGCTTGTACTCAGGCGTGGTGAAGGCAGCTTCCGGCATGCCGCGAGATTAAGGCACTGACGCACTACTGCGTTGCGGCTGGCCCACTACTGCCTTGCGCCGCTTGGAGCGGCGGCGCGCGCCTCCTAGACTGCCGTCTTCGGAGGAGGCGCGAAGATGCCGCGGAAGCCGGGAAGCAGGCACGTGTCGGGACAGGTGCTGGCGTTGGGAGTCAAGCTGCTGGGCGTCGCCGCGCTCTTCTGGGTGATGTCGCTCATGCTGGCGAAACCCCTGGGCGCCGCGAGTGCCGGCTTTCGGATGCCGGTGCCCTACCTGCTGGCGGTGGGCGCGCTGGTCACCTTCCTGGGCTGGACTCTGCGGCCGCGCGGCGCCGCGCCGGCCAAGGGCCGAACCGATCCCGAGTGGTTTCCCAACTCCACCGACTTCGCCCGCAGCATCGCCGAGCCCATGCCCTCTTCGCTGGAACAGCGCGTGCGCACCGGCCGCCGCCCGCCCGCGGGCAGCTGGAACGCGCAAGTCTTCGACGACATCGAATGGCGGCGCTTCGAATCGCTGTGCGGCCAGCTCTTCGCGCAGGCCGGCTTCCAGCCGCGCAGCCAGTCGCACGGCGCCGACGGCGGCGTGGACATCTGGCTGCATTCGCGCAACGCCGAAGGCCCGGTGGCGGTGGTGCAGTGCAAGCACTGGCACGCCAAGCCGGTGGGCGTGAAGGAGATGCGCGAGTTCTTCGGCGTCATGGCTTCGCGCAAGGTGGCGCGCGGCACGTACGCGACGACGTCCACCTTCACCGAAGACGCCAGGCGCTTCGCGACGGAGAACGGCATCCACCTGCTCGACGGCGCCGGCCTGCTGGCGCTGATCGCCACCCGCACGCCCGAACAGCAACGCGCACTGCTGGACCACGCTTACGAAGGCGAGTACTGGCGCCCCACCTGCGCCAGCTGCGGCATCAAGATGGTCGAGCGCATCCCGCGCAAGAAGGAAGGCCAGCCTTTCTGGGGCTGCGCGGACTACCCGCGGTGCCGGTTCACGCTGCCGATGCGGTCGGCGGCATGACGGGCGGCCTGGGGTCGTCTTGACAGTCAACCCAATCTGGGTAGGATAAAACCCATTTTGGGTAACATCCAACCCGATTTGGGTATGAACTCCAGTCCCGTCAGCCTGGCCGACGCACTGTTTCCACGAGTACGGCAGCGCGTGCTCGCGATCCTGTTCGGCAACGCGGACCGCAGCTTCTTCCTCAGCGAGGTCGTCGCGCTCGCGCAGTCGGGGAGCGGTGCCGTGCAGCGGGAACTGGCGTCACTGGCGGACGCGGGCCTGCTGAATGCCTGGACACAGGGCAACCAGAAGCACTACCAGGCCAACAGCCAGGCGCCCGTGTTCACCGAACTGCGCGGGCTGGTGTTGAAGACGTCGGGGGCTGTCGACGTGTTGCGGGCCGCGCTGGCACCGCTGGCCAGGCAGATCACCTGCGCATTCGTCTACGGCTCGGTCGCGCGGCAGGAGGACACCGCCGGCAGCGACGTCGACCTCCTCATCCTCAGTCCGTCTCTCGCTTACGGCGAGACGTTCGCCGCGCTGGAAGGCGCCGCGCAGCAGCTGGCCCGCAAGGTCAACCCCACCCTCTACACGCCGGAGGAGTGGCACAAACGGCGCCAGCAGAAAAACGCTTTCGCCACCAGAGTGCTGAAGCAGCCCAAGCTGTGGCTGATCGGAACGGAGGAGGCACTGCGTGGATGATGAACTGGCGAACCTGGCAGGACCTGGAAAGGCGTTGCGCGCCGAAGCACCGGACGCGCAGGAGGTCGAAGGTCTGGTCCGGACAGGCCGGGCACGGCTGCATGACGCGGGCAATGCATCGCTGGCGCTCGAAAGCCGCTTCGACCTGGCCTACAACGCCGCCCATGCGCTGTGCCTGGCCGCCTTGCGACGCAAAGGCTACCGCCCGTCCAACCAGCGGTACATCGTGTTCCAGGTGCTGCCGCTGACACTGGGATTGGGCGCGGAGATCTGGCGTGTTCTGGACAAGGCGCATGGCATGCGCAATCTCGCGGAATATGAAGGTGTATTGGATGTGGACGAAAGGTTCGTCGTGGATTTGATCGCGGCCGCGGAGGCGGTGGCGTCGAAGCTCTGACCTGCGTTCACCACAGCGCACTCGGCCTTTCGAAGTCCACCGTCGCCCCCGACCGCCCAGCCCCATTTCCTTCAGCAGCGGCCGCGCATCGGCTGCGATCCCGAGCCGAAGTAATCGCGGCCCGCGTTCCCTGAAAATCGCCCCATGGGCAGACAGGGGCGAAACAGACATGCGCGGCGCCGCATCGGTTCCGGCGCGTGGCTGGCGCTGCCGCTGACGCTGGCTTACGCCGCCGCGCTGGGGTGGGCGGTGGTGACGAAGCGGTGGCCGTGGTGGGTGCTGCCGGCCGCTTTCGGCGTCAGCCTGCTCGCGTTCTTCGCGTACCGGCAGGACAAGCACGCCGCCCAGCGGGGGCGCCGGCGCACGCCCGAAAACACGCTGCATCTCTGGAGCCTGGCCGGCGGCTGGCCGGGCGCTTGGGTCGCGCAGCAGGTGCTGCGGCACAAGTCCAGCAAGCCTGGGTTTCTCGCGGCGTTCTGGGCCACCGCCGTTCTGCATTGCGCGGCCGTCGGGTACTGGCTGGCGCGATGAACGAACTGCGCGTCCTGCACCTCGACGCGAACCTGGCCGCGATCGACAAGCCGGCCGGCCTGCTGGTGCATCCCAGCGCGCTCGACGCGCACGAGAAGCGCACCGCACTCGACCTGCTGCAGGCGCAGCTCGGGCAGAAGCTGTTCCCGCTGCACCGCCTGGACAAGGCCACCAGCGGCGTGCTGCTGTTCGCGCGCACGCAGGAGGCCGCGCGCGAATGGGGCCAGGCGTTCGAGGCCGGCGCCGTGCGCAAGCGCTATCTGGCGCTGGTGCGCGGCTGGCCGGAGGAAGCCGGCGAGATCGACTACCCGCTCGCGCGCGACCCTGAGCTGCCTTCCGCCGGCCAGCCGCGCGTGGAGGCCCTCACCCGCTACCGGCGCCTGCGCTGCTTCGAGTGGCCGTTCAGCGTCGACCAGCGCCACGCGACCAGCCGCTACGCGCTGGTGGAAGCCGAGCCGCTGACCGGCCGCCGCCACCAGATCCGCCGGCACTTCAAGCACATCGCGCATCCGCTGGTGGGCGACACCACGCACGGCAAGGGCGCGCACAACCGCGCGGTGGCGCAGTGGCTGGGCACGCAGCGCCTGTGGCTGCACGCGGCGCGCGTCGAACTGCCGGGCATGAGGCCGATCGAGGCGCCCGCCCCACCGGAGTGGGCGCCGCTGCTGCTGCCGTAGCGTTGGCCGCGATGGCTGCCCAGCCATCGTCACCGCCAGTTACCACGGCAATGCTTCCCCCGTTGACTCGCCTGCGCGCTCGGCGCACCTTCGGTGTCCGGAGGTTTCCACATGCAAGCTTTTCACCTAGAGCCGCGGATGGTTTCGTTCCTGGGCGGTTTCTTTCCCAGCAGCCACTGTTTCCTGATGCTTCCCTCGCTCGAGCATGCGAACCGTGCGGCGGCACTGCTGGCGCAAGCCGGCATCGACGCCGACGTGCGGCTGCTGACGCCGGGCGACGTGAACGACCTGGCCCACCTGTTCGACGGCCACGACGTGATGCTGCCTTCGGTGGGCACGGAGGAGTACACGGCACGGCACTTCGCGGAGCTGGCGCGGCAGGGCCACCATGCGCTGCTGGTGCCGGCCAAGGGACCGCAGGCGTGCCAGCGGGTGATGGATGCGTTGAAGGACGCCGAACTGTCGTGCGCGGTGCACTACCGGCACTTCGTCATCGAGGACCTGGCTGTCTAGCCTGGTGTCCTCATCCAGATCGCGAAAGCCTCGATGTCCGCATGCCTGACGTGCTGGGCCAGCGCAACCAGATAGAAGCCATACCCCGGCAGCGATAGCGGGTGCGCCTGCACCAGCGCGCCGGATTTCAGCTCGTGGCCCACCACCACGCTGCTGCAGATGGCGATGCCTTGGCCCGCCACCACGGCATCGATGGCGTGAGGCTCCTCCCTGAAGCTGAGGCTGAGTGCCCAGCTCCTGTCCGTGGCCGGCAGGCCCGGATCGATCAGGCCGGCCGCCGCCAGCCATCGCCGCCAGGTCGGCGCTTGCGGATCCCGGTTCATCCAGTCGTAGTGGATCAGCGGAAACCGAAGCAGGTCCTCGGCGCGCACCACGGGATGCCCATCCTTGGCCAGCAACGCCGGGCTGCACACCGGGAAGAATGTGTCCCGGCAGATCTCCTGGACGGCGCGCCCGGCCGGCATGGTGCGCGCGTAGCGGATCGCCACGTCGGCATCGCCGGACCGGAGATCCAGCACCGCATCCGTTCCGATGATCTCCAGCGGGATCTCCGGGTAGCGCTCCCGCCAATCCGACAGGCGCGGAACCAGCCACCGGCTCGCGAACGCGTTGGGGCTGGTCACGCGCAGCGGAACAGCCTGGGCGGCCCCGGCCATCGAGGTGACCGCGCTCGCGAGAGCGTCGAAGCCGTCGCGCAACCCGGGATACAGGCGTGCGCCCGCGCCCGTGAGCTCCAGCGGCTTGGGACGGCGCTGGAACAGGCGGTGCCCATACGTCCTTTCCAGCAGCCGGACCTGATGGCTGATGGCCGTGGGCGTCACGTGGAGTTCGGCGGCTGCCGACTTGAAGCTGCCGAGCCTGGCCGCCGCCTCGAAGGCTTGCAGCGACCGCAGTGGAGGCAGCTTTCTCATTGGGGGAGATGAGTATTTCTCACCTGAAACTGAGTTCTTTGATTTTGCCACCCGGCCGGGGACCGGACAGGATGACAGCTCGCTTCAGGAGTGAACACCATGGAATCCGGCAACCGCTACAGCCCTGGTCCATCAGCATCGGATGCCGCCCGGCTGCGGAGCCGGCTCCGCGGTGACGTGATCGTCCCGGGAGATGCCCGCTACGACGAAGCGCGGAAGGTCTGGAACGGCGCGGTCGACAAGCGGCCCGCCATGGTCGTCTATTGCGCCCACGCCGGCGACGTCGTGGAAGCCGTGAAGTTCGCGCGGTCGGGCAACCACCTGGTCGCCGTCCGCAGCGGCGGGCACAACGTGGCGGGCCTGTCGGTGTGCGACGACGGCGTCGTGATCGACCTGTCCCGCATGAAGCAGGTCGCCATCGATCCTGCCCGCCGTACGGCGCGGGCCGAAGCCGGCCTCAGCCTGGGCGAATTCGATGCCGCCACGCAGGCCCATGGGCTGGCCACCACGATGGGGATCAACAGCGACACCGGCATTGCCGGGCTGACCCTGGGCGGCGGGTTCGGCAAGCTCGGACGCAAGTACGGCCTGGCCTGCGACAACCTCCTGGCCGCCGAGGTCGTGCTGGCCGACGGCAGGCAGCTCCAGGCCAGCGCCACGGAAAACGAGGACCTGTTCTGGGGGTTGCACGGTGGCGGCGGCAACTTCGGCATCGTCACCGCTTTCCACTACCAGCTGCATCCGGTGGGCCCGGACCTGCTGGTGTGCTCCGTGCTGCACCCTTACACCCGCGCGCGGGACGCGATGCGTTTCTACGATGACTTCTGCGCCGATGCCGCGGACGAGCTCAGCGTGGACGCGGCCTTCGTCACCGCGCCTTCCGGCGAGCGCTTCTTCAACATCTCGGCCTGCTACTGCGGCGATGCCGGGTCCGGCGAGCGCGTCCTCCGTCCCGTGCTCAACCATGGTCAGCCCGTCGAAAGCAAGCTGACCCCGGTTCCCTACCTGCAGATCCAGTCCGGCGGGGACAGCCTGTTTCCGCGGGGGCGCCGCTACTACTGGAAGGCGCAGTTCCTGCGCTCGCTCGACGACGGCGCGATCGACGCCTTGCTCGACGTGTACGCACGCGCGCCTTCGGCCGCGTCGCTCCTGGTGTTGCAGCACGTCGGCGGCGCCATCGCGCGTGTTCCCGCGTCCGCGACGCCCTACGTGAATCGCGATGCGCGCTACGACTGCTTCCCGGTCTCGATCTGGGATGCCCGGTCCGAAGACGATGCGGCCATCCGCTGGGCGCGCGACGTGTGGACCGCCGTCCGGCCCTTCTCGACAGGCGGCGTCTATGCCAACAACCTCGGCGACGAAGGCGAGGACCGGGTGCGTGCCGCCTACGGCGAGAACCATGCGCGTCTCGCGGCGCTCAAGGCGAAGTACGACCCGTCCAACTTCTTCCGGATGAACCAGAACGTCCGCCCGTCCGTGTAGTGCCCGCGCAGGCGTGCTTCAGCGCGCCAGCTTCTCGTCCAGCAGCGCCATCAGCTGCTCGGGCGCGACCGGCTTGGTCAGGTGCGCGTCGAAACCCGCCTCGCGCGCGCTGTCCTTGTCGCTGCCCTGCCCCCAGCCGGTCACGGCCACCAGCAGCGGCTGCTTCGCGCCCGCCCGCGCGCGGATGCGGCGGCAGGCTTCGTAGCCGTCGATGTCGGGCAGGCCGATGTCCAGCAGCGCCACGTCGGGGTGCTGGTCCAGCGCGGCGCGCACGGCCGATTCGCCGTCGTGCGCCAGCGAGACCTGGTAGCCGCTCATGCCCAGCAGCTCGCCCAGCGTCTCGGCCGCGTCGCGGTTGTCGTCCACCACCAGCACGCGCGCGCCCGCCTGGTGCGCGGGCGCCTGTCGGCGCACGGGCCTGGCCGCGGCCGGCGCCTCGATCGCGGGCAGCTCGATGCGGAAGCTGCTGCCCTGGCCCAGGCCGTGGCTGTGCGCGCTGATGTGGCCGCCATGCAGTTCCACCAGCCTGCGCGTCAGCGCCAGGCCGATGCCCAGCCCCGTGTTGCCGCCATGGCCGCTGTGCCTTTCCTGCACGAACAGGTCGAAGATGCGCTCCAGGTTTTCCGGCGCTATGCCGACGCCGGTGTCCTGCACCTCCACGACGGCGCGGCCACCGTGGCGCATGACGCGCACTTTCAGCTGCCCGCCGGGCCGGGTGAACTTCACCGCGTTGTTCAGCAGGTTCACCACGCACTGCGTCAGGCGCGTGGGATCGCCCTGCACCCAAGGCGCGGGCGGATCGATGTCGCGCGTGACCGTCAGCCCGGCCTTCGTCGCGGCGGGCGTCACCGCATCGACCGCCGACGAAGCGACTTCGGCCAGGTCCACCGGTTCCTGCCGCAGCTGGATGCGGCCCAGCGTGATGCGCGACACGTCCAGCAGGTCGTCCACCAGGTGCGACAGGTGCATCGTCTGACGCTCGATGGCGCCGCGCGCCCGCTCCACCACCGGGTCGTCCGGCGCGCGCAGCCGGATCAGCTCCACCGCCGTGCGGATCGGCGCCAGCGGATTGCGCAGCTCGTGCGCCAGCGTGGCGAGGAACTCGTCTTTCTGGCGGTCGGCCAGGCGCAGCAGCTGCTCCTGGTGTTCGGCCACGCGGCGCCGCGTCTGCTCTTCCGCGCGCCGGTGCTCGGCATCGGCGCCGTCGCGCAGCGCGTTCGCCAGCAGGTCGATCTCCGCGATGCCGGTCTCGCGGTCCGCCGGCGGCGCGCGGCCGGCCAGCACGTCGTCGCCCAGCTCGCGCAGCGGACGCGCCAGCTTGCGGCTGAGCACGCTCGCCAGCACGGCGCTGGCCACCATGGCGGTGAGCAGCAGCACGATGAAGGCGATGGACGTCAGGCGCGAAGGCAGGACGCTGCCGCCGTGCGGCTGCGACACGCGCACGGAAAAGCCGTTGACCGGCGAGGTGACCCACGCGCCCATCAGGTCGACGCCGTCTCGGGAAGTGAAGCGGTAGTAGCCGCTCTGTTCGCCGGCTTTCATGGGCACCTCGGTCGCGCGGTCGGCCACGCTCGTCGAAGACGCCGCGTTGGAGGCCACCACCAGCCCGTTCCGGTCGACCAGCGCGGCGCGGATGTCCTCCACGCGCACGGCACCCTGAAGGCGCTCCTGCATCAGCGAGGGCGGGAAGGAAAAGATGAGCGCGAAGTGGGTCGTGCCGCCGCGCTGCACCGGGATGGCGAGCGACAGCGCCGGCCGCTCCACGTTCACGCCGTAGTACAGGTCGCTGTACACGGTGCGCCCGCTCTGGAAAACCTGACGCGACAGGTTGCCCGAGCTGAGCGGCAACCTGCGCCCTTCCCATTCCACCTCGCGGCTTTCCGAGCCCAGGCGCCACAGGTTGGGCAGCGGCTCGCCACGCGGCACGGCGGTGTTGAGCATCACCTGGCCGTCGCTGTCCACCAGCACGATCAGGCTGCCGGGCACCTTGCGCGTGATCTCGCCGGCGAACTCCTGCAGGTGGAACCAGTCGGCCTCGTCGATGAGCGGCGAGGCGGCCAGCACTTCCAGCTGCGCATGGGCGCGACCGAACTCGGCGTCGATGGCCTGCACCAGCGTCTGCGCGAGGGCGGACAGGCGCGTCTGCGCGAGGCGGTTCTCCTGCACCGTCTGCAGCGCGAGCAGGCCGAAGGTGCCCACGAGCAAAGGCGCGAGCACGGCCGCCAGCAGGCGCCACAGCGCCTGGTTGAGGTTGTGCGGTCGGAATCGCGGAAGCTTCATCGGCGGGCGCGCGGCCCCGCGGCCGGGCCCGTCCAATCTACTGAGGTGCGGTGCGGTGGCACCGTAGGACGGCGCCGCCGCTGGGCATCCCGCCGGTCGCCAGGACCGCGCCACCGCGCTGCCCAGCACGACCGTGATGCGCGAAGTCAGTCCACGGCCGGCAACGGACAGGTGCCGTCGACGATCTCGCAGAAGGTTCGCTCCTCGCGCAGGATGAAGCGCTGCGACTGCGCGCGCTGGAAGTTCTCGCGGCCTTCGGGGTCGGCCTTCAGGCGCACGCGGTAGGCCTCGTAAGCCGCGAGGCTGTCGAACGCGATCAGGCCCCAGGCGACGTCGTTCGTGCCTTCGTGCGGCAGGAAGTAGCCGAGCAGCCGGCCGCCGCAGCGCGGAATGATGCGGCCCCAGTGCCGCGCGTAGTCGCGGAAGGCGTCTCGCTGGAACGGGTCGATCTGGTAGCGGATGAAGCAGGTGAGCATGCGGGACTCCGGGTGGGGAAGTCCGTATGGTCACGTGTGTGGGCGCGGCGATCGTTCGTTGCGGAGCGAAGCGTGGTGCGTACCCTCACCCCAGCCCTCTCCCGGAGGGAGAGGGAGCAAGCGCGCGAAATGGGAAGCCGCGCCTAGCAGCGCATCTCGCGGTAGTGCACGCGCTGGATCGCCAGGTCGCCCAGCTCGGCTTCGGTGGCCGGCGAGGGCTTGCCGCGCAGTCGCGATTCCTCGCGCTGGATCGAGCGCTCCAGCACCTCGCACTGCTCGCGCGTTTCGGGCGGCAGTTGCGCGCGCGCCATCTGCCTGGCGCGCGACTGGTCCGGCGCGTCGAAGGTCTGCGACACGCGGCTGGCGCCGATGATCGGCCCGCCGCCTTCGCAGGGCGTCTGCGAGTAGCTGCGGCCGCACTTGAACACCTGCGGCGGGTACACGGTGTCCTGCGCGGGCGCGGCGCCGGCGAAGGCGATGCTGGTGGCCAGCAACGTGCGTGCGGCGATGGTCATGGCGGCTCTCCCCGTCTGTTCGAATGGCTGGGCTTCAATTTGCCGGTCGGCGGCGGCACGCGCATGACGAAAGTGCAACCGCCCGCCCGCGGCTGAGAAGAACGGTGAGCCGTGTAACCAAAGCTCAGCAGCCGTCGCGGCAAGGCAACGCGGACGCTTCGTTCCGGCGCGAAGCGTGGGTGGCGGACGCTGCTGCACACTGGCGCCATGAACACCAACCAGATCGCCCGCGTCGCCTCGCTGGTGGGCGAGCCCGCCCGCACCGGCATGCTGGTGGCGCTGATGGACGGCCGCGCGCTCACCGCGAACGAACTGGCCGGCGCGGGCAACGTGTCGGCCGCCACGGCGAGCCGGCATCTCGCGCTGCTGGTGGAGTCGGGGCTGCTGCGCGTGGAGAAGCAAGGGCGCCACCGCTACCACCGGCTGGCTTCGCCCGACGTGGCGCGCGTGCTGGAAGGGATCATGCAGCTGGCTTCGCAGTCGCAGCCGGCATCGCGGCGCATCGCCACCGGGCCGCGCGACGCGTCGATGCGCCTGGCGCGCACCTGCTATGACCACCTGGCCGGCGGCATCGCGGTCGCCATCGCCGAGCGGCTGGTGGAAGACGGCGCCGTCGTCGTCGAAGAAGACACCGCCGTCGTCACCGATCGCGCCGGCGCGGTGCTCGAAGGCCTGGGCCTGAAGTCGGCCGTGGTGCACGCGGCGGGCGAAGGCCGCCGCCCGCCCTGCCGCCCCTGCCTGGATTGGGGCGAGCGCCGCATGCACCTGGCCGGCCGCCTCGGCGCATTGATCTGCTCGCATTGCCTGCAGATGGGGTGGCTGCTGCAGAAGCCGGGCACGCGCGCGCTGGAACTGACGCCGCGCGGCGCGGCGACCCTGCGCGACTGGCTGGGCACGGAACGCTGGTCGAAGCTGACTGTCAACCCATCGACGTGAGCGCGCGCACCTTCGCGAGGCGCCGGGATGTCACGGAAAGTTCACAGGTGCTGTGGACAACCCTGTGCGAAACCGGTGTTCACCCGCGAGCGGCCCGCGACACACAAGGACTTGGCTGGTTTGCCCAACAAACGCGCAAACCGGCGCGAATGTCCCCGTTGCCAGCATCGCGAAGGCGGCGCAGACTGGCTGCTGTGCCTGCCTCCCCGCCCCTGGTGCTCATCGCCGACGGCCACGCCGATTGCGGCGAGACATTGGCGCTTGCGCTGGAGCTTTCCGGCTGGCAGGTGTGCGCTGCGCGCCGTGGTGAGGAAGCGCTGGTGTGGCTGCGGCAGGCCACGCCGCGCGCGGTGCTGGTGGACGCGCGCCTGCCCGAAGCGGGCGGCCTGCACATCGCGCGCGTGCTGCGCGCCAACCCGCGGTTCGACGCCACGCAGGTGCTGCTGACCGGCACCTGGTTCACGCCGCACGAGAAGACGCAGGCCCAGGCCTGCGGCGTGGACGGCATCTGGATGAAGCCGTTCGACATCTCGGCGCTGCTGCGGCGGCTGGAGCAGCCGCGCGTGCTGCGCACGCTGCGCCAGCAGGGCAACTGACCCGCCGCTTCCCCCTTCCGAACGGGCCATGGCGCAGCGCGCATGGCTGAGCCACCATGGGCGCGCAAAGAAAGGCCCTCATGAACATCTCGGCTCACATCGGCCCCGTCGCCGCGCTGGTCGCCGGCATCCTGATCCTGGTGATGCCGCGCCTGCTCAACTACATCGTCGCGATCTACCTCATCGTGATCGGCGCGGTGGGCCTGTTCGGCAAGTGAACGGTCAGCGCACGCCGAAGACCTGCTTCAGGTAGGCGAGGAAGGTCCCGTCCTTCACCAGCGTCTTGCCGGGCGTGTCGGAGATCTTGGCCACCGGCTGGCCGTTGGCGGACACCATCTTCATCACGATGTTGAGCGTGTCGCAGCCGACGTCGTTGGTGAGGTTGGTGCCCACGCCGAAGCCCACCTGCGCGCGGTCGGCAAAGTGATCGTAGATGGCCAGCACCTTGGGGACGTCCAGCGCGTCGGAGAACACCAGCCGCTTGCTGTGCGGGTCGATGCGCAGCTTCTCGTAGTGCGCGATCGCCTTCTCGCCCCAGGCGATGGGATCGCCCGAGTCCTGCCGCAGGCCGTCGAACAGCTTGGCGAAGTACAGGTCGAAGTCGGCGAGGAAGGCGTCCATGCCCACCACGTCGGTGAGCGCGATGCCCAGGTCGCCGCGGTATTCCTGCACCCAGTCTTCCAGCGCGGCGCGCTGGAAATCGCGCAGCCGCACGCCCAGGCCCTGGTAGGCCTGCAGGTACTCGTGCGCCATGGTGCCGATGGGCACCAGGTCCAGATCGCGCGCGAGCAGCACGTTGGAAGTGCCGCGGAAAAATTCCGGCAGCTCGTCGCGCAGCGTGGCCACCACTTCGCGCTGCCACGCTCCGGAAAAGCGCCGGCGCAGGCCGAAGTCGGAAATCTCCAGCGGGTGGGTGCGGCGCGGCGCGACGTCCACCGCGCGCAGCAAATCGATCTTGGCTTGCAGCCGCTGGCGGCCGGTGTCCATTGCCTTCTCCTGCTCGAAGCGGCGGAAGTAGAGCTCGTTCACCGTGGCCAGCACGTGGATTTCGAAAGCGGTGACGTGCACCTGCGGGCCAACGGCGCTTACGTGCAGCACGTTGCCTTCGGCCCATGCGCGGATGAAGCGGCGCTGGAACTGGAAGAGCCGCAGGAAGTCGACGAAATCCGGCTTGATGAATCGCAGCCCCGCCAGGTAAGCCAGCTCGTGCTCGGTGAAGCGCAGCGTGCACAGGTGGTCCAGCTGCTCGTTCAATTCATCCAGAAGGTCCACCAGCGGGAAGGCGGGCGTGTTGCGGCACAGGAACTCGTACTCGGCCACCGTCTGCGGATGGCGATGCAGCATGGCCTGCCACATCGTGAACTTGTACAGGTCGTTGTCGAGCAGGCTGGTGATGACGGGAACGGAACGCATGGCCGCCCCAATGTACCCGCGCTGCCGTGCCGCCGTGGGCGCCGCGCTCATCCGCGCGGCGGCGCGGGCATGGTGAAGCGGAAGGTGGCGCCCTGGCCGGACACCGATTCGGCGCGGATGCTTCCGCCCTGCCGCGTCAGCGCGCGCGCCACCGCGGCCAGGCCCACGCCGGTGCCGGGAAACTCGTCGGACCCGTGCAGCCGCTGGAAGGTGCCGAACAGCTTGTCGACGTGCGCCATGTCGAAACCGGCGCCGTTGTCGTGCACGAACACCTGGCCCGTGCCCGCGGCGCCGCCCACTTCGATCTCGGCCTGCCCGCGCCTGGACGAGAACTTCCACGCGTTGCCCAGCAGGTTGTCCATCACCAGCCGCATCAGGCGCGGGTCGCCTTCCACCACCAGTCCCGGCGCGACCTTCCACGCCACCTGGCGCTGGGGCGACTGCTGCTGCAACTGCTCGAGGATGCCCCGCGCGATCGCGCTGACGTCCACGGCCTGGCGCGCCACTTCGCCCTGCGACACGCGCGCCAGCACCAGCCAGCCCTCCACCAGCTGCACCATGTCGTCGGCGTTGGCGCGGATGCGGTCCAGGTAGTGCGCGGCGCGACCCCGCACCGCGCCCGCCAGCTCGCCCCGCATCGCGTCGGTGAACGACACGATGCGCTGGATGGGCGACTGCAGGTCGTGCGAGACCGAATACGAGAACGAGCGCAACTGCTCGTTGGCCAGCCGCAGTTCCGCCTCGCGCTTTTCCAGCTCGCGCGTGCGCTGCGCGATGCGTTCTTCCAGCGTGGCGTTCAGGTCGCGCAGCTCGGCCAGCAGGCGCACGCGGGCGGTGATGTCCTGCTGCGCGCCCTGGATGCGGACCACGCTGCCGCCCTCCTCGCGCACCGGGTAGCCGATGGAACGCAGCCAGACGCGGCGCCCGGCGGCGGTGGCCAGTTCCACTTCGATGTCGAACGCCTCGCCATGCTGCACGGCACGGTCCAGCGCCCGCTCGGCCGGCTCGCGCGAAGCGGGCCGCAGCATGGCCATCACGTCGGTGGCGGCCTGCGTCTCGTCGGCGGGCAGGTCCAGGATGGCCGCGGCTTCGCCGGACAGGTGCACGCGCTGCGTCGCCAGGTCGATCTCCCACCCGCCCATGCGCGCCAGCCGGCTGGCCATGCGCAGGCTGTCGGCCTGCCGCTCCAGCCGCTGCTGCGCGTGCTTCAGGTCATGCACGTCGGTGGCGGTGCCGTACCAGGACACCACCTGCCCTTCGGCATTCCGGTTGGGCAGCACGCGCACCAGCTGCCAGCGGTGCAGCCCGTCGCGATGGCGCAGGCGCATCTCCAGTTGCAGCGGCTCGGGCTGGCCCTGCGCCGAAACCTGCCGGCGGATGCGGTCCACGTCCTCGGGCGCGGCCAGCTCGTGCCAGGGCTGGCCGATGGCTTCGCGCGGGGCGCGGCCGGTGGCGTCGGACCAGCGCTCGTTCATGAACTGCACGACGCCCTGGCCGTCGGTGATGAACACCACCTGCGGCATCGCATGCGCCAGGTCGGCGAAGCGCCGTTCCATGTGCTGGCGCCGGCGCCGGTGGCGGCGCGTCTGCAGCGCGATGGCGCCGGCCGTGCCCAGCGACAGCAGCCACACCGCGCCGGTGAGCGTGGCGAATTGCCGCCAGGGCGCCAGCAGCTCCGAATAGGACGAGCCCACCAGCACCACCAGCTGCGGGTACTCCGGCAGCGAGCGGTAGGCGATGACGCGGTCCACACCGTCCAGCACGCTGCGGTTGAGGAACAGGCCGGCGGGCGACTGCGGCAGCCATTCGCGGAACAGCTCCGACGCCGAATAGTCGCGGCCCAGCGCGGACTGCTCCGCGGGGCTGCGCATCATCAGCTGCCCGTTGCGGTTGAGCAGGGACACCACGCCGCCGCGGCCCACGTCCAGGCCGCGCCACACCGACTGGAAGTAGCTCGGCTCCAGCGACGCCACCACGACGCCGCGCAGCTCGCCGCCGGGCGCGCGGATCGCGCGCGAGATCGTCATCTGCCAGCGGCCGTTGGCGCGGCTGCGCTGCAGCGGGCCGACGTAGGCGGCCGGGGTGCGCTCGCCGAGGTGGCTGCGGTAGTAGCCGCGGTCGGCCAGGTCGGTGAGGTGCTGCGCGCCGGGGTCGGTGGCGAAGGCGAGGTGGCCGTGCGCGTCGACGACCCACAGCGCGCTGACGTATGGCAGATCCGCCATCTCGTCGCGCAGCATGGCCTGGCCGGCTTCGGCGCCGAGCCTCTCGACGGTGCCGTCGTTGAGCTTGTGCGCGGCGAATTGCAGGCGCTCGTCGACGGCCTGCACGGTGCGGATGGTCTGCTCGGCGATGATGCCCGACAGCGCGCGCGTGAGCTGCTCGCCGGTGCGAAGCGCTTCGCCGCGCAACGCCCACAATGCCACGCCCACGACGCCGCCCGAGGCGAGCGCGAATCCCGCAAGCCACCATGCGATGCGCGATGCGTTGCCGCGCGAGGGTTCCGTGGCGAAGTATTCCCACTTGGGCATGCGCCCTGCTCCCTGTCCCTTTCCGCCCCGCTCCCTGCGGGGCCGCGCGATGATGCCGCAGGCTCAGCCGCAAGCCAACGCGGCAAAACCAGAACGCACGCATCGCGTCAGGCTTGCCAAGGCCGCTCCGATGGACGGATGGACCGGCCGATCCGCGCGCGAGCTGCCGCGCGCCGTGCATTCGCGTGAACTTTCGTGCGAAGAAATCATGCGCGCGCACCTGGCGCGACTCGAAAGGTTGAACCCGGCGGCCAATGCGATCGTCTCGCGCGGCCCCCGAAGAACTGATCGCGCAGTCGCGTGCATGCGACACCCGACCCGGCTGGCCGATGAGCATGCAGCTGGTGGCCACGCACGGCGCGCAAGCGTTGCTGCTGCGCGTGGCGGCGGCCTGCGAGGTGCTCTGCGCGCGGACTTCATGGCGCGCCAACCGCCCGCGCCCGCGCGCGTGTAGGGAAAACGACAACGCTTTGCCCAAAAGTTCGCCCGGGGCGCATACTCGGCAGTCGCACAACAAATGAGCCCGTCGCGGGCCACCGGAGGACAACATGGGACTGATGGACCGCCTGTTCGGCCGTCCCGCTGCCAAGCCCGCCACGGCCGCGGGCCCGCGCAGCTTGCAGCCCGGTGCCAACGGCCCTGCGTCCACCCGCGGCGCCGCCAATTCCCAGCAGACTGTCCGCAAGGAACTGGTGCGCGTGTCGGTGCGCGACACGCTGCTGCACAACGGCATCCCCGCCACCTGGATCCGCGCGGAGCCCCTCACCACCGCCCAGGCCGGCCGCGATGCCGGCGTGCACGTGCGCCTGGTGGTGCAGCACTGGGACTCGCGCCTGATGCTGCATTCCGTCTCGCTGCAGGACCATGTGGAAAAGCGCATCCTCGCGCTGGACCCCGAAGCCGAGCAGTGGCTGATGGGCCTGTCGTGGCAGTTCGCGCTGGAAGACACCTCGCTGTGCCCGCCGCTGCCGCATCCGGGCAGCTGGACTTCCGCGCCGCCGGAAGCCGTGGCCGCCGCCACCGCGCCTGCGCCCGTGGCGGCCGCGCCGCTGGGCCAGGGCGACGTGATCAGCGGCCCCACGCGCATCGAGAAAAGCGGCGAGGACAAGCGCGCGGAGCTCGAGCGCCTGCTGGGCGAGCGCGACGCCGACTTCAGCGGCGACGACGGCGGCTTCAGCAAGACCCAGCCCATGGGCTTCGAGAAGACGCAGCCGATGACGGCGCTGGATCCCGCGTCATTCGAAAGGACGCAGCCGGTGCAGCGCCAGCCGCAGTTCGACAAGACGCAGCCGGTCAAGCGCCCGCCGGGCTGATGCAGGGCGCCGCGCCGCCGCTGTGGAGGAAGTTCCTCGCCTTCCTCGCGCCGCTGATCGCCACCAACGTGCTGCAGGCCCTGTCGGGCACGCTGAACAACATCTACCTGGGGCGCATGCTCGGCACCGAAGCGCTGGCCGCGGCGGTGGCGTTCTTCCCGCTGCTGATGTTCCTGATCGCGCTGGTGATCGGCCTGGGCACGGGCAGCTCCATCCTGGTGGGCCAGGCCTGGGGCGCGAAAAAGACCGAGGTGGTGCTGCGCGTGGCGGGCACTTCGCTCGCGGGCGCGGCGGTGCTGGGCGTGGCCATCGCGGTGCTGGGTTTCCTGGGCGTCGACTGGATGCTGGCGGCGCTGCGCACGTCGCCCGCGGTGCTGCCGCAAGCGGTGGCATACGCGCACGTCATGCTGCTGGCGTTGCCGCTGGTGTTCCTGGCCATCGTCGCTTCTTCGCTGCTGCGCGGCGTGGGCGACACCGTCACGCCGCTGCGGATGCTGCTGGTGATCACCGCCTTCACCATGCTGCTGACGCCCTTCCTGATCCGCGGCCTGCCCGGCGTCGGGCCGCTCGGCGTGAAAAGCGCCGCGTGGGCCGTGGTGGCGGGCCATTTGGCCAGCCTGGGCTGGGTGGCCTGGCACCTCACGCGCCGCGGCCATGTGTTCGCCTGGCCGGCGGTGTCGCCGCACCTGCGCTTCGACGGCGCGCTGCTGCGGCAGGTGGTGCGCCTGGGCACGCCGACGGGCCTGTTCTTCATCACCGGCTCGCTCGCCGACATCGCGCTGCTGTCGCTGGTGAATGCGCACGGGGTGCAGGCCACCGCGGCCTGGGGCGCGGTGAACCAGGTGATGGCCTACGTGCAGTTCCCGGCAGTGTCGATCTCCATCGCCACATCGGTGTTCGCGGCACAGGCGATCGGCGGCGACCGGCTCGATGAAGTGGGCCACGTCACGCGCATCGGCCTGGGCATGAACCTGGCGCTGACCGGCGGGCTGGCGCTCGTCATGGCGCTGGGCGCGCCGTGGGTGGTGCAGCTGTTCATCGTCGACCCGGCGGTGATCGAACTGGCGAGCAAGGTGCTGTATGTCACCGTGTGGGGCAGCATGCTGTTCGGCATGGCCAGCGTGTTCAGCGGCGTCATGCGCGCGGCCGGCACCGTGCGCGTGCCCACCATCATTTCGCTCAGCTGCCTGGCGCTGCTGATGTTCCCGCTGGGCTGGCTGTTCGACCGCACGCTGGGGCTGCGCTGGATCTGGCTGGCCTATCCCGCGACCTACGGCACCGGCCTGGTGCTGCAGGCGCTGTACTTTCACGGCGTGTGGCAGCGCGGGCCGATCCGCAAGCTGGTGTGAACGCGGTCAGAACAGGCTGGCTTGCGGCGGCGGTGCCGGGGGCGGCCGCAAGGTGCGCACGCTGCCGGCCTTGGGCGCGCGCGGCGGCAAGGGCGACGGGTACGCGGCCAGCGGCTTGTCCCAGGTGCGGAAGTAGTTCGGCGCGTCCTGCACTCGGCAGGTGAGCCAGTTGCCGTAGTCCTCGGGATCGAGGATCACCACCATGCGCTTCTCGTCTTCGGGCCTGTGGAAGCGCTGCATCAGCGGATGGCCGTCGGCGTTGACCGTGAGCATGGCGAAGCTCAGCACCTCGCGGCCGTCCGGGTGCCGCCACGGCCGCCACAGGCCGGCCACGCCGAAGGGCTTGCCGTCTTCCTGCGCGATCGCCCAGCGCACGGCCTGGCCGGTTTCCCAGCACGGTTCGTAGATGGCTTCGCACGGGATGACGCAACGCCAGCCGCGCGCCCAGGCGTCGCGGAAGCTCGGCAGGCGGTGCACGGTCTCGCTGCGCGCGTTGTAGGTGTGGCGGCCGAAAGCGATCTCGGTGGCGAAGTCCGGCAGCAGGCCGAAGAAGCCGTCGTCCACCACGCGTTCGAAGCCCGAGCCGTCCTGCGCCAGACGGATGAAAGGCGCCAGGCCCAGCGGCCAGGTGTCGGTGGGCTCGCCGTCACGGCCGCGCTCCACGCCGAAGAACTCCAGCAGGCGGCCGCTGCCGGTGACCGGCACGTAGTTCGAGCACATGGGCGGCGATGCTAACCCGGCCGTGCGGCCTGTCCTGCGCTGAAGAAGGCACGCCCTGAGCTGAAGAAAAGGCCTGTCCTGAGCTTGTCGAAGGAAGACCCGCCGCTATTGTTTGTGTAGCGCGGGATGCGTACACTGCCCCTCCCCGCGCGCGGGGCCGACCAGAACAACAAGCATGAGCGCCAAGGACAACGCCGCCATCCACCAGCTGCTGGCCCTGCTGGAAGCGCGCTATGCCATCCGCGTGCTCTGGGCGTTGCGCGACGGCCACCCGCAGACCTTCCGCCTGCTGCAGGACAGCGTGGGCGGCATCACGCCCAACACGCTGAACACCCGTATCAAGGAGATGCGCGAGGCCGGCCTCATGGGCCACGGGCCCGACGGCTACTGCATCACCGCCGCCGGCGCCGACCTGCTGCGGCGCCTGTCCGACCTGCCCGCCTTCGCCGCCAGGTGGGCGGCGATGCAGGGCAAGAAGAAGAACCACCCCAGCACCACGCCATGAACGAACTCGCCAACGCCCTGCGGCCGGGAGCCGCCCTGCCGCAAGATGCGGCCACCGCCACGCTCGTCGGCCGCGCCTGGGTCGAAGACCAGGGCGCGGTGCTCGTGCGCATCACGCCCGAGGCCGTGTTCGACCTCTCGCGCCTGGCGCCCACCATGAGCGAACTGCTCGAACTGGAAGACCCCGCGTCCGCCGTGCGCGGTTTCACCGCGCCGCGCATCGGCAGCGCCGCCGCCGTGCTGGCCAACAGCGCGTGGGACGCGCGCGATCCCTCGCTGCCCTGGCTGATGGCGCCCTGCGACCTGCAGGCGATCAAGGCCGCGGGCGTCACCTTCGTCGCCTCGATGCTCGAACGCGTGATCGAGGAGCAGGCGCGCGGCGACCTGTCCAAGGCCGAAGCCGTGCGCGCCGAAGTCGTCTCGGTGATCGGCGACAACCTGTCGGCGGTGAAGCCCGGTTCGCCCGAAGCGGCGAAGCTGAAGGAAGTGCTCATCGCGCGCGGCATGTGGTCGCAGTACCTGGAGGTGGGCATCGGCCCCGACGCCGAGGTATTCACCAAGTCGCAGCCCATGAGCGCCGTGGGCACCGGCGCCGAAGTCGGCCTGCACCCGAAAAGCGAGTGGAACAACCCCGAGCCCGAGATCGTGCTGGCCGTGGACAGCCGCGGCCGCGTGAAAGGCGCGGCATTGGGCAACGACGTGAACCTGCGCGACTTCGAAGGCCGCAGCGCGCTGCTGCTGGGCAAGGCCAAGGACAACAACGGCAGCTGCGCCATCGGCCCTTTCATCCGCCTGTTCGACGCGCAGTTCGGCATCGGCACCGTGCGCAAGTGCGAGCTGGCCATGCGCGTGACCGGGCCCGAGGGCTTCGTGATGGAAGGCTCGAGCTCGCTCGCGAAGATCAGCCGCGACCCGCTGGACCTGGTGCAGCAGGCGCGCGGCGCGACGCACCAGTACCCGGACGGCTTCGTGCTGTTCCTGGGCACGATGTTCGCGCCGGTGCAGGACCGGCACGGCCCGGGTCAAGGGTTCACCCACGTGGCCGGTGACGTTGTTACGGTGGCGACACCGTCGCTCGGTACACTGGCCAATCGCGTCAACACCAGCGACCGCATCCCGCCCTGGACCTACGGCACGGGCGCGCTGATGAAGGACCTGGCCCGGCGAGGCCTGCTGGCCCCCGCCGACTGAACAAGAAAGGAAAGCTCCCGATGATCACCACCCCGTCCGGCCTGAAGTACGAGGACACCACCCCCGGCACCGGCGCCGAAGCCAAACCCGGCCAGCACGTGCACGTGCACTACACCGGCTGGCTGTTCGACAACGGCGAGCAAGGCGCCAAGTTCGATTCCAGCCGCGACCGCAACGACCCGTTCGCGTTCTCGCTGGGCGCCGGCATGGTCATCAAGGGCTGGGACGAAGGCGTGGCAGGCATGAAGGTGGGCGGCAAGCGCACGCTGATCATCCCGCCGCAACTCGGCTACGGCGCGCGCGGCGCCGGCGGCGTGATCCCGCCGAACGCCACGCTGAAGTTCGACGTGGAGCTGCTGGAGGCGCACTGAGCCTGAAAGCGGCCCCCCTTACGCGGAGCACGCAGAAGTTTCGCAGAGGACGCGGAGATTCAGAAAATTCTGTGAATTTTCTCTGCGAACTCTGCGCAACCTCTGCGTGCTCCGCGTAAGGGAGCCCGCATTCTTCGGCGCTCAATGCTTGCGCGCCGTCACCTCGATCTCGATCTTCATCCGCGGGTCCAGCAGGCCGGCCTGGATCATCATCGCGGCCGGTTTCGCCTTGCCGAACCACTTGCGCAGCACGGGCCAGCAGGCCTCGAAGTCGCGCCCGTCGGGCAGGACGTAGTTCACCCGCACCACGTCATCGACGCCCGCACCGGCCTGCTGCAGCGCAGTGGCGATGTTCTTCATGCACTGCTCGCACTGCGCCGCCACGTCCTCCGAGATGGTCATGGACGAGTAATCGAAGCCGGTGGTGCCCGACACGAACACCCAGTCGCCGTCCACCACGGCCCGCGAGTAGCCGATCTCGGCTTCGAACTTCGACCCTGAACTGATCCATTGCCTGCCCATGCGCGCCCTCCTGGCCAAAACCGTACTGTAGGCCGTGCGGGCCCAGCCCATCCGGGCGCGCGGTCGCGCTGAAGCCCTGGCCCGGGCGGACTAGCTCAGCGCTTTTTTGCGGAAAACGCCAATCCCCCTGCTTGAAAAGGGCTACGCTGCCCCAAGGTGCACCGCAGTTTCACCGCTGCCTCCCCATAGAAGACCCGATGAACGCAGACGATACGAAGATCGAACCCACCCTGGACGGCGCCCCCGGCCCCGCGGACGTCCGCCCGCCCGAGGAACGCGAAGCCACCGCCGCCGCCAACGAAGCGGACCTGGCGGCGTCGCTGGCGGAACTGGAGACGCTGCGCGCGAAGAACGCCGAGCTGTCGGAGCAGTTCCTGCGCGCCCAGGCCGACATGCAGAACACCCGCCGCCGCGCGGAAGACGAGATGGCCAAGGCGCGCAAGTTCGCCATCGAAAGCTTCGCCGAAAGCCTGCTGCCGGTCACCGACAGCCTGGAAGCGGGCCTGGCCATCCAGGACGCCACGCCCGAGCAGATCCGCGAAGGCGCGGAAGCGACCCTGCGCCAGCTGAAGCAGGCACTGGAGCGCAACAAGGTGCTGGAGATCAACCCGGCCGCCGGCACGAAGTTCGACCCCCACCAGCACCAGGCCATCTCGATGGTTCCGGCCCCCGGGCAGGAAGCCAACACCGTCGTCACGGTCCTGCAGAAGGGCTACCTCATCGCCGACCGCGTGCTGCGCCCCGCCCTGGTGACGGTGGCCGCGCCGCAGTGAAGCCGCTTGAAACGACCAGAGTTATCCACAACTAGGCCATAGAGCCCGGGCGGACCGTCCGGCACGGAAAACAGGAGAGAAACAGTCATGGGCAAGATCATCGGCATCGACCTCGGCACCACCAACTCGTGCGTGGCCATCGTCGAAGGCACCACCCCGAAAGTCATCGAGAACAGCGAAGGCGCGCGCACCACGCCTTCCATCGTGGCCTACCAGGAGGACAGCGAAGTCCTCGTCGGCGCCTCGGCCAAGCGCCAGGCCGTCACCAATCCGAAGAACACGCTGTACGCGGTCAAGCGCCTGATCGGCCGCAAGTTCGAGGAAAAGGAAGTCCAGAAGGACATCAACCTGATGCCCTACACCATCGCGAAGGCCGACAACGGCGACGCGTGGGTGGAAGTGCGCGGCAAGAAGCTGGCGCCGCCGCAGGTCAGCGCCGAAGTGCTGCGCAAGATGAAGAAGACCGCCGAGGACTACCTGGGCGAGCCCGTCACGGAAGCCGTGATCACGGTGCCGGCGTACTTCAACGACGCCCAGCGCCAGGCCACCAAGGACGCCGGCCGCATCGCCGGCCTGGAAGTCAAGCGCATCATCAACGAGCCCACCGCGGCGGCACTGGCCTTCGGCCTGGACAAGCAGGAAAAGGGCGACCGCAAGATCGCCGTGTACGACCTGGGCGGCGGCACGTTCGACATCTCGATCATCGAGATCGCCGACGTCGACGGCGAGATGCAGTTCGAGGTGCTGTCCACCAACGGCGACACCTTCCTGGGCGGCGAGGACTTCGACCAGCGCATCATCGACTACATCATCGCGGAGTTCAAAAAGGACCAGGGCGTCGACCTGTCCAAGGACGTGCTCGCGCTGCAGCGCCTGAAGGAAGCGGCCGAGAAGGCCAAGATCGAGCTGTCGTCCTCGGCGGCCACCGACATCAACCTGCCGTACATCACGGCCGACGCGTCGGGCCCCAAGCACCTGAACCTGAAGCTCACCCGCGCCAAGCTGGAAAGCCTGGTCGAGGAACTGGTCGAGCGCACCATCGCGCCCTGCCGCACGGCGATCAAGGACGCCGGCGTCAGCGTGGGCGACGTGCACGACGTCATCCTGGTGGGCGGCATGACCCGCATGCCCAAGGTGCAGGAGAAGGTCAGGGAGTTCTTCGGCAAGGAGCCGCGCAAGGACGTGAACCCCGACGAAGCCGTGGCCGTCGGCGCCGCCATCCAGGGCTCCGTGCTCTCGGGCGACCGCAAGGACGTGCTGCTGCTGGACGTGTCGCCGCTGTCGCTGGGCATCGAGACGCTGGGCGGCGTGATGACCAAGATGATCGCCAAGAACACGACCATCCCGACCAAGTTCGCGCAGACCTTCTCCACCGCCGACGACAACCAGCCGGCCGTGACCATCAAGGTCTTCCAGGGCGAGCGCGAGATGGCCAGCGGCAACAAGCTGCTGGGCGAGTTCAACCTCGAGGGCATCCCGCCGGCCCCGCGCGGCCTGCCCCAGATCGAGGTGACGTTCGACATCGACGCCAACGGCATCCTGCACGTGTCGGCCAAGGACAAGGGCACGGGCAAGGAGAACAAGATCACCATCAAGGCGAACTCGGGCCTGTCGGAGGACGAAATCCAGAAGATGGTGAAGGACGCCGAGCTCAACGCCGCCGAGGACAAGAAAAAGCTCGAGGTGGTGCAGGCCCGCAACCAGGGCGAGGCGCTGGTGCACTCGGTGCGTAAGAGCCTGGGCGAGTACGGCGACAAGCTGGAAGCCGGCGAGAAGGAAAAGATCGAAGCCGCGATCAAGGACGTCGAGGAATCGCTCAAGGGCGAGGACAAGGCCGCCATCGAAGCCAAGACCAACGCGCTGATGACCGCCAGCCAGAAGCTGGGCGAGAAGATGTACGCCGACATGCAGGCGGCGCAAGCGGCCCAGGCCGCGGGCGGCGCGGCCGACGCGGGCGCCGGCCCGGAAGCCGCGGCGGGCGGCAGCGGCGGCGCGAGCCAGGCATCGCACGACGACAACGTCGTGGACGCCGAGGTGAAGGAAGTGAAGAAGGGCTGAGCGGGGCGCCGGCCTTGATGACGAACGCGCGCCGCGTTGGTGAGGAGCCAACGCGGCGTTCGTGCTGAAAAGAAACGAACGAATGGCCACCAAACGCGATTACTACGACGTCCTCGGCGTGCCGAAGAACGCCTCCGAGGAGGAGATCAAGAAGGCTTATCGCAAGCTGGCGATGAAGTTCCACCCTGACCGCAACCAGGGAGACGCGGCCAAGGATGCCGAAGCCAAGTTCAAGGAGGCCAAGGAGGCATACGAGATGCTCTCCGAAGCCGACAAGCGCGCCGCGTACGACCAGTACGGCCACGCGGGCGTGGACCCCAACATGCGCGGCGGCATGGGCGCCGGCCAGGAAGGCTTCGGCGGCTTTGCCGAGGCCTTCGGCGACATCTTCGGCGACATCTTCGGACAGGGCCGCGGTGGCCAGGGCCGCGGCGGCCGCCAGGTCTACCGCGGCAACGACCTGTCGTACGCGATGGAGGTCACGCTGGAAGAAGCGGCGCTGGGCAAGGAAGCGCAGATCCGCATCCCCAGCTGGGACCCCTGCGAGACCTGCCACGGCAGCGGCGCCAAGCCCGGCACCCAGGCCAAGCAGTGCGGCACCTGCCACGGGCAGGGCGTGGTGCAGATGCGCCAGGGCTTCTTCTCCGTCCAGCAGACCTGCCCCACCTGCCGCGGCACCGGCAAGATCATCCCCGAGCCCTGCCCCACCTGCCACGGCCAGGGCAAGGTGAAGAAGCAGAAGACGCTGGAGGTGAAGATTCCCGCCGGCATCGACGACGGCATGCGCATCCGCAGCGCCGGCAACGGCGAGCCTGGCCACAACGGCGGGCCGCCGGGCGACCTGTACATCGAGATCCGGCTGAAGAAGCACCCGATCTTCGAGCGCGACGGCGACGACCTGCACTGCGTGGTGCCCATCTCGTTCACGCGCGCGGCGCTGGGCGGCGAGATCGAGGTGCCCACCCTGCAGGGCAAGGCCGCCATCGACATCCCCGAAGGCACCCAGGCCGGCAAGCAGTTCCGCCTGCGCGGCAAGGGCATCAAGGGCGTGCGCTCCAGCTACCCGGGCGACCTGTACTGCCACATCAGCGTGGAGACGCCGGTCAAGCTGACCGAGCACCAGCGCAAGCTGCTCAAGGAGCTGGACGAGTCGCTGAAGAAAGGCGGCTCCCGGCACTCGCCCAGCGAGGAAAGCTGGAGCGACAAGCTGAAGAACTTCTTCAGCGCGTGAACGACGGGCGGTGGGGACACCGCCCTTTTTTCATTGGCGCGCCCCACCAACTCGCCCCGGTGTCAATCCCGCGAAGGCCGGAATCGAGGCTTTCGCGCAGCTACGTTTCCTCACGGGTTGTCCCCCCAACGCGACAGTCTGGTTGGCGTGCCAACGCGGCCGGACCACAATGGCGCGATGTCGCTGAAGTTGTTCCGCTCCACCGGCTACCACTCCATCCTGGCTCCGGGCGAGGCGCGCCTGGCGCTGCACCCGGGCTGGGCGGTGGCGGCGGTGGGCGGCTGGGTGGGCTTTGTGTGCAACGTCTGGCTGTGGCACGTGATGCTCACGGGCGGTTCCGGTTTCCTGCCCGCGCTGGCCTCCGCCGTGGGCGTGGCCGGCGCCACCGCCTGCCTGCTCAGCGTGTTCGGCTGGCGGCGCACCTTCAAGCTGGCGGCCACCTTCGTGCTGCTGGTGGCCGCGCTGCTGGCGGGTGGCGCCTGGGTCAACGGGGTGCCGGCGCAGGCGCTTTCGGACGACACCTTCCGCATCGCTTCCATGCTGCCGCCCTGGGCCACGCTGTTCCGCTGGCAGGTGCCGACGCTGCTGGTGGTGCTGGGCGGCCTGCCCGTGCTGTGGCTGTGGAACCTGCAGCTGCGCCGCCTTTCCGGTCCCGCGCAGATGAGCGTCAACGTATGGGGCGCCATCTGGTGGGGCCTGCTGGCCGCCGCCGGCTTCTTCGCCCTGGGCCGCCTGGCCTGAAGCTCAGAACAGCGAGCCCTGGCCGTCGCGCGAAGGCGGCCGGAACAGCGAACTGTCCATCGCCACCCGCTCGCGGTTGAAGCCGATGCGCTGCACCGCCTTGCGGAACCGCTGGCCGATCAGGTCGGCCCACGGCCCCTTGCCTTTCATGCGCGAAGCGAAGTCGGCGTCGTAGTCCTTGCCGCCGCGCATGTCCTGGATGCGCGCCATCACCCTTTCCGCCCGCTGCGGGTAATGCATCTGCAGCCACTGGCGGAACAGCGGCGCCACCTCCCAGGGCAGGCGCACCACGTGATAGAAGGCGCTGCGCGCGCCGGCCTCCCACGCCGCTTCCAGCACCTGTTCCATGTCGTCGGTGAGGAAGGGGATCTGCGGCGCCAGGCTCACGCCGCAAGGCACGCCCGCTTCGGCCAGGTTCTTCAGGATGCGCAGCCGGCGATGCGGCGCTGCGGCGCGCGGTTCCAGTTTGCGCGCCAGGCCGGCGTCCAGCGTGGTGATGGTCACGTACACCGCCGCCAGCTTCTTTGCGGCCATGGGCGCGATCAGGTCCAGGTCGCGCTCCACGCCGCTGGACTTGGTGACCAGCGAAAACGCGTGGTCGGTCTCATGCAGTACTTCGATCACCGACCGCGTCAGCCGCAGCTCGCGCTCCACCGGCTGGTAGCAGTCGGTGGCGGTGCCGATGGCGATCATCCTGGGCTCGTAGTTCCGGCGCGAGATCTCCTTGCGCAGCACCTCCGCCACGCCGCGCTTGGCGATCAGCTTCGTCTCGAAGTCCAGCCCGGGCGACATGTTCAGGTAGCTGTGCGTGGGCCGCGCGTAGCAGTAGATGCAGCCCATGCTTATGTTTGTTGGAAAACTACTCCCGAGAGGCGTAGCCAATGATGGAAGCCACCTGCTAGGGGTAGGCCTGCACCTTCTAAGGAGGGGTGCCCCACGTGCCACACCCGGGAATCTGGCTGGCGTATACTGTTAATCCATACAGTAGGCTGGTCGCCTTTTCGGCATGCCAGCCCTCGCGCCGTGGAGGAGCCTTGGCTGAAGGCCAGACCATTGTTCAGTTCGTGAAGGGCCGGGGCGTTGGCTCTAACGCCCGGTCACGGTTTGACTCCTGGGGCCGGGAGAAGGACCTCGACCACCACGAGCAGCAGCGCACCTCCGAGGAGCCCGAGGAGCTAATCCCGCGCAGGGCAACAGAAGTCCGGCTGGTCGAAGCGCGCTCCATCCTCAGCTACAACGACTCGCCTGACCTCGGGTTCGAGCAGAGCATCAACCCCTACCAAGGGTGTGAGCACGGTTGCGTGTACTGCTATGCCCGGCCCTCGCACGCGTACCTGGGGATGTCGCCAGGCTTGGACTTCGAGACCAAGATTCAGGCCAAGACAAACGCTGCCGCCCTCCTGCGCAAAGAGCTCTCTCGGCCGGCGTACCGCCCTAGCCTCATCGCCCTCGGCGCGAACACCGACCCCTACCAGCCGGCCGAGCGCGAGTTGCGCATCACAAGGTCTGTCCTGGAGGTGCTGGCGGACTTCAATGCGCCGGTGAGCATCACGACCAAGTCGGCCCTGGTGACCCGAGACCTCGACATCCTCGCCAAGATGGCTGCGAAGGGCCTTGCCCGCGTCAACATGTCCTTGGCCACGGTCAACCCTACCCTTGCCCGAATCATGGACCCGCGTGCGAACGCGCCGCACCGGCGCCTGCGGGCAATCACCGAACTGTCCCAAGCCGGCGTTCCCGTCTCCGTTTTCGCCTCACCCATGATTCCTGCGGTCAACGACCGGGAGCTCGAGTCCATCCTGGAGGCGGCCGCGGGCGCCGGCGCGACCTCGGCGAGCATGATTGTTCTCAGGCTTCCACTGGAGGTGCGCGACCTCTTCGTGGAGTGGTTGAACGAGCACTTCCCCGACCGCGCAGCGCACGTCATGAGCCTCGTGCGCCAGATGCGCGGGGGCGCCGACTACGACTCCAACTTCGGCACGCGGATGCGGGGGACTGGGCAATACGCCGCTTTGCTTCGGCAGCGGTTTGAGATGGCTGTGCGACGGCTTGGACTGCTACGCCGGCACGACGCTTTGGACACGGCGCTGTTCAGAGTGCCCGGCTCGCTGCCTCCGGACGCTCAAGCAAGCCTCTTCGAAGCCTAGAGCACGGTCAGAGTTCATCCATCGGCAAGACCTGGGCCGCCATGCGGACGTCGTCCGGCGTGTACTTGTTGGCTGGCGTAGGCTCAATCTGAGTCTTCTTCTTGTGCAGCTGTACGACGCGATTGGCGTAGATGGAGTCGTACCGGTCTAGGCGAGCTCGCAGGCGCTTGACTTCCTGGTCGAGGAAGTCACATTTGACCTGCAGACTGTACTCAGACAGTCGCTCCATTGCTGCGAGCAGCAGTTCCCTCGCTGCGGGCAGCGCGCAGCCCTCGTGGCTTACGAGCTTGAGCTTCAACCCCGCGTGATGCGCGATGACGGTGAGGTTGAGAGTTGGTCCGGTCAGCTTGCCCTTGTCGTCGAACTTGCGCTTTTCAAGTAGCTCACGCAGGGTCTGTGCGAACTTTTCCTCCCTCGGGTCCACGGGCTCGAACTTGGCGAGCAGGTCTTCAACAAGGCTGAGAGGCGTCATAGGCTGGTGCCTTCAAGATGCGCACAATTTTTCGTGACTGCTCATAGCTTCTGACTGCTACCCGGTTTGCCCTGTCTTGGGCGGCTTCCTTCCATGCCGCGGCTCGCGTCTCATAGAAGGGAAGATGCTCGCGACCAAGTGCAAGGCAGTCACAGCCGCCACACATCGAGACGGTGCGTGTCTTCTCGTTGGGGCGCGTGTGCATCCACGACGGGCCACCTGCGGCAGCCTGGCACCGTGATTTCAGAGGCGCCATGCTGATAAGACAATTGCCGTTGTCGTTGAAGTAGATGCGCAGGTCGTGGGTGATAACGATGTCCGTGACCTTGTCGCGAAGCTCCGCAGGGTCTTTGATGCCTTCGAGCTTGAATTCCTTCAAGAAGTCATTCACGGCTGCAGCCATCGTGCCGAAGACGACCTTGCCTTCACTGCGGCTCACGAAGAAATCGACTGTTGCGGAGTGGCCGAACATCTCAACGTCATCGTGCAGACGCTGCACTGGCTCGTAGTAGCCCCGGTACGTGATTGAGTCGGTCAGGTGCCCAAAGTGAAGGCTGAGGGCATGAAGCGCGGTCTTCCTCGTCTTCAGGCAGAAATCCGCGAACGTCTTACGCCCCTGGTGCGTCCTGATGCACTGGCCACGCGTTCGCCGGTAGCGCACCAGGCTGTTGCCGTGGCGGTCGAAATCCGGCAGGGTGGACAAGTCAACGAAGCACCGGATGAAGCGCCGGCAGCCGCGCTGCAGGTCTGTGCCGGTGGCCTGGTGCACGCTATCCGCGCTCGCGGGCATGCCCCACCGGTTCTTGAAGTGCACGAAGAGCGGCGCCTCCTTGTCGTCGTCAAGGAACGGCGTCACCACGTCGTGCAGCAGATTCAGCGCTCGAACGATGACCGGCAGCTCCTTGCTGCGATATGGCGCGCAGCCGATGACCCAGTCGTTCGCCTTGGGCTCGGCTTGGCCTTTGGTGAGTACCCCCTTGAGGAAGTACAGGTCCATCATGCCGTCTGGGGACTGCATCTTGTACACACACGAGGGCAGGCCATTGACCTTGTCTTTGAGGACCTTGGCTGAACAGACCTCGGAGATGCGCAGGCCGGCCAGGTACTGCACCGCGAGAACGCAGGCGTCCCGCAGCATCAGCACCGCCAGACGCATGCGGTGGTAGCCGAACGCAAGTGGGTCCTCAGCGCCTTCGATGCGCCCCTCATTGCGTTCCCTCCAGGGCAGGGCTGCCAGGCGCTCTGAGCTGAACCCCGCGGCGTCCAGCTTCGCGAAAGCTGACATCACTGCCCGGCGGCCGCCGTCCTTGGAGTTCTGGAATGCGAAATGGGCGCGCCGAATCTCCGGCCCGACTTCGTCGACCCACCGGAATACTTCTGCGAGCATGGGGATGCTCACTGCCTGGGGCAGTGCAGGAATGCGGTTGATGGCATGCGCGACGATGCCTGAGGTGACCTCGCCGCCGCTTCTTCCCTTGAATGGCGCCCTTGAGAGGGCAGGCAGCTTGCGCTTTTGGAGCAGGACTCGTTGCGCGTAGATGTAGTAGATGATGTTGATGCGATTGGCAACCTGCGAATAGGTGAAGCCGTCATCCTCAGCCTGGTCGTCCACCTTCGCCTCGTCCTCTTCTTCCAAGTCCTCCTCGAGGACCGAGCGCAGCGAGGGGCTGTGATAGCCAAAGCCATAGCCCTCCGCGACGAAGTCCGGGTAGACCTCCTCGCGCTTCAGAATGAGCTGAGCAAGCACGTTGTGGTACCGCTCCTGCACGGCAGGCGTCAGTTGCGAGAAGTCCTTGATTCCATTCCAGACGAACCAACGGAATGCCTCCCGGATACCTCCGCTGATGGAGCCAAGCGTGCCCACCTTCAGCTTTTTTCCGTAGGCGTCGTTGGTCAGCATTCCCCACACGACCGTCTTGAAGCTCTCGAGCAGGATGATGTGCTGCGGGTCGGTAGAGAGTCCCCCTGTTGGCAAGACAAATTGCCAGTTGATGGCAATCGTCGGTCGTGCCGGATTGCGATTGAGGAACCGCCAGACGAATGCGTTCCAGAAGGTCTTGAAGTCCGGCTTGTCCAGGTCAACGAAAGCCTCCTCGGGCACCTGAGGGCTGCCCTGTGGGACAGCAGCGGAGGCGGAAGCTGCGGCGGCCATTGTCATTCAATGACTCCAATTGGCGGAAGTGACATGCGCTTGACCCGCTCCCAGAGCTGAGGCTTGTTCTTGAAGAGGGGAATCCACTTGCGCTCAAGCGTCTTGAGCACGCCGTCCCAGCAGGCCTTCCAGCGCTCGAGGGGCATCGTCTTCCTGGCTTCTTTGAGCTGCTCGCGCAGCTGCAGCATCCTGGCCAGCCCGTAGGCGGTGAGTTCCGGTGACCCGAGCGGGCAGCCCGGGCAGCGGCCGAACGCCCCGCACTGGCGCCCCTTCACCTCTCCAGGTATGGGCGAGTCGAAGGTGTCCACGCACTTGCAGCCGGGCGTCGCGGCGCTGATGTCCTTGCTATCTGACCCCAAGTGGTGGACCTTCCCCCCGGTCCGGACATACCGCTCCTTGTTCGACTGGAGTTCAGCGACTCGAGCGTTGCTACGTTGGCGTGCCGACTCCCCGATGTAGTGGTCACGAAGCACCGACTCGGATTTGCCTCCTTTGAGAGCGAAGGAAGCACGGATGTCATCTGCAAACATCCACATGCCGTAGTCCAGCGAGGTCATGCGCAGCTCCCTCAGATTGAAGCGGTCCAGCTTGTGCCGCTCGCAGAACTCGGCCAGATGGTGCAGCCACTTCGTGTCGCCACCGCGCCCATCGAGCTTGGCGGATGCGAAGGCCTTGACTGCGTTCTCATTGGTGACATGGATGAAGATGCAGTCCTTGTACTTGCCCGCTTCGCTGCGAATTCTTTCAGTCCACGCAACCATCAGCTCCAAGATGGAGTTGGGCGAACAAGGGTCGGCGTCGTCGATTGGGAAACTACGCGCATAGGTACTTCCCCGCTGCTTGCCAGGCCGCACCGTGAGGCGAACCTCGAGCCGGCCGTTGTTCAGGACGTCCTTCCTTTTCAGGTTTTTCTGGCCGAGAGTGCGCAGCGCGTCGGTGTTGAAGTGGCCATAGATGGTCAGCAGCAACATGGGCGCGACACAGCTCTCCGGCGCGGGCTGCAGGTACTCTGAGACGTTGCGCCAACCGCCATGGAAGCGGCTGATGGCCTCATACACCGCTCGCTCTTCCACAACGTCCGATTCGGCAAGCGTCGTGTACATCGGCAGCTTGCCGCGGTAGCTGGTCTTGAGATACCAGAGCACCGCATCGAGATTGCGGAACTGGCCCTCTCCACGCTTGGTGGTGTCCGGCGGAACTTCCGGGCCGGCGAAAAGCTGCTGCGCATACCGGACCTTGTGCACCACTTCGAGGAACTCGTCTCGGGCAGCGTTGAGCGTGTCGATGAGCGCCGACTGCCCCATCGACTGCGTTGTGTTGCCCGAGCCGCGCAGGCCAGAAAAGGGATTTCGCGGGAAATCCTCAAGCTGGGGCAGTAAGGCTGCCAGCTTCGGTGTTTCCTTCATGCAGGCAAACAGGCTGCAGAACGCCCCGTAGTACTTGCGCAAAGTTTCAGGAAAGTACAGCTCCCCATTGTCTTTGAGAGCTTCCTTGCGAAGCCACGCCACCACGCGGTGCCCGAGGTCTGCTGGCCATTCCTTCAGGGGTTTCGCCTGGAGTCGCTTAGCGCGCGCGAACTCGAGCAGCCCGTTGTTCAACTGAGAGCGCAGCGTCTCGAAAGCTCGCGGGCTCCTGCGGCCTGGCTCGTTGCACACCAGAACGAACCCGTCAGTCAAGGCTACGGCGGATTCGAACTTCGCGACGTCCGCCTTGAAGCCTTTCAAGGCAGCCTTGAAGTGCGGCGCGTTCTCAGGCTTTCCGTTGTACGAGCGCAGCTTTCCGGTCAGGACGAGGTCGCCCGTCTTCCCCTGAAATTCAGCGTCCTGCGCTGCAGTGAGCTGCTGGAACCTGTCGGGGCGCCTCGTGAGTACGGTACTGCGGCCCATCAGATTTCGCCACCCGCCGTATCGGGGCTTGACGCTGCCCCCGCGTTCTTGTGACGCGAGGGCGGCTGATTTCCCACCACCAATTGCACGCCGCCTCCCTGCTCTTCACAGCGCATCAGCCAGCTCCTCATCAAGCTCTTCGTCGTCCTCCATGCCGTACACGCCAGCATCAGCATTCAAGGTTGCAATGAACTCGTCGGTCACGCTGGCTTCAAAGTCCTGCGTCACCGGCAAGTAGAACTTCATGGTCGTTGCCGCATCCTTGTGCCCAAGCTCCTCCTGCACGTGCTTCCAGGGGTCGGTGTCACCGTCACGCTTGCGTGCGTAGTACCTCCACACCGCAAACGTGTGACGCAGGTTGTGGAAGGTGTACTTGGGCCGCAGCAGTTCTTCCACGACGAGGTTCGTCCAGTCACCATCGACGGGCGCGAGCTTCGAGACGGTCATCGTCACCTGGGCGGCCATACAAGCCTTCGCGAAGCGCCGCTGCAAGGTTCCTGTGCGAAGCGGCTCACCTCGGTGTTGCCCCGTTTTGTGCACGAGGAGCACGCCGTGGTCCGCCTGCACGCCACGCATCACCTCAGCGCGTTCACACTTGATGTAGTTGACGACCTTCTGCACCAACACGCCGTGCATGCGTACAGTTTTACGCTCGCCGCCTTTGCGCCGGAACTTGCCCACACGGTAGAACGCGCCCGGGATGAGTTTCTGGTTCAAGTACCGCTTGAACAAGCGCACCTGCAACCCCACGACCTCGCTGACCCGCAGGCCGGCTTGCAAACCCAACTCCATTCCCAGATGGCCAATCGAGGACGTGGCCGATTCTTCGTCCTCATCACAGCCAGAGGCACGCGGCTCAGGGCCCATTGCCTTCAACGTCTCCTTGACCTCGTTCTCGTTCATGTACAGGGGGATTTCCTCGTCGTCGGCGTCGTCTCTGGTAACAGGCACCTTGCTGCGCCTGCTTCTTCGCCGCTCGTCCAGAAACTCGGCCGCCTTCCTCGCGTCGAAGAGCGTTCCGTACGGCGAGTGCTCACACAACGCCGGAATATGTTGCGGCGCCCACTTGTACATGGCCGTGATGGGCACAAGGCGCCGAGTCTTCGTGCGTTCGGTGTAGTACCGGCCATGATGGGGAGAGACGAACCTGTCCATGCTTGAGACGTACAGCGCGAGGTCTTCCCAAGTCGCCTTGTTCCAGGGCACGCGGCGGCGGGTTAGGTACCGCGTCCAATCGAGCAGGTCGCTCGCGTAGGCGTCGACGGTGTTCTTCTTGAACCCGCCATCTCTGTTGGTTTGTGTGGTCGCCAAAAAGAGCAGCCCGGGTTCGAACAGCTGACCGCTGAGCTCGTCGATGATGTACGAGAACCCAACTGGTAGCGGGCTCGTCGAATCACCCTCGGCGTCCTGCGTGCGCTTGATGACCCAGAGCGGGAGAACGGCGTCTTCTCGAGCGGCTGATTCCGTCTTCATCAGCCGTGGTGCTGGTGGGCACTGCGACGGATGCGAAGCCAGTCATTCCTCAGGGGGCCAACCGGCACCGTCCTGAGACTCAGGACTTCTCCGAGCCGCATGCCCGTGGTGCGCACGAGGAAAAGCAACGTAGAAGCCTGCTGCTTCGGCCAAGGTGCCGGCTTGGGGTGGCCAGCCCACCTGTACAGCTCTCCGGGAGCCTTGGGGAGAGTCACTCCCGCACCATTGCGCTCGCTCATTCAGACGCTCCTTTCAGTTCGTGGGCCGTATCTACTGATTGCCCAGTGCTAGGTAGTGTCTGATTTCTCGGCGCAGTCTTCAACCGCGATGCAATCTACCGCCCTCTAAAGCTCTTAGCTAGTCTAAAACGCTTTGCATGTATTCGCCTCATTTTAGAAGCTTGCATTCTTCCACTGTAGGTTGTTTAGATAGCGCACTCTTTAAGAGAGAACGTTCTGGGTTGGTTCTACAGTCCTATACCGTGAAGCAGCCTTCAGAGGAGAGAGGAAGGTCAACGCTAAAGTGCCGACGTCTTTCCCATGCAGGCTTTAGGCGCGCCTTTGCACTCAATGCGACGACCGTAAACCGTTGAGAGCGCCGTCTTTTAAGTACCTACGAAGCCAGGGAGACAACGATTCTTACCTGAGCGCCTTTACGGGTCTCTCCTCCCTTTCGGACCTGCTCAATGCTGCACCGGGCGACTTCTAGGAGAACCTGGCCGGCATTCACGCCGTCGAACTGGCTCTGGCCGGCCAGAGAGCGCAGAACCATGGGCGTCGCCCTTCCTCGCCCGCGCTGATGCCCCGAGTACATTGGCACCAGGAGCCACCTATGTACCTGCGGCACGCTTCCGGCCGCCCCTGACGAAGAGAACCATGACCGAGCCCGACAACGAACTCATCACCATCGACACCTCAGAGCTGGAGCGTTTGGTCGGTGAGGACGTTGTCGTAGCAATCCTCAGCTCTGCGCCGCTCAAGGTGCAGACCCGGGTTGCCAAGGCGGCGCATCACCTGCAGAAAGCAATCCGACTGGAGGGGTTCGACGAAGAGATGGGCGTCATCCGGCTCATCGCCGCAGAGGAGGAACTGGTCGTGGCCATCTTCGAGCTGCTGAAGCTGAACGCGGACCACTTCCCTGAGCATCGCGACTTCGTCAGCAAGAAGAAGAACCACCTGGTGAAGCTTGCGTTCACGCCGGTTCTCTCCGAGATGGCGACCGTCTTCGAAGACTTCCTGAAGAATGGACTGGCCCCGGCGGGCCTGGAAGGCGTCACGACCTGGCGAGTTGTTCCTGCTGTGAAGGACGGAAAAGCAGTGCTGACATTGTTTGCGCACGACGGGAAGTTCCTCATCGACGTCAACCCGCTGGACGTCTCCATCAGCAGGGACGAAGCGTCTGATGACGAGGTTGTCCAGCATCTCTATGACGACTTCTTCGCGCGACTGCCCGACGACGGGGAGAACAGGGTTAAGACCTTCATCACGCAGCGGGCCGATTACCGCAACAAGCTCCTCTACGCTGAGGACGGCCAGTCGTACCTCATGGGCGAGACCTTGGCAGAGATTCGGGCCATCGTGGAGCGAGACCTCACGCGCCTTCTGTGGTGCCTGGCTGCCCTCTTGACGAACAAACCTGCGTCCAAGAGGTGGGGCGCCGTCGGTCAGTTCATTGCGCTGTACCGGCGCGTGCTGCTCGAGGCCAAGGTGCTGCGGCCTGCGGAATTCGAAGCCTATGGACTGCTGCCGGCCCGGGAGGAGTGACCAGGCGCGTCGCTAGTCGAAGCGCTTCAGATAGCGCGTGTAGACCCAGCCAGTAACGCTCCCGTCACCACTGCTCCATTCGATGAGCGTGAACGCGCCGGCGCGACGCAGCACGCGTATAGCGGTCCCGAACGAAAGCGCCGCGACTTTCTTGCCCTTGGCGGCGGCCGAGGCGCGGACCACCAAGTTCTGGGTGCTGACCATCCTGAACTCGGCCAGGACGGAGGTCCCCCCGACGGCTGCTACCGCCTCTTGCCTCGCCCTCTTCTTGCGACCTTGCGGGCTATCGTCATCGAGCCACTTCTTCTTCAACCAGTGTTCGGCAATCGGGTTCACGAATGCGTACACCAGACCCACGAGGAGCGGACCGATGAACACGGTGAGGAAGAGCTGCTGGACGGGGTCTAGGCTGCTCAAGACTTTCGCCAACGCTCGGTAAGCGCCCTCCAAGGTAGGCGCGTCCAAGACGAATAGAGCCGCGTGAGCTGTGGCCGCAGATGCCGTGGGGAGAGCCCCCTCCTCAGCGTCCGGAATCTTGATGAACTGCTGTACGAGGGTTGTGGCGAGCCTGGGCCCTACAACCGTTTCGATGAGGCGCTCGTAGTACTGCGGCCGTTCGCGAATCTGCCGCGCCCAGGCTTGCAGTTGCTCTGGGCTTGTACGCTCGAGTGACTTCTCGACGAGTTGGCGCACCTCAGAGGCGGAGCTCACAGGCTTGAAGCTTTCCGCGCCGGGCAGATGCAGGCCAAACGACTTGGCGACCCAAGACGCTTCCCGTTGCTGCGATGCACGCTGCACAGCGGTGGTCGCCGACTCGTACCGCTGCACTTCATGCTGGAGCCTCTGTAAAGGCGTTTCGGGGAGCCGGTGGCGCGCAAGCTCCTCGTGCACACGCTGCAGCGATGTTGCTGGCACCTGCTCTCTAAGAGTCTTCAAGTCATTCATGCGCCACCATCATTGGCCAACGTCTCGCCCGGGGCGGGCTCGTGGGGCGGCGTGTTCTGCTGCGCTGCTGCTCTTGCTTTCTCTCGCTCGCGATGGGTCCAGTCCTGGAATGCGTCCAGCGAGAGGTCGGAGGCGGGGCAGACCTCGCGGTAGCGGTCCATCAGACAACTCGTTGCCTTCAACAAGCGAGCCGCTTCTTTGGTTGCTTCAGCACGTGTCAGCTTGGCGCCTCCAGTCAGAGTTGATGCCGTGCCATGCAGCACGCGTGAGCGCGCTTCGACAAGCTCCTCCACGAAGCCGCCATAGGTAAGAGGCGCGTTGTTGGAAAGAGGCCTTGTAAGTGGCACGCCGAGCACCCTCTGCACCAGACCCCGCAGCCGGCTGTTGCTCTTGTGTCCTTTGGTGCTGGAAGTGAGGTTCTCAAGACAAGCCTCGAGCTTGGCAAGTGCCGCGGTGTCGAGCTCGTCGCTTGCCGCCTCGAAATACCAGTAAGCTGCGTCGCACCAGGCATGCGACATGCCATCGAGGGCTTCGTCGACTGAGAGGAATGCCTGAATCCGGGCGCCGCAGGACTTCAGCAGCGTCGCGTTGGCATCAATCGCCTGGTCGAAGTACTCGCTCGAGAGCGCGTCGGCCGGAGTGTTGCTTGTGGTTTGCCCCGGCCAGACCTCACCGCTGTCGTCCAGCGTGAAGCTCATGACCCAATCTGGCACCGCACGGTTTGAGACCCTGTGCATCGGAGGGTCCAGGGGTAGTACTAGGTGTAGGCTCGCCAACGCAAGGTCGACAGCGGCATTGGCAAGCTCCCTGCGCCTCGCGTCTTCTCCACGCACCTCCACACGTGCGAACCACCGCGCATTCCTGGAGTTTGCAAAGTTCGAGAGCCAATCGCCGAAGGCCGCGGTCTTGATTCCCTCGGCCTCAAGTTGCCCAGCGCTGATGAAGCGCACTGGCCCAACATCAAAGGAGCGCGCGTCCTGTGGGAGCAGAGCGCATGGGACAAGGTGCGTTTCTGCTTTCGTGTGGCCTTGGAACCACTGCTCCAGCTTGTTCTTCAGACCGGCGACGTCAGCGTGAGCAAGGTTGGCGCGCTGGTCGTAGTAATCCAGCGCGGCGCTCGCTACCTTTTCGCGAAAGGCGGCGAGAGACGCCCCTCGTCGAAAGCGCTCGTCTCGTTCGTGGAGGACCGACGCGAGGCGGTGGATACAGGTGCGTCCAGCCGGTGTGAAGCCCAGGCTCCCAACCTCATCCACGCGCGCGAAGGCGAGTCCAGTGGCATGAAGCTCCTCCGGGCCGACTGGCAGATGCTCATGCGGCACATACTTGGCTTCGGAAAGTGCGTTCTTCAGCAGGTCGAATTCGTTCACGCGCGTGTCCTACGCTGCCGCGATGCGGAGTACCGGAGCTCAAGCCGGCGCTGCAACGCCCGTGAGAGCGTGGGCAACCGGAAGCGCCTTCTCGAGAATCTCAATCATCGCGAGCGCCTCTGCACGCGAGATGGGCGGGAACGGCGACCGGTAAATCGTCTCGTTGCGACGCGCGTGCGCCTGGCTGACCAGACGCTGCTGGTCGGGATTGAGCTTGAGGTCGGCGGCGACGCGCTGGATGGCCAACTGCCGGCCAGAATCCTTTGTGCGCACCTCGTAGAACTCGAGGACCGCCTGCACCAGGCCGTAGAAGCCTTCGTATGCGAGTGTGAACCTCTGCTTGGCACGTGCGACGTCGATGCCCTTGGCGACTTCCAAGTCCTCGCGTGCATTCTTCAGGAAGCCTTCGACGGCACCGTCGGTTCGCGTGACGGGCCCGAATGCGCCTGTGCGAATGAGGTTCTCGTATTCAGGCGGTCTCGGCATGCTTCATGAGCTCCAGCTTCTGGCTCTTGGCAATCTTTGAGACCACAGGGTCCGAAGCAACGAGTTCGCGCCATTCCTCGGGGTCGTACAGATTCAAGTGGACTGGCCGGCCAAGGTCCTTCTCCACTGCGTGAAGAGCACTCAGGAGCTCGCCGTACGGAGCGTGACCAATCACGGCGACATCAATGTCGCTCCTGGAGCTGTCCTCGCCGGAAGCGACTGAGCCGAAGACAAAGGCCTCTTCGATGTCGTCCTCGAATGGCTGGAGAGCTCGAACCAAGGGCTCCTTCACCCCAAATGACTTGCGCACGATGCTCAAGAGCTCTGGGTACAGGAAGAACTCCTTATTGGCCCGGATGCTCCTCTGCCGCCCTCTGCGCGGCTCTTCGATGAGCACACCAGCATCCAGAAGACGTTCAACCTGCAGCTGCGCTCCGCCCCGGCCGCTTGCCGCCAGCTCTAGCAGTTCCCGCAAGGTGAATGACCTCTCTGGCTGCGACAGCACAGCGCCAAGCACCTTCTGGACGGTCGGAGTAAAGAGGAAGTCGGCGGAGCTCATGTCCCTAAGGTGGGGATGTTTGTCCACATTATAGGGACTGAGCTCGATTTCTGTCCATTTGGTAGGGACAAGTGTCCTCTAAGTAGGGACGATTGTCCCTTGAATAGGGACACCATGCACAGCGCTTGACGAGGCGCCGTGCGGCACTACAATTCACTCACTCAGACAAATGAGTGAACGATGAATCTTCCAAGTCTCCACCTCAAAAGCGTGCTCGGTGCGGCAGAGCTGCTGGGCATCGCGGCCGGGCGTGCTGCACTCGAGCGGCTGGGCAAAGCTGCGCCCACGCGGGTTGATGCGCCGGCTCTCCTGCTGGACATGTCCGGAATGGAGCTGGTGACAGCAAGTGCAGCCCGCGAAAGCCTCCTGAAGCTCAGCGAGGTCATCTCGCAAGCGGGCGCCCTCCCCGTCTTCGTGAACGTCAATGCTGCAACCTTGGACGAACTGAGGTTCGCTGCAGAAGCATTGAAGCAACCCGTCGTCGTTGCCTCCACCGACGAGCAAGGAAGTCTGACGGGCGCTTTCGTTATCGGCACGCTAGAGCCCACTCAGCGCGAGACCTTAGAGGTGGTCTCCCAGCTCGAAGAGGCCGATGCCAAAACTGCAAGCCAAGCCGCGGAATCGGCTGCCGGCGTCACGGCCTGGAACAACAGGCTGTCTAACCTCGCCTCGCTGCGCCTGCTGCAGGAACGCAAGGTGGGAAAAACCAAGCTGTACTCCCTCACGGTGAAAGGACTGGCGTATGGGAACTGATTTCCTGCGGAACAAGCGCGAGCGGCACGAGAAGGCCTGGCGCCGCAACCTGGCAAACGCTGCGAACGACATGTTCGCTCCTGCTCCCAAGGTGCGCCGCGTCATCAGGGCCAAGAGCGAGCCGCAGCTGTCGCTTGTGCCGCAGCAGCCGGTTCTGCTGCGGCTCATCCAAGGCGGCAAGGTTGTGGCAAGCGACGGGGTGCATCAGGTCGCAACGGTCGAACGGCCGTCCGCAGCCCTGGTGGCCACGCTGAAAGAGCACCACAACGTCGCTCCGGGGAAGGTTCGGCGCGTGAACTGCCAAACCAATAGCGTGGAACTGCAACTGGAGGACTGATGCTCGAGCCGCGCCACCATCAGCAAGTCTGGGCAATCAAGGACCAGAGCAGCGGCCAGCCGCTATTGGGCTGCGGTACGTGCCTGGACAGGCCCACCTGCGGTGGACTGCACACAGCCAATGGTGGCGCGGACGCAATAAGCTGCATGTCCATGTGCAGGTGCGAAGACCCCGAACGCTGCCACACGGTCTGCCCGAAAGCGCCCGTGCGGTACGCGCATCGAGTGTGGGAGGTGGGTGGCTTTGAGCTGGACGACATCCCTCTGGCGCCTGCAGTACCACTGCCGCCCCTTCCCGGCTTCATTCCTCTGTGGGAGGGCAACGTGGTTGGCAAGCGCGCGATTCGCGACTTGAACCACGTCGCCTTTCCGCTCTCCATGGCGTTGCGCGGAGGCAGACAACTTGACCGGGCGAAGAACGCTGCGGAGCTGCGCAGGTCCTTCGGCGCTCAGCCAATCAAAGGCTGGATTGCAAGTGGCGTGGAACGCGACCCCAAGGTCGAGCGCATCTGGCGCCTGCCCGAGTGGAAGAAAGCTTTCGCCCTGATGCACAGGGCCGGCGTCATCTTCGCCACAAGTCCGAACTACAGCACGTACGCCGACGTTCCGCGTCACGACAACCTGCACGCCATCAAACGCATCGCGTGGACTTGGTACCACATGGTGAATGCAGGTCTGCCGACAGCGCTGCACTTGAACGGCCGCACGGACCATGACTTCGAGCGTTGGGCCGAGTTCGCCAAGCGCCAAGTCAATCTCAAGGCTGTGGCATTCGAGTTCCTCACTGGGGCAAAGCCTCTGGAAGACGGCGCGCGGTACGTGCAGCGACTCATTCGGTTCGTCCAGCTCAGTGGTCGCAGAGACCTCGTGCTCGTGCGGCGGGGCGGCCAGAGCTTCGAAGACGAGCTGAAGAACTACTTCGCCCAGGTGGTTACCATCGACTCTGACCCGTACTTCAAGACGGTCAAGAGGCAGCGCCTGACCCTCGAGCACTCTGGGGCGCTGCGCGCCCGCAAGCACCGAACCGCAAGTGCGGCGCAGATGCGAGAGCTGCTCACACACAACACCAGCCTGAAGGCAGCCCTGCACATGGGCACGCTGCAGCGGCCTGCCCAGGGTGAGCTCGAATTCCTTGCCCTGGCTGCTTCAGGCCCAGCGCAGTGCGAGACTGACGACGAAGCCTCGCAGTTCGACTTGTTCGCGGGATAGCCACTCCGCATCGTCGGGGTGGCCCTCAATCTCCAGGCTGGCATCACCACTGCGCACTCTCAAGGTGGCGTCAAGCGACCTCATCGCATTCGCGACTGTCTTGTATCCGGTGCCGCGCCCTTGGTCAGGCAGGCGAGACTTGTGCTCCACAAGCGCTTTGATGAGTGCCTGCTCCGCGGTCAGGCCGGACAAACCCGGGTTGGCCGACACATAGCCTGCCACGATGCCCTGCCCGGCGTCAGCAACGCACACCGCGACCCCACCCTCGAAGACCTCATACAGGCCGATGCCACGGGCGTTTGGCCCTGCGTGCTCGTGCACGTTCGTAAGCAATTCGACCGTGGCGCCCTTGAGCAGAGAACTCGCAGCTCCCGTCAGGCCGGCTTCAGACACCGCGCGAGCAAGTGACTCACCGAACAGCAGGGAGTTGTTCGCCGCCTTGACTCCAGCTTCGCCGAGGAAGAAGGCGCCCAGGCCAGGTGAGTATGCAGCTGCCACATCGTTCTTAGCCGCCTTGGAGAGCAGTTCATGCCGCTCACCGCCGCGCCTGTCAAAGGACAGAGCGCCGATGGTCTTGCGCAGTACGAGAGCTTCGACATACGGGCCCAAGCTCAGGTCCTCGCTCGGCACAGAGGTGGCTGCACCTGCGGCTGCTGAAGCAGCTGCGTCCTCAATGAATGCGAAGTCTTGGAGGTCGGGAGCCTTCCGCGGCATTACCTTGGCGGATAGTGGATGTGCCAGCGTACACGACTTTGCTATCGGAAAGCCGATAAGTGTTGGCCCACCTATACGAGACAGAACCTCTTCTTGCGACCGATGACCGAACTTGCGCCAGTTAAAGTCTGGTGCTCAGAAAAGGACGGGGAGACGCGGCAATGCCAGACGTGGTGCGACAGCTCGAGGACTTCAATCCCGCAGGCGTTTTCAACGACAAATACATACCGGCTCCCGGGTCAGCCCTACTTCTCATCCATCCCAGTCAGCAAGTCGTGCTACGGCGTTGCGCGGTCGCCGCCTTCATGCTGGTCGACCCCAAAGACAAGCAACTTTTCTACAAGACTCTCACCTTCATCGCGCCGCCGGAGCTAGTCTGGGCGCAATCCGAGGAAGAGACCTTCGAACTCCTGCTGACTGGAATATCTGAAGTTCGAGGCCGAACGGTCGACGAGCGAGAACGCTCGGAGCTGCGCGACAAGTTCAAGTTTTTTCGGATGGCCGAAGCTTCGGTTGCGAGCGTAGCTCTTGCCATCGAGAAAGCAGGAGAGACCCAGTTCGTCTTCTTGCCATACGCAACCATCTACAGAGACCCAGCGCAGTCCAGAACGCAAGACCAACCGAGAATCCGGCTTCACGAAGACGCATGGGTGTCACACACCGCTGAACTCGCACGCCGGCTCACTGCAGTCGCTAATGAGAGAGGCTGCTTCATTCTGATGACGACTGCAGAGAGTGCCCCCTCAACGGACGCGAACAGTCAGCTTCTATTGAGCGCGGAGAACTTCAACGTCTACGGCTTGCGCCAGAAGACCCAGGATAAAGTCGTGGACAAGCTCGCCGTTTGGACGACCGCGGCGGCATCCGGGCGGACAGCGCAAGCGTTGACCGAACTGGAAGCAGAGAACCTGCCGGCGCTGGAGAAGAAGCAGGCGCGCATGCAAATCGCCGCATACGGAGGCGACCACGAGCAGGCTGCCGCCCTCGTGCGCGAACTGCGCCAGGAGATGACGGTCACAGGTGGCGCCGCGGTCCAGTGGGCTGGCATCTGCCTCAAGGGAGATGACAGCAAGACGGCCAGTGAGCTTATAGCCGCAAGCCTGGATGCGCTGACGGATGAACGCGAACTACGGGAGGCACTGCGCATCGCAACGCAGTCGATGGACTCCGAGCTCGTCGAGCGTGCGTGGAACCGACTCACGACGCTCTTTGGCGGCAGTTCCACGTTGCACCTAGACTGTGAGCAGCGACTGCTGCAAATCTGCGCTTTGGCGAAGAACCCGCAGAAAGCGAGCGCCATCTCGCGCATCGGGTTCTTGCCAGTCCACGACTACATCGCTGGACAAGTTGGTCGCGGTGTTGAGTTTGACTACTCACAGCCACTTCGCCACGTCGAGAACAATTGGCCTGAACAGCGCGAGCTCGCGTGCATCTGCTTCGCGCGACACGCGGAAGCTGTCGAGGCGGCCGCCGCGGCGTGGGTGCTCGCCAGTGAGCTGATACCGGATAGCCGCTTCTCGCGTGCAGCAGCGCAGCTAACCCTGCGGGTGATGCAATCTCTCTTGCTGGTCGATGCAGTCGGCCGCGAGCAGCTGGATGTCTATCGCATACCTATTGAAGCTGTCCTGATGCATCTGGCCGACCATCCTGATGATGGTTGGACGCGAGGGACGCTGCTGAATACGCTGGAGGTTGAGCGGTCAGGGAGCGTCGGTTACACGTTGCTCATCGCCCTGGCGCTCGACGTCGTGCGCCCAGACGCGAAATCGACGGCGGAAGCCGTCAAGCCGGCCCTAGCGGAGGAAAGTGAGTTCAAGGACTTCCTCAACCGGTTCGGCGCGTGGCACGCGCAAAACAAGGTCTTCGATATGCGCAGGTCTCTGCCGGCCGACGTCGTCGGGACGAACGCCGCTGGCTTGGCGCGCCTGCTGGCGGAGAGTTTGGAGCAAGAGCTTTTCGAACAGAATAGCTCAGCCGAGCTTCAAGGCTTGGATTTCCAGGCTACCTTGCTGCCAGCAGTGGCACGGCATGTTCCTGGTGAGACATGCGACATTCATGCGCTGCGCGCCTTGGCGGGCCGGTACTCCCTTCTTGGTGACAACCAGCGCGCCCGAGACCTAGCTGAGTCGATACTGCAGGTGGCTGGCGACTCGCCGGCTCGCAGGCGCCTGGCGTGGGGCGCCTATGCCGACATCTATCTGCGCGCGGCAAGTACTCCGGACGCCCTTATAGGCATCATCTGCGCCAGCGCCACTCAGGCCGAACTTCCCAAGTCTGACCTCGCCTATGAGGTCTACACGCAGTTCCGGGCCATTCGAGACATCGGGTTCGTCGACCAGGCCGCGCCCCTTTTGGAGAAGTATCGGCAGCTCCAAGAAGCAATCGGGATGACCGACCCTCAGCGCAACAGGCTTGGCGTCATCGGACTCACACTGCGCCTGAAGCAGGCCCGCCGCACGAATCAGGCAGCATTGCTTTCAATGCTGCAGGAGGCTCATGACCTCCTTGAAGAAGCCATCAGGCTGTCAGATGAGCTTTTCGCATCGGCCTTTCTCTTCGGGCAACTCGCTGCCTATGTGGAGCTTGCCGGCGGCACGGTTCCACAGGAGGCAGTCGAGCTCAAGCAACGCGCGTTGGGTGAGTTCGACGCTGAGATGGCGACATACCTGCGAGCACTTTCAACAGCCAGACCGGCGCTGCAGGACTTGGTCGAGCTGCACAACTGGGCTGGAGGCTCACGCTACGCATCCGACGCCCCGAACGATGCGACTGCAGTGCAAATCGCCGCCCACCGCTTGCTGCGCCCGGCCACCCCGGAACTGCCAGTACATGTCGCGTTCCTTGGATGCGAGCTTCTAGCCGAGCGCGGTGTCAAGCCACCAGGTAACGCTGCCGCGCTCACGGCGGCGTGGCCGCTGGACTTCGCAGCCGACCTTGTCAAGAACGAGAACGTGGCCGTTCTGATGGTGGCGTTCGACGATGAGGGCGAAGTCATAACGGCTTGCGCCGCGCCGGGAGCGGCGAATGTCGTGAGGCCAGCTGTTGGGGCGCAAACGGCCAAGGCTCGCTTGCAAGCTTGGTCGCGCACCTACCCATACAAGTACGGCGACATCTCTCCTGGAGAGAAGAAGTTCGACGAGCGCTCCCAGAGATGGAAGGAAGAGGACGACTCGGAGTTCTACGCCTCGATGAAGTCAATCGACGTCCCTTTGCCCGCGGCTGACCGTGTGTTGGTTGTGGCCGAGCCTGAACTCGCTCAATTGACCTTCAACCTGGTTCTCAAGAACCGAGAACTCGCCGGCTACGACACAGCGCTGGCGATGGTTCCATCACTGTCCTGGCTCGCAGCCGTCCGCCAGCGTCCGTCAGGAGGTGATGGACGCCGCCTGGCCTGGCTGTCGGGCGGCGGTAACACCGGTGCGCTTGATGCCATGCAAGCCGTACACCTGATGACACAGGCCACGCTTGCGCAGCATGCGGTCGCGCTGAACACTGCCGCAGAACTTCCTGAAGACTTCCAGGGCGCGCAGATGGCCATCGTTACGGCGCACGGGCAGCTTGGCGCAGAGGGCCGTTTTATCCATCGTGTGGTCGACGAGGGAACGCTGAAGGAGTCTCCCCTGCACCTGGCCAACGCCTTGACTGGCGTCGAGCTCGCAATCCTCTTTGTCTGCAGCGGCGGCAGAGTCGACAGTCACCCCAACATGAGCACCACGGTGGGTTTGCCCAAGATGCTTCTGGACAGGGGATGCAGAACCGTCATCGCGTCACCTTGGCCGCTGGAGTCTCTGGTACCAGGCTGGTGGCTCCCAGCGTTCCTGGATGCGTGGGCCGCCGGCAAGAGCGCGCTCGAAGCCTGCCATGCTGCCAACCGACATGTAGCCTCACTGCACGCGTACCAACCGCAAAGGTCGCTGGCAATGATGGTCTACGGGGACCCGCTGCTCAGAAGCAGCCCGGCTTCGGTCTGACCGCTAGGCGCGGCGTCAGGTAAGAATCCCGCCGCCGTCGATGTCGATGACAGTGCCGGTGGCGAACTCGTTGCCCATGAGCATCAGGATTGCCGAAGCGATGTCGGCCGGTTTGCCCACGTGCTTGACCGGGAGCTGCTGTGCGGCCGCGGACAGCAATGCGGCCTTCCCTTCTGCCCCCAGGCCATCGTACACAGGCGTGTCTCACGCTCAGCGCTCTGAGATGGCATGTGCAGTGGTACATCCACGCAGACGACCTGCAACGAGTAGCTCAGATGCAGGTGCGATGCCGACTGCCTTTTGTCCTGAACCACCTGGCAGGGATGACAGAAGAAGCGGCGCGCGGACACACCTATCGGTCGGAGCTAGAGAAGCTCTCTGCAGCCGGCGCATGGGTCAAGCTTTTCGGAGAGAAGCTGGTGTGGGGCTCCGATTGGCCGCACACCAGCTTTGCAGCCAACCAGGAGCCTACGTATGACCAGCCTGCCCAGGTCAATGCCGCGGCGGCCGCGGCCAGCTTGCACTTGCGGCGCTCCCTGTAACTGAAGGAGGCAGGGCACCGCATCCCTGCGCTTCCCGAGCAAGGCGAGTGCCGCTAGTCCCTCACCCGCTCGCGAAGCACCTCCTGCTCGTCTTCGCGCTTCGCCATGCGGTCATAGTTGTCGGCCAGGGCCTCGAGCACCTCAGAAGAGACAAACGGATGCGTGTAGCGTAGAGCCTGAGCCCAGGTGCGGTACTTCGCGGCGAGTTCGCGCTCCTGGTCTCCTCCGCGGCCCCGCCAAATCACTCCCCTAGAGTTGAAGGCAGCGACTCGAACTCCTTCGGCAACATCCTCGGTACCAATCTCTTCGATGGCTCGCCGTGCCAGGTCGCCTGGCCAGACACCGTCATCGCCGGCGGGCGCAGCCGATAGGAGCTTGCCCAGTGTCATGTCAGCAACCTCGAGACGTGCGATTTCCGCGGCGCGAGCACGCACTTGGGAAATCCAGGCGCTGAGGTTGTCATACGTGGGAGCCGACGCTCCTCTGTACGCAGGCAGCCTTGTCATCGACTCCAGGAGCTTGTAGCAGCGCAAAGCGAGATTCGACGTCGCAGCGCCAGGCGGCGCCCGGAGCTCCTCCGGGTCGACGCCTTCGTCGCGCCTCTTGAACGCCCACGCAAGCGCCTGGACGTAAAACTCAGGGTGGTCCTCCAGATAGCGTTCGAGGTTCGGTACAAGGTGCGTGTCGCGCCCACCATCACGCATTACCCAAAGCGCCTCGATATAGGCGAACTCAAGGAATGCCTTCTCCTCCACAGACAGCTCGGTAGCGGCATTGAGCCGTTCGAAGGCGTCTATCAGAGAGTGCTGCTCCAGCTGGTAGCCGCCAGGCTCGGGCTCTGGAGCACGTGCGATTTGGGACAGCAGCCCGTACAAGACTGCGGGTTCAAGTCGTTTGAGGTGGTGCTGCGTGACAGCGAACGCAGCGCGCGGACGCCCTGCTTCGGCCAAGCGCTGAACTGCTTCCTCGGCCTCTTCTTCTTGAGCGTACCAAGGGCTGATTTCCTGCCAGTAGCGCTGCCGCTCAGTCTCGGGCAGTTGGTCAACGCGCAGCCAAGTTTCGCGTGTAAATGAGCAAAGCTTGAGCACCTCGCAGTACGTGGCTACCGGCAACGCCTGCCGTAACGCGACGAGTACTTGCTCTCGACCTTGCGCCGGCAATGCAGTCAGCGCGCCAGACACGACTTCTTTTTCAGCAGAGCCGACGGCGTCGGATTGGATGGTCAGAGCGACGAGTGCCTGCAGCTGCGGCTCGTCGAGAACATGCTCGGCCGCAATCGCGCCAACCACGCGGGCCGCTTTGCCGCCTTTGGCCGCGCTAAGAAGGCCGTCTAGGCCAAGTGCGGCGTAGATTTCGGCCAGCGCCGCGCTACGCAGTTGGCGCAAGCGTGCATCTCGCGCCTGAAAATCCGGCTCCTCACCCTCGATGCCGAAATCGTGGAGCCAAATGTCCTTAAATAGCCACGCGTGCTTCGAGACCAAGTCGGTGGGTAGCAGCAGTTCGTAAGCGCTCTTCGCGCCTTGCTGGCGCTTGCCCCAGTCGGCTCGCTTGCCTCCATCGAGCTTCGCTCGACGGCCGAACATGGTCACACGAATCTTCTCGCGGACCACCGCGCGCTGCGCGTCGCCAGCAGTGGGAGCCCAGCGCTCCACGTGACCCCAGATTTTCTCCAGGTACGCCGTATCCATAACAGCGCTAGCCTCGAGTAGGTCGCACAGCCTCGATTCGTCGTAGCCTTCCGGCCAGTCAAGCGCCAAGTCCGCAACGGCCGTCATGAAACTCGCAACCGGCCCTCTCTTAGGAATCGGCTCTCCGTAACCGTAGCCTTCGTTCCGCCAGCGCGGCTTGTGGTTGTAGTGTCCCACCTGAGGACCGCGTGGCAGCAGGGACATCAGGAGTCTCCACGCCACCTCAGGTTCTCGCTGGATGATGAGTTTCAGAACATTGACCCGCGCATCGTGGTCGGCAGCTGTCTGAGGCATCCACGGACGGAAGATGGACGTCAGCGTCGCAATCGGCTTGTTGCTCCAGTTGTCCTTGATTTCGACGGTGGCAAGCTTGGCCAGAATGAGCGCGCTGCGATGCAAGGTGCTCTCGCTCCAAGCAAGGCCTTCCAGTGCCCAAAGGAGTTCAGAGCGAGGACATCCGCCGAACATGGTGCCTGCCGGTCGCAGCAGCGCAAAGCTGGCCGGCTGCGCCTGCTTGACGTCTTTCTCCAAAACACTCAGGAAGACGTCAGGTGCTGCTTCGGCGTACGCCATCAGGTCGCGCGCATTTGCCTCCAAGCGCCTCGGCGTCAGCGGCGTCAGTAGCTCGCGCACCAGCTGGTCGGCCTCCGCTTTGCCGTCGAATCCGGTGGCGGCATGAAACAGGTGCTCGCCGTGTAGTGCCAGCAGGACCAGAGTCTCGGCAATGCTGTCGCGCAGAGCGTGCGAGTAGGCGCGCGCCTTGTTGTGAATGGCCGCCGCCCAGCGCTCGTCATCCGGCAAATCCAGGCGCGGGTCATCCTCGGACAGCACCTTCTTGGCCGTTTGCAAGAACCGGGTGAGCAGCTGCCGCGTGAACGCGCCCGGCGCAGCGAACAGGAAGTCAATCTTGGAGGTCACGCCACGGTATGTGGACACCATCCAGAACGGCGGGTCCTGTAGCGAAGCAGCTTCTGAGACACGGCGCTCGAGCAGCTCGTAGTCCGCTTCACCCGCCAACTCGCACAGTTGCGCGGTGTCGGCTTTGTTGTTGGAGTTCCAGGTTCCCGCCAAGACCAGTGGCGCAAGAGCAGTCATGCGCTGCTGCTCGTCTGCCCACCGAGGCGTTCTGATTGCCGGACTGTCCGCAAGGCGGCGCCTCAACACAGTCAGCGACCGACCAGACTCTCTTGCAAGTCGCTGCACTTGGTCCGCCCCGAGTTCGCTGCCCTCGAACGCCTTGCGGAACGCCTCACCGGCTAGCGGCTCCAGCGTCACCTTTGCGGTGGCGTTCGTCGCGTTGCGCGGTTGGATGACTATCGCGTGAAGGGTCCGAATGAACGGCGCTAGCTCCCGCTCCACCTCCCGTGTAGCGGCCACCACGACTGCCCCTTTCAAACTTTCACCCAGCCGAGGGAACACGCCTGGCTGCTTGAAGACGACTGCGCGGCCCCTTGCCGCGGCCAGCTCCTCCTGAGGCCCTTGGAACACTGTGGCGAGAAACGCCATGGCCTCCTCCGTCGAGTCGCTTGCCAGGATGTAAGGCTTGTCCGGTGAGGCTTTCAGCCAGGCGACCATGTCGGCTTGGGCCTTGCCGAGCGCGGAGTCAAAGAGCGACGCCGGCATTGGCGGGGCGGTCACATCAGCCCACTCCCGCCAAGCATCGTCAAGCGACATCGCGCCATCGGCGGCCTTGTTCAGCTCTGAAGCAAGCCAGACCTGGGCCGGAACAGACTGCTCGACCCATTGCTCGAGGTCAGAGGAGTCATACGCGCGAACGTCTCTCCACTTTCTCTCGGCCTTGCGCTCGCGAACCCACTCCAACTTGCCAGGCCAGTGCCTCGGCGTGACGAAGATGAAGGTGATGTCTGCAAGTTCTGAAGGTGTGTGGGCCTTGACGCTCTTGTCGTAGTCCTGGTCCGCCTTCTGGCGCACCTTCTCCGTCGTGCCTAGTTCCCAGCCAGCCTTGCCGGACGGAATCCAAGGCGTTGGAGTCGCCGATTCGGTCCATCCGTCCCACCCCGCGCGCTCTGCGTCGTCGTTGCCAGGGAAGTCCACGCGGTTGACCGCACATGTGGAGTTCACCAGCGTGCGCAAGAGGACGGGAAAGCGGCTCCGAGCCTTTAGGTTGCGCGAGGCCCACCGCTCGATTTCGGAGGCGGTGTGCTGCTGGAGCGGCACGACCCAGCGCTTGGCCGTGGCTGCAGTCTGAGTCGCAGTTTCGTTAGCCGCGTCAAACTCCGACTGCAATTCCAGCAGCTTCTGCGCGCTCACGCCGAAAGCCACCTCAAGCCGCTTCGCCATCGCTGCAGACACGGACGCGCGCCCGTTCAAAACTGCAGAGAACGCCGGCCGCCCGACAGCAAGCACCTTTGCCGCGGAAGAGACCGTCAGCCCGCGCGGCGCGAGAACCTCATCTTTAATGAAGACGCCTGGGTGCTGGACGCTCGACATGGGCCCAGTTTAGCCGACCTGTATTGTGTTGCGCTACACGCTACACTACGTACCAGAAGCCAACTGGGCTCAGCCTGTCATCTCGTCGGCATCTGCCCTGGGGCGGCGAGCTCCAGAGCCCGTCTACAGACACATCAATCATGTCGGGCTAGCCGCCCGGGATTCCATAGCTGGGGTATGCCTTGCGAAGGCCATCGGCAACAGCTTTGCAGGCCGCCGGAGTGTTGCCGTTCACCGCGAGTTCGGTCGCCGCCAAGCGCCGGGCGCGGACCGCATAGTCTCGGTGCCGCGCCACGAATGCTCGAGGCTCGCCCGATGCACCGTGCCTGATGGAGCACCTTCGGTTGTCGCACTGCTCAACGCGTACAGACCCCTTGGCGGACTGAGTCGGGCATCCGAGGTGTACGCCCGGGCGGCTCTCTGCGGCGCTGGCGCGCTGTCGGTGCGCGAGTGGCTTGGCGACGGCGAGCTAGTGTCGTTCTTCTGTTCAGGCGAAGCATGGCTGCCGAGATTTCAGTTCGACACTGACGTCACAAGCTTCAAGGCCTCTGTGAGCGTTGTGGTACGCCACTTGGCTCCAATCCACAACGGGTGGTATATCGCCGAGTGGTTCAGCGCACCGAGCCAAGGCTTAGGGGCCAATCGCCCGCGCGCTGGTCGACCTAGACGCGGCAGCAGTGATGGAGGCAGCGCAGCACCTTCGTGCATCAGAGGTCTGAGGCGGCGGTCAGCTTGCTGCGCTAGGCCTTTGGGTGCCACGGTCGCGACTTCGGGCCTGCTGTGCCTCTATGACACGCACGGCAGTCGTCCCCACACCCATTGCTCGTTCCACCACCACCTCGCAACCACTTGCTTTCAGGTCGGCCTGCAGCTTCCCAAAATCACCGCACCACCTCTGCTCTTCGGCGACGTCCTGAGAAGAGTCCCGGCCTGGCTCAAATGCGACGGTGCGCACCTGCACCTTCTGATTGGCGCCTGTGACAAGCTCGACACCGTAGGTGCTATCACTAGGGCGGCGAACCACCAGGCGGCCTGATTCTGGCGTCAGAGTCGACAGGCCGTCCTGCACCTGATAGCCAAGCCTTTGCAAGCCGTCCAGAACTGCCTTGCGACGGGCAGCCGCAGCCGCAGCGGCCTGCGCCTTGCCAAGCTCCTCACGTCCAAGCTCGGTGAGCGCCTGCAATTGCTCCTCGCTGAGGTGAACACTGGCGCTTCCAAGCTTGGTCATGGCTTCCGTCTGCCCAGCAGCTGCAGAAAGCTCTGCGCGAACGAGTTCGACTTGCCTCAGAAGCTTCACCTTTGCCAGAGCACCGTCCTTGGCCTTGCGCAGCGCTAACACCAATGTGTCCAGACGCATGTCGCGGGTGGCTCCCTCCTCAAGCGCCTGCGCCGCGCGAAGCTGTGCCTCCAGTGTTCCCGCTTCTGCCGCGAAGCCCAAGGAGTCGAGCTCCTCCAGTTGACTGAACGCGGACTGCAGCCGCACATCGGGCTTGGCTGCTTTGGCACTCCATGCCTCGAACGACGACTCGCTTTCCGCTGCGCCGAGTCGCTGAGCGAGAGCGTTCTGCGCGGGAGTAGCAGCTTCCGGAGCGACCTGGAAGAGTGCCTGGCGCGCTTGGGACAGCGCGGTGTCCATCGCAGCAACGGAGAGTTGTCCTGCTGACGCCTTCTCGAGCTCTGTGCGCAATTGCGGCGCTAAATTCCCTCCTGCCCGCAGGAGAGTCTTGGCCAACTCTTGACCGCGCGCCTGGCGCATGCGCTCCATGGCGCGGGCCTGCGCGGCTCGCTCCCGGCGCTGGCTGGCATCAGCCTCTAGGAAGTCGATTTCCTTGGCGGCTGCTTGCCCAAACTCACCAAATCGGTCGGCCGCCAGAATTGCGGCCAACTCGTTGCGGCGCTTCGTGGTCACTTCCACGTCCGCCGGCTTGAGCAAATTGCCGCAGTCACGCGTCCACTGAGCGACGGCCGCATCAAGACGAGCCAATAGCGCCGTGCCTGCGGCCACAAGCTCTTCCCTCGTGACGACTCGAACAACCTTCGGACCACTCATGCAGCTTGCCTCACATCGAGCGCCATCTTCACGGCGTTCAGCAGCCTAACCCTCTCCTGCTCCCCGTCATGGAACCAGCCATGGCAGGACACCCTGTGCAGTACGGGCAGCGAGCGCTGAAGAACCTGCGGTCGCCACACTTCCCGCGCTCTCGCGTGGGCGAGCAGCGGATGCCTTGGCGAATCACACTCGATGCCGATGGCGAAGAGGCCGGTCTCGGGGTGCTCGATGGCGTAATCCAGGCCGAATGCATCGGCGTCCTCTGAGGCTTTGACCTCGTAGCCTAGTGAGCGCAGGTAGTCGCCGACGGAGCGATAAAACGCATCGTCTGCGCTCTCCCCGCGCGACCCCGCTCGCACTACGTCGCCTCTGCGCGCAGTGATTCGCGCAAGGAGCGCCTTCGCGGAGTCAAACTCCCCGGAGGAGATGAGCCTGGCGTACTCCATGTAGCCTTGCAGGAAGTCTCGCGGCGTCGCCGGCGCACGGCGGGTGCTCAGCAGGTCGCTGATTTCCGGGATGGGCATGGACGTGACCATGTAGACCTTCTTGCGCGAGCGCGTCACGGCTACGTTCAAGCGCCGCTCTCCGCCCTTCTGACCAAGCACCCCGAAGAACCGCAGGAATGAGCCTTGGGCGTTGCGTCCAAAGGTGGAGGAGAACACGATGACATCGCGCTCGTCACCCTGCACGTTCTCGACGTTCTTGACGAAGACGCTCATGTCCTCCCCGTCTTCGTAGCGCTCGCTCTCCTGCGTGTACGCTGCACGGAAGGCAGCGTCCTCCTCGGCTCGTGCCTCAAGGGCGTCCTCGATGAGGTCAGCCTGTTTGCGGTTGAACGTTACGATGCCAACGGATGGGCGTTGTCCTTGCGGAGCGCTCCAGAGCTGCGCCAGGATTTCAACAACCTTCTGCGCCTCCTCGGGGTTGGTCTGCTCCGTGTAGACGCCGTCGACACGCACGAGCTCGATAGGACGCTCGGCACGCACGATTTCTTCCGGGTGCCGCACGGGCACACTCAGGTCGTTCGCGTAGAAAGCCGCGTTCGAGTAACCAATGAGCTCCCGGTAGGAAGACCGGTAGTGAATCTGCAAGCGGGAGTTCGGCAGGTTCGAGCGAGCAAGTTGCAGCAGGTCCGGGCAATCCTTGATTTCACGCCGGTTCCAGGTCTCCTCGAACGCGTCCTTCTCCTCGGCCGTCGCGTCCTCATCTGGCAGTTCGCCGTCGAAAACATGCCCTTCGTCGCTCTCCACCTTACTGGCGAAGAACGCCGTGGGCGGCATCTGCTTCTCATCCCCGCTGACCACAGTGACCTTGCCGCGAAATAGTGTGGGCAAGGCGAACTCCACCGGCATCTGCGAGGCTTCGTCGTAGATGACAGTGTCGAAGAGGCCCGGCTTGAGCGGTAGCACACGGCTTGCGACGTCCGGGTTCATCAGCCACACAGGACGCAGCTTCATCAGGCCTAGGCCCGTTCCCAGCTCGATGAATTCGCGAAGCCGGCGAGCTCGCGCCCCAATCAGCCGGGTGATGTCTTCCCACTCACGCACGGGCCGAATGGCCGCCAAGTCGAAGTTCACCTGAAGCAGTTGGCGATTCAGGAGCCGCATTTCCTTGTCCAGCTGCTCAAGCACTGAGACTTTCTGGGCAAGCTCGCGCCGCTCCATAGAGAGCTCAGGAGTGCTCTGCTCCATCGCCTGCTTCCACGCCAGGCGTGCCTCGCGGTTCAAGATGCGCCGCGCAACGTCCTCCAAGTCAGCCGCTGGCACCGCCGTGAGCACCCCTTCCTTTGTTCGCAACGTCGCGAACACCTGGATAGCCTGCTGCGACAGCTTGGCCGCGCGACCGCGGAACAGCTGGTAGGCAGCAAGCGTTGGCATGGCAGCACCGATGGGTGTGACCCGCTGACCGTTGCCTTCATTGCGGATGACGGCCTGTTGGCATTCCTGCAGCCATGAGAACTGCATCCAGGGCTTAAGGTCGTTTAGGGCAAGCAGACTGGCGGTGCGCACCTCATGTCGGGCAAACGCGGAGTCGAACTCCGCGAAGAGCTTCAGGAACGCGTCGCGATTCCCAGTCTGCGCCGCGGCATCCATTCGGCTGGCCCAAGGCGCTGCCTGCAGGTGGGCCGCATGGGTTGCAACGCCCTGAAGGGACGTCAGCGTCTTGGAGACCGCCGGCAGCATTGTTGGCCCCGCGTCTAAGTCCAGTTCGGGCAGGGAAAGCTGCGCCATCAGCTGTCCCGCCGTCTTGCGGTGTGGACGCCATGCCTGCTCAAGGCGCACTGCGGCGAGAAGCTTGACCATCCGCTCCTGGGTCGCCATGTCCCCTGCCGACTGTAGGAACTTGGACACCTTGCCCTTGCGGAGCATGCGCAAGATGTTCAATCGACCGAAGAAGCTCAAAGGCTCGATTGCTTCCGTGGTCAAGGCTCGCAGGGTCTCGAGCGCTTCGTCCGGCATGCGGGTGAGGACACTCGAGAGCTTCGCGTCATTGTCTTGGCTGCGGCAGCTTGAGAGCGCGTCCCGCAGCTTTCGCAAGTCGTCAATGATGCGAAGTCCCAGGGGGTCCGCATTGCCTGCTCCGCGGAACAGGGGTAGCCACTTGGCAAGCAGTGCGCGCTGCTCCTCAGGCAGCGTGAGGAACTCGTTCCCGTAAGAGGAGAGCCAGGTGCGGTGCGGCTTGGGGTCGTCCACCTCAAAGCTCGACGGCCGGGTGGTGAGCACCTCGTGCCGGCTGCCCTCAGCCGCGGCGAAACGGTCAAACGCCTCACGGAAGTCGTTCAAGGTGGCCAAGTCCGCGGCGAACGGCTGCAGCGCTGAAAGAGCGCTGTTCTCGTACTTGGCTGGCAGCCAATGACGCACCGCCGGCGCGACTTCTTCCTCGAGTGTCGCGAGCTGGCCGATATTCAGGCGCTGGAGCATCGCCCGAAGCGCCGGCACCTCCGGAGTGCTGACAGCCTGCTCGAGTTTGATGAGTTCGCCCAGGAGGACGCGGTAGCTCAAGCCGACAGCCTCGTCCACCTGGTGCAAAGCGGCGTGGTGCTTGTCCAGAGTCGCTTCATTGGACTCAATGCGAGCGGCAACAGCCTCTCTCTTGCGTTGAATCTGCGCCGCGGCATCTGTTGGACGGCGAACTACAGACTCGAGCTGCTCTCGGATGGCCCGGATGATGGGCTGGCGGTCCTTGTTAACGTCATTGACCATCACGACGCGTTCGCCAAGACCCTCGGCCACCAGACGCTTGTGGACGACTTCGAGCGCGGCGTGCTTCTGGCAGACGATAAGGACGCTCTTGCCGCGCCCGATGGCATCGCCCACCATGTTCACGATGGTCTGGCTCTTGCCGGTCCCGGGCGGGCCCTCCACCAGCAAGCCGGGGGCCAGCCTGGCCTGCAGCACGGCCGACTCCTGAGAAGGGTCGCTGAACACGGTGAAATAGCGCTCAAGCTCTTTCGGCCGGGCGGATGCCGCCGCCGCTGGAGCCTCGCCCGTGCGCAGGCGAAGTGCGGTTTCCAGCCCAGTGCCCGCCGGCGGGAGCGACTTGAGATTGCGGATTTCTTCGCCAATGGCCTGCCCCATGAAGGTCATGTGGAACAGCACCGCAGCGCATTCCAGCTGCATGCTGTTGGCCGGCACGTCAATCTTGGGATTCGGCAAAGGCGAGAGCTCTCGCGAGCGAGGGGTCGCGAGCGTGCCAAAGGCGTCAATGACATCCGCGGCCCGCAGGGCGGAGCGCCCGAGGAGCTCCTCGGTCACTTTGGCCCACTTCTTGACGGTCTCCTGGCCGACAAGCGTCTCCAGAGCCGGGTTCAGCCGAACCTCTTCCCGTTCGCTGTCGAAGGACACCTGGACGTTGTTGCGCGCGCCGACTTCGTGGCGCACGCGCACTGGCCACAGCAGGACCGGTGCAATGCGGGTTCTAGCTCCGGACTTGTTCTCCTTGGTGAGGAGGAACGGGAACCCCAGGTACATGCCGTCAATACCCGTGTCGCGCTTGTACAGCTCACTGCTTCGGTCCAGCGCTTGAAGCCTGAACCCGGTCGTCGACATCGGGTCAAGAGCCGACGGGTCAAGGGTCAAGGACGTCGCATTGCGCTTGAGCAGGTGGTCCAGCAGCCCGCCGGCGTCCATCCGTTTCGTATGCAGTTCACGCAGGTCGACCCGGGGAGTGCTCTTGCCGATAGTCATGCGTACCAGGGGGCCACGCATGACAGTGTTCACGACCTTCTTCTCGAAGAACGACAGCAGGTGCGACACGTACTGCTGCCTGTGCGGCTCCTGCCACTGCTCCTCCGGCACAGACAGCAGCACGAGCGCTTGTGACAGCGGCATGCGCCTGTCCAACCGGTACCGGTCAGCCCACTCGTTGACGACCGGGTAGCCGCACTTGGCGAAGCCCTCGATGCGTTCGGTCACCGCCTCGAGAATCTCTCCTCGAGGCCAGGTTACGGTGTCCGCTGCCGAGATGGCATCAAACGTCGGAATGCCGCCGCTGAGGGCGAGCTGGCGGGCTTCTTCGACTATGGCATCGCACGAGCGGAACTGTGTGGGTGCAGCGCTCAGGACGACGATGAGGTCCTCCTCGGCGAGGCTGCGGCGCTCCAGAAGGTTCAGCAGGCCCAAGTGCTCCGAATCTGGGAAGACTCGCCGGCGCGTGTTCCACTCAGCGCTCAACTTAGCTCTTGACGTGCTCAGCAGGTAGACCCGCAACGTGTCCTCGTCCAGGTCGATGTTCAGGTGCTCCGCCCGTTCCCTGACCGTCGCAACTCGTACCTTGAGGCGCAGAAGCCAGTTGTCTTGCTCCAATTCATGGAGAAGGTCTGGCACGGGTCCGCAAATGAGCTCGTAGCCTTCGAGAGGGTTCTCCAGCAGCCACTTCGGGCTGACGATATGGCCCTTGAGGACGGGCGGCATGTCCGGGTTCAGGACCTTCAGCGCCAGCAGCAGCCGCCAGTCGTCTGAGATGGACTCGTCTTTGACGATGCGACGCAACGCCGCGATTTGGGCTGCCGGCGCGCTACGAGCCTGCGCCCAGTCGGTAATGACTCCTCGCAGCAGCTGTTCCCGAGCTTCCTCCCAGAGCAGCGCCGAAGCGGCAGCAAACGAGTAGGAGCTGAGACTGGCGTACTTCTTGCCACCGAGCGTGATGGAAGGGCCGGTGCTGGCTCCCCCCTCACCTGCAGCCTCAGGAGCCTCTGGCGACTGTCCGTCCAGCCAAGCCTGAACCTCCTTCCACCTCCAACGTTTGTGCCGGTCGCGAGCGAGCAGCCCGCGCAGGAGCAGTGCGACATCCGATGGGACGTCGGACGGGATGGGAACGCCGTTGGCGAGGACGTGAATGAGAAATGCCTGCTGGTCGATGCCTTCGAAGCATTTCCCACCGGTGACCTGCTCGAGCAGAACGATTCCGAGGCTCCACCAGTCCGAAGCGGCGGCGACGCCGCCGGCGACTGCCTCTGGTGCTGTGTAGCGCGTCACCTCCAACGGCGAGACGATGTCCAGGTCGTACTCGGACAGGCGTGCCGAGCCGAAGCCTCCGATGACCAAGTCCACAGGATTGCGGTTGCGAACCAGCAGCGTGCCTGGGCGAATGTCGCGGTGCCTCAGGCCAACCTCCGCCAACGCATCCAGCGCCTTTCCGAGCTCATAAGCGATACGTCGCACGGACTCTGAATCCGTGGCGACGATGCCTAGGTCCGCCAAGGTTCCGCCGGTGAGCGACTCGGCAACTTCGTACGCCCTGTCTTGCCAGCGCCCGGTGGCCAGAATCTGTGGCACGTGCTCAAGCGAGACTCGCCGCAGCGCGTCATAGACGGTGGGGTCGGGCTCCCAGCCATGGTGGTAGAGCGTCAGGATGGCTTCGCGCTCGCCAGCTTCCTCCTGTACCAGGTACCTGTCTCTGCGGCCCGCGGTAGAGCTGACCTCCCGCAGCACGCGCCAGCCGGCGATGATGGTCTCAGTCGCGCCCGGCTGCGTGTCCACGAAGTCGGGTTGCGCAGGCTCGGGGGTGGCTGCATCCGCCCCGCAAGTGCTGCAGATGAAGTCACCTGGCTCAAGCGGATGGCCATTCGTGCAAAGTAGGGCCGCGGGCGCGGCCGGTGCGCCGTTCGACTGCGCGGGAACGACTGTCGCAGGCCGCCATCCGGCTGGCGTAATCTGGACTTCGAGCAGCGGAAAGTCACAGCTGTGCCCACCGACCTCGCCTTCACAGGTGACCTCGGCGACGGAACGCTCCGTGTGGCAGCTGGGACAGTAGCGAACGAGCTCAGTCATGCCCGTGCCTCCGTCGTGCGCAAGTAGGTGCCCTCGCCTTCCAGAAGAAGCTGCAGGCGCGCCATGTCACCGCGGCTTGGGATGCCTGCCAGCCAAACTGCTCCGTCCTCGTCGAACATCACGTCGAGACGGCGGTCGGCATCTCCACTCACGCGAATGAGGGGCCCGAAGACCTCACGCCCCAATGGGGTGAGAAGGTTCATGCGCTGGTTATCACTTCCCATGAGGTACTTCGTCTGGGGTGCGCTCTGGTCGAAGGGTTCAGAAATCAGGCAGTCGATAAGGCCCTCGCGCACGCTGGGCTCTTGCGTCAACTGTGCGAAAGACTTCCCGCTATAGACAAGTACGCTCGTAGCGGTCAGTGCGCGAACGCCGCGCAGCAGTTGCTCCAGGGCGTCCGGCTGCTCGAATGGCTCTCCGCCAGAGATAGTCACGCCGTCGCACTCCTGCAGCCACGGGTGGACTCGCTCGAGCAGCTCGCGAACAGTGGTCTGCGGCGCCTTAGTGGCCCAGGTGTCCGACGAGATGCAGCCCGGGCAGCGAATGGAGCACCCCTGCAGCCAGATGCCGACGCGCCGGCCGGGACCGAGCGTGGTGACCGGAAAGTGCGCGCGCGACAGCGAGATGTGCATCACTCGCCAACTTCCAAGGTGAGCTGCCCGGCTTGCAAGGCCGTGACGAAGTAGCTTTTACCAGGCACCGCATCGGCGTCGAACAGCGCCCTTGCCAGAGGGTTCAGAAGGTTTGCCTCCACCTGATTGCGGATGCCTCGGCCGCCGTTGGAGAGGTCGGCCAGGCACAACGCCTTGAGGCTGTCTTTAGCCTCTCGCGTCATGGTGACGCGCAGTTCCTGGGAGCGCAGGTCGTCTAGGGTGCTGTTGACCATCTGCTCGAAGATTTGGTCCGCGATGTCCTCGCGGATGAAGTCGAAGACGATGATGTTCTCGCCCATGCGGTTGAGAATCTCGGGGCGGTTCAAGACGAATTTGAAGTGGCGCTCGATTTCTGCCTCGACCTTCTGCTTGACCACCGTATAGGGCTCGCTCGGCGCTACGTTCAGCTCTCGCTCGCCCGACTCGGTGAGCTTGTAGATACCCAAGTTCGAGGTAAAGACGATGAGCGCTTCGGAGAAATACACGCGGTCGCCCCGGCCTGAGGTCAAGACGCCGTCGTCGAGAATCTGCAGGAACTTGTCCAGCACCCTTGGGTGAGCCTTCTCAATCTCGTCGAAGAGAACAACGCTGAACGGCTTCTCGCGGATAGCGTTTGTCAGCTCGCCGCCGGCGTCGTAGCCGATGTAGCCGGGAGGAGCTCCAAGCAGTCGCTGGTCGGCATGCTCCGCGCTGAACTCAGACATGTCGAAGCGGATGTAGGCGCTCTCATCGCCGAAGAGCAAGCTCGTGACGGTCTTCGCCAGTTCGGTCTTGCCAACACCAGTAGGTCCGGCCAGGAATGCCACGCCACGTGGGCGTCCACCCCTGCGGCCAGCTCCAACGCCAGTGACTGCCCGCTTGACGATGTCCAGCATGTGCACGACAGCATCCGGCTGACCCTTGACGCGCTGGCGGATGAAGCTTTCGGCGTTCTTGATTTTCTCGCGGTCGATTTGCAGCCACGGGTCTTCGGTGACGCCGACCTTGTAGCGGCGCACCGCGTCCGCAATCTTGTCGACGCTAACGCCTTCGACTCGGGCAAGAACGGAGATGGCGTAGACGTCCGCAAGCAGCATGCCTTCGGTGCCGTCGACGAAGTCGTCCTGCGCTTTCTTCAGAGTCTCAGGGCTAGCCTGCGCGGCACCAGCTAGAGGCTTCAGCAGCCCAGGCGCTAGAGAGCGCCTGGCACGGTTGTCCGGCTTGGGAACTGGGATGTGCCGAAGGCGCGGGTTACCCACGATGAACCAGTCCGGCAGGTCCCCTTCCTTCTCCACAATCCAAATGACAGTGTTGAAGAACGGCTTGCGGTCAGCTCCGGCGGGGCGGGGCGTGGCCTGCTGGGAAAGGAGCAGCGCTTGCGTGAATAGGTGGTGCTCGGCAGCCGTAGGGTCGGTCGGCCGGGTCAGAAGACGTGCCGCAAAGTCGACCACCAGCGCGATGGGCTCGCCTTGGCGCCTCACGACCTGCGACAACCCGCCGGCGAGCAATTCCGCTCCCGCTCGCCCCTGCCCTGCGTCAGGCGCTAAGCCAAGTTCATTCAGGAGCGCTTGCCCTCCATCGGCAGGCGCGCCAGGCGAAGAGATGACGCTGAAGCCAGCGAGCGGCTGGAACAGCAGCGTCTGCGAATACCCCGCGCGCTTGAGCGCCGCTGCGACGCATTGGTTCAACGCTTGTGCCGTCACCACCCCGGGCTGAATCTCTACGACCTGAAGGTCGCGCACGTTTCCAGAGAGGACAAACTGACTCTTGAGCGGCAAAAACCGCTCAAAGTCGCGCTGCCACCTTGGCACCTGATGCTTTGCTTCCACTTTCTACTTCCTTCGTGCGTCAGCGCACAGGTGCTCCATGTCCCGTCGGCTCAGGCCATCTGAGCCAAAGCGCCGGCAAGCGGAGCGAAACCTCGCTCACGCGAGCCAAGGAGACGAATGTCCAGCCCGCTAGGCGTGGACAGATTCAATTGGCTGTACGCGCAGATAGGCAGTTGGCGGTTGTTCTTGAACCGCCGGTCCGGCCCGCCATTGCGATTGACGTACTGCCAAGTGTGGTCGATGACGTTCGCGTCTGAAGGCACCGCCTCACTCTCGATGAAGCGGCTGCGCTCTTCCTGGGCCACAAGCGTGTCGTACGACACTGCGCCGACTGAGTTGCCTTGAAAGGCGAGCACTCGGTCAGGATAAAACGCGAGTGTCGTGCGGCCGGTCTTCAGTACGGGTACCTGCACGTTGGCCATGACCCCAGGCCCTTGCCCGAGCTGCAGCGAGGCACCGGAGAATCTCAGACCTTCGCTCGCGCCAGCAGAGTATTTGCGGTCCGCGTATTGAGAGGTGCTGACGACTGCCCTCACCTTTCGCATGGAGGCAGCGCTGGACAGAGCCTGTGTAAGCGCGTCGAAATACTCCGAAGTTGCCGCGTCAGGCTCAAAAAAGAGCACCGTGAGTTTGCGCATCTTGTCCCGCCAGTACACCCAGCCCACGACGGCGGCGAACACGGCGGCGATGCAAAGATGAACGAACCCGGGCCACGTCTTGGTGGCGCTCGTAAGGGGGAACCACAAGAGAAAGAGCGCGCCGGCTACGAATGGCCACAGAGGCGTCTTGCGCCGCTGCTCGTTCATGGATTGGAGCAGACCGTCACTGTCGCTGTCTGTCAGTTCCAGCACGTTCAGGGTGTCGTGCTCCTGCGTACTGATGATGATGGGCGACGGCTCCGCCTGACTGTGCCCAGGCAACGCGGGCTGCGGCTGCAGGCGAGCTGGTTGCGCTCGGCGTGCGTCATTGAGGCTGCGGCGGTATCGAAACCCACCCACGCCGCCGCTGATATAGGCACCACGGGGGCCTGTGCCGATGCGCAGGCCGGGGATGCCGACCGACATACCTATGCCGGAGCCTGAGATGTTGAAGCGAACGGCGCCGAACCGGACGCTCTTGGAAAAGGTCAGGCCCATTCGTCTCTCCCTCCCTGCCCTGCGGACCACGTACTACCTGCCGCCAGTTCGGGTGGCAGACTATGCGCAGTTCATCGTAACATCCTGTCGCAAATGCGCAATGCGTCCTTACGCGAGGCAGCCATAGGCCATAAGCGCCTATTTGCACACGCAATCACCACCGCTCTTGCGGCGCTGGTCTGCCAGGCAGCAATCGCGGATTCAGTCTTGCTTGGCCGAGTTGTCGGCCTGGCGGATGGAGACACGGTCACCGTCCTGGACTCGTCGTTCGTGCAGCACAAGATTCGGGTTGCGGGGATTGATGCACCGGAGAAGTCCCAGGCGTTCGGCAATCGGTCCAAAGCGCATCTCGCCTCGCTCGTCATGGGCAAGCCGGTGGAGGTGCACTGGCACAAGAAGGACCGCTACGGGCGTGTAGTCGGCTTGGTCATGGTCGGCGCGGTCGACGCCGGACTCGAGCAAGTGCGAGCCGGGATGGCGTGGCACTACACCGCTTACGCGCGGGAGCAATCAGCCGAACAGCAGGTCTCGTACGCAGCGGCGGAAGCAGACGCTCGCTTGAACCACCGAGGTCTTTGGAGAGATGCCACTCCGATTGCCCCCTGGGACTTTCGGGCAGCCAAGCGCCAGGCGCACGGCAGCGGCCCATAAGAGCCGTGCTGGCTCAATGAAAACAATCTTGATGCCGTGATTTCGCAAGTGGCGGATTGACGAGCCAGCGGCTGCTAGTCAAGCCGGCTTGCCGGCCGCCTTGATGTCAGCCGGAGCTGCGGGGAGCAAGACTGACATCACGGCGGCGTCACGGACATCGAATCCAGCTCCGATGTCCCTCGCCGTTCGCGTCAGTGCCGGCGTCCAGAGCCTCTCGGACGAATCGGCAGTGCCGCTTATCAGCTTCTCGAGGATTGGCTTACCGTTCCGACGCTGCTCGGCCGTTCCACGCAGGAACGTCTCGCGGAAGAACATGTGTTGCATCCACGCGCGTACCACCTCGTCGCTTGCTTGCTCCGGCAATGCAAATCCCTTGAGCAGCGACCAAGTCTGCCGCAGCCGCCATAGCTCGCGCGGATTGCTCATCTCGAAAGCGGAGACAAGTTCACTGAATGTCTGCGCCTCGAGCGCGCTGCTGCTCCGTACGCGCTGCCGGCGCGCAGCTGGTGTTTCCGGGGTGGGCGGCAGCGCAGTCGTCGTGGTGCCGGGAAAGTCCGCAGGCACGTCAAAGAGACGAGTGCGCACGTAGTTTTCGATGACCTTCTTCTGCGCTCCAGGCAGCGACACGAAGACGTTGAAGACCTTAGACATGTAGTCCCGCGCGACCTGGGCCGTCTCACGGTCAGAGAAGCCGTACTCAGCGTAGTGCTTGGCGACAGCGGAATAAGCAATGCGCTCGTCAAGCGCAACCAGGACAACCACCTGAGGGATGTTGGCCACCAGGCGCACCGCGTCGAAGACCTGCTTGATGGTGTCGGGAGAGCAGCGGTCGAGGTCGTCGATAACAAGCAGGAGGAAGTCCGCGCGACCATCGTTCGGGTTGGAGAGCGTCAGCGCGCACAGGTCCTCCAGCGTCCGCCCCATCTCATGGAACGAGCCTAGCTTCTCACGGTAGTCGGGCAGGACTGAAAGGCTGAACTTCTGGTCCTTGGCCAGCTTCTTGAACCAGTTCAGTAGTTCGTTGGACAGAGCACTCTTCACGGAGAAGAGAGCGACCAGGCCAGTCACCGCACTTCCGACAGCTCCAGCAACCACCTTGTACGCCTCGGTCTGGAGGAAGAAGGCGAGCGCGATTGCGCCTACAGCCAGGGGGAAGGCGAAATAGGCTAGCGTGAACTTAAGCCACTCCCATGTAGACGTCGTCCAGGCTTTCAAGCCAGCGGCATCCTTCGCGAGAGCCTTGCGCAGGCGCGCGTTGCGCCGCTTGGCCAATCGAAGCGCGAGTGCCATTTGTTCAAAGAAGCTGCGCTCGGCGACAACGGACTCGACCACAGCCTGAGCCAAGGCAGCGCCAATGTTGTCCACTCGTTCATTGCGCCAGGCGTTGAACTCGGCGAACCGAAACGGCGCCTCGGTCCTGCTGGCGACCTCTTTCTTCACAAAGTCGATGAAGGACGACTTGCCGGCGCCCCACGCCCCGAAGAGGGCCATGGCCAGGGGATGCTTGTCGGTGCGAGTGGTCAGCAGGTCTGCCACCGCCTTTGTCAGTGCTGCACGGTCGAGGGCATCGTTGACGGCAATCGTCTCAGCCTGCGCAGCTTCACGCACGACGCTGACCTGCCCCGCAAGCTCCTCGCCTTCTTCTTCCTCCTCCTCAACTTCCACTGAACTGGAGTCCGGCGTGGAGCTGCGAGTATCGGGCGCTGCAGTCCCCGATGTGCGTGACGCGCCCGAGAAGGCATCCTCAGTCTCGTGAGGATTGGTCGGTGGTGCTGAAAAGTTGCTATTGAATGAGACTAACTCTCCTGGGTCGGCGTCTCGCGTGTTTTCGAAGTCAGGCAGGCGGCCGTGTGTGTCGAGCAAGCGCTCGTCAACGCCCGACGACTGGGCCGAGGACGTTCTTGGTGCGCCTGACTGCGCCGGAGCCGGTCGGGGACGCTTTGGAGGCTCTTTCACAGTGGATTTCGGCAGCGGCCTGTCATCGTCTCGAAACTGCTGCGCGTACTCGTCGAGCACCTGCCGCCTAGCTTGGCGCTCAACTGCATCAGGTGCTGGCTGCTTTGTGTCTTTCGGCAGCGGCTGCGAGAAAGACGGCCGGTCATTCGCTGAATCCGAGGGCTCCATCCCCCGTTTATTCTTGATGAAGTCTGTACCCAATCCCAATCTCCCCAAGGCGCCTTGTTGAGGCGAGCTTGGGGCACCAGGGCGGCAGCGTCAAGCCTGCCGACCGGGCACTTCGATTCCTTTCAGCGACCGGCTGACGGCACGGTCTCAGTCAGCCAGCGCTCCAGCTGCTCGCGGCAGGGACCTGCGATACCAAGCACTGGGTTGGTCAAGATAAGCCGGTCCGCAATTTCCTCGGGCCACCCTCTGGCGTCATCGTCGAGGGCGACCCAGCGGGTGAGGCCTCGCCGCCGCACCTCCTCCAGCACCTGATAGCCGCGGGCGACCTGCGAGTAGCCAGGTCCGTGCCGCGCCGGGTCGAAGCAGCTGCCAATCACGCGCGTGCGCAGCACCTGCGGCAGCATCGTGACCGTCTGCTGATAGCCGAAGACCTGAACCCATGACGTTGAGAGCAGGATGCGCACGTCCGGGTGGGGCGCGAGCAGGTCTGCCAGCAGGGAGGCGTTCTCGAAAAGGTAGTGGCCGTCCAAGCCCGGTCCGAACACAGGCAGGCGCCCTTGGTCGAGGCGAACGTCAGCTGGGTGCAACACTCCATCCGCGTCCGCGATGACAACTCTGGCCTGGCTCACTGGTCTTGAAGGCGTTCTCGAAGCTTCATGCATAGCCAATCGGCCTCGGCAAGAGAGATGCCACGGGTTTGCCGGAACCTGGCGCGCATCACGCTAGCGCACACCTTCTCGGTATATGCGGCCGGCGTCATGGGCACCACATGAGCATGCACGTAGTCGACAAGCTGCTCAAGCAGGTCTACGCACCATCCCCAGCGCTCAGCGCGCAGCCCGACCGATTCGTCGATGTAGCGGCCGTCGGAAGTCCGATACACCGCCAACTTGGGCTGGGCACCTGACACAGCCGAGAGGAACTCTTGCGGAAAGTCCGCGGGTACGTCTTGGTCCACGTCTGAAGGCAGCTGGGGCACAACGCGCCTCGGAGGGAACACAAGGATTTTTGGAGGCCACAAGAAGCCTCCAACCAGCCCTCGCTCTCCCTCGAAAGCGGCGCCATTGTATCTCAAACGCCGCCACCACCCACGAAGCCTGATTCGGGCAGCAGGGAGCCCGACAAGAGCTTCGCCGGACTCAGGTCGCGCTCACCGTGGATTGCCGAAGATGTCGCGCTCCCTGGGAGTCCACTCTTCGGGCGGCACGCTTCTGTTGCTCGCGCCGTGCCGTCGCAGCAGCCGCGGGTCCTTCTTCAGGGAAACATACCTGGGCAAAGAGGCAGGTACCTCTATCAACACTAGGAACTCATCGTCAAGCTGGGAGACCGTGACGTCGATGTCCACCGGCAGGTACAGCTGGTCGCGGATGTGCGACCGCAGTTCGCGCGCGTAGCTTTCGACCAGCTCCTTGGTCGCGCGCTCACCTTTCCACTTGGCAAAGTCAGCCTTAAAGCCCGACACGCGCACGTCGTTGGTGACTCCAAGGAATACGGTTCCACCGGCGGCGTTCGAGAGTGCGACAACGCTCTCCAGAACTTCGTCCAGCTTCGCTTGCTGGCTGCTGTTCAGGGAGCCGTTCTTCTGGGGTATGGCAACGAAGGGCTTGAACTCAGTGTGGAGGCCTTCACCGGCTTTCAGCGCCTGCGTGATGCGGTCTTCAGACACTTTATGACGTGACCCGAGGAATCGGGACTGCAGCGGGAAGTCGACCCTCTCCTGCTCGAACTCGTACACCGTGCCATCCGGGCCGAGAAGGTGCAGGTCCAGTCGTACCGCCTCGCGTGGAATTGGCAGCGTGGCCACTCCGTCGGTGACCCGCTCATGCAGTTGCGTGATGTCCTTGCCGACCCAGTAGGCACCCTTGACTGAGATGGTGTCGGTCTGCGCGACGCTTCCAGCCACTACCAGGCGCAGGTGCTCGTCATCCTCTGACCAGCTGTGAGATTCGATGAAGGCACGGGTCTCTGGCAGCAGCAGCATGATGCTGCCCCTGCGGCCATCCGATTGACCGGAATACTCCCTAAGCTGCAGCCAGTCCTTGGCTGCTTCATGCACGTCCGGGTAGAACGGGGCCATGAGCTGGAGGAGAGGCTGCGTAGGCGGGTTCGGCTGCTCTGTGGCCGACCAGCCGTACACGATGCCGGGGCTCTCCATCCAGTAGTTGCGCACCCGGACGTGGTGTCGCTCACATTGGCCTCGAAAGGTCGAGGTCACGACCTTCCCGGTGATGTCACAGAGCTTGTTGGCGACGTCGCCGAGGAACTCTCGGATGTCCGCGGCGGCAATCCAGTCTGCAGCCAGTACGCTCGTGCCGTAGTCAAGACGTGCATTCTCCGGGGCCGCCCCGTCGGGGAGCGGCCTCAGAACACAGCCAAGAAGGACCCACCCTCCTGTGCTTTGGTCTTTGATGACGACAGTTCTGCGCTCAAAGGCTTTTCCCATCCACACCTGCAGCTCTCGTTTGAGCTGCTGCGGGAAGATTTCCTGGTGGTAGGTTGGATTCATGGGGTGCCGGAGCTGTCGGATAGTTTGACGCAACCTTGCGGACGGCGGCGTTGCCTAGGCGACCATGAGTGCGTGAAGCTCTGATTCCGCCCGCAAAAGCAGAATGCCACAAGAAGGAGAGCGCAATGCTGCAAATCGCGACTGGGCGGCTTTTCACACGGGAGCCAGGTTTATCCAATGACCTCCGTGGCACCGTCTACACCAACGCCGTGTTCCCGTACGGCATGAACGTGGTGCCTGTGGCCACCGGGCGGCTGCTGCCGCCTTCTTCCAGCCGCCCCGGGGTCAAGGCGGTGGCCTACGAGTTTGTCGAGCACATCGAGCTGGAGCCTGACGGTACGCGCGGCGTCCTCGTTAGCAGCACCGCCCTGCCCTACACGCTGGACTTCGCTACCGTCTGCTCCTTCGCTCTGAACTGCATTTGCAGTCCGGACTATGTGCTGGTCCAGCGTCTTACTTCGAACCAGCCGGGCGTTGTGACCGGCTGGCCGCCTGGCCGGTTTCTCAAGCGCACATTCGACGCCGACATTTACCTGCAGCCATCCGACGTTGAGTTCCTGCAGGCGTTCGTCACGAAGCTGATTGGCTTGCCGCGCCTTAAGTTCCTTGGCGTCATGCGCGCGATACGCACGTACGTCACCGCCCTGCACAGGGTCGCCGACGACTTGGAACTGGCCTACACCCTCATAGTTGCCTCAGTCGAGTCAATGGCGCAGGAATTCGATGGCCACCAGGCGGAATGGCATTCACTCGAGGACAGAAAGCGGGTGGCCATGGACGCCGCGCTCGAAGGGTCGCCGCCAGAAATCGCGCGGCGAGTTCGGGACGCGCTTCTGTCCATTGAGCATGTCGCGCTTGCCAAGCGCTTTCGAGAGTTCACGCTGGCCTACACGCAACCGTCGTTCTTCCGCGGCGAGGCGACCGGCGTCGAGAATCCTGCGGGCAGATATGACATCGAAGATTGCCTGCGCGAGGCCTACACCCTGCGTTCAAAGTATGTGCACTCACTCAAGCCTCTGCCCCACATGCTGACGGTGGGCCACTTGCCCGGCGAAGTTGTGCGGGAGGACAACAAGCAGTACTTCACCGTCGCGGGCCTTACTCGACTGATGCGCCACGTCATCACGTCCTTTGTCATGCAGCATGAGACTCTCGAGCGAGAGGCCTATGACTACAGGCTGGAGCGGCATGGTATTGGCCTGTATCCCTTGGCGCCGCAGTACTGGGTGGGTGCCGCCCAAGGCGACATCACCGGGGCGGGCAAGGACAAGCTGCAGGGTTTTCTGCAGCAACTTACAAGCGTGATGCTGCGCGAGCCTGGTGCGGCTCTGACCGACATGCGGGACGTACTTAACGCGGCCAACGAGTTCATCCCGGGCATCAGGCGCGAGCTGCGTCGCCCGTACTTGGCGCTGATGGTCCTGTGGAACGCTCACGTGCATGAGACCGCCTCAGTGCAGCCCAGAGCCGCTGTGACGTCGCTCATCGAAGAGGAACTAGCTGCTCCCTCTTCGGAGGCGCTCATCGCACACTGCCTCACGCAGCAACAGCCGCCTTGGACGTTGATTGAACACCAGGAGTGCTTGGAAGCGTACTTCCGTCGCCGAAGCCGTAGCGGACTTCGCTCGACAAGGCTAATCGAAGCGGCGATGGCTCTTGACCTATCCGAAAGGTTCAGAGGCGAAGGAAGTCTCGACGCGTTTCGCAGGTGGGTTTCCCTTGCCGTCGAAATCGAGCCGGGGAATGCGCGGCTGTCTCAAATGGAGCTGAACCTGGATGCGCAAGCGGCCGTGTCTTGGACTTCAGTGCTGCTACCGCCCCCAGAAGAACCGCAAGTTGCCGCAGACGCTGCCACAGCGCAGGCGCCGCAGGAGCCACAGGTCGTCGAGGCAACCGCGGAAGCATTGAGAGCGCGTGTGGGTGCCAGTGCGCACCAAGAGCTTGACCAGCCAGCTGAAGCCGCCCGCCGGGGCTTCGCCGCGTGGGTTGCTGCCAAGCTGCGCAGACTGGCTTCTCAAATCGAGGGCTAGCGAACATGCGCCTCAGGGCATACGCCGCCACGACCAGTCCGAGCAGGTCGGAAGTGAGGGGGCCGAGCTCTCAGAACTGCGTGGGCGAGAAACCTCTCCCCGGCGAGAGCAGATGGCGTCACGGTCGAATTCCCATCGACGCTAGTTCTGAGAAGCTTTCGCCGCAGGCCCGCCTCGCATCGCCAGACCGCCTATGGCGCCTGAGACGCTAGCGCGCGCCGGCTGCGCGCCTCGACGCTCTTGCGAGCAGCGGACTTCGCTTCCGCCGTGGTGAAGACATGAGCACGGCCTGATGCATGAGCTGCCTTGCCGCCTTTGGAGGCGATTGCGCGCATCGCTTCTGCAGTGAGCGCGGCGAAACCACGCTTGGCCCGGATTGGTTGGTCCATGATTGCTCCTTGGCCTCTGGAGTTTGGGCGCAACGGCAGTCACCAGCCGCCTCTTCTAAGGTGGAGCTGAGACCTCTCCGAAGGGGGAGTGAAGAAGACGCGCGATGAAGCCTTCGCGAGTGTTCCGCTGACTAAGCTCCCGGCCTCGCCTATCGCGATAACCGGCCGACTGGACCTCGCACGACGAAGACCTCAGGCTTTGTTAATCCGCTGGCGCAACCTTTCTGAATCGTTTGGACAAACCCTCGGTTTGCCTCGAGGCAAGATTTCCACCCGTCAGACCAGTCAACGCATCTCTGGGCCACTCTCGCTGGTGCGCGGTCCTGCCCAGAACACAACCGACCTCCGCTCGAGCTCTGAGACTGGTCGCAAGTCCGCCCCGAGCAACTCCGAATTCCCGTCGAAGCGGAACACCGCTCCAACGCAAGCTTCAGCCTCGGACGAGGACGGCGCCCAGAGCGCCTGAACACTCTTGAACACCAAGTCCCCGGCCTCACCAAGTTCGACGCGGTAGAGAGCTCTATGGTCCGTTGCGGGGACGGACCCCAGAACCCGTATCAGCAACTCCTCCCAGCTGACCAGCATGGTGTTGTTGATGCGAGTGTCAAGGTACTTGGCCTCGTAGACGAACAGGTACCACCAGGGCTGGAGCGGGAACGATGCGACCACGGCACTCCAGTGCTGCTGGCCGGAGGCCGCGGCATCCAGGACCGGATGATGAAACTGCGGCAGGGTCACGAACACAGGCACCTCCTAAAAAATAGTGGCGCAATTGTCTCTCAAACGCCGCCACCCCGAGTTTCGCCGCTAAAACACTTCAGGGGTGCCGAGCCAGAAGCACCCCGAAGCTGCCAATTTAGAGACCCTCCTGGAGGCGCTTGCCGCCAATTTGCGGGAGGCGCGGGCGCGCTCGAACTGGAGCACGAGGGTGCTCAGCCAGCAAAGTCAGGTCGACCGGCGCACCATCCAGCGGATTCAGGACGGCTCCTTCCCAGGCGTCTCCCTCGGCACCTTGGAAGCCTTGGCGACCGGCCTGGGGGTGCAGACCAGCTCCTTGGTTGGCCCACACCTGGCGCCACGCCAGAGCGCAGCAGTGCTGGCTGCAGAGGTCCTGCCCGCTAACCTCGTGTGCGTGCGGCTAGGCCACGGATTGAGCCAAGAGGAGCTGGCAGCCGCCAGCGGCGTCCCCAGGTCCGTCATCGCAGCCATCGAAACTGGCACCCGCAATCCAGCGCTCAATACCCTGGCCAGGCTTGCGGGAGCTCTAGGAACGACGGTCGAGCAGCTGCTTACCGGCGGCTAGTCAGCCTGCTTTCAGGGCCAGCCTCGCTCCAAGCGCGCTCGGTGCGCCGCTCGGTCACCGGAGAACAAGATGACTGAGTGGTGAGCGCACCCGACCGCCTCCGGCTCGGCCTCGGCAAGGAGCGACGGCAAGCCGAGGAGAAGCAGCCCAAGTTGGTCTCGCCAAGACTGGTCGCGCGAGGAGCTGCGGCCATGCTGGGAGCCATGCTTGGCGAGTAGCGCCGTCAGCCGTTCTTGAACCGGCGCATCGAGGAACATCGCCGTCCAGAACGTTTTACCGGGTACCGCGAAGCCAAGCTCCAGGCGGCCCTTGCTGCAGGCAAACGCCAAGCTCGAACGAACTGTCCGCTCCTGCGGGTCGAAGATGCCGTAGTACGCCATGCAGCCGTGGTGCAGCGCGCCAAGGAGGACTAGCGGCAAGCCGCCTGGCACCCGCAGCAGCTTGGCCTCCAAGTCGCGCCCTGGCCTGGGCAAGCCGGGATTGCGGTCAACAAGCGCGCCGTAGAAGGCTTGCGTTGGCAGCACCGAGGGGCCGAGACGGCCGACCTGATGGCTCTCGATGCGGCCGATGGTGCCTAGGTTGAAGTGGATGCGCGTCTTGGACGCTGAGAGCTCGTCGACCGCCGGGAAGTCAGATTGCATGGGGTGCCTCTTGATGGACACCCGTGTAGGCGAGCCTTTTTATCTGGCTGCAGCCTCGATGCGCCCGCTCTGGTCGTGAACTGGCACCTTCACTTGCCGGCGTAGAGCTGCCTGAGGACTTGCGTGGAGAGGTTGTCGCATGCCTTCATTAGTCGGTTGGGCATGAATTCATCAGTTCCAGCATCAGACGTCGCGTAGAAGATGTCGAAGCCCTCAGGCAGCACCTCCTCGCCGAAGAACGGAATCGTTCGCTGGTTCCAGCCCTTTACCTTGCCGTACTCCGTGTCCGTGATGAGCAGCGTCTTCATCGCAGGTTGGCCTTGGGTGCGCGCCTTCAGGTTGCGCAGGAACGTCCAAATGCCTGCCAGCTCCGGATTGCCGACCGGGTCGATGGCGGTGTCCTGGTAGTACATGTCTGAGCTGATGAAGGTCGCGTTGTCGCCCATCTTCTTGGCGACCGAGTGGATGGCTGTCGTCACGGCAACGCGATGCCCGTTCTGGAGCGTCATGCTGTTGGTGTCGATGCAGTACAGCTGGTCGTAGTCCCTCAGCACCTTCTCAATTCGCATGCACGCAGGTCCCGACCCTTGGTAGTACGCATGCAGGACTTTCTCCTTGCTCCCGCGCTCGTAGTACGTGGTCAGTGTGGAACTCGAGGGCGTGAGGGACTGCGACGCCAAGAAAAGCGAGGAGTGAATTCGCCCGAAGACGCTCACCTCGGATGTTGTCAGATTGATGTGGAGTTCCTGGGCAGCCACCTTGAACGGGAAATCCAGCTCAAGTCTGGTGAAGCGCTTTTGGCGAGGCTGCGAAGGTTTCTTGGGAAGGGTCACCTCCAGGCCACGAACGTTCAGGAGCCCGCCCCTCAGGTCATTCAGGGTGACAGCAAGCTGCTCGCCAGGAGGCATGTCCTGCGGAAAGCGGTGGATGAAAAGTTCCTCCTCACCAAACGCAGGCACTCTCATTGACTTTATAAGCTCCTGTCGCCGAGATGATGCGCGGCCTTCTCGACGCAGTCCACCTTGTACCGCTTGCGGCTACCTGATTGAGGGTTTCGCAACGACACGCCGCGGTCGTATGCCATGCAAAACGGCCGCACGAAGCGGCCGTTCCATCTGACATCGGCGCCTTAGAGCGCTGCGTCCTTGAGCTTCTTCAGCGGCCGCACCTTCAGTTTGGTCGTGGCGGGCTTGGCCTTGAAGATGGTCTCTTCCTTCGTGAAGGGATTGATACCCTTGCGCTCCTTCTTGGCCGGCACGGCGGTCGCCGTCACCTTCAGTAGGCCGGGCAGCACGAAAGCGCCGGCGCCCTTCTTGTTCACGGACGCAAGAACGGTTGCTTCCAGGGCAGCCATGACAGCCTTGACAGCCTTGGGCTCAACGCCAGACGTCTCGGCCAAATGGGAGGTGAGCCCAGTCTTGTTGAAGGCTTCCTTGATTGGCTTCATCGGTGCAGCTGCCGGCTTGGCGGACTTGGCGGCCTTGGGAGCGGCTTTGGACTTCGCGCCGGCGCGCACGGCAGTCTTCTTGACGGTGGGCTTGGACTTCTTTGCAGTTGCCATTGTTTTCTCGAGTTGCTTTGACCTCAGGACATCTGAGGTGGGCTGGATTCTATGGCGGTGCTTGCGCGCAAGAACTTGCATGCGGCTCGAGCGCCGCGTCACTTCCTCAGGCTTGGCACCAATGCCGCTCCAGCCGCCGCCAACAGCGCCCGCCTCGCCAAGAGCTGACTTTGTCGGCGGCGCCAACGTAGCGCGCGTTCGCGCAGGTTGAATCGACTGCTTTGCAGTCCCCGCCAGGCAAGGGGCTCACTTTGCATGCACGCAGCCTAGCGGCTCGACCAGCACTTGGACTCCCCAAGTTGAAGGGACGCCTGGTTCGAACGCGACTGCTTCGCCCGTTGTTAGGTGTGCGCTTTGCCAGTACTTGGCTGCTCAATGACCGCGTCAGGCATGGCGAACTCCTCCGAGCCACTCTCAATGGCGCGTCGAGCCTCACCCACGAAGAAGTCTTGGAGCTCCGCCCCTCTGACCTCCTCGTCGAACTTCGCCTTGAATTCATCGAAGTTGGTAGCGGTGCGCATCGCTTGGTTTAGCGCCGAGAGCACTCGCCTGTGTGAATGGAGTTCCGCGTCCAACCGGCGCTCCAGCTCGAACGACATCGTGCCTATCTGCGCTCCGCCGGCCTCCTGCCAGGCACGTTGCCGTCTGGCCTCGACTTCCAAGGTCGTAGTGGCCAGGTCGACTGCCTTCTCGCGGCGAACTCGGTCGCTCCACGCGAGCGGCGACTTCCACTCCTCGGATGCCGCAACCTCCCGCCTTGCCGCGTAGCGCTTAAGGCTCTCGCTGTTTGCAGGGTCAGCGACGTAGTCCTCCAGTGCCTTGACCGCCCATTCCGGGCAGTTGCGGCTGCTCTTGCGGCCCGGCGTTATGAGCCATGCCTGGACGGTGCGCTCAGACACCTTCCCGCCCGTCTTCTCACGGATGACGCTGGCTATAAGGTCGTTGTCACGCCCGAAGTGCCGGTCGATGACGGCGGTCAATCGCCACCGGCGCTGCTCTTGCTCGTTCTGCTGCATGGCGCACATTGTGCGCGCACATTGTGCGAAAAATCAAGGCCGCCAAATTTCCCGGGACCAGGCCAGTGAAGCTTCGAGGGCAGCCCTAGGAGAGGCCATGCTAGGGCCGGCAGTGTGCGTCTAACGGAAGCTGCATTGCGAGGTTCCACAGCCGCTAAGGCGGCTGTTCCACCCCGCCTGACCAAGGAACAGCCGGATAGAAAGAAACCGAAGAATCAGCTCGCCAGGTGGAGTGGATTCTTAAGCCACATAACGTGCTCGCAACCGCGGTACGGGTTGAGCGAACGCTCGAAGTACACGTCGGGCGAATCGACGTCGCCCAGCACGGACTTGGGCGTTTCCCAGATCACTTCGGTCTTCGGCGGCAGCGCGCCATCCTCGTCTTCGCCCTCCCAGCCATCGTCGAAAGCCTCGCGGGCATCGCGCTCGAACCGGTGCGGATGGCGGGTGGCCGTGCCCCGGCCCTTGATCGCCTCGACGGGGACTCGCTGATACTCCATGAACTGTATTTTCATACAGCATCCAACGTCATGCACTCATCAATGAATCCTGAATTTTCAAAACTTTCTGAAAACTCAGGCAGAATTGCTCCATGTCACTGCAAGACCACCTGCCACCGCTCTCGCGGGAGTTCGTGTCCCACTTCGGTGAGATGGGCAGCCGCTGGGGCATCAACCGCACGGTCGGCCAGATCTATGCGCTGATCTTCATCAGCGAGCGCTCGCTGAACGCCGACGAGATCGCCGAAGCGCTGGAGTTCTCGCGCTCCAACGTGAGCATGGGCCTGAAGGAGCTGCAGTCGTGGCGGCTGGTGCGGCTGAAACACCAGCCCGGCGACCGGCGCGAATACTTCGAAGCGCCGCAGGACGTGTGGGAGATCTTCCGCGTGCTGGCCGAGGAAAGGCGCCGGCGCGAGATCGAGCCCACGCTGTCGATGCTTCGCATGGCGCTGCTGCAGGACCCGGTGAACGAAGCCGACCGCCACGCGCAGGAGCGCATGCGCCAGATGCACGGCCTGATCGACCGCCTGATGACCTGGTTCGACGACGTGCAGAAGCTCGCGCCCGAAACGGCGATGCAGCTGATGGGGATGGGCGCCACGGTGACCAAGGTGCTCGAGTTCAAGGACCGCATGACCGGCAAATCGGCCGGCCGCACGAAGGAGTGACGCATGGACACCCTGCTGCTTTCGCGCATGCAGTTCGCTGCCAACATCAGCTTCCACATCCTGTTCCCGACCATCAACATCGCGCTGGCCTGGTTCCTGGTGTACTTCCGCATGCGCAACAACCGCGCGCACGGCACCGAGGAAGCCAGGCACTGGGAAGAGGCCTACTACCTGTGGACCAAGGTGTTCGCCCTCACCTTCGCGCTGGGCGTGGTGTCGGGCATCACCATGAGCTTCCAGTTCGGCACCAACTGGCCGGGCTTCATGGAGAAGGCCGGCAACATCGCCGGCCCGCTGCTCGGCTATGAAGTGCTGACGGCTTTCTTCCTGGAAGCGACCTTCCTCGGGATCATGCTGTTCGGCCGCTCGCGCGTGTCGGACCGGGTGCACCTGCTCGCTTCGCTGATGGTGGCGGGCGGCACCACGCTGTCGGCGTTCTGGATCCTCAGCCTGAACTCGTGGATGCAGACGCCGGCGGGCTACAAGATCATCGACGGCGTGATGCACGCGGACAGCTGGGTGTCCATCGTCTTCAACCCCTCATTCCCGTTCCGCCTGGCGCACAAGCTGCTGGCGTCGACCATCACGGCTTCGTTCCTGATCGCGGGCCTGTCCGCCTGGCAGTACCTGCGCCAGGCGCAGAACGGCGGCACCGCGAAGGCGCTGCGCACCGCGGTGACGGTGGCGGCCATCGCGGTGCCGCTGCAGATCGTGGCCGGCGACATGCACGGCCTGAACACGCTGCAGCACCAGCCGGCCAAGATCGCCGCCATCGAAGGCATCTGGCACACGGAGAAGCATGCGCCGCTGACGCTGTTCGGCTGGCCCAACGAAAAGGAAGGCCGCACCGACTACGCCATCCAGGTGCCGGGCCTCGCCAGCGTCATCCTCGCGCATGACCCGGAAGCGGAACTCAAGGGCCTGAACGAATTCCCGAACGCGCACCCACCCGTGGCGCCGGTGTTCTGGAGCTTCCGAGTGATGGTCGGCATGGGCGTGCTGATGCTGGCCGTCTCCTGGTGGTGCGCGCTCGCGCTGTGGCGGCACCGCAAGCGGGATTCGGCGCTGCCCTGGTCGCGCCCCCAGTTGTGGGTGCTGGCCGGCATGACCTTCGCCGGCTGGGTGGCCACGCTGGCGGGCTGGTGGGTCACCGAGATCGGGCGCCAGCCTTTCATCGTGTACGGCGTGCTGCGCACGGCCGACGTGGTGGCGGACCATCCGCCCGGGATGGTGCTGTCCACGCTGCTCGCGTACTTGTTCGTCTACGTGTTCCTGCTGCTCGCGTATGTCTTCGTGCTGGCGTACATGAGCACGCACCCCGCGCAGCCGACCGCCGAAACGCCGCAAAGCCCGAAGACCGCCATGCCCATCGGCGGCCCCGCCTGAAGGAGCGCACCATGGAATACAACTGGCCTACCCTGCTGCCGCTGGTGTTCATGGCGGTGATGGGTTTGTCGCTGCTCGCCTACGTGGTGCTGGACGGCTACGACCTCGGCGTCGGCCTGCTGCTGCCTTTCGCGCGGGACGACGAGAAGGACGTGATGGTTTCCAGCATCGGCCCGTTCTGGGACGCCAACGAAACCTGGCTGGTGCTGGGCGTGGGCGTGCTGCTGGTGGCTTTCCCGCGCGCGCACAGCCTGGTGCTCACGCACCTGTACCTGCCGGTGGCGGTGATGCTGATCGGGCTGATCCTGCGCGGCGTGTCGTTCGACTTCCGCGTCAAGGCGCACGCCGCGCGCAAGGCGCTGTGGAACCGCCTCTTCGCCCTCGGCTCGCTGATGGCCGCCATGGCGCAAGGCTGGATGCTGGGCAGCTATCTCACGGGCTTTGACATGGGCCCCTGGTCGCTGGCTTTTGCCGCGCTGATCGCGCTGACGCTGCCCACCGCGTACGCGATGCTGGGCGCGGGCTGGCTGATCATGAAGACCGGCGACGAGCTGCAGGCCAAGGCGGTGCGCTGGTCGCGCAAGGTGTTCTGGCCGATGGGGCTGGCGCTGCTGGCCATCTCGCTGTCGACGCCGGCCGTGAGCCCCACCGTGTTCAACCGCTGGTTCACGCTGCCGGCGCTGATCGGGCTGCTGCCCATCCCGGTGGCCTGCGCCGCCGCGCTGTACGCGACGTGGCACGTGGCGAACAAGCGCGAGATCGTGCAGGCGGGTTACGGCTGGATCGTTTTCGCCAGCACCGTGCTGATCTTCGTGATGGCTTTCCTGGGCCTGGCGTACAGCCTGTTCCCGTACATCGTGATCGACCGCATGACCGTCTGGCAGGCCGCCAGCGCGCACAAGTCGCTGGTGGTCATCTTCATCGGCGTGGCGATCACGCTGCCGGCGATCGTGGTCTACACGATCTTCATGTACCGGGTGTTCTGGGGACGAGCGACGGCGCTGAGTTACGGGGCGGAATGAAAACGGGAGCGGACTCCTTTACGCAGAGTCCGCGGAGGTGACGCAGAGATCGCAGAGGGAAAACCTTACAAGTCTTCTTTGCTTGCTCTGCGTCCTCTGCGCTCCCTCTGCGAACTTCGCGTAAGGGAGTCCGTATTCCTCAGGCCACCAACCGCCGCTTCGCGTCCTCGTACTCGCGCTTCAGCTTCGCGACGTAGTCGGCTGTGCTGCTCACGGAGGTGACGGCGGCTATGCCCTGGCCGCAGCCCCAGATGTCCTTCCAGGCTTTCTTGGCGCTGTCGCCGCCGCCGAAATTCATCTTGCTCGGGTCGCTCTCCGGCAGGTTGGCCGGGTCCAGGCCCGCGTTGCGGATGGACGGCGCCAGGTAGTTGCCGTGCACGCCGGTGAACAGGCTGGAGTACACGATGTCGTCGCTGCTGCCGTCGACGATGGCCTGCTTGTAGGCATCGGTGGCGCGCGCCTCCTGCGTGGCGATGAAGGCCGAGCCGATGTACGCGAAGTCGGCGCCCATCGCCTGCGCGGCCAGCACGGCGCCGCCGGTGGAGATGGAGCCGGACAGCGCCAGCGGGCCGTCGAACCACTGGCGGATCTCCTGGATCAGCGCGAACGGGCTCTTCACGCCCGCGTGGCCGCCGGCGCCGGCCGCCACCGCGATCAGGCCGTCGGCGCCCTTCTCCACCGCCTTGTGCGCGAAGGTGTTGTTGATGATGTCGTGCAGCACGATGCCGCCGTACGAATGGATGGCATCGTTGACGTCGGTGCGCGCGCCCAGCGACGTGATGATCACCGGCACCTTGTACTTCACCGCCATCTCCATGTCGTGCTCGAGCCGGTCATTGCTCTTGTGCACGATCTGGTTGATGGCGAAAGGCGCGGCCGGCTTGTCCGGGTGCGCGCGGTTGTGGGCGGCCAGCGTTTCCGTGATTTCGTGCAGCCACTCGTCCAGCTGCGACGCCGGGCGCGCGTTCAGCGCCGGCATCGAGCCGACGATGCCGGCCTTGCACTGCTCGATGACGAGCTTGGGGTTGCTGATGATGAAGAGCGGCGAGCCGATGACGGGCAGCGCGAGCTTGCTCAGGGCGGCGGGCAGTTGGCGCATGCTCAGAAAGCCTCCAGCGACAGGGCGGTGACGCTCTCGGCGCCTTCGACGATGGCGTCCCGCTGGCCCGAGGCACGGGCCAGGATGTGCTCGGCATAGAAGCGGGCGGTGGCGATCTTGGCTTCCATGAAAGCCTTGTCCTCGCCCTTGGCCGCCAGGTCCTCGGCCACCAGCAGCGATCGCGCCAGTTGCCAGCCCGCCACCAGGTTGCCCGCCAGCAGCAGGTAAGGCACCGAGCCCGCGAAAGCGGCGTTGGGGTTGCCCTTGGATTGCGAGGCGATGAAGTCCACGGCATCGGTGAAGGCCTTGCGCGCGGCGGACAGGCGCTTGAGCACCGCCTTGGCGGCGACGGAGTTGCGCTTGGCCAGTTCGCCTTCGGTCTTCTCCACCTGTGCCGCGATGGCGCGGGCCATCTGGCCGCCGTCGCGCGCCGTCTTGCGGCCCACCAGGTCGTTGGCCTGGATGGCGGTCGTGCCTTCGTAGATGGGCAGGATGCGCGCGTCGCGGTAATACTGCGCCGCGCCGGTCTCCTCGATGAAGCCCATGCCGCCGTGCACCTGCACGCCCAGCGAGGTGACTTCCAGGCTCATCTCGGTGCTGTAGCCCTTCACCAGCGGCACCATGAACTCGTAGAAAGCCTGGTTCTGCTTGCGCACTTCCGCGTCGGGATGGTGGTGCGCGGCGTCGTACGCCGCCGCGGCCGCGGTGGCCATCGCGCGGCAGCCTTCGGTCAGCGCGCGCATGGTCATCAGCATGCGCTTGACGTCGGGGTGGTGGATGATGGGCGCGCTGGCGGCGATGGAGCCGTCCACCGGCCGCGACTGCACGCGGTCCTTCGCGTACTCCACGGCCTTCTGGTACGCGCGCTCGGCCACCGAGATGCCCTGCACGCCCACCGCGTAGCGGGCGGCGTTCATCATGATGAACATGTACTCCAGGCCGCGGTTCTCCTGGCCCACGAGGTAGCCGATGGCGCCGCCGTGGTCGCCGTACTGCAGCACCGCGGTGGGCGAGGCCTTGATGCCCAGCTTGTGCTCGATGCTCACGCAGTGCACGTCGTTGCGTGCGCCCAGCGTGCCGTCCTGGTTCACCAGGAACTTGGGCACGACGAACAGGCTGATGCCCTTCACGCCTTCGGGCGCGCCCTGCACGCGCGCCAGCACCAGGTGCACGATGTTCTTCGTGAGGTCGTGCTCGCCGTAGGTGATGAAGATCTTGGTGCCGAAGACCTTGTACGTGCCGTCGGGCTGCGGCTCGGCGCGCGTGCGCACCAGCGCCAGGTCGCTGCCGGCCTGCGGCTCGGTGAGGTTCATGGTGCCGGTCCACTCGCCGCTCACCAGCTTCTCGAGGTAGGTGGCCTTCAGTTCGTCGGAGCCCGCGGTCAGCAGCGCCTCGATGGCGCCGTCGGTCAGCAGCGGGCACAGCGCGAAGCTGAGGTTGGCCGAGTTCAGCATCTCGACGCAGGCCGCGCCGATGGTCTTGGGCAGGCCCTGGCCGCCGAAGTCCGCCGGGTGCTGCAGGCCCTGCCAGCCGCCTTCGGCGTATTGCTTGTACGCGTCCTGGAAGCCCGGCGTGGTGGTGACCTGGCCGTCCTTCCAGCTGGACGGGTTCTCGTCGCCGGCCACGTTCAGCGGCGCGACGACTTCCTGGTTGAACTTCGCGCACTCTTCGAGCACGGCCTGGGCGGTGTCGAAGCCGGCTTCCTCGAAGCCGGGCAGCTTCGCGATCTCGTCGATGCCCGCCAGGTGGCGGATGTCGAACAGCATGTCCTTGACGGGGGCGCGGTAGCTCATGGTGTCTCCAGATGACGAATGACTTCGCTTCGCTCAATGACCTCGCCGCTGCGCGGCGTCAATGACGCGGCTGCGCCGCATACCCCCGTCATTTCGTCATCGAGACGGAACGTCGAGGTCATGCGGCGCAGCCGCGTCATTTGTCATGCGCTCAAAGCGCCTTCACGAGTTCCGGCACGGCCTGGAACAGGTCGGCCTCGAGCCCGTAGTCGGCCACGCTGAAGATCGGCGCTTCGGGGTCCTTGTTGATCGCGACGATCACCTTGGAGTCCTTCATGCCGGCCAGGTGCTGGATGGCGCCCGAGATGCCGGCGGCCACGTACAGCTGCGGCGCGACGATCTTGCCGGTCTGGCCGACCTGCAGGTCGTTGGGCGCATAGCCCGCGTCCACCGCGGCACGCGAAGCGCCGATGGCGGCGCCCAGCTTGTCGGCCAGCGGCGTCATCACTTCCTGGAACTTCTCGGCCGAGCCCAGCGCGCGGCCGCCCGAGACGACGATCTTGGCGGCAGTCAGCTCGGGACGGTCGCTCTTGGCGATCTCCTGACCGACGAAGCTGCTCTTGCCGCTGTCGGCGGAAGCGCCGGTGGTTTCGACGGCCGCGCTGCCACCCGTGGCGGCAGCGGCGTCGAAGCCCGTGGTGCGCACGGTGATCACCTTCACCGCGTCGGCGCTCTGCACCGTGGCGATGGCGTTGCCGGCGTAGATGGGACGCTCGAAGGTGTCGGGCGAATCGACCTTGGTGATGTCGCTGATCTGCGCGACATCCAGCTTGGCCGCCACGCGCGGCGCGACGTTCTTGCCGCCGGCGGTGGCCGGGAACAGGATGTGGCTGTAGTTGCCGGCGATGGCCAGCACCTGCGCGGCCACGTTCTCGGCCAGGCCGTGTGCCAGCGGTTCGCCGTCGGCGTGGATCACCTTGGCCACGCCCGCGATCTGCGCGGCGGCCTTGGCGGCTTCGCCCGCGTTGTGGCCGGCCACGAGCACGTGGACGTCGCCGCCGCAGGCCTTGGCCGCGGTGACGGTGTTGAGGGTCGCGGCCTTGATGGACGCGTTGTCGTGTTCGGCGATGACGAGGGCGGTCATGTTGTTCCTTGTTCGATGACGAATGACTTCGCTTCGCTCAATGACGAATGACGGTCATTCGTCATGCGCAGCGAAGCGCGCGGTCATTCGTCATTCAGATCACTTTGGCTTCGTTCTTCAGCTTGCTCACCAGCGTCGCGACGTCCGGCACCTTCACGCCCGCGCCGCGCTTGGGCGGCTCCGACACCTTCAGCGTCTTCAGGCGCGGCTTGGCGTCGACGCCCAGGTCGGCGGGGGTCACCGTGTCCAGCGTCTTCTTCTTGGCCTTCATGATGTTGGGCAGCGTGACGTAGCGCGGCTCGTTCAGGCGCAGGTCGGTGGTCACCACCGCCGGCAGCGAGATGGAGATGGTCTCCAGGCCGCCGTCCACTTCGCGCGTGACCTTGGCCTTGTCGCCTTCCACTTCCACCTTGGAAGCGAAGGTGGCTTGCGGCAGGTCGGCCAGCGCGGCCAGCATCTGGCCGGTCTGGTTGGCGTCGTCGTCGATGGCCTGCTTGCCCAGGATGATGAGGCCGGGCTGCTCCTTGTCGACCAGCGCCTTCAGCAGCTTGGCGACGGCCAGCGGCTGCAGTTCCTCGTCGGTCTGCACCAGGATGCCGCGGTCGGCGCCGATGGCCATGGCGGTGCGCAGGGTTTCCTGGCACTGCTGCACGCCGCACGAAACGGCGATGACCTCGGTGGCCACGCCCTTCTCCTTCAGGCGGACCGCCTCTTCGACCGCGATCTCGTCGAACGGGTTCATGCTCATCTTCACGTTGGCGATGTCCACACCCGTGTTGTCCGACTTGACGCGGACCTTCACGTTGTAGTCCACCACCCGCTTCACCGGGACGAGAACCTTCATCAGGGGAGCTCCTAAAAGGGGGCGAGTTGACGTTTACGTAAACCGGAAATTCTATGCCGCCAATGGCGAAGATGCCGGAGAAAAAAGAACGGTCGTTCGTTTTTGATTATAGGCAGGCGCCGAGGCAGCGCGGGCTCATCCGCAAGTTCTTTTGTCCTTGGGATGACATTGAGCCGACCGTACGGTCGGCGAATTCGGGAAAGTCTGGACCAGTGCGGGGCGGGCGCGACCGTACAGTGCGGCGTCGCATACGAACGAGGTTTCCCATGACTGCAAAGAAGCTCCTGCTGGCCGCGGCCTTCGGCCTGGCGGCGCTGCCGGCCCTGGCCCAGATCAAGGTGGGCGTCAGCATCTCCAGCACCGGCCCGGCCGCGTCGCTGGGCATCCCCGAGCGCAACGTGTTCGCCATCATGCCGCGCGAGATCGCGGGCAAGAAGGTCGATTACATCGTGCTGGACGACGCGTCCGACCCGGTGGCCGCGGTGAAGAACACCCGCAAGTTCGTGTCGGAGGACAAGGTCGACGTGATCCTCGGCTCGTCCATCACGCCCAACAGCCTGGCCATGATCGACGTCGCCGCCGAGTCCGAGACGCCGATGATCGCCATCGCCTCGTCGCTGCGCATCGTCGACCCCGTCGACGCCAAGCGCTTCTGGGTCTTCAAGACGCCGCAGAACGACGCCCACATGATGACCGCCATGTCCGAGCACATGGCCAACAACAACATCAAGACCGTCGGCCTGATCGGCTTCAACGACGCGTACGGCGAAGGCGTGATCAGCGAGTTCGGCAAGCTCGCGCCGGTGCGCAAGATCACCGTGGTGGCTTCGGAGCGCTACGCGCGCACCGACACCAGCGTCACGGGCCAGGTGCTCAAGCTGGTCGCTGCCAACCCCGACGCGATCATGATCGCGGCTTCGGGCACGCCGGCCGCCCTGCCCGCCAAGGCGCTCAAGGAGCGCGGCTACAAGGGCAAGATCTACTTCACCGACGGCGTGATCAACGACGACTTCCTGCGCGTGGGCGGCAAGGACATCGAGGGCGCCTTCCTGCCCGCCGGCCCGTTCGTGGTGGCCAGGCAGCTGCCCGACAGCAACCCGATCAAGAAGGTCTCGCTCGACTTCATCAAGCTGCACGACAGCAAGTACCCGCCGGGCACGGCCAACTCGTTCTCGGCCCACGCGTGGAACACCTACCTGATGCTGCAGCGCGCCGTGCCCGAGGCGCTGAAGAAGGCCCAGCCCGGCACCAAGGAGTTCCGCCGCGCGCTGCGCGACTCGCTGGAAGGCATCAAGGAACTGGTCACCACGCACGGCGTGATGAACATGAGCAAGACCGACCACATGGGCTTCGACCAGCGCGCGCGCGTGATGGTCGTCATCCAGAACGGCACCTGGAAACTGGCGCAGTAAGCTCGCGCTTTCCTTCCCCAGCAGCGGGCGCTGCCGTGCAGGCAGCGCCCGTTGTCACGTTGAGCCTTCATGGACGCATCGATAGCGCTGATCCTGGCCCAGGACGGCATCACCACCGGCGCGGTCTACGCGCTGCTCGCCGTCGGCCTGGTGCTGGTGTTCGCGGTCACGCGCGTCATCTTCATCCCGCAGGGTGAGCTGGTCGCGTACGGCGCGCTCACCATCGCCGCGATGCAGGCCGGGCAGCGCCCCGCCACCGCCTGGCTGCTCGCCATCACCGGGCTCGCCGTCCTCGCGAAGGACCTGTGGGGCGCGTTCGGCCCCCGCCGCGCGCAGCAGGCGCCCGGGCAGCTCGTGCGTTCCCTGCTCGCGAACCTGGTGCTGCCGCTGGCCATCCTGGCGCTCACCTGGTTCCTGCCGCTGCAGTCGCTGCCGCTGCCCGCGCAGGCCGCGCTGACGCTGGCCATCGTGGCGCCGCTGGGTCCCATGATGTACCGCCTGGCGTATGAGCCGCTGGCGAACGCCAGCGTGCTGGTGCTGCTGATCGTCTCGGTCGCCGCCCACTTCATGCTGCTGGGCCTGGGCCTGGTGATGTTCGGCGCGGAAGGCGTGCGCTCGCAGTCCTTCTCCGACCTGCGCATCGAAGTGGGTCCGCTGATGCTCACCGGCCAAGGCCTGTCGGTCATCGGCGCTTCGCTGCTGATCATGGCGGCGCTGTCGCTTTTCTTCGCCCGCACGCTGCCGGGCAAGGCGCTGCAGGCCACCGCCGTCAACCGCCTCGGCGCCCAGCTCATGGGCATCGAGGTCGCGCGCACCGGCCAGCTGGCTTTCCTGCTCGCCGGCCTGATCGGCGCGTTCTCGGGCGTGCTGATCGGACCGGTGACCACGCTGTACTACGACTCGGGCTTCCTCATCGGGCTGAAAGGTTTCGTCGCGGCCATCATCGGCGGCCTCGCCAGCTACCCGGTCGCCGCCGCGGGTGCACTGCTGGTCGGATTGATCGAGGCCTACGCCTCGTTCGCCGCCAGCGCGTACAAGGAAGTGCTGGTCTTCACGCTCATCGTCCCCGTGCTCGCCTGGCGTTCGCTCGCCGGCCACGGCCTGCTGGAGGACGAAGAGGAATGAAGACGCCCCGCACCGCCCGCCTCGGGTTGCTGGTCTGGGCGGCGTGCATGGCCCTCGCGGCCTTCGCACCCGTGCCCGAGTTCTGGATCACGCTGGCCAACTACATCGGCCTGGCCGCGCTCGTGGCGCTCGGCCTGGTGCTGCTGACCGGCATCGCCGGCATGACTTCGTTCGGCCAGGCCGCGTTCGTGGGCCTGGGCGCCTATGCCACCGCCGTGCTCACCACGCAGTTCGATGCTTCGCCATGGCTGGGCCTCGTCGCGGGCCTGGCCGTCGTGGTGCTGTGCGCATCCGCCCTCGGTGTGATCACCATGAGGCTGTCCGGCCACTACCTGCCGCTGGGCACCATCGCCTGGGGACTGAGCCTGTTCTACCTGTTCGGCAACCTGGAAGTGCTGCGCAAGTTCGACGGCATCACCGGCATCCCGCCCATCGCCATCGGCCGCTGGCAGGTGGAATCGGGCCGCGGGCTGTACCTGCTGATCTGGGGCGCGGTGGCACTGTGCGTGCTCGCGGTGCTGAACCTGCTGGACTCGCGCACCGGCCGCGCCATCCGCGCGCTGCGCGGCGGCGTGGTCATGGCGGAATCGTCGGGCGTGCACACCGCCCGCATGCGCCTGCTCGCCTTCGTGCTGGCCGCGGTTCTCGCCGCGGTCTCGGGCTGGCTGTATGCGCACCTGCAGCGCGCGGTGAACCCCACGCCTTTCGGCATCAACGCCAGCATCGGTTATCTGTTCATGGCGGTGGTCGGTGGCGCGTCCTCCGTGTGGGGCGCGCTCACCGGCGCGGTGCTCGTCACCGTGCTGGGCGACTGGCTGCAGGACATCCTGCCGCGCCTGCTGGGGCAGACCGGCAACTTCGAAGTCATCGTTCTGGGCGCGCTGCTGATCCTGCTGCTGCAGCGCGCGCCCGGCGGGCTGTGGCCGCTGCTGCTGCGCGCGGTGCACGGCCGCCGGCGCGGCAAGGACCACCCGCTATTGCCCGAGCCCACCGGCGCGCGCGTGCGCCATCTGGCGCAACCGCTGCCGCGCCGCGCGCAGCCCGCGGCCGGCCAGGTGGTGCTCGAGGTGAAGGCTGCGCGCAAGGAATTCGGCGGCCTGGTCGCCGTCAACGACGTCAGCTTCACGCTGAAGGCCGGCGAGATCCTTGGCCTGATCGGCCCGAACGGTGCCGGCAAGAGCACGATGTTCAACCTGGTGAGCGGCGTGCTGCCGCTCACGCGCGGCGAGGTGCATTTCCTCGGCCGGCGCGTCGACGGCCAGGCTTCGCGCACCCTGGCGCGCGAAGGCATGGCGCGCACCTTCCAGCACGTGCGCCTGCTCAAGACCATGAGCGTGCTGGAGAACGTCGCCATCGGCGCGCATCTGCGCGGCCACCACGGCTGGGTGCCGGCGGTGCTGCGCACCAACCGCAAGGAAGAAGCCAGCCTTCTCGCCGAAGCCCAGGCGCAGCTCGATCGCGTGGGCCTGGGCGGCCTCGCGCTGCGCGAAGCCGGCAGCCTGGCGCTGGGCCAGCAGCGCATCCTGGAGATCGCCCGCGCGCTGTGCGCCGACCCCGCCCTGCTGCTGCTGGACGAACCCGCCGCCGGCTTGCGTCACCAGGAAAAGCAGGCGCTGGCCGCGCTGCTGCGGCAGCTGCGCAGTGAAGGCGTGAGCATCCTGCTGGTGGAACACGACATGGATTTCGTGATGGGCCTGGTCGACCGCCTGGTGGTGATGGACTTCGGCACCCGCATCTGCGAAGGCGTGCCCGCCGAGGTGCGGCGCGACCCGAAGGTGATCGAGGCTTACCTGGGGAGCGTGGAATGAACGCGCCCATCCTTCGCGTCAGCGATTTCTGCGTCGACTACGGCCAGGTGCGCGCGCTGGACGGCGCCGCGCTGGACGTCGGCCCCGGCCGCATCGTCACGGTCATCGGCCCCAACGGCGCCGGCAAGTCCACCCTGCTCAACGCCATCATGGGCGTGCTGCCCGCCGCGCAAGGCAGCGTGCAATTCCTCGGCGCCGACGAGCGCGGCACCATCGAAGCCCGCGTGCGGCGCGGCATGAGCCTGGTGCCCGAGAAGCGCGAGCTGTTCGCCACCATGACCGTGGAAGACAACCTGCGCCTGGGCGCCTGGGTGCGCCCCGACGTGCGCGAAGGCGGCGTGCAGGCCACGCAGGCCGAGGTCTTCCGCCTGTTCCCGCGCCTGGAGGAACGCCGGCGCCAGCTGGCCGGCACGCTGTCGGGCGGCGAGCGCCAGATGCTGGCCATCGGCCGCGCGCTCATGGCCCGGCCGAAGCTGCTGATGCTGGACGAGCCCAGCCTGGGGCTGGCGCCGCTGGTGGTGCGCGAGATCTTCCGCATCATTTCGGGCCTGCGCGACAGCGGCGTGGGCATCCTGCTGGTGGAACAGAACGCGCGCGCCGCGCTGCAGGTGGCCGACCACGGCTACGTGCTGGAGACCGGCCGCATCACGCTGCAAGGCCCGGCCGCCGAGCTGATGCACGACCCGCGCGTGGCCGCGACCTACCTGGGGCTGGGCTCGGGCGGCTGAAGGGCCACCGGCCCGCGCACCTGCACCACGCGCTGCGGGTACGGGATGTCGATGCCCGCGGCGCGCAGTGACGCCAGCAGCGCCAGGTTCACCTGCGACCGCACGTTGGCCTGCGCCGTGGGGTTGCGGATCCAGTACTGCACGTGGAACTCCAGCGCGTCGGCGCCGAACTTCACCAGCCGCGCCACCGGCGCGGGGTCCTGCATCACGCCGTCGGCGCTGGCGGCCGCCTCCACCAGCAGGCGCATCACCTGGCCGACGTCGCTGTCGTAGCCGACGCCGACGTCGGTGGTCAGCAGCATCTTCGGGTCGATGAGCGTCAGGTTCTCGATGCGCTCGGTGATGAGCTTTTCGTTCGGCACGATGGACTCGCGGCCGTTCACCGACCGGATCAGCGTGTAGCGGGTCTTGATGTCGACCACCGTGCCCTCGAACGAGTCCACCTTCACCACGTCGCCGATGCGCAGGCTGCGCTCGAACAGGATGACGAAGCCGCTGACGTAGTTGGACGCCAGCTTCTGCAGGCCGAAGCCCAGGCCGACGCCCAGCGCGCCGCCCAGCACCGACAGTGCCGTCAGGTCCACGCCCACGGCGGACAGCACGAACAGCGCGCCCACCAGCAGCAGCGCGGAGCGCACGACGTTGGAAGCCACCTTGCGCAGCGACAGATCGTGCACCGCCTGGTTCAGCACGCGCTTTTCCAGCACGGCCGAGATCCACAGCGCGGCCAGCAGCATGACGCCCGCCGACAGCGTGCCGTCGATGAGCGTCAGCACGCTGATGTGCGACTTGCCGATGGCCAGGTGGATGTCGTCCAGTTCCGAGCGCACCTGCGGCAGCACGCCCAGCACCCACAGCACCGCGGCGATCCACGCCAGCCAGGAGAACACGCGCTCCACCAGCCGCGCGATCGCCGAATGCGGGAAAGCGATGGCCAGCACGCGAGCGATGAAGCGGATGCCCGCCAGCGACACCAGCACCGGCACGGCCAGCTTCAGCAGCACCACGGGCTGCCACACGGCGACGATCTTCACCGCGGCATAGGTCAGGCCCAGCGCCACCAGCGGGAAAGCCAGCCCGTCCACGATGCCGCGGCCGAACCAGACGGAATCGGGCCGGTGCCGGCGCCCCACCACGTGACAGAGCCCGAAGGCGGCCAGCAGGCAGCCCAGCAGCACGGCCACTTCGACGGGCATGCCCGGATGCTGCAGGTCGTGCAGCAGTTTCTCGATCGGATTCATTCGCGCGGCGGTCAGGACCAGTTCGGCTTGCGTTTCTCGGTGAAGGCGGCGACGCCTTCCTGCGCGCAGCCGTCGATCATGTTCACCGCCATGGTCTGCGAAGCCAGCTGGTACGCAGCCTCGGTGCCCAGCTCGCGCTGGCGGTAGAACAGGTCCTTGCCCATGGCCAGCGCCTTGCGCGGCTTGGCCAGGATGCTGGCGACCAGCGATTCGACTTCGGCGTCCAGCCGGTCCGGCGCCACGGCGCGATTGACCAGGCCGCGCTGCTTCGCCTCGTCGGCCGAGATGAAGTCGCCGGTGACCAGCATCTCCATCGCCTGCTTGGGCGCGACGTTGCGCAACAGCGGCACGCTGGGCGTGGCGCAGAACAGGCCGAAGTTCACGCCGCTGACGGCGAACTTCGCGTCGGTGGACGCCACGGCCAGGTCGCACTGCGCCACCAGTTGGCAGCCTGCCGCGGTGGCGATGCCGTGCACGCGCGCGATCACCGGCACCGGCAGTTTCTGGATGGCCAGCATCACGCGGCTGCAGCGGTTGAACAACTGCTGGTAGTAGGCCAGCTCGGGCCGCGCGATCATTTCCTTCAGGTTGTGGCCGGGGCAGAAAGCCTTGCCGGCCGCGGCGATCACCACGGCGCGCAACTGGTCGTCGCCGGCCAGGCGGTCGAACGCCGACTGCAGCGCGTCGAGCATCTCCTCGCCCAGCGCGTTGAAGTTCGCGGGGCGGTTCATGGTCAGCGTGGCGACGCCGCGCGCGTCGCGGCTCACCAGCAGGGGGGCATCGTTGTCACTCATCAGCTTTCCTCCACTCGCGAGGGCGAATGACGAATGACAAATGACTTGGCCGCTGCGCGGCCGGGATGACTTCATTTGTCATCGACGCCGAAGGCAAGGTCATTTGTCATCTCACAAATCTGCCAGCACGCGCACATGCGCTTCGACGCTGCGGCCCAGCGCGTCCAGGTTGTAGCCGCCTTCCAGGGTGGAAACGATGCGGCCTTTCGAGAAACGCCGGGCCACGCCCTTGATGCGGCCGGTGATCCAGGCGTAGTCCTGCTCGGTCAGGCCCAGCTGGCCCAGGTCGTCCTCGCGGTGCGCGTCGAAGCCGGCGCTGATGAACACCATCTCGGGCTGGAACTCTTCCAGCTTGGGCATCCAGAACATCTCGATCATTTCGCGGATCGCCATGCCGCGCGTGTACGCGGGCACCGGAAAGTTGGCCATGTTGGCCGCCGCCGGCGGATCGCCGCTGTACGGGTAGAACGGGTGCTGGAAGAAGCCCACCATCAGCACGCGCGGATCGCCCGCCAGGATGTCCTCGGTGCCGTTGCCGTGGTGCACGTCGAAGTCGACGATGGCCACGCGTTGCAGCCCATGCCGGTCGAGCGCATAGCGCGCGGCGACGGCGACGTTGTTGAAGAAGCAGAACCCCATCGCGTGGTCGCGGCAGGCGTGGTGGCCGGGCGGGCGGACGGCGCAGAAGGCGTTCTCCAGCTCGCCCGCCATGACCGCGTCCACCGCGGCCAGCGAGGCGCCCGCGGCATGCAGCGCGGCGTCCCAGGTGTGGGCGTTCAGCGCGGTGTCGGGGTCGATCTGGGCGTAGGCGCTGCCGCCGGCAGCCACCTGCTCGGCCAGTTCCTCCTTCAGTCCCCGCATGGCGGCCACGTGCAGCTTGTCGTGCGCCAGTTCCAGATCGGCCGGGGAGGCAGCCGGCGCCTGGCGGCGGTCCAGCGCGTCGGCGACACCGGTGACCAGCAGGCGGTCGTCGATCGCGTCCAGCCGCTCCGGGCATTCCGGGTGGCCGGGGCCCATCTCGTGCTTGCGGCACGACGGGTGGCTGAAATACCCGGTCTTGTTCGCACTCATGGGATGGCGGGCACGAAAATTCGATTAACGTCATGCCCCTGATGGAAGCACAACAAAAACTCAAGGCGCTGCTGGACCAGCTTAACACGGTGATCGTGGGCAAACCCGGCCAGGTGCGCGATTGCGTGGCGTGCCTGCTCGCCGGCGGCCACCTGCTGATCGAGGACGTGCCGGGCGTGGGCAAGACGACGCTGGCGCACGCGCTCGCACGGGCGTTCGGCCTGCATTTCTCGCGCGTGCAGTTCACGGCCGACCTGATGCCCAGCGACCTCTCGGGCGTGTCGGTGTACGAGCGCGGCAAAGAAGCGTTCGTCTTCCACCCCGGCCCCATCTTCGCCCAGGTGCTGCTGGCCGACGAGATCAACCGCGCCAGCCCCAAGACGCAAAGCGCGCTGCTGGAAGCGATGGAGGAAAAGCAGGTCACGGTGGAAGGCGAGACGCGCGCGCTGCCCACGCCGTTCTTCGTCATCGCCACGCAGAACCCGCACGACCAGCTGGGCACCTTCGCGCTGCCCGAATCGCAGCTGGACCGCTTCCTGATGCGCATCTCGCTGGGCTACCCCGATCGCGAGGCCGAGCGGCAGCTGCTGGCCGGCGCGGACCGCCGCGACATGGTGGTGGGCATGCGCAACACGCTCACGCCTATCGACCTGGACTGGCTGCAGCGCCAGGTGCTGCAGGTGCATGCGGCGGAGCCGCTGCTCAACTACGTGCAGGACCTGGTGGCGGCCACGCGCTCGGGCCGCTGGTTCCTGCAGGGCCTGTCGCCGCGCGCGGGCATCGCGCTGGTGCGCGCGGCCAAGGCGCAGGCGCTGCTGTCCGGCCGCGACTACGTCGCGCCCGACGACGTTCAGGCCGTGCTGCCGCAGACTATCGCGCACCGCCTGGTGCCGGTGGGCGACGCCGGCCGCGGGCCGGTGGAGCAGGTGCGGGCGATGATGGAAGCCGTTGCACTGCCCTGATGACAAATGACTTCGCCTTCGGCGTCGATGACGAATGACAGAGTCATCCCGGCTGCGCAGCAGCCGAGTCATTCGTCATTCGTCATGCTGAACCCGCTCGCGCAAATCCGGCGCCGCTTCCGCGCCTGGTGGCAGGCGCGGCTGCCGCTGTCGGACACCCTCACGCTCACGCAGCGCAACGTCTACATCCTGCCCACGCGTCCCGGCCTGATGCTGGCGGCCACGCTGCTGGTGCTGCTGGTCGCATCCATCAACTACCAGCTCAACCTGGGCTACCTGCTCACCTTCCTGCTGGCGGGCAGCGCGGTGGTGGGCATGCACGTGTGCCACGCCACGCTGCGCGGGCTGACCCTGGCGCTGTCGCCGCCCGATCCCGTGTTCGCCGGCCAGAACGCGCCGCTGCGCATCCTGCTGACCAACGAACGCAAGTCGCCGCGCTTCGGCATCGGCCTGGCCGTGCTGGACGCCGACCACGACGACCGCTGGGCGTGGACCGACGTACCGCGGCAATCCACGGCCACCGTCTCCGTCGCCTTCCAGCCGCAGCGCCGCGGCCTGCACCACGTGCCGCCGCTGACGGCGGAGACGCGCTTTCCGCTGGGAACCTTCCGCGTGTGGACCGTGTGGCGGCCCGCCGCGCAGGTGCTGGTGTACCCCTCGCCCGAGCCGCTTCCGCCGCCGCTGCCCGAAGGCGAGCCGCGGCCCGGCACCGCCGGCCCTTCGCGCGTGCAGAACGCGGGCGAGTTCGACGGCGTGCGCGGCTACCGCCGGGGCGACCCGCTGAAGCTGGTGGTGTGGAAGAAGGCCGCCAAGTCCGACGAGCTGGTCAGCCGCGACACGCAGCAGTCGCAGCGCCGCGAGCTGTGGCTGGACTTCAGCCGCTGCGGCCCCAACGACAGCGAGGCTCGCATCGCGCGCCTGGCGGCCTGGGTGGTGCAGGCCGACAAGCTGGGCCTGGACTACGGCCTGCGCCTGCCCGGCGTCGAGATCCGGCCCGAAAGCGGCGAAGCGCACCGCCGCCGTTGCCTGGAGGCGCTGGCGCTGTGCTGACCTGGTTGCGCTCCCTGCCGCGCGACACGCGCGACACGCTGTTCCTGCTGGGGGTCATCGCCTGGGTGGTGCTGCCGCAGGTGCCGCAGCTGCCGTGGTGGTGCAGCGCGCTCACCGCGGCGCTGCTCCTGTGGCGCGGCGTGCTGGCGGTGCGCAACGCGCCCCTGCCAGGCACGCGCTGGGTGCTGGCGCTGCTGGCCGCCACCGTCGCGGCCACGTTCATCTCGCACCGCACGGTGCTCGGCCGCGACGCGGGCGTGACGCTCATCGTGGTGCTGCTGGCCCTGAAGACCCTGGAGCTGCGCGCGCGGCGCGACGCGTTCGTGGTGTTCTTCCTCGGCTTCTTCACCATGCTCACCAACTTCTTCAATTCGCAGTCCCTGCTGACCGCGGCGGCGATGCTGGTGGGCCTGCTGGGGCTGCTGACGGCGCTGGTGAACGCACACATGCCGGTGGGCAAGCCGCCGCTCGCGTATGCCGCGCGCACCGCGGGCACGATGGCGCTGCTGGGCGCGCCCATCATGGTGGTGCTGTTCATGCTGTTCCCGCGCCTGGCACCGCTGTGGGGCATCCCCAGCGACGGCATGACCGGCCGCAGCGGTCTTTCGTCCACCATGCAGCCGGGCACCGTGGCGCAGCTTGCGCTGGACGACAGCATCGCGATGCGGGTGAAGTTCGAAGGCGGCGTGCCGCCCGCGGCCGAGCTGTATTTCCGCGGCCCGGTGCTGTCGCAGTTCGACGGCCGCGAGTGGCGCCCCCTCATGCAGCGCATGGCCGCCTACTCCGCGGCACTGCTGCCGCCCACCGACCTGCAACCGATCGGCGAGCCGGTGCGCTACACCGTGACGCTGGAGCCGAACAACCGGCCCTGGCTGCTGGTGATGGACGCCGCCGTGTCGCCGCCCACCGGCCCCGGCGTGGACGCCTTCAGCGGCGGCGAACTGCAGTGGATCTCGCCGCGCCCAGTCACCGACCTGCTGCGCTACACGGTCACCAGCGCCGTGGACTACCGCGCCGGCGCCGGAGGCCGCCCTCCCCCGCCGCAGTACCGCGAGCTGCCCGCTTCGTACAACCCGCGCACGCAGGCCCTGGCCGCCGAGCTGATGCGCAGCGTGCCCGGCGGTCCCGCGAACAAGCCCGCGCTGGTGCAGGCGGCGCTGGAGCGGCTGCGCACCGGCGGCTACACGTACACGCTGGAGCCGGGGGTGTACGGCGACCACACGGCCGACGAGTTCTGGTTCGACCGCAAGCAAGGCTTCTGCGAGCACATCGCCTCGGCTTTCGCGGTGCTGATGCGGGGCATGGACATCCCGGCGCGCATCGTCACCGGCTACCAGGGCGGCGAACTCAACGCGGTGGACGGCTGGTGGACGCTGCGCAACAGCGACGCGCACGCGTGGACCGAGGTGTGGCTGGCGGGACGCGGCTGGGTGCGCGTGGACCCCACGTCCATGGTCGCGCCGTCGCGCACCGGCTCGCTGCAAAGGCTGCGTCCGCCGCAGAACGCGTTCACGACCGCCCTGGGCAACGTCAGCCCCGGCGCGCTGGCGCAGCTGCGGCAAGCCTGGGAAGCCGTGAACAACCGCTGGAACCAGTGGGTGCTGAACTACACGCAAAGCAAGCAGCTGGACCTGCTGCGCAACCTGGGCTTCGAGTCGCCCAGCTGGCAGGACCTGAGCTACGTGCTGATCGGCATCGTGGTGCTGGTGGCGCTGGCCGGCGCGGCCTGGGCGCAATGGGAACGCAGCCGGCAAGACCCGTGGCTGCGCCTTCTCGCGCGCGTGCGCCACAAGCTCGTCGACGCCGGCGTGCAATTGCCCGCCAGCGCGGGCCCGCGCCAGATGGCGCAGGCCGTCACCAACCGTTTCGGCGCCGAGGGCGCCGCGCTGGCAGACTGGCTGCTGCGCCTGGAAGCGCAGCGCTACGCACCGCGAGCGCCCGTGCCGCTGCCCTCGCTGCAGCGTGAACTGAACCGCCTGTCCTGGCCCGCTTTCCGATGATCCGATCCGCCCGCCTTCTCGCGGTGGCGCTCGCCGCGCCGCTCGCGTTCGCAGCTCCGCCCGCCCGGCATGCCCCGCCGCCGAAGGTCAAGGTGGCTGCACCCGCGCGTCAGGGGACGCCCTACGCCGGCCGCGACGACGCGATGCAGTTCGCCGACGAAGTCGCGCAGCGCCAGTCGCTCGACCCGGCCTGGACGCGCGCCGCCATCGCCCAGGCCCGCATGCTGCCCGTCGTCGTCCGCCTGATGCAGCCGGCGCCCACGGGCACGCCCAAGAACTGGGCCGCGTACCGCTCGCGCTTCATCGACCCCGTGCGCATCCAGGCCGGCGTGCGGTTCTGGCAGGACAACCGCGCCACGCTGGAACGCGCGGAAGCCGAGTACGGCGTGCCGCCCGAGATCGTGGTCGGCATCGTCGGCGTGGAAACCATCTACGGCCAGCAGATGGGCAACTTCCGCGTGCTGGATGCGCTGGCCACGCTGGCTTTCGACTTTCCCCCTTCGCATCCGCGCGCCGACGAGCGCACGAAATTCTTCCGCAACGAACTGGAGCAGTTCCTCGCGCTGCAGAAGCAGATGGGCGTCGACCCGGGCCGCGCGCTGGGCAGCTACGCGGGCGCGATGGGCATGCCGCAGTTCATGCCCAGCAGCTGGGCGCGCTGGGCGGTGGACTTCGACGGCGACGGCCGCATCGACCTGTGGCGCAGCCCCGCCGACGTGATCGGCTCCGTCGCCAACTACTTCAAGGCGTTCGGCTGGAAGCCGGGCATGCCCACTTACTACCCGGTGACTTTCGACCTGGAAAGGCTGGACAAGGACGCGCTGCTCGCGCCCGACATCCTGCCCACCTTCAGCGTGCCGTCGTTCCTGGCCAAGGGCGCCTTGCTGGAAGGCGACGCGGTCAACCACGAAGGCCCGCTCGCCCTGATCGAACTGCAGAACGGCAGCGACCCGCCGACCTACGTGGCCGGCACCGAAAACTTCTACGTGATCACGCGCTACAACTGGTCCAGCTACTACGCGATGGCGGTCATCGAGCTGGGCCGCGAGGTGCGCGAAGCCATGCAGCGGGGCGGCTCTTGAATTTCACCCTTTCTTCCTGGCAGCGCCTGTGGGGCGAACTGGGCGCGGCGCAGGCCAGCGGCGGCCTGATGAACCAGCTGGTGGCCGCCTGGGGCGAGCGCCGGCGGCACTACCACACGCTGCAGCACCTGCGCGAATGCCTGGCCAATTTCGAGGCGGCGGCCATGCTGGCGCGCCGGCCCGCGGAAGTGGAGCTGGCGCTGTGGTTCCACGACGCGGTGTACGACCCAGAGCGCGACGACAACGAGGAGCGCAGCGCCGAGTGGGCTGCCGCCAGCATCCGCGCCGCGGGCTGCGCCGACGAGGTCGCGCAGCGCGTGCGCGCGCTGGTGATGGCGACCCAGGGACATGGCGTGCCCGCCGGCGATCCCGACACCGACCTGCTGCTGGACATCGACCTGTCGATCCTGGGCGCGGCGCCCGCGCGCTTCGACGAGTACGAGCAGCAAATCCGCAAGGAGTACGCGCACGTGCCGGATGCTGCGTTCCGCGAACGCCGGCGCGCCGTGCTGCAAAGCTTCCTGCAGCGGCCGGCGATCTATCGCACCGAAGCGTTCCGTGCCGCGCTGGAAGACAAGGCGCGCGGCAACCTGCGCCGCTCGCTCGAAAAGCTCACGGCCGCCTGAAAGGTCACTTGGCGGCGGGCTTGGCGTCGCCCAGCGTCTGCTCCACCACCTGCTTCAGGCGGGCCTGCAGCTTCTGGGAGTGGGCCTGCATGATGCTGGCGAGCTTCTGCTGCAGCGCCGGCAGTTTGCGGGCAGCTGGGCTGCCGTAGAACGCGATCAGGCCATTCACTCCGGCCTCCACGCCGGAAGCGGCCAGCAGCTTCTCCACGGAATCGGCGCTGGCGGGCGCGGCATGGGCACAGGCGAAAACGGCGGACAGGGTCAAGGCCAGGATGGCGCGGCGCATCGGAAAACTCTCCTTGCAAGAATGGGCGAGATCATCCCGGCACCGGCGCGCCCCGGCAAGTGCGCACGCGGCGCCCCGCGGCAGGAATCGCGGATCAAGTCGCGCGGGCCACACGCGCGGCCAGCGCGTCGCGCACCGCGGCCACCTGCCGCGCCCGCCCGTCCGCTTCGAACCCGCGCCGGAACAGCCGCAGCGACGCATACCAGGGCGAGTCGTCGCGGTCGAGCAGCCAGCGGAAATCCGGGTTGGGCGGCAGCATCACCCAGCACTCCCGCCCGACCGCGCCGGCCAGGTGCGCGACGACGGTGTCCACCGTGATCACCAGGTCCAGCTCGCCCAGCATCGCGGCGCTGTCGGCGAAGTCGTTCCATTCGCCGGTCAGGTCCACCAGCTTCGACGTCTCCGTGTCGGTGAAGCTGCCCGCATCGCCCTTCTGCAGACTGAACCATTGCACGCCTTCCAGGTCCAGCAATGGCTGCAGTTCGCTCAACGCGATGGCGCGGTTGCGGTTGTTCACCTGGCGCGTCCAGCCGCTCCAGGCCAGGCCGACCTTGAGCTTGGGTGACGGTGCGATCCTGTGGCGCCACTTCGCCACGTGCTGCGGCGGCGCCTGCAAGTAAGCGCCGGGAGATGGGACGTCGTCCAGCGTGGTTCGAAACCGAAGCGGCAGGTCGAGCAGCGCGGCATGCAGGTCCACTTGCGTGCCGCGCTCCGGCGTCAGGCATTCGACGCCGAAGCTGTACTCCACCAGCGGCACCAGCGCCGTGTGCACCGCGCAGACCACCCGCGCGCCCAGTCGCTGCAGCTTCGGCACGTAGCGCAGCAGCTGGATCGCGTCGCCCATGCCCTGCTCGGCGTAGACCACGACCGACTGGCCTTGCAGCGATTGCGAAGGCCCGCGCCATTCCAGCGCCGCGTCGTAGAACGGCGGGCGGCGCAGGCGCGCGGGATCGTTCCAGCGCTTCCCGTACCACTCCCAGCCTTCGTCCAGCCGGCCCGCCAGCAGCAGGCAGGACGCGAGGTCGAACTGCGCGGCGGCCAGGTCGGGCGCCAGGCTCAGCGCGCGGCGCGACTGCAGTTCCGCTTCGTCCACGCGGTTCAGGTTCAGCAGCGCCATGCCCAGCATGCGCACGGCATGCGGGTGGTTGGGCCCGAGCTGCACGGCCGTCCTGGCGTGGGCCAATGCGTCGTCGAAGCGGCCCACTCGCCACAGCACGCCGGCCAGGTTGACGTGCGCTTCCAGGAAGCCCGGTTCGCGCATCGCCGCTTCGGTGTAGCGCTCGATGGCTTCATCGAGCTCGAAGGTCTGCTCCAGCGAGTAGCCCAGGTGCAGCAAGGTCGCGCGGTCGCGGTCGTCCAGGTCGTCGTACAGGCGCCGGTACACGGCAACCGCCTGGCCGAACTGGCGCTGCGCGATCAGCAGCTCGCCCAGGGACACCGCAGGCTCACGGTCGCGCGGCACCAGGCGACAGGCGTCGCTCAGCCAGGCTGCGGCGGTGAGCCAGTCACCGGATGCGGACGCCGCGCGCGCCAGGCCCATGCGCGCCGGAACGGAGCCGGCATCCTGTGCCAGGGCTTGCCGGAAAGCGGCCTGCGCCTCCGACCAGCGCCCGCCGCGCAGGTGCGCCCAGGCCGGCTCCAGCATCGTCAGAGGGTGGCGGGCACGAGGAAGTCGCGGCTGATGCGCCCGCCCAGCTCGTTCACCCGGTCGAGGAACTGCGTGAGGAAGGCGTGCAGCCCGGTGGCCAGGATCTCCTCGATGTTGCCGTACTGCAGGTCGGCGCGCAGCTTGCCGGCGCGGCGCTGCGTTTCCAACGACTGTTCGTTGGCGACCATCTGCAGGTTGGCCACCACCTCGTTCATGCTGGCGTGCAGCGAACGCGGCATGTCCGGCCGCAGGATCAGCAGGTCGGCCACGCGCTCGGGCTTGATGACGTCGCGGTAGACCTTGCGGTAGATCTCGAAGCCGGACACGCTGCGCAGGATGGCGCTCCAGTGATAGAAGTCGTACTCCTGGTCCTGCTCGGTGGCCGTGCCGAAAAAATCGCTCTGCACCGCGTGGAACTTCACGTCCACCAGCCGCGCCGTGTTGTCGGCCCGCTCGAGGAAGGTGCCCAGGCGCATGAAGTACAGCGCCTCGTCCATCAGCATGGTGCCCACGGTCACGCCGCGCGACAGGTGCGAGCGGAACTTCACCCACTCGAAGAACTGGCCGGGATCGCGCTCGAACTCGCCCTGGCGCAGCATGCGGTTGACCTCCAGCCAGGTCTGGTTGATGGTCTCCCACGCTTCGGTGGTGAGCGTGCCCCGCACGGCGCGCGCGTTCTCGCGCGCGGCGCGCAGGCACGAGACGATGGACGAGGGGTTGGTCTCGTCCTTCACCATGAATTCCATCACCCGCGAAGCCTGGATCTCGCCGTGCTTGGCGGTGAAGGAGGGAAAGAGTTCGCTGATGGACAGCAGCCCCTGCCAGCCCACCTGCGCGACGGCGGCGGACTGCGGCAGCAGCGACGTCTGGTAGTTGACGTCCAGCATGCGAGCGGTGTTTTCGGCCCGCTCGGTGTAACGGGCCATCCAGAACAGGTGATCGGCGGTGCGGCTCAACATGATCAGACCTCCAGCACCCAGGTGTCCTTGGTGCCGCCACCCTGGGACGAGTTGACGACCAGCGAGCCTTCCTTCAGCGCCACGCGCGTCAGGCCGCCCGGCACCATCTGCACCTGCTTGCCCGACAGCACGAAGGGCCGCAGGTCGATGTGGCGCGGCGCGATGCCCCTGTCCACGAACGTGGGGCAGGACGACAGGCTGAGCGTGGGCTGCGCGATGTAGCCGCTGGGATTGGCTTCCACCGCCTTGCGGAAATCCTCGATCTCCTGCTTCGTGGCCGCGGGGCCCACCAGCATGCCGTAGCCGCCGGCGCCGTGCACTTCCTTGACCACCAGGTCCTTCAGGTTGTCCAGCACGTACTTGCAGTCGTCCGCGTTGCGGCACATGTACGTGGGCACGTTCTTCAGGATCGGCTTCTCGCCCAGGTAGAACTCGATCATCTGGGGCACGTACGGATAGATGGACTTGTCGTCCGCCACGCCGGTGCCCACCGCATTGCAGATGGTGACGTTGCCGGCGGCATACGCGTCGATCAGGCCCGGGCAGCCGAGCGTCGAATTCGGCCGGAACACCTTGGGGTCCAGGAAGTCGTCGTCCACGCGGCGGTAGATGACGTCCACGCGGCGCGGGCCGCGCGTGGTGCGCATGTACACGTAGCGGTCCTTGACGAACAGGTCCTGGCCTTCGACCAGTTCCACGCCCATCTGCTGCGCGAGGAACGCATGCTCGAAGTACGCGCTGTTGTACATGCCGGGCGTGAGCACCACCACCGTGGGATCGGGCGCGCCGGGCTGCGCGCTGGCGCGCAGCGTCTCCAGCAGCAGGTCGGGGTAGTGCGCGACGGGCGCCACGCGGTGCTGGCTGAACAGGTCCGGGAACAGCCGCATCATCATCTTGCGGTCTTCCAGCATGTAGCTCACGCCGCTGGGCACGCGCAGGTTGTCTTCCAGCACGTAGTACTCGCCGTTGCCTTGCGCATCGGGCGCCCGCACGATGTCCACGCCCGCGATGTGCGAGTACACGTGGTGCGGCGTGTACACGCCCATCATCTCCTTGCGGAACTGCGCGTTGTTCAGTACCTGTTCGGAAGGGATGACGCCGGCCTTCAGGATCTCCTGCTCGTGGTACACGTCGTGCAGGAAGCGGTTGAGCGCCGTCACGCGCTGCACCAGGCCGCGTTCCATGTCCGCCCACTCGCGGGCCGGGATGATGCGGGGGATGAGGTCGAAGGGGATCAGCCGCTCGGTGCCGCTGCCGTCCTCGTCCTTGGCGCCGTACACGGCGAAGGTGATGCCCACGCGGCGGAAGATCATCTCCGCCTCTTCGCGCCGCGCCGCCATCGCGTCCTGCGGCTGGCGCCCCAGCCAGGACGCGTAGCGCTGGTAATGGTCGCGCACGCCCTGCCCTTGCGACTGCGTCATGCCGCCCAGGGTCTGGGTCTGGAACTGCAACGGGCCCGAATCGGGCAGTTGCCGGAACATCTCGTCGAATTTCTGCATGGGGGGCTCCGGCCACAGGATAGCAATAACCGGGCCCTGTTCAGGGATCCGGCGGCGGCAAAAGGTGGTGCCAGTAGCGCCGGGAAACCTCGCGCTCGCAGCGCACGTGGTCCGGGTCGGCGGACGACCAGCCCGCGGCGCCGCAATGGGGCGAGTCCACCAACTGCACCTGCCGGGCGGCGTAGCGTTCCACCACCACCGGCGCCGGGTGGCCGAAGCGGTTGCGCCAGCCGGCCTGCACCAGGGCCCAGTGCGGGCGTACCGCGTCGAGGAAGGCTTCGGAGGACGACGTCTTGCTGCCATGGTGCGGTACGAGGAGCACGTCCACCGGCGCCAGCGTGCCGCGCGCCAGCAAGGCCGCTTCCTGCGGCTGCTCGATGTCGCCGGTGAGCAGCACGGACCGCCGGGCATTGGAGATGCGCAGGACGCAGCTCACCGCGTTCGGGCGCGTCGCCGCCGCGACATCGGCGGCCGTGGGGTGCAGGTACTCGAAGTCCACGCCGTCCCAGGACCAGCGCCTGCCCGCCAGGCAGGCTTGCATGCCGCGGATGGCGCGCAGCGGATGGCTGCTTTCGAGCGAGCCCTCCAGCGCCGCCGAAGGCTGCGCCGCCAGCACCGACGCCGCGCCACCCGTGTGGTCACTGTCGCGATGGCTCACCACCACCCGGTCCAGCCGCTCGCCGATCGAACGCAACAGCGGCACCAGCACGCGCTGGCCGGCGTCGCTGTCCGGGCTGAGGCGCGGGCCGGTGTCGTAGAGCAGCGCGTGGGTGGCCGTGCGCACCAGCACCGCGTTGCCCTGGCCGATGTCGGCGGCCAGCAGGTCGAACTCGCCCGGCGCGGGCCGCGGCAATTGCCAGAGCAGCACCGGCAGCAGCAGCGGAACGCCCAGCGAGCGCACCGGCCAGGGCAGGCGCATCGCGAGCAGCAATCCACCGGCCAGGCCCGTCGCGGCCGCCCACAAGGGAGGCGTCGGCGCGACCCACACCGCCCACGGCATCGCCGCCAGTGCCTGCAGCATCCAGGTGAGTCCCTGCACAGCCAACGACGCGAGGTCCCAGACCGGCGGCCACGCCACGCCGGCCATCGCCAGCGGCGTCACCACCAGCGTGACCCACGGGATGGCGGCGAGGTTGGCGGCCAGCCCCACGACCGACACCTGCCCGAAAAGCAGCAGCGTCAGCGGCGCCAACGCCACCGTGACCACCGCCTGCTCGCGCAGCAGCCGCGTGCCCCGCTGCACCCAGCCCACGGGCGCCGCGCCCGCATCGGTGGCGAACAGCACGCCCACCGCGACGAAGCTCAACCAGAAGCCCGCCTGCAGCAGCGACCAGGGATCGGCCGTCACGACCACCGCGCAGGCGAACAGCCAGGACACGGGCCACGGCCAGCGGCGGCCCGACAGCCGCAGCCAGGCGATCGACGCCAGCATCAGCAGCGTGCGCTGCGCCGGCACGCCCCAGCCACTGAAGAGCGCGTACGCGGTGGCCAGCGCCACCCCGCCGACGACCGCGGCCTGCGGCGCCGGCACGGCCAGGCACAGGCGCGCGCTGCGGCGCCAGCCCGCGCCCACGAGGGCCGCGGCCAGCCACGCGAACATCGTCACGTGCAGGCCCGAGATCGACATCAGGTGCGCGACGCCGGTGGCGCGGAACACGTCCCAGTCGGCCCGGTCGATGGCGTTCTGGTCGCCGACCACCAGCGCGGCCACGATGCCCGCCGCCTGCCGGTCGGCGATGCGCGCGACGATGGCTTCGCGCACCTGCTGGCGCGCCTGGGCGATGGGAGCGTTCCAGGTGGCGCCCAACCGCTGCGGCGGCGGATCGTTCGGCCCCGAGCGCACGTACCCCGTCGCCTGCAGCCCCTGCTCCCACAGCCACAGCTCGTAGTCGAAGCCGTCCGGGTTCAGGTTGCCGTGCGGCGCGCGCAGCCGCACCGCGAAACGCCAGCGCTCGCCCGCCCGCACGTCACCCGCGGCACGCTGCAGCTCGAACGGCCCGCTGCCCGCCGCCCAGGCGCCCGTGCCCCACGCCAGCGAGAGGGCCGGGGGGATGCGCACCTCCCCACCGCCCGCTTCGCGCGCCGCTTCCACCTCGAACCGGAAACGCACGCCCAGTTCGCCCGCCTGCGGCAAGGAAGACACGACCCCGGTGACCTGCAGGTTGCGTCCCTCGATGTCGGGAGGCAACGCATCCGCGGCGAAGACCGCCGCGCGCCAGCCCGCGAGCGCAAACGCCATCGCCGCCGCCGCCACGAACGCGACCCCATGCGAGCGCACGCTCCGCAACGCGACGGCCGCCAAGGCGCCGCCCGCCAGCAGCCCCGCGTAAGCCCACGCGGCCCAAAGCTCCGCCTGCCGCAACTGCAACGCGGCGCCCAGCACCAGGCCCGCGAGCAGCGGCGCCCAGCGCTGGCCTGGCGTCACCGGCTTGTGCATGCGCGGCTAACGGCGCGGGCCCCTTCGCCGCCGACAAGCGCCCTGCGCGGGCCCCGGAATTGCTAGGATGCCCCGCCATGTCGATCCACGCCGCGCTGAACCACGTCACCCACTACAAGTACGACCGACCGGTGCGGCTGGGACCCCAGGTGGTGCGCCTGCGTCCCGCCCCGCACAGCCGCAGCAACGTGCTGTCCTATTCGCTGCGGGTGGAGCCGGCGAAGCACTTCATCAACTGGCAGCAGGACCCGTTCGCCAACTACCAGGCTCGCCTGGTGTTCCCGGAGCCCACCACCGAGTTCAAGGTCACGGTGGACCTGGTGGTGGAAATGGCGGTCTACAACCCGTTCGACTTCTTCCTGGAGCCGAGCGCGGAGAAGTTCCCCTTCCGGTACGAGCCCGCCGTGCGCGAGGAGCTGGCGCCCTACCTCGCCTGCGACCCGCTCACGCCGCTGGTGAAGGCGTACCTGGACAAGATCGACCGCACGCCGAAGTCCACCATCGATTTCCTGGTGGCCGTCAACCAGCAGCTGCAGCAGGACATCCGCTACCTCATCCGCATGGAGCCCGGCGTGCAGGCGCCGGAGCAGACCTTGCGGAACGCCAGCGGATCCTGCCGCGATTCCGGCTGGCTGCTGGTGCAGCTGCTGCGCAACCTGGGGCTGGCCGCGCGTTTCGTCTCGGGCTACCTCATTCAGCTGACGCCCGACGTGAAGGCGCTGGACGGCCCCAGCGGCACCGCCGTGGACTTCACCGACCTGCACGCGTGGTGCGAGGTGTACCTGCCCGGCGCCGGCTGGATCGGCCTGGACCCCACTTCGGGCCTGCTGGCGGGCGAAGGCCACATCCCGCTGGCCTGCACGCCGCAGCCTTCGGGCGCCGCGCCCATCGAAGGCCTGATGGACGAAGCCGAGGTGGAGTTCAGCCACCAGATGCAGGTGACGCGCATCCACGAATCGCCGCGCGTGACCAAGCCGTACACCGACGAGCAGTGGCAGGACGTGCTGCGCCTGGGCGACAAGGTGGATCGCGACCTGCGTGCCGGCGACGTGCGCCTGACCATGGGCGGCGAGCCCACCTTCGTCGCCACCACCGACCGCGACGCCGCCGAGTGGAACACCGACGCGCTGGGCCCCACCAAGCGCGGCTACGCCACCGAACTGGTGCATCGGCTGCGCGAACGCTATGGCCAGGGCGGCTTCCTGCACTTCGGCCAGGGCAAGTGGTACCCGGGCGAGCAGCTGCCGCGCTGGGCGCTGTCCATCTGCTGGCGCGCCGACGGCCAGCCTTGCTGGCAGGACCCTTCGCTCTTCGCCGACGAGCGCGACCCGCACCGCTGCACCAGCGAGGATGCGGGCCGCTTCATCCGCGAACTGGCCAGGCGCCTGAACGTCACGGACAAGTACATCCAGGCCGGCTACGAAGACGTCTTCTATTACCTGTGGCGCGAGCGCCGGCTGCCGGTGAACGTGGACCCGTTCGACTCGCGCCTGGACGACGAACTGGAACGCGCGCGCCTACGCCGCGTGTTCGAGCAGAAGCTGGACACGGCCGTCGGCTACGTGCTGCCGCTGGCCGCGGGGCCGCAGAACGAAGGCCGCTTGGCCGGCCCGGTGTGGTCCACCGGGCCCTGGTTCTTCCGCGACGAGCGCATGTACCTGGTGCCGGGCGATTCGCCCATGGGATACCGCCTGCCGCTCGATTCGCTGCCCTGGGTGAGCAAAAGCGACTACCCGTACCTCGTCGAGCAGGACCCGATGGCGCCGCGCAGCGGCCTGCCCCAGGCGGCTGCGTACCAGGCGAGGTATGCGCAAGCCGCGGTGCCGCGGCCGGCCGAGGCACCGCGTGTTCAGCAGGACCCGCTCGGTCGTTACGAAACGCCCGGCCATGCGCGGACGTCCGGCCAGCCCGAACCCGGAGACTTCGCCACCCGCGCGCCCGGCCGCTTCCAGTCGGCGCACGAGATCACGCGCACCGCGCTGTGCGTGGAAGTGCGCGACCCGCGCCGCGCGAACGGTCCCAAAGCCGAACGCGTCGGCGAGAAATCCGGCGTGCTGTACGTCTTCATGCCGCCGCTGGCCCATCTCGGCGACTACCTCGACCTGCTCGCCGCCGTGGAAGCTTCGGCGAAATCGCTGGGCGTGAAGATCGTGCTGGAAGGCTATCCGCCGCCGCGCGACCCGCGCCTGAAGCTGCTGCAGGTGACGCCGGACCCCGGCGTGATCGAGGTCAACATCCATCCCGCTCACGACTGGGCCGAGCTGGTGGACCACACCGAGTTCCTGTACGAGGCCGCTTTCGAAACGCGCCTGTCGGCCGAGAAGTTCATGACCGACGGCCGCCACACCGGCACGGGCGGCGGCAACCACTTCGTGATGGGCGGCGCCACGCCGGCCGACTCGCCCTTCCTGCGCCGGCCCGAGCTGCTGGCCAGCCTGCTGCTGTACTGGCACAACCACCCTTCCCTCTCGTACCTGTTCTCGGGCCTGTTCATCGGCCCGACCTCGCAGGCTCCGCGCGTCGACGAGGCGCGCAACGACCAGCTGTACGAACTGGAGATCGCGGTTCGCGAGATCGAGCGCAACCGCGAGGTCCACGGCCAGGACATGCCGCCGTGGCTGGTGGACCGCATGCTGCGCAACGTGCTGATCGACGTCACCGGCAACACGCACCGCAGCGAGTTCTGCATCGACAAGCTGTACTCGCCCGACTCCACCACCGGCCGCCTGGGCCTGCTGGAGCTGCGCGCGTTCGAGATGCCGCCGCACGCGCGCATGAGCATCGTGCAGCAACTGTTGCTGCGCGCGCTGATCGCGCGGTTCTGGAACGCGCCGTACAAGGCGCCCGCCACGCGCTGGGGCACGCAACTGCACGACCGCTGGCTGCTGCCTTCTTTCGTGCAAGCCGACCTGCACGACGTGCTGGAGGAGATGCGGGATGCGGGCTACGAATTCGACCCGGCATGGTTCGCACCGCATTTCGAGTTCCGCTTCCCGCTGGTCGGCCAGGTGCAGGCCGCGGGCATCGAGCTCACCTTGCGCAACGCGCTGGAGCCCTGGCACGTGATGGGCGAGGAAGGCGCCATCGGCGGCACCGTGCGGTACGTCGACTCGTCGCTGGAACGGCTGGAAGTGCACGTCAGCGGCCTGAACGAAAGCCGCTACGTCGTCACCGTGAACGGCAAGGCCATGCCGCTGCAGCCCACCGGCACCGCCGGCGAATACGTGGCCGGCGTTCGCTACCGCGCCTGGAACCCGCCTTCGGCGCTGCACCCGACCATCGGCGTGCACGCTCCGCTGACGTTCGACATCGTGGACACGTGGATGAACCGTTCGCTGGGCGGTTGCCAGTACCACGTGGCGCACCCGGGCGGCCGCAACTACGTCGCCTTCCCCGTGAATGCGTACGAAGCGGAGAGCCGCCGCCTCGCGCGGTTCTTCCGGATGGGGCACACGCCCGGGAAGCTGCAGGTGCCGGCGGCGACGATCGATGTGGCGGCGAGCCGGGAGTTTCCGTTTACGCTGGATTTGCGGACGCCGCCGAAAATTTGATGCGTCAATCCCGCGAAGGCGCACTGCTGTCCGGAATCGGGAAGCGGGTTTGAAGGCTGGCGCTGGGAGGAGATGGAGGGAAGGCGCTGGGAGAC
>NZ_SMLK01000010.1 GCF_004681975.1 Ramlibacter humi
AGCTGCGCCACTTCCTGGTCGCTCATGGCGCCCACGCGGTCGCGCGCGGCGAGGGGGTCGACGCCCAGCGATTGCAGGCGCGAAGCGGTGTCGGCACGCGCCACCACCTCGAGCACCAGGGCGCGGTCCGTCTGGGCCGTCGCGGGCGCCGCCTTGTCGGCGCCGATCATGCCGGCACCGGCCGTCTGGAACGACAGCGCGAGCAGCGAAACGATCAGGCCGCGGCAGGTCATCTTCTTCAAGTTCATTTTTATTCCTTCGAGTTTATGGAAGCACGCATGGCCTTGGAGGCCCGGTGCAGTGCCGATGGTCGCTGCCGGGCGAATTGAAGCCATCCTGCCCATGCAGTATCGATGAAAACCGCGGGCGCCCCGGGGACCTGCGATCGACAGAGCGCACTGCCCGGCATCGCGTCCCAACGGGTTCGGCGAAAATCGCGCGATGCTCGAACTCAGCGGACTTCGGCGCCTGCACGTCGGCCCCGTCGATTTGCGCATCGAATCGGGCGAGTGCGTGAGCGTGCAGGGCCGCTCGGGCAGCGGCAAGACCGTGCTGCTGCGCGCGGTCGCCGACCTGGACCCGCACGAAGGCGATTGCGCGCTCGACGGTGCCGGCTGCTCCGCGATGCCCGCGCCAACCTGGCGAAAGCGGGTGACCTATGTGCCGGCCGATTCCGGCTGGTGGGCCGATCGCATCCGCGACCACTTCGGCGACCCGGTGCAAGCGCGGTCGCTGTTCCCAGCCGCCGGCCTCTCGCCGGAGGCGATCGATTGGCCCGTCTCGCGTCTTTCCACCGGCGAGCGCCAACGCGTCGCGCTGCTGCGCGCACTCACCCTGGAGGGGCGTGCACTGCTGCTGGACGAGCCGACGTCCGGCCTGGATCTCGAGACGCGCGAGCGGATCGAATCGCTGCTGCAGGCCCGCATGGCGCGCGGCTGCTCGATCCTGCTCGTGACCCACGATCCCGAGCTGGCGCGCCGCATCGCATCGCGCTCGTTCAGGATGGAAGCCGGGCAGCTGCGGCCCCTGGAGCCATGAACGAAGCGCCGCTGTCCTACGGGACGCTCGGCATCGCCGCGCTGCTGGTCGTGGCCAATGCGGCGCTGTCGCTGCGGCTGCAGCTGGGCGTGGGCCGCTCGCTTCTCATCGCCGGCGCGCGGACGGCCGTGCAACTGCTTTTCGTCGGGCTCGTGCTCCGGACGGTGTTCGCGCTGGGCTCGCCCTGGCTCGTGTCGGCGGTGCTGCTCGCCATGCTGGCCAGCGCGGCGTGGGAAACCATGTCGCGCCAGCAACGCCGCTTCGCGGGCCACTGGGGCTACTCGGTCGGCGCCGGAACGATCGCCGTGGCGACGCTTCCCGTCACCGCGCTGGCGATCGCGCTGCTGCACCCGGTACCGTGGTACGACCCGCGCTTCGCCGTCCCGATGTTCGGCATCATCCTCGGCAACGCGATGAGCGGCATCAGCGTGACGCTGAACTCCTTCAACACGGCCGTCGTGCGCGAGCAGCGGGCGATCGAGGCCAGGCTGGCATTGGGCGCGACGCGCGACGAGGCCCTCGGCGGCGTGCGTGCCGCCGCGCTGAGAAGCGGGATCATCCCCGTGATCAACCAGATGTCCGCGGCCGGGATCATCACGTTGCCCGGCATGATGACCGGCCAGGTGCTCGCCGGCATGTCGCCGTTCGACGCGGCGAAGTACCAGATCTTCGTGCTCTTCCTGCTGGCCGGCGCCACCGGCTTCGGCGCCGCTTTCGCGGTGCTGCTGGCGACGCGCCGGGCGACGGATGCGCGGCATCGGTTGAGGCTGGACCGCTTCGCCTGAGGCGCGGCTCCCGGCTTCTCGCCTGGAGGTCAAGGCGACCGGTGAAGCCGGGGGGCGGACAGGTCCTGGATCGCGTCGGCCAGCGCCTGGTCGACATTCCTCCAGCGGCCAGCCAGTTGCGATTCGGCGAGCGCCTCTTGCAGCGATCGCAGTTCGCGAACGGACGGGGCAACCTTCATTTGCGCGATGGCGGCATCGGGATTGCCCGCGCGGAGCAATCCGATCACCTTGTCGTGCCAACGCGCGGATCGGGCCAAGAACATTCCTTGCGAAAAGATGGATGGTCCGGATTGTCTTTCATCGGCCAGATCCAGCGGGACCTGAAGCAGGCAGAGCTTTTCGGCTGCCTCGGCGAAGGGCAAAAAAATATCGTGTCACGATCTTTTTTCTCCCGCCGAGCCACCATTCCGCTTCCAATCGTCTTACCCTGGGAGTCCATCTTTCAAGGAGTGACGACATGGCACATCGAACCGCGAACAAGCGTTGGCAGGACTGGCTCACCCTGCTGCTCGGCATCTGGCTTTTCGTGTCACCGTGGCTGCTCGGCTTCCGCGCCGAACTGCCGAACCAGAGCTGGAACTTCTTCGTCATCGGCGCGGCGTTCTTCGTGTTTTCGATCGCCGCCCTGAATATGCGCAGCCTGTGGGAGGAGTGGGTCAACCTTGCGCTCGGGATCTGGATGGTCGTCTCGCCCTGGGTCCTGAGGTACAGCGGCAACGTGTCCGCGCGTGACGACGCCATGGCCGCCGGCATCGTCGCCGTGGTGCTGACGGTCTGGTCGCTGGTCCTGACGCACGAGCTGGACCGCGAAGAACACCGAGCCGCGGCTTAGGCCGCGGAGGCAGCCGGGAACCCTGCCACTGGGCACCCGGCACGCAAGCCTGGCGGCCTGCCGGTGCAGGCCGGTCAGGCTGCGTGCAGGTGCTTGCCGACCAGTCCGGTCATCTCGAACATCGTGACCTCACCCTTGCCCATCACGGCCTTGAGCTTGTCGTCGCAAAGGATGTTCCGCTTGTTCGCGGGGTTCTGCAGGTTGTGGGCCTTGATGTATTCCCAGAGGCGCTTGGTGGCTTCGGTGCGTGGCACAGCCTCGGGGCCGATCACGGCTGCCAGCTCGGGGCTGGGCTTCAGCGCCTTCATGAAGGCGGAGTTCTTCTTGGACGTTTCGGGTTGGGTCATGCAGTTGGTCCGGTTAAAGGCCGGCAGCATACCCCCGCCTCGCTCAAGCACGTCCGTCCAGGCCGGACGGATGTGCTAGGCAGACCGGGCGGCCGGTGGTTCCACAAGCTGCCCGGGTGGCGGTCCCAGCGCATCGAACCTTTCGCGCAGCCAGGCCTGCACGGCCGGCGAGAACTGCTTGCGATGCCCCTGAAGTCCAAAAGGCTGTCGCTGCATTGGGAGCTGATGTTCACGCGGTCGATGTTCGAGACACCGGACATGGTGCGCCAGCACGAGCTGCTGGCGCGGGTGTCCAGCCTGGTGGACGAAGGCGTGCTGCGCACGACCGCGGGCGAGAGCTTCGCCGCATCACGCCCGCCAACCTGCAACGCGCGCACGCGTTCCTTGAAAGCCACCGGGCCAAGGGCAAGGTGGTGCTGGAAGGTTTCTGAGGCGGCGGGAACTCGCGCTCCTGCATCCGCAGGATGCCTGCCACGCCGCAGAATGCGTCGACCCGCCGCTTTCGACGCCCTGCATGCGCCCCATCGCCCGAACCTTCTGTGCCCTGGTACTGGCCTGCGCGGCGCTGCATGCGGTGGCGCAGACTGTGACGGGGCGGCCCGAACCCACTTTGCGCGGCGACTACTCGGAGCTGAAGCCCTCGCTGATGGCGTTGAAGGACTGCGAAGCGGAAGTCGAGCGCGAAGCCGCCGAAAGGCCGAAAGGGCGGGCGCCGTCCGCCCAGGCGCGCGCCCAATCGGTGAACGAGTGCGAAGCCACGAATGCGAAGTGGCGCGATTTGAACGCCGAAGAGGTGGCCCGCGTGCGCACGCAGAATGCCCGCCGCGCAGCCGACGCGCAGAAGGCCGGTGCGCGGCTGCAGGAGGAAAAGGCGGTCTTCCAGGCCGAGGAGGCTGAGGTGGCGCGCCTTCTGGCGGACTGGCTGCCCAAGGTGGACTCGAGCTACCGCCGCGACGGCTTGTCCATGCTGGCCGACAACGCGCACCTGCTGGTCGGCGGCACGGTCGCGGGGCCGTTCCGGCTGATCGAGCGGCAGTCGGCGGGTTCCGCGGTGGCGGCGTACGGCGGTGCCTACCTGCGCATCGAAGGCATCCCGCCGCAGCTGCCCTTGTTCTCGAGCCGTTCCTTCGTGATGATCGGCAAGGTCACCGAAGTCGTGCGCCTGTCCGAGTTCTGGGATCGGCCCGTGGCCAAGGTGCAATGGCTGGCCGGCGGCGACTGCGCGATCGAAGGAAGTGCCGCCGCGCGCGCCGGCCTGGGCTGCCTGCCGTGGCAGGGACTCCGCAGGCGGTTGCCGCAGTAGGCGCCGGCGGGCTAGAGCCGCGAGTCCCCGACGGTGTCCGCCATCTGCCCCCACGCACTGTCTTCGGGGAATCTCAATGGCGGGTGCTGGGCCGGATTCGCGCCGGCCACGCGTGTGCCGCGAGACGCTTCCCACCTGCGAATGCCTGTCGTGACCCTCGCCACCAGGACGGGCAGGTTGGTGTGAAGCTCGATCGAAATGCGTGGAAGCCGCATCGGATCGTCCCGGCCGGGATGCGCCCGCGAACTGACAGTGGTGGTGGCGTTGACATAGCCCGCCCGGCGCGCCATCTCGGCGTGCTCCGCCCTGTGCTCTCCGTAGGGGTAGCAGAAGCTGCGCACCGGGACGCCCAGCGAGTCTTCGAGCTCCCGCTTGCTGCCTTCGATCTCCGAACGCGCAGTGGCCGCATCGCACCGGCACAGGTGAACATGGTGGCGGGTGTGCGCACCGACTTCCATGCCCGCCGCTATCCATCCGCGCAGGTGGTCGACCCCCATCAATGGGGCCGGCACGGCGCCCTGATCGTGGTCCCATGCATTGGTCCCGCCGATTTGCGCGCTCACCACGAAGGTGGTCGCGGTGAAGCCCAGCTCCAGCAAGGTGGGCAGCGCGCGTTCGTAGGTGTTCAGGTAGCCATCGTCCAGGGTGATGCCGAACACCTTGCCGCTCTGCCTGCCCGCCAGGTAGGGCTCCAGGTCACGGATCGAAAGTCCTCGCCAGCCCAGCAGCTTCAGCGCCCGCAGTTGCAGCGCGAATCGCCAGCCTGGAAGGAAGAGCGACCTGACAGGCGTGCCGCGCCGGGGCGCGGGCGCGATCTGGTGGTAGGCCAGGATCGCGATGGGGCGGGTGTTCGCTTGCGTCAGGTGTTCCATGGTGGCGCGCGGGCCGCTAGGACACTGTCAGGGCGAGTTCCGCCAACGCCTCGTACGCATCGAGCAGTTCGAGGACCGCTTGCGAGGTCAGCGAATCGGTCACCCCGCAGCCGTCCTCGTACGCGCCTTCGAAGGGCAGCTTGAACGGCATTCCCTCCGATGCGCGCATCGCGACGAAACGCGTGTCAGCCCCGTCGGGGCAGTCGGCCAGCGCCAGCTCGATCCCGCTGCGCAGGACGATCCAGAGCGAATGGATGCCCCTGCGATTGTCGTACGTGACCGGATCGACCATGGCGCTGGGAATCCGGGACTGGATGGCAGACGCCATGGCTTCAAGGAGTTGCTTGCGCAAGGCAGTGTTGGCGGCCATCTTCTTGTCTCCGTTGCTGATCGAACACGGGAAAGTCTAGATAGCACCCTGTGCAGGGTCCATTTCGTTAGGGAACATTGCGCCGCAGGCATTGATGCAGTGGTCGCTGCCGCAATACTCACTTCTCGATCGGGTAGTCGATTGCGTCGAGCGCGCAGGGGGCATGCCAGAAATCCATCCTGAGTGACGGCGATTTCGGGAAGCTAATCGCTTCGTTCCGCTTTGGGAAATTCATTCGGCGTGATGCTCTCAAGGCATCGGGAACCGCGCGAAAGATCCCCCGGTGCCGCGCGAGTGAAGGGGATGGCGTGTCTGCTTCCTGCCAGGAGCAGACTCGGGCGCAGGCGCAGGCGCAGGCGCAGGCGCAGGTGTTGCAGCCGAACCACCCATGCGTTCCGGGGCTTCTCAGCCTTCGCGCGGCACGTGCGCGGCGATCTCCGTAGCCTTGCAGCGGAACAGCCTGTCACCACGGTGCGGGACCACCCCGCGCTCGCATCCCGCCCATGATGTCACCCGTCTCCCGCCGCGTTCTCCAAGCCGTCCTGTATGAAGCGATCGCCATCGCAGTCGTGGGACCCGCGTTGGGCTTCGCCTTCGACCAGCCGAAAGCCTCCACCTTCGGGCTGGCCGTCGTGCTGTCCACCATCGCGCTGGCGTGGAACTACGTTTTCAACTGGATCTTCGAGCTTTGGGAAGCGCGGCAAGCCGTGCCCGGGCGCTCGTTCGCGAGGCGGCTTGCGCACGGCGCCGGGTTCGAGGGGGGCCTGGTGGTCATCCTCGTTCCGGTCATGTCGCTCTGGCTCGGCATTTCCCCGGCGGCGGCGTTCGTGGCCAACCTGGCGCTTCTCGTGTTCTTCTTCGTCTACGCCATCGCGTTCACGTGGGCGTTCGACCGGGTTTTCGGGCTGCCCGCCTCGGCAGCGAAGAATCCCGGGGCTGCCGACGCTTGAGCAAAGTGCGCGAGCACTGCGCCGCACGCATTGCCTCTAGAATTTCACGCACCTCGGATGTCCGAGGCAGTCACTGATGGAATCCATGGCAACTGCTAAGAAGGCCAAGCCGGCCACCAAGAAATCGACCCCCGCGCGCGGCAGCGCGAAGACCACGGCGAAGGCCGCGAAGGCTGCGAAGCCCTCGGCGGCCCCGATGAAGCCGATCAAGGAAGCGCTCAACAAGACCGGCCTGGTGAATCACCTGTCCCAGTCGTCGGGCGTCGAGCCCAAGGCCGTCAAGGCCGTGATGGCCGCGCTGGAAGGCGCGGTCCTCGCGTCCGTCAACAAGAAGGGCGCCGGTGCGTTCGTCCTGCCCGGGCTGCTGAAGGTCACCGCCATCGCGGTTCCGGCCAAGAAGGCCCGCAAGGGGATCAACCCCTTCACGAAGGAAGAGACCGTGTTCAAGGCCAAGCCCGCGACCACGAAGCTGAAGGTCCGTCCGCTGAAGAAGCTGAAGGACGCTGCGCTCTGATCCTCCCGCCGGGGATCGAGGACGGCCGCCGCGAGCGGCCGTTTTTCATTCCCCTTCAGCGGAGACCATCCACGGGCTTCAGCAACGCCGGAACGACTTGCGCACGCTCGGCGGGAGTGCCGGGCAAAGCCGAAACGTCATCGCGCTCGTCAATGACCTCGACGCGAGTGATCCTGTTGAAGTCGTTGCGGTGATACCGCACCGTTCCGACGTAAACCGCGCGGGCACCGGCGGGCACATCGAAGTAAAGGCCACCCGGAAACACAAGGCGTTCCTGGCGAACGACGTCCAGGTACGCGACCGCGCCGTGCAGGTAGGGGCGCACGTCCCCACCCTTGCTCCCGGCCGGCAACGGCCGAAAAACGATAATCACGGGTTACCCAGTGCACTTCGCAGCATCCACTGCGCCCCCGCCCCATGCCGTTCACGCTGTCCCACAAAGTCCTTGATGAGATCCTCCAGAAGCGCGGCGTGCGGCCGACAGACCTGGCGGCGATCGACCGCTTGTTCGGTGGCGCGGACGGCTATTACTGGTACCACACGATGCGGCACATGTGCCCGAAGCAGGAAGTCATCGTGTATGCCAGCCTGGAGGAAGTGCGGTCCGCGCTCCAGGATCACGAGAACGAGACTGCCGCTGAAGATGAAGTGAAGCCTCAGCAGCTGAAGGAATCCCACCTCGCCGCCATCGCGGCGCTTTTGTCCTCCGCGGGATAGCTGCCGGTCATGGCTCCTGTGAGTCTCAGGTGACCGGCATGTCAGACCTCAACCCGCCACCTCCGGCTCAAGATCGGGGTCAGCCGCATACTTCGACAGCGCGTCGTTGAAGGCTGCGACGTATCGCTGAAGCTTCGCTGAATCGGCTCGCGTCGAGAGAAGCGGCTTTCCCTTTCCTGCGACCAGTACGTCCAGTTCCTTCGAGCCTCTCGTGACAGGTTGCGCGAGCATCCGAAAAGGCTGCAGGACACTTGAGCTGACTTCCATGGGAAGTCGGGCACGCAGCCAGGCAAGTTGGTCGGTGGTGAAAAGGTTCGGCGAGAACTCCAGCTCCCTGAGCCCGGTCAGCCTTGCCAATGGGGCAATGCTGCCGTCGGCGACCTTCTTCAAATTGAAATGAAGCGCCTTGAGATTGGAGAGCCCGGAAAGGGGGCCAAGCGATGGCAACGCGAAGGTCGTCCACACCGCGTTCCCGAACGCCAGCTCAACCAGGCCCACGCCGGTTTCGAGATCACTCAGATCCCGGAGCCTTGTGAAGTCGTCAAAGTGAAGACCTCGCAACCCGGTCGTCTTCCTCAAGTCCCAGAGCCTGGTCGCGCGTTGATTCCAGAAGAACGCCACGTGCGTCAGCGCACTCATCTCCTCGAGGGGCGACAAGTCCTCGATCCGGGGACACTTCCAGAAGTGGATCGCCGTGAGCGTCGTGCGATATCTGACGGCAAGGTGCTCGAATGACTTCTGGTCCAGGCCGCAAACGGTGAGCGCAGTGATTCCCGGCAGTCCCAAGGCGGCATCCAAGTCATCCGGCGTGACCTTGCCCCCATTCGACTCACCCGGAAACAAGCGCGCGTGCCAATCCATTCCCGGAGCATGCGCCGAGTGCGATCGCAGCTGAGCTAACGTGTCGACCCGATTGGGCTGCATGGAATGAGGTTACCCAACGCCAGGCATCTAGCCGATCGCGGCAGCGCCGATGCTGAATGGACTGACCAAGGCAAGCGCTCGGCTTGATGGCGTCGCGACACTGCGGCCAGCCGAGTGGAAGCAGCGAAAGGGGATCGCCTTTTCCTCCCAAAACTCCGCCGCATCGGCGAAGCAGTCCAACAGCACCTCTCTCACCTCGGAGTGTTCATGGCTGGAGGGCAGTTTCTCGAGCAGGAAGACGTACCCGGCGGCAGGGCGGTCCTGCAGGAGGGCATTCGTCAGTTGCTCTTGCAGCAAATCCCGCTTGGTGAGCGCGGGCGTTGGCAAACGCAGCCACTCGGCGAGCTGCTTCTGCGCGGTCGGCACCGTGCAGGCCAGGTCGCTCAGGTTCGTGTGGAACAGGGCAAAGCCAAGTTCGCTACTTGCCGCAACGATGTCGGCTACCCGGCGTGACTGCAGTGCCTGGACGGAATAGGGCTTCGACTTGGCAAGCTGGGCCGCAGCCGGTGTCCAGTGGGCGTTCTCTTTCGTTCGGTGCGGTTTCGGCATGGCTTACGAGGGTACCAGTGGGGTGGACGCCCTCACGAGTTTTTCTCTCCTGCTCATGGGGTATTGCCGCAATCCGCTGGAGTCCTCGACGCAGCTGTCGTCTTGTCCGGGAAGGTGGAGAAGGTGCGCGTCTGCTTTCCACGCCGCCGCGCCTGCTCGATGCCAGCAGCTACGCGTTCTGGAAGTTCGGCCGCAACATCACGGTGGAACTCGTGGATCTGCGCCTGCAGGTGATGGAAGTGACGGGCCAAGAGATCCTCACAAGGACAAGGTGACCGCCGCGACGCGCTCGCTGCTCAACACGGCCAAGGTGATGGAGGACACCCGTCACCCTGCGCCTGAAGGAGCTGGAGACGCTGGAACGGATCAACGCGCTTCGCGGCCGCGGCGCGGACCGGGCGCGTTCCGCGCTGCGAGTGCGCCGGCAGGCGCTGCCGGTCGCCGCCTTCTCGGCGGGCGCGGTCGCCGCCGGCTTCATCCACCGCGGACTGGGCTTCTGGGGCCTGCTGCCGCCCATCGCCGTGCTGCTGGTGCTGGCCTGGGCCGCGGAGTGACCAAGCAGGCGCTTGCCGCCGGAGCTGCATGGACCGGCATCCCCCGAAGTCGTGCATCCGAGGGATATGCTCATCGGCAGGTTGGGCCGATCATCGACCCGCGCGCTGGCGCGGCTGCTCGGTCGCGGGGCGGTGTCTTCTCGCTCCGATATGTCAGTTACACCTCAGCACCTGATGATCTGCCACGTGCAGGAATTCGTACGCACACGCTGGCCGGATCTTCGACTGTCCGCGGTCCGCGATGAAGCATCCATCGCGATCTCTTCGTTCCGGATCGCCCTTGACAATGGGATCGCGATCGAAGTGGCCAACGACTTCGACATGCACCCGTACTTCTCGATGATGCGTGTTGCAGGGGGGCCTGCGGGCCTGTTGCCGTTCGAGCAGGCGTGCGAGGAGGCGGAAAGCCTGGTCTCTGGCGGAAGCGGATTCACGGCCACCGACGGCCTGACGGTCACCGGCGTCTTGCGGCAGATCAGGCTGTACTCACAGTGGGCAGCGGAACCTCGCACGCTGGTCGAGTCTGCCGGCTGACGGTCGACCCCATCCGATGCCGATCCGCACCACCGCGCCTCTCAACTGGATGCGTCAAACCAGCATGAGACGCCGTCCCGGCCAGAAAGAGGATTTGCAGCTCCTGCAGCACCTCGTCGACGAGCTGCGCCTGTTCGTTTCGATCTACGGCCAGCGTTCGTCGCAGCAGCGGGATTGGGCACGCCGGTGCCTGCCGGCGGAATTCGTGGGGGCCTTCATGACGGGCTGGAAAGAAGGCCGCAGGCAGCATTGGAGTTACCTGCAGTTGATAGCCGCCCGCCTGCGGGCTGACGCCGGAGAGGAATCCGTGATCTGGGCGCTTAGAACGACGGGGCTGGATGGACAAGCCCATTTCATGCTGGCCCCCCGCGGCGCCTCCACGGCAGCCGCTCTCCTTCAGTAGACACCCAGGGCCTTGACCCGGGCGTGACCGACTTGTCGTGCGTATGCAGCAGGTTGGCGCGTCGATGAGTCTGTGAACATGGCGGCAGAGCGATGCACTTGGTTGGCTGCCGCGCATTGAGAGGTGCATGGCGCTGCGATCCGGGCTGCTCATGCGCCAAACTGGAATGCGTGCGCCGTGCATTTTTCAAGGACTGATCATGAATACCGATTCGCGGTTGAACCGTCAATTTGCCCGGAAAGTTCGATGGGGCATCGGCCTGTTCGTATTGGGTTGGGCATCCGTCGGCGCCGCCGCGGATGCGGCGGGCAAGTCTCCCGCCGGTGTTTCGGACGTGATGGGGCGCTGGCAAGTCAATGGCACGCACACGGAGCTTGAGTACGGCCCGGAAGTCGTGAGCAGCTCGTTTGGCTTGCCCAGCGGTCAGCGCATCGGCACCATCGGCAACGGCGGGGTGGGCAGCTTCGACTATGGAGTGCGCAACGGCTACAAGCCGTACGAGGTCGAGCGGAAAGGCGATCTGCAGATCCAGCGCGATGGCAAGTTCACCTGGACGTCGCATGCCAGCAGCAAGCGTGGCGCGAACTGCTTCAAGGTGACGGAATCCAGAATGTCCGGCATGGCCTTCGTCGCCGGCGGCAAACTGGAGCTGAACATAGCCGATGGCCAGGAAACGACGTCATACAAGGGCTGCCAGGGGGAGAAGGTTTCAACGAATCTCTCAGGCCAGAAACGGGGCTACGAGGCCAAGGTGGATGGGAAAGTCTTGCGCATCCGCCAGATCCAGCCCTCCTCCAGCAGTTCATCACTGGTGGCCTATCAACGCACGTAGGCAGCCTTCTCTCAACCCGCCATCGCCTTCCGTGATTGGCGTCTGCCGTGGGGCGACAGCAGGCTTCCGTTCTGCGTGCCGGGCCTAGATGCCGCCGTACCAGTTGTAGCCCAGGTCCTCCCAATAGCCGCCATGGCCGCGTCCCAGCGCCGCGAAACTGTCGACCAGCTCCACCCTGTGCAGGTACTTGGGCTGCTTGTAGCCGAGCTGCCGCTCGATGCGGGCCCGTAGCGGCGCGCCGTTCTCGATGGGCAAGGCGCCGCCGTTCAGGCCCCACGCGAGCAGGGTCTGCGGGTGCAATGCCTCGTCCATGTCGGTGCTCTCGTAGTACGGCACGCGGTAGTCACCCTCGGTCATCACGTCCATGCAGTGGAAGACGACGTAGCGCGCCTGCGGCTTCGCGCCCACGAGCTGCAGCACGTGCGACAGGGGCACGCCCGTCCATTGGCCAATGCAACTCCAGCCCTCGACGCAGTCGTGGCGGGTGATCTGGGTGCGCGACGGCATCGCGCGCAGCTGCGCCAGCGTGAAGGCGGCCGGCCGCTCGACGAGGCCCTCGACGCGCAACCGCCAGTTCGCGAATCCGTCCCGCGCGAGCGCGGCATACCCGCCCCCGGGCAGGGTCGTGCCGTTGGATCGGAACACCGGTGCGATGTCCGCCGGCGAGAACTCCTGCGCCAGCGCGGGCCCCGTCAACCGGCGTTGCACCTCGCGCGTCAGCGCCTCGGCGCTGCCCAGCACGCGAACGGCCCGCTCGTCGTGGCTCAGCCGATCGCAGCCCGCCAGCACGCCGCCCGCGGCCGTGGCCAGGGCGGCCCGCAGCAGCCGGCGGCGCTCGCGGCCGTGTTCGGCCTTGCTCCTGCCCGTGGAGGTCATCGCGGGATCCTCCAGTAGCCCGTGAGCATCGATCGCAGGTTGTTGGCCAACCCGGTCACGACCACCTCGAAGAGATGGACCAGCACGAAGCCGACCAGCAGCAGTGCCCCGGCGAAGTGCAAGGTGCGCGCGGCCTGACGGCCGCCAAGCCAATCCACCCAGCCGGGGAACACGGCATCCAGCCGCGGCGACATGGCCATCCCGCACACGACGATCAGCGGAAGCACGATGAAGACGATCGAGAGGTAGGCGATGTTCTGGAGGACGTTGTAGCGTCTCGCGTCCTGCCCCGTCGGATGCCGCAGCAGCAGGTGGTCGACAACGGATCGCCCGATCCCTCGCCACTCCCGGCCCGTGGGCACCAGGTCGTGGCGCAGGTGGCCGCTGAAGACCGTCCACAGCAGGTATGCCACGCCGTTGAGGACGAACAGCCACGCGAAGAAGAAGTGCCACATGCGGCCCATGGCGAGCCACTGGCTGCCGGGGATCGTGGCCCACGGCGGAAACGCCTGGGGCAGGACGGAACCATCCGGGCCGCGCGACATGCCGAGCACGCCGTCGGTGACGAACTCACGATCGCCGATGCGGGTGACACCCACCAGGGCCCCGCCGTCACGCCGCTGTCCGATCTCCAGAACGCGGGTTTGCGGCCGCGAGTCCTTGCCCCAGTAAAGAGCCGGATGGGCGTTGAAGATCTGCAGGCCGCTGCCCAGCAGCGCCAGCACGCAGACGACGTTGATCCAATGCATGATCCGCACCGGCAGGCGGTGCCTGTAGATCACGGCGGGCGATGAGTCGGGTGCCATGGACGCCTCCCGGAACGGCCGAGCGAAGGCCGTGCGCATGGCATTCATACAGCGCGCAGGCGGGCCGGTCAACTGCCAGGCCCGGACCACTTTCCGGCGACGCGGACTCTGCTGCAAATGCAGGATCGTCCTCTTCGGAATCGGCCTCAGCCTGTATTGTCCCGTCAGCCATCGCCGGGCCGGAGGCGGTTTCCCGGGATTCGCGCGCCCCGCGATGCGATTCAGGCAGAGCCAGGAGCAACCCATGTCGGCACTCACGAGACTCGCGCATCGCTTCCTCGTCGTCGCGGCGATCCTGTCGCCGTTGCCGTCGCGGGCCGCCGATGGGCCCGACTACCAATGCCTGGGGTATGGCCCGCTCGGGCTGGGTTCATCCGACCGGGACTTCTACGGCCACGCGCCGCAGATCGCGGAACTCATGCCGCGGCTGAATGAAGCCTTGGCGCAGTGCGAGCAAGCGAAGGAGATCCGCCCCAACGACGGCTGGACCTTCGCGGTGCTGGCCAAGCTGCGGCTGCTCGCCGGCAAGGATGCGCAGGGGGATCAGGCGGCGCGGCGGAGCGCGGAACTCGGTGCCGACGAAGGCCGTGTCCTGCTGGGGGTGCTCAGCGCGGCCGCAGGTTCGTACGCGCAGGCGAGGGAGCTTTTTCTGCAGGCGCGCTCCGGCGGCGCCGTCGGGGCTCTCGCCAACTACAACCTGGGCGTGCTCTGGGCCCAGGGCTGGGGCGTGCCGCGCGACGACAGGGAGGCGGCCAACTACTTCCAGCGCGCGGCCCAGGCCCATGACGCGGGGGCGATGGTGCTGCTGGGGCAATGGCACTGGGCGGGCCGCGCCGTTGCGCAGGACCGCGAGCGCGCCGCGGCGCTCTGGCGCGACGCGGCGGAGCGCCTGGCCACGGACGGCGACACCAACCCGTTGCGGCTCCATCCGCCCCAGCCGCCGTTCGACGTGTCCGTGCCGTTGGCCTGGTATCGCCAGCAGGCGGATGCCGGCGAACTGTGGGCGATGACGTGGCTGGGACAACTGGCGCGCGCGGGGCAATGGCTGCCGCAGGATTCCAAGGCCGCCATGGACTGGTTCTCGAAGGCCGGCAACGCCGGCCATGCGGCGGCCGCGCACCACATGTCGCGGATGTACAAGGGCGGCCTGGGCGTGCCGAAGGACGAAGGTGAAGCCCTGCGCTGGGACCGGATGCCGGAGTTGTTCCGGTGCCGCGAGCAGATCAGGCAGGCGAGTGCGGCGCCGCGGTGCGACCAGCTCGCGGGAGACCCGAACGCGCGCGACAAGGTCACTGCCGGCCTGCCGGCGAGTTGCATGCGGCAGCCGGAGATCGTCCAGGAAGCCGTGGCGGCCTGCCGGCAGGCGGTGGCCGAGCCTTCGTCGCCGGCGCGGCACCGGGCGCAGCTTGCGCGCGCCCTGGCCTTCCAGCAGCAGATGCCGCAAGCCCGCATGGAAGCGCAACGCGCCGCGGCGCAAGGTTCGCCGCGCGCGATGGTGCAACTGGGCGTGATGGACCAGCGGGGCGTGGCCGGGCCCAAGGACGAAGCCGCGGCCCTGCAGTGGTACCGCAAGGCCGCGCAGGCCGGTGACGAAGAGGCCAAGCGCCTGCTTCTGGTGGCGGCGGGACAAGGCCGGAGCGTCGAGAAGGACAGCTTCGACCGCTCCCGCATCGCCGCGGCACCCGCGCAGGCGCAGACCGCCAGGACGCCCCTGGAGCTTGCCCAGGCCGGCGATGCCGACTCCCAATACGAGGTGGCGGTGCAAGCCGAACAGGCGAACAACATGGCCGAGGCGCTGCGCTGGTACCAGGCGGCGGCCGACCAGGGCCAAACGATGGCCAAGATGGTGCTCGCGGAGCTGTACGAGACCGGCCGCGGTGTGCCGCGCGACCTGGAGCGCGCGATCCAGATCTACCAGCCGCTGGCGGACGGCGGCAGCACCGAAGCCCGCTACCGCCTCGCGCAGATCCATCTGGCGAAGGGGCAGAACGACGAGGCGGTGCGCCTGCTGACCCGCATCGTCGACCAGGGCGACACGCGGGCGCCGCTCGACCTGGCGGAGATGTACGAAGGGGGCCGTGGCGTGCAGCGCAACCTGCCGCGTGCGATCGAGCTGTACAAGTCCGCCGCGGACCAGGGCAGCTCCTGGGCGCAAGCGCGCCTGGGCACGCTTTTCCTGCGCGGCGAAGGCATGAGCGCCGATGCCGCCAGGGCGCTGCCCCTGTTGCGCAAGGCCGCCGACGCCGGCCAGATGTCGGCCATGAACAACCTGGGGTGGATGCACGAGAAGGGCCTGGGCCTGCCCGCCGATCCGCAGGCTGCGGTGGAACGCTACGCGCTTGCCGCCAACAGCATCCCGGAAGCCAGGGGAAATCTCGAGCGACTGTTCGCAAAAGGGGAGCTGGTGCCCCGCGATCCCGCGCAGGCGCTCGAGTGGTACCGGCGCGGCGCGGACGCAGGCGTCGCGGAGGCCCAGTGGCGCCTCGGCCGGATGCACATGCAAGGGGCCGCCGGCGTTCCGTCCGACGAGGACAAGGCGGCGAAGTACCTTCAAGCGGCCTTGGCGCAGGGGCACACCGCGGCCAAGCGGGACCTGGGCGAGCTGTACGTGGCGAAAGCGGCGCGGCTGGGCGGCGGCGAGCCTGGAACGCCTTCTCGCGACGCCGCGCTGCGCCTCCTGCTGGACGCCTGGGTGTGCTGCCGGCATCCCGCCGCCCAGGCCGCGCTCGAGAAGCAGGGCGGTTCGGAATGGAAGGACTTGCAATCCTGGCTGGACCGCCGTGTCCAGCCCGCGCCGGCCGAAGCGCCCCGCTGGCCCACCGGGTTGTCCACCGCGGCCGACAAGGGGCAGATGCACGCCGTGCGCATCCGCGCCGTCAACGCGGGAGCCAGGAACATGGTGAAGGCAGTCGGCGCCTCCGCGCGCCGGCCGGACGGGCCCAACGTGTACGACATCGTGCCCTGGACCGACGAAGACGCGCGAAGCCAGGCGAGCGGCGCGCGGCGGTAGCCGCTCGCCGTCGGATACGGCACCGAGGACGCCTTGTTGAATCGTCCCCTCGACGGAGAGATTGTTGGACCGCATCGAACGACTGATTGCCTGTGCCGTCATCGCCACGTTCAGCGTGGTTGCACACGCGGCGCCCGAGCCGTTCAGCTGCCGAAGTGGCTTGTTCCCCCAGGAACAGGAAGCGCTGAAATCCGAGAGTGATTGCGCGGCGCAGGCGCTTGGCGCGAGCGGTTTCGCCAGCGTCTCTGCGAGCACGGATGATGGAAACAAGCCGGCCAATGCCATCGACGGAGATCTCTCCACGTGGGCAGGCATCTCCGAACTGGCGGTAGCCACCGCCGGCACGCCGGCGTCGCCGCCGGGGGCATCCTCGACGGAGCAGGATGTGTTCGGCGTGACGATGATCTATCCGTCGAAGGCGGGCGGTGAAGCGTGGTTTCTCACGGAGGCCTCGCGCAATGACAAGCGCTTTGATCCCCAGGGCGCCCCCAAACCGAACGCGGACGGCTCCTGGAAGATGAGAAGCCCAAAGGTTCGCATGGAAGTCTTCACCTCGACCGGCTACAACAGGAAGGCAATCTCCACGCATGACCCCGACGAGCTGGCCAGACGCGGTTACATGCAAGCCCCCAACGACTGGAAAAACGTGGAGATGACGGGCTTCGTGAAAGTGAACGCGGTCAGCGATCCAAAGGACAACTTCTCCTGGTATGCCCGTGGTGGCCGGCACACCGACTCCGCCCCTTGCGAAGGCACCTCGTACAAAGGTGGGCTGCACTATGACGGCCGGGCCCGCTGGGAAAAGGAGTCCTGGCACGTGAGCTACGACCAGACTGCGTACAAGGACGTCACTTCGTCGCTGCTGGGCCGGTGGGTGGGCTTCAAGGCGATCATGAAGAACATCACGTACAACGGGCAGCCTGCGGTGAAGCTCGAACTGTGGCTCAACGACAATGCAGACAAGGTCACGTGGAAAAAGATCTATGACACCGTGGACCATGGCCAGATTGGGGGTGCGCTTGGTTTTTGCGGCGGTTCGGTGCCCGCCGCACCGATCACTTGGGGCGGTCCCATTGCCACGTTCCGCTGGGACAGCACCTCGGACGTGGACTTCAAGTGGCTGAGCGTGCGTGAGATTGCCGAGTAGCGGCGCCGCATTGCTGCTGCCCGGAGGAGCCTCATCGGCCCATGCTCTCACGCCGCGTCGTGGAAGATCAGGCCGAGCGTGCTGCGGGTACCGCTGCGGATGCGGCTGACCCCGTGCCGCATGTTCACGCGGTAGAAGCCGCGGCTGCCCTGGACGGGGCGGTGGCTCACCGCGAAGACGGCGGCATCGCCTTGACGAAGCGGCACCACCATCGGCCGCGATTGCATCCGGGGGCGCTGCTCGGTCAGGACCAGCTCGCCTCCGTCGAACGCCACCCCCGGCGCCGAAAGCAGAACCACCACTTGCAACGGGAAGACCATCGTGCCGTACAGGTCCTGGTGCAGGCAGTTGTAGTCACCGGCGCCGTAGCGAAGCAGCAGGGGCGTGGCGCGGGTCTGGCCGGCCGCATGGCAGCGCCGCAGGTACTCGGCGTGCGAGGGCGGATAGTGGGGTTCGAGCCCGAGCGCTGAAGCCCATCGATTCGCGATCGCCGCGAGCCGGCCATACAGCCCGGCGCGCAGGTCGGGCAGCAGGCCCGGCAGCGGGTAGCCGAAATACTTGTACTCGCCCTGGCCGAAACCGTGGCGCGCCATCACGACCCTGCTGCGGAACAGGCCCCCACGACCCTCGTCGTACAGCGCCGCCAGGCCGGAGCATTCGTCCGCGGTCAACAACTCCGGCAGCACGGCCACGCCGTCGCGGTCCAGTTCCGCTTCCACACGAGGCCAGTCCTGGGATTCCAGGCGGACAGCCGGACTTTGCCGGGTCTCGAAGGAGTTCGGCTGGAGATGCGAAGTGGCCATGGCACGAGGATAGGCCCGCACATCAGCGCAGGCTGGCCGCAACCGGACACGTGGTTGCGAGGGACCGCGGTAGCCGCCTGCCGCCTCAGCCGCCCACGGCCCGCAGCTGCGGCCGCAGCTGTCCGCTCTCGGCGTCGATCATCGCCGTCGGCAGCTGGTAGGCGCGCTCGTCGAAGAGGTCGATGCCCACCGCGAGCTGCTCGGCCCAGTCGAGGAAGCCGTTGATGGCCGCGCGGCCTTCGATCGGCGCGCCGTGTTGCGGCACGATCATCGCGATGGGCAGCTGCCGCGCCATGCGCACCCACAGGCGCAGGATCTTGCCGGACACCATGTAGCGGCGATGGAAGCCTTCCATCCGCGGGATGTGCGCGGCGATGTCGGTCACCGGGCGCCTGGCCTCGGCGCCGCTCATGAGCGACACGCCCAGGTCGCCGGTGAACAGGATGCGGCTGGCCGGGTCCCAGAACTGGAAGTTGCCCTCGGCATGCAGGAAGTGCGCGGGCACCAGGTGCACCTCGCCAAGCCCGAGCTGCAGCCGGCCACCGGCATCCGGCACGCCGATGACGCGGTTCTCGGTCTTGCCCACCTTGGTGAAGTGCGGCGCGAAGCGCTCCCAGATGCGCGAGATCACCAGCCGCGCGCTGGTGCTGGTCATCCAGCGGTCCAGCGAGGCAATGATGTCCGGGTCGGCATGCGAAGCGAGCAGGTAGCTCAGCTGCCGCGGCGGAAAGAAGCGCGACAGCGTGAGGTAAAGCTCGTTGAAGGCGAGGTTGCCGCCGGGGTCCAGCACCGCGCCTTGGCCATGGTCCACGATCAGGAACTGGTTGGCCTGCACGGCCTGTCCGTCTTCCTCCACGAGATCGCTGAACATCAGGCAGGCGTGGTCCTTCTGGCGGTACAGCTCGGTGGGCTCGGTCGGCAATGGAAGCTCCTCGGGATCAGTGGATGAAGGGGGCCGCGGCGTTCCACGCCGCGGACGGTTCGGCGGAATCCGCCAGCACGCCGCGGTAAGCGAGGCCGAAGCCGTGCGCCACCTGCGCCAGCGGGGCGTGGATGTCCGCGCAAGCGCCGACACCGAGCAGCGCGGGCGCTTGCGGCCGGCCGGCGCATGCCGCTGCGACGCGGCGCACCAGGCGCAGGTCGGCGTCGGCCTCGCCCGACAGCAGCAGCAACACCCGCGCGTAGTCGGGCAGGAACGCCCGCGCCAGCGGCACGCCCAGGCCGCGCCGCGCCATGGCGATCACACGCGCCAGCCGTTCACCGGCCGGGAAGTCGACGTAGTCGGTGGCGACGTCGAGGTCGCACGCGCCGGCCAGGCGGCGATGCACCAGCGGCTGGCCATGCCGCCGCGCGAGCCAGCGCACCAGTTCGAAGGAACCCGCGCCTTGCGCGGCGCAGACCAGCACACGCGTGAAGGCGGACGGATCGGCCTGCCGCTCGGCGCCGGGGTGGCCGAGCGGCGTGGACAGCTGGCGCCAGACGGCCGGCGGCTCGTCCTGGCAGCCGTCCTCGTGCCGCCGCCGCAACAGCGCCACGCGTTGCGCGAAAGCCTCCGGCGCGTCGTCGCACTGCACGATGGCCATCGACCAGGGGCCGTCCAGCAGGCGAGGCCCGCGGCTCGCGTGGACGATGCGCAGCGCGTGGTGGCGCGCATCGCGGGCCACGCGCTCCATCAGCGCGCGCAGCACTTCGCCGGGCCCTTCCTTCCACTGCAGGAACCAGCCGGACTGGTGCAGCAGCGCGGTCGACACGCCCAGCGGCTGGTTGTGGCGCAGCGCGCTGGACCGGATGCGCTCCATCTGCGCATAGACGGAATCGGCGATGAGGGACTGGCTGGCGTACACGATGCGCGCCACGTTCTCTTCGACGGGCGGCGGGACTTCTGGACAGGCGGGCACGCGGCGATCTTCGGGGGTGGGGCGCAGCCCGGCCTTGCGCTGGATCAACTGTGGCCGCGCCCCGGCACCTAGCATGGCCGGTTCATGCCCACGCCCATCCCCGCACCCGTCCCGCCTCACGCGGCCATGCCGCACCGCAAGGAAATCCGCCAGTGGCTGCTGCCGCTGTCCGCCCGCACCGTGGCATATCCCGCGCTGCTGCTGGCATTCGACTACGCGCTGCTGCTGCTGGCACTCGCGGGCGCGGTGATGCCGTTGGCGTGGTGGTGGCGCGTGCTGTGCGGCGTGGGGGCCGGCTTCGTGATCGGGCGCCTCTTCATCGTCGGCCACGACGCCTGCCACCAGAGCCTGACGCCGAACCGCCGCCTCAACCACTGGCTGGGGCGCATCGCCTTCCTGCCCTCACTCACGCCGTACAGCCTGTGGGAGGTGGGCCACAACGTGGTGCACCACGGCTACACCAACCTCAAGGGGTTCGACTTCGTGTGGGCGCCGCACACCGCCGAAGAATTCGCGGCGCTGCCGCGCGGGCGGCAGCGGCTGGATCGCATCTACCGCAGCGGCTGGGCGCCGGGGCTCTACTACCTGGTGGAGATCTGGTGGAAGCGCATGTTCTTCCCCAACCGGCGCCACATGCCCACGCGCCGCCGCGTGTTCCTGCTGGACAACCTGCTGGTGTCCGCTTTCGGGGCGGTTTGGCTCGCGGCTCTGGCATGGATCGCGGCGGCCACCGGCCAGGCGCTGCTGCCGGTGCTGGCCACCGGCTTCGCGCTGCCTTTCCTGTTCTGGTGCGCCATGATCGGCTTCGTGGTCTACGTGCACCACACGCACACCGAGGTGCAGTGGCATGACGACCGCGCGCAGTGGGCGGGCGCGCAACCCTTCGTGTCCACGACCGTGCACCTGACCTTCCCGTGGGGCATCGGCGGCGCCATGCACCACATCATGGAGCACACGGCGCACCACGTGGACATGAGCATCCCGCTGTACCGCCTGAAGGATGCGCAGGCGTGCCTGGAGCACATGCTGCCGGGCCGCATCGTCGTGCAGCCTTTCTCCTTCCGCTGGTACTTCGACACGGCCAGGCGCTGCAAGCTTTACGACTTCCAACGCCGGTGCTGGACCGACTACGCGGGCGCACCGGCCAGCTCTTCCAAGGAAAGTGTGGGGTAAACCCCGAGCAAGCCGACAGCCAGTTGACAGCCAGGCAGTCGACGATCCGAGGGGAATCACCCAGGAGCCATGATGAAACCGTTTACCGCAACCCGCCTTCTCGCGACCGCTTGCCTGGCGCTGGCCGGCGCCGGCGCGCACGCCCAGGACGCGGGCAACTACCCGAGCGCCAAGCCGCTGACCTTCGTGGTGCCCTATGCGCCCGGCGGCAGCTCCGACACGCGCGCGCGCATGCTGGCCGCCAAGATGTCGTCGTACCTCGGCCAGTCCATCATCGTCGAGAACAAGGCGGGTGGCGGCGGCAACATCGGCACCGACGCCATCGCCAAGGCGGCGCCGGACGGCTACACCTTCGGCATCGGCAACTTCGCGCCCCTGTCGGTGAACAAGGCGATGATGGCCAAGGTGCCGTTCGATCCGGCCAAGGACCTGGCGCCCATCATCCTGATCGAGCGCGGCCCGCTCGTGATGGTGGTCCCCGAGAAGTCGCAGTTCAAGAACTTCCAGGACTTCGTGGCCTACGGCAAGGCGAATCCGGACAAGACCACCTTCGCCTCCGCCGGCGTCGGCGGCGCCTACCACCTGGGCGGCGAACTGCTGTCGGCGGCCACGGGCATCCCCATGGTGCACGTCCCCTACAAGGGCGGCGGTCCCGCCACCACCGACCTGCTCGGCGGCCAGGTGAGCTTCATGTTCGACATGGCGCCCGCCGTGCTGCCCCACATCAAGGAGCACAAGATGCGCGCGCTGGCGGTCGCGACCGACAAACGCCTTCCCCAGCTGCCCGACGTTCCGACGTTCGACGAGCTGGGGCTGAAGAACATGGCGATGTCCAACTGGTTCGGCCTGGTCGCGCCGGCCAAGACGCCCAAGGCCATCATCGCCAAGCTGAACGAAGCGGCCAACCGCGCGCTGAAGGAACCGGACGTCATGCAGGCCATCCAGGGCCCCGGCAACATCATCGGCGGCGGCACGCCCGAGCAGTTCGCCACCTTCGTGGCCGGCGAGACGGCGCGCTGGTCCAAGGTGGTGAAGGAAAAGCAGATCAAGGCCGACTGACGGCCCGCATGCCGGTGCCGGCCGATGGCGTGAATCCATCCCAGCCGTACTGGCTGTACCTGCTGGAGTGCGAAGGAGGCTGCTACTACGCCGGCATCTCGCTGGACGTGGAGCAGCGCTTCTTCCAGCACCTGTTCGGCACCGGCGCGAAGTTCACGCGCGCGCGGCCGCCCTTGCGCGTGCTGGCCGCGCGGGAGTATCCGAGCAAGTCGGAGGCGCTGCGCGCGGAGTTGCGGTTGAAGGCCTTGCCACGGGCCCGGAAAATCGACTTCTTTTCCGCCGGCATGCCGCACTGCCCATGAGCCCCCCTCCAGCCGAACGCTACCAGGGCGACTTCATTGCCTGGACGGGCGTTTGCGGCTTCATCGGCAGGGGCGGCGGGCCTTCCATCGAGCCGCACTCGCACTACGCCATCCAGCTGGCGCTGGGCGCACCCACCGGCCTGCGCGTGCAGCCGGGGCGCCACGGTGAATGGCAAGCCTGTGCCGCGGCGCTGGTGCCTTCGAGGGCGGTCCACAGCATCGACGTGAACGAGTGCGGCTTCAGCGCCGTTCTCTTCATCGAACCGGAAACCGCGCAGGGGAGGGCGCTCGCCGCCCGCCTGGGCGGCGGGGTGGAGCTGCTGGGCCGCTCCACCGTGGCGGCATGCGCCGCGCGGCTGCAGGCTGCCTGGGAAGTGGAGAAGAGCTACGGCGCGGTGCGGGCCGCGTGCATGGACCTCGTGCGCGAGCTTTCCGGGGCCGCGCCGAACACCCCGTCCGATCCGCGCGTTCTCGCCGCGATCGAATACGTCCGGGAGCGGGCCGGCCAGGGCGTTTCGCTCGCCGACGTGGCGAAGGCGGCGCACCTCTCGCCCGAGCGGTTCCGGCACCTGTTCGTCGAAGAGACCGGCATGGCGCTGCGCACCTACCTGCTGTGGCGCCGGCTCCTGCATGTCTGGACCCTGCTCATGGCCGGCGAGACGCTCTCCGGCGCCGCGCACGCCGCCGGGTTCGCCGACTCGGCGCACCTGTCCCGCACGGCGCGAACGATGTTCGGACTTCCGCCCTCCGTCCTGCAGATGCGCGGGCCGTTGAGCGCGCAGGCACGCGAACGGCATCACCTGGACTGAACGACGGGACCGGACAGCGTTCCCAGGAATGCCGCCAGGTCCTGGATGTCGGCGGCCGACAGGCGGATCGCCTGGCGCTCGGCGTGCCTTTCCCCGGGCCGGGCCAGCTCGCTGTGGCCCAGCGCGGCTTCCGGCGACTTCGCGTAGTGCTCCACCACCTGCTGCAGGGTGGCGAACTGTCCGGCGTGCATGTAAGGCGCCCTGTCCGCGACGTTGCGCAGGCTGGGCGTGCGGAAAGCCGCCAGCTGCCCGGGGTCGTCCGTGGCGAGGAACCGGAGTTCGCCGCACTGTTCGGGCCTGGCGTCGCTGTAGCGCCCCAGGCAATTGAACTCGTCCTGCAGCAGCTTGCGCAGACCGTCGGCGCGTCCGCGGTCGGGCTTGGCCGGATCGAGCGGCGGGATGCCGGTGTTGTGGAAGGCATGGTCGGTGAGCAGCGGCCCGTTGTGGCAGGTCACGCACTGTCCCTTGGTGAGGAAAAGGCGCAGGCCCCGCACTTCCTGCGGCGACAGCACTTCCTGGCCGCGCCCGTCGCCGGCCACGGTGGCATCGGCGTAGCGGTCGAAGCGCGATTCGCCGTAGGAGATGCTTCTCTCGAAGGCGGCGATGGATTTCCCCATGTTCGCGAACACCCGGTTCACCGCATCGCGGCTGCCCTCCGGCATGGCGCTCCAGGCTTTCTGCTCCGCGGGGGTGCCCAGGGGCGAGGCGTCATCCGGCAGGCCACCCAGCGGCGGCAGCGGGCCGAAGACGGCCTGGTACTGCGCGCTGTAGTGGGCCTGCACGGTCTTCACCAGCCGCACCCGGTTGGCGCCATGCTCCGCGCCATCCTCCAGCGGCCCGAGCGCTTGCGACCAGGCGCTGTCCTTGCGGCCGTCCCAGAAGAGGAAGGGCGAGTGCGCGGCGCCCATCAGGGGCATGGTCCGGCGCTGTCCGGTGCCGATGCCCTGGCCGAAAGGCCTGCCGTCCTGGAACTGCTTGCCGGCGGAATGGCAGCTGGCGCAGGCTACCTGGCCGTTCCTGCTCAGGCGCGTGTCGTTGAAGAGCGCGCGCCCCAGCGCCGCCGCTTCCTGGCGCTGCTCGTGGGCATTGCCGGGATCCGCCGGACGCGGCCCGGCTTCCTTCAGCCGCATGGATGCGAGCACCGCGATGTCCTGCGCCGGCCACGGGTCACGCAGCGCCTGGTTGTTCATGGCCTGCGCGGCAACGGCGGTGACGGCGACGGCGGCGATCGCGGCCGCCGCCCGGGCCAGCAGCGGCGTCCCGGGCTTCGATGCCGGCGTCTTCACGGCCGCACCGCGGGCGTGTTCACGATCGTGTTGAAAGTCACCTTGTCGGCGCCTTGCGGTCCCTGGATGGCGAGCTTCACCTCCCACCAGCCGGGCATGCTGAACTTCATGCCCTCGAGTTGGTAGGTGCCGTCCGCCAGCTCCCGGGTGACACGCGGCTTCGTGGGAAGGCCATGGCCATGCTCGGGCATGCCGCCGTCCACCGCGAAGCTGGCGCCGTGAACCGGCCTGCCGTCCGGCGTGGCGAGCGTCACGCTCCAGCTGTGCATCTGGTTGATGGCGGGCGCCTGGGCGGGCGGCACGAGTGCGACGTGGTACACGCCGGACGCCGACGCCTTGTCCAGCGACACGTCCAGGTCTTTCGGCGGACTGCTGCAGCCGCCCATCCCGAGCGCGCCCAGCGCGACGACGGCTGCCGATGCGAGCATCGCGCGAACACGCCGCGCTCCCGCCATGCCGCGCGCCTGCCTGCCGGCGCGGGCGGCATCGAGCTCGTCCTGCAGGTTTTCCGGCACGGGCATGCGCCGGAAACCGCTGACCCCGGCGCCGCCGGTGTTCCCCGACGGAACCAGGCCGATGGCCGTGAAGAGGGCCGCACCCACGATGCGCCAGGCTTGCCCGAAGGCCTCGGCCGGCATGCGGTTGCGGACCGCGAAGCGGAACATGGCCACGTGCACACGCACGTGCTCCACGGTCGCGGTCTGCCCCAGCACGTGGGCGCGTTCGAGGTGCCCGAACGCGGTGTGGAAATGCCCCCGCGCTTCGGCGGCGGCGGCTGCCGCCAGCTCTGCCTGGACGCGGGGACGGATACGGAGGGCGAAGGTCGTCATGGAGGTGTGCCGGTGAGTTGGGATGCACACCGATTCTTCGCATCCGGCCGGTTCCGGGCTTGAACGAAGCGGCTTTCGCCCCAGCCTTTTCGTTCAAGCCAGCCGCTCCCCGCCCAAGCCGGCGAGTCACATGGGCGTGCCGTCGTTGGAATACCTGCTGACCGGCACCGTCGCTTCTGCCGGGCCGGTCGCGGACCAAGGGATGACGAACCCGCCGGCCGTTACCGCAGACACCGCCAGCGGGGTGCGCCCTCCTTGAGCCGGAACGGCGATCGCACCGCCGGCCGAAGCCGGCAGCGTCGCACCCAGCAGCAGCGCGCGGGCCGATGGGGCATTGATTCCGTCCGCCATCGTCCATGCGACGACGACCGTGCCGTTGGACAGGGTGGCCAGGGACGGCGTGCCGGTCATGGACAAGGCGTCGAAGCGGCTGGCCGTGAAGTTGCCGGCGGCGTCGTACCGGCGCAGCACGATCTGCGGATTGCCCACGCACTGGTACGGCCACGCCGCCACGAAGCCGCCTCCCGGCAACGCCGTGACCGCGGGGGTGCCGTTGATGCCGCAGGGGTCCTCCTGCAGCGCCGGCGTGGTCAGCACCGTGGAGCCATCCAGGGAAAAGCCGGCCAGGCTCCCAGCGGGACCGTTCACATGGCCGAGCTGCGCGATGACGCCCAGGATGAACGTGTCGGCACTCACCGCCGCCGGCTGCGCGTCGTCCGCGTAATACCCGAGCGACAACCGCGCCCCGATGGGCTGCCCGGAAGCATCGAAGCGCTGGCCGTACACCGGGAAGGACAGCGCGAACGTCGGCGGGGGCACGACCCACGTGACGAGGAAGCTGCCGTCGGGGAACGACGTCACGCCCGGCGACTGTCCCTCCGCGACGCTCGTCTCCGCCCCGGAGGGATTTCCGCCGGCATCGAAGGCCTGCATCAGCACGATCCCGCTGCCCGGCGTGGCGAAATTGGCGCGGACAGCCACGTAGCTTCCATTGGCGAGGCGCGCCATGTGGGGGTAGCGCTGGGCCTCGCCGGCGTGTGTCGTGGTCAGCCAGAAGTCGCCGGCCTTCGGCACCGTCATCATCGCCGCCGGGTTCAGCGCGGGCGACGCGGCGGCACCTGAGGCTTGCCCGGACGCCTGGCTCCCGGCCGTCGCCGAGCCGGCGGTGCCGGCCGCATCGGCCATGCCCGGGCTGCCTCCACCACCTCCGCCGCCTCCGCAACCCGACAAGGTGCACAACGCAAAAAGTGCGGACAGCAAGAAGCCGTTCTTCCGTGGCATGTTGATCTCCCGGTGGCAAGTGGACAGGGCTTGATCTTTGGATCGCGGCCCATGGCCGGGTGGCACCGTTCGTAAATAGAGTGCGGCCGCGCACCACCGGCGCGCACTTCAAGGCGGGCAGCGGAAGCGTTCGAGGTTGGCATGGGACAGCCGTGAGGGTCGGCTCACGCCATGCAAGCGCGCTTGCGATGGGAAGCGGGTGCGTGTCCGGTAGAGCGGGACGCCTGACCGGCCCGTCAGTCGAAGGTGACGCGCACTTCGCCGAAAGGCGTGAAGGTCGAGCGGACCTCGTCGCCGCGCTTCACCGCGAACTGCTTCGTGAAGCTGAACGGCGTGGTGCCCGCGGCCGTCACCGCGGGCGACGAGCACCGGTCGAGCCGGCAGGAAACGCCGGTCGTGTGACCGGCCACGCCAGGGAATGGCCGGACAATCCACGGATGTCCGAACCCCTGGACCTGCTGGTCAAGACCGCCATGCCCTACGGCAAGTACAAGGGCACGCTGATCGCCGACCTGCCGGGCAACTACCTGAACTGGTTCGCGCGCGAAGGCTTTCCGCCGGGGCGGCTGGGCCGGCTTCTCGCTCTCATGCACGAGATCGACCACAACGGCCTCAAGCACCTGCTGCAGCCGCTTCGCGGCGGCGCCTGACGGCCCGCTACTTCATCGCGAGCACGTGGGCCACCAGCTGGTCCACCGCGATCTGCTCCGGCTTCGTCAGCGCTTCCCAGACCAGCCGCGGGGGCGCGTCGGCCAAGCGCTCGATGGCGAAATCCAGTTTCGGATCGAGCGTGGGCGGCTTGCCCATGGTCCTGCCTGCTCCGCTCAGGGTTGCTTGAATCCGCCGCCGACCATCCACGGCGTGCCGAAGCGGTCGACGAGCATCCCGAAACCTTCGGCCCAGAACGTGGGGCCGAACGGCATGCGCACCTGCGCATCGGGGGACAGGGCCTCGAACACACGTTGCGCGCGCTTCGCGTCGGTGAAGCTGACGTTCACGCTCATGCCCTTTGCCGGCTCGAACATCGCCTTGTTCGGCGCGTCGGAGCACATCAGCATGCCGCCTTCGAACATCAGCATCGCATGCATCACGCGGTTCATGTCCGACGGCTCGCAGCCGGGAGGCGCCGCGCCGGCACCGGGCGGCTGGTCCGAGTAGCGCAGCACCTTGAGCTCGCCGCCCAGCGCTTGCTGGTAGGCGTGCATCGCTTCGGCCGCTTGGCCATCGAAGTAGAGATAGGGGCAGCAGGCGTTCATGCGATCTCCTGAATGGATGTGTACAGCGTCCACATAGCGTACCGGAGCCCGCGCGCCGTTGCAGGCCACGCAGGTGCTGGACATGGTCGAGCGCGGCATCTGAAGGGCTTTTGCGTTTCGCGCTGACGAGGCAGCGCCGCGGCAGCGGATAGGCTCGCTGTCGTATGGGCCGACTTCGTGAAGCATGGCAGCGTGCGCTGGCCGCTCCGGGACTGGGCGTCCTGCTGGCGGCCATGCGCAACTACATCCTGCACCAGAGCGCCAACCAGGCCGGCAGCCTGGCGTTCTCGTGGGTGCTGGCCATGTTCCCGCTGCTGGTGCTGGTGTCGGCGGCCGCGGGCTACGTCGGGCAGCCCGGCGACGCCGCCGCGCTGGCCGAGCGCGTGATGAGCTACGCGCCGCAGCTGGTGCGCGAGGCCGTGCAGCCGGTCATCCGCCAGGTGCTGGCGCAACGCAACCAGACGCTGCTGGCGGTCGGCTTCGTCGCGACGCTGTGGACCGCATCGTCGGGCATGCAGGCGGTTCGCACCGCGCTGAACCGCGCCTACGGCATCGAGCGGGGGCAATCCTTCTGGAGGGCGCGCCTGAAGGTCACGCTCTTCACCATCTTCACCGGCGCCGGGGTGATGGCCACCTTCAGCTCGGTGGTCGTCATGCCGTACCTCACGCTGCTGATCCAGGCCAGCGCGAAATCGGACAGCGGCATCGTTTGGCTTCACATCGGCGTGCGCTACGGCTCGGCCTATCTCGTCCTGGTGGCGCTGTACGCCTTGCTGTACGGCTGGCTGCCCGACGTGCGGCAGCGGCTCTCCACCGTGCTGCCCGGCGCTTTCGTCGGCGCCGCCGTGTGGGTGGTGGCGGCCGCCACGCTGTCTTACACGTTCCGCTCGGCCGGCAAGCTGGCGCTGCTCTACGGCAGCTTCGCCGGCGTGGTCGCCACGCTGGTGTTCCTGTACATCAGCGCCACGACGCTGATCTTCGGCGCCGAGATCAACGGCGTGCTGAGGAAGCCGTCGCCCCGGTCCTAGCCGAACGTGAACGCATAGGCGCTCACGCCGGGATCGAGAAACTCGATCTCGAAGAGCCTCTCGCGGCCCGGTGAAGACTGGCGCACCAGCTGGTACAGCCGGTGGCTGTCGATCATCCCGATGCCGTTCGCATCCACGTCGCTGCCATGGTCCGCGCCGGGCGCCTGGCCGTCCAGCCGCACGCGGAAGCGCACCGGCTTGCCTTCCATCGCCGGGCCCAGCACCAGGTGCAGGTCGCGCGCGCGGAAGCGGTAGGCGATGCGTCCGCCGGTGCGCTGCAGTTCCGCGGCTTCCTCGCCCACTTTCCAGTCGCCCGCCAGGGTCCATTCGTTCAGCGCAAGGCTGGTTGCCGGCTGGTAGGCATGGGATGGGCCCAAGCGCAGCGGGCCCTCCGGAGAGCGGAAGCGCTCGGCCTGCGCCGCGCCGACATAGGTTTCGGGCGACTGCGCCGGCATCGGGCCGGCGGCCGCTTGCGTGCCTTCGCCTTGCGGAGATACCAGGTCGGTGGGCACGCCCGTGCGCCCCGCTTCACGAAGCAGCTGCTGGATGACACGCTCGGACTGCGCGTAGCCGCCTTCACCCAGCTGGCGGTTGCGGATCATCCCCTTCGCGTCGGCGAGGTAGAGAGAAGGCCAGCCCTGCACGCCGTAGGCCCGCCAGATCGCGCGCCGGCTGTCGACGGCCACGGGGAAAGTGATGCCAAGTTTCGCGGCCGCGCGCTGCACGTTCGCGGGCTGGTGCTCGAAGCCGAACTCCGGCGTGTGCACACCGACGACGACGAAGCCCAGGTCGCGGTACTTTTCCGCCCACGCGCGGATGTAGGGCAGGGTGCGAAGGCAGTTGATGCAGGAGTAGGTCCAGAAGTCCAGCAGCACCACCTTCCCGCGCAGCGACTGCGGCGTGAGCGGCGGCGAGTTCACCCACGACACGGCGCCGTCCAGCGACTGGATGTCCGCCGCCGGGCGCGAGAACAGGCCCGCGGCGCGGGCTTCGCCGGGCGACCACTGCACGCACGTGATGGCGATGATGGCGGCGAGCGCGGCGAAGCCCTTGCCGGCCAGGCGGCGCCAATGCAGGGCGAGAGGGCGGGCATTCATGGCGGTACCTCCATGGCGGCGAGGCCCCTACGGTAAGGCATGTGCGGCCGCACAATGGCGCCATGCCGCGCCGCCCCGTCAACGCCCACCCCGCCTACCACGCCCACGTCTACTTCGACGCCGGCACGGTCGGGCAGGCGCGTGCGCTTTGCGAAGAGGCGGGCCGCCAGTTCAAGGTGGCCGTGGGCCGCGTGCATGAGAAGCTGGTCGGGCCGCATCCCCGCTGGAGCTGCCAGCTCGCGTTCTCCGCGGCCGAGTTCGATCGCATCGTTCCCTGGCTGGACCAGCACCGCGGCGGGCTCGACGTGTTCGTGCACGGCCTGAGCGGCGACGACCTCAAGGACCACACCGACCACGCCTACTGGCTGGGCAACGAGTGGCCGCTGAACCTGGCGATGTTCGGCCAAGGCTGATCAGGCGACGGGGCTGGCAGGGCGCCCCGGCTCGCGCAGGGCCAGGTACTGGTGGATCATCGCGACGGCGGCGGCACCTTCGCCGATCGCACCGCCCACGCGCTTGACCGAGCCGCAGCGCGCGTCGCCCACCGCGAACACGCCGGGCACGCTGGCTTCCAGCGGCGCGCGCGCCGTGCCATCCGCGGCGTTACCGGTCTTCACGAAACCCAGCGCGTCCACGTCCACGCAGCCGCGCAGCCACTCGGTCGCGGGCTCGGCGCCGATGAAGACGAACACGCTGCGCAGCGGCAGATCGCGCTCGCCCGCATCGCGCTGCCGCCAGCGCACGCCGGTCAGGCCCTGCAAGGGGTCGCCCTGCAGTTCGGTCAGTTCCGTGTGCGGCAGCAGCTCGATGTTGGGGATGGCGTTGATGCGGTCGATGAGGTAGCGCGACATGCTGGCGGCCAGTCCCGGGCCGCGCACCAGCATGTGCACGCGGCTGGCGTGCGCGGACAGCATCACCGCGGCCTGGCCCGCGGAATTGCCGCCGCCCACCAGCGCGATCTCGGCGCCCGCGCAGGTCTGCGCTTCCAGCGGCGAAGCCCAGTACCAGATGCCGCGGCCTTCGAACTCGGCGACGCGCTCGACGTTCGGGCGCTTGTAGCGGGCGCCGGATGCCACCACCACGGTGCGGGCGCGCAGGCGGCGGCCGTCGGCCAACTTCACCCGCAGCTCGCCGGTCGCCGCCTGCTCGCTGCAGTCCAGCGCTTCGGCCTGCACGGGGATGAGGAACTGCGCGCCGAACTTCTGCGCCTGGATGTACGCCCGCGCGGTCAGCGCCTGGCCCGAGATGCCGGTGGGGAAGCCCAGGTAGTTCTCGATGCGCGCGCTGGCGCCGGCCTGGCCGCCGAAGGCGCGTGCATCCACCACGATGACTTTCAAGCCCTCCGATGCGGCATAGACCGCGGTGGCCAGTCCGCCCGGACCCGCGCCGACGATGACGACGTCGAACAGCTCGTCGTGCGGCGCCGCGTCCACCATGCCGATGCAGCGCGCCAGTTCGGCTTCGCTGGGGTTGCGCAGCACGGAACCGTCGGCGCACACGGCCAGCACGTCGTCGGGCGCGCCGCCGGATTGCAGGTGCAGTTCGGCGGCGTTGCGGTCGCGGCCGACGTCCAGCACGTGGTTCGGGAAGCCGTTGCGGTCCAGGAAGGAGGCCAGGCGCAGCAACGAGGGCGCGCGCGGATTGCCGATGAGCACCACGCCGCTGGCGCCGCGCTGCAGCAGTTCGACGCGGCGCAGGATCAGCGCGCGCACGATGCGCTCGCCCAGGTCCGCTTCGGCGATGAGCAGCGCGCGCAGCTGTTCCGGCGGCACCAGCAGGGCCTCGACGTCTTCCTCCGCGATGCCGTCCACCAGCGCCGGCCCGCCCGACAGCTGGCCCACCTCGCCGGTGAACTGGCCGGGCCGGTGGCTGGTGACGGCGCCATGCACGCCGACACCGTCGCGCTGCACCGCAGCCACCGAACCCTTCAGCACGACGAACATGCCCGGGCTGGCTTCGCCCGCCACGTACAGGCGATCGCCCTGGCGGAAACCCATCGGCAGGCCGAACCGCTGGATGCGGCCGATCTCGGCGGCGGTGAGCGTCGGGAAAGCCTGGTGGCGGCGGCTTTCTTCGGGTGGCGTGGACATGGGGCAACGTTAGCATCTGCTGCTTCGCCAACGCCACAAGGACCCGGCATGTCCGATCTCTCGCAAGCCCTCGACCCCGGCGCGCTGCCCTCGGGCACCGGTTGCGCCGAATGCCTGGCCACCGGGCAGTGGTGGCTCCACCTGCGCCGCTGCGCCAAGTGCGGCCACATCGGCTGCTGCGACTCCTCGCCCCACCAGCACGCGACGAAACACTTCCACGAGACGGGCCATTACCTCATCCGCAGCTTCGAGCCGGGCGAGGACTGGTTCTGGAATTACCGCACGCAGCAGGCGATGACAGGGCCCGCGCTGGCCGGGCCGCAGTCGCATCCCGCCGGCCAGCCCGTGCCCGGGCCGGCGGGGCGGGTGCCGGCCGATTGGGAGCGCCACCTGCACGGCTGAAGTCAGCCACGGCGGCGCCGCAGTCGTGACAATCGCCGGTGATGAATCGCGATGAGCCCACCACTGCCGAACGCCCGGGTCTCGGCCGCCACGTGCCGCTGTGGCGCGCGCTGCGGGTGCGTCCGCGCCTGGCGGCCGCCATCGCGTTCGGCCTGGCCGTCTTCGGCGCCATCACGCTGGCGCATGTGCTCGACACGTCGGCGCGCACGCTGATCGGCTGGAACGCCGGCGCCCTGTTCTACCTGGGGCTGGCCTGGCACGAGATGCGCGGCGTGGACGACGCCAGGCTCATCCAGGAACGCGCGGTGGCGCAGGACGAAGGCCGCACCACCATCCTGCTGCTGGTGGTGCTGGCCGCCGCGGCGGTGATGCTGGCCGTCGGCACGCAGCTGTCGCAGATGAAGGACGTCGACGAGGAGCAGCGCGTGTGGCATTTCGCGCTGGCGGGCTGCACCGTGCTCAGCTCATGGTTCTTCACGCAGGTGCTGTTCTCGCTGCACTACGCGCACGACTTCTACCTGGCGCGGCACCGCGGCAAGCCCGACCCGCTGGAATTTCCGGGCACCAAGGACCCGGGTTACACCGACTTCTTCCACTTCGCCTGCGTCATCGGCGCGGCGGCGCAGACGGCCGACATCCAGTTCCACGGCCGGTCCCTGCGGCCCGTCGGCACCGTGCATTGCGTGCTGTCGTTCTTCTTCAACGCGATGCTGCTCGCCATGTCGATCAACGTGGCGGCGGGCCTGCTGACCTGAGCACCTGCCGGGCGCGTGCGGCCAATGCCGCGCCGGTCAGCCGTTGTCGTTGCTGCCCGTGCCGTAGTACTTCTTCGGGTCGCAGGTCCCGCCGTACTTCCCCGACAGGGAAGGCTGCAGGATCTTGCTGCTTCCGCCCGGTTTGGTGAGCGTGATGCGGCCCGCGGCCTGGAAGGTGGCCTGCAGGTCGCCGCTGAAGTCCACCACGACGGCGGCCTTCTCGTCGTCGAACGTGGTGCAGCTCGCCTCGAAGCGCACCTTGCCGTCCACCACCTTGTACTGCTGCGAGCTGCACTCCTGCATCTTCGACAGGATCTCGGTGGTCAGGTCCCGCCGCGTGCGGGCCTGGACGCATTCGCGGGACGACCTGCTGCGGCCATCCGGGTAGACGGCGGTGAGGTTCCATAAGCCCGGCTTCAGGCTGGGCTGCGCGTCCACGCCGGCGTTGGCGGCGCAACAGGCGCAGGCCAGGGCCGCAGCACCCAGAAGTGCGCGGACCCGCCGCGCGATCGCTTCGTCTTCCATGGCGCCAGTGTCCCCCGCACCGCGCCACGAACCTGGTGCCGTTGGATTACTGCGTCGGCATGAGCCGCCGCAATGCTGCATGCGCACGATTCGCACGCGGGGCGCCGGTGGCCAGAATCGCCGCAGCCGCTCCGCGCCCACCCGACCCACCATGAACCCAGCCAGCCTGATCGACGCGCCGCCCGGCCCCTCCCTGCCCGAGATCGCCGGCAGGCTGGGCATCGGCTGCTGGTGGACCACGCGGGACGGCGAGATCCACGGCGCGTTCCTCCACGTCGGCGCCGACGTGCGCGAAGGCATCCACGCCATCGCCGCGGCGGCCCATGCCGAAGACCGGCCCTATCTGCTGGCCGCCGCCCGGCGGGCGGCTTCGACGGACCTGACGCTGGACTACCGGTTCCGGACCGTGGCGCCCACGAGATACCTGCGCATCGCCGGCAGGGTCGTCGCGACGGGAGAGGACGGCCTTGACATGCCTTCCGGCATGCTGTTCGACGAGACGCAGCACGTGATCGCGCAGGCGCGGCTGGACGCGCTCGCCGAAAGCTCGCCGGCCATGCTCTGGATGATGGAGCCCGACGGCTTCTGCTCGTTCTACTCGCGCAGCTGGAACGAGTACACCGGGCAGTTGCCCGAAGAGGCCCTGGGCCTCGGATGGCTGCGGCTCGTGCATCCGGACGACGTCGCAATGGCCAGGGAATGCGCCCAGCAGGCGGTCGCCCAGCAGACGTTCTTCCGCATCGAGCACCGCATCAAGCACCGCTCGGGCCAATGGCGCTGGGTGATGTGCATGGGCAACCCGCGCTTCGACCCGATGGGCAACTTCCTCGGCCACTCGGGGTCGGTGACGGATGTCCATGAGCGCAGGCTGTGGGAGCAGCGCCCGCGCTTCGCCGTCGGCCACGTCTGAGCGCGGTCAGTGCCGCTGGGCCACGGCCTGCAGCGCCCCCCGGCCCGCGCCGGCAGGGCAAGGCCGGGCACCGCGCGAAGGAATCGCCTGACAGTGCGGCCGTGCGGCAGAGACAGCGCTGCGCTTAAAGTCGAGCCATGGCCGCGCGCACCCCGCCCACCATCCTGGTCCTGGCCTCCGGCAAGGGCGAGCGCTTCGTCGCCTCGGGCGGGCAGGGCGCCAAGCTGCAGGCACTGCTCGCGGGCCGGCCCGTGATCGAGTGGACGCTGGAAGCGGTGCGCGCCACCGGCTTGCCGTTCCACGTCGAGGACGCGGGCCATCCCGGCATGGGCGATTCCATCGCGGCGGCCGTGCGCGCCACGCGCGATGCCGGCGGCTGGCTGGTGCTGCCGGGCGACCTGCCGCTGGTGCGGCCCGACACGTTGCTGGCGGTGGCGCAGGCGCTGGAAGAAGCCGACGTCGTCGTGCCCGTGCACGCAGGGCAGCGCGGGCACCCGGTCGGCTTCTCGCGCGAATGCGGCGAGGAACTCGCCGCGCTCACCGGCCCCAAGGGCGCGGTGGCGGTGCTGAAGGCGCACGGCGCCGAGGAACTGCCGGTGGACGACCCCGGCGTCACGATCGACATCGACACCGTCGAGGCGCTCGCCGCGGCGGAACGCCTGCTGGCCGCACGCTAGCGCATCAGGCTTTCTGGATCACCGCGCACGCCAGCCGGGGCCCGGCGTTGCCGGTGGGCTGGGTGACGTAGTCGTCGGGGTCGCGGTGCACGATCAGGCCCTTGCCGACGATGTCGTTGGCGCCGCTGCCCACCGCCACGCTGGTCGACTCGAAGCTGAACTTCGCCACGCCGTTGGCATCGGCCTTCAGCGACTGCAGGTCGCCCGCGTGGTGCTGGGCCGCGTCGTGGCGGCCGTGCGGCGAAGCCGTCGGATTGAAGTGGCCGCCGGCGCTCATGCCGTCGCCGCTGGAGCAGTCGCCTTTCTCGTGCACATGGAAGGCATGTTCGGCGTTCGGCTTCAGGCCGCGCACTTCGCCGGCCACCAGCACCTTGCCGCCCGAGGAGGTGAAGCGCACGTCGCCGCTGGTGGCGTTGCCGCGCGTGGGTTCCAGCTTCGCGGTGGCGGCAGGGCCACCGCCACCCATTCCGGCGCAACCGGCCAGCGCGAGCGAAAGCGCGAGGGGAACGAGCGGGAAGGGCAGTCGCATGGCAGTCTCCTTTGGAAAAAGTCGTTGTGGAAAAAGTCAGTGGTGCCCGACCAGCCTGAGCAGGCGCTCCAGGTGGCGGTCGCGGATGTTGTGGCGCTTCAGTTCTTCCAGCGTGCGCGCGGCGTAGTCCAGCGTGGTGCCGTACTTGCCGCAGGCGTCGCTGAAGATGCGTTTGTATTGCTCTTCCGTGAGCACGCCGGTGTGGCTGGGGCTCTTGCGCGAGAGCGTGAAGGCCAGCGCCTTCACCGGGCCGTGCGGCGTGTTGCAGACCAGCCAGCGCGGGTCGTACACGCCCATCAGCATCTCGCGCGCCCACAGCACCGTCATCACCTGCGCGCCTTCGGCCTTCGGGATGCGGAACACCACGCCCTGGCAGCAGCCGCCGCTGAGCAGGCCGAACACCAGGCCGGGACACTCGGGCGTGCCGCGGTTCACGCGGCTCCACATCTTCAGCGCGCGGTGCCAGCCGTTGACGCGCGCGGGGCGGCGCTCGGCGTACTCGAAGTCGGGGCGCCAGATGAGCGAGCCGTAACCGAAGACCCACAGGTCCTCGTGCCCACCCCATTCGGTGAGGGCTCTCTCCAGCATGGGGGCGGGGTCACGCAGCGGGGGCGGCAGCTGGCTCATGGCTTCCGAATGTAGCTCGCCGCCTGTCCGTTCGTAACCGGTCCGTCACCGATCGGCCCTGCGCGGGGGGGCTTGGCGGTAGGATGAACCATGCCCCTGAATCCCGCCGTGGACCGGGTCACCGAGCGCATCCGCGAGCGAAGCGCCGGTACCCGGGCCGACTACCTTCGCCGTGTCGACGAGATGGCCGCCCGCGACCGCGGCAGCGACCGGCTGGGCTGCGCCAACGTGGCGCATGCCTTCGCCGCCCTGCCGGAGAACGAGAAGCTCAAGGTCGTCGTCGAGCGCGTGCCCAACATCGGCATCGTCACCGCGTACAACGACATGCTGTCGGCGCATGCGACGTACGCCAGCTATCCCGCCTTGCTCAAGGACGAGGCGCGCCGCCACGGCGCCACGGCCCAGGTGGCGGGCGGCGTGCCCGCCATGTGCGACGGCGTCACGCAGGGCACGCCGGCGATGGACCTGTCGCTGTTCTCGCGCGACGTCATCGCGATGGGCACGGCCGTCTCGCTGAGCCACGACGTGTTCGACGGCGCGCTGATGCTGGGCATCTGCGACAAGATCGTGCCGGGGCTCCTGATCGGCGCGCTGCACTTCGGCCACCTGCCCACGGTGTTCGTGCCGGGCGGGCCGATGACCAGCGGCCTGTCCAACGCCGAGAAGGCCAAGGTGCGCGAGCTGGCGGCGCAGGGCAAGGTGGGCCGGGCCGAACTGCTGGAATCCGAGCAGAAGGCCTACCACTCCGCCGGCACCTGCACCTTCTACGGCACGGCCAACAGCAACCAGATGCTGATGGAAGCCATGGGCCTGCACGTGCCCGGCGCGGCTTTCGTCAACCCGGGCAACGAGCTGCGCGAGGAACTCACGCGCGAAGCCATGCGCACGGTGCTGGGGATCGTGAAGGCCCGCCGCTTCACGCCCATCGGCCGGCAGGTGGACGAGCGCTGCATCGTCAACGCGATGGCGGCGCTGCTGGCCACGGGCGGGTCCACCAACCACCTGATCCACTGGGTCGCGGTCGCGCGCTCGGCGGGCATCCGCATCGACTGGAACGACTTCGCCGAACTGTCGGCGGTGGTGCCGCTGCTGGCGCGCGTGTACCCGAACGGGCAGGCGGACGTCAACGCGTTCCAGGCCGCGGGCGGGCCGGGCTACGTCATCCGCGAACTGCTCGACGCGGGGCTGATGCACGAAGACGTGCTGACGGTGCGCGAAGGCGGCATCCGCGAGTTCACGCGGGAGCCCGCCGAAGGACTGAAGTGGCGCGACATCGGTGTTTCGCGCGACGAGTCCGTGGTGCGCCCCGCCACCGCGCCGTTCAGCGCCACCGGCGGCCTGAAGCTGCTGACCGGCAACCTGGGCCGCAGCGTCATCAAGATCTCCTCCGTGCCCGACGACCGCCACCTCATCGAAGGCCCCGCGCGCATCTTCGACACGCAGGAAGCGTTGCAAAAGGCTTTCCAGTCCGGCGAACTGGAGAAGGCCGCGCGCGACGGCGGCGGCTCGCTGATTTGCGTGGTGCGCTGGCAGGGGCCGCAAGCCAACGGCATGCCGGAGCTGCACAAGCTGACGCCGCCGCTGGCCGTGCTGCAAGGCAAGGGCCTGCGCGTGGCGCTGGTCACCGACGGGCGCATGAGCGGCGCTTCCGGCAAGGTGCCCGCGGCCATCCACATCACGCCGGAAGCGATGGCCGGTGGTCCGTTGGCGCTGCTGCGGGACGGCGACGTGGTGCGCCTCGACGCGGAGCAGGGGCAATTGCAGGCCCTGGTGCCGCACGAGGAATGGATCCGGCGCGAACCCGCGCGCGTACCCGGCGCGCAGCGCGCCGAAAGCGGGGTGAAGCTGGGCCGCGAGCTGTTCGCGATGATGCGGCGCAACGCGACGGAAGCCGAACAAGGAGCCTGCACATGGCTGTAACCCCTGGCGCGAACCTCACCGCGCTGGACGTGATGCGCAACGCCGCCGTCATCCCCGTCATCGTCGTCGACGACGCCGCGCAGGCCGTGCCGCTGGCGCGCGCGCTGGTGGAAGGCGGCGTCCGCATGCTGGAAGTGACGCTGCGCACGCCCATGGCGCTGGCCGCCATCGAGGCCATCGCGCGGCAGGTGCCCGGCGCGGTGCCGGGCGCGGGCACGGTGCGCAGCGCCGCCGACGCGCAGGCCGCGGCGTCCGCGGGCGCGAAGTTCGCCGTCAGCCCCGGCTACACGTCCGCCATCGGCCGCGCCTGCCGCGAGGTCGGCCTGCCGCTGTTGCCCGGCGTCGCCACCGGCAGCGAGATCCTGATGGCGCAGGAAGACGGCTACAACGAGCTGAAGTTCTTCCCCGCGGTGCCTTCGGGCGGCGCGGCCATGCTGAAGGCGTGGCATGGGCCTTTCCCCGAAGTGCGCTTCTGCCCCACCGGCGGCGTGTCGGTTGCGAACGCGAAAGACTTCCTCGCGCTGCCCAACGTGGTGTGCGTGGGCGGGTCGTGGCTGACGCCCGCGGACGCGGTGAAGGCGGGCGACTGGGCCCGCATCACGCGGCTGGCGCGCGAGTCGGTGGCGTTGCGTTCGGCGTGACACGCTCCCGCGCAGCGGGTTGAAGGCCCTCGGAAACGGCCCGAAGGCCGGGCTGGCGACGCGGATGAGCGGGGAGGACGCGCCCCGGACGGCGGAGCGGAAGACCCGCTGGAGGAAATGCCCGGACTGCATGAGCCAGCCGATTGCCGTGCCTGCCATCTCGTCATGCCGTTCCTACGCGCATTGCGGCGCGCTGCCGACGGCAATCCGGCGGCAGGTGAACAGACTTGCCGGGCAAGGAGGCATGACATGGCAGAGACGCTCCTTCAGGAAGAGGCTGTCGCCATCCCCGTGGACCGCGACGAACTTGCCGGCGACCTGGTGCGGCCGCCCGGGGCGACGGCGCTGGTGCTGTTCGCGCACGGCAGCGGCAGCACGCGGCACAGCCCGCGCAACCGCTGGGTCGCTTCGCAGTTGCAGGAAGCCGGCCTGGGCACGCTGCTGTTCGACCTGCTCACGCCGGGCGAGCAGGAAGAGGACGAGCGCACCCGCATCCACCGCTTCGACATCGAGCTGCTTTCCGAGCGCCTGCGCGTCGCGGCCGAGTGGGCGCTGGCGCTGGAAGGCGGCGAGCCGCCCGCCATCGGCTTCTTCGGCGCCAGCACCGGCGCGGCCGCGGCCCTGTCGGCAGCGGCCGAGATGGGCAGCCGCGTGGGGGCGATCGTGTGCCGTGGCGGCCGGCCCGACCTGGCGGGATCGTCCGCATTGGCGAAGGTGAGGGCGCCCACGCTCCTCATCGTCGGCGAGACCGACCGCGAAGTGGTCGCGCTCAACGCTTCGGCTTTCGAGCACCTGCGCTGCCACCGCAGCTTGGCGGTGGTGCCGCGCGCGGGTCACCTGTTCGAGGAACCCGGCACGCTGGAGATCGCCGCGCAGCACGCGTGCTCGTGGTTCACCCGCCACCTGATGTGGGACCAGCGGGAAGGCTAGGCTTCAGGCGCGAGGCGCCTGCGGCTGCCGTCCGGATGCGCCGGCCTCTCCGGGTCGATGACCGTGCGCTTCGTGGCCGGGCTCTCCGCGCAATTCCGCCCGCGCGTGCAGCAGCACGGTGGCCGAGCCGCTGAGCGCCAGCAGGCCCATCGCGGCCGCGACCAGCAGGTCCGGCCACGCGCTGCCGGTGCCGAACACGCCCAGCGCGGCCAGCATCACGGCGACGTTGCTCAGGGCGTCGTTGCGCGAACAGATCCAGACCGAGCGCATGTTCGCGTCGCCGGCGCGGTAGCGGTAGAGCATCAGCGCGACGCCCACGTTCACCGCCAGGGCCGCGGAGGCCACGACGCCCATCGTCATCGCTTCGGGCGCGGCGCCGCCGAAGAAATTGACGCCGGCACGGCCCAGCACGAAGAGGCCGAAGGCACCCATGCAGGCGGCCTTGAACAGCGCGGCTTTGGAGCGGACCGGCAGTGCCATGCCCAGCACGGCGAGGCTGAGCCCGTAGTTCGCCGCGTCGCCGAAGAAGTCGATCGAGTCGGCCATCAACGACACCGAGCCGGACTGCCAGGAGGCGCCCAGCTCGACCACGAACATCGCCGCGTTGAGCAGCAGGGAGACCCAGAGAATCCTGCGGTAGCGCGGGTCGGCGGAAGGCGCGGCGGGAGCGGAGCAGCAGGAAGCGGACATGGCGGTGCGGTTACGGGGTGTGTGGGAGGATTGGAAACCCTGTACCCGGTACAGGGTCAAGCTGCAGGGCAACCCCATGAAGATCGGTGAACTGGCCTCCCGCGCCGGCTGCGACGCGCAGACCGTGCGCTTCTACGAACGCGAAGGGCTGCTGCCGGAACCGCCGCGGCAGTCGTCGGGCTATCGCCAGTACGCGGACGGCCACCTCGCACGGCTGGGGTTCATCCGGCACTGCCGTTCGCTGGACATTCCGCTGCCCGAAGTGCGCCAGCTGCTGGCGCTGGCGGAAACGCCGTCCGAATCGTGCGGGCAGGTCAACGGGCTGATCGACCGGCACATCGAGCTGGTGCGCGAGCGGGTGAGGGCGCTGCAGTCGCTGGAAACGCAACTGGTCAGCCTGCGGCGGGCTTGTGACGGCGACGCGTCGCACCCGTGCACCATCCTGCAGTCGTTCATGGGCGTGGCGGGCGAGCATGCCTGCGCCTGCCACGGCGCAGGGGCGCTCAGGGCCTGATCGCGCCGTCGGCCACGAAGTTGAGGCCCAGCGTCCACCAACGGCCGCGGGCGTCCGCGAACGCGTGCGCGCGGCTCAGGTCCAGCGACACCGCCGGCGCGAGTTGCCAGCGCGCGCCCACGCGTGCCGCGCGGCCGATGGCGTCGTTGAAGCGCTCCGCGACGAAGCTGAGCTGCTCGCCGGCGGTCCATTCCGCCGCGATGCCGGCCAGATTCCGGCCGGGGCCGCCGCGGTTCCACTGCCGGCCCGCGTTCACGTGCACCAGCCAGTTCGCCGAAGGCTGCCAGGTCAGGGGCACGAGCACCATCGTGTTGTCGTAGCGGCCCTGCTGCCACGATGGCCCCACCACGATGCCGGTGCTGAGCTGGTCCGACAGCTTCATCACCCACTTGCCCTGCACGCCGGCGGCCCGCGCGGCCGGCGCGGTGCCGAACCGCGCGCGGTCCAGGTTGACGCCGATCTCCCAGGCGCCGAACCGGCACGCGGGGCCGATGTGCTGCGCGCCGCCGCCGGGCCCGAAACTGTCGGCCCAGGTTTCCAGCTGGCACTGGCCGGGATCGAGGATGGTCGCGTCGTCCACCGCGTGGTGCCCGCCGGCCGCGTCGCACGCGGCGGCGGCGCAGGCACCGATGGCAAGGACGAGCGGGCGGACAGCCGGGTTCATGGCCCGCGACGCTACACGAAACGCGTGACATGCCCCGTTGGCGGCGCGCTGCCCGGGAGGGGCGCGCGCGGTCGTCCTCGGCGAAGGAAGCGGCCGACACGCAGCCCGACCCCGGGCCTATTGCCCGCGCCGCGGCCGCCCGCAGACTGGGCCGCATGGACTCCACCGCTTCCCTGCACGGCGGCACCGCCGCCGAACCGGCCCGCCCCCACTACACGGCCGAGGAGAAGCGCCGGCGCATCCTGGCCATCATGGCGGCCTCGTCCGGCAACCTGGTCGAGTGGTTCGATTTCTACGTCTACGCGTTCGGCGCGATCTACTTCGCCGCCGCGTTCTTCCCCAAGTCGGACCCCACGGCGCAGCTCTTGAACACGGCCGGCGTGTTCGCCGCCGGCTTCCTGATGCGCCCCATCGGCGGCTGGATGTTCGGCCGCATCGGTGACCGGCGCGGCCGCCGCACCGCGATGCTGCTGTCCGTGGCCATGATGTGCGTGGGCTCGCTGCTCATCGCGGCGGTGCCGACGTACGAGAAGATCGGCGCATGGGCGCCGGTGCTGCTGCTGGCCGCGCGCCTGCTGCAGGGCCTGTCGGTCGGCGGCGAGTACGGCACCACGGCCACCTACATGAGCGAGGTGGCGCTGCGCGGGTTGCGCGGCTTCCTGTCCTCGTTCCAGTACGTCACGCTGATCGGCGGCCAGCTGCTGGCGGTGCTGGTCATCGTCATCCTGCAGCAGGTGCTGGACGAGCAGGAGCTGCGCGCCTGGGGCTGGCGCATCCCCTTCGTCGTGGGCGCCGTCGCCGCCGTGGCCGCATTGCTGCTGCGGCGCACGCTGCACGAGACTTCCACCGCCGAAACCCGCGGCAGCCGCGTCGCGGGCAGCTTCACCGGCATCCTGCGCCACCACCGCGGCGCGTTCTTCACGGTGCTGGGCTACACGGCGGGCGGCTCGCTGATCTTCTACACGTTCACCACCTACATGCAGAAGTACCTGGTCAATTCGGCCGGCATGTCGGTGCGCACGGCGAGCAACGTGATGACCGTCTGCCTGTTCGTGTTCATGTGCCTGCAGCCGCTGTTCGGCGCGCTGTCCGACCGCATCGGGCGGCGCAGCAACATGATGCTGTTCGGCGCGCTGGGCGCCATCGCCACGGTTCCCATCTTCACCGCCCTGCAGCACGTGCAGAGCGCGGTGGAGGCGGGCGCGCTGATCATCCTGGCACTCGCCATCGTCAGCTTCTACACCTCGGTCAGCGCCATCGTGAAGGCCGAACTGTTCCCGCCCGAGGTGCGCGCGATGGGCGTCGGCTTCGCCTACGCCATCTCCAACGCCGTGTTCGGCGGCTCGGCCGAATACGTCGCGCTGTGGCTGAAGAATGCGGGGCGCGAGCCGCTGTTCTACTGGTACGTGTCCGCGATGATGGTCATCGCGTTCCTGGTCAGCCTGCGGCTGCCGCGCAGGGGCTACCTGCACGACGCGCACTGACGCCGGCGGGCCGTCACTTCATCGCCGGCCAGCAGCCGCGGCCATCCATCCGTGGCAAGCATTCACCTCGCTGCAGGCGCTGGGCACGCGGCGCGCCCGGGGCCCGGCCGGTGTGTCGCCGTATAGAGCGGCGCATGAGGCCCGCCCGCCGGGCCTGCCAGTCGCGGTCATTCCAATGCATGACACGCAGGGTGCGATCGTGAGATGCGTCGTCCCCCTGCTGCTTCGAATGCAGTACGCCCGTTTGCGGGCACCGGGGTCCGCATAGAGTCCGGGCCGCCAGTCCGCGCCACCTGCGCGGCAACCCGTGATGAAGGATCGTTTTCTGATGTTGGGATTCCACCAAACCACCCGCAGGTCCGCGAGGTTCCTGTCCGCCGCTTTCATGGCCACAGCGCTGCTTGCCGGATGCGGCGGCGGCGGCGGTGGCGGTGGAGAAGAGTCCGGGCCGCCGCCCATCGGCGTATCGGTCAGCCAGGCCGCCAGGTCGCTGGGCAGCACCGAGGCACTGGTCATCCGGTTCGACGCTTCGATGGACCCGTCCTCGCTGGCGCTCTCGGGCACCCTGGCCGCGGAAGCGACGGGCACCTGGTCGTCCACTTCGGTGGCGAACGACACCTACACGCTGGTGCCCACCGCGGGCAAGTGGCGCCCGGGCAGCGATCGCACGGTGATCCTGCGCGCCAACGGCGCGAAGGGCGGCGTCGCCACGCTGAACGCGGTCTACGCGGTGAACCTGGCTTTCGACCCGAACCCGCCGGCCGGCACGGTGATCGGCCAGGCGAACTTCACCAGCGGGACGGTGTGGGCCGGATCGGCCGGCCCCACCGCGGTGGGGTTCAACGCTCCCCGTGGCGTGGCCGTGGCCCCGGATGGCCGCATCTTCGTCACCGATTCCACGGGCGAGCGGGTGCTCGGGTTCAACGCGCTGCCCACCGGGCCCGGCGCGGCTGCCGACATCGTGCTGGGCCAGCCGGACTTCGTGAGCAGCACCTACGTCACGACGCAGGCCAGCCACCTGGCACCGCAAGGCATCGCCATCGGCGCGGGCAAGATGGCCGTGGCCAACCTCGACGCCAACCGCGTGCTGATCTACAACGCGATCCCCACCAGTTCCAGCGCCTTGCCCGACGTGGTCGTCGGCCAGCCCGACTTCACGCAAGACACGGGGAACTGCTCCGCCACGGGGCTGAGCCGTCCGACCGGTGTGTCGCTGACTCCCGACGGGAAGCTGCTGGTGGCCGACATGCGCAACAGCCGGGTGCTGGTGTGGAACACCGTGCCCACCACGAATGGCCAGGCGCCCGACCTGGTGCTGGGGCAGTCCACGTTCACGAACTGCGCGACCAACGGCGGCACGCCGACGCCGAGCGCGCAGACGCTGGCGCTGCCCACCGGCGTGTGGTCCGACGGCCACCGCGTGGTGGTGGCGGACGGCGCCAACAACCGCGTGCTGATCTGGAACACGATGCCCACGTCCAGCTCCCAGCCAGCCGACGTCGTGCTGGGCCAATCCACGTTCGCGATGAGCCAGCTGGATGACGACGACCAGGACGGCACGGCGGAGACGACCCCGACGAGCCGCACGCTGTTCTCGCCTTCCAGCGTCCTCGTGAATGGTGAACAGCTGCTGGTCGCGGACTCCGACAACCACCGCGTGCTGGTGTGGAACACCTTCCCGGCCACCAACTTCAAGCCGGCCGACGCCGTCATCGGCCAGCCTTCCTTCACCTCGAATACGCTGGGCGCGGCTTCGGCCAGCACGTTCCACGGGCCGGCGGGCATGGCCCTGTACCGGGATCAGCTGCTGGTGGTGGACGAGCAGAACAACCGCGTGCTGGCGTTCCCGTCGAAGTAGCGGTCCGCGGCGGGTGGTGGTCCGGGCCTACACTGGCCCGATGACCACCGCCACCCGCGAAGCGCTGCTGCAAGACATCTCCGCCTGGTTCGACGGCGGCGGCTTCGAAGCCGCGCTGTCGCGCCGCGTGGCCTGCCGCACCGAGAGCGACGGCGGCACGGTGCCGCCGGCACTGGAGGCTTACCTGCGCGAGCAGGTCGTCCCCGAGCTGCAGGCGCTGGGCTTCGACTGCGCGATCGAGGCCAACCCCGACCCGCGCGGCGGTCCCTTCCTGCTGGCGCGCCGCATCGAGGATGCGGCCGCGCCCACCTTGCTGACCTACGGCCACGGCGACGTCGTCAATGGCCAGGAAGGCCGCTGGCGTGACGGGCTGCAGCCGTGGCGGCTGGAGCGCCGAGGCGACCGCTGGTACGGCCGCGGCACGGCGGACAACAAGGGGCAGCACACCATCGTGCTGGCCGCGTTGGCCCATGCCATCGGCGCCCGGGGAGGGCGCCTGGGCTACAACGTGACGGTGCTGCTGGAAACCGGCGAGGAAGCCGGCTCGCCCGGCCTGCATGCTTTCTGCGAAAGCGAGCGCGAACGCCTGCGTGCCGACGTGTTCATCGCCAGCGACGGCCCGCGCGTGGCGGCCGACCGGCCCACGCTGTTCCTCGGTTCGCGCGGCGCGGTGAACTTCACGCTGCGCTACGCCGCGCGGGACCGCGCGCACCACTCCGGCAATTGGGGTGGCGCGCTGGCCAACCCGGCCACGGTGCTGGCCCATGCGTGGGCGTCGATGGTCGATGCGCATGGCCGCATCCTGGTGGAAGCGTTGCTCCCGCCGCCGGTGGCCGATGACGTTCGTGCGGCGCTGAGCGGCGTGCCCGTGGGCGGAGCGGCCGGCGATCCCGAGGTGGACGAGCATTGGGGCGAGCCCGGCCTGACGCCAATCGAGCGCCTGGTGGCCTGGAACACGCTGGAGGTGCTGGCGATGGAAGCCGGCAACCCCGCGCGGCCGATCAACGCGATCCCGCCTTCGGCGGTGCTGCACGGCCAGCTGCGGTTCGTCGCGGGCACGCCGTTCCGCGAACTCGCTTCGCTGCTGCGCGCGCACCTGGATGCCGCGGGCTTTCCGCAAGTGCAGGTGGAAGCGGGCATGGCGATGGCCGCCACGCGCACGCCGCTGGACAACCCGTGGGTGGCGTGGGCCGCGAAATCGCTGGAGCGCAGCACCGGCAAGCCCACCACCGTGCTGCCCAACCTGGGCGGCACCATCCCGAACGACGTGTTCAGCGACGTGCTGGGCCTGCCCACGCTGTGGGTGCCGCATTCCTACCCCGCGTGTTCGCAGCACGCGCCGAACGAGCACCTGCTGGTGCCTGTCGCCAGGGAAGGCCTGGCACAGATGGCGGGGTTGTTCTGGGACCTGGGCGAGCCGGTCGGGATGCCGCGCTAGGCTCTCAGGCCGCGCGGTGCGCCGGCTGCAGGATCGCGCGCAAGGGCTCGATGCGCACGTTCCCGTTCAGCAGCAGCTCGCCGAAACCCGGGCCGGCCAGCACCTGGTATTCGCTGCGCCGCGCCGGGCCGATCGGATCATCCGGCGGAGCGCCGGTCGCCGGGTGGCAGACCAGCAGATCGCCGTCGGCCGCGCACCGCAGCCATCCCGCCAGCAGGGCTTCATAGCGGCCGGGGCCGCCCGAGAAATCGTAGATGCCCAGCAGGCGGCCGTTCTGCCCGATGCCGTTGCGGTGCGCCAGTTCGGTCAGCCCTTGTGCCCCGAGCAGCTGGACGATGCGCGCTTTCGCCCCGGGCGGGTTTTCGCCGGCCAGCGTGGACCGCAGCCAAGGCAGCCGCGCGGGATAGCGCGCCCGCAGCGCGTCGACCAACACCGCGCGGACCAGCGGCAGCTGGTGCACGTGCTGGTGGCCGTCCACATAGGCCGGGGCCGTGCCGGTATCCGTCTCGAACCGGTCGAGCTGGGCATCGATCTCACGGCGCAGGCGATCGCGGTCCACCCGGCCCGTGAAGGCGCGCAGCAGCCAGGTGCGAAGGCCGCCACGCAGGTGTGCGTCCAGCGGGTGCTCCGTCAGGTCCAGGTGCAGGCCCAGTTCGATGCCGCGCTGTTGCAACCGCCGAAGCTCCGGCGCACCGGCCGGCCACGCGGGCGCGCCCGGCATGCAGCTGACGGCGCTGATGCGGCCCTGGTCCGCCAGCCGCGATGAGGCGTCGGCGACGCCGGGGTGCAGCCCGAAATCGTCCACGCACACCGCGATGCGGCGCGGCCCCGGCGCTGGCGGGCCCATACTCGGCCCGTTCCGCTGCCCACCCAAACCGTGACTCACTGGCCCACGCTCGCTTCCTTCGTGCTCGTCGGCTGCTGCGCCGCCGCCGTCCATTTCGCGGCGGTGGTGTGGCTGGTGGCCGGCCACGGCTGGCTGCCGCTGCTGGCGAACGTCGCCGGCTGGTGCCTCGCGTTCTGCGTGTCCTTCCTCGGGCAGTGGCGGCTCACGTTCCGCTCGCGGCAGGCGCGCTGGCAGGACGCCATGCCGCGCTTCCTCACGCTGTCGCTGGCCGGGTTCGCCATGAACGAGACCGCGTACGCCGCCTTCCTGCGCTGGAGCGGCGTGCGGTACGACGTGCTGCTCGCGCTGGTGCTGCTGGGCGTGGCGGCCATCACTTACGTCCTGAGTTCGCGCTGGGCGTTCCGGGGCAGCCGCCCCCGCTGACGCCGCCGGGGACGCGCCACAGCACGGTGTCGCGCTGGGTGGCGACGGCCTGCGCGGCGGCCAGCGCGGGAATCGATGCCGCGTCCGCGCGGCTCCCGACCACCCAGGTGGTCCGGGGGCCGCACAGCAGCGCGGCGAACCGCGCCGGCGTGAGCAGCGTGGCCTGGGCACGGTCCGGCGCGAACCGGCCGGCGTCCACCAGTTCGCGGCGCCAGTTGTCGCGGGCGGCGATGCCGGGATCGTCCCAGCGGTCGACCATCAGCACGGGATCGCGCAGGCGGGCATAGAAAGGCAGGTCGAAGAAGGCGCCGGACAGGAAGGCCACCTGGTCGCCGGCAACGGCACGCGCGGCGAGCGTCCTTCCGAGTTCGCGCAGGGTATTGGGCGTGTGGCCGGCGGCGAATCCCACTGTTGCAAGGCCCACCGCCGCGCCCACGGCCACGCTGGCCGGCCACAGCAGGCGGCGCGCGCGCCCGCCGGCCGGCGAAGCGGCGGCGGCCTGCGCGGCCAGCAGCGCCAGCGGCCACGTGACCGGCAGGATGTAGCCCACCAGCTTGGACCGCGGGATGGAGAAGAACACGGTGACCAGCACGATCCAGGTCCACATCAGCGAACGGGATCCGCCGGCCGCATCGCCGCCGGCCGCGCGGCGCGGCCGCGCCGCGAGCCACGCCGACCAGGGAAAGCACAGCGCGGCGATGACCGCGGGGTAGAACCACCACGGCTGCTGGTTGTTGAAGCCGCCCTGCGCGAAGCGCGAGAAGTGCTGCACCACGAAGAAGTAGTGCATGAATTCGGGGTAGCGCTGCTGCATGGCCACGAACCAGGGCAGCGCGATGGCGGCGAACAAGGCCAGTCCGGGCCACCAGAGCAGCGATCGCACCGCCCGCACGCGCCCGCTGCCCAGCAGCCATGCCAGCAGCACCATGCCCGGCAGCGCGATGCCGATGAGGCCCTTGGCCAGCACGCCCAGCGCGGCGAACGCGTAGCCGGCGGCCAGTGCCGCGGTTGGCCGCGGCAAGCCGTGGTCCGCCGCCAGCGCCGCGTGGGCGAAGGCCAGCACCGTCACGCCGATGCAGCCGGCGACCAGCATGTCGAGGTTGGCGAACTGCGCGCCGACGAACACCAGGGGCTGGGTAGCGAGCACCAGCAGGACGGCGCGCGCCGCCTCGCGGCCCCACCAGCGCCGCGCGAACAGGAAGGCGGCGGTGGTGCCCGCCACCGCTCCGAGCAGCGGCGCCATGCGCGCCGCCCATTCGCCGTGTCCGAACACCGAGAGCGAAACCGCGGTGATCCAGTAGAACAGCGGCGGCTTGTGGAAGTAGGGCAGCCCGTCGAGCGCGGGCACCAGCCAGTCGCCGCCGGCCAGCATGGACCAGGCCACGCCCACGTAGCGGCCCTCGTCGGGCAGCGCCAGCGGGCGCACCCACGACGTGACGGCGAACCATGCCAGCGCGGCCAGCAGCGGGCCCCATTCGCGCCGCCACGCGCGCAGGCTGGAACGGTGCGCGGTGCCGCCGGTGCCCGCCGGGCTGACCGCCTCGCGCGCTAGCGCGTCTCGCACGATTTCTGCCGCGGCGCGAGCCCCCGCCCCGTTTCGCGCTTGACCAGGTACAGCGGCCGCTGCTTCACTTCCTCGAAGATGCGCGCGACGTACTCGCCCATGATGCCCAGGAAGATCATCTGCAGCCCGAAGAAGAACAGCATGATGACCACGATGGTGGTCCAGCCCGAGACGGAGTTGCCTTCCAGCAGGTACGACAGCGTGAGGTACGCGCCGTACAGGAAGGCGGCGAGGGCGCAGGCGGTGCCGACGCTGCCCACGATGCGCAGCGGCCAGTTGGTGAATGCCGTCAGTGCGTCGATGGACAGCCGCAGCAGGCGGCCCGCGTTGAAGTGGCTGCGCCCATGGGCGCGGGGCTGCGGCTGGTAGGGCACCGCCACGGCTTCGAAGCCGACCCAGGCGTACAGGCCCTTCATGAAGCGGTTGCGCTCGGGCAGCGAGAGCAGCGCGTCGACGGCGTTGCGATCGAGCAGGCGGAAGTCGCCCGCGCCCTGCGGAACCTGCACGCGGGCGAACCGGTTGAGCAGCGCGTAGAAGATCCGCGTGCCGGCGCGCTTGGCCCAGGATTCGTCCGCGCGGCTGGTCCGCACGGCGTAGACGACGTCGGCGCCCTGCAGCCAGTGGTCGAGCATCGAGGGGATGAGTTCCGGCGGGTGCTGCAGGTCCCCATCCATCAGGACCACCACGTCGCCGCCGGCCGCTTCGAGCCCGGCACTCAGGGCGGCTTCCTTGCCGAAGCTGCGCGAAAGCTGCAGGAAGCGGAATCCGGGCTGGGCGGTCCACTCGAGCATGACCGCGGCCGTCGCATCGGTGCTGCCGTCGTCGACGACCACCACTTCCCACGTGCGCGCGAGCCCGGGCAGCAGCTCGGCGAGCAGCGGCAGCAGTACCTGCAGGTTGGGTGCTTCGTTGCGGCATGGCAGCACGCACGACAAGCTGGCGCCCGGGGGGCGCGCACCCGGCTTCGCACGCGCCGGGGAAGGGGCGGCCGGCGGGCGCTCGAGAACGGCGTTCATGACCTCATCCTCTGACGGATCCCTTAAGGCCGACTTAACGTCGAGCAGCGCGGCGGCGCTCAAGGAGAGTCAGCGCTCCGTCAGGCGCAAGGTGGCTTCAGGGCTGCAGAGCGAGCCGCCGGCCGAGGGCGGCAAGCCCTGATCACCGGGCGTCAAAGCAACGACCGCCGCTGCGCGCCCCACAGCGCGAGCGCCGCGACGATGCCCCCCACCAGCATCACCGCCACGCCCCAGCGGTAGCCCGCCGCGGGCGTCCACAGCACGCCCAGCATCAGCGGCGAGAGCGCGCGCGCCACGGCCAGCGGCGGTCCCATCGCGCCGTTCAGCGACGCGACGTGCTCGCGGTTGACGTATTGCGCGATCGCCGTCCCCTTGACGATGGTGAGCATGCCATTGCCCAGCCCGTACATCAGGACGAAGAACAGGGCCGCCACCGGGTGCGAAGCGCCGGCCAGCAGCGCGGCCAGCCCCAGCGGGATCAGCCAGGGGATGACGCGGTTGGCCACGTGCAGGTCGAAGCGGTGCTCGAAAAAGAACAGCAGCAGCCGGCCCGCCACCTGCAGCACGCCGATGCTGGCCGGGATGGTGATGACCCACGCTTGCGGCAGCCCGCTTTCGCGCAGCAGCGAGATCATGTGCGGCGGCAGCGCCGCGGTGATGGCCAGCATGCCGATGGAGAACACGCCGATCAGCAGGTAGGGCGCGCTTCGCAAGAGCGAGGAAGGCGAGGACGAGTGGGGACCGGCCGCCACGGGCCCGGGCGCGCCGCGCAGCAGCACCGCGTGCATCGGCGCGCACACCAGCAGGTTCAGCGCGGCCAGCACCCACAGCGCATGGCGCCAGCCCAGGTGCGAGATCAGCCAGGCCGTCAGCGGGATGAACACCGTGCTGGCCAGGCCGCCCAGGAAGGTGAGCGTGATGATGGCGCGGCGGAAGTCGTCCGGGAAACGGCGCGTGACGACCGCGAACACCGGCGTGTACAGCGTGGCCGACATCGCGACGCCGATCGCGATCCACGCCGCGTAGAAGCTCCACGGCGCATGCACCGCGCCGTGAAGCAGCAGCGCGCCGGCAGCCAGCAGCGATCCGCCGGTCATCACCGCGCGCTCGTGGCCGCGATCGATCCAGCGGCCGACGATGAAGGCGCACAGGCCTTCGGCCAGCAGCGCCAGGCTGAAGGCCAGCGACGATTCGGCGCGCGAGAGGCCCAGCTCGCTTTCGACGGGGCCGAGCAGCAGCGCGAAGGTGTAGAAGAGGGTGCCCCAGGACACCAGCTGCGCCAGCGAGAGCCAGCCCACCAGCCGCCGGTCGTGGGCGGGGCTGGCGGCGGGCGGGGGCATCCGGCGATTGTCGCCGAGGGCACTCCGTCAGAAGCGATGGCGCAGGCCGACGAAGGCGCTGCGGCCGGTGATGGACAGCACCAGCGGCGTGTCCCTGTCCGTCGCATGGATGCCGCAGGCCACGCCCACCGCGGCGCCGGCCACCACGTCGCTCAGCCAGTGTGCCTGCGATTTCATGCGGGCCCGCGCCATGTAGGCCGGCAGCAGGGCCAGCGCCCAGATGGCCGGCGTCTCTTCCCGGTATTCCACGATGTAGGGCGTGACGAAGGCCGCCATCATGGCCGTCTCGCCGCTCGGAAAGCTGCGGTTCTTGCCGCCTTTGAACCAGGCGTCCGGGTCGTTGTTGTCGCTTGGACGGGGGCGGCCGAAGACGCGCTTCATCACCTCCGTCGTCGCGGCGGTCATCAGCGCGGCATCGATGGCGCGCCATGACGCCAGCCCCAGGCGCGTTTCGGTGCCTTCCATCACGGCGAGCCCGACGACGCCGGTGATCACCAGCACGTCCAGCTGCTGCTGATGCCGGCGCGACCAGATGCCCGAATCTTCGCGTTCGTCGAACTGGTCGAGCATCCGCCATTGCGCCCAGGCGGATGCCGGCATCAGCAGCAGCAACGCGGCCAGGAACGCCAGCGCCATGGCATGCCACAGGGCGTGAAACGGGATGCGCATGGCCAGCCTTCCTTGCTTCTTGGTGTGCGGCCCAGCCGGGGCGAAGAGAGCCCGGCCGGCGTCGCCGTTTTAGGCGGCGGGCACCCCGAATGCAACTTTGGCGCAGGCGCTGGGTTTTCAGCCCAGCACGGCGCGCGCGTCGTCGAGCCAGCGCGCGAGCGCTTCCTCGTAGCCTTCCCACACGCACCCGTTGCAGCCACGGCCGCAGCAGGTGGTGGGCTCGGGCGGCGGCGCGCGCAAGGCGAGCGAACGCGAGGAGAGCGCAGCGCGCACGCCTTGCACGTGCGCCCGCGCCTGCTCCAGGCTGGTGAAGGCCACGCGCACGCGTCAGCGTCCGCCCAGGTGCGTGCCGCTGTCCAGCATCAGCAGCTCGCCCGTCACCGTCTTCGCGCTGGTGATGAGCCACACGATGGCGTCGGCCACGTCTTCGGGCGAGCTGGCCTTGCCCAGCGGCACGCCTTTCACGTAAGCGTCCTGCACCGCCTTCGCCGCGTCTTCGCCGATGCCCTTGGCGAACCAGCGTGAGGTGATGAGGCCGGGGCACACCGCGTTGACGCGAACGTCCGGCGCCAGCGTGCGCGCCAGGTGCAGCGTCATCGCGTTCATCGCGCCCTTGCTGGCGATGTAGGGCACCGACGAGCCGATACCCAGCGCGCCCGCCACCGACGACACGTTGACGATGCAGCCGCCCACCGCCTTCAGGTACGGCACGCAGGCGCGCACCATCTGGAAGGTGCCGATCGTGTTCACGCCCAGGATGCGCTGGAACACCGCCTCGTCCAGCGCTTCCCATTTGGCTTCGTCGCCGAACACGCTGGTGCCGGCGTTGTTCACCAGCGCGTCGATGCGGCCCCACTGCGCCAGCGTCTGCTGCACCAGGCGGCGGCATTCGGCGTCGCGCGAGACGTCGCCCTGCAGCAGCAGCGCGTCGGCGCCCGCGGCGCGGCAGGCTTCGGCCGTGCGGTGCGCGTCGGGCTGGCTGCGCGAGAAGTTGACCACCACGTTCCAGCCGCGTCGCGCCAGCTGCAGCACGGTGGCCGCGCCCACGCCGGTGGCCGAGCCCGTGACCAGGGCGACGGGTTTGCCGGCGCTGCTCATCGGCCGCTGAAGCGCGCGGGGCGCTTCTCCACGAACGAGCGCACGCCCTCGGCGGCGTCCTCGCTGTTGGACAGCCGCTGCTGCGTGGCGATGAATTCCTCCATCGCCGCATGCGGACCTTTCTCCACCGCCTTCAGCGCGTTCAGGCGCGTGGCCACCACCGCCAGCGGCGCCTGCTCGGCAATGAGCTTCGCGATGCGTTCGGCTTCCTGCAGTTCCTGCCCGGCGGGCACCACCTTCTGCACGAAGTTCAGCCGCAGCGCTTCCTCGCTGCCGAACTCGTCGCCGGTCAGCAGGTGCAGCATCGCGTTGCCCAGCCCCGCGCGCTGCGACATGCGCAGCGTGGCGCCGCCGGTGGCCATGATCCCGCGCTTGACCTCCAGCTGCGAGAAGCGGCAGTTGTCCGCGGCGACCACGATGTCGGCGGCCAGCATCAGCTCGATGCCCAGCGTGAAGGTGATGCCCTGCACGGCGCACACCAGCGGCTTGGTGCGGCGGCGGTAGCCGGGCGTGCCCAGGTCGTAGGGGTCCACCTGGCCGAAGGGCGCGGCCTTCTCGCCCCTGCGCATCATCTCGGCGATGGAAGGCAGGTCCAGGCCGGCCGTGAAGTGGTTGCCGAAGGCGTGCAGCACGCCCACGTGCAGCTGCGGGTCGTCTTCCAGCAGCGTGTACGCCTCGGCCAGCTGGCGGAACATGGCCGGCGTGAAGCCATTGAGCTTGGCGGGCCGGTTGATGCCGATCAGCAGCAGCTCGCCGCGGCGTTCGGCGGCGATCGCCCCTTCGGGCGGGGCGGGGGGTGCTTGCATGTCTCCTCCGGGGATGCGCGGGGACCGCAGAATAGCGCCCCATGGAAGAAAAAGCCCGTCCCCCTTTCCCCGACCGCCTGTCGATCGATCCCAAGAGCCCGCACCACGTGGCCGCCGTGTTCGAGCACGGCGTGGGCATCCGCTTCAATGGCCGCGAGCGCGACGACGTCGAGGAGTACTGCATCAGCGAAGGCTGGATCCGCGTGCCCGCCGGCAAGACCGTGGACCGCAAGGGCAACCCGCTGATGATCAAGCTCAAGGGCCAGGTCGAGCCGTTCTACCGCTGAGGCACGCGCGTGGCGGCGGATTTTTTACGCGCCGGATGGGTTGGTGACCGCGGTGATCGGCTGCTAGAGTGCCGCCGCTCGGGAGGTGACGACGCAGCATGAACGGCGAGATGGAATCCGAAGACCCGCAAGACCCAGCCCCGGACCCCCTGTCCCGCGCCGGCCGCGCGCGGCGATCGGGCGAGGGACTGGACAGTGTGCTGCGCCACATGAGGGAGCAGGCCCGCGACCGGGCCAACGAATCGCCGCGCGACGAGGAAGGCCCGCAGGCGGACACCTCGCGCCGCAAGCGCGGCTAGCGTGCGGCCGGCGGGTACGCCGGCCGTTCGTGAGCCTTGCGCAGCACGCCTTCGCGGTCGAACAGCAAGGCGAGTTCGGGCACTTCGCGCGGGTCGCGCGTGCCGTGGCCGCGGTACACCCACACCTCGTAGCCGGAATCGAACTTCACTTTCTCGGCGGTGCCCAGGCGCGCCTGCACTTCGTCTTTCGTGTTGCGCCCGGGTTGCAGCGCCTGCGCCGCGGTGACGACGGTCATCGCGGGGTCCGTGAAGCGCGGCGGCTCGGGCGTGCCTTCGCCGCCGCCGAACAGCGGCGCGCCCGCGCAGCCCGCCAGCGTGGCGAGCGCCATCAAGCTACTGGCGAGCAGCCGCATCGGGCGTCTCCATGTAGTCGTACACCACCAGCGTGTCGTCGGGCCAGCTGCGGTCGGCCAGCGGCAGGTAGTGCGCGCGGTCCAGCAGCACTTCGCAGTCGCAGTACGGCAGCTCGTTCTTCAGCGAGGGTTCGTCCAGCGCCGCCGCGTACAGCCGGTTCATCGGCAGCCGCTCGCGCCGGCCGCCGGACACCAGGGTGACGCCGAACACCGGCCTGTCGGCGAAGAACAGGTAGCGGTTGCCGGCCTCCTCGCAGTACGCCGGCGTGTCGGAGATCGCGCTGAAGATCTGGGTGAAGAAGTTGGGGCTGTTGGACACCAGGCCCGCTTCCATGCCCACGTGGCATTCCAGCCGCATGTCGCCCAGCCGGCGGGTGTCCGGCGGCAGGCCCGGCGTGCGGACCTCCGCGCGCCACGTCATGCTGAGCGCGCGACGATCCGGCGAGACGAGGGCGTTTTCGTCCAGCGCCTTCGGCAGGCGGGGCAGCGTGAAGGTGCGATCCGGGGCGACGTCGACCGGCTGCTCCACCGTCTTGCCCAGCACGTACAGGTCCAGGCGGTCCAGGTTCACGCCCGGCTTGCGCGGCAGCACCTTGAAGCGCAGCTGGCCCTGCGGCGAGAGGCGGGCGCGCTCGCGCTCGAACAGGTCCATGCCGCGCACCATGCGCCGGTACGACTTCTCGACCGATTCCTTGCCGGCCGATTTGACGTTCACCCCGGGCAACGTGCCGCCCGATACGGGCGCCGGCTGTTGCTGGGCGAACGCGCAGGCGCCTGCAAGCGCGAGGGCGGTGGCAAGGCAGAGCCGCGGCTTCACGCGCCAAGGCTAGTCAGCCCCCCGGCGGCCGCGCGTGCGCCGATGGAGCATCGCGCTGTAGGCGCGCGCAAAATGGCTCAGCGTTGCGCCGCGATCCAGCCGGCGATGGCGTCCAGCAGCTCGGCTTCGACGTCGGGGGCCTTGCGTCCCGAGCGCGCGGGCACGGCGAAAGAATGGTCGGCGCCGTCGATCGCTTGCAGCGTGGCGAGGCTGCCCAACCCGCGCACCACGCCTTCGATCAGCCCGAACTCCGCCAGCGCGTCGCGCGTGCCTTGCAGGAACAGCATGGGCACGCGCACGTCGCGCAGGTGGTCGGCGCGCGCGGTCGCCGGCTTTTTCGCCGGGTGCAGCGGGAAGCCGGCGAACACCAGCCCGCGCACGCCGGGCAGCGGCGCGGCGGCCTGCGCCTGCGAACTCATCCGGCCGCCGAACGATTTGCCGCCCGCGAACAGCGGCAGCTGCGGCCACCGCCGCGCCGCGGCGGCGACCGCGATGCGCACCGCCTCCTGCGCCACCGCGGGCGCGTCGGGCCGCTTGCTGCCGGCCGCCATGAAAGGGAACTGGAAGCGCAGGCAGGCGATGCCGCGTTGCGCCAGGCCCGTGGCCAATGCAGCCAGGAAGGCATGGTGCATGCCGGCGCCCGCGCCATGCGCGAGCACGAACGCCGCCGAAGGCGATGCGGGCTCGTCGGCCAGCGCGGGCAGGGTGCCGCCTTCGGGCAGGCGCAGCAGCAGCTCGGTGGGCATGCGCGAAGCTTAGGGCAGCTTGGCGCGGCGGCCGCGCGTAGGAGACGTCCGAGGCCGTGGCAGGGGCTGGTCCGACAGGCCGAGGAGGCTGATGGCAATCGTTGCCGCCCGCCTCGCGCGCGCATCCTCGCGGCCTGGGGCATCCGTCCCGCAAGCAACACCAAGGAGCAATTCCGTGAGCAAACTCATCCTCGCCCTGGCCTGCACCGTCGCATTGGCGGCCTGCGGTTCCATGCGTTCCAACACGGCCTCGACGACATCGGGCTCGACCACGGGCATGGGGGCTTCAGGCTCGAGCATGCCTTCCGATCCGACGGCCAGTCCTTCGAAGAACCCGTCCGATCCGGCGGCCGCTCCTTCCGGTAGCGGCGCGGCCGGTGGTGACGGCGCCGCCAAGTGACGCCGCTGCGTCTTCCCGCAAAAAAGGTCCGCATCGCGGGCCTTTTTCAGGGGCGCTCACACCAGCGTCGGCCAGCGAAGTTCGCCCAGGTGGTGCCAGTCCCCCTCGGGCAGTTGCGAAAGGAACGCGTGCACCTGCGCGAGGCCACCGTGCTCTGCCGCCCAGTCCACCTGGTCGCGCAGGCGGCGCTGGCGGAAGAAGTCGGTGGCGCGCGGCCATTCGATGCTGTCCAGGGGCAGGGGCGCGCGGAGCACCACGTCGCCGTCGTGCACGGCCGGCAGCAATCCGTACAGCCGCCGCCAGACGGCCGGCAGCGGGCAGATGCGATCGCCTTCGCGCGCCAGCCGCATCACCGTGCAGGCGTCCAGCGCGGGCGCCGGCACAAGGGTTGGCTGCGGCACCGCGTGCGGCTGCAGTTCAGTGGCGAGGAAGGCTTCGGCGGACCGCGCCTGCGAAGCGCGATGCAGCACCTGCTGCGTTTGCCGCGCGGACGCCAGCTTCAGCTGCGACAGCCGCGACTCCATCGCCGTGCTGCACGCCTGCCATTCGGCCCAGGCCGCGTCGCTCGCGTCCTCGACGGCCGGCGGCACAGCCGCGCGCTCGTCGGGGAACCACGACGACGGATCGTCATTCCGGTACTTGCCCATGGAGACTCCCTGAGCGGCTCATGGGCCGCTTCTGGAAGTCATTGTTGAAGTACGAGGCCGCGACCGTGTGTGTCACGGCGTATGGCTTCGCATGAGTCATCGCCGCGTGTAACCAAGGCCGGGCAGCTCGCGCGGCCGCGGCGCGATCAGTGCTGGTCGGCCTTGCGCTTGTAGTCCGCGTACGCGTCGTCCATGCGTTGCTGGCGGCTGGTGTCGTTGGCGGCCTGGTCGTCGGCACGGCCGGCGCCCATGGCGCGCGTGTTCTCGTGGCGGGCGTCCTTGGACTTCGCGTCGTTCTTCGCCTGCTTGGCGTCGCCCTTGCCGCGGTGGAACAGGCGCTTGGTGGCGTCGCCGACCTTGTGCGCGTCGTCGCGCAGCACCTGGCCCACGGAGCGGCCGTCGCTGTTCTGCGCGGCACGGTTGTCGGAAGGCAGCTTCTCGCCCGAAGACGATTGCGCGAACGCGGCGGTGCCGGCGGTGGCCAGCAGGGCGGCCATCAGGAGGGGAGCGGATTTCATGGCGGATCCTTTCGTTGCTTCGATGGATCCCATCACAACGCCTTGCGCGGCCTTGCGGTGTCGGAAGCGATTGCAAGCCGTTGTCGGTGACCGCGACTTGTCTCGCACGCGCAGTCCGGCAATGGGCTGACCGCGCCCTGACGGACTCAGCGGCTGGACGGCCGTTCCGACGCCTGCTGGCGCCGGGCGGCCAGGTGCTCGCGCACGTGGTCGGCGCGGTTGCCCACCGCCTGCACTGCTTCCTTCACGGCCTTCTCGCTGGTATTGAAATGGCGGGCCCAGACGCACAGCTCCCAGTCGTAGCTGACGTCGATGCGGTCGACCTTGCGGTCCGTCGGTGGCTGGCTGGCGGACATGCGGATTCCTCCCTGGTACGGCTGCCGCATTGTGCGAAGCCGCCCGGCGCCGGCCTGTAGGAAGGTGCTGATGTCCCCTGCGGGCACAATGGCCGGGCTCGCGGCGGCGCGCGCGCCGTGTTACCTTTTCCGCCATGACAGCAGAAGACCGGCCGGCCGCCGCCTCCTTCCCCGAGAAGTTCGCCGCCCTGGCGCAAGCCTGGCGCGCGCAGCTGCCGCAGCGGCTGCACGAAGCCCAGCACCGGCTGCAGGCGCTGCGCGCCGATCCCTCCGACGGCGCCAGCCTGCAGGAACTGCACCGCATCCTGCACACGCTGGCCGGGTCCGCCGGCACCTTCGGCATGCCGGACGTCAGCATCGCCGCGAAGGCGGCCGAGCACGAGTGCGACCGCCTGATGGATTCGCCGCATCGCGCGGCGGGCGACTTCGAGGATGTCACCGGCCTGGTGGACGCGCTGGTGCGCGCCACCGAGGCCTGAGAGCGAATGCCCGCCGCCGCCGTCCACGCCCTGGTGGCCGACGATGACCCGATGCTGCTGGCGCTGCTGGAGGCTTTCCTCCAGACGCGCGGCTACGCGGTCACGGCCTGCGGCGACGGCCTGGCGGCGCTGGAGCAGTTCGAGCGCGGCGGCTTCAACCTGCTGATCACCGATCGCAACATGCCGCGCATGGATGGGCTGGCGCTGTGCCGCGCCGTCCGCGCGCGCGACGCCGGCCGGTATGTGTACTGCATCATGCTCACCGCCTCCGACGAGGAGGACACGCTGGTGGCGGCGATGGAGGCGGGCGTCGACGACTTCGTGCTGAAGCCGCTGCGGCCCGCCGAGCTGGGGGCGCGGCTGCGCGCCGCCGAACGCGTGCTGGCGCTGGAAGCGGGGCTCGCGGCGCGCAACGAGGAGCTGGCGCGGGCCTACGCGCAGCTCAGCCGCGACCTGGAACTGGCCCGCACGCTGCAACTGGGGCAGCTGCCCGCGCCGCAATCGTTCGACGGCCTGCGCTTCCACGGGCTGTTCCAAACCAGCAGCTTCGTCGGCGGCGACGTCTACGACTGGTTCGAGCCCGTGCCCGGCTGGCTGGCCTTCCACCTGGCCGACGTGTCGGGCCACGGCGTGGCCGCCGCGATGGTGGCCGGCAATGCGATGCACCTGTTGCGCTCGGCCGCCGAAGACGTGGTGCGCGCCGCGCCCGAAGGGCAGGGGCCGGCGGCCCTGGCCGCGGCGATCGTCGCGGAAGCCAACGCCCGCTTCCTGCGCATGAACGCGTCGGACCTGTACCTCACCGTCGCGTTCGGGCTGGTGCACATCGCCTCCAGGCGCGGCGCCGTGGTGCGCGCGGGACATCCGCCGCCGCTGCTCAGCGCGCCGGGCACGGCCGCGTTCGAACCCCTGGGCGAAGGCGACGTGCCGCTGGGCATGCTGCCGGACATCCGCTGGACCGCGGTGGAGTTCGCGCTGCCGCCCGGCGCGCGGCTGGCGCTGTATTCGGACGGCATCACCGAATGCCTGGACCCGGCGGGCGAGCCGTTCGGCGAACAGCGGCTGCGCGACCTGCTGGCCGCGCACGCGCGATCGACGCCGCAGCAGGCGTGCCAGGCGGTCGGTGAAGCGCTGCGCGACTGGCGCGGCGGCACCTTCGACGACGACGTCACGCTGGCCGTGCTGGCCGCCGGATGAAACGCCGGCGGTCCCTTGCTCCGCTGTTGGTGGCCACGGCGCTGCAAGGCGCGGCGCCCGCCGCATCGGCGGCGTGGGCCCTGGCGTACGAACAGTCTTTCGCCGGCGGCGGCGCGCTGGACGCCTCGTTCTGGCGGCAGGAAACCGGCCTGCAACGCAACCGCGAAGCGCAGTCGTACCAGCCGGGCAACGTGATGGTGCAGGGCGGCGTGCTGCGCATCGAAGCGCGCCGCGAGACCGTGCCCAACCCGCATTGGCGCGCCAGCTCCGGCGACTGGCGCCTGTCGCGGCGCGAGTCTTCGTATTCGTCCGGCGCCATCGTGTCGCGCGCGCCGCTGCGCTTCGCGCGCGTGGAGATCGTCGCGCGCACGCCTTCCGGCGCGGGCGTGTGGCCGGCGCTGTGGCTGGTGCACGAAGCGGCCGGCGAGTACGGCGAGATCGACCTGTTCGAAGCGGTGGGCAAGCACCCCGACACGGTGTTCGCCGGCGTGCACTGGGGCACGGACCCGCGCACGCGCAAGCACCGCAACGACAGCCGCGTGGTGCCCGGGTTCGAAGGCCGCTGGCACACGCACACGCTGGAGTGGACGCCGTCGGCGGTGACCATCTCGCTGGACGGCCGGCCCTGGTACCGGTTCGACCCCGACGACGCGCGCCTGCCCGGCGGCATCGACCCCTTGCGCCGGCCCATGCACCTGCGCATCAACCTCGCGCTGGGCGGCAGCTGGGGCGGCGACATCGACGACGGCAAGCTGCCCGCGCGCTTCGACATCGCTTCGGTGCGCGTGTGGAACTGGGCGGACGGCGACAATGACGCCGCGGCCGCGCCGGTCCGCACCTCGCCCGGGCAGCCGGTGCGCCCGCCCGAACCCGCCGCCGAAAAGTCCGACGCCATGCCCGCCGCACCTGCCGAATCCGCGCAAACCAGGCGCCCGCCCGTGAGGTGGGGCCGTTGATGCGCACGGCTTTCCTCCTGATGCTCGTGGCCGCTGCCGCGCAGGCACAGACGCCACCCGAGGCGGCGACCCAACGCGGCGGCACCTACATCGAGCCTCCCGCGCGGGTGGACCCGGCCTTCGTGCCCGATGGCCCGAACCAGCGCGCGGCGTCCGGATCGCTGCTGCAGCTGCGCCTGACGCTGGACATACCGCTGCGCACCGGCACGCGCGCGGGCAACGGCACGCAAGGCGGCTTCGGCGGCTCGCCGACGCTGCAGGCCTGGCTGCGATGGCAGCCGCTGGAAGACCGGCGCTGGTTCGCGCAGCTGGGGCTCTTCAAGTACCTGCGGGCGGGCCGCGAGCAGCCATGGAACCCGGACTTCGCCTATTCGTTCGGCTTCGAGGACGCGCGCCCGGGCGGCTGGGCCTTCATCTATGCCAACTGGACCGGCACGCGCTTCTCGCCCGGCGTGGGCGAGCACCGCTTCAATTTCCCCCAGGGCGAGCTGACGGCCCGCTACCACTTCGAACTGCCGCAGGCGCTGCAGCCGGCGCTGCTGGTGGGCGACGGCGACAGCGCGCTGTGCCAGGCCGAAACCAACCTCGTGCCGCGCTACACACAGGCTTCCGGCGGCACGGGGTCGGGCAAGGTGTCCCTGGGCCTGGGCTGCCGCTACACGCGGCCCGAAGGCTGGTTCGCGCATGCCACGGCGTTCGCCTGGCCCAACGCGTCGCGGCAGCAGCCCTGGGATCCCGATTTCGTCTACGGCGTGGGCTGGGCCCAGGGGCCGTGGACGGTGCAGTACGCCAACTATTCGGGCAACCGCTGGCCGGGGCGCAAGCGCGCGACGGGCGAAGGGCGCCTGGACAGCGGCAGCCTCTCCATCACGTGGGCCGCGGCATGGTGACCTTTTCCGTGTGTCCTGGGGCGCGGTTATCTTCTAGGATGGCCGCCGTTGCGAATGGCAGGAGCAGAGGATGCAACTCATCGATGTGAAGCGCGAAGGGGCGGTCGCCGTCGTCGCGCCCACGGTCAAGCGGCTGGACGCCTCGGTGGCGCCGGCCTTCAAGCAGGCGGTGGTGGACACCGTGCAGGGCGGCGACAAGCGCCTGCTGGTGGACCTGGCAGGCGTGGACTTCCTGGATTCCAGCGGGCTGGGCGCGCTGGTGTCCATCCTGAAGGCGCTGGGCGCGCAAGGCACCATGGCCGTCTGCGGCGCGCAGGGCGCGGTGCTCAGCCTGTTCAAGCTCACGCGCATGGACAAGGTCTTCGCCCTCTACCCCGACCGGCAGCAGGCGCTGGCCAGGATGGGTTGACGCCCGCATGCAGGACCTCGAGTTCTCGCTGCCCGCAACGCTGGCCGACGTGGCGCAGGCCACCCAGCGCGTGCGCGACTGGCTGCCCGCGTGGCTGGACACGGGTGAGCGCGACGCCGTCGAACTGGCGCTGGCCGAGGCCCTGACCAACATCGTCGAGCACGGCTACGCGGGACTCCTGCCGCAGGACATCCGGGTGCGGCTGGTCGACCGGCCGGGTGCGCTGGAAGTGGACGTGTGGGACCGCGGCCACCCCATCCCGCTGCGGCGGCTGGAAGAGGCAGACGACACCACCTTCCAGTTCGATCCCACCGACCTGGAAGCGCTGCCCGAAGGCGGCATGGGCCTGGCGTTGATCAAGGCCGCCTTCCAGGAGGTGCGCTACCGCCGCCGCCAGGGCGTGAACCGGCTGCACCTGGTGCGGCGCATGTGAGGAACCCGGTGCCTTCGTTCTACTTCGACCGTTTCGAGCACCGCAAGCCGCCGGAACCGGTGCCGTACTCGCGCCGTCGCGAACTGCTGTGGCAGTTCCTGGTGATCATCGCGCTGGTGCTGGGCGCCAACTACATCCGCTGGCGCTGGGCCGCTTCGCTCAACTACAACGCCTTGTGGTTCGCCATCCCGCTGGCCGTGGCGGAAACCTTCGCCTACCTGGGGCTGCTGCTGTTCGCGTTCAACCTCTGGCAGACGCGCGACCCGAAGATGCGCCCGCCGCCGCGCACCATCGCCGAATGCGTGGACGAGCCCGGGCCCTGGGCCGAGCGGCCGATCTCCGTCGACATCTTCATCGCCACGTACAACGAGGACGAGGAGCTGGTGCGCCTGTCCATCCGCGACGCCAAGGCGGTGGACTATCCGCACCCCATTGACCTGCGGGTGCACGTGCTGGACGACGGCCGGCGCGCGAAGATGCAGCAGGTGGCGCGGGAAGAGGGCGTCCGCTACATCACGCGCACCAACAACGTCGGCTTCAAGGCGGGCAACCTGCGCAACGCCATGGAGCAGACCAGCGGCGACTTCATCGTCATCTGCGACGCCGACAACCGCCTGTTCACCACGCTGCTGCGCAACACGCTGGGCTATTTCCGCGACCCCGACGTCGCGTGGGTGCAGACGCCGCAGTGGTTCTACGACCTGCCCGGGGGCCGGCGGCTGCCCGAGTGGCTGGGCCGCGGCCTGGGTGGCGCGGGCCGTTTGCTCGGCCGCGCGGTGGAAAAGGTGGTGGGCCCGGTGCGCCTGGGGCAGGACCCGTTCGTGAACGACCCGCAGATGTTCTACGACGTGATCCAGCGCCGCCGCAACTGGGCCAACGCCAGCTTCTGCTGCGGCGCCGGCTCCATCCACCGGCGCGAAGCGGTGATGCAGGCGGCGCTGCGCAGCTTCGGCACCGCGGTGGACCACGAGGTCAGCCGCTTCGAAGCGGAAGTGGAAGACGAGGAACTGCGCCGCGACCTGGGCGGCGCCATGCGCACGCAGGCCGCGCTGGAACGCGAGCTGACGCCCTACAAGTTCCACGTCTCGGAAGACATCTATACCAGCATCGTGCTGCACGGCGACCCCGGGCGGTGCTGGAAGTCGGTGCTGCATCCGCGCATCGAGTCGAAGATGCTGTCGCCGCAGGACCTGCTGGCCTGGATGATCCAGCGCTTCAAGTACGCGGGCGGCACGCTGGACATCGGCCTGCGCGACAACGCGCTCCTGCGCGGCCGCATGACGCTGCCGCAGCGGCTGATGTACCTGGCCACGTTCTGGGGCTACCTGGGCGCCATCTGGAACGTGGTGTTCCTGGCCGCGCCCATCATCTATCTGTTCACCGGCATCGCGCCGTTGTCGTCGTACTCCACCGCGTTCTACCTGCACGCGCTGCCGTTCCTGCTGATGACGGAACTGGCCTTCATGGTGGGCACCTGGGGCGTGCGCAGCTGGGACGGCAAGGCGTCGTACCTGTCGTTCTTCCCGGTGAACCTGCGCGCGCTGTGGACGGTGATGCGCGGCGAGAAGATCAAGTTCCACGTCACGCCCAAGGAAAGGCAGGAAGGCAACTTCCTGCACCTGGTGTACCCGCAACTGGGCGTGATCGTGCTCACGCTGGCGGGCCTGGGCTACGCGGCTTTCCGCGTGTTCGTGCAGGGGCACTTGCAGGAGCTGCCCAACCTGGTGGTCAACGCCGCCTGGGGGCTGAACAACGTTTTCGCCATGCTGCCGATGGTGCGCGCGGCCGTGTGGCAACCGCCCGAAGAACAAGAGGCCGCGGCACAGCCGGCCTGAGCGCAGACGGAAAGAAAAACAAGGAATGGACGAACCCGAGAACGACGGCAACTGGGTCAAGGCCCGCAGCTCCCTCGTGTGGATCGCCGCGCTGGTGGTGGCATTCGCCAGCGTGTGGTGGATCGAGAAGCAGACCCGGCTGGAGCTGATCGCGAAGACGGCGCCCGCGCAGGCGCAAGCGCAAGCCATGGCCAGCGCGGACCTGCCGCCGCAGCCTGCGCCACGGCCTCTGACGGTGCCGGAGGTCGAAGCGGCGAGCAGTGCGTGGGCTGCGACGGAGCGCGAAGCCGCGCCCGCGACGGCCTGGGACGCGGGCTCGGCCCTGGTGGCCGTGATCTCTGCCCGGCGGCTGGAACTGCTGCAGGAAGCGGCCTTCGACCAGCGCGTCACGCTCGCTTTGGCCACGCTGCCCACGCCGCAGGACGCCACGGACGCGGCGCGGCTGCTGGTGCCCCTGCATGTGCTGGCGTGGCGCTACCCGAAACACGCCGACGCCGCGGGCGGCGTGGTTGCGAAATGGGATCTGCCGCAGCTGGCCGCGCAAGGCGCGCGGCCGGGCTGGGGACCGTACACGTCCCGAGCCCTCGCGCTGATGGGACAGGACATGCGCACGCAGGAAGCAGGCACCGCGGATGCGTGGTTGCTGGCCGGGCTGGAATTCGGCCTGACGGGCACCTCGCGCGACATGGCCTGGCGTGCCTGGAAGCAGGACACCGCGCGCGGCGGCCCGTCCGCCATCGCGGGGCAGGCGCTGTTCGGTGTGAGCCCCTCCGGCGCGGCAGCCGCCGGCGCATCCAACCTCTCCAACCACGCGGTCGTGCTGGAAAGCCTGGCTTTCATCGCGCACGGCCGCCTCCTGGCTCCACGGTGAACGACATGGCCCTTCGCCCGCGACTCCTTGCCGCCTCCCTCGCGCTCGCCTGCGCCGGCCTCGCCCTCGCGCAGCAGCCGGCCGCGCCGCAGCCCCGCGCTTCCGAACCCGCGCTGGGCCAGGCCAATTGCAGGCCCGGCGAGCTGGCGGCAGCGCGCTACGAGCGGCGGTTCGGCGCGCTGACCGAAGGCGAGATGGCGATGGCGCGCACGGCGTGGAAGTACTTCGAGAACAACACGCAGCCCAGCGGCCTGGCCAACGCGGTGGACAACTACCCGTCGACGACCATGTGGGACACCGGGTCGTACCTGGGCGCGGTGGTGGCGGCGCGCGAACTGAAGCTCATCACGCCGCAGCAGGCCGACGAGCGCCTCTCCAGGGCCATCGCCGCGCTGGGCGGGCTGGCGTTCTTCCGCGACGAACTGCCCAACAAGGTCTACAACACCAGGACGCTGGAGAAGGTGGACTACGGCAACAAGCCGGGCGAGATCGGCTATTCGGCGCTGGACCTGGGCCGGCTGCTGGTGTGGCTGAAGATCGTGAAGGAACGCTACCCGCAGCATGCCGACGCCGTCGACAGGTTCGTGTTGCGCTGGAAGTGGGGCAAGGTGGTGGATGCCGGCGGCATGATGTTCGGCGCGCTGGTGGACAAGGGCCAGGTGCAGTACGTGCAGGAAGGCCGCCTGGGCTACGAGGAGTACGCGGCCAAGGGCTTCCAGCTGTGGGGCGTGAACACTGACCTGGCTTCGAAGCCCGAGCCTTACGCCACGGCGCCGATCTACTGCGTGGAAGTGCCCTACGACTCGCGCGACCCGCGCAAGTACTACCAGCACAACTACGTGGTGACCGAAAGCTATGCGCTGGACGGCATCGAGTTCAACTGGGACCTGGCCGACGACCGCGGCACCGACGACCGCCAGCACACGCACACCTGGATGGCGGACTTCGCCAACCGCGTGTACCAGGCGCAGGAAAACCGCTGGAAGGCCACCGGCATCCTCACCGCGCGGTCGGAACACCAGCTGGATGCCGAGCCGTACTTCGTCTACGACACGGTGTTCACCGACGGCTACCCGTGGAACACCATCACCGAATCCGGCCAATACGTGCCGCAGTTCGCGGCCGTCTCGTTGAAGGCGGCGCTGGGCATGTGGGTGCTCTGGCGCAGCGACTACACCGACAAGCTGTTCGCCGAAGTGGCGAAGAACGGCGACCCGCAGCGCGGCTTCATGGAAGGCGTGCTGGAAAGCGGCAAGGGCCCCATCCGCGCTTTCACCGCCAACAACAACGGCATCATGCTGGAGACGCTGCTGTTCAAGGCGCAGGGCAAGCTGCTGAAGTGGGGCGCCGCGCGCGAAAGCCAGTGGGACAAGCAACGCTGCGCGCGCCTGGCCGCGGGCGGCTCGAAAGGCCCGGGATGCTGAAGCGGCGCGTGCTGCTCACGGGCGCGGGCGGCTCGGCGCTGCTGGCCGGCTGCGGCGTGGTGGCGCGCCGCGATGGCGCCGCCGATGCCGACAAGGCCGCACCGCCAAAGGGCGCGGCAGCGGGCCTGAACGCGCAGGAACACCAGTGGGCGCGCACTGCGTGGCGCTACCTGGAGAACAACACCGACTCCGAAACCGGCCTGGTCGGCGGCATGGACCGCTCGCCCGTCTTCACCGCGTGGAACGCGGGCGATGCGCTCGCGGCCACCATCGCCGCGTACGAGCTGAAGGTGATCGACGCGCGCGAGTTCGACCTGCGCCTGTCGCGGCTGCTGGGCTTCCTGGCGACGATGGACCTGTCGGATGGCCAGCTGCCCAACAAGGCGTACCACGCCACCACGCAGAAGATGGTGGCCTTCGACGGCAAGCCCGCCGACATCGGCTGGTCGGCGGTGGACACTGGGCGCCTGTTGCTGTGGCTGAAGATCACCGGCCTGCGCCACCAGCGCTTCCAGGAATATGCCGACAAGGCGGTGCTGCGCTGGCGCTTCTGCGACGTCATCGACGACTGCGGCGGGCTGCACGGCAGCGCGCGCGAGGGCGGCAAGCTGGACCGCTACGACGAAGGCCGCCTGGGCTACCAGCAGCTGGCCGGCGCCGGCTACGCCGCGTGGGGCTTCGACGCGCGCGCATCCATCGCGCTGCCCGCTACGCAGACCGTGAACATCCTCGGCCTGCCCATCCGCTACGACGCCCGCGACCCGCGCACCACCGGCGCGCAAGCCCCGGTGCTGACCATGCCGTATGCGCTGGCGGGCATCGAACTCGGCTGGCAGGCGCCCGGCGGCGCGCCGCTGCTGGGCGAACTGGCGCAGCAGGTGTATCGCGTGCAGGAAGAGCGCTGGCGGCGTGAGCGGCAGTTCACTGCGCGCACGGACTACCAGATGCGCGAAGAGCCATATGTGGTGCTGGACTCGATCTATGCGGCAGGTTACGCGTGGAACACCATCAGCCATGAAGGGCGTACATACGAGGAACTCGCGATGGTGTCGACGCGCGCGGCCTTCGGGATGTGGGCGCTGTGGCCGGGGGAGTACACGCGGCAGTTGATCGATGCAGTACGCCTTCTGTATGACCCGGACCGCGGGTGGTACGAGGGGCGGTTCGAGCAGGGCGGGGCGCCGAATGCCACGCTTTCGCTGAGCACGAATGCGGCGATCTTGGAGGCGCTGTTGTTCAAGGCGAAGGGGCGGTTGTACGTGGCTGGCAATGAGCGGCCGGGGCCGTTCCAGTTGCAGACGTCGGATCCGTTCGCGCGGTTGGGGCGGTGTTGGCCGCAGGAGCGGCAGGGTTGCGTGAAGCGCTGACACAGCGCTGATTCCGCAGCAGCCTTGGCGGCTACTCAAACCTTCACAAGGCAAGTCCGCTTGTGCGGGAAGTCAGGTTCCGTATAGTCCCACCTCAATAACCAGAGGGAGGACGAAAAGCCGTGGTGTATCAAGGACATACGCTCGCTGCAATGGCGAGGTTATTCGGCACCTGCGGGTTTGCGGGTTCCGAGATGCGCTCCAAATTACGTTCGACCTCACAATCAGCTTCGTCGTGCAATCAAATGCGAGGCATGCCCCTTCAGCTCCAATACGAACTTGGTCCCGCAACCTACCTCGCGCATCGGAGGCATATGGAGCGCGGAGTTCCGAGGGCATTCTTGAAGGGCTACCTATCCTGGTGCGCATTGGTAGCCGGAGTCAGTTTCCTGGGCGTTGTTACGGCAGCCATTGCTCAGAGTCTTCTCCTCGGTATGGCGTTCGCCGGTGTCCTGGTCGGCATTGCATTTCACGCCGCTTCCTACAAAAAGCACTATGAAGCAGCGGTATCCGCAGACGTTGCTCGCATCCCGGCACGAACGGTTTCTCTTCGCATAGACGATAGTGGCCTACATGAGGTGGTCTCCGAGGTGGAGTCGTTCGCCCCCTGGAGCGCGGTGAAGTCCTATGCACTCACCTCCGACACGGTGCTTATTTCGCTCGCGTCTGGACACTGGAGTCTCATTCCGCTGTCGGCCTTCGAGCGCCAAGGCGAAGATGCAGCTGCGTCAGTCGTGGCCGTTTTTGATGGAAGATCCATTCCGAGGGTGTCCAGTGAGGCCTAACTTGTCGCTCGACACGGACGAGGAGCTTGCCTCGTTTTCGTTGACACTCTTACCTAACGGAGAGAGTGGTCAATGGCAAAGAGAAACGGGCCAGCCAA
>NZ_SMLK01000011.1 GCF_004681975.1 Ramlibacter humi
GCCGCCCAGGCCGAGCCCAACCCCATCCGCGCCATCGGCCATCGCCTGGATGCCGAACAGTGGGAGCAGGCAGCCGCAGACATCGTGGCGGATGGCCGGGGATTGCTGGTGGCTGGCGCCTGGCGGGCGCTTGTACGCCTCATCCACCGTGTGCCTGCAGATGTCATCGAGGCGGACCCGGAGCTTTGCATCCTGCTGGCGTCTTGCGCCTGGTCCACGGGCGACCTCATCGAGGTGAGGCAGCAACTGCGAAGGGCGGCGGCCCTCTACCGCAGCCGGGAGGACGTGGCAGGTGAAGGGCGAGTCAACCTCCTCCTCGTCCTGCCGCTATTCGCCCTTGGTGACACCAGCGGCGCGAAGCGGCTGCTGGACTGGTGCGAGGCGGAACTTCCGCAAACGTCGCCGCTGCGCCGGCTTCTGCCGTACCACCAGCTTTGGCATGGCGTCGCGTCCGGCCGATTCGAGCACGCCCGTGATCGCTTCGAAAGCGTTCTCGATGTCGCCCGCTCACCGGATGCGGACGTGCTGTTCGATTGGATGACGCTGGTCGGCAGTGGCTTCCGCGGTCATTTCCTTGGATTGCCTGGCTGGAGCCGTTTCTATCGCGAGTTCGACGAACTCGCCACTTCGAACTTGCGGCTTGCGCATCGCCAGCCGCTGCTGGTCGCCACGCTGGCCCAGCGCGCTTGGGGACAGCTGTGGCGCGGCGAGGTGCAGCCGGCAGTCGTCACCGCGAAGCAGGCGCAAACAGAGAATGACAAAGCTGGCGGCCTGCGTGGCGCGCGCATCGACCTTCTCCAGTTGCATGGCTTGCTGGCGGCCATCTTGGGGCAAGCGGCCGACTTCGAAGCCCGCATGCGTGAACTGTTGGCCGAAGTCTCCGAATGCCGGGGCTACCGGGAATCCTGGCTGCCGACCTTCTTGCTGGTGAAAGCGAGGGGGTGGTGGATCCTCGGACGCCGGGAGCCGATGGTCGAAGCGTGCATGCAGGCTTTCCACTCCGACTTTTCGACGGCACTGCCCTTCTTCGAAGGCGCTCTCCATCTGGTGATGGCCTATGCCGCCTTGGAACGAGGTGATCTTGCCGCCGCGCGCAGCGAAGTGTCAGCCGCTTCGGCAGTGCGAGAGCTGCCACTTCCCTCTGTCTACGGCAGCGTCGATCTGATTCGCGCTTATGTCCATCTGCTGGAGGGCGAGAACGATCGCGCGATCGAGATCTTCACGACGCTGCTGGACCAGGTCGCGGCCGAACAGAGCCTGGGTATCCTGGTTGTCGAGCGCAAGGATGTCGTGCAAAAGCTGCTGAATGCGGTTCCCGTCGGTCACCCGGCGCGTGCGCTCGCTGATCGGTACAAGGAAATGCTGGTTCGCGCGCACTTGCCGCCAGCGTCCATCGTGCATGAGCCCTCTGGCCTAAGCTCCCTCTCGAGGCGCGAGCTTCAAGTGCTGGATTTGATCGCTGCCGGCGCGAGCAACAAGCGGATAGCCAACGAGCTTTTCCTGAGCATCCACACGGTCAAGCGTCACGTGGCGAACATCAACGCAAAGTTGAACTCCGATTCGCGCGGGGAAGCGGCGGCGATGTACCGGCGTGCCAAAGGTTGAGTCGACGGTAGACGCCGCTCCTTGCGTACCCGCGGCGTTCGGCTCGGACGCCACCAGGTCAGAGCGGAGTCAAGTCGGTCGAATACGTGCCACTTGGCAGCATCAACGGCGGAAGATCCGCCATCGAGCCTTGGCCTTCGCGCGCAGCGGCGCGGATGTCCCTGGCAAGAGCGACATAGTCGGCAAAAAGCTTTGCCTCTTCCGCGTTGAGCCGCGCATCGGGTACCGCGGGGTATTCCTCGGTGTCTGCGGCGATGCGCCAATAGACTTCCCGAACGAGCAAACCGAAGCAGTCGGCGGCCTCGTTGATGATGGCGCGTCCGATGTAAGTCAACCGCATGTGCTTGGCCAGCGCCGCGGTCAGGTACACCTTCGACAGTTCGATGAGCACCAGGTAGGAGTGGCCTCGCTTGTCGAGGGCGACCAGCCTGGCGCGGTAGCGACCCCGCGTGATGCCCCTTTCCTCCACTGCGGACTTCACCGCCTCGAAAAGCAGGGCCCGACGCAGAGCTTTCCTGTCTTCCAGCTCCATGGCAGGGAAATCCACGGACTTGGGATCTGCGCCTTTTTCCGGGAGCCTGGAAGGGCTCAGCAGTCGCTTGAGCATTTTCGTTCTTCTCCCTGCACCCTTACTCAGTCGTGGATGGCGCGCGCCTCTGTGTGCTGCCTGCCACCCTGAGGGATGTTGAGCCGGTTGTCCGGTTTGCGATTGAGAAAATCCGGCATGTCGTGCGCGACGCACCAGTAGACGTTGTTAACCTGCAGGCCGAATGTGGTTCTGGCGCTTTGGACGATGTGTTCCGCCAGTCTGGCCAGAAGGCCGTTGGGGCCAAAGCCTTCGGCCGCATGCCTTGCGCACAACGTGACTGTCACGATGTGCGCGTGACCCCGGCGATCCACCGGCACAACTGAAAAGCGATAGTGCTCCGGGTAAAAGCCGTGAGCCGTGAAGCTTGCCCGAATAGACTCATAGAGCATCTCTCGCCGCAACGCCTGCCGCTCGTCGGCAGACATGAGCTGCGTGTTCGTTGATGGTGCGAAGGCCGCCTTGCGGCCGGCGCGGATCAGACCCAGGATGTCCATGGATGTGGGAATCTAGGGGCAGCGATTGAAATGCTCTGCCGTCGAAAGAGCCATGCCTGTTAGCGGCATTTCGATGCGGCTGCACCTGAGTCGCCTTCAAAGGCGGGCACGTGGAAGCCATGTGAATTCCGGCTCGCCGTCTCGTGAAGCCTTGTGGCTCCGGCCCGCTGTGTCGTGCTGGCTCCTCCGGATGATCCTGAAGCCCTGCGCTGCCGGAACACTGATCCGGAGCGCGAGGTGCCGGCATCATGCCGTGCCCCGTCTAGCGCCCAGCTGGAAGGATCATGGAGTCAAGATTGAAACGCCATCGCGCGCAGTTCAAGCTGCGCCACGTCGCCGTTGCCGTCTTGCTGCTGTCCGGCGCATGGGTCCGTGAGAGTTGGGCTTTGCCGGCCGGCGGCCGCGTCGCCGGCGGCTCGGGCAACCTGCAGACATCCGGCTCCACGCTGGTCGTCAACCAGACGACCGACCGGCTGATCGTCGACTGGGACAAGTTCAACGTCGGCGCCGGCGAAACGGTGCGCTTCGTGCAGCCGGGCGCAGGCTCCGCGGTCCTCAACCGCGTCACGGGCAGCGACCCTTCCACCATCTTCGGCCGCCTTACCAGCAACGGCCAGGTTTTCCTCTCCAACCCCAACGGCATCCTCTTCGGCCGCACGGGCAGTGTCGACGTCGGCGGCCTGGTGGCCACCACGCTCAAGATCGGCAACGCCGACTTCATGGCCGGCAACCTCAAGCTCACCGACGGCGCGGCGGGCCAGTCGGTGGTGAACCAGGGCACCATCACGTCCAGTGCGGGGGGCTACGTCGCTCTCGTTGCGCCGGAAGCCAGGAACGAAGGCACCATCCGCACGCCCGGCGGCACCACGGCGCTGGCGGCGGGCAACGCCGTGACGCTGAGGATGGCGTCCAACCAGCTCATTGGCCTGACGATCGATCAAGGCGATCTCGGCACCTTGGCGGCCAACCACGACCTTATCGAAGCGGACGGCGGCAAGGTCATCCTCACATCGCGTGGGCGTGATGGTGTGCTCTCGGGAGTGGTGAACAACACGGGCATTGTTCGGGCCTCAACAGTTGGCAGCAAAAACGGCGTCATTCAGCTGATCGCCGCAGGCGGGACAGTCGAAGCAGACGGCACATTGAAGGCGAATGCGCCTGATGGCGGTCAGAGCGGGTCGGTGGAGACCTCCGGGACGAAGCTGCAGTTTGGCCCTTCCTTGCGCGTGGACACCACCAGCACGCAACCTGCCGCACTCAGTGTTTCGACGGCTGCGGCTTCCGGCGAATGGGCGATATCGGTTGCGGGCGACTTGATCGTGGGTTCGGGAGTGGGCGAAACGCCGGGCGATGTCGTCGCAGCCAACTTGAACACGACCAATGTGCGCCTGGAGACAACCGGCGCTTTGGGAGTTCAGCCCGGCGACATCGTGATCAAGGAATCCATCGGGTTCCCCGCCGCGGGACGCGTTGCATGGACGAGCAACAACAGCCTGACCTTGCGTGCGTTCCACAGCATCTACGTCAAGGATCACATCCAGACCACCGGCTCCGGGAACATCACGCTGCGCGCAGATTCCACAGGTACGTGCGTCGTGGGGGCAGGGGCCTCAGCCTGCGGCGTGGTGCAAATCGATCCGGGCAAGTACCTTGCCGTGAATGGCGGAAAGATTAGCATCCTGTACGACGCGGCGGGTGCGAACGGCACGCCAATCCCCCCAAGCACGAATCCTGGGAGCCAAGGCGGTGGAACTGGCAGCTCTGTGTTCGATTCGGAGGGGTGGATTTCCGGCTTGTACGCCACCCCTGTGTTCTACGGCAACAACGTCTCGCTGAACGGCGGAACGCTGTTCGATGCAATGCTGGTCAACGACGTGTACCAGCTGCAGTCGATGCGCAACGCTCAGGGCAACGGATGGAACTTCGCGTTGGGGCGGGACATCGACGCCTCGGTGACCAAGGCCTCGAATGGTGGCACTGGATGGAACAACGGCGCAGGATTCATTCCCATCTTGCCGACCGGATTCAAAGGGGTGCTGGACGGGGATGGACAGGATGGTTCTCCAAAACACTCCATCAGCAATCTTTACATCAACGATAACTCCACCGGGACCGGGCTTATATCGGCGCTTTTTGGGACTCTTAAGAACATCACGTTCGTCGACGCGGATGTCACCGGAACCAGCAAAACGGGGATCGCCGCCGGACGCGGGAACTTTCAGTTGCGGGTATCGAACGTCGACGTAGTTCACAGCCGCGTCGCAGCCAGCGGCGGCGTTTTGGGCGGAGTGGTGGGAGATGTTTTTGGGGGGCAGATTCTGAATAGCCGCAGCGCGGCGATCGTGGATGGCGGACCCGGCGTCACGGGCGGCGGGATCGCTGGAAGCCTCTTTTTTTCATCGGGCGGGTTGATTGATTCCTGCGTTGCCACGGGGGGTGTCAGGGGTTTTGGAGGAGGGCTGCTCGGGATCCTGAGCGGGGGGACCGTATCGAACTCTCACGCCACGGGCGCCGTGCAAGGCGGCACCGTATTTTTCGAGGATTCCTTACACAGCGTCGGTGGCTTGGTAGGTCGAGCGATCCAGTCTGCTGGGCGGACCGCCACTATCACGAACTCGTATGCGACAGGTGATGTCGAAGGCGGTGGCGTTGCAGGTGGACTGGTCGGCTACGCCGACGGGGCCGCTATCAGCAACGCCTATTCGACCGGCAACGTCATCGCGCATGGACTCGTCGCGGGCGGGGCAATCGGAGTAGTGGACACCGCACTTGGTTCGTCGATCACCAATGTTCATGCATTCGGAGATGTTCGTCTCGATAGCTCGGCGGCCTCCAACAGCACACGCCACGGTGTTGGGGGACTCATAGGGGTCGTCGCCGATGGCGGAACGTCGATTGCCGACGCGTCCTCACTGGGAAGTGTGTGGACGAATGGAACTGCGAGCTACATCTACGCGGGCGGTCTCATCGGCAGCGCCGGAACGGGAACCACCATGAACCGTGTCCTCGCTGCGGGTCTGGTTCAAGGCCAGGTGGCAGCTAACACGGGCGGCCTTTTCGGGGCGTGGACCGGGGCCGCGGCAAGCAACGCATTCTGGAACGTACCTGTCAGCGGGCAGGCGCGTGTCGTGGGCACCGGAACAGCTCCAGGAACTGGCAAGACAACCGCGGAGTTGATGCAGGCGTCCACTTACGCCGGCTGGGACTTCTCGAGCTTGTGGGACATCACGGGCGGTGTGTCATATGCGACGCCGAAAATCGCGTTCTCCTCCGGCGCGCAAATCCTCTCCGGAACTGGCGCGGGCCTGAGCGCTGGGAGCAGCGTCGGATTTGGACTGGATGGCACGGTCCTTTTGCCAAAGGCGACTGTGGGCGCGGACGGTTTTTTCTACAAACCTGTTGCACGAGGTACCGTGGGGGCGGGTGACCTATTCTCCTACTCGCTCGACGCTGCAACTCCGGCAGTCAACGTGCGGCGATTCGCCGGCGGCGATGCCACGAACCTGGATTTGACGGCCAAGTTCGTGCGCGGCAGCGGCTCCAGCTTGGGCGTCGCCGATTTCATTCAGGCCAAGGGTGCACTTAGTGACCCGCTGATAGCGTTCTCGGCGGCAGGGGGGAATCTTTTCACCAGTAGCAGCATCGGATTTGCTACCGACTCGGGGACATCATTCAGCCTGGCGGGCACTGTTCAGGCCGACGGAATCAACTTGCGCGGAACGACTGTCCTGACTGGCGCGAGTATCTTGGACGCGCGCTCCGGTATTCTGGCCATCGACGGCGCTGTGGCCGGCGGAACGCAGGACTTGACGCTGAAGACGACGGGCTCCGTTACGCAGTCCGCGGCGGTGGTGACAGGCGGCCTGCTGTTGCAGGGCGGGAACGTCGTGTTGACCGACGCCGGTAACGACTTCGCGACGATCGCGGGGAACGCGGCTTCCATCAATCTCACTGACGCCAACTCGCTGACGGTGGGCACCGTCCAGGGCACGCCGGGGCTGTCCAGTACGGGGCCGGTGACGTTGGTTGCCTTGGGCGGGGTCGGTGACTTGGTCCTGAATTCCGCGGTGAACAGCGGCGGCCAGGCGGTGCTCTCTGCAGGCCGCAACTTCGTGAATCACGCGGGCACGGCGGCGGTGAGTGCCGGCACCCGCTGGCTGGTCTACACGAGCGATCCCGGCAGCGCGGTGTTTGGCGGGCTCTCCAGCGGCAACACCGCCATCTGGGGCGCGACCTACACGTCCAGCCCCCCGTCCAGCGTTCCGCAGTCGAACAGCAACCGCTACCTTTTCGCTACCCGCCCGACGCTCACCGTCACCGCGGACGACAAGACCAAGGTCTACGGTGATACGGTTGTATTGACCTCTTCCTTCTCCGGGCTGGTTAACCCCGCTGCGTACGGCAACGTCTTCCTGGGAGACGTGGTCACCGGCGCACCGGGCCTGAGTTCGGCGGGTGCGGCGGCAACTGCCAACGCCAGCACCACGCCTTACATCATCACCGTTTCGGCGGGCGGCTTGACGGCTCCTACTGGGTACGCCGTCAGCTTCGTCAATGGCAATCTGACGGTGAATAAGCGGGGGCTGACGGTCGATGGTGCGACAGTGAGCTCCAGGACGTACAACGGCCAGACAGATGCCACGATCAGCAGCTACGGCACGCTCGGCGGGGTGCTCGCCGGCGATGGGATCAACGTCACGCTCAACACCATCGGCGTCACAGCCGCCTTTGGGGACAAGAACGTCGGCACGAAGACAGCCACGATCACTGGCTATTCAATCGGGGGCACCCAGGGCGGCAACTACACGATCACGTCGCCGGTGACCGCCACTGCCAGTATCAGCCCGGCCACGTTGACGGTCAGTGGTGTGACGGTGGCTGGCAAGACGTACAACGGCGACGGTGCGACCAGCGTTACGGGCATCGCCAGCCTGACCAACACAGTGACGGTGGGCGGCGAGATGGTGTCGCTCACCGCGAACTCGCTGTCAGCGACGTTCACTAATTACCACGTTGGCAATCGGACCGCCACGATCACGGGGTACGGGCTGACTGGACTGGACAAGGACAACTACGTGCTGGCGCCAGCGAGTGCGACGGCCAGCATCACGCCGAAGACGCTGAGTGTGCAGTCGGTGACGGTCGCCAGTCGCACTTACAGCGGCGACAACTCGGCCACGATCACCAGCTACGGCACGCTCAACGGTGTAGTGGGGCTGGATGACGTGTCGCTGCGCACGGTGACTGGCTCGGTGACGGTGTCGGCCTACTTCGACGACAAGAACGTGGGGCCCACCAAGGCCGTGACGGTGAGCAACTATGGCCTGGGCGGCTCGGCAATTGGCGACTACGTGCTCGCCTCGCCGACGGTGATCGTCACTGCGGCCATCACGCCTGCGACGGTGACCGTGGGCGGCGCGCGGGTGGCCGACCGGACGTACAACGGCCAGACGGACGCCACGATCAGCAGCTACGGCACGCTCGGCGGCGTGCTAGGGCTGGATGCGGTGTCGCTGAACACAGTGGGCGTGGCGGCCGACTTCGGGACCAAGAACGTCGGCATGAGGACGGCCACGATCACAGGCTACTCGCTCGGTGGGGCGGACGGCAGCAACTACATGATTGCGTCGCCGGTGACCGCCACTGCCAGTATCAGCCCAGCCACGCTGACGGTCAGTGGTGTGACGGTGGCTGGCAAGACGTATAACGGCGACGGTGCGACCAGCGTTACGGGCATCGCCAGCCTGACCAACACAGTGACGGTGGGCGGCGAGATGGTGTCGCTCACCGCGAACTCGCTGTCAGCGACGTTCACTAATTACCACGTTGGCAATCGGACCGCCACGATCACGGGGTACGGGCTGACTGGACTGGACAAGGACAACTACGTGCTGGCGCCAGCGAGTGCGACGGCCAGCATCACGCCGAAGACGCTGAGTGTGCAGTCGGTGACGGTCGCCAGTCGCACTTACAGCGGCGACAACTCGGCCACGATCACCAGCTACGGCACGCTCAACGGTGTAGTGGGGCTGGATGACGTGTCGCTGCGCACGGTGACTGGCTCGGTGACGGTGTCGGCCTACTTCGACGACAAGAACGTGGGGCCCACCAAGGCCGTGACGGTGAGCAACTATGGCCTGGGCGGCTCGGCAATTGGCGACTACGTGCTCGCCTCGCCGACGGTGATCGTCACTGCGGCCATCACGCCTGCGACGGTGACCGTGGGCGGTGCGCGGGTGGCCGACCGGACGTACAACGGCCAGACGGACGCCACGATCAGCAGCTACGGCACGCTCGGCGGCGTGCTAGGGCTGGATGCGGTGTCGCTGAACACGGTGGGCGTGGCGGCCGACTTCGGGACCAAGAACGTCGGCATGAGGACGGCCACCTTTAGTGGTTACTCGCTTGGAGGCACGGACCGCGACAACTACACGATCGCGCCGGTGACCGCCACGGCCAGCATCAGCGTTGCGACGCTGACGGTCACCTCCCTGGGCGTGGCCGACAAGACCTACGACGGCAGAACCACAGCCACGGTGGCCACGGTCGGCGGCTTGACCAACACGGTGACGGTGGGTGGCGAAATGGTGTCGCTCGTGCCTGGTGCGCTCACCGGAACGTTCGGCAACTACCACGTGGGCAACCAGACGGCCACAATCTCCAGCTTCGCGCTCGGCGGGAGGGACGCAGGCAACTACACAGTCGCCACCGCCTTGGGCACGGCCACCATCCGCCAGGCCACCGTGTCCGTCACGGGCGTGGTGGCGAACGACAAGGGTTACGACGGCACGGTGACGGTCAGTCTCTCCGATGCCGGCACGCTGTCCATCCCGGTGTCAGGCGAGACACTGCGGTTGGGAACCGGCGCCCTGACCGCCACCTTCCGCGACCCCGCGATCGGCAGCGGCAAGATTGTCGATGTCAGGGGCTACACGCTGGCGGATGGCAGCGGCCGCGCTTCCGACTACACACTGGCGCCCGTCACCACGGCCGCCAACATCACGGCGGCGCCTCCTCCTCCTCCTCCGCCACCACCGACGGCGCCCCCGCCCTCTCCGCCGCCTGTGACCGCGCCTCCGCCGGCACCCGTTCCCGCCCCAACGGCCGCGCCGGCCGTGCAGGAACCGCGCATCAATCGTGACCAGCTGATCGTCGTCGAAGCGGAGTCGGGGTTGACCTACCCGACATCCGACGTGAACTGTTCACGAAAGGGTGGCGAGCGCGGCGGAAGCCGCCCGCAGTCCATCGACCGGTCGGCCTGTTCTCCCATGACCGCGCGCAATGCGCCGCTTTTCCGCATCGAGGCACCCGGCCTTCGCCTCGCACAACAAAACCTCTGACGGAGTTTTCCCGGTATGACGAATTTCAAGCGGCGGCCGCTGGCCGCCTTGCTGGCCGCGCTCGGCTGCACGGCCGCCATCGCCCAAACCCCGCCCGATGCAGGCACCGTGCTGCGCGAAATCGAACAGCGGCCGCGCGTGCCCCTGGTGCCCATCGGCCCGCCGCCCACCATCTCCATCCAGGGCGAGAGCACCAAAAACCTGGCGCCCGAGGCAGCCGCAGCCACCCTGAAGTTGAACGGCGTGCGCGTCACGGACAGCACCGTCTTCCCCGCGGAGGAACTGGAAGGCCTGGTCGATGCGAGCCTGCATGGTGTCGTGTCATTGGCCGACGTCGAGCAGGCCGCCGAGCGTATCACCCAGCATTACCGCGAGCGCGGCTACATCCTGGCGCGGGCCTACGTCCCTCCGCAGGACATCGCCGACGGCCGCATCCGCATCGCGGTGGTCGAGGGCAGGTATGGCGCGATCCAGGTGGCCAACCAGAGCCGGGTTCGTGAGGCGACGCTGGAGCGCTACGTCGACCGCGCGCATCTCGGCGAGGTGGTCAACGAAGACGCCCTCAATCGCGCGCTCCTCGTGCTGCGCGAGGTGGTTCACGGCGCGCCGGTGACGGCGACGTTACGTCCTGGCGCCGAAACCGGCACCTCGGACCTCATCGTGCTGGTGGCCGGTGAACCGTTCGTGCAGGCACGCGTCGAGGCTGACAACTACGGCGGCCGTTCCACCGGCCGCTACCGCGTGGGCGGCGCGGTGCAGCTGAACGAGCTGTTCGGCTTTGGCGACCAGCTGGAAGTGCGCGTTCTGACGTCGACCCAAGGACAGGACTATCTGCGACTGGGCTGGAGCACGCCGCTGGGTAGCAGCGGCCTGCGAATGGAAGCGTCGTTCGCCCGCTCGCTCTATTCGCTCGGCGGCGATTTCGCGGCGCTGGATGCATCGGGCAATGCCGACGTCACGGGCGTCACTTTCAGCTATCCGGTGGTACGGGGTCTGGGCTGGAACGTCACTGCACAGGGCGGTGCCGAATACAAGTCGCTGGAGGACCGCGTTGGTGCACTCGGCACTGTCGCGCGCAAGTCAACCTCGGTCCTGTCGCTGGGCGCCAATGCCGAGAGGTTCGGGGACGAAGGGGATGCCACATCCGGCTCGCTGCGGCTGGAGTCAGGCCGGCTGAACCTGAAGGACGCGGTTTCCCAGGCAACGGACGCGGCAGGTCTTGGAACCCGCGGCAGCTTCTCGAAGCTGGCATTCGCGGCGCTCCACAGCATGCCGCTGGCCGACCGCTGGACCTTCCAGGCTTCCATTTCCGGCCAGTCCGCGGGCAAGAACCTGGATTCCTCGGAAAAATTCTCACTGGGCGGGCCCTTCGGCGTGCGCGCCTACCCGGTCGGCGAAGCGACCGGGGACTCCGGATGGGTGTCTTCAGCAGAGCTGCGGTACTTGTTGGCAGGGCTCTCGGGTGGCGTGGGGGTGACGTTGTTCGGCTTCCTCGATTACGGATCGGCCAAACTCAACGAAGACCCGCTGCCCACGGCCGCGGTGAACCGGCGTGATCTGAGTGCGGCAGGCGTCGGCGTGTCGCTGGTCCGCCCGGGTGACTATGCGGTTCGCGCGATGTACGCGCAGCGCCTGGGCAGCGAGCTGGCCACCAGCGATCGCCGCGGAGGCCGCGGCCAGCTGTGGCTGCAAGCGACCAAGAGCTTTTAAGTTGCTCGCTGCCCAGCAGCTTGCACCGGCCAGGCATGCCGAGGCACCGGCCGAGGCGCTGCCGATCGAGCGGTCGCATCCGGACGCGATGGCGTTGGTGGCGCGCTTATTCGGACTGCTCTCAGCCGCTCCCGCCACAGCCCGAATCCTGGAGATGGGTTGCGCGGATGGCGGCAACATCGTTCCGCTCGCTGCACTGCTTCCCCGGGCGCAGTTTGTCGGCATGGACACCAGGCCGAACGCGCTGCGGGAAGCAGCTGCCTTCGCCGCACGAGTCGGCGTCCGCAACGTCACCTTCCTGCCGCGGGGGCTGGAGAGCATGCCCGCCGAGATCGGCGAGTTTGACTACATCATCTGCCACGAACCGTTCTCGTCCTTGCCGGCGCATGTGCAGTACCTCGTCTTGCAGCAGCTGAAGCAGAGGCTGGCGCCTAACGGCGTCGGCTATCTCAGCTACCAATGCGGCGGGACTGGTCATCGTGGGCCTGCAAGCGCGAGCGGCCAGCGTCCTGTCACAACGGATCGTGGCTTGCGGTTCACCCAGGTGGCAGACCGTTTGATGAAAGCCGGCCTGCAATACCTTGGCGAAGCCGACTTCGTGACCATGCTGCCTTCCAACCTCGGCACCAGCGCCGAGCAGGTGATCAAGCGGGTATCGCAGCGCGGCATCGTTGCCGCGGAGCAGGCGATGGACTACCTGCGGCGCCGCTCCTATCGTGAAACGCTGGTCTGCCACGGCGACGTCCGCCTGAAGCGGCGGATATCGGTGGAAGACATCGCGCCGCTGTACCTGAGTGCGGCGACGCAGGAGATGCGTTCCAGCACACCTGGCGGTGCCGCCCGCTACCAAGCTGCGAACGGCGCGTACGTGACGACGTCAAGTCCTGCCTTGCAGCACGCGCTGAAGATCCTGCAAGCCAGATACCCAGCCCGGCTCACGATGCGGCAACTCATGGGTACCGTGGGACCTGTTCACGAAGCAGATCGCACGCGGCTGGCGTACTCCATCTTCTCGGCCTGCATGTCCGGCGTGGTTTCGCTCGCCTTGAGCCCATTGCCTGTCGGTGCCGCATCCTCCCACCCCGTCGCGTGGTCTGTGGCGCGTGACCAGGCCGTGCGCCAGCGATGGGTGTCCAACCTGCAGCATCGGCTCGTCCTGCTCGAGGATTTTCCGCTGCACTTGCATGCCATCTCGCTTCTCGACGGCAAGCTGGACCTTGACCAACTCGCGGCATCGCTTGCCGCGCTGGTCGCTTCCCGCGCGTCCACGCTGAGTACCGGAGAGCAAACATTTCGCAGCCATTCCGGGATCCGGGCGCAGTTGATGCGTGCGGGGCCGCTGCTGGTGCGTGACCTGGCCAAACTCGGCCTGATCGCCGACGAACCCGCGCGGCGGCTTTAGTCCGCAAGGTTCCGCTTCTATTCCGCTCGGGGCTCGGCGCCGGCCGACTTGGTGGAGCGGCAACCTTTCTGCAGGTACATGCCGACAAGGTGATCCTTTCGCGCTTCCGCGCGCGCGATGTCAGTCTGCATCAGCGCGGCACGTGCCTGCATCGCTTGCATCTTCCGGTTGTATTCGGCCGTGGCGTTGAGCCGGTTGCTGCTCGCCGATTGCGCCAGCAAGCTGCCTGCCACCGATCCTCCGGGCAGCATGCTGATCAGGCCCATCCCCGCGGTGGTTGGTACGGCGCTGCGCATTGCCGACACCAACTCTTCCTGCGACTTCCTGAATTCCGCATTGAGGGCATCGGACTGCTCGCGCTTGGCGGTCGCTTCTTGCTCCAGGGCGGCAACTTCCGTCTCCATCGCCGAGCAACTCAGCTCCGAGTCGGTGAGCTTTCTGACACCCGATGTCGTCGGCGTACCAGCCGAAGGCATTTGCGGAATGGTGAGCAGGCCTTGTGCCGTCACGTCAGCCAATGGAAGAAAAAGGACCGCGCACACGGCCGGAACAACAAGTGATTTCAACTGCATCGAGACATTGTTGAATCCGACCTGCCGCGATCGGAACTTCGCGAAGCGCCATCTTTGCAACAACCTTGTCGTGGCTCTTCCCGGTGATGGTGGCGCGCCAGCCCATCAAGAGACTGGGCGGGAGGAGATCGTTTGTGAACAGCGCCATTACCCCGCAACCGCGTCCCGTGCAGGACGTCGAACGAAATGCCAACCCATTCGCTGGCCAAGGCATCTGCATGAGCTGTGTCTTCTGCGGCAAGCACCGACCGAGGACAAGTCTTGTCGCCGTTCGTCGCGTCCAAAGAACGTTCTACCGATGCCGTGATGGCTGTGCACTGTCATGAACAGCAGCCTCGAAGCCCCTTGCCGTTCGCTGCATTGCCATTGCCTGAATCTGGTTCTCGCCAGGGTGACGGCGTTCTCCTGGGAGCTTTATCCGCAGCCGGCTCGCAACAGCGTCTTGACCATCATCGAGGCCATGGAGGACGTCTGTGCGGCCAGCGGCCCGGCGAGTGCGGAACAGGCTTCGCGACGCATGCTCGGATCGATCGGCAGCGCGGCCGTCGGTGCCTTTTTCGAGGCCGCTGAGCCGGTAGCGGGATTCCTCGTCGACGTGGTCCGCTGCGGCGAGCATTGGACGTGCATGGCTGCCTTGGCTGTCCTGAAGCAGTTGGGGGTCTGGTCGGTTTCCTCGCCGCCGCTGGATCGCGTGCGGCGAACCGCGGAAGGAGTTCCCTTGAACGTGGCGCTGTTGTGCGTGCTGGAAGAAGCCGAGCCCGTCTTCCGCGCCGCCGCGCTGGCGGACGCCTCCCATGCCGGCTTGGCAGCCGAATTGCTGATGCTCGTCGGCACCGCGCCTGAGGGAAAGTTTGCCCATGCCGGGTAGACGGCTTGCCTCACTGCTCAGTGCCCTGCTTGCGGGGTGGGCCCTGCTGGTCATGGGACCACCTCTGGCGCGTGCCGCAGGCGCGAACTTTCCCGAACGAGTCTCACTGGGGCAGCACGAAGTCATCCTGAATGGGGCGGGGGTGCGCTATCGCGCAATCTTTCAGGTGTACGCGGCGGCTTTCTATTCGTCCGACCGCAAAACGAAAGAGTCCGAGGTTTACTCGCGTGAACCACGCCGCATGGCGATGGTCATGCTGCGTGAAGTGACGAGCGACGAGCTCGGCCGTGCATTCATCAACGGTGTCTACCAGAACACCGATCGCGCCGAGGTGGCCCGGATGGTTGGTCCGATCGCCCGATTCGGTGCCATGTTCGGCACCGTCGCCAAGCTGCGGACGGGGGACACGTTGACGGTGGACTGGATTCCCGGGGCAGGCACTGTCGTGCAGCTCAACGGAAAATCGTTCGGCGAGCCGGTGCCCGACCCCGCGTTCTACAACGCGTTGCTCAGGATCTGGTTCGGAGAGCGTCCTGCCGATCCGTTGCTCAAGAAGGCATTGTTGGGTGAGCGCGCGGGCCAGGAATCATATTGAAATGGGCCATCGACGGCGCTGGCTCCTTGCGTCGATTCGAGCGTTCACCCGGGGGAACAGAGTGCGGCACGTAGTCGCGGCATCGGCCGCTCAGGAGCTAGCAGTATGTTCCACGCATCTTGTGATTCGGCGTCGAAACAGTTGACGGTCCTCGTGGCCGACGACAACAAGGACGCTGCCGACACTCTCTCCGACTTGCTGACCATCTCGGGTCACACCGTGCTGACGGCGTACGACGGGCTCGAAGCGCTTCTGCGAGCGGACGATCAGCCGGACGTCGCGATCCTCGACCTGGGCATGCCCGGCCTTGGTGGCTGGGAAGTGGCGCGAAGGCTGCGAGGCCGGAGACCGGACATGTTGCTCATCGCGGCAAGCGGCTGGGGTTCGACCGGGCATCAGGCCGAGAGCATCCGAAGCGGCTTCGACCTGCATCTGACCAAGCCCGTGGACCCGGTTCGGCTGCTGGCGCTCCTGGAGGCAAAGGCAGCCAGAGCGGTCGACGCCGAGGTGTCTCAGCGCTGCAGTGAGTGCGCTGGGATGCGCAACCTTGCTGAGCAACGGATGAACATCGAGGCAGATTCGCCGAGGATCGATTGCTAAGCGGAGACAAGCGCAGGCTTCTCGCGCTGCAGCACGAACTGCCGTTCCTCCTCTCCGGCCGAGGAAGGCATGCGTCCTCCGCGCAGGCGCTTGCCCTGCAGACGATCGCCGACGCCACGACCATCGGCGACGTCCGGCGCGCCGTCGGGCGCTCGCAGCAGGACGTGGCCGAGGCAATGAAAATCTCGCAGAAAGCGGTCTCGCAGCTGGAAAACCGGCGCGACCTCCGCCTGTCCACCGTGTGCCGGTATTTCGCGGCCCTGGGCATGGAGCTGCGGATGACGGTTGCTGCGGGTGGCACGGAAGTCAAGCTGCGCCGGCTCGCGATGCCTGACGACGGCTCGCAAGCGGCAACTGGAGAAGGCTCATCTGCCGCAGGACACGCGGTGGCCCCATCAGCCGATCATCCCTGAGCGGAGCGTTCCTAAGCTTTCGTGTTCTTGTCATTGAAAGGCTTGGAATGGGAATCGTGTTGAAAGGGGCGGCGCTGCTGGCCGCCGTCTTGCTGGCTGGGTGCGCTGCCGACACAACTGCGCGCGGGGCTCATTGGTCCCCCGAGCCGTCCATGCGTCCGTTGCTCATTTTCGCCGCCGATGGCCAAGGGCATGTGATCAAGGTTCCGGCGGCCGGCTCTCCAGGTGCTGCAGCCACTGCTGCTCGTTTGCACCAGGGTGTGGTCTACCTGGATTCGAAAAAGCCCGGCACGCAAGTTGCGCAAACGCCTGTCGATTGAGTGGCCGGAAGATCGAACGCTCAGCTGCAGTCCGTGCGCCGGCGCGGAGAGTTCAGGCACCGATCAAGCCGCAACGACGGGCCTGGTTCCTGGTCTTGTGCGATGGGTTTGGTGGGGGCGGTTCTTGCCGGCGCCTGCGCCGGCCGCTGCACACGCACCAGCCAGATTGCGGCGACAGTCCCCAGGCTGACGAGCAGCAACAACAGCGCTGGCCGGATCGATGGCCAGATGGATCGCGTTGTTTGCTGAAGCACGGGGAGCGGATCGGGCCTGACGGCGGCCCCGATCGATACCAAGCCGTGTGCCGCCCTTCGAATGGAACGCAGCGCCATCTCGGACCAATGGCTGCGTCGTAGCGCGTGCAGACCGTGAAGGCCGGTGCGCCGGGCTCTGAAGAGGTGACCTCTCATCGTCGCGTGGTGGTGAAGCTGCGCGATTCTTCTTTCCCGTGCGCACTTGCCGATGCCCGCAAGGAGCCAGCCGGCTCTCTGACGACGCGCAGCGCGAGGAGCATGCGAAGGGAAGGCACTGGTTCCAATTGGTCAAGATGCCTTGCGATCCTCTCGGTAGAGTTCCCGCCCTGACCGCCGGAAGGAACGTTCAAATGCAGCCTGAGCACTTCGTGAACGAGCTTCCGGCCGAGGTGGAAGCGTTGCGGCGCGAGGTGGAGCGCCTATCGCGCCGCATCGACCGGGGCAACGGCCTCCTGGACGCCATCCTGTCCGAAAGCCCTCACGGCATTCTCGTTTGCGATCGCGACGGCAAGCTGACCTTGCACAACCGTGCCGCGGAAAGCATCTGGGCGGGAAGTGCCACCACCCATGGCGTTCAGGACTGGAGCCGGTACCGGGCGTTCCATCAGGATGGCCGTCCCTTCGCGCCTGAAGACTGGTCCATGGCGCGCTGCCTGCGCGAAGGGGTCACCATCCAGGCGGAAGAAGTCCGGATCCAGAAGTTCGACGGCTCGCACGGGATGTTGCTCGGCAGCTGCGCGCCCATCCGGGATGCAGGCGGCGCCGTGGAGGGCGCGATCTCCGTCTTCGCGGACATCACCCGTTTCAAGCAGGTCGAAAGATTGCGCGACCAATGGGTCGCCATGGCCGGCCACGAGCTGCGATCGCCACTGCAGGTGCTGCAGAACCAGCTGCACGCGGCGCTGCGCAGCCGCCGGCCGGTCGACCTTGAGCAACTCATTCCATCCTGCATCGCGCAGGTTCGGCGCATGAGCCACCTCGTGGAGGACATGCTCGACGTGTCACGGGCCCAAGCCGGTTCCTTGCGAGTCAACGTCGAGAGCGTCGATCTGAAGTCGTTGATCCTCAAGGTGGGTGGCGACATCCTGGCGCCAGCTGCGCAGCACGTACCCCTGTACGAACTCGATGACGTCTTCGCGATGGCAGACGCCGGGCGCACCGAGCAGGTCCTGGCCAACCTCCTGACCAATGCCGTCCGCTACAGCCCTCAGGGAGGCCCGATCCGGGTGCGCCTGCGCGCGCTGCAGACCCACGCTGAAATCGTGGTGGAAGACCAGGGCATCGGGTTCGATCCGCAGATCGCGGAAACCCTGTTCGAGCCGTTCCTGCAGGTGCAGCCTGACACCCGGCGCGGCACGGGGTTGGGACTGGGTTTGCACCTGGCGCGCGAACTCGTCACACGCATGGGCGGTTCCATTGCCGCGAAGAGCGAAGGCCCCGGATCGGGCGCGGTCTTCACGTTCCAACTTCCGCTTGGGCCGAGGCCGGCGTGAACCTCCGTTCCCGCCGCGCTGACTCCAAGGCGCGATGGGTTCCGCCAGATGGCGCGGGACGATGCCCGATCACGTACCGCCAACCGACGCCATGACCAACAAGCTCAGCGGCTTTGTCGCTGCCATCCTGGGCGGTGAGCCCCCCTCTGAATCGCTCGAGCGCGCGCCACATTCGCAACCCGATTCCGGGGGCGGCGAAGACTTCCCTTTCGAGCGCCATGTCGAAGTCGAATTGCGTTTCTCTTCCACGGTGCGGCCGCCGGCCGGGCGCGACACATTCCATGGCCTCTTCGCCCTCGACGACTCGCGCTATTCGGTGCGCGTGCAATCCGCGGGCGGCCAGAGCTTTCGCGCTCCCGCCGAGTTCCTGATCCCATCCCGCGCCGTGCCCGCGTTCCGTCCGGGCACCAGGTTCAAGGTGGTGTCGGGTACCGGTGTATCCGGCACCGGTGAAGTCAAGGCGGTGTACGGCGCCAGCCGGTATTGACCCCGCTGGGCTGGCTCTTCCGCCCGATGCTTGCGTGCACTTGCACGGCGAAGCTGGCGTTTGCAGGCGGTATTTGCCTACTGTCCCTTTTGTCCTCACCGCTTGCATTCGGGCCCGGCTTTGCCGGGCCTTCTTTTTTTGCCCCCCGTCAATGTGGTGCGAGCACGCTCGTCGCTACCAGGGCCACCAGCGCCAGGCACTCGGCTGCGCAGATGCGGGTGGCTGCCCGCAGCGCGGCCATCGCGGCGCGCCGGTCCGTCGTGCCGCGAGCCACCGCCGTGAGAACGGCCGACAGCTTTCGCGTGGACGGCTTGGCCAGCCAGAGCGCCACCCCGCTCAACGCCAGAAACGCGACCGCCTTGGCAAGAAGCCAGCCCTTGCCCCAGTCACTCCAATCGCGAGCAGCCATGAGCAGGGCACCTGTCACCAGCATCAACAGCGCCGACCTGCTGGCCGCGTCGGCGAAGGTGGAGCACACGCGGCTCAACCCCGCCGCCTGCTGCACCGATTCGCGCATGACGCGTTGAATGCATATCAGCAGCAACAGCGCGCCGACCGCGCCTGCTGCGACTCCCAGCAGGGCGATGAGGTGCAAGGTGCGTGCGAGCGGATAGAGCATCGCGGCACCTTATGCACCGGAGGTGCGTCGAACTTCGCTCCATCGAGCCAGCGGCATTCCCCTTCGGATGGGCGAATCCGTTGAGACGATGAGTGTCGGGTTATGGCCCCAACGGCGCAGTACGAAACAAGAGGACCCTTCTAGATTCATCCAGTTGCAAGCGGGCGTCATGTCCGCGCAGAACGAGGAGGAGTCGAAGATGTCGTCAGCGTTGGAGCTGGAGGATCGGGGCATGCCGCAGGCCGGCATGCCTGCCCCGTCGGAGCGTTCCTCGGGGCGCACCGACCTGACGAGCCCCGTGCTCCAGGTGCTCTTCGACGTCCTGCCGGACGGCGGCTTGCCGGCGGGCACGTTCTGCGCGATGGTCACCAGCAGTGATCTGGAGCCCGGCACATGCGTCGTTCTCGTGCAACTGGCCCCCATGCACCTGCGTTCCCGGCCTGCCAAGCGTTCGCACCTTGCGCAACTGGCCGAGAAAATCCAGCACCTGTGCTTCCAGCGGCACCGGGTGAGCGTCACCGAAATCTACTGGTCCATGGCCGGCAGCACTTTCCAGCCCACGCAAGCGCCGCTTTCGCTCGACGAGCGGCAGCGTATCGACGACGCCACCTACCTCATGCTCGAGCGCGCCATCAAGGAAGGCCCGGACCGCCACAAGCGGGCCGAGGTGCGCTACGCGCGCCGCAGGCCGCGCTTCGCCTGAAGCAGCCCCGCGCGCCCGGCCGGGCGCCGCACCACCCGTTCGCTGAAACGCCAGGCGTGCGCATTGCGCACGCCTGGCGCCGTGATTTGCGCAACCACGGCTGACTGCGGCTCAATGTTCGATATGCGGCAACGTTGTGCGATATGCGCACAACGGCCGATATCGCCACCCAGGAGAGCCGAGGAACATGACCCGACCCAGCGAGATCAAGCCGCGCGAAGGCAGCGTGCGCGGCACGACCTACGACGACTACCAGGAAGGCCGCGAGCTCGGCCCCGTGCGCTTCCGCATCACGCCCGACATCTGCGAGGAGTACATCGGCGCGGTCGAAGCCGACCGCTCGCTGTACCTCGTCGATGGCCGCCAGGCCGCGCCGCCCAACGTGCTGCTGCCGTACATGACGGTGCCGATCTACCAGACCTACCCGCCCAACCAGGGCATCGTGATGGCGGAACTGGACATGCGCTTCCGCTCGCCCATCTGGGCCGACGAAACCACGGAAGTCGTCGCCACCGGCCGCGTGCTGCGCAAGTTCGAGAAGCGCAGCCGCCGCTACGTGCAGTGGGAAGCCACCTTCGCCCGGTCCGAAGGTCCCGTGCTGGCCACGCTGACCAACACCTTCCACATCCCCGAGTGAGGCACCAGATGTTCAAGCGCGAGATCCCCATCACGCAGGAAAAGATCGACGGGTACGGCCGCATCAACGGCGACAACGACATCATCCACTACGACCACGCGTACGCGCTGATGCGCGGCTTTCGCGGCACCCTGCTGCACGGTCCGCACATGACCGCTTTCGGCGCCGACCTGGGTGCGCGCAAGCACGGCAAGGACTGGCTCACGCGAGGCCGGCTGAAGACCAAGTGGGTCGGCCCTTCGTGCCCGGGCGATTCGTTCCGCGTGCAACTGGACGAAGGCGGCCAGCTCGAAGCCAGCTCCGGCGATGCAGTCGCGATGGTCGGCTCCGCCACGCTGGACGACGGGGCCGGCGCGTGATCCATCCGCTGCTGCCGGCGGAAGGGCCGCCCCAGCTGGCCGGCGCCGACCTGGTGCCCGGCACGGTCATGGCACGGCGCCAGGTGCACTTGACGCGCGAGGTGTTCCAGGGGTTCGCCGCCGTCAGCGGCGACGCGCACCCGCTGCACTACGACGCGGCCTATGCGAAGTCGCATGGCCTGCGCGCGCCCATCGCGCACGGGTTGCTGCTGGTGGCCATCACCGCACTGGGCGCCACGCCGCTTTCCGCGCAGCTGCACGACAGCATGGTCGCCATGCTGGGCACCCAGGCGCGGTTCATCTCGCCCGCGTACGAAGGCGACAGGGTCGACGTGTCGCTCACGGTCCTGGAGATCCAGCCCAAGAGCCGCAACCGCTGCGTCGCGGCCTTCGAAGTGAAGGTGGAACGGGGCGCCGAGCTGCTGGCTTCGGTGCAGCACCAGTTCATGCTGCGCTTCTCGCGCGAGGAGGCCGCCGCATGAACCCCGAGCTCCACGCTTACCCGCTGCCCGGCCGTTCCACTTTCTCGGCTGCCGTGCGTGCGGGCCCGCTGCTGTTCGTGTCCGGCATGACCGCGGTGGACGAGCAGCGCCGCATCGTCGGCGACGACCTCGCCGGGCAGGCCCGGTTCATCTACGGCAAGCTCGCCGCCGTGCTCGCGCAAGCGGGGGCGACGCTGGCCGACGTCATCGAGACCGTCGAGTACGTCACGACGTTCGATGGCTACGACAAGACCGCCGACGTCCGCCGCGAAGTGTTCGGTGGCGGCCCTTACCCGGCCGCCACCGGCGTGAAGGTGAGCGAACTGGTGCGTCCCGGCGCGCTGATCGAGATCCGGGCCACCGCCTGGTTGGGGAACCGCGCATGACGGCTTCCGTCGCCGCTCGTTACCTCGCGCGCATGCGCGAGCACGGCATCCGCCGCCTGTTCGGCAATGCCGGCACCGACTTCCCGCCGCTGATCGAGGCCATGGCGGCGGGCGAAACCGGCATCGAGCCGGTGCTGGTGCCGCACGAAAACGTGGCCATCGGCATGGCCTATGGCGCCGCGCTTGCCACCGGTGCGCCGCAACTGGTGATGGTGCACGTCGGCCTGGGCACCGCCAATGCGCTGTGCGGCCTGTTCAACGCCGCGCGCCAGCACGTCCCCATCGTGCTGACGGCGGGCCGCACGCCGGTGCTGGAACACGGCCGCCTCGGCGCGCGCAACAACTACATCAACTGGGCGCAGGAGATGTACGACCAGGCCGGCATGCTGCGCGAGCTGGTGAAGTGGGAGTACGAGCTGCGCGACCCCGCGCAAGTGGAAGCGGTGGTGGATCGCGCGCTCGCGCTATCGCAATCGTCGCCGCAGGGACCCGTCTACCTCGTCCTGCCGCGCGAAGTGCTTGCCGCGCCGGCGCAGCAGGTGCGCGATGCCGGCCAGGGTCGGCAGGCGCCCGCGCGCCCGGGGCTGCCGGCCGGCGACGACCTGGCCACCGCCGCGCGCTGGCTGTCCGAAGCGCGGCGGCCCCTCATCGTCACCGCCGACGCCGGCCGCACGCCCGAAGGCTTCCAGGCCCTCACGCGCCTGGCCGAGCAGCGCCAGGTGCCGGTGGTGCAGTACCGCCCGCGCTACCTCAGCCTGCCGTGCTCCTCGCCCGCGCACGCGGGCTACGACGCCGGCCCGCTGCTGCCGGATGCCGATCTCGTGCTGGTGGTCGACGCCGACGTGCCCTGGGTGCCGGACCATGCCGCGCCGCCTTCGTCGGCACGCATCGTGCACATGGGCATCGACCCGCTGTGCGCCGACTACCCCATGCGCGGATTCCGTTCCGACCTCACGCTGCAAGGCGACACCACCGCCATCCTCTCGCAGTTGCACGCGCGCTGCGAAGGCGATCCGCGCAGCGGCCCGTGGATGCGCGAAGCGCACGAGCGCTGGCGCGCCATGCGCGACAAGCCCGTGGGCAAGTCGCTGGACAACCGTGCTGTCTCGCGCTGCATCTCGCAGGTGCTGGGCGACGACGGCGTGCTGTTCAACGAATACACCTTCGCGCTCGAAGAGCTGTCGCTGGACGTGCCCGGCCGCTACTTTTGCCACAGCCCGGCCGGCGGCCTGGGCTGGGCGATGGGCGCGGCCATGGGCTTCCGCCTGGAGCGGCCCGACGCCGTGCCCTTCGCGGCGGTCGGCGACGGCACCTACATGTTCGGCAACCCCACGCCCGCGCATTTCGTGTCCGCGGCGCGCGGCCTGCCGTTCGTGACGGTGGTGTTCAACAACCGCCGCTGGGCCGCCGTGCACCGCGCCACGCTGTCGATGTACCGCGACGGCGCCGCGGCGCGCCGGCCCGAGCCCTTGCTGGCCACGCTGGAGCCATCGCCCGACTACGAGAAGCTGGTCGAAGCCAGCGGCGGGCTCGGCCTGAGGGTCGAGCATCCCGAGGAACTGCCGAGCGCCATCGAGCGGGCGGCGCATGCGGTCCGGCACGAAAAGCGCCAGGCCGTCGTCAACGTGCTGGTGGACATCGCCTACGAGCGCACCAGCTGAACCAGGAGACCAACATGTCGATCCAGCGCAGGATTCTCGCTTTCCTTCTCGGCTGCCTCGTGGCCGCCGGTGCCGCGGCCCAGGGCACCTGGCCATCGAAGCCGATCACCATCATCGTGCCGTACGGCGCGGGCGGCACCAACGACATCATCGCGCGCATGGTGGCGGCCAGGCTCACCGCCGCGCTCGGCCAGAGCGTGGTGGTGGAGAACAAGCCCGGCGCCGGCGGCAACCTGGGCGCGCAGTTCGTCGCCCGCGCGCCGGCCGACGGCTACACGCTGCTCACCGCGCCGGTCAGCCTGCTGTCCATCAACAAGTGGGTCTACCCCAACCTGGGCTTCGATCCGGAGAAGGACCTCGCGCCCATCACCATGGTCGGCCGCGTGCCCAACGTGCTGCTGGTCAACCCGGCGGTACCGGCGGCCAACGTCGACGAGCTGGTGCGCTATGCCAAGGCCAACCCGAAGAAGCTGTCGTTCGCGTCCATGGGCTCGGGCACCAGCGGGCACCTGTCGGGCGAGATGTTCAAGATGCTCGCCAACGTCGACATGCAGCACATCCCGTACAAGGGCAGCGCGCCGGCGCTGAACGACTTGCTGGGCGGCCACGTGCAGATGATGTTCGACAACCTGCCCACGGCGCTGCCGCAGGTCAAGGCGGGCAAGCTGCGGGCGTTTGCCGTCACCAGCACGCGCCGCAATCCGCTGCTGCCCGACGTGCCGACCCTCGCGGAAGCCGGCGTCAGGGGCTTCGACGCCACCGCCTGGTTCGGCTTCGTCGCACCGGCCGCCACGCCGCCGGCCATCCTGGACCGCCTGAACACGGAGATCGTGAAGGCGCTGAACGAGCGCACCTTCCGCGCCGAACTGGTCGCGCAGGGCGTCGAGGTGGAAGGCAACACGCGTGCCGAGTTCGCCACGCTCATCGCCGACGAATCGCGCAAGTGGAAACAGGTCGTCGACCGCTCCGGTGCAAAGGCAGACTGAACATGAAACTGGAATTCCCGAACCTGCTGTACGAGAAGCAAGGCCGAGTCGCCACCATCACGCTCAATCGGCCGCACCGGCTGAACGCGCAGGACTACCCGAGCAAATGGGACCTGAAATCCGCGCTCACGCACGCCGCCTGCGACGACGAGGTGCGCGTGGTGGCGTTCCGCGGCAACGGGCGCGCGTTCTGCGCGGGCATCGACCTGAAGGAACTGTCGCAAGGCCACCTGGACGAGCGCAACTTCGCGCTCTGGGAAGAGTGCCTGCGCATCGTCGAGACGATGGACAAGATCGCGGTGGCGCTGTTGCACGGCCACGTGCTGGGCTCGGGCGTGCAGCTGGCCATCGCGTGCGACCTGCGCATCGCCACGCCCGGCACGCAGCTGGGCTTGCCCGCCGGCCGCGAAGGCTTGCTGCCGGGGCTGTCCGTGTGGCGCCTCGCGCGCTTCATCGGCCTGGGCCGCGCGCTGGACCTGGCGCTGGTGGGCGACTCCATCGACGGCGCCGAAGCGCAGCGCATCGGCCTGCTCACGGCGCTGGTGGACGAAGCGGACCGCGACGCGGGCTTCGCCCGCTGGATCGACCGCGCCGTCGGGTTGTCGTCCTACGGCACCCGCGCCACGAAGCGCGCCATGCGCGCGATGGTCGGCATGGACTACGACGAAGCCTTGCGCGAATACCTCGCGCACCAGCGCTCGGGCCTCGCTTCGGCCGACTTCGCCGAGGCGATGACCGCCTACCGCGAAGGCCGCATGCCGAGATGGAACTGAGATGGACCGCCTGACGCATTTCGATCCCGCTGAAGTCGCGGTGCCTTCCGGCCACTGGGTCGGCGGCCGCGAGCTGGACGACGGCGTGGCCGCGCTCGACGTCACGCGGCCTTCCGATGGCACCGTGCATGCCCGCGTGATGGAGGCGGGCGCCGGCGTCGTGCGCGCCGCCGTGGCGTCCGCGCTGGCCGGCCAGCAGGCCTGGGCGAAGCTGCGCCCGCGCGAACGCGCGCAGCGGATGCGCCGCTGGGCCGACCTGGTGGACCGCGACCGCGACCGCCTCGCGCGGCTGGAGGCGGTGGTGTCCTCGCGCTGCTTCCACGAGGCGCGCGGGGCCGACGTGCCCGCCGTCGCCGAGTGGCTGCGCTTCTACGCCGAATATGCCGACAAGCTGGAAGGCCAGGTGACCGCCAGCGGCGACGACCGCCTGTCGCTGGTGCTGCGTGAGCCGTACGGCGTGGTGGGCGTCATCACGCCGTGGAACTTCCCGCTGTTCCTGGCCACCTGGAAACTCGCGCCCGCCATCGCTGCCGGCAACGCGGTGGTGGTGAAGGCTTCCGAGCTCACGCCCTGGTCGGTGCAGGCGCTGGCGCAGCTGGCGACGGAAGCCGGCCTGCCCGACGGCGTCATCAACGTCGTGCACGGCACCGGCCCGGTCACCGGGCAGGCCCTGGTGAAAGACCCGGACGTCGCGTACGTCACCTTCACCGGCTCCACCGCGACGGGGGCGCGCATCATGGCCGACGCCGCGGCCGCGAACATCAAGCCGGTGGCGCTGGAACTGGGCGGCAAGAGCGCCACCGTGGTCCACGCCGATTGCGGCGAGCTGGACCTGGTCGCCGACCACGTCACCTGGAGCATCACTCGCAACGCGGGCCAGCTTTGCTACGCGGGCTCGCGCCTGGTGGTGGACGAACGCGTCGCCGACGACCTGCTGGCGAGGATCGCCTCGCGCATGCGGGAACTCGTGGCCGGCCCCACCTGGTCGCCCGGCACCTCCATGCCGCCCATCATCAGCGAGCGGCAGTGGCGCCGCATCGACGAGCTGGTGCGCCGCACGGTGGACGAGGGGGCCTCGCTCGTGTGCGGCGGCCAGCCCTCGCGCCAACAGGCCGGCTGCTACTACCCGGGCACGATCCTGGATCGCGTGCAGCCGGGCATGACCGGTCACCGCGAGGAAATCTTCGGCCCGGTGCTCGCGGTGCAGCGTTTCGGTGCACCCGAGGATGCGCTGAAGCTGGCCAACCACCCGGTGTACGGCCTCTCGGCCGCGGTGTTCACGCGCGACGTCAACACCGCGCTGCACGCGGCTCGCGGGCTGAAGGCGGGCACGGTGTGGGTCAACCGCTGGGGCCGCACGCCGGAAATGATGACCAGCCCTTTCGGCGGCTACGGCCAATCGGGGTTCGGCAAGGAATCGGGCCGCGCGGGCATCGAAAACTTCCTGCGCAGCAAATCGGTGTGGATCGACCTGGCCGACAAGGCCGAGATGTCGCAAGGAGGGCGTCGGTGACGAGCGAAGTGGATTGGGTGCGGGCCGCGTTCTCGCCCGCGTCGGTGGCCGTCATCGGCGCTTCCGACAACCCCGAGAAGATCGGCGGCCGGCCGATCAAGTACATGCGCGCCAACGGATTCGCGGGCCAGCTGTGGCCGGTGAATCCGCAACGGGACGAAGTGCAGGGTTTGCGTTGCTACCCGGATGTAGCGGCATTGCCCGCCGCGCCCGAGCTGGCGGTCATCGCCGTACCGGGTGAAGCGGCGGTGCAGGCGGTGGAAGCCTGCGCGCGCCGCGGCACGAAACTGGGCGTGGTGATTTCCTCGGGCTTCGCCGAAACCGGCGACGAGGGCCGCGCGGCGCAGCAGCGCATGGTCGACATCGCGCGTGCCCACGGCATGCGGCTGGTGGGGCCGAACACGCAAGGCACGGTGAACTTCGCCACCGGCACCATCGCCAGCTTCGCCACGCTGATCGGCGAAGTGCCGCCGCAAATCGGGCCCGTCGCCATCGTCAGCCAGAGCGGCGCGATGAGCGTGGTGCCTTACGCGTTCCTGCGCGCCGAAGGCATCGGCGTGCGGCACGCGCATGCGACGGGCAACGAGTGCGACCTCACCGTGGCGGACTTCGCCTGGGCCGTCGCCGGCGATCCCGAGGTGCGGCTGATCCTGCTGTACATCGAATCGGTGCCGGACCCCGATGCGCTGGCACGTGCGGCCGCCCGGGCGCGCGAGCGCGGCGTGCCCGTGCTCGCGCTCAAGGCCGGCGTGTCCGCGCGCGGGCAGGCCGCGGCGAGTTCCCACACGGGCGCCGTCGCCACCGAGGACAAGGTGCTCGACGCGTTCCTGCGGCAGAACGGCATCGTGCGTGTGCCGGACATGCGTTCGCTGGTGCGCGCGGCGCGGCTGTGGCTGCAGCCCGCGCGGCCGGCCGGCGCGCGTGTCGCGGCCATCAGCAACTCGGGCGCCTGCTGCGTCATGGCCGCCGACGCCGCCGAGCGGCATGGCCTGGTGATGCGGCCGTTCGAAGCGCCGGTGCAGCAGGCGCTGGCCGACGTGCTGCCCGACTTCGCCGCCTATGCCAATCCCGTGGACCTGACGGCGGCGCTGCTGAGCAACAGCGGCTTGTTCGGCCAGGTGCTGCCGGTGCTGGCGCAGGCCGACGCGGCGGACTCGTACTTCATCAGCCTGCCGATGTCCGGCAAGGGCTACGACGTGCCGCGTTTCGGGCAGGACGCGCGCGAATTCGCGGCACGGACCGGCCGGCCGGTGGTGATCGCCAGTCCGCTCGCGAGCACCCGCGCAGCATTCGAAGGCACCGGCTTGCCTTGCTTCGCGCACGACGAGGATGCGATGGCCGCGCTCGGTGAACTGGTGCGCGGCCACCAGGCAGCGCAGGAAGCGAACCGCCTGGCGCGGCTGGATGGCGCGGCCTCTCGCGTCGCCACCTTGCCGCGAGCTTCCGGCTTCCTGTCCGAGCACGACAGCCTGGCGCTCATGAAGGAAGCCGGCATCCGCACCGTGCCGCACCGGCTGTGCGCCACCGCGCAGGACTTGCACGCGGCGCTGCGCGAAGTGCCGGGCCCGTGGGCGATGAAGATCTGCTCCGCCCAGATCCCGCACAAGACCGAGTACGGCCTGGTCCGCCTCGGCGTGGCCAACGAGGCGCAGGCGCGCGACGCGTTCGAAACGCTGATGGCGCGTTGCCGCGAACAGGGCCTGCCGGCGGACGGCGTGCTGATCGCCTCCATGTGCAAGGGCCCGCGCGAAGTCGTGCTCGGCGCGCGCTGGGACGACCGCTTCGGCGCGGTCGTGATGGCCGGCGATGGCGGCAAGTACGTCGAGGCCATGCCGGACGTCGCCACCGTCGTGTGGCCGTTCGACGCCGCGCACCTGCGCGACCGGCTGCAGGAACTGCGCATGGCGCCGCTGTGGCAGGGCGTGCGCGGCGAAGCGCCGCTGCCGCTACACGCGCTCGCGCAGGCGGGGCAGGCGCTGGGCGCATGGCTGCATGCGCAACAGGGCCGAGTCGCTTCGGTGGACCTGAATCCGCTGGTCTCCACGCCGGACGGACAATGGGTGGCGCTGGACGCGCTGGTGGAACTGGCGCCCGGTGCTTGACCCAGGAGCAGCCATGGCCAAGGCAGTGCGCGCAAAGCCGCAGGAGCAGGACGAGGGCGAGGACGAAGACGGCGGCGAAGCCGGGCGCTCGCGCCACTTCATCAACGGGCTGGCCAAGGGCCTGGCCATCATCCAGGCCTTCAACGACGAGGCGCACGCGCTGACACTCGCCGAGGCGGCCGCGCGCACCGGCCTCACCCGCGCCGCGGCCCGCCGCATCCTGATGACGCTGGAAGACCTGGGCTTCGCGGCCCGCCACGGCGAGCGCCACTTCGTGCTCACGCCCAAGGTGCTGTCGCTGGGATATGCCTACCTGTCCTCGATGCCGCTGTGGGCCTTCGCGGAACCGGTGCTGGAGAACCTGGTGGAGGAACTGGGCGAAACCTGCGGCATCGCGGTGCTGGACGGCACCGAACTGGTCTACGTGCTGCGCATCCCGGTGCATCGCATCCTCTCGCAGGGCGTCACCATCGGCTCGCGCCTGCCGTTGCATTGCCACTCCTCCGGGCGTGTCCTGCTGTCCGGCCTGAACGCCACGCAGCTGGATGCGTACTTCGCGCACGCGAAGCTCAAGCCCTACACCCCGCGCACCATCACCGACGAGGCGAAGCTGCGCCGCCTGGTGGCCGACGCCGCGCAGAAGGGCCATGCCTGGGTGAGTGGCGAACTCGAGCAGCACATCAGCGGCCTGTCGGTGCCCATCTTCCAGCCGGACGGCAGCGTGCTGGCCGCGATGAACGTCAGCCTGAACCGCGAAAGCGTTTCCGAGGCGTCCATCGTCAAGCAGATGCTGCCTCGGCTGCGGCGCGCGGCCGAGCGGCTGAATTCGTCGCTGGTGATGGCCGGCGCGCCCAAGAGCCGCGTGGTGCGAATGGGCCGCGCGCAGCGGTTGCGCCGCACCACATGACGCTGCTGCAACCACTCCAGCTCCGGGGCCTGCTGCTCGGCAACCGCATCGCGGTGGCCGCGATGTCGCGCATGCAGGCGAACGACGATGGCAGCGTGTCGGAAGACATGCCCGCGTACTACGCGCGGTACGCCGCCGAGGGCGCCGGCCTGGTCATCACCGAAGCCATCGCCACCGACGACGTCGCGGCGCGCGCCTATTGGCGGCAGCCCTGCCTGTCGCGCGACTCGCATGTCGAAGGCTGGCGCCGCGTGGTGGACGCCGTGCACGAGGCAGGCGGCACGGTGTTCGCGCAGCTGCAGCATGGCGGCCGGCTGTGCGAGCCGGGGCTGAACCCATCGCACCTGGCCGCCAGCGAAGGCGCGGCATCGGGGTCGACCTGGCAGACCGGCATCCCCAACGCATCGGCGCGTGAAGCGACGCGGCAGGAGATCGACGCCATCGTCGAAGGCTTCGCCGCCGCAGCGGCACGCGCATGCGCGGCCGGCTTCGACGGCATCGAGCTGCATGGCGCGCGCGGCTACCTGCTCGACCAGTTCCTCAGCGCCAGCACCAACCGGCGCACCGACGCCTACGGCGGCGATCTGGCCGGCCGCCTGAAGCTGCCGCTGCGCGTCGTGCGCGCAGTGCGCGGCGCGGTCGGCCGCCTGCCGCTGTCGTGGAACTTCTCGCTCTACAAGATGGACGATGCCGCCTACCAGCCGCCGGGCGGGCGCGAAGAGGTGCAGGCGATCGCGCGCGAACTGGTCGCGGCCGGCGTGGACATCCTGCACGTCACCACGCGCAAGCTGGTGCGGGCCGAGCCCTGGGGCGAGCCGCTCGCGCTCACGCTCGCGAAGGCCGTGGGCGGCACGCCGGTGATCGGCAACGGCGGACTGAAGACGCTGGAAGATGCCGAAGCGGCGCTCGACAGCACGGGTTGCGGCATGGTCTCGCTGGCGCGCCCCTGGCTGGCGAATCCGGATTGGCTGCGCCGCAATCAGCGAGGTGAAGACGTGCTCGCCTACGAACCGGGGATGGAGCGGCGGCCGCTGCTCTAGGCAGGGCGCGCGGGAAAGTGGCGCGGCTGGCGGGGATCGAACCCACGACCCTTGGCTTCGGAGGCCAATACTCTATCCACTGAGCTACAGCCGCTCTCGCGAAGAGCACGGATTATCGCCCATCGGCGGCGCCCGGCCGCCGCCGGGCAGGAGGGCGGGGGACGCCCCTCTATAATCGAAGGTTGTTTTGACCAGCCCAGCGCAGAAAAGCCAGAGGACGCCATGAGCGACAGCACGCAGGAAGAAGCCCACACCGGCCCCATCAAGACGCCCAAGCAACTGCTGGTGACGGTGTTCCTCGCCTTCGTCGTGCCGGTGGCCATCATCATGGGCCTGGTCGCGTACGTTTCTTCCGAGAACAAGCCGGCCGGCACGACCCAGGCCGAGTCCTATGCCCTGGGCGGCGTCACGGAGCCCGACGTCGAGCGCGGCGTGGCCGAGCGCATCCGCAAGGTCGGCACCGTCGAGATCCGCGACGCCAACCGTCCGCTCAAGAGCGGCGAGGAAGTCTTCAAGGCCCAGTGCTCCGCCTGCCATGCCACCGGCGCGGCCGGTGCGCCCAAGTTCGGCGATGCCGGCGCCTGGGGCGATCGCATCAAGCAGGGTCTCGCCACCCTGGTCGAACACGCGCTGAAGGGCAAGGGCGCCATGCCCCCGCAAGGCGGCGGCGATTTCGACGACACCGAGATCGCGCGTGGCGTGGCGTACATGGCCAACGCCGCCGGCGCCAAGTTCGCCGAGCCGCAGCGCCCCGCTGCGCAGGCTGCCGCGGGTGGCGCCAGCGCCCCGGCCGTCGCGACGGCTGCCGCATCGGCTCCGGCTGCTGCGCCCGCTGCTGCCGCGCCGGCGGCCGCGCCCGCTGCCGCCGCCGCCGGCAACGGTGAAGCCCTCTACAAGCAAGCCTGCTTCGCCTGCCACGCCACCGGCGCCGCCAACGCGCCGAAGTTCGGCGACAAGGCCGCCTGGGCGCCGCGCATCGCTCAAGGCAAGGACAAGCTGTACGAGGCGGCCCTCAAGGGCAAGGGCGCCATGCCGCCCAAGGGCGGCACCAGCGCGCCGGATGCCGACGTCCGCGCCGCCGTCGACTACATCGTGAACGCGGCCAAGTAAGCCGCCTCGCCCCAGAAGAAAAAGCCGGTCAGCGACCGGCTTTTTTTTCGGCCGGGCTGGCGACGAAGCCGAAGCGCGCGGGCAGCGCGGCCGAGTCCACTTCTTCCGGCGACCAGCGGCCCTGTTCCACCAGGTCGGCGGCCGCGTGCATGTCCAGCGTGTGCACCAGGCCCAGCCCGCGGTCGGTGTCCAGGAACAGGCGGCCCTGCTCGTCCACCAGGCTTGCGCGCGGTCGCGCGGGCAGGCCGCTGTGCGTTTCGACTTCCCCGCCGGCGCCCACGCGCAGGACCCAGGGCGCTGCTTCCAGCTCCACGTACACGCGCTGCGGCCCGTTCTGGAAGTACCAGCAGCCGTCGGCGTCGTGCTCGTAGTTGCGGTGGATGAAGTCCACCAGCTTGGCGTGGCGCAGCAGAGCGCCGCGCGATCGCGGGAAGGGGCCGGCCGCTTGCACGCGGTCGTCGCGCATGTACCAGGCGCCGCGGGCGTCCAGGCCCAGCCAGCCGTAGCAGTGCGGCACGTTGGGCCACTTGGCCATCGCCTGCCGGACGATGTCATCCACCATCGCGCGATTATCCGGCGCACCAAAACAAAAGGGCGCCGGTGTGACCGGCGCCCTGGGAATGCATCGACGATGCCGCGGCAATCGTTGTGTGGTTTTGTTTTGTCTCCTCGGCCCCTCGCCTGCCGCGGACCTTGTCCGCATGCAAGTGCCGCGACTGTAGGGCCTCGCACCGCGGCAGTGCATCGGGAGTTACCCGCCTCGGTGCCTGCATGGTTGAGTTCGGTGCGCCGGCTCTGCTGGCATGCCTTATGCGTTGCGAGGTGCGTCGAAGTTCATGAGGAAGTCGTCATGCGGTGGTTGGAGGCAAGAAGCCGGTGCGTCATGGCGCTGGCACTCGCGGCGGCGACGGCTGGCGCATGGGCACAGATGCCCGCGCCCATCAACGTCCCATCGTTGGCCAGGCAGGACACGCTCAACGGCGCCGACACCGCGTGGATGCTCACCTCCACCGCGCTCGTGCTGCTCATGACCTTGCCCGGCGTCGCGCTGTTCTACGCGGGCATGGTCCGCCGCAAGAGCGTTCTCAACACCATGGCCAGCGTCGTCGCCATCGCCGCGCTGGTCAGCGTCCTCTGGTTCGCGGCCGGCTACTCGCTCGCCTTCACGCCCAACCACCCCTGGATCGGCAACGGCAGCCGCCTGTGGTTCGCCGGCATGGACTACGCCAAGGACGCGGGCAAGGTGATGGTCAGCCACGTCGCGCCCAACGTGCCCGAGTCGGTGTACGCGATGTTCCAGCTCACGTTCGCGGTGATCACCGCCGCGCTCGTGGTCGGCTCGATCGTCGAGCGCATGAAGTTCTCGGCCCTGCTCCTCTTCATGGGCCTGTGGTCGCTGTTCGTCTATTCGCCGATCGCGCACTGGGTGTGGGAGCCCGGCGGCTGGCTGGCGCAACTCGGTGCGCTGGACTTCGCGGGCGGCTCGGTGGTGCACATCAACGCCGGCGTCGCGGGCCTGGTCTGCGCGTACTTCGTCGGCCCGCGCCGCGGCTACGGCCGCGAGCCTTTCGAGCCGTACAGCCTGGCACTCACCATGACGGGCGCGGGCCTGCTGTGGGTCGGCTGGTTCGGTTTCAACGCGGGGTCGGCGGTCGCGGCGGATGGCCGTGCGGGGCTCGCGATGGCGGTGACGCACATCGCGGCGGCCGCGGGTGCGCTGGCCTGGATGTTCTCGGAGTGGGTGATGCGTGGCCGTCCTTCGCTGCTCGGGCTGTGCTCCGGCGTGGTCGCGGGGCTGGTGGCCATCACGCCCGCGGCCGGCTTCGTCACGCCGCCCTCCGCGCTGCTGATCGGCGGCATCGCGGGCGTCGCCTGCTACTGGGGCGCGACGGGCCTGAAGCGCCTGCTGGGCGCCGACGATTCGCTCGACGTGTTCGGCGTGCACGGCATCGGCGGCATCGTCGGTTCGCTGCTCACCGGCGTGCTGGCCAGCAAGACCGTCTCCGGCGTGCAAGGCAACCTGGGCACGCAAGCCATCGGCGTCGGCGCGGTGCTGCTGTACAGCGTGCTCGCCACCGCTTTCCTGTTGCTGCTGACCCAGTGGCTGGTGGGCCTGCGCGTCGACGAGCACGGCGAGCAGACGGGCCTGGACATCGCGCAGCACCGCGAGCGGCTGGGCGGCTGAATACCCTGACGACGAGATCCATCGATTGCGGAGGTGTGGAGATGCTGGCCAGCGAGAAAGTTGCGATTGCCGCCCACCTGCACGTGCTGCTGCGTCGCAAGACCGGCCGCGTGACCGACACGGAGTGGATGGCGCAGAACGCGGAATACGCCGCCGAGATCGTGCGCTTCTCGCGCGTGAAGGCGCAGGAAGAAAAGGCGCCCGAGCTGGCCGAATGGGCCGCCAAGCTGGAGCTGGCTCTGGCCCAGCCCACCGATGGCGCGACCCGCCCGCTGGTGCAGGCCGCGGTGCAGGCGTTGAAGCAGCGGCCGGCCGGTGAGCCGGGGCCCGATTCGGTCAGCCCTGCTTCCGGCTTCGCCGATTCTCTGCTGGAGTCTTCACGCGGGCCGGCGCCCGCGCCGGCCACGTCGCGCTACGTCGGCGGCATCCGCTGATCGCGCTGCGATAATGCCGCGGCCCCGGCGCCTCGCCGGGATCGACCGCGGCGCCCGGCGCCGTCCCGCCGTTGCCCGCTTCCCGCATCACCGTCGCCGTCCTGCTCGCCTGCGCCAGTGCGGGCACGTGGGCGCAGCCATCGCCCTGGTCGTACGAAGTGACCGGGTCCGTCCTGCACCGCCGGCTGGTCGAGCGCACCGCCACGGGCGGCACGCTGCTCACCGAGACGGGGCCTCTCGCACGCGTGCAGCTGCAAGCCACGCATCCGCTGCCCGGCGATGGTGCGTTCGCGGTGCGTGGTGAGCTGGCCGGAGGCGATCTCGATTACGACGGCCGCACGCAAGCCGGTGCGCCGCTGCGCACCACCACGCGGCACGTCGAGGGCGGCGCCAGCTTCCTGGTGCGGCCGCATGCACCGGCGCCGTGGGGCGAGCTGTGGGCCGGCGCGGGCTGGCAGCGGCAGTACCGCGGCATCCGCGGCACGGCTGTCGCCGGCGGCCTGGCGGAAACCGCCGACGCCGTGTGGCTGGTGCTGCGCTGGCGCAGCCCCGAGTGGCAGGGCCCCGCGGGCTGGTGGATCCGGGCCGAGCCGGAAGTGCGCGCGAGCCTGGCGCACAACCTCAAGGTGGATTTCCACGGCGTGCTGGATACCACTTCGCTGGAAGCCGGTCAGCAGCGCGCGATCGTGCTGCGGCTGGTGGCCACGGCGCCGGACTCGCCGTGGTCGTGGGGCCTGGAATGGCGGCGCCTGTCGCAGGCTGCCAGCCTGCCCGTGCCGGTCTCGCTGCGCGGCGTGCCGGTGCCCGGCACCACGCTGTTCCAGCCGAAGCTGTCGACCCGCGACCTGGGCCTGACGCTCACGCGCCGCTTCTAGCGGCGTCCTGCAGCACCCACTCGGCGGCCTTCTCGGCCATCATCAGCGTCGGCGAGTTGGTGTTGCCGCTGGTGATGGTGGGCATCGCGCCCGCATCCACCACGCGCAACCCGGAGACGCCCCGCACGCGCAGGCGCGAATCGAGCACCGCCATCGGGTCGTCGTCGCGGCCCATCTTCGTCGTGCCCACCGGGTGGAAGATGGTGGTGGCGATGTCGCCGGCCAGCCGCGCCAGTTCCTCGTCGCTCTGGTACTGCACGCCGGGCCGCCACTCCTGCGGCTGGTACTTCGCCAGCGCGGGCTGCGCGCAGATGCGGCGCGTGAGGCGCAGCGAATCGGCCGCCACCTGCCGGTCTTCCGGCGTGCTCAGGTAGTTCGGCGCGATGGCGGGGGCTTCGTCGAACTTCGGCGAGCGGATGCGCACGAAGCCGCGGCTGGTGGGGTTCAGGTTGCAGACGCTGGCGGTGAAGGCATTGAACGAATGCAGCGGGTCGCCGAACGCGTCCAGGCTGAGCGGCTGCACGTGGTACTCCACGTTCGGCCACGCATGCTCCGGCGAGCTGCGCGTGAACGCGCCCAGCTGCGAGGGCGCCATGCTCATCGGCCCGCTGCGCGTCAGCAGGTATTGCAGGCCGATGCGCGCCTTGCCATGCCAGCTGTTGGCCAGCGTGTTGAGCGTCTGCACGCCCTGCACCTTGAACACCGCGCGGATCTGCAGGTGGTCCTGCAGGTTCTCGCCCACGCCGGGCAGGTCGTGCACCACGTCCACGCCGTGCCGGCGCAGCAAGTCCGCGGGACCGATGCCCGACAGCTGCAGCAGCTGGGGTGATCCGATGCTGCCCGCGCACAGCAGCACTTCGCGCGTGGCCTGCACGCTGGCCATCTCGTGCCCGGTCCACACTTCCAGGCCGGTGCAGCGTCGCGTGCCGTTCGCACCGCGCTCCACGCGCAGGCGCTTGACGTGCGCGTTGGTCCACATCTCGAAGTTCGGCCGGCCGTAGCAGGTGGGCCGCAGGAAAGCCTTGGCCGTGTTCCAGCGCCAGCCGTTGCGCTGGTTCACCTGGAAGTAGCCCACGCCTTCGTTGTTGCCGCGGTTGAAGTCTTCGGTGTGCGGCACGCCCGCTTCCTGCGCGGCTTTCGCGAAAGCGTCCAGCACGTCCCAGCGCAGCCGCTGGCGTTCCACGCGCCATTCGCCGCCCGCGCCGTGCAGTTCGTCGGCGCCCTGGTAGTAGTCCTCGTGCTTCTTGAAGTAGGGCAGGCAGTTGTCCCAGCGCCAGCCGGCGTCGCCCGTCATCTGCGCCCAGCCGTCGTAGTCGCGCGACTGGCCGCGCATGTAGATCATGCCGTTGATGCTGGAGCAGCCGCCCAGCGTCTTGCCGCGCGGGTAGCGCAGGGCGCGGCCGTTGAGGCCTGCGTCGGGCTCGGTGCTGTACAGCCAGTCGGTGCGCGGGTTGCCGATGCAGTACAGGTAGCCCACCGGGATGTGGATCCAGTGGTAGTCGTCCTTGCGGCCCGCTTCGATCAGCAGCACCCGGTTGGCCGGGTCCTTCGACAGCCGGTTGGCGAGCAGGCAGCCCGCCGTGCCGGCGCCGATGATCACGTAGTCGAACGTGGTGTCGCTCATGTCTCCTCCAGGCGCGGCGTCTGGGCGCCGCTGCCGCGGTGTCAGTTGGCGGTCGGCATGACGAACTCGGCGCCCTTGCCGATCGATTCGGGCCAGCGCTGCATGATCGACTTCTGCTTCGTGTAGAACCGCACGCCTTCCTCGCCGTACGCGTGCATGTCGCCGAACAGGCTCTTCTTCCAGCCGCCGAAGCCATGCCAGGCCATCGGCACCGGGATCGGCACGTTGACGCCGACCATGCCCACCTGCACGCGGCGCGAGAACTCGCGCGCGGTGTTGCCGTCGCGGGTGAACAGCGACACGCCGTTGCCGTACTCGTGCGAGTTGATCAGCGCGGTGGCTTCCGCCAGGTCCTTCACGCGCACGCAGCCCAGCACGGGACCGAAGATCTCTTCCTTGTAGATCTTCATGTCCGGCGTGACGTTGTCGAACAGCGTGCCGCCCACCCAGAAACCGTTGTCGCAGCCCGCGCCGGCCATCGCGCCCTTGAAGCCGCGGCCGTCGACGACCAGCTTCGCGCCTTCCTGCGCGCCGGTGCCGATGTAGCCGGTGATGCGGTCGGCCGCGGCGCGGCTGACGATGGGGCCCATCTCCGCGTCCGACTCGACGCCGTTCTTCACCTTCAGCTGCTTCGTGCGCTCGGCCAGCATCGGCATGATCCTGTCTGCGGCGTCGCCCACCAGCACGCCCAGCGAGATGGCCATGCAGCGCTCGCCGGCCGAACCGAAAGCGGAGCCGATCAGCGCGTCCACTGCCTGGTCCATGTCGGCATCGGGCATCACCACCATGTGGTTCTTGGCCCCGCCCAACGCCTGCACTCGCTTGCCATGCCGCGCGCCCGTCTCGTAGATCTTCTGCGCGACCGCGGTGGAGCCGACGAAGGACACGGCCTTCACGTCCGGGTGCTCCAGCAGCGCGTCCACGGATTCCTTGTCGCCCTGCACCACGTTGAAGATGCCGTCGGGCAGGCCGGCTTCCTTCAGAAGGCGCGCCATCAGGATCGACGCCGTCGGGTCCAGCGGGCTGGGCTTGAGGATGAAAGCATTACCCGCGGCGATGGCCACCGGGTACATCCACATCGGCACCATGCACGGGAAGTTGAAGGGCGTGATGCCGGCCACCACGCCCAGCGGCTGGCGCATCGTCCAGTTGTCGATGCCGGTGGACACCTGGTCGGTGTACTGGCCCTTGAGCAGCTGCGGGATGCCGCAGGCGAATTCCACGATGTCGATGCCGCGGGTGACTTCGCCCTGCGCGTCGGACAGCACCTTGCCGTGCTCGGCGGTGATGGCGGCGGCCAGCTCGTCGCGGTGCTGGTTCAGCAGTTCCAGGAACTTGAACATCACACGGGCGCGGCGGATCGGCGGCGTCTCGGCCCACTTCGGGAAGGCGGCCTGCGCGCTGGCCACGGCCTTGGCCACCTCGGCGTTGCTGGCCAGGGCCACCTTGCCGGTGACCTTGCCGCTGGCGGGATTGAAGACGTCGGCCGTGCGGCCGCTCTGGCCGGGGACGACCTTGCCGTCGATCCAGTGGTCGATGGAAGCGACGGTGCCTGCGGCGCGGGTGGAATCGGGTGCGTTCATGATCGGGGGTCTTGCAGGAGGCTCGAGGGCCGCCAGTCTACGGCGCGCCACACCCCCGCGCCACCGCTGGCCGGGATCGAGGCTTCCGGGCAGGCATGCCGTTAGCATTGCAACTTCTTACAACTCCACCATGCAGGAACCCACTCTTCCCCGCATCGAGACCGGCTCCGGGGAGGGCGGCCCTGTCAAGGTGCTGGGCCAGTGGACCGCGGCGCAGTTCGCGCGGCCGGGCCTGCTGGCGCAAGTGCGCGGCCAGCTGTCCGCGGCGGGTGGCGGCCAGGCGGCCTGGGATTTGCGCGGCGTCGAGCAGCTCGACCACGTCGGCGCGCAACTGCTGTGGGACCAATGGGGCCAGAAGCGCCCGGACCACCTGGACCTCCTGCCGGCGCAGAAAACCGTGCTGGAGCGGGTGGAGCAGTTCACGACTCCGCAGCCGCCGCGCCGGCGCCTAAGCTGGCGCCGCCAGTACCTGGCGCTGGGCGAAGTGGTGCTGGAGAAGACGCTCGCGGTGCGCGAGTTCGTGCGGCTGGCCGGCCAACTGCTGCTGGACGTGTTCCGGCTGGGGCGCGCGCCGCACGAAGGCCCGTGGCGCGACTTCTCGGGCCACCTGTACCACATCGGCGCCACGGCGCTGCCCATCACGGCGCTGGTCGGCTTCCTCATCGGCGTGGTGCTGGCCTACCTCACCGCCAAGCAACTGCGCCAGTTCGGCGCCGATTCGTACATCGTCAACATCCTGGGCGTGGCGCTGATCCGCGAGCTGGGGCCGATGCTGGCGGCCATCCTGGTGGCGGGCCGGTCGGGTTCGTCGATCACCGCGCAGATCGGCGTCATGCGCGTCACCGATGAGCTGGACGCCATGAGCGTGATGGGCATCTCGCACAGCTTCCGCCTGGTGTTGCCGCGCGCCATGGCGCTGGCGTTCGCCATGCCGCTGGTGAGCATCTGGACCACGCTCTGCGCGCTGGCGGGCGGCATGCTGGCGGCCGACGCCTCGCTGGGCATCACGCCCACGTTCTTCCTCAACGCGCTGCCCAGCGCGGTGCAGATCGGCAACCTGGTTCTGGCCACCTCCAAGTCCATGGTGTTCGGCGTGCTCATCGCGCTGATCGGCTGCCACTACGGCCTGGCCGTGGAGCCGAACACGCAGTCGCTGGGCCAGGGCACGACGGCTTCGGTGGTGAGCTCCATCACCGTGGTGATCCTGGTGGACGCGCTGTTCGCCATCGCCTTCCAGGAGGTCGGTTTCTGATGGCCGCGCGCCAGATGGCCGCGCCGCTGCTGCCCGCGCCGGGCACGCCGATGGTGGAGATCCGCGGGCTGCGCACCGAGTTCGAATTGCCCGGGCGCAAGTTCGTGGTGCACGACCACCTGGACTTCAGCGTGCAGCGCGGCGAGGTCGTGTCGCTGGTGGGCGGCTCGGGCACCGGCAAGACCGTGCTGCTGCGGCAGATCCTGGGACTGGAACGTCCCGCCGCGGGACGCATCGACGTGCTGGGAAGGCCGGTGGCGGAACTCGGCCAGCGCGGCGCGGCCAGCCGCGTGGGCATGCTGTTCCAGCATGGCGCGCTGTTCTCCGCCTTCACCGTGCTGGAGAACATCGCGTTCCCGCTGATGGAACTGCGCACCCTGCCCAAGGCGCTGATCTACGAAGCGGCGATGGTGAAGCTGCAGATGGTGGGCCTGAAGCCGGAGGACGGCGCCAAGATGCCGTCCGACCTGTCCGGCGGCATGATCAAGCGGGTGGCGCTGGCGCGCGCGCTGATCATGGACCCGCCGCTGCTGCTGCTGGACGAGCCCACCGCGGGCCTGGACCCGGAAAGCTCCGACGGCTTCGTGACCCTGCTGCGCGCGCTGCACCGCGACCTGGCGCTGACGGTGATCATGGTCACGCATGACCTGGACACGCTGTTCGAGCTGTCCACCCGCATCGCGGTGCTGGCCGAGCGCCGCATCATCATGACCGGCCCACCCAAACAGGTCATCGCGTTCCAGCATCCCTTTGTGCATGATTTCTTCCTCGGGCCGCGCGGCCAGCGGGCGATGGAACTGCTGCGCGAATACCCGTTCGCGGTCTGAAAGGCCCAAGGAGTACCGATGGAAAACAAAGCCCATGCCCTCGCCGCCGGCGTGTTCGTGGTCGTGGTCACCGGCCTGCTTCTCCTGCTGGGCGCGTGGCTCACCCGCGATTCGGGCGCGCACGACGCCTACGAGATCTCCACGCGCGAAGCGGTCACCGGCCTGCAGGCGCAGGCGCCGGTGCGCTACCGCGGCGTGGACGTGGGCAAGGTCACGAGCATCGGCTTCGACCCCAAGGCGCAAGGCAACGTGCTGGTGCGCCTGGACGTGGCCCGCGGCACGCCCGTCACCAGCGACACCTTCGCCACGCTGTCGTTCCAGGGCGTGACCGGCCTGGCCTTCGTGCAGCTGGACGACACCGGCAAGCCGGCGCAGAAGCTGCAGCCCAACGACGAGGCGCCGCCGCGCATCCCGCTCAAGCCGGGCCTGCTGCAGAAGCTGGCCTCGCGCGGCGAGGTCATCCTGGACCAGGTGGAGCAGATCACCACGAAGGTGAACACGCTGCTGTCCGATCCCAACCAGAAGAAGATCACCGGCGCCGTCGAGAGCGTCTCGGAGGCCGCGGCCAGCGTCACCAAGCTGGCGAACAACCTGGACGCGACGCTCACCGCGCAGTTCGGCCCGCAGCGGGTGGACATCCCCTCGCTGGTCAAGCGCACCGATTCCGCGCTGGCTTCGCTGCGCGACACGTCGGACGAGGCGCGCAAGACCATCGCGCGGCTGAACTCGAAAGGCGGCCCGATGGACCGGCTGGCCGAAGGCACCGAATCGCTGTCGCATGCGGCCGATGCCTTCAACGCCGCCACGCTGCCGCGCGTGAACAAGGTGACCGAAGAGACTTCGCGCGCGGTGCGGCAGCTCAGCCGCACCGTCAACGGCATCAACGACAACCCGCAAGCCCTGATCTTCGGCACCGGCCGCATCGATCCGGGACCGGGCGAGGAAGGCTTCACGGCGCCTGGAGGGAAACGATGAACCGCCCACTCATGGCCGCCGCGGCGGCGCTCGCGCTGGCCGCGCTCGCCGGCTGCGCCAACCTGATCGACAAGCCGCAGCGCCCCGCGCTGTTCGACATGGGACCGTTGCCGCATCTCACCACCCGCGTGGAACGGCCGGCGCCATACTTCGCGCTGGTGCTGCCGGAGATCGAGGCGTCGGGCGCGCTGGAAGGCTCGGCCGTGCTGTACCGCCTGGGCTACACCGACGATTACCAGCTGCGCGCGTATTCGCAGTCGCGCTGGAGCGCGCCGCCGCCGCAACTGGTGCGCCAGCGGCTGCGCCAGCAACTGGGCCGCGAGCGGCCGGTGCTGAACCTGGACGAGAGCGCCACGCTGGTACGCGACGACAGCCGGCCGCTGTACATCTTGCGCATGGAGCTGGAGGAATTCGCGCACGTGTTCGACAGCCCGGACCGCAGCCGCGGCGTGCTGCGCCTGCGCGCCACGCTGTTCCGCAGCACCGCTTCGGGCGAGCAGCTGCTGGACCAGCGCAGCATCGCGGTGCAGGGCAACGCGCCGACGCCCGATGCGTCGGGCGGCGTGCGTGCGCTGACCGAGGCCACCGACGCCGCGGCCGCCGACATCGGCCAGTGGCTGCAGCAGGCGAGGGCCGCGGCCCGATGAACGACAGGGCTGCCGCTGTCAACGGCGCCGCGCAGCTGGTCGACGGCGTGGCGCCGCGCCGCTCGGTGCGCGAGGAGCTGGAGGCCGCGGGGCTGGAAGTGGTCGGCCCGTGCGAACGCCTCTCGGCGCGCCGCGACCTGTTGCGGGAATCGGTGTTCCTGCAGGACTTCACGCCGGAAGAGGCCGACGTTCTGGGCGAAGCCATGGTGCAGATCCGCGCCCGCGCCGGGCAGGTGCTGATCGCCGAAGACGATGCCAGCGACTGGATGCTGCTGCTGCTGTCCGGCACGGTGGACGTGGGCAAGCGCAAGGTGGACGCGGAATACAACCCCGATGGCGACTTGAACGAAACCACGACGCGGCTGGCGGTGCTGCGCGCCGGCGCCGCGCTGGGCGAGATGTCGATGCTGGATGGCGAGCCGCGCTACGCCAGCTGCTGGGCGCTGAGCGACGTCGAAGCGGCCGTGCTCACGCGCGGCGCGGTGGCGAAGCTGATCACCGACAACCCCGCCGTCGGCGCCAAGGTGCTGGTGAAGCTGACGCAGCTGCTGGCCCAGCGCCTTCGCAACACCAGCAACCAGCTGATCCGCCACCTGGCGGACAAGGCCCCGCGGGCTAGTGGCCCAGGGCCGGAAACAGTTTGAGCAGGCCGACGGCCATCACTTCCACGGCCAGCGCGGCGAGGATCAGGCCCATCAGCCGCGTCATCACGCTGATGCCTGTCTTGCCCAGCACGCGCGCGATGGGCTCGGCCAGCGCGAAGCAGATCGCCGTCGCCAGCCCGATCACCACGCCGTAGCCCACCAGCACCGACAGCTGCCAGAACGTCTTGGCGCGCTCGGCGTAGATCACCACCGTGGAGATGGTGGCGGGGCCTGTGAGCAGCGGGATGGTGAGCGGCACCACCGCGATGCTGGCACCCATCGCCGCCTTCTGCGCGCCGTCTTCCAGGTCGTGCGTCGCCGGCTTGGCTTCCGCCGGCCGCGCGTTCAGCATGTTCAGCGAGCTGACCAGCAGCAGCATGCCGCCGCCCACCTGGAAGCTGGCCAGCGAGATGCCGAAGAACTCCAGCACCTGCAGGCCGAGCAGCGCGCTGATGGCGATGACCATGAACGCGGTGAACGACGAAGTGATCACCGTCTCGCGCCGCTGCCGCGCCGAGAAGCCTTCGGTGTAGTGGATGAAGAAGGGAACGATGGCCAGTGGGTTCACCACCGCCAGCAGCGTGATCAGCGGCTTGAAGTCCATGCGCTCAGGCCGCCGGCTGCGCCGGCGTGCGGCGGCGGAACATGCCATAGCCTTCCATGTGCAGTACCTGCTCGCCGCGCTGGTTGAACATCTCCCACACCGAGCGCACCAGCCCCAGGTCGGGCTTGCTGTTCAGCGGCCGCGATTCCAGCGTGCGGTGGCGCAGCGTGAGCGTGTCGCCGGGGTACACCGGCTTGAGCCACTTCACGTTCTCCAGCCCCGGCGAGCCCATGCTGCTGGACTCGCGCAGGAAGTTGTCGACCGTCAGCCGCATGGCCATCGCGCACGTGTGCCAGCCGCTCGCGCACAGCGCGCCGAACACCGAGTGCCGCGCTGCTTCCTCGTCCAGGTGGAACGGCTGCGGATCGAACTTGGTGGCGAAGTCGACGATCTCTTCGCGCGTCGGGGTGATCGTGCCCAGCTCGCGCACGCTGCCCGGTTGCAGGTCTTCCCAATACCAGCGGATCGCCATCACCGTCCTCCCGACACGTCGACCAGGCTCATGGTCGTGTAGCTGGCTTCCGGCGACATCAGCCACAGGATCGCCTGCGCCACTTCCTCGGCGGTGCCGCCGCGCGCCATGGGCACCTGGTGCGCGAGCTTCTGCACGCGATCGGGGATGCCGCCGGACGCGTGGATCTCGGTTTCGATCAGGCCGGGCCGCACCGCGTTGACGCGGATCCCCTCGGCCGCGACCTCCTTGGCCAGGCCGACGGTGAAAGCGTCGATGGCGCCCTTGGCCGCGGCGTAGTCCACGTATTGGCCCGGGGCGCCCAGGCGCGAAGCCGCGCTGGACAGGTTGACGATGGCGCCGCCGGGTCCGCCGCGCTTCGTACTCATGCGGCGGACGGCTTCGCGCGCGCAGAGGATGGAGCCGATGACGTTGATGCCGAACATGCGCTGCAGGCGCTCGCCGCTCATGTCCTCGACGCGCTGGGCCTGGTCTACCACGCCGGCGTTGTTCACCAGGTCGGTCACGCGGCCGAGCTGCGCGTCCACCGCCTCGAACATGCGCATGACCTGCGCTTCGTCGGCCACGTCGGCCTGGACCGCGATGGCGCGGCGCCCCGCCGCGCGCACCGCCTGCACCACCTCATCCGCTGCGGAAGCGTTCGAGGCGTAGTTCACCGCGACCGACCAGCCGCGCTGCGCGGCCAGTTTCGCGGTTGCCGCACCGATGCCGCGGCTGCCGCCCGTGACCAGGACCACCCGTTCCAATTGCCGACTCCTGCGCACTGATAACGGCGGCTACGATACAACACGCCCTTCTCAGGGCACCAGGAGACGGGATTGGCCGCGGCCATCGACTACTACTTCGCCACGCAAAGCCCGTGGGCTTTCCTCGGTCACGAGCGCTTCGTGCGCATCGCGCGCGAAGCGGGCGCCAAGGTGAGCGTGCGGCCGGTGGACTTCGGCCGCATCTTTCCCGCCAGCGGCGGGCTGCCCCTGGGCAAGCGGGCGCCGCAGCGCCAGGCCTACCGACTGGTGGAACTGCGCCGCTTCTCCGACCACTTGGGCGTGACGATGAACGTGCAGCCGCGCTTCTTCCCCGTCAACGGCGACGACGCCTCGCGGCTGATCCTTGCTGTGGCGCAAGCCGACGGCGACGAGGCGGCGCTGCGCCTGGCCGGCGCGGTGTCGTCTGCGCTGTGGCAGCAGGAGCGCGATATCGCCAGTGCCGAGACACTGGCGCAACTGCTCTCCGAGAACGGCCTCGCGGCCGAGCGCCTGGCGCAGTCGCGCGAGGCGGCCGCGCAGCAGCGCTACGACGAATACACCGCCGCCGCCCTCGAGGCGGGCGTCTTCGGCGCCCCCAGCTACGTCGTGGACGGCGAGATTTTCTGGGGCCAGGACCGCCTGGATTTCCTGCAACGCAAGCTTTCCGAACCGAAAGGAGACTGACATGGGCGCCTTCACCGACCTCCAAGCCGCCGACGGCTTCAGCTTTCCCGCCTACGTGGCGCAGCCCGCGGGCGCGCCGCGCGGCGCCATCGTGGTGCTGCAGGAAATCTTCGGCGTCAACTCGCACATCCGCTCGGTGGCCGACGGTTACGCGAAGGACGGCTTCCTGGCTGTCGCGCCCGCCACGTTCCACCGCGTGAAGCCGGGCGTGGAGCTGGGGTACTCGCAAGACGACATGGGTGCCGGCCAGGCGCTGAAGGCGCAGGTGGAAAGCCTGCCCGCGCCCGGCGTGCTGCAGGACATCCAGGCAGCGATCAGGCACGCCGCGCAAGGCGGCAAGGTGGGCATCGTCGGCTACTGCTGGGGCGGCCTCTTGTCCTGGCGTTCGGCGTGCACGCTCGACGGCCTGTCCGCCGCGGTGACTTATTACGGCGGCGGGATGACCACGCCGGAGGAGGCCGCGCGCAAGCCCAAGGTGCCGGTGATGTCGCACTTCGGCGAGAAGGACCACTGGATCTCCATGGAATCGGTGAAGGCGTTCGAGAAGGCGCACCCGGAGGTCGAGGTGCACGTCTACGCCGCCGACCACGGCTTCAACTGCGACCAGCGCGGCTCCTACGACGCATCGGCCGCCAGGACGGCGCGCGAGCGCTCGCTGTACTTCTTCACCAAGCACCTGGCGTGAAGGCGCCGCTCGCGCGCTTCGTCGCCGCTGCGACGCTCGGGCTGGCGGCGTGCGCGGCGCTGGCCGCCGACTACGCCGGCCCGCTGTTCGACGCGCACCTGCACTACAACGTCGAGGCGTACGACGGCCCGCATCCGCTGGACGACGTGCTGGCGCGCATGAAGCGCAACGGCGTGCGCGCCATCGTCGCCAACTCGCGGCCCAACGACGGCACGCACAAGCTGGCCGCGTCGCCGCAGACCCAGGCGGCGGGCGTGACGGTGGTGCCGTTCGTGCGCCTCTACCGCAACCGCGACGATTACAACAACTGGTTCCGCGATCCCGGCATCTACACGATGGTGCAGTCGGAACTGGCGAAAGGAACCGCCGCGGGACCTTTCCGCGGCATCGGCGAATTCCACCTGTACGACAGCGCCAACGCGAACGGACCCGTGGCGAAGCAGCTGATGCAGCTGGCCGAGGAGAAACAGCTCGCGGTGCTGGCGCACGTGGACGACGCGGCCATCGACCTGCTGATGGCCAACACGCCGTCGCGTGGGCAGAAGGCGCGCGTGATCTGGGCGCACACTGGCATCGGCGGGACGCCCGTGGCGCGTGTGGACCAGCTGATGGCGCGCTATCCGCTCCTGATGGGCGAGTTGTCGTACCGGCCGGGTCTGACCTGCGAGGACGGGCAGTTGTGCCCCGAATGGCGCACGCTGCTGCTGAAGTACCCCGGCCGCTTCGTGATCGGCTCCGACACCTGGGTCGTCCAGCGCTGGCAGTACTACGACGAGCTGATGAAGGGCTACCGCGCCTGGCTGGGCGGCCTGCCGCCGGACGTGGCGCAGCGCATCGCGTGGGGCAACGCCGCAGGCCTGTTCGGAGTGTCGCCACCATGATCGAACTGCACTACTACCCCAGCACCGCGGCCATGGTCCCGCACATCCTGCTGGAAGAAATCGGCGTGCCGTACCGGCGTGTGCTGGTCGATCGTGCGGTGGACGCGCACAAGCGGCCTGAGTACCTGCGCCTGAACCCGAACGGCCTGCTGCCGGTGCTGGCCGACGGTGACCTCGTGCTGTACGAAACGGCGGCCATCACGCTGCATCTGGCCGATCACCACCCGCAGGCGCGGCTTGCGCCCGCGCTGGGCAGCACCGCGCGCAGCCACTTCTACAAGTGGCTGATGTGGCTGACCAACACGCTGCAGGCCACGCTGATCCTGTACTTCTATCCGGAGCGCTGGGTGGACGAAGGGCACGAGGCGGCCGCGAAAGAGATCCAGCGCCATGCGCGCGCGAAGGCGACGGCGCTGCTGCAGCAAGTGGAAAAGGAGCTGGTGCGCAATGCCGGCCCGTGGTTCATGGGCGAGCACTACACCGCGCTCGACGCGTACCTCTTCACGCTGTGCCGCTGGACGCGCAATTTCCCCGAAGGCCGCGCGCGCGACCGCGAACGGCTGGGCGCCTACCTGCAGCGCATGCTGGACCGGCCCGCCGTGCAGCGCGTGCTGGCGGCCGAAGGGTTGAAGCCGCCCTACGTCTGAGCGAGCGGCGCGGCACGCTCAGCGCCCGCTGCGGGCGAGGTAGTGCTTGCGCCAGAACACCAGTCCCAGCAGGCCCGCGACCGCCACCATGAACAGGATGGCGGCCCAGAAGCCGAGCGGGTCGTGCAGCAGCGGCATGCTGCTGAAGTTCATGCCGAAGATGCCGGTCATCAGGTTCAGCGGCAGGAAGATGGCCGTGAGCGCGGTGAGCGTGCGCATGATGTTGTTGGTGCGATTGCTCTGCGCCGAGAAGTGGATCTGCACCACGCTCTCGGCGCCCTGCTCCATGCGGCGCACCTGGTGCACCACGCGCTGGATGTGTTCGATGACGTCGCGGGCGCGCGCGATCAGGCCGTCGCGCTCCGCCTGCGACAGCCCCGGCGGGGGCTGCTCGCGCGCGGTGTCCAGCCATTCCTGCATCGCGTCGTTCTGCTCCTCGCACAGGTCTTCGAGCGTGTGCAGCTCGCGCCGCGCGATCATCAGCGCGCTCCAGTTGCGGTAGTCCGAGCCCGGGCGCAGCAGCTCGTGCTGCCAGCGGTCAAGTTCGGTGCTGAGCTGGCGCCGCAGTTCCAGGTAGCTGTCCACCATCACGTTGACCATGCGCAGCATCAGGTCCGAAGGGCTGGTGGGCAGGCGGCTGCGGTTGGCGGCCGCGGCCAGGCCGTCGCTCTGCACCGCGTCCGACAGGTAGCGGCTGATGAACGAGCGCGAGGTGAAGCAGCCGCGCGGGTGCACCGTCACCAGCAGGCGGTCGTACACGACGAAGCCCACCGCGCGCGTGCGGATGCGGTAGAAGCTGGCCAGGCCGTCGGGCGCGGGGCCATCGCGGCCACTGCCCTTGCCCAGCTCGTGGTCCACTTCCTCGGGCGTGGCCAGGCGGCGGAAGATCACCAGGTCGTAGACCGAGGTGTAGTCGTACTGCGAAGGGTGCGTGGCGCTTTCCAGGTCGCGCAGGTGCAGGTCCAGCAGCGAGGAGCCGCCGAGGCGGAAGCAAGCCGACTGAAGTGCGGGCAGCGCTTCTGCGAGGTCTTCGCGGTCGAGGTAGATCCAGACGAATCCGCCTTCGGGCGCCTGCGGCGGCACCGTGTCCAGGAAGCGAAGCGTGCCCGGCGTGAATTCGACGATCTGCATCGGCGGCGGATCAGGCGCGCAGCTTGCGCGCGGCTTCCAGCGCGAAGTACGTCAGGATGCCGTCGGCGCCTGCCCGCTTGAAGGCGAGCAGGCTTTCCATCATCACCGCGTCGCCGTCCAGCCAGCCGTTGCGCGCCGCGGCCTGCAGCATCGCGTACTCGCCGGACACCTGGTAGACGAACGTCGGCATGCGGAATTCGTCTTTCACGCGCCGCACGATGTCCAGGTAAGGCATGCCGGGCTTGACCATCACCATGTCGGCGCCTTCGGCGATGTCCATCGCGACTTCGCGCAGCGCTTCGTCGCTGTTGCCCGGGTCCATCTGGTAGACCTTCTTGTCGGCCTTGCCCAGGTTGGAGGCCGAGCCCACCGCGTCGCGGAACGGGCCGTAGAACGCGCTGGCGTACTTGGCGCTGTAAGCCATGATGCGCGTGTGGATCGACTGCCGTTCTTCCAGCGCGCGGCGGATGGCGCCGATCCTGCCGTCCATCATGTCGCTGGGCGCCACGATGTCCACGCCGGCGTCGGCCTGCGAAAGCGCCTGCTTCGTCAGCACCTCCACCGTCTCGTCGTTGAGGATGTAGCCGGTGGGATCGAGCAGGCCGTCCTGGCCGTGGCTGGTGAAGGGGTCGAGCGCGACGTCGGTCATCACGCCCAGTTCGGGGAAGCGTTGCTTCAGGCCGCGCACCACGCGCGGCACCAGCCCTTCCGGGTTCCAGGCTTCGCGGCCGTCTTCGGTCTTGAGCGAAGGGTCGATCACCGGGAACAGCGCCATCACGGGCACGCCGAGCTTCACGCATTCCTCGGCCACCGGCAGCAGCAGGTCGAGGCTCAGGCGTTCGACGCCGGGCATCGACGCGACGGGCTCGCGGCGCTTGCTGCCGTCAAGCACGAACACCGGATAGATCAGGTCATGGGGCGACAGCGCGTTTTCGCGGACGAGGTTGCGCGTGAACGTGTCGCGCCGCAGCCGCCGCGGGCGGCCGTGGGGATAGGGAGCATGCAGGACCATGGCGAAAATTGTGCCGCATCGCCACCTGACTGCTGGCCATCGCGGTCAACGCATCGGCTCGGATCGGCCGAGCCAGCTTGTAAGGGCATGGGCCCCCTGTTAAATTACGGACCGGGCGGCTTGCCGCTCCCCGCTTTTCCTCCCTGAGCGGGTGCCTTAATGTGTGACAGCAAAAAGGCTTCCCAACCCCGGCTTGATCGCCGGGGTTTTTTTTCGTGCCGCCGCGTCAGCAACCGGTCGGCACCCCTTCCGTACACTCGGCGCCCATGCTCTGGGTCAAAGCGCTGCACATCGTGTTCGTCGCGAGCTGGTTCGCGGGCCTGTTCTACCTGCCGCGGATCTTCGTCAACCTGGCGATGGTGCCGGCGGGGTCCGACGCGGAGCGCGACCGCCTGCTGCTGATGGCGCGCAAGCTGTTGCGCTTCACCACGATGCTGGCCGTGCCCGCGCTCGCGTTCGGGTTGTGGCTGTGGCTGGGCTATGGCATCGGTCGCGGCAGCGGCTGGCTGCACGCCAAGCTGGCGGTGGTGGTGCTGGTGATCGGCTACCACCATGCGTGCGCGGTGCTGCTGAAAAAGTTCTCCGCGGGCGCCAATCAACGCAGCCACAAGTGGTACCGCTGGTTCAACGAAGTGCCGGTGCTGCTGCTGCTGGCCGCGGTGGTGCTGGTGGTGGTCAAGCCGTTCTGATCCGGGCGCGCATGGCGGCACGAAAGACTTCCGCCTGGCCGCTGTCGCAGGCCTACACGGCGCTGATCGTCTACGCCAGCCTGTACCCGTTCTCGGGTTGGCGCGCCCAGGGCGTCGCGTTCTGGGCTTTCCTGTTCAGTCCCTGGCCGCGCTACTGGACCGCCTTCGACTTCATCTCCAACACGCTCGGCTATGCGCCGCTGGGCTTCCTGCTGGCCTTGAGCTTCATGCGCCGGTCGCAGGCGGCGGCCCCGCGCCCGGGGCTGGCGGTCCTGGTCGCCGCGCTTTCCTCGGCCGTGCTGTCGTTCTCGATGGAATCGTTGCAGACCTACCTGCCCGAGCGCGTGCCGTCGAACGTGGACTTCGCGTTGAACGCGTTGGGTGCGCTGCTCGGGGCCGCGCTGGCGGCGGCCCTGGAAAAAGCGGGCGCGGTGGACCACTGGAGCCGCCTTCGCGTTCGATGGTTCGTGGACGACGCCCGCGGCGCGCTCGTGCTGCTGGCGCTGTGGCCGGTGGCCCTGCTGTTTCCCGCGGCGGTGCCGCTGGGCCTGGGGCAGGTGTTCGAACGGCTGGAAGCCGCGGTGGCCGAATGGCTGCTGGACACGCCTTTCCTGCAATGGCTGCCCGTTCGCGACATCGAATTGCAGCCCCTGGTGCCCGGGGTTGAATTGCTTTGCGTGGCGCTGGGCGGCCTCGTGCCTTGCCTGCTCGCCTATTCGGTGATGCGCTCATGGCGGCAGCGCGCCGTGCTGGCGCTGCTGGTACTCGCCACCGGCGTGGCCGCGACCGCGCTGTCGGCGGCGCTGAGTTGGGGACCTTCGCATGCGTGGGCCTGGCTCAGCCTGCCGGTGCGCGTGGGCCTGCTGGGCGCGCTGGTGCTGGCGCTGCTGGCGTTGCCGCTGCCCCGGCGCGGTTGCGCCGCGCTGGTGATGCTGGCCCTGGTGGTGCACCTGGCGCTGCTGAACCAGGCGCCGGCCAGCGCGTATTTCGCGCACACGCTGCAGGCCTGGGAGCAGGGGCGCTTCATCCGCTTCCACGGCGTGGTCCAGTGGCTTGGCTGGCTGTGGCCTTACGCCGCGCTGGTTTACGTGCTGGTGCGCGTCTCCACCGGCGAGCGCGCTCCTAGAATCCCGGCATGAGTTCCCCCGAGCGGCCCTCCTATTACGAGCGGCACATCTTCTTCTGCCTGAACAAGCGTGAGAACGGCGAGAACTGCTGCGCCGACCACGGCGCCCAGGCCGCGTTCGAGCGCTGCAAGTCGCAGGTCAAGTCGCAAGGCCTGGCCGGGCCCGGCCAGGTGCGCGTCAACAAGGCCGGCTGCCTCGACCGTTGCGCGGGCGGCCCCGTCGCCGTCGTCTACCCGGAAGCGGTCTGGTACACGTACGTCGACCAGCAGGACATCGACGAGATCGTCGAGTCGCACCTGAAGAACGGGCGCGTGGTCGAGCGCCTGCTCACCCCGCCGCACCTGGGTCGCTGATGAATTCGCAGACGCGCCGCCTGCAGGCGCGGGGCGCGGCCGGCGCGCTGGACGTGCTGCGCGACGACCCGATGGACGTGGCGCCGGTGGGCACCGCGTTCATCGCGCATCCGCATCCGCTGTTCGGCGGCACCATGGACAACAAGGTGGTGCAGACGCTGGCGCGCGCTTTCGTGCTTTCCGGGTGGACCGCCATCCGCTTCAACTTCCGCGGCGTCGGCGGCAGCGCCGGTACCCACGACGAAGGCCGCGGGGAAGCCGACGACATGCGCGGCCTGGTGCGCGAGTTCGCGCCGGAAGGGCCGATCGCCTTGGCGGGCTTCTCGTTCGGTTCCTTCGTCGCCAGCCACGTGCTGGAAACGTTCTGGAGCGAGCGCGACGTGCGCAAGGTGGTGCTGGTGGGCACCGCGGCGCAGCGCTTCTCCGTCGCCGTGATCCCGCCCGACGCGCACGACCGCACGCTGGTGGTCCACGGCGAGCAGGATGACACGGTCGCGTTGCAATCCGTCATGGACTGGGCGCGCCCGCAGTCACTGCCGGTGACGGTTATTCCCGGGGGCGGCCACTTCTTTCACGGACAATTGCCGCTGCTGAGAAACCTCGTGGTCCGCCACCTCCGTTCCTGAATTCCCTTCGCCTGATGAACCGATTTGCCAAGGCGCTGATCGCGCCCTTGTTCGCCCTGCTTTGCTTCGCCGCCGCCGCCCAGGTGCCGCAGCCGCCCGAGATCGCCGCCCGCAGCTACCTGCTGCTGGACGTCAGCGCCGCCAACCAGATCCTGGCCGCCCGCGACATCGACTCGCCGGTGGAGCCCGCGTCGCTGACCAAGCTGATGACGCAGTACCTGGTGTTCGACGCGCTGCGCGCCAAGAAGATCAACCTGCAGCAGACGCTGCCCGTGAGCGTGCGCGCCTGGAAGATGCCCGGTTCGCGCATGTTCATCGACCCGAGCATGCAGGTGCCGGTGGACGACCTCATCAAGGGGATGATCGTGCAGTCGGGCAACGACGCCACCGTCGCGCTGGCCGAGGGCGTGGGCGGCACGGTGGACCGCTTCGTGCAGCTGATGAACGACCAGGCCAAGGCCCTGGGCATGAAGTCCACCACGTACAAGAACCCGGAAGGCCTGACCGAGCCGGGGCACACGACCACTGCGCGCGACCTGAGCATCCTGGCGACGCGCCTGATGCAGGACTTCCCCGAGTACCTGCACTACTACGCGATCAAGAAGTACCGCTACCAGGGCACGCCGACGGCCAACGACACGAACCGCAACATGCTGCTGTTCCGCGACCCGACGGTGGACGGCCTGAAGACCGGCCACACCGATGCGGCGGGCTACTGCCTCATCGCCACGGCCAAGCGCGACTTCCCGAACCTCAAGGGCCGCCGGCTGCTGTCCATCGTGCTGGGCACGTCCAGCGAGCTGGCCCGTGCCAACGAATCGCAGAAGCTGCTGAACTGGGGCTACACGGCGTACGAGGGCATCAAGCTGTTCGACGCCGACCAGCCGGTGATCGCGCCCGAGGTCTGGAAGGGCACGGCCAAGACCGTGAAGCTGGGCCGGCCGCAGCCGGTGGTGGTGGCGGTGCCGGCCGGCACCGCTGCGCAGATCAAGACGGCGGTGGCGCGCCCGGACCCGCTGGTGGCCCCGTTCACCAAGGGCCAGCAGGTGGGCACGCTGAGGGTGCTGGCGGGCGACAAGCCGCTGGCCGAGGTGCCCTTGGTTGCCCTGGAAGCGGTCGAGCAGGCCGGGGTCCTGGGCCGCGCCTGGGACGCCGTCCGGCTCTGGATCAAGTGACCTGCCGCACGGGCGCGCAAGCGTCCGCAGCAGGTCTTTCCCGCGCAGGCGCACTGCTGTCCGGGATCGCCGTCATAGCAAGGAGCCCTGAACGCAGGCGATGTGCTCGCGCAGGAGCTGCCGTC
>NZ_SMLK01000012.1 GCF_004681975.1 Ramlibacter humi
TTGGCTGGCCCGTTTCTCTTTGCCATTGACCACTCTCTCCGTTAGGTAAGAGTGTCAACGAAAACGAGGCAAGCTCCGCGTCCATGTCGAACAACCTGTTAGAGCGCGGCGCCTTGAAGAATGCGAGACGCATACACGCTTACCAAACTTGCTGTGAATGTGGCAATTCCGAGACCAAACGTTCCAAGCATGCCCCAGAAGAACCGCCAAGTTGCTTTGCCAAGAAGATTCGCAGTATTCGACAACTCTGCGATTGCTTGCGGCGTTGCAGACTCCTGTCGGCTTCGCACAACCTGGGCCGTTGCTCGGAAGTCGATAACACGCGAAATGACCATGCCTACAGCGAGCACGACGGAGACGAGGAGAAGGACAAGAGACGCGATGTAGAGGATTGCGTAGCAGCCCTGTGGGGTGAATGTGGGCTCACGAAGGTAAGAAAGGACATATGCAAGCGCGCCGACGGAAAAGCCCGCGAACAGGTTGACTGTAAAGGAAAGTTGGGTGATTGCCTGGCCTTGCCAGCGAACAAAGCGATCGTCGAGTTCCATGAGCGTCTCCCTGCGCTCTAACGTAAAGGTGACCGGCCCCTTGCCGCAACGTGTCCGAGTCGGCCGACCTGTTAGACGTCACCGGCCGCAACCCTCCGCCGTGCGTCGTTCCTCTCGGACGACTGGCGCTCGATCTGCACCACCAAGTCTTGGATCTTTCGCATCCACTCCGAACCGATCTGCTGCTTCTTCTGGAACGTGCGGGCAAACTCCTTCCCAGTCTTGAACGGAATGACCAGAGCCTCGCTTTCCATGCCATCAAGAGCGAGCCGAATTTCGAACGACTCATCCTTCTGCATCACTGACACCGCAGGGAAGCCGGCGAAGACGAAGTTGTTCACGTGCAGGTCGTGGAGCAATGCCGCCGCCACGGCGCCAACCACCTCGTTAGTGGCGAACCCATGCTGTGCGTAGTAGGTCACTTATGTCTCCTCGATGTTTGTGTGACGTCTAACGTAATTTGGAGCGCGTTTCGGAACCTGCAAACCCGCACGTGCCGAATAAACTCGCCGTTACGGCGAGCGCAAGTGTCTGATCTGGCACGGCTTCTTAGCTCCCCGCGGTCATTTAGGTGCGACTATACGCAGACCGAAATGCCATGCAAGCAAACCACTCACAAGCAGGCACTTAGTGCCTTGCGTTCTCTCGCTACCGTCACTTGGTCGGCCAAGACTTGCCACGAAGGGCGCACTTGCATCGTCTGCGCGGGATGCCGAGGTGCTGAGTCGCCACGATGCAGGCCCGGGCTGGGGGAGGTCTCTTGCACGAAAGATCAGGGGGAATGACCGAGCGGCGGTAAGCCGCGATCAGGAGGACATTCGTGCAAGAGACCTCCCCCAGCCCGGGCCGGCCAGTTCGCGCGAACTTGAATCAGTACGCCCGACCAGCGCGATAAGCGCCCGTGGTCTTCTTCGTAGTAGCCGTGGCACCGGCGATGCGCGAAATCGACGCCCCCACATGCGCATGCGTGATCGCCAAGCCCAACGCATCCGCCGCGTCCTTGCCCGGCACGCCCGGCAATTTCAGCAGCCGCTTCACCATCTCCTGCACTTCCGCCTTACCCGCCCGGCCATAGCCCGCCACCGCCTGCTTCATCTGCAGCGCGGTGTATTCCGCGACGGGCAGCGCGCAAGCCACCAGCGCGGTGACGCAGGCGCCGCGCGCCTGGCCCAGCAGCAGCGTGGCCTGCGGGTTGACGTTGACGAAGACGATCTCCACCGAAGCCGCGTCGGGCTGGTAGCGGTCGCGCACCTCGGTGATGCCGTCGAACAGCACCTTCAGCCGCGCGGGCAGGTCGCCGCGCTCGATGTGGCCCGTGGTGATGGTGCCGCTGGCGACGTACTGCAGCGCGTGGCCGTCCACGTCGACCACGCCGAAGCCGGTGGTCTGCAAGCCGGGATCGATGCCGAGGATGCGCATGGGTGCCCCGAGTCTAGCCGCGCGAATGCGGCCAGGCCTGTGGCTTTCCTGGCGGTCGCCGCGACCGGGGAAAACCCTTTCGGGCGCGATTCGCAGCGGCAGATACGATCCGGCGAGACCCACGCAGCTTCACCGGATGCCCACCAGCCCCGCGATGCCCGAGCCGCCCGTCCTGCGCGGCCTCCTGCGAACCATGCTGCGCATCCGCGCGTTCGAAGACGCCGCCGAAGAAGCCAGTCAGGGCGGCGTCAGCGCCTACGGCCAGTCCTCCGACGGCAAGGCGCGCGTGCGGGGGCCGCTGCACCTGTCCACCGGGCAGGAAGCCGTCGCCGCCGGCGTGTGCGCCCACCTGCGGCGCGATGACTACCTCACCTCCACGCACCGCGGCCACGGCCACACGCTGGCCAAGGGCGCCGATCCCGCGCGCATGATGGCCGAGCTGTTCGGCAAGGCCACGGGCTGCAACGGCGGCCGCGGCGGCTCCATGCACATCGCCGATTTCTCGGTGGGCATGCTGGGCGCCAACGGCGTGGTGGCGGCGGGCCTGCCCATCGCGGTGGGCGCGGCGCACGCGCAGAAGCTGGCCGGCGGCGACGCCATCACCTGCTGCTTCTTCGGCGATGGCGCCATCAACCGCGGCCCTTTCCTCGAAGCGCTGAACTGGGCCCGCATCCATTCGCTGCCGGTGCTGTTCGTCTGCGAAGACAACCGCTGGAGCGCCACCACCGCGACGGCGCCGATGACGGCGGGCGAGGGCGCTTCGGCGCGTGCGCGGTCGCTCGACGTGCCCGCGACGCCGGTGGACGGCAACGACGTGGCCGCCGTGTGGCGCGCCGCGGGCGAGCTCGTGGCGCAGATTCGCGCCGGCTCGGGCCCGCGCCTGCTGCACGCGACGACGTACCGATTGAAGGGCCACGTGTCGGTCGATCCGGCGAAGTACCGCGACCCGGCGGAAGTGGAAGCCGCGCTGCGCGACGATCCGCTGGTGCATGCCATCGCCACGTATCGCGCCGCGGGCGGCAGCGAACAGGACGTGCGCACGCTGGAAACCGAAGCCCGCGACGAAATCTTCGCCGCGGTGAAAGCGGCCGGCGATGCGCCCTGGCCCGATGCGGCCGCCGCCTTCACCGAAGTGCAGACCACGGGAGCCGGCACATGGTTCTGAGCGCCGACCTCGGCTGCGCGCAAGCCGCCGCGCTGGCCGTGCAGCATGCGATGGAAGCCGACTCTCGCGTGGTGGTGCTGGGCGAGGACGTGGGCCGCGGCGGCATCTTCGGCCAGTACGCGGGGTTGCAGCAGCGCTTCGGCGCTGCACGCGTGATCGACACGCCGATCTCCGAAGCCACCATCCTGGGCGCCGGCGTGGGCATGGCACTGGCTGGTATGCGCCCGGTGGTCGAGATGCGCGTGGTGGACTTCGCGCTCTGCGCCATGGACGAAGTGGTCAACCAGGCTGCCAAAAACCGCTTCATGTTCGGCGGCCAGGGCCGCGTGCCGGTGGTGATGCGCATGCCCATCGGCATCTGGGATTCTTCCGCCGCGCAGCACTCGCAATCGCTGGAAGCGTGGTTCGCGCACGTGCCCGGCCTGGTGGTGTGTTGTCCGTCGACGCCGCAGGACGCCTATGGGCTGCTGCGCACTGCCATCGATGCCGAAGACCCGGTGGTGTTCATGGAACACAAGACGCTGTGGGGCGTGCAGGGTCCGGTTGACCCGTCGCAAGCGTCGCCGCTGGGCAAGGCCCGCACGGTGCGCGCCGGTGGTGATCTCACCCTGGTCAGCTGGAGCCGGCAGGTGCACCTGTGCGAGCAGGCTTGCGAAACGCTCGCCGCGCAAGGCGTGCAGGTGGATCTCATCGACCTTCGCACGCTGTGGCCGTGGGACCGCGAAGCGGTGCTGGCCTCTTGCGCACGCACGGGCCGGTTGCTCGTCGTGCACGAGGCGGTGCAGGTCGCGGGATTCGGCGCGGAGATCGCCGCCACCGCGGCCGAGCACACCGGCTGCCGCGTGCGGCGCCTCGGCGCGCCGCGCATCCCGGTGGGTTACGCGCCGGTGCTGGAAGCGCAATCGCGCATAGCGCCGCCGGTCATCGTCGATGCCGCCATCGCGCTGGTGCGAGGCGGTCGCACATGAAGCCGCAACGCCCGCCCTGGGAGGAGCGCATCGCCGTCTTCGGCCTCGCGCTGCTGCTGGTGATCACGCTCGCCAACGTGGTGACGCGCTACTTCACCGACGAATCGTTCGCCTGGACCGAGGAGATCTCGGTGTTCCTGATGGTCGTGGTGACGCTCGCGGGCGCCGCGGCGGTGGGGCGGGGCGACCGCCACATCCGCATCGAGTTCTTCGCCAACCGCCGCACGCCGGAAGGCGGGGAAGTGCCGCGCCGCGGCCTGAAGCTGCTGGGCACGGCCGCCACCACGTTCACCTTCCTGCTGCTGGCCGTGCTGTTCGGCCGCTGGGTCGCCGACCAGCTGAAGTACGCCGAGACGTCGATGGGCCTGGGCGTGCCGCTGTGGTGGTACGGCATCTTCATCCCGCCGCTGTGCGTGGCCATCGCCGCGCGCGCCGCGATGGAGTTCCGCAAGGCGTGGCGAGGGGAGGGCGCGCAGTGATCGCCACCCTGCTGCTCGTCTCCTTCGTCACGCTGCTGCTGCTGGGCGTGCCCATCGCGGTGGGGCTGGTGCTCAGCGCCGCGCTGTGCATCGTCGCCGCGAACCTCGACACGCAGTACTTCGGCCTGATGGCCGCGCCGCAGAACTTCTATTCCGCCGTCGCCAAGTACCCGCTGCTGGCGCTGCCGATGTTCGTGCTGGTGGGCTCCATCTTCGACCGTTCCGGCGTGGCGCAGCGCATGGTCACGTTCGCCATCGCGTGCGTGGGCCGCGGTCCCGGCATGCTGCCGACGGTGGCCATCATCGTGGCGATGGTGCTGGGCGGCATCAGCGGCTCGGGGCCGGCCAACGCCGCGGCCGTGGGCGGCGTGATGATCGCGGCGATGGCCAAGGCCGGTTACCCGGCGCCGTTCTCCGCCACCGTCGTCGGCGCCGCGGCGGCCACCGACATCCTCATCCCGCCTTCCATCGCGTTCGTGGTCTACAGCGTGCTGGTACCGGGCGCGTCGGTGCCGGCGTTGTTCGCCGCCGGCATGATCCCCGGCGTGCTGGCCGGTGTGGCGCTCATCGCGCCGGCGATCTGGTTGTCACGCAAGCACGGCTTCGGCCAGGAGGAAGCGAAACTGCCCCGGCCGCCGTTCTGGCGCTCGCTGCGCGAAGCGGCCTGGGGCCTGGCCGCGCCGGTGCTGATCCTGGGCGGCATGCGCGTGGGCTGGTTCACGCCGACCGAAGCGGCGGCCGTCGCCGTGGGTTACGGCCTGTTCGTCGGCATGGCCATCCACCGCACCATCGGCTGGCGCGATCTATACGGCATCTTCCGCGAGGCGGCCGAAATCTCCGCCGTCATCATGCTGATCCTGGCCGGCGCGGGCGTGTTCGCGTACGCCATCAACACACTGGGCGTGGCCGACCCGCTGGCCGTGTGGGTGAAAGCCGCCGGCATGGGCAGCAGCGGCACGCTGGCGCTGGTGCTGGTGGCCCTGCTGGTGCTGTCGATGTTCATCGACGGCGTATCGATCTTCCTGGTCTTCGTGCCGCTGCTGTACCCCATCGCCCAGGCCTTCCAGTGGAACCTGGTGTGGTTCGGCGTGCTGCTCACGCTGGTGGTGGCGAAGGCGCAGTTCACGCCGCCGCTGGCGGTGAACCTGATGGTCAGCTGCCGCATGGCCGGCGTGCCGATCGAAAGCACCGTGCCGTGGGTGCTCTGGTTCATCGTCAGTTTCCTCGTCATGATCGCGGCCGTGTTCTTCTACCCCGAGCTGGCGCTTTGGCTGCCGCGCCAGCTGGGTTATTGATCCCGCAGCCGACGACAGGAGACACCGCCATGCAACGTCGCCAACTCCTTCCGCTTGCCGCCGGCGCCGCCGCGGCCGTCGCGCTGCCCCGCTTCGCGTGGGCGCAGGGCGCCTACAAGGCCGAGTACAAGATGAGCACGGTCGTGCCGCCGGCTTTCGCCTGGGGCAAGGGCGGCGAGATCTTCGCCAACCTCGTGCGCGAGCGAACCAGTGGCCGCATCAACATCAAGCAGTACCCCGGCGCCTCGCTGGTGCAGGGCCAGCAGGACCGCGAGTTCTCCGCCATGCGCCAGGGCGTGATCGACGTGCTTTGCGGCGCGCCCATCAACTGGAGCGGCACGGTGCGCGAGCTGTCGGCGTTCACGCTGCCTTTCCTGCTGCCCGACCACAAGGCGTACGACGCGGTGATCGGCAACACCGCGCTGATGAACGAGTACTTCGACATGGTGCGCAAGGCCGGCGCCGAGCCGCTGGCCGTGGGCGAGACCGGCTACCGCCAGATCAGCAACAGCAAGCGGCCGATCCTCAAGCCCGACGACCTGAAGGGCATCAAGGTGCGCGTGGTCGGCAGCCCGATGTATGGCGAGATCATGAGCAGCATGGGCGCCAACCCCACTTTCATGAGCTGGGCCGATGCGCAGCCCGCGCTGGCTTCGGGCGCGGTGGACGCGCAGGAGAATCCGCTGGAAGTGTTCCTGGCCGCGAAGATCAACACGCTGGGCCAGAAGTACGTTACCAAGTGGAACTACTCCAACGACATCCTGCTGTACGCCATCGCCGCGCCGGTGTGGTCCAGCTGGACGCCGGCCGACCAGAAGATCGTGCGCGAGGCGGCACAGGACGCGGCCAGGCAGCAGATCACGCTGGTGCGCAAGCTGTTCGCCGAAGACGTGCAGGCCGTCAGCGCGCTGGGCGTGAACGTGCACCAGCCCACGCCGGCCGAGATGCAGGAGTGGCAGGTCGCCACCCGCCGCACCTACGCGCGCTGGAAGGCGCAGATCCAGCCCACCTTCATCGGCAAGGTGGAAGAAGTGGTCGCCAAGACCCGCAAGGCTTGACGCGCGAGAACCATGGCTGAATCCCTGCCCGTCGACAGCTCGCTGTTCTTCAAGCTGGTGCGGGTGGTGAACCTCACCGCCCGCCCGTTCCACGACACCGTGGGCAAGGCCAACCACCTCACGCTCAACGAATGGCGGGCGATGGTGGTGCTGGCCTCGCACCCGGGCGTGGCGGCGGCCGACATCGCGGAATCCACCGGCCTGGACAAGATGGCCGTCAGCCGCGCCATCGCCGGCCTGGACAAGACGGGCCGGCTGGTGAAGAAGGAAGACCCGGGCGACCAGCGCCGCAGCCGGCTCTACCTGTCGGCGGAAGGGCAGCGCCTGTTCACGAAGGTGGGGCGCACCGCGAAAAAGCGCGAGGCCGAGTTGTTCAACGGCATCTCCGCCGAAGAGCTGGAAAGGTTCGGCGCCACCGCGGACAAGCTGGTGGCCGCCGTGCGCGGCTTGCGCTAGAAGCCGAACAGGTTGCCCTGGCTGGCTTCGCGGCCTTCGGCCCAGCCCAGGAGCAGCGCGCCGTAGGGCGAGCGGAAGTGCACGCGCGCGCCGGGTTCGCACACGATGAAGCAGTCGCCGTGCGCTTCTTCGCCGTTGACCGACAACAGGCCGCCGCGCACCCAGAACTCGGTGACGTCGCCGGCCTGGAAGTGGAAGTCCACGCCGGGTTTCATCGTCAGCTGGACCATGCGCCGGTCGGTGCCCGTGCCGGCGTAGTCGAAGATCAGCTGGCGCCGCACGCCGCGCACCAGCGTGTCTTCGTGCCGCATCTGGTCCACCGGCACGTTGACCTCGGGCGGCACGTCCGGCTTTTCGTTGAGCACGGATGCGTGGTGTGAACCGGCATGCACGCCGCTGAACTCGCTTTCGTGCGGGTAGGTGACGGGCGCTTCCAGGCGCGACACCAGCACCGTGTGCCGGTACGCGATGGCGTCGTGCGTCGAACCCTTGAGGTTGATGCCCGTCTCGTGGATGGCGATGGCGCCGTGGTAGTCGGTCAGTCCGCCGTCGATGACGAAGCTGGTGGCCACGCCCTGGTGCTGGTGCAGGCCGCTGCGCGTGCCGGCTTCGAACCGCACCTGGCCCAGGAACAGGCCGCGCGCGTTGTCGTGCCGCACGGGCTTGAGCCACAGGCCGCGGTCGTCCGTGGGTTGCCAGGCGCACTGCGCCATGTCGAACACCAGCACGCGGGCTTCGGAAGCGGCGGGTGGGGTGTAGAGGGCTTGCATGCAGGGCCTCCCCGATTGGTAACGCTGGTTACCAGCCTAACAGCGGCCTCCTGGCTGAACAACGCGGGTTCCACCCGATGGCCGCGGTCCTGTTGGGCGTCGTCCTACAAGGACAGGAGCCATGGCGCGGCACAGTGGCGTCGGCACCACGTACCGAAGGAGAACACGATGAACCACAACCCGACGAAAGCCCTCCTCACCGCCGGCATGCTGGCCCTCGCCCTGGCAGGCTGCGCCAGCGGCCTGGGATCCGGCGACACCACGACCGGCACGCGTACCGCCGGCCAGGCCATCGACGACGTGACCATCGGCACCAAGCTGAAGGCCGCCATCGTGGCCGACAAGGAGCTGAGCGCGCTGAAGATCAACGTGGACACCACCCAGGGCAACGTGCGCCTGAAGGGCGAAGTGAAGAACCTGGCCCAGTGGCGCCGCGCGGCGGAGCTGGCGCGCAACATCGAAGGCGTGAAGTCGGTCGACAACCAGCTGGTGATCACGGGCTGATCGCCAATGACGCGCGCTGCGCGCGCATGACATCGCCTGCGGCTCGATGACGAATGACCTCATTGCCATTTGTCATTGAGCTGCGCAGCAGCGAAGTCATCTCGTCATCGCTTAAACCCCGAAGTACCACCGCACCGAGTGGAAGAAGATCGGCGCGCCGAAGCAGAGCGCGTCCACCCGGTCGAGCAGGCCGTTGGCGCCGGTGACCGAAGCGCGGTGTCCCCACGCGGGCACGCCGCGATCGCGCTTGAGCGCCTTCATCACCAGGTGGCCCAGTGAACCCGCGGCGCAGGCGATGAACGCCATGGCCAGCGCCTGTCCGGCCTTGAACGGCGTGATGAACGACAGCAGCCCGCCCAGCAGGCTGCCCACCACCATGCCCAGCGCCCAGGTGGACCAGCTGAAGCTCTTGCTCACCTCGGGCAGGCTGGGCGGCTTGCGCAGCCGCCGCGTCAGCAGGTGCTGCACCAGCATGCAGGTCTGCACCACGAACACCAGGAAGAAGACCAGGAACGCGCCCTTGCCCACGTAGCCGGGCTGGCGGAAGTCCAGCAGCAGCAGCGCCGGCACGTGGCTCATGCCGTAGACGCACACCATGATGCCCCACTGCAGCTTGGCGTTGCGCTCCAGGAAGCCCTTGGTGTCGCCGCCCAGCGCGCTGGCCAGCGGAATGGCCAGGAACACGTACACCGGGATGAACACGGTGAACAGGTCGAAGTGCCGGGTGGCCGCCAGCCAGAACTGCACGGGCAGCACGACGAAGAACGCCAGCACCAGGCTGCGGTGGTCGGCGCGGCGCGTGGGCGACAGCGTGATGAACTCGCGCAGCGCGAAGAAGGCGATCAGCGCGAACAGCACCGTCGCCATCGTGTTGCCCATCGCCCAGCCGATCCAGAACACGATGACCATGAACCACGACGTGGACAGCAGCTGGCGGAAGTCCTTCAGCTCGGCCTGGCGCGCCTCGTCTTCGGCGTCGTGCGTGCCGCGGAAGGTGAGCAGGAAGGCGGCCACGCTCACCAGCACCAGGATGCCGAACACCGCGATGAACAGCAGGCCCACCTGTTCGGTGGCGGACAGGCCGCGCAGGAACTCGTTCAGCGATCTCATACGTCGCGCAGCGCGATGACGGCCTGGCGGGCGCGGGCCAGGAAGTCGTGGCGGTCCTCGCCGGGCTGCAGCTCGACGGGCTTGCCGAAGGTGACCGAGCACAGGATGGGCACCGGTACCACCTCGCCCTTGGGCATGACGCGCTGCACGTTGGCGATCCACGCCGGCACCAGCACCACGCCCGGGAAGCGCAGCGCCAAGTTGTAGAGGCCGGCCTTGAAGGGCTGCGGCTCCTCGGCGAAGCCCCGCGTGCCTTCGGGGAAGATGATGATGGAGTCGCCGCTCTCGAGCGCCTGCACCAGCGGTTCCAGCGGGTCCTGCTCGGCGGTGTGCGCGCGGTCCACGTACACGGCGTTGAACACCTCGGTGGTGATCCAGCGCTTCAATTTCGACGCGGTCCAGTAGTCCTTCGCCGCGATGGGGCGCGTGATGCTGCGCAGCTCCTGCGGCAGCGCCGCCCAGATCATCACCAGGTCGGCGTGGCTCTGGTGGTTGGCGAAGTAGATGCGCTGTTCGGCCTTGGGCGGGCAGCCGTACCAGCGGGCCTGCGCGCCGGTCAGCAGCCGGACGAGGCCGAGGAGGAAGAGGCTCATCGCCTTGGCAAGCATGGGGCGCGATGATACGGGCACGGTCGGGCAGCGGCCCCCGCGATTGCACGGGTTGCGGCACGGTCCGACAGGGCGCCGCCGCCCGGCCGCTATGCTGGACCGATGCGCATGGCGTCCTGGGTTGGGGTGATGGCGGCAGCGGTCGTGGCCTGCGGCCCTGCCGCGGCGCAGGACGACGACCTGGTCGCGGCCGTCGCGCAAGCCCGGCGGCAGTGCGGCGCGGCCGGTCCGCTGCAGCCCAACGCGCAGCTGAACGACGCGGCGCGGCGGTTGTCGCAAGGCGCGCCGCTGCAGCAGGCGCTGCAGGCCGCGGGGTACCGCGCCAAGCGCAGCTACCAGTGGAATTTCGGCGGCTACCGGTCCGCGCAGGCGGTGGGCCGGGCGTTGGGCGCGCAATGCCGCGCCTTGGCGGAAGCGGACCTGCGCGAAGTCGGCGTGATGCGCAGCGGCACTTCGTACTGGATCGTCGCGGCGGTGCCCTTCGATCCGCCGCCCACCGCGTCGGCGGGCAGCGTCGCGGAGCAAGTGCTGGCGCTGGTGAATCAGGCGAGGGCGCAGCCGCGGCGTTGCGGCAGCGAATCGTTCGGCGCGGCCGGGCCGCTGTCGCTGAACGCGCAGCTCACGCAGGCCGCGCAGGCCCATGCGGAGTCCATGGCCCGCTACAGCTACCTGGAGCACCAGGGCCGCGACGGCAGTTCGCCGGCCGGCCGCATCGGCCGCACCGGCTACGCATGGCGCAGCATCGGCGAGAACATCGCTTCGGGGCAGACGACGCCGGAGCAGGTGGTGCGCGACTGGGTGCGCAGCCCCGAGCATTGCGCCAACATCATGGCGCCCGGGTTCAAGGAAATGGGCGTCGCTTATGCGGTCAACAAGACCAGCGAAGGCGGCATCTACTGGGCCCAGACCTTCGGCAAGCGCTAGGGAAGTTCGGCGCTGCGCATGCGCCCGACGATCAGCTGCGCACGGCTGGCCAGGTAACCCGACTGCGATCGCGTCTCGAAGTACTTGGGACGCGGCAGCATGACGGCCAGGCGCGCAGCTTCATATGCACTGAGTTGCGACGCCGGTTTGTGCCAGTAATGCTGTGCGGCCGCTTCGGCGCCGAAGACGCCGTCGCCCCACTCGACGCTGTTCAGGTAGATCTCCAGGATGCGGCGCTTGGACAGCGTCGCCTCCAGCGTCATCGTCAGCACGAACTCCTGCCCCTTGCGCAGCAGCGTGCGCTCGCCGGACAGCAGCAGGTTCTTGGCCAGCTGCTGCGTGATCGTGGAACCGCCGACCACCTTGGGCGCCGGCGCGGGGCGCAGCTGCGAGGTGGCACTGGGACGGTTGGCGCGGCGCGCGGCCTGCTCCTCGGCCTTGGCGTTCTTCTCCCAGGCTTTTTCCAGCGCTTCCCAGTCCACGCCTTCGTGGTTGACGAAGCCGTCGTCCTCGGAAGCGATCACCGCGCGCTTCAGGTTGTCGGAGATGCGCTCGTATGGCACCCATTGCTGGCGCCAGCGCAGCTTGCCTGTCCTGAGCGGCGTCGAAGGGTCTTTTTCGGTGGCGATGCGCCACGCTTCGGAACGCTGGAACGTCGTGGACTGCGGATCGATGACTGCCGCCGCCGCGATGCGAAGAACGAAGAACAGCTCGAGCAGGATGCCGGCCACCACGACCAGCAGCGCCGCGCGCAGCAGGCCTTTCATGCTCAGCCCGCGGCGACCAGCGCCCGCAACTCTGCCAGCACGGGCGTGGCGTCGGGCCGCACGCCGCGCCAGACGTGGAAGGCTTCGGCGGCCTGTTCCACCAGCATGCCCAGGCCGTCGCGGCCGGTGCCGCCGTTCTCGCGCGCCCAGTCGAGGAAGGCCTGCGCGGCGGCGCCGTACATCATGTCGCAGGCCAGCGCGCCGGGCTTGAGCACCGAGCCCGCCACCGGCACGCCGCCGCCGGCGATGCTGCTGGCGGTGGCGTTCACCACGACGTCGAAGGCGCCGCGCACTTCAGCGAGGCCGCATGCCAGCAGCTCGGTACCGGTTTCGCGCGCGAGCGCCGCGTGCTTGTCGACCAGGACCTGGGCCTTGTCCAGCGTGCGGTTGGCAACCACCACGCGCGCGGGCCGCGCGTCGAGCAGCGGACCCAGCACGCCGGAAGCGCCCCCGCCGGCGCCGACCAGCAGCAAGTGGCGGCCGGCAAGCTGGACGCCCGCCTGTACCTGGATGTCGCGCACCAGGCCGGCGCCATCGGTGTTGTCGCCGAACACCTGGGTGCCGTCGAAGCGCAGGGTGTTCACCGCGCCGGCCAGTTGCGCTCGCTCGCTCAGCTTGTCGGCGAACGTCGCCGCTTCGAACTTGAAAGGCAGAGTGACGTTGCAGCCGCGGCCGCCGCCATCGCGGAAAGCGCGCACCGTGGCCGCGAACCCGTCCAGCGGCGCGGGCAGCTTGCCGTATTCCACGGGCTGGCCCGTCATGCGCGCGAACCGCGCATGGATCCAGGGCGAGCGGCTGTGGTCGACCGGATTGCCGACCACGCAGTAGCGGTCGGGCGTCATCGGGCGGTGAGCCTGGTTTCCAGCGTCTCGTCGCGCGTGAACTTGAAGCGCGAGACCACCACGATCTGGTCGGCGCGCTTGCGCATCGCGTCGCTGAAGCGGCCGAACGGGCCGGACGCCTTGGCGATGCTTTGCGCGCGGCGGTCCAGCGTGAGGTTGCCGGAGCTTTCGACGATCTCGGTGTCGAGCACGCGGCCGTCGTGGTTGACGGTGACGATCATGGTCAGCTCGCCGTACAGCTTGTGGCCGGCCTGCTCGGGGAAGTTGGTGGTGCCACGCTCCTCGATGCGGCGGCGCAGCGTGTCGTAGTAGACGGCATACACCTCCTCGCGGGTGGCGGGGCTGATGTAGCGCTTCTTCGGCCGCGCGTTCTCTTCGTTGATGCGGCGCTCGATCTCGGCCAGCAGCTGCACCAACTGGCGGCGCTTTTCCTCGCGCGCCTGCGCCTCCGGCGTGTTGTTCGGCTGCTTCGGGTCGGGCGGCGGCATGGCCGCCAGCGCGCTCCTGACCTGCGACAGCATGAGCATCTGCTGCTCCTGCATCGCGTCGATCTTGCGGTGCGCGTCCTCGGCCGCGTCGCCGATCTCGGTGAGCGCGGACGGCGGCAGGGGCGAGGTGGCGCGGCCCATGGCCGCTTCGCCGCCGCCGGCCAGCGAGGCCTGGGCGATGGCCTGGGCCTTCTCCGGCTTTTCCTGGCTGCGTGCGTTGACCAGCACCACTTCCAGCGGCGTGTCCTGGAACACGCGGTTGAAGCCTTCGGGGTCGACGAGACGGACCGTCAGCAGCGTGGCGTGGACCGCCACGGAGACGCCCAGCGCGATCTGCAGGGTGCTGAATTGCTTCAGGTTCACGAGGGCAGATTATCCCCTGCATTGTCGGGTTCGCCCCCTTCGGCGACGTCCACGGCAATGGCGATGGGGCCCGCCACGGGCTCTTCGTCCTCGCCGGTGTCGTCTGCATCCGACACCGCGGCCGGCGCGGCATCCAGGCGCTCGACGACGGTGCCCGCCAGGTCCAGCGAGATGTCGTCGATGGCGCCCAGCTTCACCCGCACCCGCGATCCGCGCGGCAGGTTCTCCGAACCCAGCGCCGCCAGCACCAGCGGCAGGTCGTCGGCGCGCACCAGGCCTTCGCGGAAGACCGTGCCCTCCAGCGTTTCCAGCCCGTGCTGGCGCACGTAGCGCAGCGTCCAGAACCGTTCCATGCCGGCCTGGTACGCGTTGTAGGCCGTGTACGCCGCGTCGAAGCTGGAGATGATGGAGAAGAGGTCGGCGTCCTTGGGCTTGAACGGCGCGGCCAGTGCCGCGGTGCGCCCATGGCGTGCGGCGGCCACGATCTGCCACTGATTCACCAGGTCGGTGTAGCGGCGCAGCGGCGACGTGCTCCACGCGTAGCACTTCACCCCGATGCCTGCGTGCGGCGCCGCCTTGGTGCCCATTCGCACTTTCACGCCGGGCGCCAGGCTGGCCTGGCTGCGGTAGATGCCCGGCACGCCCAGTTCCGCCAGCCACTGGCCCCAGGTGCTGTTGGCCAGGATCATGGCCTCGGCCACGATCAGGTCCAGCGGCGCGCCGCGGCGGCGCACGGTGATCTCCACCGTCTCCGAGCCATCGGGCTCGCTGCCGTCGTGATCCGCCAGCCGGAAGTTGTAGTCCGGCCGGTTGAATGTTTCGGGCTTGCCTCGCACCACTTCGCGCTGCGCCTTCAGCTGCTTGGCCAGCCGCCACAGGAAGGACATCGGCTCACGCAGCGCCGCGGCGGGTGCCGGCACTTCGCCTTCGGAAGGCAGGCCTTCCAGCCAGTGTTCGGTCACGTGCTGGTCCAGCTGGTCGTGCCGCAGGTTGGCGGTGATCGGCACGCGTTCCAGCTTCGTTTCCGACGACTGCACGGCCAGCGTGGCTTCGTCGAACACGACGTACAGCGACACCGCGGGGCAATCGCGGCCTTCCTGCAGCGTGTAGGCCTGCACCACCTCGTCGGGCAGCATGGTGATCTTGTGGCCCGGCATGTACACCGTCGACAGCCGCTGGCGCGCCACCTGGTCGATGGGCGTGCCCGGCTGCAGCGCCAGGCCCGGCGCGGCGATGTGGATGCCGACCGTCACCGTGCCGGTGCCCAGGCCCTGCACGGAGAGTGCGTCGTCGATCTCGGTGGTGGCCGAGTCGTCGATGGAGAACGCCTGCACCGCGGCGACGGGCAGTTCCTGCGTGATGGCCGGCGCCGCCAGCGGCGGGAAGCCCGTGCCCTTCGGGAAGTGGTCGAACAGGAACCGCTTCCAGTGGAACTGGTAGGCCGAGTCGATGGCGCCGGCCTTCTGCAGCAGCGCCAGCGGCGCGGTCTGCGTGGCGCGCGAGGCTTCGACCACCGCCTTGTATTCGGGCGCGTTCTTGTCCGGCTTGAAGAGGATGCGGTACAGCTGCTCGCGGATCGGCGCCGGGCAGGTGCCCGCGGCCAGTTCGGCCGCCCAGGCCGCGATCTGCTGCTGCACCAGCTTCTTCTTTTCGATGGCGGCCAGCGCCTGCTGCACGATCTCGGCCGGCGCCTTGCGGAAGCGGCCCCTGCCGGCGCGGCGGAAGTAGTGCGGCGCCTCGTGCAGGCGGAACAGGGCCGCGGCCTGCTGTTCCAGCGTGGCGTTGGCGCTGAAGTAGTCGCGCGCCAGGTCGGCGAAGCCGAACTCCTCCTCCGGCGCGAATTCCCAGGCGAGCTGCAGCTCGATGTCCTGCGCCAGCGCCTGCGCCTGCGCGACCAGCTGCGCGGGCTGGGGCTTTTCGAACTTCAGCAGGACGTTGGCGGCCTTGACCTTGACGCGCTTGCCGCTGTCCAGCTCGACCTGGGCCGACGATTCGGCCTCGGAGAGCACGCGGCCGGCCTGGAACTTCCCGGCCTCTTCGAACAATGCGTACATCGCGGCGATTGTCTCAGAGGCCCAAAAAGGCGAGCACCTCGCCGATGTGCCGGTCGAAGTCCGACAGCGCATGGTCGCCGCCTTCCAGCAGCTTGATGCGCGACCCCGGGTAGCGGCCCGTCATCTCGCGCCAATCCAGCACTTCGTCGCCCTTGGCGATGACGGCGAAAAGCTTCGACGGGTCGGGAGGGGCGCCGCGCTCCAGCGCCTTCAGTTCGTCGACGAAACGCGGCTCGAAGAAGAAGTGCTCGGCCGGGTCGTGCCAGGCGGTCTGTTCGCCGATGTGCCGCGCCAGGTCGCGCGCCGCGTTGACGGCGGGGTTGAGCAGCACCGCGCGGCAGCCGGTGTCGCAGGCGACGGTGGTGGCGTAGAAGCCGCCGAGCGAGGAACCGATCACGCCCATGCGGCCGCGCGGCCACGCCGCGATACCGTTGGTCACCATTGCCATGGCCTCGCGCGGTGAAGGCGGCAGCTGCGGGCACCACCAGGTCACGTCCGGGTGATCGCGGGCCACCCGCTCGGCGACCTGCCGCGCCTTGGCCGATTTCGGCGACGAACGGAAGCCGTGCAAGTACAGCAAATGCGTCACGGAAGGCGGGTTCTGGAGCATGGCGGGATGATGCCAGCGGAGATAATCCGGCCCCATGTCCGCCGTCTTCGAGAAGCCGCCCCTGTGGCAGCGCGCCGCGCCCATGATCCAGGGCTTCGACGGGCCCCTGGCCTTCGCGGTGTTCCTGCTCGCGTGCGCCGGCCTGCTCACGATGTATTCGTCGGGCTACGATTTCGGCAACCGCTTCCTGGACCACGGCCGCAACATGCTGATCGCCGGCACCATCATGTTCGTGGTGGCGCAGATCCCGCCGCAGCGGCTCATGAGCTTCGCCGTGCCGCTGTACACCGTCGGCGTCGCGCTGCTGGTGGCGGTGGCCGTGTTCGGCATCACCAAGAAGGGCGCCAAGCGCTGGATCAACGTGGGCCTGGTCATCCAGCCCAGCGAGATCATGAAGATCGCCATGCCGCTGATGCTGGCCTGGTGGTTCCAGAAGCGCGAAGGCCAGCTGCGGCCGCTGGACTACGTGATGGCGGCCCTGATCCTGGTGGCGCCGGTGGGCCTGATCATGAAGCAGCCCGACCTGGGCACGTCGCTGCTGGTGATGGCCGCGGGGGTGTCGGTGATCTTCTTCGCCGGCCTGTCGTGGAGGCTGATCGTGCCGCCGGTGGTCATCGGCCTGGTGGCGCTGGTGCTGATCGTCGTCTTCGAGAACCAGCTGTGCGCCGACGGCTTCCGCTGGCCCATCCTGCACGACTACCAGCAGCAGCGCATCTGCACGCTGCTGGACCCCAGCAAGGACCCGCTAGGCAAGGGCTTCCACATCATCCAGGGGATGATCGCCATCGGCTCGGGCGGCCCGCTGGGCAAGGGCTTCATGCAGGGCACGCAGACGCACCTGGAGTTCATCCCCGAGCGCACCACCGACTTCATCTTCGCGGCGTTCTCCGAGGAATTCGGCCTGGCCGGCAACCTGTGCCTGATCGCCGGCTTCGTCTTCCTGATCCTGCGCGGGCTGGCCATCGCGCTGGAAGCCTCGACGCTGTTCTCGCGCCTGCTGGCCGGCGCGATCACCATGATCTTCTTCACCTATGCCTTCGTGAACATGGGCATGGTCAGCGGTATCCTGCCCGTGGTGGGTGTGCCCCTTCCCTTCATCAGCTACGGCGGCACCGCCATGGTGACGCTGGGGCTCGGGCTGGGGATCCTGATGTCCATCGCGAAGTCCAAGCGGCTCGTGCAGACGTGACCCTTCGACAGGCTCAGGCCGTCGGCATCGTCGGCACCGGGAACATGGGCGGCGGCATGGCCGGCCGCCTGCTGGGCCTGGGCTGGGCGGTGCGGGCTTGCGACCTGGTGAGCGAAAAAGTCGCTGCGCTGGTGGCCGCTGGCGCGACGGCTGCGGCGGATCCGGCGCAGGCGGCGGAAGGTGCTTCTGCGCTGATCGTCTGCGTGGTCGATGCGGACCAAGCCGAGGAAGTCCTGTTCGGTGCTCGCGGCGCGGCCGCGGCGCTCGCGCCTTCCACACCGGTGCTGCTCTGCCCGACCATCGCGCCCGCCGACACCCAGCGCCTGGCGCAGCGCTTGTCCGATCAAGGCCTGTTCCCCGTCGATGCGCCCATGTCCGGCGGCCCCGCGCGCGCCCGCGACGGGACGATAAGCCTGATGGTCGCCTGCGCCGACGAGGCCTGGGCCGCCTGCCACCCGCTGCTGCAGGCCTTGAGCGGCAAGGTGTTCCGCGTCGGCACGCGCTGCGGCGACGGCGCGAAGACCAAGCTGGTGAACAACCTGCTGGCCGGCATCAACCTGGCCGGCGCGGCCGAAGCGCTGGCGATGGCGCAGCGCCTGGGCCTTGACCTCTCGCGCACGCTGGACGTCATCGAACAGTCCAGCGGCCAGAGCTGGATCGGCAGCGACCGTCTGCGGCGCGCCATCGCCGGCGACTACGAGCCGCGCGCGCACGTCACGCTGCTGCAGAAAGACACGCGGCTGGCCGTGCAGGCCGCGGACGAAGCCGGCTTCGAAGGCCCGCTGGGTCCCATCGCCCGCGACCTGTTCGAGCGCGCCGCCCGCGAAGGGCTGGCGCACCTGGACGACGGTGCGCTGTTCAAGCTGCTGGCGGGCGCGGCATGACCACCATCCTGGTCGTCGAGGACGACGACGCCATCCGCAACAACATCACCCGGCTGCTGAAGCTGGAGGGCTACGACATCGTGACCGCCATCGACGGCACGCTGGGCCTGGAGCGCGCGCGCGAGGTGCGGCCGGACATCGTCATCTCCGACATCAGCATGCCGCAGATGGACGGCTTCGCGATGCTGGACGCGATCCGCGCCGACGACCAGCTGGCTGCCACGCCGGTGATGCTGCTCACCGCGCTGGACGACCGCGCCAGCATGCGGCGCGGCATGACGGCGGGCGCCGACGACTACCTGGCCAAGCCGTTCACGCGGGTGGAACTGCTGGAGGCGCTGCAGGGCCTCTTGAAGAAGAAGGGCCGCATCGACCATTCCATCGAGCAGGCCGTCAGCGCGCGCGAGGCACACCTGCGACGTGCGTTCACGGAGAGCATCGGCGGGCGCACGCTCACCGACAAGTTCGGCCTGGAGGCGCCTCAGGGCGTGGTCGCCGGCCAGGCGATGCAGGCGACAGTGCTGTTCGCCGACATCCGCAACTTCACCGCGCTGGCCGAGAAGCTCAATTCCACCGAAGTGGCCGAGCTGCTGACCGAGTACTTCGAGCGCTGCTGCGAACCCGTGCTGCGCCACCGCGGCGGCCACATCCAGTTCATCGGCGACGGGCTGATGGCTGTGTTTGCCGAATCCCGCGAAGGCATGTCGCTGCCCAACGCGCGCCGTGCCGTGTCGGCGGCGCTGGGCGTGGCGCTGGCCGCGCACGAATTCCGCACCTGGCTGGCCGACCGGTTCGCCGGGCGCGGGCTGCCGCCTTTCGCCATCGGCGTGGGATTGCACGAAGGCGAGGTCACGTTGTGCCGTGTGGGCACGGCGGACGCGCGCGAAACCGGAGCCATCGGCGAGCCGGTCAACGTGGCGGCGCGGCTGGAATCGGCCAGCAAGGAGCTGGGCTGGACCGTGGTCGCCAGCACCGAAGTCATCCGGTCGGCCGGCGCCGGCGTGCAGACCGGCGGCGTGACCTCGCTGCAGGTGCGCGGGCAGGGCGGCTATGTGGAAGTGGCCGAGGTGCTGGGCCTGGAAGCCGAGCAGGCCGGCATGGTCTGGGGCATGGCCACGCTGGCCGCGCGCGCGCAGGACGTGCGCGCCGCGGTGCAGGTCAATTCGGAGATCACTGCACGGGCGGTGAAGGGCGCGCTGCAGTCCAAGCTGTCGGCGCTGAAGGCGCACCAGTTCGCGCCGGGCGAGGAACCGCTGCGCCTGCGCGGCTACCGGCTCACCCGCAAGATCGGCGTGGGCGGCATGACCGAGGTGTACCTGGCCGAGCGCGAGCCCGACGGCCTGCCGGTCGTGCTGAAGGTGCTGGACGCCAGCGGCAAGAAGGCTTCCGAGCACCTGTCGCGCTTCATCCAGGAATACGCGCTGCTGTCGCGCATCGAGCACCCGAACGTCGTGCGCATCTACGCCCAGGGCTTCACCGACGATCACGCGTACATCGCGATGGAGTACTTCCCGGGCGGCGACCTGCGGTCCGAGCTCGGCGCGGGCATGGCGCAGCAGCGCGTGCTGGAGGTGCTGGCACAGATCGCGCAAGCGCTCACCGCCATCCATGGGCTGGGCGTGATCCACCGCGACCTGAAGCCCGAGAACATCATGCGGCGCGCCGACGACACGGTCGCGCTGGCCGACTTCGGCATCGCCAAGTCGCTGCTGTCCGACAACCTGGCGCTGACGCAGACGGGGCATGGCGACGTGGTCGGCACGCCCTACTACCTGAGCCCGGAGCAGGCCTCGGCGAGCGAAAACATCACACCGGCATCCGACCTCTACAGCCTGGGCGTCATGATGTACGAGATGCTCACCGGCGAGCGGCCGTACAGGGCCCCCACGCTGAACGAGCTGCTGTCGAACCACTTGCGTGCGCCGCTGCCCCGGCTGCCGCAGCCGCACGAGAAGCTGCAGCCCATCCTGGACCGGCTCATGGCCAAGTCGCCCGACGACCGGTTCTCCAGCGCGCACGTGTTCCTGGCTGAGCTGGAGTTGCGGCAGCTGCTGTCCACCGTGCGCCGGCCTCTTCCGTAACCGCCCGGCCTACAGGGGCTGCGGCCCGCCCCTAGAATGCCTCGATGATCTCCCGCGAACCGACCCTGGAGCGCCTGGCCACCGCCCGGCAGTTGCTGCTCGAACCTTTCGGCCTCGACGAAACCCACCTCGCGAAAGCGCTGGCCGAGATCACGGCCCACCGCGTGGACGATGCCGACCTGTACTTCCAGTACACGCGCAGCGAAGGCTGGAGCCTGGAAGAAGGCATCGTGAAGACCGGCAGCTTCAGCATCGACCAGGGCGTGGGCGTGCGCGCCGTCAGCGGCGAGAAGACCGCCTTCGCCTACTCCGACGACATCTCCGAAGCTTCGCTGCTGGATGCGGCGCGCACCGTGCGCTCCATCTCGTCGGCCGCGAAGAACGGCCGCGCCAAGGTGCCGGCGAAGAAGGTGGCGTCCAGCCGCTCGCTGTACCCCGCGCTCGACCCCATCGCCACGCTGGACAGCACGTCCAAGGTCCAGCTGCTGGAGAAAGTGGAGAAGACCGCCCGCGCCAAGGACCCGCGCATCGTGCAGGTCATGGCCGGGCTGGCCAGCGAATGGGACGTGGTGATGGTCGCGCGCGCCGACGGCACCATCGCCGCCGACGTGCGGCCGCTGGTGCGCCTGTCGGTCACCGTCATCGCCGAGCAGAACGGCCGGCGTGAAGTGGGCTCCGGCGGCGGCGGCGGCCGTTTCGGCCTGGCGTACTTCGACGAGTCGCACATCAACGAATACGTGGACGACGCGGTGCAGGCCGCGCTGACCAACCTGGAGGCGCGCCCCGCGCCCGCCGGCGAATTCACCGTGGTGCTGGGCCCCGGCTGGCCTGGCATCCTGCTGCACGAAGCGGTGGGCCACGGCCTGGAAGGCGACTTCAACCGCAAGGGCAGCAGCGCGTTCTCCGGCCGCATCGGCCAGCGCGTGGCGGCCAAGGGCGTGACGGTGCTGGACGACGGCACCATCCAGGACCGCCGCGGCTCGCTGAACGTGGACGACGAGGGCAACCCCAGCCAGCGCAACGTGCTGATCGAGGACGGCATCCTGCGCGGCTACATCCAGGATTCGCTCAACGCGCGCCTGATGGGCGTGGCGCCCACCGGCAACGGCCGCCGCGAAAGCTACGCGCACATCCCGATGCCGCGCATGACCAACACCTACATGCTGGGCGGCGACAAGCCGGCCGAGGAAATCCTGCGCAGCGTGAAGAAGGGGCTGTTCGCCAGCAACTTCGGCGGCGGGCAGGTGGACATCACGTCCGGCAAGTTCGTGTTCTCCGCCAGCGAAGCCTGGTGGGTGGAAGACGGCCAGCTGAAGTACCCGGTCAAGGGCGCCACCATCGTGGGCAACGGGCCCGACGCGCTCACGCGCGTGAGCATGATCGGCAACGACATGAAGCTGGACACCGGCGTGGGCACCTGCGGCAAGGAAGGCCAGAGCGTGCCGGTGGGCGTGGGCCAGCCCACGCTGCGCATCGACGGCCTGACCGTCGGCGGCACCGCTTGAGGGGCCGCCGAACCCCTGTGTTAGAGTCCCGCCCCATGCGCAAGCAAGCCGTTTTCTTTTTTGGCTACTTCTGGTTCTCCGGCCCCGGCGGTCGAGAGTCCTGAGTGACGCTGCAAAAAAGAAAGCGCAAACAGACTCCAGAAACCGCCGGGCGACCCCCGGCGGTTTTTTTTCGTCCCTTCCCTTCCGCACCCTTCAGGAGCCCACGATGAATGCACAGCCCGCCAGCAACGCCAGCGAGCCCTGGTATGCGCGTCCCCTCGACAAGACCAGCGAGACCGACGACGAACGCATCAAGGACATCACCGTGCTGCCTCCCCCGGAACACCTGATCCGGTTCTTCCCCATCCGCGGCACGCAAGTGGAGAAGCTGATCACCGAGACCCGCCGCCGCATCCACGACATCATGGCCGGCGACGACGACCGGCTGCTGGTGGTCATCGGGCCGTGCTCCATCCACGATCCGCAGGCGGCGCTGGACTACGCGCGCAAGCTGAAGGAAGTGCGCACGAAGTTCGCCGGCACGCTGGAGATCGTGATGCGCGTGTACTTCGAGAAGCCGCGCACCACGGTGGGCTGGAAGGGCCTGATCAATGACCCGTACCTGGACGAAAGCTACCGCATCGACGAAGGCCTGCGCATCGCGCGCCAGCTGCTCATCGAGATCAACCGCCTGGGCCTACCGGCCGGCAGCGAGTTCCTGGACGTGATCTCGCCGCAGTACATCGGCGACCTGATCGCCTGGGGCGCCATCGGCGCGCGCACCACCGAAAGCCAGGTGCACCGCGAACTGGCCTCCGGCCTGTCGGCGCCCATCGGCTTCAAGAACGGCACCGACGGCAACATCCGCATCGCCACCGACGCCATCCAGGCGGCGGCGCGCGGGCACCACTTCCTGTCGGTGCACAAGAACGGGCAGGTGGCCATCGTGCAGACCAACGGCAACAAGGACTGCCACGTCATCCTGCGCGGCGGCAAGTCGCCCAACTACGACGCCGACAGCGTGGCCGCGGCCTGCCGCGACCTGGAAGCCGCCAAGCTGCCGCCCAAGCTGATGGTCGACTGCAGCCACGCCAACAGCAGCAAGCAGCACGAGAAGCAGCGCGACGTGGCGCGTGACATCGCCAGGCAAATAAGTGGTGGCTCACACAGTGTGTTCGGCGTGATGGTGGAAAGCCACCTGCAGCCCGGGGCGCAGAAGTTCACTCCGGGCAAGGACCAGATCTCGGACCTGGAATACGGAAAGAGCATCACGGACGCCTGCCTCGGCTGGTCCGAGTCCGTGGAGTTGCTCCAGGATCTGTCGCAGGCCGTCCAAAACCGGCGCGCGAAATAACGGAATCGCTCGGCTCTCTTTACATGAAGTAACATGTTTACTACATTGGTTGCTTACTTGACCAGCTCAGTACGGACGCGCCCGATCCTGCAGCGCGGTACGGAAGGGCTGGCGATGCAGTTCCATGTCCCTCGAACTTCCCATTCTGCGCATTGGGCTGGCCGGCTTCTCCCTGGAGCAGCAGGAACAGCTCGGCCAGATGCTGCCGGCGGCCTCGCCCAACGGCCTGACCTGGGAATTCGCCCGCTTCGGCGAATCCGACGCTGTATGGATCCACGGCAGCCGCTCCCAGGTGCTGGGCGACGGCATGCTCCGCGTCGCGTCGGGCATCCCATCCGGCCGCTCCGTCCAGATCAACCTGGCCGAAGTCGACCGGCCCGTCGCCTTCGCGCAGCCACTGCCGCGCCATCTTGAAGCCGAACTCACCTTCGACCTGGCCCGGCCCGAGTCGGTGGACGAGGTGGTGGAGCGGCTGGAGAACTGGCTCAAGCCCCTGGTGGCGCAGTTCTGCCTGGCGTCCGAGATCCTCGAACAGGAAAGCGCGCTCGGCGCCGGCGTGTACCACGTCAGCGGGGCCGGCGGCCTGGTGGCCGTGGTCGACTTGCGTGGCGAAGTGGGCGTGCTGCCTTCCGCTTCGCCGCTGGACATCGAGAACGCGATATGGACGCCGCGCCCGCGCGACGCGTCCGCCATTCCCAGCCACTTCGTGCGCTGCTCGCTGTCGAAACTCATGTGGCAGTACGCGGTGCGCACCACGCGCGACGTGCTGCCGCGCCGCTACCGCACCGACGTCCTGTACTTCCGCCGGCCGCCGCGCCTGCCGCAGCGCATGCTGCGCGATGCGCACCTGCTGCTGCTGCGCGAGCTGTCGGTGGAGCCCGGCAACTTCGCCGACCTGCAGCAGCGCACCGGCCTGGTCGGCGCGCAGCTGGCGCAGGCGCTGGCCGCGCTGTACCTGGTGGGCGCGATCACGTCGAACGCGAAGCGCGCTTCGCAATCCGGTTTCCGGCGTGAGACGGGACCCGAGTCGCTGCTGCAGCACAGCTCGCCCTCCGGGCTGCTCGGCCACGAGTCGTCGCCGCAGGGGCTGCGCCCGCGGCCGCAGGACATGACGGCGCCGGCGCCGCTGTCCCTCGAATAAATAAGCAACGCTAGCGCGCCAGCGCTTCCAGCAGGCGGCCGTGGATGCCGCCGAAGCCGCCGTTGCTCATGCACACGACGTGGTCGCCCGGCTTCGCCGCCGCGATGACCAGCGCGATGACGTCGTCGATGGTGTCGCCCACTTGCGCCCGCGCGCCCATGGGCACCAGTGCCTCACGCGCGTCCCAGCCCAGGCCGCCGCCATGGCAGATCGCCAGGTCGGCCTGCTCCAGGCTCCATGGCAGCTGCGACTTCATGGTGCCCAGCTTCATCGTGTTGCTGCGCGGCTCGAACACCGCGAGGATGCGGCCGCCCTGCGGCCCCAGCTTGCGGCGCAGGCCGTCCACCGTGGTGCGGATGGCGGTGGGGTGGTGCGCGAAATCGTCGTAGACGCGGATGCCGCGCACTTCGCCGCGCAATTCCATCCGCCGCTTGACGTTGCGGAACGAGCCCAGCGCGCGCGCCGCGTCGGCGGGTGAAACGCCGACGTGCTCCGCAGCTGCGATGGAGGCCAGTGCATTCAGCTGGTTGTGCGTGCCGGTCAGGTCCCATTCGACGCGGCCCACGCGCTGCCCGCGCAGCAGCACGTCGAACGCATGCGGCTCGCCTTCCGCGGTGAAGTCGCTCACTGCCGCGCCGAAGCTGCGCACCTCGCTCCAGCAACCCTGGTGCAGCACGCGCGCCAGGCTTTCCTCCAGGCCATTGACCACCACGCGGCCCGAGCCGGGCACGGTGCGCACGAGGTGGTGGAACTGCCGTTCGATGGCCGCGAGGTCGTCGAAGATGTCCGCGTGGTCGAACTCCAGGTTGTTCAGGATGGCCGTGCGCGGGCGGTAGTGGACGAACTTGCTGCGCTTGTCGAAGAACGCGGTGTCGTACTCGTCGGCTTCGATCACGAAGCCCCGCCCCGAGCCCGTGCGCGCGGAAACGCCGAAGTTCACCGGCACGCCACCGACGAGGAAGCCCGGGTCCTGCCCGGCCTGGTCCAGCACCCACGTGAGCATGGACGTGGTGGTGGTCTTGCCGTGCGTGCCCGCGACCGCCAGCACGTGCCGGCCCTGCAGCAGGTTTTCGGCCAGCCACTGCGGGCCGCTGGTGTAGCGGTCGCCTTTCTCCAGGATGGCTTCCATCAGCGGGTACTTGGGCGTGCCGTCGGGCAGGCGCGCGCGCGAGACCACGTTGCCGATCACCCAGACGTCGGGCGCGGTGGCGATCTGGTCGGCGGAAAAACCTTCGATGAGGTCGATGCCCAGGGCGCGCAGCTGGTCGCTCATCGGCGGGTACACGCCGGCGTCGCAGCCCGTGACCTTGTGCCCGGCTTCGCGGGCCAGGGCCGCGACACCGCCCATGAACGTGCCGCAGATGCCCAGGATGTGGATGTGCATGGGTGCGGATTATCGCGATGGCCCTGCACGCGGATGGGCGCGAAGCGGCGGGTACGATCCCTGCGTGATGGAAAGCGTTCAATCGGAGATCGCCGCCACGGCAGCGCGCATGGTGGTCGAGGAAGGCCTGGAGTACGGCCCCGCCAAGCGCCGCGCGGTCAAGCAGCTGGGCTTGCCGCAGCGCGCGGCATTGCCGGACAACGACACGGTGGAAGACGCGGTGCGCGAGTACATCGCCGTGTTCTGCGGCGACACCCAGCCGGAAGAGTTGCTGGCGCTGCGCCGGCACGCGTTTACCTGGATGGAGAGGCTGCAGGAATTCCGCCCGCACCTGGCCGGCGCCGTGTGGACCGGCACGGCCACGCGGCTTTCGGACATCTACCTGCAGCTGTTCTGCGACGACCCGAAGTCGGCCGAGATCGCGCTCATCGACCACGGTGTCGACTACGAAGCGCGCACGGTCACAGGCTTCCAGGGCGGATCGGTCGAGGCGCTCAGCCTGTCCAGCCTGTGCCCGGGATTGGGCGAGCCCGTCGGCGTGCACCTGCTGATCTATGACCACGACGACCTGCGCGGCGCGCTGAAGCCGGACGCCCGCGGCCGGGTCCCGCGCGGCGACGTCAATGCCGTGAAGGCGCTGGTGGAGGAGGGCGCATGAGCCAAGCTGCTTCTTCCGCGCCGGCCTCCAGCCGCCGCCGCAACCTGGTGATCGGCGGTGTCGGCGCCGCGGCCGCACTGGGTGGCGCCGGCCTGGCCTGGTGGCTGGAGAGCGGCGCGCCTGGCCCGGGTTCCGCGCCGCCGGCCGGTTTCTGGGACTCCAGGTTCGACATGCCGCAAGGCGGCGAACTGGCGCTGGCCAGCCTGCGCGGCCGCACCATGCTGCTCAATTTCTGGGCGACCTGGTGCCCGCCGTGCGTGGAAGAGATGCCGCTGCTGGACCAGTTCCAGCAGAAGTCCGGCAACCGCTGGCAGGTGGTCGGCCTGGCGATCGACCAGCCCAGCGCCGTGCGCCAGTTCCTGGCCAGGACGCCGGTCCGCTACCCGATCGGCATGGCCGGACTGGGCGGAACCGAGCTGGCCAAGGCTTTGGGCAACCTGGCCGGCGGCCTGCCGTTCACCGTCGTACTGGGCCCGGACGGCCAGGTACGGCAGCGTAGAATGGGCAAGCTTTCCGCCGCCGACCTGGACTCCTGGGCCTCGGCCGGCTAGGTTCCACAGCGTTCGCTCCGCTCTTCAGCTGCGTGCTGAAGACGAAAAATACGCGAAGAAACGTAAAAATCGCGGCGTTTTGCTGTAAATTCGCGAACCTTTTCAAAAGAACGCGCCGCTCATGGACCTGAGAAAACTCAAGACGCTCATCGACCTGGTGTCGGAGTCCAACGTCTCCGAACTGGAGATCACCGAAGCCGAAGGCAAGGTGCGGATCGTCAAGGGCGGCGGCGCCATGCAGCAGGTGATGGCTCCTTCGTCGGTCACGATGGCCGCGCCCGCCATTGCTGCCACGCCGGCCGCAGCCCCGCAAGCCGCCGGTCCTGCGCCGGCCGAAGCGCCCGCCGGCCACTCGGTCAAGTCGCCGATGGTGGGCACTTTCTACCGGGCCCCCAGCCCCGGCGCCAAGTCGTTCGTCGAAGTGGGCAGCCAGGTCAAGGAAGGCGAGACCATCTGCATCATCGAGGCGATGAAGATCCTCAACGAGATCGAGGCCGACAAGTCCGGCACGGTCACCCGCATCCTGTGCGAGAACGGCCAGGCAGTCGAATACGGGCAGCCGCTTTTCGTGATCGAGTGACGCGGTAAGCACCCGACCCATGTTCAAGAAAATCCTGGTCGCGAACCGCGGCGAGATCGCGCTGCGGGTGCAACGAGCCTGCCGTGAGCTGGGCATCAAGGCGGTGATGGTCTATTCCGAGGCCGACCGCGAAGCCAAGTACGTGAAGCTGGCCGAGGAAGCCGTCTGCATCGGCCCGGCGCCTTCGCCGCAAAGCTACCTCAACATGCCGGCCATCATCTCGGCCGCCGAAGTCACCGACGCCGAAGCCATCCACCCCGGCTACGGCTTCCTGTCCGAGAACGCCGACTTCGCCGAGCGGGTGGAGAAGAGCGGCTTCCAGTTCATCGGCCCCACGCCCGAATCCATCCGGATCATGGGCGACAAGGTCTCGGCCAAGCAGGCCATGATCAAGGCGGGCGTGCCCTGCGTGCCCGGCTCCGAAGGCGAACTGCCCGACGACCCCGCCACCATCCGCCGCATCGCCAAGAGCATCGGCTACCCGGTGATCATCAAGGCCGCCGGCGGCGGCGGCGGGCGCGGCATGCGCGTGGTGCACACCGAAGCGGCGCTGGTCAACGCGGTGCAGATGACCAAGGCCGAAGCGGGCGCCGCTTTCGGCAATCCGGCGGTGTACATGGAGAAGTTCCTCCAGAACCCGCGCCACATCGAGATCCAGGTGCTGGCCGACAAGCACCGCAACGCGGTGTACCTGGGCGAGCGCGACTGCTCCATGCAGCGGCGCCACCAGAAGATCATCGAGGAAGCGCCGGCCCCCGGCATCCCGCGCAAGCTGATCGAGAAGATCGGCGACCGCTGCGCCGCCGCCTGCAAGAAGATCGGCTATCGCGGCGCGGGCACCTTCGAGTTCCTGTACGAGGACGGCGAGTTCTATTTCATCGAGATGAACACGCGGGTGCAGGTGGAGCACCCCGTGACCGAACTGGTCACCGGCATCGACATCGTCAAGACGCAGATCCAGGTGGCGGCCGGCGAGAAGCTGCCGTTCACGCAGCGCGACATCGTGCTCAACGGCCACGCCATCGAGTGCCGCGTGAACGCCGAAGACCCGTACAAGTTCACCCCCTCGCCCGGGCGCATCACCACCTGGCACGCGCCGGGCGGGCCCGGCGTGCGCGTGGACTCGCACGTCTACAACAACTACTTCGTGCCGCCCAACTACGACTCGATGATCGGCAAGATCATCGTGCACGGCGACACGCGCGAGCAGGCGCTGGCGCGCATGCGCACCGCGCTGCTGGAGACGGTGGTAGAAGGCATCAACACCAACATCCCTCTGCACCGCGAGCTGATGGTGGACGCCAAGTTCTGCGACGGCGGCACCAACATCCACTACCTCGAGCAGTGGCTGTCGCAGCACAAGCGCTGAACGCGGGCTGACGCGATGTTCGAGCTGCGCCTCCTCTGCGGCGAAGACCAGGTCGAGAGCGTCAGCGAGGCGCTCGAGGCGCTGGACGCGCTGAGCGTGTCCGTCGAGGACGCCGACGCGCAGACCGAAGCCGAGCAGGCCTTGTTCGGCGAACCGGGCCTGCCGCCGCCGCGCGAAGGGTGGCAGCACTCCCGGGTGCTCGCTCTCTTCCCTGAACGTCCCGCCGCCGAAGAGGCCGCGCGCCTGCTGCAGGCGCAGGACTTCTTCGCCGGCGCGCAGGTGCTGGGCATCGAGCCCGTCGCCGACCAGGACTGGGTGCGCCTCACGCAGTCGCAGTTCGCGCCGGTGGACATCACGCCCGAGTTCTGGATCGTGCCGACGTGGCACGAGCCGCCCGCGCAGGCGAAGCAGGTGATCCGGCTGGACCCCGGCCTGGCTTTCGGCACCGGCACGCACCCGACCACGCGCATGTGCCTGCGCTGGATCGCCGCCCATCCGCCGCAAGGAAGGACGGTGCTGGACTATGGCTGCGGCTCCGGCATCCTGGCCATCGGCGCCGCGAAGTTCGGCGCTTCGGCCGTGGACGCGGTGGACATCGACGAAGCCGCGGTGCGCGCCACGAACGACAACGCCACGGCGAACAAAGTCGCGCTGCGAAAGGTCGGCCTGCCCGATGCCGCGCAGGGCCGCTACGACGTCGTGCTGGCCAACATCCTGGCCACGCCGTTGAAGGTGCTGGCGCCGCTGCTGTGCGGCCACGTCGCGGCGGGCGGCTCGCTCGTGCTGGCCGGCATCCTCGAGCGCCAGGAAGCCGAACTGGTGCAGGCGTACGCGCCGCACGCGAAGCTCCAGGTGTCCGATCGCGAGGACGGCTGGATCCTGATGACGGCCAGCCTCTGAGCGGGCCTTCTACAATGCCCGCCCCATGAGCCTGATCACGGGGTGCCCCAACTGCGGAACCATGTTCCGCGTGGTCCCTGACCAGCTGAAGATCTCCGACGGCTGGGTGCGCTGCGGCCACTGCCAGGAGGTGTTCGATGCCACGGCGCACCTGCGCCCCGCCGAACCGGTGCCTGCGCCCACGGTGCTGGCGGCCGATCCGCCGTTTGTGACGCCGGAAGCCGGGCTGGCGCCGGCAGCGCGCGAAGAAGCCGCGGTGCCGCCGACGGTACCGGCGGAGTTTTCGCCGCCCACCGTCCCCCAGCCGTTGCCGCCCGCGCCGCCGCCGGCGACGAACGGCCACGGCCATTTCGGCCCCTCGCAGGTCGAGGTGATCGAGATCGAGAGCCCGTATTCCGAGTTTCCGTCGTCGATCGCGCCGCCGTCGGTGCAGCCGCCCGACAGCGACTCATCCTCCGGTTATCCGCCGTACGAGTTCGTGCGCGAGAGCGGGCGCATGCCGCTGCCGTCGGGCCTGGAGGAAGTCGATTCGGAAGTGCCCGACTCGGCCCTCCATGCCGAGGGCGGGCTGGAGGACGTGTCGTTCGTGCGTGCCGCGCGGCGCAAGGCCTTCTGGCGGCGGCCGCTGGTGCGCGCGTTGCTGGTACTGCTGGCGCTGGTACTGGCCGGCCTGCTGGCCGCGCAGTACGCGGTGCACGAGCGCGACCGCCTGGCCGCGACCAATCCAGGCCTGCAGCCGCTGCTGGAGCAGCTGTGCAAGCCGCTGGGCTGCCGCATCGGCCCGCCGCACCGCATCGACGCCATCCTCATCGACAACAGCGGCTTCACGCGCCTGCGGGGCGACACCTATCGCCTGAGTTTCACGCTGAAGAACCAGGCTGCGCAGCCGGTCGCCATGCCCGCGCTGCAACTGACGCTGACCGACACGTCGGACCAGCCGGTGCTGCAGCGCGTGCTGCTGCCGCGCGAGCTGGGCGCGCCGAGTGAGACGCTGGCGGCCGCGGGCGAGTGGTCCACCAGCATCGCCGTCGCGGTGAACGCCGCGGCCGGCGGCGGCCGCATCGCCGGCTACAAGCTGCTGGCCTTCTATCCCTGATTTCCTTTTCCAACGAGAGCAACACCATGGCCGCCGTCATCTGCGGGTCCCTCGCCTTCGACACCATCATGAATTTCGAGGGCCGCTTCGCGCAGCAGATCCTGCCGGACCAGCTGCACATCCTGAACGTGTCGTTCCTGGTGCCAAGCCTGCGCCGCGACTTCGGCGGCTGCGCCGGCAACATCGCGTACAGCCTCAAGCTGCTGGGCGGCACGCCGCTGCCGATGGCCACGCTGGGCACCGACGGTGACACGTACCTGCAGCGCCTGAAGCAGCTGGGCATCAGCACGGAATTCGTGCGCCAGCTGGAAGGCCACTACACCGCGCAGGCGATGATCATGACGGACCTGGACAACAACCAGATTACCGCCTTCCACCCGGGCGCGATGACGCAGGCGCACGTGACGAAGATCGCCGCGCGGCCCGACATCAAGCTGGGCATCATCTCGCCCGACGGCCGCGACGCGATGCTGCAGCACGCCGAGCAGTTCAAGGCCGCCGGCGTCCCCTTCGTGTTCGACCCGGGCCAGGGCCTGCCGATGTTCGACGGCAAGGAACTCGCGGGCTTCATCGAGCAGTCCACCTGGGTCACGGTGAACGACTACGAAGGCAAGATGCTCAGCGAGCGCACGGGCTGGAGTTCGGCCGACATCTCGAAGCGGGTGCAAGGCCTGGTGGTGACGCTGGGCCACGAAGGCTGCGAGGTGTGGACCCACGGCGAGAAGACGCTGGTGCCGCCGGTGAAGGCCGCCGAAGTGGTGGACCCCACCGGCTGCGGCGACGCCTGGCGCGGCGCGCTGCTGCACGGGCTGGAGCAGGGCTGGCCGCTGGCGAAATGCGCCGAACTGGGCAACTGCGTCGGCGCGCTGAAGATCGCCAGCCGCGGCCCGCAGAACTGGGCCTGGAACGGCTGACCCCGTCTTCCTCCCTCCCTCCCTCTCTCTCTCTGGAAGAGAGGTGGGGTGAGGGCTATCGCAGTGCCTACCCCCGCGCGTGCGTCACACCCCCATCCACGACCAGCGTCTCCCCCACCACAAAGTCCCCCGACCGCGCGGCCAGGAAGATCGCCGCGCCGGCCATGTCCTCGTCGTTGCCGATGCGGCCCACCGGCACGTGCCTGGCCACTTCATCGCCGTGGTCGCGAGCCTGCTTGTTCATCTCGGAAGCGAACGGTCCCGGCGCGATGCCGCTCATCACCACGTGGTCCTGCGCCAGCCGCAGCGCCATGCGCCGGGTCAGATGGATCAGCCCCGCCTTGCTGGCCGCGTACGAATACGTCTCCCACGGATTGACCGAGATGCCGTCGATGGACGCGATGTTGATCACCTTGGCCGGCCGCTCGGCGCTGGCCGCGGCCTTCAGCTTGTCGTAGAGCGCCTGCGTGAGGAAGAACGGCGTCTTCACGTTCACGTCCATCACCTTGTCCCAGCCCTTCTCGGGGAAGGTCTCGAACGCTTCGCCCCACGCGGCGCCGGCGTTGTTCACCAGGATGTGCAGCGCGGGTTCGCGGCGGCCGATCTCCGCGGCCAGCGCGCGGCAGGCTTCGACGCTGGAAACATCCGCGGGCAGCGAGATGCAATCACCCAGCGCCGACAGTTCCTTCGCCGTCGCATCGCAGGCTTCGGCCTTGCGGGCCGTGATGTAGACGCGCGCACCCTGGCGCAGGAAGCCGGCCGCGATCATCTTGCCGATGCCGCGCGAGCCGCCGGTGACCAGGGCCACGCGGCCCTGCAGCGAGAAAAGGTCGTTCATGGGATGCCTCCGGGGTCCTTGGATGGAACCCGTGTGAGGCTAGTGGCAGGCGGCCGCGGCGGCAATCGCCTGCATGACAGCCGGGCGGCGGCTTCAGTCCAGCGTGCCTGGCAGGCCGCCGGGAACGTGCAGCGCGACAGCGGCGCCACCGGTGTAGCCCCAGACTTCGCGGTCGTCCGCCATCGGGATGCGGGCGCACGCGGCCAGCCCCATGCCCGAGAGCAGCGCGGCGGCGATCCAGCGGTACTTCATGACGAGCTCCCCGGGCCGGATGCACTCACCGGCTCCTTGCCAGTGTGGGCCGCCGGCGCTTCAACGTCGCGTCGATTCCGCCGCGCGGCCGCGTAGGAGCGTTGCGAATCAACGCATCGGCGCCGTCGCGCGCCGCCCGCTCAGTGCTCGGACGTCACCATCCAGGGCACGCCGAACTTGTCGACGAGCATGCCGAAGTGGCCGCCCCAGAACGGCGGCGCGAATGGCATGGTGACCTTGCCGCCTTGCGACAGCGCGTCGAAGGCCTGGCTTGCAGGCTGATGGTCGGGGCCCGGCACGTACACCGACATCGTGATGCCCGAATAGGCGGGCTTGGGCTGCCCGGGCGGCGCGTCGGACGCCATGAAGCGCGCACCCTTGGCGTCGAACACCGAGTGCAGCACCTTCTGTTTCCATTCGGGCGGCAGCTGCGCGCCGTCCATGGGTGTGCCCTCGTAGCGCATCAGCGCGGTGATCTCGCCGCCCAGGCACTGCTTGTAGAAGTTCAGCGCTTCCTCGCAGTTGCCGCCGAAAGTGAGGTAGGCCTCGATCTGCATGGCGTTGCTCCCAGGGAGTTGGTTGGGTCCACGATGCTAAGGGGAGCGCCGAATAGAATCGACCGAATGCTCGACATCACCCTGCTCAGAAAAGACCTGGATGCGGTCGTCGCACGCCTGCAGGCGCGCAAGAACCCGCAGCCCTACCTGGACGTGGCGGCCTTCAAGTCGCTGGAAGCCGAGCGCAAGAGCATCCAGAGCCGCACCGAAGAGTTGCAGGCCAAGCGCAACCAGCTGTCGAAGCAGATCGGCCAGCTGAAGGCCAAGGGCGAGTCCGCCGATGCGGTGATGGCCGAGGTGGCGAGCATCAAGGAAGAGCTGGACCGCTCGGCCGCGCGCCTGGAGCAGATCCAGCCCGAACTCAACGCCATGCTGGCGGCCATCCCCAACCTGCCGCACGAAAGCGTGCCGGTGGGTGCGGACGAGCATGGCAACCAGCTGGTGCGCTCGTGGGGCACGCCGCGCACGTTCGACTTCCCGGTGAAGGATCACGTCGACGTGGGCGAGGGCCTGGGCCTGGACTTCGACACCGGCATCAAGCTCAGCGGTTCGCGCTTCACCGTCATGCGCGGGCAGATCGCCGCGCTGCATCGTGCCCTTGCGCAGTTCATGCTGGACACGCAGACGCGCGAGCACGGCTACACCGAGTGCTACACGCCCTACATCGTCAACGAGGCCACGCTGCGCGGCACGGGCCAGCTGCCCAAGTTCGAAGCCGACCTGTTCGCGGTCAGCAAGGGCGGGCAGGAAGGCCTGACGGAAGAGGACAAGCAGGCGCTGTACCTCATTCCCACCAGCGAAGTGACGCTGACCAACTTCGTGCGCGACGAAGTGCTGGCCGAATCGCAGCTGCCCATCAAGCTGACGGCGCACACGCCGTGCTTCCGTTCCGAAGCGGGCAGTGCCGGCCGCGACACGCGCGGCATGATCCGCCAGCACCAGTTCGACAAGGTCGAGATGGTGCAGGTCGTGCACCCCGACAAGAGCTACGAAGCGCTGGAGCAGATGATCGCGCACGCCGAAGCCATCCTGCAGAAGCTGGCGCTGCCCTACCGCGTGATGCTGCTTTGCTCCGGCGACATGGGTTTCGGCGCCGCCAAGACCTACGACCTGGAAGTCTGGCTGCCCGCGCAGAACACCTACCGCGAGATCAGCTCGGTCTCCAACTGCGAAGCCTTCCAGGCCCGCCGCCTACAGGCGCGGTTCAAGAACGCGCAAGGCAAGAACGAACTCGTCCACACGCTCAACGGGTCGGGCCTGGCGGTGGGCCGCACGCTGGTCGCGGTGCTGGAGAACTACCAGAACGCCGACGGCACGGTGACCGTGCCCGAGGTGCTGCGGCCCTACCTGGGTGGACTGGCCCGGTTGGGTGCCTGAGGCGCCTGAGCGGGGGCCGGAGCTGCGCTAGAATCCAAGGCTTCGCACCACGCGATGACCGAATTCAGGAGCGGTGGCAGAGTGGTCGAATGCGCCGGACTCGAAATCCGGTATACGGGTCTCCCGTATCGAGGGTTCGAATCCCTCCTGCTCCGCCAAGGACCCGTCCACACGGGTCCAACGAAATCCTCGAAAGTAAAGGCCTTGAGAAATCAAGGCCTTTTGTCTTTTAAGGCCCAGCATCGTCCACCGTGATCCAGCGCCTTATGGGAGGACGCCAGTCAGCGTTGAATTCGGAAAACCCAGCCCTCGTACGAAGTCGCCCCCGAAAAGCCTTCGTACGGCACTGTGAATTCCGCCTGCTTGAGCGGCTTCTGGGAGGACCGACTGTGGACGCCAACGATTCCGCCCCATCGCGGACGAGCTCCCAGTCGGCATTGCCGGTCATCGGGTCTCGATAGAGCCGGCGGAGGTGGCGCATGGGTGTTGGGAACCGGCGGTCTTCCAACAAGCTGTCCAGCGAGTCCGGAAGACTTCTTCCACGTCCTGCCGGCACGGTGTTGTAGTACGAGAGGATCGCGCGCCGGATCTGGTCGCCGGCGAACAGCAATTGCTCTTCGTCGCTGCGGCGCTTCTGAGTTTGTGCGCTCTCGACAACCCAAGCCGCCGTGTGAGCAGCAAGAGGAAGACCAGTGCCCCCATGAGCGCGACACCGGATTGGGCGTTGCGGCGGTGGGCCACCCTATCAGTCCTTCAATTTGCTGCCGTCCAGTGCTGGCTGCTCTGATTGCGAACTGACGTCAAACACGTCCGCGCCTGGGTGGAAATCGTCCGGAGGCGAGCCGTAGCTGCGAACATTCCATGCCTCGAGGTCGTCACCACTAGGAAGCTTCTTTGACGGCCTGCTCCGGCGAGAGGAGAGCCGGCATGACCATGCGGACCTGCCCGTCCTCGGTGGGAGGCGCACGCATCCCGAGAAGTTGGGCTATGGACAGAAGAACGTTACCGGGCTGCCGTTGAAATGCCAGATGGGCGCCGAATTCAACTCGTATGCGCCGTCAATAACATAGCCCTCAGTTCCATCAGTCAGACGCACATGTATGGCCGGATATGACTTCAGGTCATCACAACCAAGAACGTTCGCGCGCTGACCGGCGATCATCCGCATGATGGGTACGGGCCCCGGGACAGGATAGTTATCGATAGCAACTTCGCCTTTTGCGACCAAGATCACCCTATGCCCACCAAAGACGCCCACAATGACCGCCACGAAAGCTGACAACACGGCAGTGGCGACAACAAGGCTTCGCCAGATCATCAGAAGCCCCAAACAGATGGATTGTCGAGAGGCTCGCCGTTTCTTTCCGGCCCCGGGTAAATCGTATTGCCGATAGCCGAAGGAGAGTCGCGCAAGCTCTCGTAGATTGATACGGGCCGAAGAGCTTTGTTAAACTGAACACCGACCTTCTGCAAGCAGTCTTGAACAGATGTTCCGCAGTTATTTGAGATCACGTTGTAGCTGCCACTCGCCGCTTTCATGCAGGCGGCAAGCGCCTTTTCCTGCTCGGGTGTCAAGTTCAGTATCACTCCGCTGCCATCTCGGAACATTTGTTGTCGCGCGTTGTAATCTGATGCAGAGGGATACTTAGTGTCCCATTGCCCTGGCGGTGCCCATGAATAATTTTCGCCGTTGATATTGGTCGAGATATGGCCGAACTGCGACTCACCTCCACCTACGCCACGCCAAAAGACGACTTCCGTATATAGTCCGAGCGGGTCCGCGTATCTCAGCGGGTTTCCGTATGCGTAGGCGTAGGTGTTTATGCCGCCACTGAGCCCGATGGGATCGCTTTGCCGATATCGGCCGAGCCGAGGGTCATAGTCCCGGTACCAGTTCTGAAAGAGTCCGGTTTCGGCATCGAAGACCTGCCCAGGAAAGCGCTGGTTGTAGACAAAGGCTCCCAGCCCATTGGGGTTCTGGTCAGGAGAGCTGAAGCCGAAGGCTTCGGCTGTGTCCCACCTCCAGACGATGCTTTGATCCTGACGGGTGATGACCCGGGGGGCGGCGATGTGGTCGGTGTACACGTTGTACAGGCTCACAGACAGGTTGTTGCCTGCGGCGGTGCCGTTGAGCTTCATGACGCCGACAGGAATCTGCTCCAAGTAGACGGTTTCATACAGCGGTGTGCCATCTGCACCGTACTCGCCCAAGAGCCTACCGCCTTCGTCGTAGACAAAGAAGCCCGATCCAGTGGGCACCAGGTTGGTCGGTCCGTTCTTTGCAACGCGTTGCCCAAAGCCGTTGTAGGAGTACGCTACTGTGCCTGCGGCACCTGATGCACTACTCAGTCGGCCCATGTCGTTGTAAACATAGGTCGAACTTGCGTCGCCGATGATGTTTCCCATGGCGTCGTGCGCGATCGTTGCAGTCCCCATGGTATCGCGCACTTGCACAAGACGATTGCTGTTCGCACTGATGGTGTTGTCGTACCTGACGCCCGCGATGGTGCGTGCGGTGCGATTTCCGGTGCTGTCGTAGCTGTACTGAGTGGCCGTGCTGCCCTGCACGGCCGATACCAGGCGGTCCAGATCATCATAGGTGAAGGACTGATCCAGTGCGACCAAGGGCTGACCATTGCTGGTGTGTGTGAAGCCCAGAATGCGACCTGCCGCGTCCCGCTGCAAAGTGCGCTGCATGCCTGCCGCGGCCCCAGTTCCGAGTGGGTTTCCGAGGTTGTAGCCAGACACGAACCCACGCCCGTCGTAGTCGATGGTTCTGCGCGTTCCGTCTGACCAGGACCACCCGGTTATTTGTTCACCACTTTGGCTTACCTCACTCAAGAGCGGCAAGCTGGATGCGCTGAGGCCTGCGCCATCGGCACTTACCGGTGTAACGGAAACTTCGACCACTCCGCTGCGGGAGTAACCGTAGTTCACGCGGCTGCCGCTTGGGTATGTGATGCCAATCAGCTTGTCCAGCTCCGGGCCACTCTCTCCCCAGCTGTACGCCACAGTGAAGGCCTTTCCCGCAATGATCGAGGTTTTGCGGATGAGCCTTCCAGCCGAGTCGAAGTCGAAAGTGGTCTGGCCAGACGCATCTGTCATCTTGGTGAGCTGGCCAGTCGCGCCCGAGTACGGAGCGTCGCCCCCGTCGTACTCAAACGAAATGGGCGCTGCAGCGCCAGCTACGATTTTGACAATCCGGTCCAAGGCATCGTAGGTGAGCGTGGCTGTACGCCCGCGTGCATCGGTGCGCGTGCGAACACGGCCTCGGGCATCGTAGGTCACGCTTGTGTCGCCGCTGTCCGGGCTGTTCTGAGTGCGCGTTTGCCGCAAGCCGTCGCGTACGTAGTTTGTGGTGACGCCGCGCGAATCCTTGACGCTCTTGAGCGCACCTCCCAAGTCGTAGACCAGGTCCGTGACTGTAGGAGTGGTCTCGCCAGTGTTGGCCGGCTGTTGCATCTGCTGCGGGCGGCCCAGCGCGTCGTAGTAAATGTGTGTGGTCTGCCCGATAGGGCTCACGATCGTCGTGGGGCGATCGAGGGGGTCGTAGCCGTATCGCCAGATCGCAGGCTCGGCCGAGGCAACACCTGAGGCGAGCAACATGAGCGCCGCCGCGACGCGGGCTGACGGTCGTGCGGGCACCCCTCGAGCGATCGAGCTTCTCCCACCACGACGGCGAAGGCCGGAGCGCATTGCGCGCAATGTCAGTGAAACTGCCTTGCTCATTTTTGCGCCTCCTCTTGCACGCTCTCGACTCGGTTCAGCGCATCGAAAGTTCGGGTGATCTTTCGAATGACTTCGCCGCCGGCACCCAGCTGCTGCTCCATTACCCTGTTGCCAAAGTTGTCCAGCGTGTACTCCACGCGCGTGCCTTGCGAGCTGCTGCTGCCCACCAGGCGGCCAGCTGCGTCGTAGCTGTAGCCACGGGATGATCCATCCGGCGCTCTAAGTTGAAAGAGCGCACCGGTGGCGTCGTACCTGTACAGGGTGGTGCGCGGGTCGCCCCCGGGTGGGGTAACCGCAACACTGGACACGTATCCGCGCGGCGTGTATTCGTACTCCGTGGTCGAGGACTTGGGGTCAACGCTCTTCACCAAGCGGCCGGCATGGTCATACGCCAAGAACTGAGTGAAATGGCCCACTCCGTTGATCTCAAAGTTCAGATCGCCGACAGCGTGGCCCCTGGCGTCCGGGGCGGGGGACTCATACCAAGTGTCTTGGTAGTAGAAGTACGTCGCGCGCGGGATACCGCCTTCTGCAATGGAGTTGACGCTTCCTCTGGTGTCGTACGTCCACTCAGTGATGTGCGGCTCAATGGTTTGGTCAAGCTCCGCAGCAAATCCCTGTGCACCGCTGGAGTCCTTCGTTGCTTGATGGACTTCCTTGCACAACACCGCGATCGGCCTTCCGTCAGGCAGCGTCGCCGATCTGGGGGCACAAAACGCGATCGCGTTGTTGTTGGTTGGGTCGGGTTGTCCGTTGTAGACAAAGGTGCGAATCCTGCCCGGCTCGGCGACCTGCCGCTCCAGCGGCCAGTCCGGGTGCCACTGGGTGCTGATCTTTCGACTTCCGGCAGGCAACGCCGCTCCGCTGGCGAGCACCTGCGAGCACGATTGATCGCTTGCAAGACCCTCCACCTTTGTCAGCGTCAGGACTCGAGCGGGATCTTGGACGTAGCAGCTGCGGTGGCCATCAAAGTCGTCGCGGCTCGCCAGATTGCCGTCGCTGTCATAGGTCTGAGCCGAGGTCGCAGCGCTGCATCCGCTGCCAGCAGGTTGGCTGTTGGATGCGAGTTGAGGCCGACCGTTCACATCGACGGCGCCGATGGTGCGCACCGTGCCACCCGGGTCGGTGATCTGTATGCCGGAAGGCGTTACCCACTTGTGCTGCACAACGATCTGCATGCGCGATCCCGCGCTGCCGTACTGCTCCTCATTCTTGGGCTCTGGTGCTACTTGATAGCTGACCGAGTATTTCTCCACGCCACCGGCGTGTTCCGTCGAGATCGCTCTGCCGGCCGCGTCATAGGAAAACGTGGCAAAGCGGACGTTCAGCTCGTTCTGGATGCCGGTTAGAGCCCAAGGCAATGCACTGATCTCGTAGAGGAACGTCTTGACAGAGACATCCTGATTCGTGAGCTGAGTAAGGTTGCCGGCTCCATCGAACGTGAGCGAGATGGCCTCGCCTTGACTGTTCGCAGCACGCCGCAGCAGACCGCCGGTTGCAGGCGCCGCACCGGCAGGCAGGCGGTACGAAAACGTCAATGACCTGCCCGATTGGTCCCGCACCTCGGTGAGATAGCCCGGTGCGGGAGCGATGTCCGCAGAAGTCGATGCCGTGGAGTAAACGAATGCCAATCGCTTTCCGCCAGAAAACGCTATCTCCTGCAGCAGCCCGGCGGCGTTATACGTTTCCACCGCCCTTCTGACCATGTCCAGGTACCGGAAGCCAGTGCCGAGCTTCAGCAGCCGGTCAGCGTGGCCAGGGTTTGGCAAATATCCCCCGGCGCCATCCGCCGAAAAGCTGACAGCCGTTCCGTCGGGCCTTGCTACGAGGACCTTCCCTTGGGCCCCAACAATCAGGCGCTGGTGGAACGAACTTGACCACAGCTCTCCAACGACCAACGGTTTCGCTGCGGCTGCAGGTCTTGCATATGCTCGTAAACCTGACCTCGTCGTGCTGTCGTAGGTGAGAACGAGCGGAATACCTGCTAGTGACAGCCCAGTTCCAATCTCCTCTCGTTTGGCGCCTGTAAGTGGTTCGATCGGATTGCCCACCAGCGGACTTGAACACGATGCCTTCGGTGGGGGAACAACGTCCGCAATATCGACATCGAACCATTGGCCGGATCCAGAATCATCAAATGGTCGACCGTCCCAGGTACCAAAGCACTGGAGCCCCCATGTGTCCCCTTCCCACCGAGGGGGGGAGACAACGTAGCTATGGGAGTAAATGGACCCCTTAAATATATAGCGATAGGATAGCTCGCATGCTTCATCCGGGTCCAATCGCGGATACCGCTCTTCCTTTGGAATATCTCCGTTATAGCCTGTGGACCACAGTAAAAGCTTCTCCGCTCTCGCAGGCACCGTACCCAGCCCTGCAAGAATGACCAGAAGGCTGGCGCTGCACTTAAGATTCTTCACATTCCTCCCAAGAGAATTCATCTTTATTAAGTAAACACCGAAGGTGTTGAATACTGATCACTAAGCTAGACCTCACAGGTGGCAATCTAGGACCAGGCTACTGTGGGGTAACTCATGCAAACGAATGAGTGCATGGCACGCGCACCGGAACTCAACCCTTAGGCCAGCTCTGCTGCGCGGGCTGCGGTATTACCGTCGCAGCAGTGGCGTCTTCGTTCACGTGGCCGCTGTCCGGGTAAGCCCGGGCATGACCCCCACGGCGTCAGCAGAGCTGCAGACCGTTGGGATCGCTATAGCGTTACCTACTGCTGATGCAGGATTGGACGCACTGCTCACCGCGCCGCTTGGCACGTCAAAAAAGGCAGTGCCCCCGGCCTTGGGTAATGCGTACGTCTACACGCTGTCGCCCAATGAGCGCGAGAACAGCGATGCGGTATTCCTGGACTGCGATCTTGTCTTGGTGTTTCGCACGGTTGGCGCTCTCAGGGCTACGCGCTTCGAGCGTGCTTTCATTTGATCGTGCGCGCGCTCCCATCGCGTTTTCGGCGCCTCGACATTGGTTGCAAGTCGAAAGCCAGGAATCGCGCCCTCCCGACTCAAGCGCGCACCATCCCCACTGAACGCGATCAGGTGCTATCAACGTTGGATTCGGAACACCCAGCTCTCATATGAAGTCGCTCCCGAAAAAGTCTCGTACGGCGTTGAGAATTCCGCCTGCTTGAACGGCTTCTGTGAGGCGCGGCTGTGGACGCCCACGATTCCGCCGCCTTCGCGTACGAACTCCCAGTCGGCGTTGCCGGTCATCGGGTCCGGGTAGAGCCGGCGGAGGTGGCGCATGGGTGTTGGGAACCGGCGGTCTTCCAACAAGCTGTCAAGCGAATCCGGAAGACTTCTTCCCCGTCCTGTCGGCACAGTGTTGTAGTACGAAAGGATCGCGCGCCGGATCTGATCGCCGGCGAACAGCAATTGCTCTTCATCACTGCGGCGCTTCTGCGTTTGTGCGCTCTCGACAATCAAGCCGCCAAGGAGCGTGAGCAGCAAGAGGAAGACCAGCGCACCCATGAGCGCGACACCGGATTGGGCGTTGCGGCGGTGGGCCACCTTACCAGTCCTTCAATTTGCTGCCGTCCAGTGCCGGCTGCTCTGATTGCGAACTGACGTCGAATACGTCCGCGCCTGGGTGGAAATCGTCCGGCGGCGAGCCGTAGCTGCGGACATTCCATGTCTGTGCCGCTGGTACGGTGCGGTCGGGATGAAAGGGGTCCCGCGGCACGCGGCGCAGAAAGACAAGCGGGGTGGCGTTGATGCCGGCCGCCGCGCTGCGGGGCACACCGATGGCCAGCACCTCGAGATTTGGCGGGTACCCGGAGCTGCCTGTCGGCTTGTCGATTTGCCCGGAGTCGGCCGCTGCCTTATAGCGATCCAGCGCCGTGCGGATGGCGATGAGCGCTGTTCTCAGCTCCGCTTCCTTCTGCCGCTGTGCCACCACGGTAGCGAGCGGAAGGATCACGCTGGCGGCGATTGCGATGATGGCCAGCGTGACCAGCAATTCCACCAGTGTGAACCCGACACTTCGCTTACGGGTGATCACGTGGGAGCTTCCGCTGGGACCGGTGACGCCGGCAACAAATCTTCCGGTGGAAGTATGTCCACCATACCTCCATCCGCCTTCTGCGCTGTTGGCACAAGTCGCCACTGGCTGGTGCCAGTCACCGGGTCCAGCGGGATCTTCCGCAGATACTGTTTCTGAACCAATTCGGCCAACTCGGCAGGGTAGCGGCCCTGGTCGGCGCGGAACTTGTCCAGCGCGTCACGCAACGTGTCCAGGTTCTGGGCGCGGGCGCGCTCCTTGGCACCGTCCACTGCCGACGTATAGCGGGGAAACGCAATGCCAAGCAGCAAAGCGATAAGTGCTAGAACGATCAACAGTTCGACGAACGTGTACCCCAGGCACGCAGATGCCGTGACTGACTGCCATGGCGGCCGCAGTTTCATTTCGTGGCGGGCGAGGGGCGAACGAACATGGGCGGCGGTACAGGAAGACCCTGCGCCGCGTTAGGGGCTTGCGTCGTCGGTGCTGAGGGCGCTGCGGGGCTAGTCGCAGACCCGGTTGGCGCCGAATTGAAGATCACGCCGCCACTCGCTGGTTGCGCCGCGGCGTTCACCGGTGCAGCAGCTCCTTCCAGCACTGGAGAAGCCAACTTCAGCCCGCTGAGCGGCTCAGCGAGGATCGGCCTGTCCCGGATCGCGTTGAGGCTGCCGCTGTAGATGGCGCGATCGGCAGCAGCGGACGCGGGCAGGTTACGCACGATGCGCGGCGTGATCGCCAGGATGATCTCGCTGCGGTCCGCCCGGCCATCGTTGTTGCCGAAGATCCTGCCCACGACGGGCAGATGCCCCAGCCCCGGTATCTTGCTGGCGACGTTGCGGTCCTGGTCGGTGATGAGGCCGCCAAGGATCTGCGTCTCGCCGTCCTTCAGCCGCAAGTTGGTCGTGGCGTTGCGCGTGCCGATCTGATAAGCACGGCCGCCTTGAGGGTCGGTGAACTCCGCAGCGATGCTCGAGACTTCCAGTGCTACACGGATGCCGACTTCGTTGTTCGCATAGACGTTCGGCTCAAACTCCAGCTTCAGGCCGACATCTTGGTAGCTGACATTGCCCGTCACCACCGAAGAGCCGGTGTTGATCGGGGTGACCGTGTTGGTGATCGTCGGCACGCGGTCACCGATCATGATCTTTGCCTTTTCGCGGTTGCGAGCACGGATGCGCGGGCTGGCCAGGAGCTTGGTGTCGCTGTCTTCCAGCTTGAAGTTGATCGTGGCGGACAGCGGCGAAACCAGAAGATCGTTGGTACCCAGCGCTTTCAGCTGGCCCAAAGTCGTCACCGAGGTCGGCGTGCTCACCGAGATGCCGCCTGGCGGCACCACACCAAGGTTGCTGCGCCTCGTGCTGGTGACCTCCAGGACCTCCACTTCAAGCATGATCTCCGGATCGGCGACGTCGTGCATTGCGATGAGCCGGGCCGCGACGCGGATGCGCTCCGGGGTGTCGCGCACCACCAGGATTCCGCTGCGCTCGTCAGCTGCCACCTCGCGCAGCTTGAGCATGGTCTTGAGCAGGTTGCTGAGGTAGCGGATGTCGGCATTCGTGACCTGGAACGAGCGGATGGTCAGGTCTTCGTATTCCGCTTTTTTTGCATCAACCGATGGGTAGACGATGATGGTGTTGCCGTTCATCACCCGCTTCTCCAACTGGTTCTGCAGCAAGATGAAGTCGATGGCATCGCCCACAGCGATGTCCTTGACGTAGATGGTCGCGCGCGAAGTCGGCTTCACGTCGCGGTCCATCAGCACGTTCAGGCCCGTTGACTTGGACAATGCCTCGAACACCTGCCGCAAAGGCGCGTCGTTGAATTGCAGCGTAACGGGTTTTTCCAGGATCGCCCTTGCGGCTGCGGCCTTGGATCTCTCCTGTTCGGACGCGGCTTGGGCATCCATCGCGGCGTCGCGCAGGGTGCGAGCGCGACGATTCTGCGGATGCTCTTCCAGCACCTGGCTGGCGCGGTCCAGGGCCAGTTCTGGCTTGCCTTGTGCCAAGAAGGCTTCGCCGCTGGCAAGGGCCTTGTCGTTGCGAATGTCCTGGCGGATAGACGCGGCGCCAGTGATGGCGCGGGCATTGCCGCGATCCATCTTCTGGGCGCGCTCGTAGCCCACCAAGGCTTCGTTCAGCTTGCCTTCCGCCCGCAGCTTGTCGGAGATGGCAAGCACTTCTTGGACTGTGCGTTCGCGCGCGAGCAGGTAGTCGAGCTTGAACTCCGCGTCGGTGGGCGCCATCCGTGTGGCGTTCTCCAGCGATTCGATTCCCTCATCCACATGCCCGGTCTTCATCTGGACCCGGCCTTTCGCGTTCTCGACTGACGCGCAGCCGCCCAAGGCCAGAAGCACGGCCGCGGTGAGCAGGGCGAGACGAAGAGGTGGCGAATGTGGGTGCGGCGTCATGGTGGCGGCAGGTTGACGACCTGCTTCTGCTGGGTGGAAAGATGAAGGAGCTCGAGCCGGCCTTGCGAGAACGCCGTGACCTTGTAGGCGCCGGCCAGCACGTCGCCTTCCGACACGGGATAGATCGAGCCTTGGTACTGCACGAAAGCGACCGGCTTGCCGCCGCCCACGTCGGCGCCGCTGATGCTTCCGATGACATTGACCGCCGGAAGCGGTGGTGGGGCAGGGGGCGGCGCAGCAGCGATGACGGGTGCCGGTACCGGCTTCTTGGCCACCTTGACCTTAGCCGGGCTGGATGCCGCGGCTTGCTTGGCGCCGGCCACAGATTCGAGCGGTGCGAACGGGTCCGCGCTGATGGCATCGGACAGGCGCTCCGTGGTGGAAAGCCTGAATGCGTCTGCCGATGCTTCAACAGGTGGAGGCAGAGGCGAGCCTCTTGCGGCCGGAGCTTTTGCGGATGAGCTCAGCTTGGGTGCCGGATCTTTCGACGCGGCGATCCACGCGCCGACCAGCAGCGCGATGCCGCAGATGACGAACCAGGCCTGACGAGACATCGCCATCAGCGCACCGGATCCCCGGCCTCCATGTCGCGATAGACGTAAGTCAACTGCAGCACGAACCTGGGTGACGCAGACTGCGCGGCCGGCGGGTCGACGCGAAAGGCGCTGATGTAGGCATTGCGCGATTTGCGCAGGACGTCCGCGGCGAATGCCTTCACGTCGGCGTAGCTGCCGTCCAGCGGCAGTTCCACCCGCCGCAGCACGATGCGCGCTTCGCGCAGTTGCTCCTTGGAATACGTGGCGGTGGCGCCGGTGAGGTGGTGCCGCGCCACGAGCTGGAACAGGCTGTCGAGGTCATCCAGGTGCGACCCGAAAGGCGCCAATGCGGCCAAGGGTTCCACGGGTTGCGGCTTGCGCACTTCCGCCGCGTGCCGTTCCTTCAGCTTCGCGAGTTTGTCCTGCACGGCCAGAGATTCTTTCCTCGTGTCCCATCCGGTGACGCCCACGACGACGGCCGCGAGGGCGACGACGGCACTCAGCAGCATGGGCCTGGGCGCTGCACCCATAACCCGATCGCGCAAGCCGCGAAGCACGGAGAAGTCGATCGCGCTCATCTCAGTTGCGGCGGCTGTCGGCGGCCGATTGCTTCCACGCGACTTCGAGGGTGAACGCCAGCCCTGGCTGGCCGGGCTCCGGCTTCTGGGTGAGCAGCGTCGCCTTCGAGGTGCCCAGTTCGCCCAAGGTGCGAACGTACTGGAGCAGCGCTGTCTGGTCGGCTGCACTACCCGAAAGATGGAACCGGAACTCGCCACCGTCGTCCAGCACGTGCGAGATGCTGGCGATCCTCACCCGATTGTTGGTGCCTGTGCGCGCGTTCTCCAGCGATTCAAAGATCGGTGTCCAAGACAGATCGAGCGTCGCGTAGATAGCCTTGATGCGTTTCAGGGCGGTGGCATCGACGGTCGCGCTGGCGTGGTTGGTGGACGCGCGCGCCTGACTGGCGAAGGCAGTGCGTTCGCTGGCCAGGGTCTGCTGCGCGTGCCGCAGTTCGGCTTGCTGTACCTGCAGGTACATGCACGCTCCGGCGAGCAGGGCAGCCGACAGCATCAGCACGCCCCACTGCCAGGCGGGGGCGACGCGGCGGGGGTGGGCGAAATCCATCAGGTGTCCACGGCCCCGGGCGCAGCGCTGCGGGGCCAGCGCACGATGTTTACCCCTGCGTTGCTGGAGATGCCGGCCCCGGTCTTGAGTCTGAGCAGAGCGGGATGCAGCGGATCGTCGCACCGCGGCAGGCGGCCACGCCAGGTGGAAACGAGCTGGCCTTGCCGGGTGCCGAAAAACTGCGAAACCGGGTGAGCCTCCGGCTCTTCTTCCTGCCACAGGGTGACGGCTTCCACCGCGCCGTGCGCAGCGGACAAACGCATGCCTTCCAAAGCTGCGGGCCGGCAGCTTTTCAGCGGGACGCGATGCTTGGCCGCCAAGGTGCGCAACCGCTCGACGATGTCGGCCTTCACGCACGAGAGCAGCATCCCGGTGGGGCCGCAAGGCTCGCACCTTAGCAGCCACCCTTGCGGGTCCATGCCCAGCACTGCCTTGAGCCACGCCCCGCCGATCGCCTCGCCGGCATCGCGTACGCGATGCCGTGAGTCGATCTGGCCGGTCTCGATGAGCCCGACGCGCGAGAAACGGAAACCAAGCTGTACGTGAAGCCCTGAAACGGCCGTGCTCGGACCTTGAGCGAGACTCAATGCTTCGTCGCATGCGGCTTCCGCTGCGTCCACCGGGTTTCGTTCAGGGTGATATGCGGCGACGTGAGGCTGAGGGGCCGGCGCCTCATTGGTTTTGCGCCCGAGCAACCGCAGCAGCCGGCGCGAGTAGCCATCGTCCTGCCGTAGCCATGAGTGAACCGTCGATGCCCCGATGTCCAGGTGGAGGGCCGTGCTCACGCCAGTTCCTCCGGTGCGATCCGCTCGGCTTCTTCCAGCGTGGTGGCGCCATCCGCCACCAACTGCAGTGCACACGCCCGCAGCCCTGAAAAGCCGTTGCGCACCGCCTGCTGCTTGATCCTGGTGATGGACGCACGGTTGACCAACAGGTCCCTCAGCTCGTCGTCCATTGGCAGGACTTCGGCCAGCGCGCGCCGCCCCTTGTAGCCCGACCCTCGGCAGTGCTCGCATCCCACGGCCAGGCGCTGCCCACCTGCCGCGGGCCTGGCGCATTTCGGGCACAGCGTGCGCACCAGGCGCTGCGCCATTACCCCCGTCAACGCCGAGACGAAGCTGTAGGTGTCCACGCCCATGTTGGCGAAGCGCCCAATCACGTCGAACACGTTGTTCGCGTGCACCGTCGTCAGCACCTGGTGGCCGGTGAGCGCCGCCTGCACGGCGACGTGCGCCGTGTCGCTGTCGCGGATCTCACCCACCATGATCTTGTCGGGATCGTGCCGCAAGATGGACCGCAGGCCGCGCGCGAAAGTCAGGCCCTTTTTCTCGTTGACCGGAATCTGCAGGATGCCCGACAGCTGGTACTCGATCGGGTCCTCAATCGTGATGATCTTGTCTTCGCCGGTGTAGATCTCCGACAGCGCCGCGTACAGCGTGGTTGTCTTGCCGCTGCCGGTGGGGCCCGTCACCAACAGCAGGCCGTACGGAAGCTTGGCTGAACGCCGGACGAACCTCTTGGTTGCTTCGTCGAAGCCCAATGCATCCAGCGTGAGACGGCCTTCGCCGCGCGCGATGTGCTTGCGGTCCAATACACGCAGCACCGCGTCTTCGCCGAAGAGGCTGGGCATGATGGAGACGCGAAGGTCGATATCCCGCCCGCCGTGGACAATCTTGAAGCGGCCGTCCTGCGGAATGCGGCGCTCGGAGATGTCCAGGTCCGCCAGCACCTTGATGCGCGAGATGGCTTGCTCGGCGATCAGTTGGCCGCCCTCGATGCTCTTTGCGAGATGCAGCACGCCGTCGATGCGGTACTTCACGTGCAGGCCTTCCCGGTGCTGCTCCAGATGGATGTCCGAAGCTTCCGAGCGCAACGCGTCGTACAGGGTCGAATTGACCAGGCGCACGACCGAGTTGGTCTCGCCCTCGATGCCTGACAAGGAGAGCTCCACGCCTGGCGAACGGGCTTCCTGCCCGGGTGGAGATACTGGCACGTGGAGACTGTCGAGGACCCGCACACGCTCCTCGACGGAATCCAGGTAACGCGCCAGCACCGGTTCCTCGACGACGTACCTTTCCACGAAAGGCGTGGCCTCCAGCCGGAATTCGAACCATTGCTGGCGCTGCAGGTCCAGCGAGTCGAGGAAGATCGCGCACAAACCTTCCGGGGCGTGATTCGTATCGGCGCCGCGGAAGCGGCCGATCATTCCGTACCGGCTGCGGCACTCGGCCACCGAGCAGAGTGTCAGGTCGATCTCGAAAGAGGCCAGATCGTCAAAAGCCAATGGCGGCAGTCCGGCCGCGACCATAGGCCCAAGCGATGTCATTGCCGCAGTGCTGCCCGCGGTAGGCATCAGAACGCCTTCTTCTCGCAGCTTCACTGGGTCACCCGATCCGCGACGCCAGATCGAAGATCGGCAGATACATCAGCAGCACCAGCCCGCCGATGACGGTGCCGATCGCGATCATCAACAGGGGCTCGATCAGCCGGCTGGCCACTTCGATGTTGCGCGTGAGCGCGGCTTCGTAGAAGCCGGCAATGCGGTCCAGCATTTGGGGCAGCGTGCCCGTCTTGTCCGCGGCGGCCAGCATGCCCGTTGCCACCGGATCGGCCAGGCCGCATTCCGCGAGCGCCGAGCTGATGGAAGCGCCGTTCGAGATCGCCCTCATGCCGTGCGCAAGGCGGATCTGATCGTGCGGGTCCAGCAGCACGCGACTGGACGCGAGTGCGTGAACGAGCGGGATGCCCCCCCCCGTCAGCAGGCACAGGCTGCGGTACATCTGCAGATGGCGAAACTCGCGCACCAGGCGCGAAATGATCGGAATCCCCGCAATGAGCCTGGCGCGCGTCTCGCGGCTTCGCAGAGCCGTCCAGCACGCACCAGCGGCCGCAAACAGCGCGGCGATGGCCAGGCCGTAGACGGTGGGGTTCTCATCGAGCAGCCTGCCCCAAGACAACAGCATCGCCGAGAGGAAAGGCAAGTCGCCGGTCGTGCCGTCGAGAAGGCGCGAGAACCGCGGGATGACCGCAAACACCAGGAACAGGAAAATCACGGTGCCCAGGGCGAGCAGGAGGAGCGGATAGACGCATGCACCCACCGCGCGATCACGCAGTGCGCGGAAGCTTCTTTGGTGGGCGGCATACCTTTCCAGCGCAGACACCAGATCACCCGTTTGTTCACTGGCCGCTATGGTGGAGACGAGCAGGGCGGGGAATACTTCTTCATGCTCGCCCAGCGCCTGCGACAATGCCTGTCCCCCGCGCAGAGATTCGATCACTTGCGCCAGTAGGCGTTGGCCGGCGCTGGATTGCTCACGCATGGACAACACGTTCAACGCGTCGGTGATGGTCATGCCCGCCCCGAGCAGCATCGCCAGGTCTTCCGCGAACACGCCTGCGTGAAACGCCGGCCCGGTCCAAGAGAAGCGCGCTTTCGGCATCAGGCCATCCTGGTGTGCCGCTTCGACGATCGTGAACCCCTGTTCGGTCAGTGCAGCGCAGGCCGATTCAACGCTTTCGCCTTGAACCTCGTGTCGGCACACCAACCCGCGCACGTCGATCGCCACCACACGGAATCGCTTCAGATCCATGGACGCCAGCCCTATTGCGGCGCAGTCGCCAGCGAGATGTCGCTGGCGTCCCCATCGCCGCCCGGCTTTCCGTCGGAGCCGTAGGACAAGATATCCATTTCGCGACCGTCTGGCGAAAGCGTGTACACGTATGCATTCCCCCAAGGATCCAGAGGCACCCCCTTTTTCAGGTAAGGCCCTTGCCACTTCGGCGTGCCGGGCGGAGCGGTGAGCAATGCGCTCAATCCTGCATCTGCAGTAGGCAGTCGTCCCACATCGAGTCGGTACTGCTCCACAGCCTTCTCCAACGCGTCAATCTGTGCGCGGGCGATCTTGGCCTTCGACTTGCCGACGGTATCGAAGTAGCGCGGCACCACCAGCCCAGCGAGCAGGCCGATGATGACAACCACCACGAGGAGCTCTAGGAGGGTGAAGCCCGAGGAGTGATGTGATCGTCGGTCGCGAGCCATTGCTGGCGCAGAACTCGACGTGTGGATGCGCCAGTCCTCATCGACGCTGGCGGTCGCGCTTTCCAAAAGAGCCCCCCCTGATTTGTGGGGCGGGACTTTAGATGGGTTCGGTTCTAGACGCCAGATGACCTCGTCCACTTCGTGGCAGCGATGACACATTGACGAAATGAACAGGATTGACCTCCAGGCGAGCGCACACCTAGAGTGCCTCCGCGATGTGCTGCATGCGCTCGAACAATCGATAGCCCGCTTGTGCGGAACTTAGGGAGGACTCCAGGCCCACTCGTCACGCCGACGTTTCGGTGGACGGTATGCGTCGTGGGTCGGGAGGGGTCGAACAACAATGAAAACATGGAATGAGGCCCTCCGGGGTCGATCTGCGGACGCGGCTGCGCCGCGCTGCTGGAATCTGTTCATTCGGATTGAGCGCAGGCGCTTCACGGCGGCTGGTCTTCTTTCGGCGAGCGTACGGGTCTTAGCCGTTCTGGCGACGTTCTTGTCGATGCATGCCCATGCCTCGTTCCCGGCTGCCGACACCACACCGGTGGACCCCCCATCGTGGATCACGGTTCGGGATCCTTATGGAGGCCAAGGAACAGGGCCGACACCGAGTGCCGCGTGCGCCAAGCTGATTGCCAATCATGGCTATACGTTCACGGGGGCGGTGAAGAGCGGGACGCAGTGGCTGTGCACTGGTACTGGGAATGGTCACGATCCATCTGTCGGTTTTTCGAACTTGCCTGTCAGCGACCAGTGTGCTGCCGGTTCCAGTTTCAATCCAATCACAGACAAGTGCATCCCTGCAGCGTGTCCGGCGAATGCCGCGCTGGAGGATTCTGGCTGCACATGTAAGGCGCAGTTTCGCGAGAACGCTGCTCACAACGGCTGCGAGGTCAAACAGACGTCGCGCGCTTTCTCTCCGTTTGGCGGTACGTCGGGTGTGGGGCCGTCGTATTGGGAAACCGTCCACGATCCTTACGGGGGCTATTGGCAAGGATCAACGCCGAGCGGCGCATGTGCCCAGTTGATCGCGAACCACGGCTACACCTTCACAGGTGCGGTCAAGAGTACTAGTGGTTGGTTGTGCACGGGTACCGGCAACGGCCACGATCCCTCTGTCGGTTTCTCCAACCTGCCGGTGTCGCCGAAATGTCCGAGCGGCACGGCTTTTGACCTGGATTCAGACCTTTGCTTCGCTGGTCCGCAGTGCCCGGTCAACGCAACGTACGACGCTGCGTCGAAGACTTGTGGTTGCGCGTTGGGCTATCAAGTGGCGCGCAACGGTACCGCTTGCGAGGCGCCCCCGCTGCCCCCTGGCGCGGCGTACGGACCACAGAACTCCTGCCCCGCCGAGGATGGCTCGGAGGTGGGCAAGCCGATCCTGCCGGGCACGGGAGCGAAGTCGAAAGTCCAAGTCGACTACGTTGATCCGGCGGGGCGCGGGCCCGACGTGGTGCGCACCTACCTGAGCAACGTTCGCGATGCCGTGGTGCCCATGGGCATCGGCTGGCGACTGGGCCTGCTGCACGTGCTCGCGTCCACCAGCACGAGGGCGGTGATCACGCTGGGCGATGGCTATGTCATCACGTTCACCCGCGCCAACACGAGCTCGCCCTGGGCGGCGGCGGGTTCTGCCGACACGCTGACGATCTCTGGCACGCAATGGCGGATCAAGGATTCCCGAAACGATGACGTGTACCTGTTCGAGCCCACGGGGACGGGTACAGCGTATGCCAAGAGCGTCACGCAGCGGAACGGCTGGGTGACCAGCTATGCGTACACCAACGGCCAGCTGACGCAGGTGGTCAATCCGTTCGGCCGCACGCTCTCGTTGGTGTACGCGCCGAGTGGGCTGCTGAAGTCCATCATGGCGCCGGACGGCCAGCTGATCCAGTACGCCTACGACACGGCCAACCGGCTGACCTCTGTCACGTACGCCGACGGTGCGGTTCG
>NZ_SMLK01000013.1 GCF_004681975.1 Ramlibacter humi
TTGGCGCTCGGGGTTTAACCCCCCTCAACCATCTCCGCAACACCTTTTCGCCCCCGCGGCCCCATACACACTGTATGGACCGGCCGAATTCAAGTCCGCCAGCGCCTTCCCCCCACCTCCTCCCAGCGCCAGCCTTCAAACCCGCTTCCCGATTCCGGACAGCAGTGCGCCTTCGCGGGAATGACGCCAATGGGGTCGTTCATGCCGCGGCCAGCTTGAGCAGCTCCGCTCCCTCCGCCACCTGGTCCCCCGGCGCATACAGCACTTCCGCCACCGTTCCATCGGCCGGCGCGGCGATGGTGTGTTCCATCTTCATCGCCTCCATCACCGCCAGCGCCTGCCCCTTCTTCACCGCATCGCCCGCCTTCACCGCGAACGACACGACCTTCCCCGGCATCGGCGCGGTGAGGCGGCCACCGTCGGACTCGCCCTCGCCCGCGTGCGCCAGCAGGTCGACCGCGACGATCTGCGCGGCACCTTCCGGCGTGAACACATGATCAACTTCGCCTTGCGCATACACATGCGCCAGCGCGCGCCGGCCAGCGAATTGCACGTCCAGCGCGTCGCCGCGCGGTTGCCAGTGCAGCGGGCCGCTGAGGTTGCCCACGGTGAGCGACAGCCCGCCGTCGTGCAGGTAGGCCAGGTCGGCCTGCTTCGCCTCGCCGCCGAACTGGAAAGCGAAGCGCCGGGTGGTGGCGCCATGCGAGCGCCAGCCGTCGCGCCGGCTGAACGGGTCGCGGCCTTCCAGCGATTTCTCGCGCTTCAACGTCGCGGCGACCGCAGCGGCGGCGGCGAGCGGCAGGCCCACCTTGTCCTGCTTGAACAGCGCGGCCTGCTCGCGCGGGATCAGCGCCGTGTCCAGGTCGGCCTGCGCGAACGAGCGGCTCTTCACCACGTGGCGCAGGAACTGCACGTTGGTGGCCAGACCCACGATGTGCGTGCGCGCCAGCGCCTCGTCCAGCCGCGCCAGCGCCTGCTCGCGCGTGTCGCCGTGCACGATCAGCTTGGCGATCATGGAGTCGTAGAACAGCGAGATCTCGTCGCCTTCTCGCACGCCGTCGTCCACGCGCACGTCGGAGATGGTGAAGGCGCTGCACTCGGGCTTGCGATACACCAGCAGGCGCCCCGTCGCCGGCAGGAAGTTGTTGTCGGGGTTTTCGGCGCAGATGCGCGCCTCGATGGCATGGCCGTGGATGCGCAGCTCGTCCTGCTTCAGCGGCAGCGGCTGGCCGGCCGCCACGCGCAGTTGCCACTCGACCAGGTCCAAACCGGTGATGGCTTCGGTCACCGGGTGCTCCACCTGCAGGCGCGTGTTCATCTCCATGAAGAAGAAGTCCATCTCCTTGCCGCGCTGCTCGACGATGAACTCCACCGTGCCCGCGCCGACGTAGTTGACGGCACGCGCCGCGGCCACCGCGGCTTCGCCCATGCGCTTGCGCATCTCGGGCGTCATGCCGGGCGCCGGCGCTTCTTCCAGCACCTTCTGGTGACGCCGCTGCACCGAGCAGTCGCGCTCGAACAGCCACACGCAGTTGCCTTGCGTGTCGCCGAACACCTGGATCTCGATGTGCCGCGGGCGCTGCACGTACTTTTCGACCAGCACCGCGTCGTCGCCGAAGCTGTTCTTCGCCTCGCGCCGGCAGGAAGCGAGCGCGGCCTCGAAGTCCTCGGCCCTGTCCACCGCGCGCATGCCCTTGCCGCCGCCGCCCGCGCTGGCCTTGATCAGCACGGGGTAGCCGATGCGGTCGGCTTCCTTCTTCAGCAACTGCCCGTCTTGGTCCTGGCCGTGATAGCCCGGCACCAGCGGCACGCCGGCCTGCGCCATCAGCCGCTTGGACTCGGCCTTCAGGCCCATGGCCTGGATGGCCGAAGCCGGCGGGCCGATGAACACCAGCCCCGCGGCCTGGCAGGCCTGCGCGAAATCTTCGTTCTCGCTCAGGAAGCCGTAACCCGGGTGCACGGCTTCGGCGCCCGTCGCCTTCGCCGCTTCCAGGATGCGTTCCCAGCGCAGGTAGCTGTCCTTGGGCGCGCTGCCGCCCAGGTGCACGGCTTCGTCGCAGGCGGCGACGTGCTTGGCGTTGGCGTCCGCGTCGGAATACACGGCGACGGTGCGGAGGCCCATGCGGCGCGCGGTGGCGGCCACGCGGCAGGCGATCTCTCCGCGGTTGGCGATCAGGATCTTCTTGAACATGTTGCTTCTCATCGGATGCGGGGCGTGGCGCGCCCCGCGAAAAAACCGCGCACCTCGCGCACCACGACCTGCAGGAACTTGAGCAGCACCACCAGCAGCAGGATGCAGATGACCACGCTGGCCAGCAGCACCATCGTGAACACCGCCGGATGCGCCGCGCACAACCACAGCAGGAACACGACCGCGCCGTCCTCGAACAGCGAGACGGCCATGTTGGAAAACGGCTCGGGCGAGGTGTTGACCGCCGCGCGCGCGGTCAACTTGGTGACGTGGCTGGTCGCGGCCAGGCCGCCACCCAGCAGCGCGGCCACCCAGGTCCACGTCGTCCCGTCGGCGCCCATTGCCCCGGCGGCCAGCGCGGCGCCCGCGGGGATGCGGATCAGCGTGTGCACCGTGTCCCAGATCGTGTCGACGTAGGGGATCTTGTCGGCGAAGAACTCGATGAACAGCATGAAGCCGCTGGCGACCAGGACCGCCGGCTGCTGCAGCACGTGAAGGCCGTGCGGCAGTTCGATCCAGCCCATGTGGCCCGCCAGGCCGGTGAGGAACACCGCCGCGTAAAGGCGGAAACCGCTCGCCCAGCCGAGCGCGGCGGCCAGCGCGAGGAACTGCGGCGGGTCGAGGAGGGCGGGGATGTTGTTCATCGCGTGACGCGGTGGTCCGTCATTGCGGCAGCAACCAATTCGGCTTGCGCTTTTCCAGGAACGACCGCACGCCCTCGCGTCCCTCGTCGCTCACCCGGATGTCGGCGATGCCGTCCACCGTGCGCTGGATCAATCCGGCGGTGATCGGATGCCCCGCCACGTCGTGCAGCAATTCCTTGCAGGCCTTCACCGCTTCCGGCCCGCAGTTCACCAGCGCCTGCGCGATCTCGGCGACTTTGGCGTCCAGCTGCGCCGCCGGCACCACCTCGTGCACGAAGCCGATGCGGTGCGCCTCGGCGGCATCGAAGCGCTCGGCGCTGAGGAACCAGCGGTGCGCCGCGCGCGCGCCCATCGCGCGGATGACGTAGGGGCTGATGGTGGCCGGGATCAGCCCCAGCCGCGTCTCGCTCAGGCAGAAGTTCACCGTGTCGGCCGCGATGGCGACGTCGCACGCGCTCACCAGGCCCATGCCGCCCGCGTACGTGTCGCCGTGCACGCGCGCGATGGTCGGCTTGGGCAGACGGTGCAGCACCTCCAGCATGCGCGCCAGGGCGCCCGCATCTTCCAGGTTCTGCTCGCGCGTGTAGTTGGCGATGCTCTTCATCCAGTTCAGGTCGGCGCCCGCGCAGAACGCCGGGCCGTTGCCGGCCAGCACGACGCAGCGCACCTCGGGCCGCTTGCCCAGCTCGTGCAGCACGGCGGTCATTTCGGTGATGACCTCGTCGTTGAACGCATTGCGCATCTCCGGACGGTTGAGGGTGACGGTGGTCACGCCGCCGGCTGTGGACAGGAGCAGGTGCTTCATGGAGGGTCCTTGGGTCGGAGGGCGGGAAAGCCCGGGGCATCGAGGAATTCGCCCGCGCGCGGCTGCCACGTGGACGGGGATCGGGTGAACAGGCTGCGGCAGGTCGCGGCGCGGGTCTTCATGCGCGGTCAGTAGCGCTTGGCCACTTCCTCCAGCATCACCTCGGTGGCGCCGCCGCCGATGGCCAGGATGCGCGCGTCGCGCCACAGGCGTTCGATGGCGGTCTCGCGCACGTAGCCCATGCCGCCGTGGAACTGCTGGCAGTTCTGCACCACCTCGTTGACCAGCTCGCCGGTCAGCGCCTTGAGCATGGACACGTCCTGCACGATGTCGTGGCCCTGCGTCACTCGCCAGGCGCACTGGTAGAGGAAGGCGCGCGCGGCGCGCGTCTTCGCGTCGAGCATGGACAGGCGCTGGCGGATCGCCTGCTGGTTCCACAGCGGGCCGCCGAAAGCCTCGCGCTGGCGCACGTAGTCCAGTGTCAGTTCCAGCGCGCGCGTGCAGTGGCCCACCGCCATGGCGGCCAGCGCGATGCGCTCGGTCTGGAAGTTTTTCATCACCGAGTAGAAGCCCTTGCCCTCCTCGCCCAGCAGGTTGGCGGCGGGGATGCGCACGTTGTCGAACACCAGTTCCGCGGTGTCGCTGGACAGCCAGCCGGTCTTCTTCAGCGCGCGCCCGACCGTGAAACCCGGCGTGCCTTTCTCGACGATGAACATCGAGACTTCGCGCTTGCCCGGGCCGGTCTTGGCGGCGACGAAGTACAGGTCGCCCTTCACGCCGTTGGTGATGAACATCTTGGTGCCGTTCAGCACCCAGTGGTCGCCGTCGCGCACGGCCTTCGTGCGGATGCCCGCGACGTCGCTGCCGGCGCCGGGTTCGGTGATGCCCACCGCGCAGATCAGCTCGCCCGCCGTCACCTTGCGCAGGTACTTGTCCTTCTGCGCCGGCGAACCCGCGTGGTGCAGGTGCGGGCCGGCCATGTCGGTGTGCACCAGCACAGTGATGATGAAGCCCGCGTAGGTGGACTGCGACAGCGCCTCGGCGAACACCAGGTTGGTCAACGCGTCGGCATCGGCCCCACCGTACTCGCTCTCGTACATCAGCCCGAACAGGCCGGCCTGGCCCATGCGGCGCAGCACATCGCGGGGAACGAAGCCCTGCTCTTCCCAGGCGTCGGCGTGCGGCTCGACTTCCTTCGCGATGAAGCGCGCCACCTGGTCGCGCAGGGTCTGGTGTTCGGGGGTGTCGTAGATGGTGGTTGTGGAATTCACGTGCCGCTCCTTTCCCGTCATTCCCGCGGAGGCGGGAATCCATGGCTTTCATGCATCGCCGCGAAGAAGGCGCGGAGCCATGGGTCCCCGCCTTCGCGGGGATGACGCCTGTTGTCGTTTACATCCGGAACACCCCGAACTTCGGTTCCCCGATCGGCGCGTTCAGCGACGCCGACAACCCCAGCGCCAGCACGCGGCGCGTGTCGGCCGGGTCGATCACACCGTCGTCCCACAGCCGCGCGCTGGCGTAGTACGGGTGCGACTGATAGGCGAACTGGTCCAGCAGCGGCTGCTTGAAAGCAGCCTCTTCATCCGCCGACCACTGGCCGCCCTTCGCCTCGATGCCGTCGCGCTTCACGGTAGCCAGCACGCTGGCCGCCTGCTCGCCGCCCATGACGGAGATGCGCGCGTTGGGCCACATCCAGAGGAAGCGCGGCGAGTAGGCGCGGCCACACATGCCGTAGTTGCCGGCGCCGAAGCTGCCGCCGATGATGATGGTGAACTTGGGCACGCTGGCCGTGGCCACCGCGGTGACCATCTTCGCGCCGTGGCGCGCGATGCCTTCGTTCTCGTACTTCTTGCCGACCATGAAGCCGGTGATGTTCTGCAGGAACACCAGCGGCACCTTGCGCTGGCAGCACAGTTCGATGAAGTGCGCGCCCTTCTGCGCCGACTCGCTGTACAGGATGCCGTTGTTGCCGATGATGCCCACCGGCATGCCTTCGATGTGCGCGAAGCCGCACACCAGCGTGGTGGACGAGCCGCCGGGCGTGCCGCCCCAGCGCGACTTGAATTCGTGGAACTCGCTGCCGTCCACGATGCGCGCGATGACCTCGCGCACGTCGTAGGGCTTGCGCACTTCCGTCGGGATGACGCCGTGCAGCTCCTTCGGGTCGTACTTCGGCGGGCGCGGCTCGCGCAGTTCCACCGGCGGCACCTTCTCGCGGTTGAGGCTGGCCACGGCCTGGCGCGCCAGCGCCAGCGCGTGCAGGTCGTTCTGCGCCAGGTGGTCGGCCACGCCCGACAGGCGCGTGTGCACGTCGCCGCCGCCCAGCTCTTCGCCCGACACGATCTCGCCGGTGGCCGCCTTCACCAGCGGCGGGCCGCCCAGGAAGATGGTGCCCTGGTTCTTCACGATGATGGTCTCGTCGCTCATCGCCGGCACGTACGCGCCGCCGGCCGTGCACGAACCCATGACCACCGCGATCTGCGCGATGCCCTGCGCGCTCATGTTGGCCTGGTTGTAGAAGATGCGGCCGAAGTGCTCGCGGTCGGGGAACACTTCGTCCTGGTTGGGCAGGTTGGCGCCGCCGCTGTCCACCAGGTAGATGCACGGCAGGCGGTTCTGCAGCGCGATCTCCTGCGCGCGCAGGTGCTTCTTCACCGTCATCGGGTAGTAGGTACCGCCCTTCACCGTGGCGTCGTTGCACACGATCATGACGTCGCGCCCGCTCACGCGGCCGATGCCCGCAATGACGCCCGCGCTGGGCGCGTCGCCGTTGTACATGGCATGCGCGGCCAGCGGCGCCAGTTCCAGGAAAGGCGTGCCGGGGTCCAGCAGGTTGGTCACGCGGTCACGCGGCAGCAGCTTGCCGCGAGCGGTGTGCCTGGCCCGCGCGGCTTCGCCGCCGCCGGCCGCGGCCTTGTCCAGTTGCGCCTGCAGGTCGGCCACCAGGCCGCGCATCACTTCGGCATTGGCCTGGAACTCGGCGGAGCGGGGATTGAGTTGGGATTCCAGGATCGGCATGTCTCTTCGGTGTCCTCTTCGGCGGCGCGCGCGATGGCGGCCAGGAGGCGGAGCCTACGCCATGAGGGCCGTCCACGGCTGCCCGCCGGGTTGCAAATCCTGCCACCGGCCGCGACACTCCGGGTATGCCCTCATCCCGTCCGGCGCGGTCGCCCGCCGCGGTCACGCCCATGGCTTTCGCCCGAGCCATCGCGGCCGCCTGCCGGCGCGCCGGTGCCGATCCCGCCGGGCCCCTGCGCGCGGCACAGATCACGCCAGCCCAGCTGCGCGCCGTGGACGGCCGCATGACCGCCCGGCAGATGGAGGTGCTGAGCGCCACCGCGATGGAAGAGCTGGACGACGAGGGCCTGGGCGCCTTCCAGCGGCGCCTGCGCTGGGGCAGCTACGGCCTGCTGGCGCGCGCTTCGCTCACTGCGCCCGACCTGAGTGTCGCCTTGCGGCGCTGGTGCCGCCACCACGGCTTGCTGACCGACGATGTCGCGCTCGAACTTCAGGTGGCCGGTTCGGTCGCGTCGATCCGCTGGGCCGAGCACCGCCGCCTGCCGGCGGACGTGCGCGAGCTGAGCATCGCCTTCCTGCTGCGCAACGTGCACGGGCTGGCCTGCTGGTACGTCGACTCGCGCATCCCGCTGCACGGCGCGCTGTTCCCCTTCGCCGCGCCGCCGCACGCCGACGCGTACGCGCACATGTTCCCGGGCGGCACGGTGGCGTTCGACGCGCAGGCGGACGGGGCCGCGATCCACTTCGACGCGCAGTACCTCGCGCTGCCGCTGCGGCGCGACGAACGCGCGCTGACGCAGATGCTGCGTCAGCGCGCGCTGGCGATCACGGTGCTGCAGTACCGCCGCGACCGGCTGCTGGTGCCGCAGGTGCGGCAGGTGCTGGCCGCGCACCCGCAGGCCACGCAGAACGCCGAAGGCGTGGCGCAGCTCCTCAACGTGTCGGCGCGCACACTGCACCGCCAGCTGAAAGACGAAGGCGCCAGCCTGCAGCAGCTGAAGGACGAAGTGCGGCTGGACCGCGCGCGCGACCTGCTGCTGCGCACCTCGCGGCCGGTGAAGCAGGTGGCGGCGGCCGTCGGCTTCCGCCACGAGAAAAGCTTCGCGCGCGCCTTCAAGGCGCATGTGGGCGTGACGCCCGGCGAGTTCCGCGCCGGACGCCAGGAGCCTGGTTCCTAGTGTTCGGCCGCGGCGAACGGCGGCCACACGCTGGCGGGCGACTCTTCCGGTTCAGGCGCCGGCGCCGGGGCGGCGACGGGCGCGGGCCGCTGGTGCGCGCGCACCGCTTCGGCCGGCCACGCCAGCATGAAAGCCGTGAGCCACCAGCGCGGCGTGGTCCAGGCGGCAGCGCCGCGCAGCCAGTGCGCGATCGCCTTGCCGCGCTCGCCGGCCACCAGGGCGACGCGCGCCTCCGTCACGTGCATCTGCGCCACGAGGGTCAGCGCGCTGCGCCGCCTCACCGGATTGAACCCTTCGCAGTTGACGCGTTCGCGCAGCCGGCCGGTCCACGCGGGCAGCTCGCGCGGACGGTGCACCACGCTCAGGCTGTCCTGCTGGCCGACGCGGTAGCCGGCCAGCGGCACGTCGATCAGCGCGATGGGCGTGCGCTCGGACACGCGGAACCACAGGTCGAGGTCTTCGCCGAAGTGCTCGCCGGGGCGGAAACAAGGCTGCAGCTCGCGCAGCAGCGAATGCCGGATGGCGATGGAACCGGTGAACAGCGTCGGCCCCTTCATCCACCGCGCGGCCAGGTCGGGGATCAACTCCACCGCGGGCTCGCCCTGCGGAACGCACCAGGCCGCCGGCGGCGCGCCGCTGTCGTCGGCGAACTCATGGAAGCGCGTGGCCACGCAGTCCAGGCCCGGGTGCGCGTCCTGCACGCGGGCCAGCGCTTCGAGGAATCGCGGATGCTGCCAGTCGTCGGCGTCCAGGAACACCACCCATTCGCCGCGCGCCGCCGCGATGGCCTGGTTGCGCGCGATCGACACGCCCGCATTGGCTTGCCGGATCAGCCGCACGCGCGGATCGGTGCAGGCCTCGACGATGGCCGCGCCTTCATCGGTGGACCCGTCGTCCACGACGATCACTTCCAGGTCGCGGCGCGTCTGCGCCAGCGCGGAATGCAGCGCGCCGCGGATGAAGCGGGCCTTGTTGAAGAGGGGGACGACGATGGTGAAGCGCGGGGACACGACTCGCGCGGTGTGCCGGGAAGCGGTGGGCGCCGGGGTCCCATCCTGTCCACTGGCACTGGTCCGGTGAAGCACTCGCATTGAGCCGATTCTGCGAATGCACGAGCTGCTTCGCCATAGCCCGGGCGGGCCGATGTGGCGCGCCAAATGACTACGGCGGCGGCCCCGCGCATGCGCGAGACCGCCGCCGTTTCCGGTCAGCGTGCGTTCAGCCGTTGGTGCGGATGACCGCCGGTTGGGCCGGTGCCGAAGCGCCGCCGCCACCACCAACGCGCAGCTGGTTGCCTTCCACCACGACCGGGGTGCCCACGGACACCGGCGACGCCTGGCGGATGGTGCGGTAGCTGCCGTCTTCCATGCGCACGCTCACGTCGTACACGGTGGTGGTGCGCACGTGCTTCTCGATCTCGTTGCCGGCGAAGCCGCCGCCGACGGCACCCAGCACGGTCATCGCCGCGCGGCCATTGCCGTGGCCCACCTGGTTGCCCAGGAGGCCGCCCAGCACGGCGCCACCCGCGGCACCGACGCCGCTGCCTTGCTGCGCCTTCTGCTTGACCTCGGTCACCGACTGCACGGTGCCGCAGGTTTGGCAGACCGGGGCCTGTACCACCACCGGCGCGGGCGCGGGAGCGGGGCCGGCGCCTTGCGCGACCTGCATGCCTTGCGGCGCGGGCTGGGGCACGGGCGCATGCGATTGCTGCGCGCTGCCGCTGGCCTGTTGCACCTTGGCCGGCGCCGGCTTGTGCACGGGCTTGGGCTGCGGCTTGGGCGCGGGACCGGCTTCCGGCATGTCGGCCGGGGCTTGCGGGATGGCCTTGGCCACGGTTTCCTGCGGCGCGGGCGTGACGGGTGCCGCCAGCGGCGCGGCCGCGACGGCGGGCTGCGCGGGCGGGTTCGTGGCGCGGGTCACCAGCGCGCCGGCCAGGCCCGCGGTGGCGAGCGCCAGCGCGCCCAGCACGGCCCACACGGCCTTGGGCACGGCGGCCAGGGAAGACGAGGGCTTTTGTTGCTCTTGGGACAGGACAGCGGACATGCCGGACCTCCTTATTGGGTTTGTCAGATCAGTTAACGGCCGAGATTAACGGCGGATGACGAACCCATGATGAGGGAATGTTTCGGTTCGTGTCCCCAACATGGCCGCGAGAACACACGGTTGCCGTTGAGTTCGGGCTCCCGATCGGCGGCGGGCACTATTTCACGAGCCACGAAGTCTGTTGCAGCAGAGAGGCACCTGATTGGGAAAACCGCGTATCCGGCGCTGCCGCGGCATGAACTCGGCGATGATCGCGCCGCGGCCCGCCGCCCACCAGACATGAAGCAAGACCCCTCCCCTTTCGCCGACGCAGGCCTGCTGGCCAAGATCGCCGAGTCCACCGACGACGTCATCTTCGCCAAGGACCTGGAGGGGCGCTACCGCTTCGTCAACGCGGCGGCGCTGGCGGTCATGGGCCGCACGCGCGAGAGCACCCTCGGCCGCACCGACCTGGAAGTCATGCCGGAAGAGGTGGCCCGCCGCATCATGGCGGTCGACCGGCGGGTGCTGGAAACGGGCCAGGCGACCCAGACCGACGAGGCGGTTCCCACGCCCGGCGGCAACTTGCGCTACTGGGCCACGCGCAAGACGCCGCTGCGCGACGACGCCGGCCGGCTGATCGGCTTGCTGGGCATCGCGCGCGACGTGACCGAAAGCAGGAAGGCCCAGGCGGAACTCATCGCCGAACACCTGAAGCTGGAGATGGGCATCAAGGCCGCCGGCCTGGTGATGGCCGACATCGATTACCGCACCGACCAGAACCACATCTCGGCCGGCCTGGCCCGGCTGCTGGAACTGGGCGACGGCGAGATGACGGTGCCGCGCCAGGCCATCTTCGACCGCGTGCACCCGGACGACCGCGAACGCTACGTGCAGGCCATCATGCACGTGCTCAACCCCGCGAACGGCGGGCACCTGGCCATCGACGTGCGCGGGCTGCTGCCCAGCGGCCTGACCCGCTGGCTGCACATCCGGCTGCAGATCGTGTTCCAGGAAGTCGAAGGCAGGATGGTGCCGCTGCGCGGCATCTGCGCCGCGCGCGACGTGACCGCCGAACGCGTGGCCGAACGCAAGCTGCGCATCGCGCAGCGGCTGACCGAATCGGTGATCGAAGGCGCCGGGTCGCTGGTCTACGCCAAGGACCTGGAGGGCCGCTACATCCTTTCGAACGGCGCCTGGCGCGCGCACCACAACCTGTCGCGCGAGCAGGCGGCGAACGCCAGCGTCGAACGGCTCTTCGACGCCGAGACCGCGGCCTCGATCCGCCGCATGGACCGGCACGTGCTGGCCACGGGCGAGGCGGTGGTGCTGGAAGAGAAGATCAGCGCGCGCGGCCGCGCCGTCACCTTCCGCACCAGCAAGTTCCCGCTCTTCGACGAGTCGGGCGAGGCCTACGCGGTGTGCGGCGTGTCCACCGACATCACCGACGTGGTGGAAGCCGACCGCCGCAAGGACGAATTCATCGCCACGCTGGCGCACGAGCTGCGCAACCCGCTGGCGCCCATCCGCAACGGCCTGGAGATCCTGCGCCGCGTCGAGGAACTGCCGCCGGTGGCCGCGCGCACGCGCGACATGATGGAAAGGCAGCTGCTGCACCTGGTGCGGCTGGTGGACGACCTGCTGGACGTCTCGCGCATCACGCGCGACCGGCTGGAATTGCGCCTGCAGCCGCTGACGCTGGAGCAGGTGGTCACGCACGCGCTGGAAGCCAGCGAACCGGGCGTGCAGGCCGCCGGCCACGAACTGGTGGTGCAGTTGCCCGCGCAGCCGGTGCCGCTGCACGGCGACCTGACGCGGCTGGCGCAGGTGGTGGCGAACCTGGTGAACAACGCGGTGAAGTACACCGCGCGCGGCGGCCGCATCGAAGTGGCGGGCACGGTGGACAACGGCATCGCCACCATCCGCGTCACCGACAACGGCGCCGGCATCGCGGCCGACACGCTGCCCCACGTGTTCGACCTGTTCGCCCAGGGCGAGAAGACGCTCAGCCACGCGCAAGGCGGCCTGGGCATCGGGCTGTGGCTGGTGAAGAAGCTGGTGGAACTGCACCACGGCACGGTGCAGGCGGAAAGCGCGGGGCTGGGGGAAGGCAGCACGTTCGTCGTGCGGCTGCCGGTGGCGCGCTGACCCGTCAGAGCAGCGGCGGCGTGGTGCCCAGCTGCGGCGTGTTCTCCGCCGCGCGCACGGCCAGCGGCGCGATGACGGCGACTTCGTCGGACGTGGCGGCTTCCACCACCGCGGCGGGCAGCGCCTTCGTCGGCTTCACGCCCAGGTCCTTCAGCATCTCGGCCTGGCGGATCACGTTGCCGCGGTTCTTCGACAGCTTGTTGAACGCGTCGGTGTAGGCGTCGCGCGCCTGGTCGATGCGCGTGCCCACCTGCTGCAGTTCCTTCACGAAGTCACTCAGCCGGTCGTACAGCTCGGCGCCCCGCTTGGCGATCTCCTGCGCGTTGCGGCCTTGCGCTTCCTGCCGCCACAGGTGCGCCACCGTGCGCACCACGAACAGCAGCGTGGAAGGGCTGACCAGCAGCACGTTCTTTTCCCACGCATCCATGAACAGTTTGTCGTCGCCGGACACCGCCGCCATGAAGGCCGGTTCGATGGGGACGAACAGCAGCACGAAGTCCAGCGACTTGAAGCCGTACAGCGCCTGGTAGTTCTTGCCCGACAGGTCCTTCATGTGGCCGCGCGTCGAATCGAGGTGCCGCTTCAATGCCGCCGCGCGGTCGGTGTCGGTCTCGGCCAGCACGTATTCCTCGTACGCGATCAGCGACACCTTGGAATCGATGACCAGGCGCCGCTCGTCGGGCAGGTGCACCACCACGTCGGGCTGCGCGCGGCTGCCGTCGTCGCGCACCTGGTAGTCCTGCACCACGTATTCCTCGCCCTTGCGCAGGCCGGACGCCTCCAGCACCCGCTCGAGCACCAGCTCGCCCCAGTTGCCTTGCGCCTTGTTGTTGCCCTTGAGCGCCAGCGTCAGGTTCTGCGCGTCCTGGCTCAGCGACTGGTTCAGCGCCAGCAGCTGCTCCACCTGCTTGGACAGCGCCGAGCGGTCCTTGCCTTCGTTGACGTAGACCTCTTCGACCTTGCCCTTGAACTCCGCGATCTGCGTGCGCAGCGGATCCAGCAGCTGGCCCAGCGACTCGCGGTTCTGCTCGGCGAAGCGCCTGGACTTCTCTTCCAGGATTTCGTTGGCCAGCGCCTTGAACTGGTTGGACAGCGCCTCGCGCGCGGCCACCAGTTCCTGCAGCCTTTCCTGCGCCGCGCGGCGCTCCGCTTCCACGCGCGCCTGCAGCTCCGCGGCTTGCACGTCCAGCGTGCCGATGCGGCCGCGCAGCTCCGCCTCGCGCGATTCCGTCGCCTGCAGCTGCGCGCGCAGCGGCTCCAGGCCCGCGGCGCGCTCACCGAGCTTGGCGGTCTCGTCGCGCGCGGCATCCAGCTGGTCGCGCAGCAGCGCGGTCTGCGATTGCAGCTGCGCCAGCTCAGCGCGCTCGGCTTGCAGCGCGGCTTCGGCTTGCCGGGCGCGCTCGCGCGACTCCGACAGCTGTTCCTTCAGCGTGGCCTCCGCCCGTGCGACCGCGGCGTCCACCTGCGCCGCCGCGCGCCCGCGGCCGGCAAAGGCCACCAGCGCGGCACCGGCGCCCAGGCCGGCCAGCAGGGCGAGGAACGCCAACCAGATCGAATCCACTGTGAATATCTCCAGAAGCGGCAGGATAACCGCAGCCAGCCGGGGCGGCGGGAAGAGGAGCTGAAACGGCGCGGCAGTGTGCAATCCGACCGCTGTCAGACCGGCACGTCGGCCTTCTGGCAGCCTCCCTCCATAGGAGCCTGCCCCGCGAAGGCGCGGCTAGCTAGACAAGGGCGGCGCCCAGCTATTCCGCCTCGTCGACCTTCGTGAAGCGCCGCTCGTCGTTGGCGCGCAACTCCGAGAATGCGCGTTTCGATCTGTGAACGGGCCCGGCGAACATGCCAGCCAGGCCGCCGAGCAGCGCGCCCAGCCCGGCGCCGGCCGGCCCGTCCAGGTCCGATTCCTTGTAGTCGAGGGTTCCCTTGGGGGGTCCCGATCTCCTTCCGGGTGCGAAACAGTTAGCGCGCGAATTGGCGCAGTGTCACGCCGAACCCGATCGCGGTGGCCCCCTGCCACATGAGGTCGATGGACAGCACCATGCCCGGTAGCCAGATCGCATTGGCGGGCCAGCCGGCGATGAGCACGATCCCGGCGACCACACTCACGATCGCCGATGCGGTTATCCAGCCCCAGCCTTTCAGGGTGCGCAGCAGAAAGCTCCACCAGAAGCGCGTGGCACCCGAGAAGATCAGCATGAAGGCCAGCCACAGCGTCAGGGCCTGCGCCGCCATCGCAGGGTTGGCGACGGCAAGCGCGCCCGCCACGCCGTAGAGGAGAGCGCTCAGCAGCAGCGAAACATGGCTGCCCGCCCGGCCGATCGCGATGGCGAGCGCAAGCTGCGCCGCGGCACCGATCAGCATGCAGATGCCCACGATGTACACCGAGACTTCGGTGGCCTGCGGAAGGTACATGAAGGCGATCACGCCCAGCGCGACGAGCAACACGCCGAAGAGCACGAGCCATTTCCATTGCGAACCCATCGCGCGTCTCGCGTCGGGACTCTCGGGACCAAGGTGGAAACCGGTGAGTGTGGCCATGGAGGGCTCCTTTCGGAATGAACGGGCCGGCGGCGCCGGCCGCTCGAAAAAACTAGTTCGCGCGAACGCCCATGTCAATCGCCGGCAGGTTTCGAATCGGAAACGGCCATGCACCGCAGACCCTCATGGCTCGCCGCGGCTCAACGAGCGGAAGGTCGAGTATGGCGATCGCGCTGTGGGCGGCCAAAAAAAAAGCGGGACCCGCAGGCCCCGCTCCCCTTCACGTCCCGCCATCGGCCGCTGTCAACCCGCCCCACCCAACACCGGCCCGAACAGCACCCACTGCTTCCCATCGAACTTCGACAGCTGCGCCTGCTCCACCGGCGCATGGTCCGTCGCGCTGGTGTTCATCGCGATGCCCGGCAGCAGCAGCCCCGACTTGAAGTCCTTGATGTTCTCGGCCTGCTTCCTGATGTTGTCGCGCGAGAGGTCGTTGCCGCACTGCTTGAGCACCTGCACCATCAGCTCCGCCGCGATCACCCCGTAGATGTTGCTGGCGTCCGCCGGGTTGCCGTCGCGGTAATACTTGCCCATGAAGCCGCGCCAGGCCAGCATGGCCGGGTCGTCCTTCCACTGCGGATCGTTGGCGTCCTTGTAGTACTGCACGGTGATCAGGCCCACCGACTTGTCCAGGCCCGCGGGCGTCAGCACCGAACCCACCGACGCGCCGACGTTGTTGATGAAGTGCAGCGGCTTCCAGCCGATGTCGGCCACCTTGCGGATGGACTGCGCGGCGAACTTCGGCGTCGTGATGTTGATCAGCGTGTCGGCGTTGGAAGCCTTCAGCGTCAGGATCTGCGAATCCACCGTGGGATCGGTCACCTCGTAGGTCGCCTCGGCCACGATCATCTTGGCCTTGTCGCCCGCCAGCACGCGCTTCACGCCCGCCAGCACGTCCTTGCCGTAGTCGTCGTTCTGGTAAAGGATGGCGATCTTCGCGTTGGGCTTCTCCTTCAGGATGTAGCGCGCGTAGATCTCGCCTTCGGTCTGGTAGCTGAGGTTGAAGCCGAACGTCCAGGGGTAGTTCTTGGGATCGTTCCACTTCGTCGCGCCGGTGGCCACGAACAGGTGCGGCACCTTCTTGGCGTTGACGTACTTGTGGATGGCGCTGTTGCTGGGCGTGCCCAGCGTCTGGAACAGCGCCAGCACGTCGTCCTGCTCCACCAGCTTGCGCACCTGCTCCACGGCCTTGGGCGGGCTGTAGCCGTCGTCCACCGACAGCAGGTTGATCATGCGGCCGTTGACGCCGCCGTTGTCGTTGACCATCTTGAAGTACGCCTGCTCCACCTTGCCGATGGTGGCGTAGGCGCTGGCGGGGCCGCTGTACGGCATGGTCTGGCCGAGCTTGATCTCCTTGGCCTGCGCGAACGAGCGCAGCGGCAGCAGCGCGGCGCCGGCGGCGGCGCCCGTGCCCAGCACGAGGGAACGGCGGGAAAGCTTGGTGGAGGTCATGGTGTCCTTCCTTTCAACAAACACGAGAGGCACTTGCACACGAAGAACGCGGGCCGCAGCTCGCTACCGGAAGCCCAGGCGGCGCCGGACCAGCTTCACCAGGCCGGCCACGCCCGCGGGCATGAGGTACATGAATGCGATCAGGAACACGCCGTAGATGGCCCACGGCGCGGCTTTGGAAATCTGGTCGGCGACGTTGGGCACGAACTGGATGAACAGCGCGCCGTAGAACGCCCCCGAGATGGAAGCCAGCCCGCCCACCACCACGCCCACCAGCAGCGTGAGCGACAGGAAGATGGTGAACGAGTCGGGCGAGGCGAACTGCACCGCGATGGCCGACAGCGCGCCCGCCACGCCGGTGTACATGGCCGACACGCCGAAGGTCAGCGACTTGTACAGCGCGGTGTTCACGCCCATGGCCTGTGCCGCGGTGGGCTGGTCGCGGATGGCCACCAGCGCGCGGCCCACGCGGCCGCGCAGCAGGTTCCAGCCGGCCACGAACAGCAGCAGCGTCCACGCCAGGGTGAAGAAGTACAGCCACTGGTCCTGGTTGAGGGCGGCAGCCCAGCCGGGCGGGTCGGGCTTGATGATCACCACCCCCATGCTGCCGCCGGTCCAGTGCTCCAGCCCCTTGTATTTCAGGATCTGCGGCATGGCCACGCCCAGCGCGAAAGTCGCCAGCGCCAGGTACAGGCCTTCCAGCCGCAGCGCGGGCAACCCGAACAGGAAGCCCGCCACCAGGCACGCCAAACCCGCGATGGGAATGGTGGCCCAGTACGGCAGGTCGCCCTTGTCCATCAGGATGGCCGCGGCGTACGCGCCGATGGCGAAGAACGCGCCGTGCCCCAGCGAGATCTGGCCGTTGTAGCCGGTCAGCATGTTCAGCCCGAGCAGCGCGATGGCGTAGGCCAGCGCCAGCGTGAGCTGGAACACGCGGTAGTTGCCCAGCACGAAAGGCAGCACGCACGCGAGCACCAGCAGCACCACGAGAGCGATGACCTGCTTGCGCGAAAAGCCGGGCATGGCGGCGAGTTGGCGGTTGGCGGTTTCCATCGTCACACCCTCGCCACGTGCACCTTGCCGAACAGCCCCGAAGGCCGCACCACCAGCACCGCGATGATGATGATCAACGCGACGGTCAGCTTGAGTTCCGTGCCCAGGTACAGGCCGACCACGTTCTCCAGCACGCCGACCAGGAAGCCGCCGAGCACCGCGCCGCCGGGGCTGTCGATGCCGCCCAGCAGCGCCCCCGCGAAGGCATACAGCAGGATGCCGCCGAACATGTTGGGCTCCAGGAACACCACCGGCGCCACCATGATCCCCGCCACCGCGCCGATGGCCGACGCCAGGCCCCAACCCAGCGCCAGCATCCAGCTCACGCGCACGCCCACCAAGCGGCTGGACACCGGGTTCTGCGCCGCCGCGCGCATGGCCAGGCCCAGCGGCGTGAAGCGGAAGAACGCGAACACCAGCCCCAGCACGATGAGCGTCACCGCCATCGAGCCCAGCTCGTGCGGCGACAACCACTGGTCGCCCGCGGGCGGCGCCGCGCCCTGGAACGGGCTGGGGAACGGCTTGATCGTGTACGTGTAGATCCAGCCGGCCACGCTGTTGAAGATGGCCAGCAGGCCGATGAAGACGATGACCACCGACAGCACCGGCGCGTTCTCCACCGGCCGCATGATCACGCGCTGGATCACCACGCCGGCGGCAAAGGCGATGCCCACGGTGAGGAAGAACGCGGCCCAGTACGGCAGCCCGGCCTGCAGCAGCGACCAGGCGATGTAGGTGGCGAACATCGCCATCTCGCCCTGGGCGAAGTTCACCAGGTGCGTGGCCTGGTAGATCATCACCAGCGCCAGCGCCACGCTGGCATAGATGCCCCCGGTGGCCAGGCCCGCCAGGATCTGGTGCAGCAGCAGGTCCACGCGTGCGCCTCCTTCAATAACCCAGGTACGAGCGGCGCACCGCTTCGTCGTTGCGGATGGATTCGGCGCTGCCGCTGATGACCACGCGGCCCGTCTCCAGCAGGTAGGCGTGGTCGGCCAGCTTCAACGCCAGCGAAGCGTTCTGCTCCACCAGCAGCATGCTGGTGCCTTCGGTCCTGCTGATCTCGCCGAAGATCTCGAAGATCTCCTGCACGATGCGCGGCGCCAGCCCGAACGAGGGCTCGTCCAGCAGCAGCAATTTCGGCCTGAGCATCAGCGCGCGCGACACCGCCAGCATCTGCTGCTCGCCGCCCGACAGGGTGCCGGCCTGCTGGCGCAGCCGCTCCTTCAGGCGAGGGAAATAGCCGTACATGCGCTCGAAGTCCTGTTGCACCTGCTGCCGGTCCTTGCGCGTGTAGGCGCCCAGGCGCAGGTTCTCTTCGACGGTGAGGTTGAGGAAAGTGCCGCGCCCGTCCGGCACGTGGGCCACGCCCAGCCGCACGATGTCTTCGGTGGCCTTGCCGTCGATGCGCTGGCCCTCCAGCCGCACCTCGCCCTGCGTCTTCACCATGCCGCACATGGCGCGCAGCGTGGTGGTCTTGCCCGCGCCGTTGGCGCCCAGGATGGTGGTGATGCCGCCCTGCTTCACCTCGAAGGCGATGCCGTGCAGCACCTTGGTGGGGCCGTACTGCGCGTGGAGGTTCGTGACCTGCAGCAGAGGGGCACTCATACCCGCCGCCTCACAGCGTCATCCCCGCGAAGGCGGGGATCCATGGCTCCCCCAGGGCCGCCGCATGGAAGCCATGGATTCCCGCCTTCGCGGGAATGACGGAGCTTGTTCATGCTTCCACCCCCAGGTACGCGCGCACCACGTCGGGATGCGCCTGCACTTGCGCCGGCGTGCCGTCGGCGATCTTCCTGCCGAAATCCAGCGCCACCACCTGGTCGGACACGCGCATCACCAGGTTCATGTGGTGCTCCACCAGCAGGATGGTGAGCGACAGCTCCGACTGGATGCGCCTGAGCAACAGCCGCAGGCCGTCCACTTCTTCATGATTGAGCCCGCCGGCCGGTTCGTCCAGCAGCAGCAGCTTGGGCCGGCTCATCAGCGCCCGCGCGAATTCCACGCGCTTGGCGGTGCCGAACGAAAGGTCGGACACCGGCCGGTGCGCAACCTCGCCCAGGTCCAGCAGGTCGATCATGCGGGCAGCCTGCTCGCCCAGCATCCGCTCTTCGCGCCGCACGGAAGGCAGCCGCAGCGCGTTGCCGAGAAAGCCCGTGCCGCTGCGGCAATGGCCGCCCAGCATGACGTTGTCGCGCACGCTCATCGTGCGGAAGAGCGCGAGGTTCTGGAACGTGCGGCCGATGCCCAGCGCCGCGATGGCATGTGCCGGATGCGCCCGCAGCGGCTGGCCCTCGAACAGGATCTCGCCGTCGCTGAACTGGTAGAGCCGCGACAGGCAATTGAAGAGCGTGGTCTTGCCCGCGCCGTTGGGACCGATGAGCCCCGTGATGGCGCCGCGCGAAATGGAAAACGTGATGCCGTCCAGGGCCGTGATGCCGCCGAAGCGGACGGTCACGCCCTTCACTTCCAGCAAGGGGCGGGCGTCGGCGTCAGGCATGTCTTTTTGTTCGGGCTTGCGTCTTGAGACGCGCGTTTATCGCTTTGCGTTCGGTGCACCGGCACCCGTGGAAACCCGGCGGCTTGTCGCTTGGGCGTCAAACGCTTGCGGCACTGCAACAAGCCCGTCGGCAACTCAGCGCGGGAACCGCTCGCGCAGCTTCAGCTTCCAGAACTTGCCGGTCGATGTTCTCGGCACCGCATCGAGCCACTCGTAGCGATCCGGCAGCTGCCACTTCGCGAAGCCGCTCTTCAGCAGGTGCGCGTTCAGGTCTTCGGCCGTCACCTCCTGGTTCGGCTTCTTCACCACGCAGGCCAGCGGCCGCTCGCTCCACTTCTCGTCGGGGATGGCGATCACCGCGGCTTCGGCGACGGCGGGGTGCGCCATCACGGCGTTCTCCAGGTCCACCGAGCTGATCCACTCGCCGCCCGACTTGATCAGGTCCTTGGTGCGGTCGCTGATGCGCACGAAGCCCAGCGCGTCGACCGATGCGACGTCGCCGGTGCGCAGCCAGCCGTCGCCGGTGAATTTCTCGCGCTCGCGCGGCACCTCGTGGTAGCTGCCGGTGATGAAGGGGCCGCGCACCTGGATCTCGCCCACGCTCTTGCCGTCCCACGCCTCGTCGCCTTCGTCGCCACGCACTCGCAGTTCGACCAGCGGCACCGGCACACCGGCCATGGCGGCCCGGCGGTAGCGCTCGTCCATGCCGGCCCCTCGCAGCTCCGCGCGCGGATACGAGATGGTGCAGACGGGCGAGGTCTCCGTCATGCCCCAGCCCTGCAGGATCCAGATGCCGTGCTTGTCGAAAGCGCGGATCAGCGACTCGGGCACCGCCGCGCCCCCCACCAGCGACTTCATGCCCTGCGGCAGCTTCCAGCGGCCCCTGTTCGGCGATCCCTCGGACAACGATGCTTCGTAGGCCTGGATCAACCCCATCCATATGGTCGGCACGCCCAGCGCCAGCGTGGGCGGCTCCTGCTGCATCAGGTCGAGCAGGTCGTCGGGGTGCAGGTGCGGCCCGGGGAACACCATCTTCACGCCCATCATCACGGCGCCATACGGCATGCCCCAGCTGTTGGCGTGGAACATGGGCGTGACCGGCAGCACGACGTCGGTGCCGCGCAGGCCCCAGAAGTCGCCCAGGCTGGCCACCAATGTGTGCAGCACCGTGGAGCGGTGCGAGTACGCCACGCCCTTGGGCCGGCCGGTCGTGCCGGACGTGTAGCACATGGCGATGGGATCGTTCTCGTCGTGCGGCGCGTACTCGAAGCCGTCCGGGTCCGCGCGATCCAGCCATGCTTCGTAGTTCTCGAAACCTTCCGGCACCGGCTGGCCGGAGAAGGGGAACACGATCACCTTCTCGAAGGCATGCGCGCCCGCGAATTGCCTGTAGAGCGGCAGCAGCACGTCGTCGACGACCAGGAAGCGGTCGTTCGCGTGCCCCGCGATCCAGCCGATCTCTTCCGGCGACAGCCGCAGGTTCAGCGTGTGCATCACGCCGCCCGCGGCCGGGATACCGAAGTAGCACTCCAGGTGGGCGTGGTGGTTCCAGCAGAGCGTCGCGACGCGGTCGCCCTTCTTCAGGCCCGCCTTCTGCAGCGCGCTGGCGAGCGCGCGCGTGCGCCGGTAGAACTCGCCATAGGTGTGCCGCTTCAGCGACTTGTCCGGCAACCGCGAAACGATCTCGTTGCCCGCGAACAGCCGCCCCGCACGCTCCAGCAGGTGGTTCACGGACAGCGGCACGTCCATCATGGTGGTCTGCATGGGCACTCCTTGTGGTCGGTGCCGCCATTGCAGCCGCAGCGGGGCACGCACGGCACTGCGGGAAACCATGAGGAAGTCGGGAGCGGACACCCTTACGCAGAGGACGCAGAGGAAACGCAGAGGACGCAGAAAGAACAAAGAAGAACTTCAGAAGGTTTCCTCTGCGTTCTCTGCGTTTCCTCTGCGTCCTCTGCGTAAGGGTGTCCGCATTCGCAGCGTCACAATGCTCCACCGACCTGCCCACCAGCCACCGATGAGCTCCGACCCCCAAGACCCCACCGGCATGCGCCGCGGCCTCACCAGTTACGGCGACGCCGGGTTCTCGCTCTTCCTGCGCAAGGCCTTCATCAAGGGCGCGGGCTACAGCGACAGCGCGCTCGACCGGCCCGTCATCGGCATCGCCGACACGGGCAGCGGCTACAACCCCTGCCACGGCAACATGCCGCAGCTGCTGGAGGCGGTGGAACGCGGGATCATGCTGGCCGGCGGCCTGCCGGTGCGCTTTCCGACCATCTCGCTGCACGAGAGCTTCGCGCACCCGACCAGCATGTACCTGCGCAACCTGATGGCGATCGACACGGAGGAGATGCTCCGCGCGCAGCCGATGGACGCGGTGGTGCTGATCGGCGGTTGCGACAAGACGGTGCCCGCGCAGCTGATGGGCGCGGCTTCGGCGGGCGGTCCCGCGGTGCAGCTGATCACGGGGTCGATGCTCACGGGTTCGCATCGCGGCGAGCGCGTGGGCGCGTGCACCGACTGCCGCCGCTACTGGGCGCGCTTCCGCGCCGGCGGCGTGGACGACGCCGAGATCGCGGCGGTGAACGACCAGCTGGTGCCCAGCGTCGGCACCTGCTCGGTGATGGGAACGGCCAGCACCATGGCGACCATCGCGGAAGCGCTGGGCATGACGGTGCCCGGCGGCGCCACGCCGCCCGCGGTCACGGCCGACCGCATGCGTGTGGCCGAGGCCAGTGGCGCGGCCGCGGTGAACGCCGCCAAGCAGCGCATCACCATCGACCGCATCCTCACTCCCGAAGCTTTCGAGAACGCGCTGCGCGTGCTGCTGGCCATCGGCGGCTCCACCAACGCCGTGGTGCACCTCGCCGCCATCATGGGCCGCCGGGGCCTGTCGCTGGACCTGCAGGCGCTGGACCGCATGGGCCGCGAGACGCCGGTGCTGATCGACCTGAAGCCCTCGGGCCAGCACTACATGGAAGACTTCCACGCGGCCGGTGGCGTGGCCACGTTGCTGCGGGAGCTGAAACCGCTGCTGCACCTCCAGGCCATGACCATCACCGGCCGCACGCTGGGCGAGGAGCTGGATCGCGCACCACCGCCTTTCTCGCAGGACGTGGTCAAGCCTTTGTCCAAGCCGCTCCATGCACAGGGCGGCATCGCCGTGCTTCAGGGCAACCTGGCGCCGGGCGGCGCGATCATCAAGCAGTCAGCCGCGGACCCCAAGCTGATGGAACACGAAGGCCGCGCCGTGGTGTTCGAGAACGCGGCGGACCTGGCCGAGCGCATCGACGGCGACGGCCTCGACGTGAATGCCGACGACATCCTGGTGCTGAAGAACATCGGCCCCAAAGGCGCGCCCGGCATGCCCGAAGCGGGCTACCTGCCGATCCCGCGCAAGCTGGCGCGCGCGGGCGTGAAGGACATGGTGCGCATCTCGGACGGCCGCATGAGCGGCACCGCGTTCGGCACCATCGTGCTGCATGTCACGCCGGAATCGGCCGTGGGCGGACCGCTGGCTTACGTGAGGACCGGGGATCGCATCCGGTTGTCGGTGGGCAAGCGTGAGTTGATGCTGCTGGTCGCGGAGGAGGAACTGGAGAAACGCAGACAGGCCTCGCCGGTAAGTGAGCCGGCTGCGGAACGCGGGTATCGGAAGCTGTTCCTGGCAACGGTCACGCAGGCGGACAGGGGCGTGGACTTCGATTTCCTGCAGCCGGCGGCGACCGGAAAAGTCCCTCGCACCTGAATCCCTCATTCCCGCGAAGGCGGGAATGCATGGCTTCCGCTTTCGTTGAGGAAGGGAAGCCATGGGTCCCCGCCTCCGCGGGGACGACGAAGGGTTGTCAGCCCATCTGCATCTGCTTCTTCAGGTTCGATGCTTCCTGGTGAGCCTGCTGCACGGCTTGCTGCGTGCGCTGGTCGACGTTGCCGGCGTTGCGGCACGCCTTCATCGCGTTGTCGGCGGCCTGCTCCAGCTGGTTCACCAGCTGCGTGCTGTCGCCGGCCTGCTGGCTCTGGCCGCCGCCCTGCATCTGCTGCTTGGCCTGGCGGGCCTGCTGGTGCAGCTGCTCGACGGCCTGCTTCAGTTCCTGCGGCACCTGGCCGGCCTGCACGGCGCTCTTGGCCTGGTCGGCGCTCTCTTCGATCTTGTCGATGCGCTGCTTCAGTTGATCTGCTTGCATGGAGGTTCTCCTTTCGTGTTGAAACAATGACGGCGCCTGGTGGGCGCCGGTCGCGGAACGGGAACCAGCATCGCGCCATCCACGGCGATGCGGAGTCAGCGAACGCCGCGTGTTCGCGTTGCGCTGCGTCGGGCAAAAGAAGCGTGCTGCAGAGAAGGAAAGCTCAGGGCTTGGCGCGGTGCGGCGGCTGTTGCAGGGTACTCCCCAGCGAGACGCACCCGGCCCCTGACGCGACAATCCGCGGATGAGCCCCACCCCATCCGCGGACATCGCCCTCGTCGGCCTCGGCGTCATGGGCGAGAACCTCGCCCTGAACCTGCACCGCCAAGGCTTCAAGGTCGCGGGCTTCGACCTCGACGAACGCAAGCGCGACAGCTTCGCGCAGCGCACCGGCGCCACGGCGCCGCGCTCGCTGCAGGAGCTGGTGGCGTCGCTCGCCACGCCGCGCGTGCTGCTGCTGATGGTGCCCGCGGGCGCGCCGGTCGACGAAGTGCTGGCGGGCCTGCGCCCGCTGCTGGCCGCGGGCGACATCGTCATCGACGGCGGCAACACGCGCTACACCGACACGCAGCGGCGCATCGCGGAGCTGGAAGGCAGCGGCATCCTGTATGTCGGCGCCGGTGTCAGCGGCGGCGAGGAAGGCGCGCTGCGGGGGCCGGCCATCATGCCCGGCGGCGACGCCCAGGCCTGGCCGCGCATCCGCCCCATCCTGCAAGCCATCGCGGCGCGCGCGGACGACGGCGTGCCGTGCTGCGACTGGATCGGCCCCGCCGCTTCGGGCCACTTCGTGAAGATGGTGCACAACGGCATCGAGTACGCCGACATGCAGACCATCTGCGAAGCCTACTTCCTGATGCAGCAACTGCTGGGCATGCAGCCCCGCCAGATGGCCGAGGTGTTCGCGGGCTGGGGCCGGGGCGAGCTGTCCTCTTACCTGGTGGACATCACCGCCGACATCCTGGCGCGCGTGGACGAGGAGACCGGCCGCCCGCTGGTGGACCTGATCGCCGACACCGCCGAGCAGAAAGGCACCGGCAAGTGGGCCAGCCAGGCCGCGCTGGACCTGGGCGTCACCGCGCCGACCATCGCCGACGCGGTGTTCGCGCGCACCGTCAGCGCGGTGCGCGAGCAACGCGTCGCGGCTTCCGGCGTGCTGGCCGGACCGCAGGCAAGCTTCACCGGTGATGCCACCGCTTTCGTCGAGCAGGTGCGCCAGGCTTTGCTGGCCGCGAAGGTCTGCGCGTATGCGCAAGGCTTCCAGCTGATGGCCGCGGCCGACCAGGAATTCGGCTGGCAGCTGCCCTTCGGCACCATTGCCGGGCTGTGGCGCGCGGGCTGCATCATCCGCGCCAAGCTGCTGGAAGACATCCGCCGCGCCTATGCGCGCGACGCCGCGCTGCCCAACCTGCTGGTGGACGAGCACTTCGCGCAGGTGCTGGCGCGCTGCCACCAGTCGCTGCGCGACGTCGTCGCCGCTGCTGCCCGGCACGGCGTGGCCGTGCCCGCGTTCATGAGCGCGCTGGCCTACTACGACAGCTACCGCAGCGCGCGCCTGCCGGCCAACCTGCTGCAGGCGCAGCGCGACTACTTCGGCGCGCACACCTACCAGCGCCTGGACCGGCCGGGCAAGTTCCATACCAAGTGGGCGCAGGACTGAGCTTTTTCAAAGAGCTCACGCTCCCACAGCCGGGGAGCCAAAACACCGCTGGCTCAGCGGGCGGATTTCCTACATCAGCTTCGGCTGGCTGGACATCCGCCGGAAGCCGCCGCGCCGAAGAATCCCTTCCCACCGGCGCACCAAGCCGGGAATGGGAGCGGAACATGGACGAAGCAGACCTGGCATTCGATGCCGAGCAGCGCAACCTGTCTCAGGCCCTGGCCGCGCAGCGGCTGCGCGGCAATACGCTGAAAGCGATCGGCAGTTGCCACAACTGCGGCAACGAGGACGGCATCGAAGGCCGCCTGTTCTGCGACGCCGACTGCGCCGCCGACTGGGAGTACGAGGACGCGCTGCGCCGCCGCCTCGGCCTGGCCGCTCCGGCCTACCACCACTGACCCGCCGCGTCAGGCGACGCGCTGGAACCAGAGCAGCGACAGCGCTCCGGCCACCAGCATCAGCAGCGCGGAGGCCAGCGAAAACAGGCCGGTGACCTCCGTCTCGCGCGTGAGCACCTGCATGCGCGTGCCCAGCGAGCCGTAGACGCCGCGCAGCGTCTCGGCCGTGCCGGCATACTGGTACTCGCCGCCCGTCATGCGGGCCACCTCGCGCAGGGTGGGCTCGTCCAGCTGGAAGTACATGGGCATGCCGCCCGGCGTGCTGGCATCGCCGTCCACCGTGCCCAGCCCGATCGTGTAGATGCGCACCCCGCGGTCGGCGGCCATCCTGGCCGCTTCCAGCGTGTCGATGCCCGTCGTGCGGCGGCCATCGCTCAGCAGGATGATCGCCGCCGACTTGTATGAGCCCGGCGGCACCGGCTGCACCTGCCTGGGCGGCGGCTTGTCCTTGTCGTCCAGGCTGCGGCCATGCGGGCGGTTGCCGAACTGCAGCTCGCCCACGTCCAGCCCATGGTCGGGGAAAAGCTCCGACAGGCACACGACGATGGCGTTGCCCACCGCGGTGCCCAACTGCATCTGGATGCCGTCGATGGCCTGCACCAGCGCTTCGCGGTCCAGCGTGCTGCGCTGCGCCACCTGGCTGCTGCCGGCGAAAGTGACCAGCCCGACTTCGACGTGCTTGGGCAGGTCCTGCAGGAAGCCCTTGGCCGCGGCCTGCGCGGCCTCCATGCGCGTCGGCTTGACGTCCGTGACGCGCATGCTCAGCGACACGTCCATGGCCAGCAGGATCTGGGTGCGCGCCCAGGGCAATGGCACGCGCGCCACCGGCCGCGCGGCCGCGAAGAGCAGCACGCCGAAAGCGCAGAAGAGCAGCGCGGGCGGCACGTGCCGCCGCCAGTTCGGCCCGGCCGCCGCGACGCGCACGATGCCCAGGCTGCTGAACCGCACCGCAGCCTTCGCGCGCCGCCGCATCAGCCACACGTACAGCGCCGGCAATACCGGCAGCGCGGCCAGGAGCCAGAGGAAGTGGGGCCAGAGGTAGGACATCGCCGTCGCCTGCGGGAGGCAGCGGCCATCGTGCCGGGGATGGCCCCCATTGGCAACTGAACGAAGGGCGGTGCCGCACTCAACCGTGCGGCATGCCGGCGTTCAGGCGGCCAGCGCGCGTGCCCATTCCACCAGCCGGGGCAACGCGTTGCGCGGCGCGCTGAAATGGTCACCGGCGGCGGCGATGAACACGCTCCTGTCGTGGTTCGGCACGGAAGGGAACAGCTTCTCGCGCGCATACGGCAGGATGCCCTCGGACTCGCCCACCGCCATGAACAGCGGCACGCCGGCGGGGATCTGCCGGCAGGAACGCGTCATGGACCCCTGGCCCTGCGGGTCGAAGTACGAGAGGTAGGCGGCGGCGGTCGTGCGCACCTGCCGGGTGCGGCCCTGGTTGCTGTCGGGGAACCAGGCTTTTTCCTCGCCCGCACCCCTGGCCACCATCTCCTGCGCTTTCTGCACGCCGGACGCCACGTCCCGGCGGAACCCGCTGCCCTCCGGGACATGGCCGGGCGAGAGCGCGAACACGCCGGCGAGAGGCCGGCCGCTGGCCGCGTACGCCAGCGCGCCGTTCGCGCCGAGGCTGTGCCCGCCCACCAGCAGGCGCTGCGCGCCACCCGAGGCCAGGTCCTTCCACGCGGCCTCGACTTCTTCCAGCGCCGCGGCATACGGCACGTCGTACTCGCGCCGCTGCGACCAGGGCATCTCCGGCGTGGCGACCTTGCAGCCCGCGCCCTTCAGGGCGTTCGCGATGTCCGAAACGTCGGAGGGCCGCGACTGCTTGCCGTGCATCAGCACGACGCCGGTGGGCCCCTCCGCGCGCGCCGCGCCGGCGAAGGGCAGCGAGGACAGCAGGGCAAGCAGCTGGCGGCGGTTCATGCGGGCTCCTGGCGCGTTCGGTTGCGCGCAACCCTAGCGCGGACCGTGCCGCCGCACCAGCGGAGCAGCCCGCGTCAGCCGGCGGTCAGCGCAGCCAGTGATTGACGACGCGGTCGTACTCGCCCGTCGCCTTCGAAAGGTGCAGCCACTGGTCCATCCATGCCTTGAAAGCGGTGTCGCCGCGCGGCAGCAGCCAAGCCATCTCGCCGTAGCCCAGCGGCTTGTCGGGGTTGACCGCGCACAGGCCGGGGCGCGCCTTCTGCTGCACGATGGTTTCCACCGACTCGGAGATCATCACGTCGGCGTTGCCCTTGAGGATCTCGTCGAAGATGGTCGTGTTGTCGTTGAAGATCACGATCTTCGCGTTCTTGAAGTTGGCGCGCGCGAAGCGTTCGTTGCTGCCGCCCGGGTTCTCGATCACCGTCACCGTGGGCTTGTCGATGTCGGCCACGGTCTGGAACTTCGACACGTTCTCGCACCTGGTGATGGGCGCCTTGCCGTTGACCATGTAGGCGTTGGTGAAGAACGCCGTCTTCTGGCGGTCCAGCGTGACCGAGATGCCGCCGACGGCGACGTCGCACTTCTCCTGGAAGTCCTTCATCAGCGTGGGCCACGACGACTTCACCATCTCCACCTGCGCGCCCAGCGCCTTGGCGGCCGCCTGCACCAGGTCGATGTCGATGCCTTCGAAGCTGCCGTCCGGCTTGGCCAGGCTGAAAGGCTTGTAGTCGCCCGGCGTGCACACGCGCAGCTTGCCGGCCTTCTGCACGGCATCCAGGCGCGAGGCGTCCTGCGCGAAAGTGTGGAACGACAGGGCCAGCGCGGCGAGGGCGGCCAGCAGGTGCTTGATTCGCATGGGGGGTCTCCTCCGGGATGAAGGAGGCATTTTAGGAACGCCCGCTGATTTGTCATGCCGGGCTTGACCCGGCATCCATCTCCGGAACGGCGAGTGCGCGCTGTCCTGATTCCGGGGATGGATCCCGGCATTCGCCGGGATGACAGCGGGTGGCCGGTCAGGCCTTGCCGTACTTCAGGTCGAACCGGTCCAGGTTCATCACCTTGGTCCAGGCCTTGACGAAGTCGCCAGCGAAGTGCGCCTCGCCGTCCTTGGCGGCATACACCTCCGACAGCGCGCGCAGCTGCGCGTTGCTGCCGAAGATGAGGTCGGCCAGCGTGGCGGTCCAGCGCTGCTCGCCGCTCTTGCGGTCTGTGCCTTCGAACAGGCCCGGCGTCTTCTCCGACTTCCTCCACGCGGTGCGCATGTCCAGCAGATTGGTGAAGAAGTCCGGCGTCAGCTGGCCCGGGCGCTGCGTGAACACGCCGTTCTTCGAATTGCCCGCGTTCGCGCCCAGCGCGCGCAGGCCGCCCACCAGCACCGTCATCTCCGGCGCGGTCAGCGTGAGCAGGGAGGCCTTGTCGATGAGCGCGGTGGCCACCGTGCTTTCGGCGCCCTGGCGCACGTAGTTGCGGAAACCGTCGGCCGCGGGCTCCAGCACCTCGAACGAGTTGACGTCGGTCTGTTCCAGGCTGGCGTCCGCGCGGCCCGGCGTGAACGGCACGGTGATGTCGTGGCCGGCCTTCTTCGCGGCCTCTTCCACCGCGGCGCTGCCGGCCAGCACGATCAGGTCGGCCAGCGACACCTTCTTGCCACCGGATGCGGCGCCGTTGAATTCCTTCCGGATGTTTTCCAGCTTGGCCAGGACTTGCGCCAGTTCCGCCGGATCGTTGGCTTCCCAATCCTTCTGCGGCGCCAGGCGCACGCGCGCGCCATTGGCGCCGCCGCGCAGGTCCGAACCACGGAAGGTGGAAGCCGAAGCCCACGCCGCCTTCACCAGTTGCTGGATCGTGAGGCCCGACGCCAGCACCTTCTTCTTCAGCGCCGCGATGTCCGCTTCATCGACCAGCTTGTGATCCACGGCGGGAAGCGGGTCCTGCCACAGCAGGTCTTCCTGCGGCACCAGCGGCCCCAGGTAGCGCACCTTCGGCCCCATGTCACGGTGCGTCAGCTTGAACCAGGCGCGCGCGAAGGCATCGGCGAACTTCGCCGGGTCGGCCATGTACTCGCGCGAGATCTTTTCGTACACCGGGTCGAAGCGCAGCGCCATGTCGGCGGTGGTCATCATCGGCTGCACCAGCTTGCCCTTCACGTGCGCGTCGGGCACGTTGCGGCCGGCGTCGCCCTTGGGCTTCCACTGGTGCGCGCCGGCGGGCGACTTGGTCAGTTCCCAGTCGTTGCCGAACAGCGTTTCGAAGAAACTCATGTCCCACTGGGTCGGCGTGGCCGTCCACGCGCCTTCGATGCCGCTGGTGATGGCGTGCTGGCCGATGCCCGATTCGTACGCGCTCTTCCAGCCCAGGCCCAGCTCCTCGATGTTGGCGCCTTCGGGTTCCGCGCCCACGTGGTGCGCCGGGCCCGCGCCGTGCGCCTTGCCGAAGGTGTGGCCGCCGGCCACCAGCGCCACGGTTTCATAGTCGTCCATCGCCATGCGGCCGAAGGTGTCGCGGATGTCCCGCGCCGACTTCACCGGGTCGGGGTTGCCGTTGGGGCCTTCGGGGTTCACGTAGATCAGGCCCATCTGCACGGCGGCCAGCGGCCTGGCCAGTTCGCGTTCGCCGCTGTAGCGCTCGTCGCCCAGCCAGGTGGATTCCGGGCCCCAGTCGATGGGCAGCGGCTCCCAGATGTCTTCGCGGCCGCCGCCGAAGCCGAAGGTCCTGAAGCCCATGGATTCCAGCGCGACGTTGCCGGCCAGGATCATCAGGTCGGCCCACGACAGCTTGCGGCCGTACTTCTGCTTGATGGGCCACAGCAGGCGGCGCGCCTTGTCCAGGTTGCCGTTGTCGGGCCAGCTGTTCAGCGGCGCGAAGCGCTGCTCGCCGCTGCGGGCGCCGCCGCGGCCGTCGAAGATGCGGTACGTGCCGGCCGAGTGCCAGGCCATGCGGATGAAGAACGGGCCGTAGTGGCCGTAATCGGCCGGCCACCAGTCCTGCGAATCGGTCATCAGCGCATTCAGGTCGGCGATGACGGCCTTCAGGTCGAGCGAGCGGAATTCCTTCCTGTAATCGAAGTCTTCCAGCATCGGGTCGCCCAGCCCGGCGTGCTGGTGCAGCACGCCGAGGTTCAGCTGGTCGGGCCACCATTGCGCGTTGTTGCGCGTCTGCCTGGCTTTGGGTTTGTCGTGGGCGACGGGACACTGGGCGGCTTCGGTCATGGCGCGTTCTCCTGTTTCGTTCGCTGGGCTCGTTCGAGGCGAGCCACAAGGTTAGTGAGGAATGCGGATGCGCGGCATTGGACTTTTGCAAGCCGGCGATAGGCGTTCGACCATTCGCAGCTCTTCCGTGGCCGTTGCGTTGCCCGCCGTTACGTCGGAGATGTCGAGAACGCCCTCTTCCGTCCGTCGTTCAGGGAGAGTCCGCTTGGAGACTCGTCACGACAAGGAGATGAACATGAGCTACATCGATGGGTTCGTTGCCGCCGTCCCGACCGCCAACCGCGACGCCTACCTGAAGCAGGCGAAGCTCGCGGCCGAAGTGTTCAAGCAGAACGGCGCGACCGAAGTGGTGGAGTGCTGGGGCGACGACGTGCCGGAAGGCAAGCTCACCTCGTTTTCAATGGCCGTGAAGCGCGAGCCGAACGAGACGGTGATCTTTTCGTGGATCCATTGGCCCGACAAGAAGACGCGCGACGCCGGCATGAAGAAGTCCATGGAAGACCCGCGCCTGCAGCCCAGCGTCAACCCCATGCCTTTCGACGGCAAGCGGCTGATCTACGGCGGGTTTGAAGTGATCCTGCGCGCCTGAGGACGCCGGCCATGCTGCAGAAGTACCCGATGTACGCGTACATCCCCGCGAAGGACGTCGCGCGTGCGCGGCAGTTCTATGAGCAGAAGGTCGGCCTGAAGCCGAAGGAGGAGATCGCCGGCGGCGTGGCTTACGAGTTCGCGGGCGGCACCGCCTGCTTCCTCTACCCCACGCCGAACGCCGGCACCTCGCGGGCCAGCCAGGCTTTCTGGCAGGTGGACGACGTCGATGCACTGATCGCGGCGCTGAAGGCGCGCGGCGTGGTGTTCGAGGACTACGACATGCCCGGCGAACGCAGCCCGCAAGGCGCGGTCACCGCGGGTGGCGCGAAGGCGGCGTGGTTCAAGGACAGCGAGGGGAACATCATGGCGCTGATCCAGGCGGTGTGAGCGCGAGGCGAGCGACAAGCCCGGAACGGCCACCGCGCGCAGCGCCTGTTCCAGCGGCGTCATTCGGCCGTGATGCCGTTCTTTTTGATCAGCTCGCCGTACTTCGCCAGCTGCGCGCGCGTGGCGGTGCCCAGTTCTTCCGGCGTGGTGCCGCGCGGCGTCAGGCCTTGCGCATCGAGCTTGGCGCGCACGTCGGGGTCGGCCAGCGACTTCTGGACCGCGGCATTCAGTTGGCTGACGATGGTTTTGGGCGTGCCCGCGGGCGCCATGAGCGTGAACCACGAGTTGAACTCGAAGCCGGGCAGGCCCGACTCGCTCACGGTGGGCACGTCGGGAAACTGCGGCATGCGGCGCGGCGTGGTCACGCCGATGAGGCGCACCTTGTTGGCCTTGATCAGCGAGGTGACGGTGGCGATGCCCTGGAACGCGGCCTGCACTTCCTTTGCGCCGACGCCCACCGCCGCCTGGGTGGCGCCCTTGTACGGCACGTGCTGCATCTGCACGCCGGCCTGCGAGGCGAACAGCGCCATCGCGATGTGCTGCGGGCTGCCGTTGCCGCCGGAGCCGTAGTTCACCTTGCCGGGCTGCTGCTTCGCGGTGGCGATGAGGTCGGCGGCAGTCTTCTGCGGCGCGTCGGCCGGCACCACCAGGCCCCACTCCACGGTGGCCACCAGCGACACCGGCTCGAAGTCTTTCAGGATGTCCCACGGCATCCTGGCCTGCAGGTGGGGCACCATGGTCATGATGCTGTCGTTGAAGCCGCCCAGCGTATAGCCGTCGGGCGCCGCCTTGGCCACGTTGCCCGCGCCGATGAGCCCCGCCGCGCCGGGCTGGTTCTCGATGACGATGGACTGCCCGAGTTCCTGCTGCATGCGCTGCGCGACGATGCGCGCCGCGTTGTCCACCGCGCTGCCGGCGGCGAGGGGGACGATGAGGCGGATGGGTTGCTTGGAAGGCCAAGCTTGGGCGAGGGCCGCGAGCGGCGTGGCGAGTGCAAGCGAAAGAAGCAGGGCTTGGCGGCGGGTGGTCGGCATGTGGTGTCTCCTACGTTCGCCGCACTACGCGTCATCGCGCGAAGGCGGAATCCATGGCGCATTAACCGTCATTCCCGCGAAGGCGGGAATCCATGGCTTCCCTGAATCGGAATGCGCAAGCCATGGGTCCCCGCCTCCGCGGGGACGACGCCGTCAGTGCTGACCCAGTGGCGCGAGCCCCAGCTCCGCGCCCAGAGCATCCAGCTGCTCCCGCAACGCCGCCGGCAACACCAGCCCCCCGCGTTCACTCCGCAGCCGCTTTTCGTGGCTCTGCTCACCCGGCAGCCAGATGCGGTCCACGCCCGGCATGCGTTCGGCGCCGCGCATGTCGCGGATCACCTGGTCGACGCGCGCCTTGAACCCCGTGACGTCGCCGAACGCGGCGGGATCGATGACGCAGATCGCCTGACCCGTGTTGGTGGTCGTCCTGAAGTCCTGGTTGAAGTCCAGCACGTCGCGGCCCATCGCGGCGCCGTTCAGCGTGCCGGCCAGCAGCCCGATGACCAGCGCCAGCCCGTAGCCCTTGTACCCGCCGATCGGCAGCAGGAAACCTTCGGCGGCGCGCTTCGGGTCCGTCAGCGGCTGCCCGGTGCGGTCGATCATCCAGCCTTCGGGCATCTGCTCGCCGCGCTGCGCCTTGGCTTTCACCTTGCCGTACGCGGCGACGGTGGTGGCCATGTCCAGCACCACCGGCGGCTCTTCGCCCGCGGGCACCGCGACCGCTACAGGGTTGGTCGACAGCAGCATGTCCAGCCCGCCCCAGGGCGGCAGGTGGTTGGCGTTGCCCACCGCGAAGTACAGCCCCACCATGTCGTGCGCCAGCGGCATGCGCGCGTAGATGGACGCGGGTCCCGCGTGATTCGATAGCCGCGCACCCACCCACGCCACGCCGCATTGCTTCGCCTTCTCAATGGCGATCTGCGCGGCCTTGTGCATCACCAGGTGGCCGAAGCCGTTGTCGCCGTCGAGCAGCGCCATCGCGGGCTTTTCCTGCACGACGCGGATGTCCGGCTTCAGGTTGTACCCGCCGGCGCGGATGCGCCTGGCATAGGGCGCCAGGCGGATGGCGCCGTGGCCGTCGGAGCCTTGCGCTTCCGCTTCGGCCATCAGCTGCGCCACCAGCGAAGCGTCGCCTTCCGGCAAGCCGAGCTTGCGCAAAGCCGCCGCCATGAAGCGGCTCAATTGCGCGACCGGCACGCGATCGGCGTCAGGCATGGCCCATCTTCTGCTTCAACGCGAGCACGGCGCAGTCCGGGCTGGACAGCACGGGGCAACGCAGCGTGGCCTGCACTGCTTCGCGCGCGGCGGCCATCGAGAACTGCGCCAGCATCACGACGTCGCATTCGCCCAGCGAAGCGGCCGCTGCGGCCACCTTGCGGTGATGGTCTTGTGCGCGGCCCTGCGCCAGGTCGTCCATCGCCTCGCGCACGTAGACGCTGGTGTGGCGCAGTTCGATGCCGCGCGCTTCGGCCATGGACTGCAGCTCTTCCGTCATCGAAGCGATGGAAGCCGCGAAGGTGGCCAGCAGGCCGACCCGCAGCGCGCCGTCGCGCGGCTTCACGGCCAGCGCTTGCTCGAACATCGCTTCGTTGGGCTTGAGCGTGGGCACGCCCGCGGCGCGGCCGGCCTCTTCGATGGCGGGGCCGAAGGCGGAACAGGTGAACAGGATGCCGCCGCTGCCGGTGCCCACCGAGTAGCGGGCCAGGTCGATGAAGCGCTGCACCATCGCGGGCGTCAGTTCGGCGGCGGCGGCGCGGTCGACGGACAGGCTGTCGTCCAGCAGGTTCATGCGCTGCGCCTGCGGCCAATGGCGCTCGAAGGCTTGCTGGATGGGCGTGACGGCGAGCGGCGTCGCGTGGATCAGGGCGATGCGGGCGGCGGACATGGCGCGCCATCCTACGCTGCAACACATGCCCGTGCTGCCGGGTAAGCTCGCGGGCCAGGTGAACGCCCCCGCCCCGCCTTCCGCCAACACTTTCAGCGTACTGCTGGTCACCCTGTCCATCCAGGCGCTGGTGTCCATGGGCGTGCTGGCGGTCCCCGCCATGGGGCCCGCGATGGCGCAGGCGATGGGCGTTTCGCCGGCGCTGCTCGGCGCGTACATCGGCCTGGTGTACGTGGGCGCGATGGTCGCCAGCCTGATGTCGGCGCCGCTGGTCTTGCGCTATGGCGCGCTGCGCACCAGCCAGCTGGCGCTGCTGGGCTGCGCGGTCGGGCTGGCGTTGCCCGCGCTGTGGCCTTCGCTACCCGCCGCCGTGATCGGCGCGCTGCTCACTGGCCTGGGCTACGGGCCCGTGACGCCGGCGAGTTCGCACCTGCTGGCGCGCAGCACCCCGCCCGAACGCGCGTCGCTCGTGTTCTCCGTGAAGCAGACCGGCGTGCCGCTGGGCGGCGTGATGGCCGGCGCCATCGTGCCGCCCATCGTGCAGGCGGCGGGCGCGCAGGTGGCGCTGCTGTCCGTGGTGGCCGCCTGCATCGTGTGCATGTTCGCCGCGCAGCCTTTCCGCGCCGCGCTGGACGAGGACCGCGACCCCGCGCGCCCGCTGCGCATGGGCAGCTTCATGGGCGGGCTGAAGCTGGTGGGCAGCGAGCCCGCGCTGAAGCAACTGGCGACCATGTCCTTCGTGTTCTCCATCGCGCAGATGTGCCTGTCGACTTACCTGGTCACCTATCTGCATGGCTCGCTGGGCTACACGCTGGTGGCCGCGGGCGGGCTGCTGTCGGCGTCGCAGGCCGGTGGCGTGGTGGGCCGCATCGCGTGGGGCTGGATGGCCGACCGCTGGCTGGACCCGTACCGCATGCTTGCCATCCTCGCGGCTGCAATGGCCGTGTGCGCCGGCGGCGCTGCGCTGATGCAGGCGGACACGCCGGCGACGCTCGTGCTGGTGCTGCTGGTGGCTTTCGGCGCTTCGGCCATCGGCTGGAACGGCGTGTACCTGGCCGAGGTGGCGCGCCGCTCGCCGCCCGGCATGGCCGGCGTCGCCACCAGCGGCACGCTGGCGTTCACCTTCTTCGGCGTGGTCGTGGGCCCACCGCTGTTCGGCGCGCTGTCGAACGTGGCGGGCAGCTACCGCGCGGGGTATGCGGCGGTCGCGGTACCCACGGCCGTCTGCGCTCTGGTGCTCTGGCGCCTGGGCCGCCGAGCCAGGTGAGCGGGTATCCTCTCGCCCCCACCATGGACGATTCCAACCAGATCGAAGTCCCGCCGTCTTTCCTGGCGTTGTATTCCACGCCGTCCGGCACGCGGTTGATACAGCCGATGGCGTTCGTGCGCGAGCGGTATGAGCTGTGCGAGGACCTGGCGCAGATGCTGGTGGATCAGGCGTCGACGGCGCAGTTCAAGAGCGGGGCGCCGGAGGTTGAAGTGCTTCGCGCGATGAGGGAAGGGCTGCGCGCGGAAGGATCCGCGGTGGAGCCGCCCGAAGCGAATTGGGTGGTGCTGCGGCTGGCGGAGTTGCTGCAGTGGGAGGGTCCGGAGGGGGATTGAAACTCCGCGTGTTGGTGCTTGATTCGCCCCCGGGCCACCAGTCATCCAGCGCTCATCGACGAGGTCGGGTTCTGCGGCGCTTCTACAAATCGGATCGGATTTCTACTGTTCCCCGAGAATGTCCGCTTTCGGCGGCGGATTCAACCGATCGACGCAACACATTCGTCGAACATCTCAGCTGGCGTCCTGAAGCCCAGAGTCTTCCTC
>NZ_SMLK01000014.1 GCF_004681975.1 Ramlibacter humi
GCCTTCCCTCCATCTCCTCCCAGCGCCAGCCTTCAAACCCGCTTCCCGATTCCGGACAGCAGTGCGCCTTCGCGGGAATGACGGCAGAGGGGCAGCGGGCTACTTGGCGTCCAGCCTCGCGGCCAACGCGTCCAGCACCGGCTTGATCTTCACGCCCATGCTGATCTGCGGGTTCGAGAACCCGTCCGGCTTCTTCGCGTCGATCTCGCGCTGCTTGATCACCGGCACCGCCGACGCGAACGCCTGTTCGAACGAATGTGTCTTGCGCAGCTGCTCGTCGAACATCGCGCGGCCGAAGAAGGTGAGCTCCGACTTGCGGCCGCAGCCGTACGACGTGTGCTGCGAGTCCGCCGCCGTCATCACCAGCGTGGTGTCGCCCGCCAGCGGGCCGACCCAGCCGCCGGAGTAACACGCCGACACCGCGATGACGCGGTTGCGCACGCCGGCTTCGTCCAGCGCCTCGCGCAGCTCGCGCGGCGTGAGCGATTCGACCTCCAGCGGCCAGTGCCCGGCGGCCAGGTGGAAGTTGCCGCCGCCGTGCGAGGTGAGGTAGACCACCAGCACGTCGTGCTCGCGGTCCATCTTTTCGGCCAGGGCGGCGATGGCGCGCTTCAGGTTCAGCGGCGTGGCCCAGGGCAGCTTGTCGGCAGTGGTGGCGTGATTGGCGAGCCGCAGCACGCGGCCCTGCGCGTCGAAGCGCTGCTCCAGAACGCCCGCCACCATCTGCGCTTCGCGCAGGAACACGTCCTCGCCCGCATAGGGCGCGAACACCAGGCCGTACACGTCGACGGTGCCTTCGCGTTGCGGCGCGATGCCTTTCACCGCCGCCTGCCACACGGCCTGCTGGCGCTCGAACGTCTCCTGGCTCAGGTGCAGGCGCGGGCGTTCGCTGCGCGGCGGTTCTTTCGCTTCCCAGGCGCGGTCCTGGAATTGCCAGATTCCCACCGCGTAGAGCGCGGCCAGGCCGAAGGTGATGGCCGCCAGCCGGCGGCCGCGCAGGCCGAACTGCACGCCCAGCCACAGCATTACCAGCACGTCCCAAGCGGCGAGGACGAGGAACACGCCCCACGCGCCCCACGGCGTGTCGAACAGGGGCGGCAGCGCATCGCGCGCACGGGCGATGGCCATCGCTTCGCCCACCAGGAAGGCGGGCAGGCCGGCGGCGAAGTACAGCGTGAACCAGGTGCCCACGCCATGGGGCCGGCCCGGCATGCGCGGCAGGCGCCAGAGCGTGGCCCACACCAGCACGGCGGCGATGGCATTGCTCCAGTACGGGATCAGCCAGCCGCGCAGGTCGAAGGTGGCGGGCCCGGGGACTTCCAGGCGTTCGAGCGCCAGGGCCACCAAGGTATAGATCGCGGCGACGGCCATGAACTGCGCCGGACCGGCTTCGTGGCCATCCACGCGCGATCGCAGCAGCACGCCGGAACGGATGCCTTCGAGCAGCCAATCGAGGAAACGCAGCCGCGGGTGCGCGGTGGTGGAACCAGGCCGCGGCGCAGCCACTGCTTCGGTCATGAAGACTCCCCCTGTAACGTGCGGAAGAGTCTAGCTCGCGCCCGCGCAAGCGCAGCGCGCCGGCTGGGCCATCGACGTCCTGTCAGGCTTTCGTGCATCGGCAGCACGACACGGGCTGTGAGTCTGGGCAGACTCCCGCCATGGCTTCGGCTTGCCGTGTCTACAGGCTGTACGAAACCAGCACGTGCTGCTTGGCCTGTGGCGGGGCGCGTTCAGCAACGCCAGCGGCATCGAGGGAGGGGCCGGAGCGGGCAGCCAGCCACCGCTGCGGCCCGCGTCAGCGCGCCGGCTCGGTCGTCGCGGGCTCGGTCCAGCCGCCACCCAGGGCGCGGTACAGCAGCACCTGGTTCTGCAGGCGCGCCAGGCGGGTCTGAATCTCTGCCTGTTGCGCGGCGAAGAGGGAACGCTGCGCGTCCAGCAGGTCCAGCTGGCTGGCCACGCCGGCGTCGAAGCGCATCTGCGACAGGCGCGTGCGCACGCCCTCGGCCTGCGCCACGTTGGACTGCGCCTGCAGCTGGTCGCCCAGCGTGGCGCGGCCGGCCAGCGCGTCCGACACCTCGCGGAAGGCGGACTGCACGGCCTTCTCGTACTGCGCCACCGCGATGTCGCGCGACACGTTGGCCGAGCGCAGCCCGGCCGAGTTGCGGCCCGCATCGAAGATCGGCAGCAGCAGCGAGGGCGCGACGGTGTAGGCCCACTCGCCGCCGTTGCCGAACAGGCCCGACAGCTGCGTGCTGGCCCGGCCCGCCTGCGCGGTGAGCGTGATGCGCGGGAAGAACGCCGCGCGCGCCGCGCCGATGTTGGCGTTGGCCGAGACCAGCTGCTGCTCGGCCTGGCGCACATCGGGGCGCGCCACCAGCACTTCCGAGGGCAGGCCCGCCGGCAGGTCGGGCAGCGCAACGGCCGCCGTCGTGGTGCCCGATCGGTAGTCGTTGGGCAGGCCCTGGCCGACCAGCAGCGACAGGGCGTTGATGTCGTTGGCGCGAAGGCGCTGCGCTTGCGCCAGCGCCACGCGCGCCGTCTCGGACAGCGACTGGGCCAGGCGCAGGTCGATCTCGGACGAGACGCCGTTGTCGAAGCGCAGCTTGGTGAGGCGGAAGCTCTCTTCGCGCGTGGTGAGGGTCTGCTGCGCCAGCGCGAGCAGCTCCTCGTCGGCCACCAGGCTGAGCCACGTCGTCGCGACCGAAGCCACCAGCGACATCTGCGCCGCCTTGCGGCCTTCGTCGGTGGCCAGGTACTGCGCCACCGCGGCTTCGCTCAGGGCGCGCAGGCGGCCGAAGAAGTCGATCTCCCACGTGTTGAGGGCCAGGCCCGCGGTGAAGGTGTTGACCTGCTGCCCGTTCAGCGCGCTGGGCGCGCGCGATGCGGTGGCCGCCACGCCCACGGTGGGGTAGAGGTCGGCACGGCGGATGTCGTACTGCGCGCGCGCCTGCTCCACGTTGAGCATCGCGACGCGCAGGTCGCGGTTGTTCGCCAGCGCCGCCGCGATGAGCGAGCGCAGGCGCTCGTCGGCGAAGAACTTCTGCCACTCCAGCTGCGCCGCGGGCGTGCCCTCGGCGGCGGCGGGGTAGGGGAAGGCGCCGGGCACGGGCGCCGCGGGGCGCTCGTACGTGGGGACGAACGAGCAGCCGGCGGCCGCGAAGGCCAGGGCGGCGGCGGAAAGACGCAAGCGGGTCATACCTGGTCCCCCCGCGTGGCGCCGGGAGGCATTTCGGGCGCGAACTCGTGGGCATGCAGGCGGCGCTGCCGCTCGCTGCCGTGGAAGATGCCGCGCACCACGACGAAGAAGATGGGCACGAAGAACACCGCCAGCGCGGTGCCGGTCATCATGCCGCCCAGCACGCCGGTGCCGATGGCGCGCTGGCTGGCGGAGCCGGCGCCGGTGGCGATGGCCAGCGGCAGCACGCCCAGGCCGAACGCCATGGACGTCATCAGGATGGGACGGAACCGCAGGTGCGCGGCTTCCAGCGCCGCCTCGATCACCGGCTTGCCGTGGGCCTGCAGGTCCTTGGCGAATTCGATGATCAGGATGGCGTTCTTGGCCGAGATGCCGATGATGGTGATCAGGCCCACCTGGAAGTACACGTCGTTGGCGTAGCCGCGCAGCATGGTGGACACCAGCACGCCCAGCACGCCCAGCGGCACCACCAGGATCACCGCCAGCGGGATCGACCAGCTTTCGTACAGCGCCGCCAGCGCCAGGAACACCGCCAGCACCGCGAAGCCGTACAGGATCAGCGCCTGCGAGCCGGCGAGCTTTTCCTCGCGCGACTGGCCGGTCCACTCGTACGCGAAGCCGGGCGGCAGCTGCGCCGCCAAGCGTTCCATCTCGTCCATCGCCGCGCCGCTGCTGTAGCCGGGCGCGGCCATGCCGGAGATGCGCATGGACGGGTAGCCGTTGTAGCGCACGGTCTGCATCGGGCCGGTGATCCAGCGCGTGGTGGCGAAGGCCGACATCGGCACCGGTTTGCCGCCGGTGCCTACCACGTTGATCTTCAGCAGGTCTTCCGGCTGCATGCGCGCGGGCGCGTCGGCCTGCACCACGACGCGCTGCAGGCGGCCGCGGTTGGGGAAGTCGTTGATGTAGGCCGAGCCCAGCGCGGTGGACAGCGACGTGTTGATCGCGTCGAAGCTGACGCCCAGCGCCTGCGCCTTGTCGCGGTCGATGTCCATCTGCAGCTGCGGCGCGTCCTCCAGGCCTTCGGGGCGCACCTGGGTGAGGACCTTGCTCTGCCCCGCCGCGCCCAGCAGCTGGTTGCGCGCGGCCACCAGCGCGTCGTGCCCGTTGCCGCCGCGGTCCTGCAGGCGGAACGAGAAGCCCGAAGCCGTGCCCAGCTCGGGGATGGGCGGCGGCGACAGCGGAAAGATGAAGGCGTCGCGGATGCCCAGCAGCGCGCCGAACGCGCGGCCCGCGACGGCGCCGGCCGAGTGCTGCTCGCCCTTGCGCTCGTCCCAGTTCTTCAGCGTCACGAACGCCAGGCCCGCGTTCTGGCCCTGGCCGGAGAACGAGAAGCCCAGCACGCCCACCATGCTCTGCACTTCGGGCTGCTTGAGGATGAAGCCTTCCACCTGCTCCATCACGCTGGTGGTGCGCTCCAGCGTGGCGCCCGGCGGCAGCTGCACGTTCACGATCATGTAGCCCTGGTCTTCCTGGGGCAGGAAGGACGTGGGCAGGCGCATGTAGAACAGCGCCGCCGCCGCGCCGATGGCGACGTACAGCAGCATGTACCAGCGCGCGCGGCGCAGCACGCGCGACACCACGCCTTCGTAGCCGTGGGCCGTGCGCTTGAAGCCGCGGTTGAACCAGCCGAAGAAGCCGCCCTTCTCGATGTGGTGGCCCGCCTCCACCGGCTTGAGCAGCGTGGCGCACAGCGCCGGCGTGAGCGACAGCGCCATGAAGGCCGAGAACGAGATGGACGCCACCATCACCGCCGAGAACTGGCGGTAGATGTTGCCGGTGGACCCGGCGAAGAAGGCCAGCGGCACGAACACCGAGACCAGCACCACGGTGACGCCGATGATCGCGCCGGAGATCTGGCCCATCGCCTTGCGCGTGGCCGCGCGCGGCTCTAGCCCTTCCTCGCTCATGATGCGCTCGACGTTCTCCACCACCACGATGGCGTCGTCCACCACGATGCCGATCACCAGCACCATGCCGAACATGGTCAGCACGTTGATCGAAAAGCCCAGCGCCAGCAGCACGCCGAAGGTGCCCAGCAGGGCCACCGGCACCACCAGCGTCGGGATGACGGTGTAGCGCCAGTTCTGCAGGAACAGGAACATCACCAGGAACACCAGCACCACGGCTTCCACCAGCGTCTCCACCACCTGCTGGATGGAGATGCGCACGAAGCGCGAGCTGTCGTACGGGATGTCCCACTTCATGTTTGGCGGGAAGTAGGCGGCCAGCTCGCCCATGCGCTTGCGCACCGCGTCGGCCGTGGCCAGCGCGTTGCCCGAAGGTGACAGCTGCACGCCGATGCCGGTGGACGGCTTGCCGTTCAGGCGCGCCGACGTGGAGAAGGTCTGCGCGTTGAGTTCCACCCGCGCCACGTCCTTCAGCCGCACGGTGCTGCCGTCGGTGTTGGCGCGCAGCACGATGTTGCGGAACTGCTCGACGCTGGTCAGCTGGCCCGGCACCACGATGGTGGCGGCGATGGCCTGGCCGGGCACGTTGGGCAGGTCGCCCATGGTGCCGGCCGACACCTGCGCGTTCTGCGCCCGGATGGCGGCGTTGACCTCGGCGACGGACATGTTGAAGCCGACCAGCTTCTCCGGGTCCACCCAGATGCGCATCGCGGCCTCGGTGCCGAACAGCTGCGCCTGGCCCACGCCCGGCAGGCGCTGGATCTCGGGCAGCACGTTGCGCGAGGCGTAGTCGCCCAGCTGCACCGGCGTGAAGTTGGGGTCGTCCGACGACAGGATGGTGAACAGCAGGAAGTTGGAGCGCGACTTCTCCACCCGCACGCCCTGCTGCGTCACGGCGGCGGGCAGGCGGGGCGTGGCGCGCGCCAGCCGGTTCTGCACGTCGACCTGGGCCAGGTCGGGGTTGGTGCCCGGCTCGAAGCTGATGGTGATCTGGCCGATGCCGTTGGCCTGGGTCACCGACTCCATGTAGATCATGCCGGGCGAGCCGTTCATCTCCTGCTCGATGACGGAGATGACGCTCTCTTCCAGCGTGGTGGCCGAAGCGCCCGGGTAGGTGGCGGTCAGCACGATGGCGGGCGGCGCCACCGGCGGGTACTGCGCGATCGGCAGCTTGGTGATGGACACCGAGCCCACCACCAGCAGGAACAAGGCGATGACCCATGCAAAGATGGGCCGGTCGATGAAGAACTTGGCCATGCGGTCGGCGCCCCCTTACTTGCGGGGCGCCGAGGCCGCGGAAGCCGCGCCGGCGGCGGGTTGCGCCGGCTTGCCGCCGTTCCAGGGCACGGCCTTCACCGGCGCGCCGGGGCGCAGCTTCATGAAGCCGTCCACCATCACCTGTTCGCCGGGCTGCAGCCCTTCGGTGATGACCCAGTTGTTGCCTTGCGCGCTGTTGATCTTCACCGGCCGCGGCGCGACCTTGCCGTCCTGCGACACGATCATCACCGTGTCGCCCTGCTGGCTGCGCGTGACGGCCTGCTGCGGGATCAGCACGGCGTTGGACGCGGTGGCCTGTTGCACCTGCACGCGCACGTACATGCCGGGCAGCAGCAGGCCCTGCGGATTGGGCACCTCGGCACGCAGCGTGACCTGGCCGCTGGTGGGATCCACCGACAGGTCGGCGAACAGCAGTTTGGCGGGCTGCGGGTACTCGCTGCCGTCTTCCAGCACCACCCTGGCGGCGGCGCCCTGGCTGGACTTCACCTGGCCGCTGGCCATGGCGCGGCGCAGGTTCAGGATATCGGTGGACGACTGCGTGACGTTGACGTACAGCGGGTTGATCTGCTGAACCAGGGCCAGCGGCGTGGCTTCGCCCTGGCCGACCAGCGCGCCTTCGGTCACCAGCGCGCGGCCGATGCGGCCCGAGATGGGCGAGGTGACCAGCGCGTAGTTGAGGTTGATCTTCGCCGTGCTGACCGCGGCTTCGTTGGCCGCCACGTCGGCTTCCGCCGCCTTCTGCGCCGCCACCGCGTTGGCGTATTCCTGCTTGCTCACCGCGTTGGCTTCCACCAGCGGCTTGTAGCGTTCGGCCAGCGCCTTGGCCTGGCCCAGGTTGGCCTGCGCCCTCGCCAGCGCCGCCTGCGCGCTGGCCACCTGCTGCTGGTAGGGCGCCGGGTCGATGCGGAAGAGCGGCTGCCCCGCCTTCACGTCGCTGCCTTCACGGAAGAGGCGCTCCTGCACGATGCCGGCGGCGCGGGCACGCACCTGCGCGGTGCGCGAAGCCTCCAGGCGGCCGGGCAGCTCGGTGACCAGCGCCACGTCGCGGGGCTGCGCGGTGACAACACCGACTTCCGCCGGCGGCATGCCGCCGCCCCCGGCGCCGCCGCCGGCGGCCCCGTCCTTCTGGCCGCAGGCGGCCAGAAGCAGGGCGAGAAGCAGGAAGGAGAAAGGAGCGAAAGAGCGCGGGCGCGGTTGAGCCATGGACGAGTAGGGCAGCGGCAGCAAAAGCCGGCCAGTATACGAAGCGGATGCGACTTGGGTGCGTCCATGCACAATGGCCGGGCACGGCCCTGGGCTCTCATGGCCGGCTAAGAAACTCGTGAACACATGCTGGAACCTCCCTTCCCGCCCGACGAGGCGGCGCGCCTCGCCGAACTGCACCGGCTGCACGTGCTGGACACGCTGGCCGAGGAGCGCTTCGACCGCATCACGCGCACGGCCCAGCGCATGTTCGGCGTGCCCATCGCGCTGATCTCGCTGATCGACGCCAACCGGCAGTGGTTCAAGTCGCGCCAGGGCATTACCGACAGCCAGACGCCGCGGCGCGAATCGTTCTGCGCCCACGCCATCCTGCAGGACGGGCCGCTGGTCATCACCGACGCGACGGCCGATCCGCGCTTCGCCGACAACCCCAACGTCACCGGCCCGCTGCAGGTGCGGGCCTACGCCGGCCAGCAGCTGCATGGCCGCGGCGGCGCCCGCCTGGGCACGCTGTGCCTGATCGACAGCAAGCGGCGCGAGTTCTCCGCCGACGACCTGGCCGCGCTGCGCGACCTGGCCGCGTGGGCCGAGCTGGAGCTGAACATCTACAGCATCGAGCAGGCCACGCTGGTCGCGCGCGAGAAGGAAGAGAAGCTGCAGGCCATCCTGGACAACGCGGGCGACGGCATCGTCACGCTCTCGGCCGAAGGCGCGATCGAGACTTTCAACGTCGCGGCCTGGGCCATGTTCGGCGGCAGCGTGGAAGTCATCGGCCAATCGGTGTTCGACTGGGTGGCGCCGGAATCGCGCGACGCCGTCCTGGCGGCCTTCACCGGCGGCGACATCGCACCCGGCAGCGAAGGCAGCGTGCGGCGCGAAGTGGCGTGCCTGCGCGCCGACGGCAGCACCTTCCCGGCGGAGATCGTGGTCACCCGCCTGCGCAATCCCAAGCCGGGCTGGACCCTCATCGTGCGCGACGCGTCGGAGCGCAAGCGGGTGGAGAAGATGAAGAACGAGTTCATCTCCACCGTGTCGCACGAGCTGCGCACGCCGCTGACCTCGGTGCGCGGCTCGCTGGGGCTGGTGCTGGGCGGCGCGGTGGGCGAGGTGCCCGCGCAGGCGCGCAGCCTGCTGGACATCGCGGCCAAGAACTGCGACCGGCTGGTGCGCCTGATCAACGACATGCTGGACATCGAGAAGATCGAGTCCGGCCACATGCGGCTGGAGATGGCGCCGCAGCAGTTGCTGCCGCTGGCGAAGCAGGCCATCGCCACCACGGAATCGTTCGCGCAGCAGTTCCGCGTGCAGCTGCGCCTGCAGGCCGAAGCGGTGGACGCGCGCGTGATGGGCGACGCCGACCGGCTGACCCAGGTGCTGGTGAACCTGCTGTCCAACGCGGCCAAGTTCTCGCCCGAAGGCGGCGGGGTGGACGTGGGCCTGGCGTGGGCCGATGCCTCGCAATCGCGCGTGCGCATGACGGTGGCCGACCGCGGCGCGGGAATCCCGCCGGAACTCGCGGACAAGCTCTTTGGCCGCTTCGTGCAGGGCGACGCGTCCGACGCGCGCGCCAAGCCGGGCACGGGGCTGGGCCTGGCGATCTCCAAGGCCATCGTCGAAAGGCTGGGCGGCCGCATCGGGTTCGAACCCCGCGAAGGCGGCGGCACGGCCTTCTTCGTCGACCTGCCCGCGCTGCCGCGGCCCGGTGCGCCCGCGGCGCGGCAGGCCAGCGTGCTGGTGTGCGAGGACGACCCCGACATCGCGCGGCTGGTCACCATGCTGCTGGAACGCGGCGGGTTGCACGCGGAGGTCGCGGGCAGCGCCGCCGAAGCGCGCAAGAAGCTCGCGTCGCAAGCCTGGCGCGCCATGACGCTGGATATCGGCCTGCCGGGCGAGGACGGCCTGTCGCTGCTGCGATGGGTGCGCTCGCAGCCCGCCACCGCGGACCTGCCCGTGGTCGTGCTCTCGGCCAGCGACCGGCCGGACGGCGCCTCCGCCGCGGCTTTCGGCGCGATGGACTGGCTGGCCAAGCCCATCGACGAAGACCGCCTGCTGTCGGCCATCCGCCAGGCCATGCGCGGCGCGAAGCGCGAGCGGCCGGCGCTGCTGCACGTGGAAGACGATCCCGACCTGCGCCGCGTGGTGGCCGCGATGGTCGGCCCCGGCTGCGACACCGTCGCCGCGTCCACGCTGGACGAAGCGCGCCGCCAGCTGGCGCTGCGGGCGTTCGACCTGATCCTGCTGGACCTGCAGCTGCCCGATGGCAATGCTTCCGAGCTGCTTGCTTCGCTGCCGCCGCCGAACACCGCCACGCCGGTGGTCATCTTCTCCGGCACCGAAACCGGCGCGCCGCTGGCCGCGCAGGTGCGCAGCGCGCTGGTGAAATCGCGCACGCCGGCCGACGAACTGCTGGCGCTCCTGAACCGCCTGATCGGCCGGCGGGAACAGCACAATCCGGCCCCATGACCGCCATGCCCGACCTGCGACGCGTGCTCTATGTCGAAGACGACCCGGACATCCGGACCATCGCCACGCTGGCCCTCGAGACCGTCGGCGGCTTTCAGTTGCGCGCGTGCGCATCCGGCGCCGAAGCGCTGGATGCGGCGCCGGCCTTCAACCCGCACCTGCTGCTGCTGGACGTGATGATGCCGGGCCTGGACGGCCCGGGCACGCTGGCGAAGCTGCGGCAGCTGCCCGGGATGGCGGCCACGCCGGTGATCTTCATGACCGCGAAGGTGCAGGCCAGCGAAATGGAGGCTTACCGCTCGCTGGGCGCCATCGGCGTCATCACCAAGCCGTTCGACCCCATGGGGCTGGCGGCGCAGGTGCGCGGGATGTGGGCGCAGGCGGCCTGAGCGGATGCCGTTCGAAGTCCGGTACCGGCACGAGAGCGACCACGTGGTGGTGACCTTCAGCGGCACGCCCACGCTGGACGAATTCCTCTCGGTGCTGCAGGAAGTGGGCGCCGACAGCGTCGTGTGGGCCCCGTCATTGGTGGCGCTGGACCTGCGCGGCGTGTCCACGCCCTACAGCTTCACCGAGCAGCTTCGCATCGGCGAGTCGGTGGGCCGCAACTTCGCCCACTTGCGCCGCATCGCGGCCATCGTGCCGCCCGAGCGCATCACGCGCGTGGGCGAGAAAGTAGCCAACCGCACCGGCGCGCGCACGCTGGTGTTCTCGGAAGAGCCGCCCGCGGTCGCCTGGCTGCGCGGCACGGACTGACAGCTCATCCGCAGCCCAGCTCGACCGGGTAACAGTTTCCCGCCGGCGTGCCCGCAAGCGCATCATGGGGCGGGAGACAGCATGGGCGGCATCCGACTTCCTTACCGCGACCGGGCCGAGGGTGGCCGGGTGCTGGCCGCCGAACTCGCCTCGTACGCGGGCGCCGACGGCTTGCTGGTGCTCGGGCTGCCGCGCGGCGGCGTGGTCGTCGCGCACGAAGTGGCGGCGGCGCTGCATGCGCCGCTGGACGTGCTGGTGGTGCGCAAGCTCGGCTATCCCGGCCACGAGGAATACGCGATGGGCGCCATCGCCACTGGCGGCGTGCGCGTGATGTCGCCGCTGCCCGGCGTGCACGTCGCCGCGCAGGAGATCGAGCGCGTCGCCGCCAACGAGCAGCGCGAGCTGCAGCGCCGCGAAGCCGAGTACCGGCGGGGGCGCGGCACACTGGCTGCGGCGGGCCGCACGGTGATCGTGGTCGACGACGGCCTGGCCACGGGGTCCACCATGGAAGCGGCGGTGCAGGCCTTGCGCCGCATGCAGCCGGCGCACGTTTGCGTGGCCGTGCCCGTGGGCGCGGCCGAGACCTGCGCGCGGCTGGAGCGCATCGCCGACAAGGTGGTGTGCTGCGCGAAGCCTTCGCCTTTCCGCGGCGTGGGCCTCTGGTATCGCGACTTCGGCGAGACGCGCGACCAGGAGGTGGTGCGCCTGCTGGATCAGCACCTGCCTCAACCGGCAGGGTCCTGAAGCCGTTGTTCGCGCACCAGCGGCGCGGGCGTCATGCCGAGGTGTCGCGACAGCGCGGCGATGCGTCCGGCGTGCTCGCTGCGCCGCTCGACGAAGCGCCGTTCATCCGGGGATGCCTGCAACCGGTAGCCTGCCCGCGCCAGGCGGCCACACAGTTCACGGAAGTCTGCGGGCGACGCGTCGGCGGCGGCCGGCAGCAGCCCCAGCAGATCCGCGATGCTGTCCGACAGACGCTCTGCCTGCTCCCGCGCCAGCACGGCCGGGCCGCGCGTGCCGGGCTCGTCGACCAGGCACTCCAGGATCAGCGCCAGGTCCACCAGCGTGCCCAGCGCCGCGGGCCAGCCCGCGCCCGCGCCCGCGCTGCGGAAATACACCAGCGATGGATGCGAGACGTGGCTCTGCAGAACGGCCGCGCCCCAGCGGCGGCCGTCGCGCAGCACCTGCGCCAGCTCGTCCCGGATGTCCAGCTCGGCGTAGCGCTCCAGGATCACCAGCGCGGAGGGCGGCTGGCCGGCGGCGCTGGTCAGCGCCAGCACGCCCTGGTCGCGCACGGCGATGTTGCTCTGCACCTCGATGAGGTAGGTCACCGCCAGCGTCATCACCGCCAGGCCGCAGAAGCCGCCGGCCACCAGCACCGCCGCCGCGGCGCCAGAGGGCTCCGGCGCGCCCACGCCGATGGTGGCCATCGCGCCGCCCGCGATGTACAGCGCCTCGCCAAAGCCCTTCAGGTGCGGTGAGAAGCTGTCGCGAAGCCCGTGCGCCATCAGCCCGAACGCCAGCACCAGCAGCAACATCCAGCCGCCGAAGGCGAGCACCAGCATGGCGGGCGCGAAGCTGGTGCCGATGCCGCGCGAGCGGATCCGCCGCCACCACGGCAGCGCGGCCAGCACCAGGCGGCGCGACAGCTTGAGCGTGCCGTGCGCGCGGCCGGGCACGACCACCGTGTCGAACACGTCGCGCAGGATGAGGCCGGCCAGCGCGACACCGGCGGCCAGCTCCAGCACGTCCACGGCCCGCATGCGGCGATTCTGCTGAATCGCGCAGCTCTTCGGGACCCGCGGCGCACTTCCCGCCACGCGCTCCCGGCGGCATCATCGGCCCATGAGCCTCGTCACCAAGACCTTCACGCAAGGCAGCCTGCGCCGCGCCGAGTACGACACGTCGTCGCGCCAGCTCGACCTGCATTTCGACGGCGGCCGCGTGCTGGCCTACAAGGCGGTGCCCGAGGAAGTGTTCCGCCGCCTGTCGAGCGCGCCGAACCCGGCGACGTACTGGGAAGACCGTGTCGCCGAGGAGTACCCCAAGGCCACGCCGCGATCGGGCGGCAAGCCTTCCGGTCCGACGCTGCACGACCTGTTCGGCGACCCGCCCGGCGGGAACTAAGGGCCCGCCTTCGCGAACTTCATCGCCGCATCGTCCACCCGCTGCCACCGCAGCGTCAGCAGGTCCAGCAGGTAGTTCTGGTACAGCCGCCACGGCCGGCGCTCGCCCTGTCTGGGCATGCGGTCGACGAAGCGCACCACGTAGCCGGAGCTGAAGTCGATGAAAGGGCGCTCGGCCACGCCGGGTTCGCGCTGCGGCACGGCGACGTCCCAGCCGTGGCGGTCCATGTGGCGCAGCAGGCGGCAGACGTAGCCCGCGGTGAGGTCGGCCTTCAGCGTCCACGAAGCGTTCGTGTAGCCGAACGTGGACGCGAAGTTGGGCACGCCGCTGTTCATCATGCCCTTGTAGACCATGGTCCGCGACAGGTCGACGGGCCGGCCGTCGATCGACAGCGCCACGTCGCCCAGCAGGTTCAGTTGCAGGCCGGTGGCCGTGACGACGATGTCGGCGGGCAGCTCTTCGCCGGAAACGAGGCGGATGCCGCCCGCGGTGAAGTCCCGGATCTCGCCCGTGGCGATGGACGCCTGGCCCCGGCGGATGGCGGCGAACAGGTCGCCGTCGGGCACCAGGCACAGGCGCTGCTCCCACGGGTTGTAGCGCGGCGTGAGGTGCTTCGCGTCATAACCGGCGGGCAGCTGCGTCGCGGCCATGCCGATCAGGCGTTGCTTCAGCGCCTGCGGGTAGCGCCGCGCCAGGCGGAAGACCAGCATGCCCAGGCCCACGTTCTTGGCGCGCACCAGGCGGTAGGCCCACAGCGCGGGCAGGCGGCGCTTCAGGGCTTCGGCCATCTTGTCCACGGCGGGCCGCGTGATGATGTAGGTGGGCGACCGCTGCAGCATGGTGACGTGCGCGGCGGTCTTCGCCAGCTCGGGCACCAGCGTCACGGCCGTCGCGCCGCTGCCGATGACGACCACGCGCCTGCCGGCGTAGTCCAGCGACTCGGGCCAGTGCTGCGGGTGCACGAAAAGGCCGCGGAAGTTCTCCTCGCCCGGGAACGAAGGGCGGTGGCCCTGCGCGTAGCTGTAGTAGCCCGAGCACATCCACAGGAACCTGCAGTCGATCCTGCGCAGGCGGCCATCGGCTTCGACCTCCAGCGACCAGCGCGCCCGTTGCGATGACCAGCCGGCGCGCAGCACGCGATGGCGGAATCGCACGTGGCGGTCGATGCCGCGTTCCGCGGCCGTCTCGCGCACGTAGGTGCGGATCGAAGGCCCGTCGGCGATCGCTTTCGGGGCGTGCCAGGGCTTGAACGAATACCCCAGCGTGTACATGTCCGAGTCCGACCGGACGCCCGGGTAGCGGAACAGGTCCCAGGTGCCGCCGATGGCGTCGCGCGATTCGAGGATGGCGTAGCGGCGCCGCGGGAACGCCTGCTGCAGGTGCGCCGCCGCACCGATGCCGGACAGGCCGGCGCCGACGATCACGACGTCCAGTTCTTCCACCGGCCCGGCGCCGGCCGGCACTTCAGCTGTCCCATCCATGGTCTTGCTCCCCTGGACGCCGCCAGGGGTGGCGACTGGTGTCCGATGGAGCCAAATGTCGGCCAGAGGCGACCGGCTGTCGCGCCCGGGCGTCATGCTGGTGTAACAACTGGTGACTCTCTTCTAGCGGATGGGGTACAAAGCCATCCGAGGAGAAGAGAGCAGTCCATGGCCGATTTCGCGGCTTGCGCGTGCGGCCGTCCCGGAACCTGACCATGTCGCAGCCAACGCTGGACCACGGCGACGACCAAGAATTCCCGCCGACCGAAGCAGTGCCGCTCGAAGCGCTGTTCGGCAGCGCCGCGCCCGTCGCGCGCTCGGAGCCGCAGCCCCAGGCCATCATCCGCGCCGTCCCGGTGCCCGAAGCGCCGATCTGCACCTTCCTCTACGCGCGCCTGCACCACTTCACCGCCGCCTGCCAGACCATGGGCGGCGCCGAGCTCACCGAGTTCGTCAACGAGGTGCGGCGTACGCTGTCGTCGGCCGCGCAGAAGCTGGGCGGCGAGATCGCGCAGCGGCGGCCCGACTCCATCCTCTTCGCCTTCACGCACAACCCCGAAGACCGCATCCCCACGCACGCCAAGCGCGCGCTGCACGCGGCCATCCTGATCGTGCACGACGCCACCCAGCTGGCCGAGCGCTTCGCGCCGCCGCTGGAAGCGGCCGGGCTGCCGCCGCTGTCCATCGCCGTCGGCGTGCACCTGGGCCCCGGCGAAGTCACGCCGCGCGCCAACACGGCCGAGCGCATGGTGCACGCGGCCGGCGAAGCGGTGGAAGTGGCGCGCCTGCTGGAAGGCGTGGCCGCCGACCTGCACTGGGGCGTGGTCGCCTCGGCCGGCACGCGGCTGGCCGCCGGCACGCGCGTGGACAGCGGGCGCAGCGCCAGCATCGGCCTGCCCGACGAATCGTTCCTGGAGCTCACGCAGATCTGCGGCCTGGTGCCGCGGCCCGGTTCGAAGACGCCGCCCGGCCACTACGAGCAGCTGCGCGAGTCGCTGCTGCGCAACCAGCATTTCTCGCGCGCGGGGTCCAACCGCGCGGGCGGCGGCCACCTGCTGATCGAGGACTACCGCGTGCTGCGCAAGATCGGCGAAGGCGGCAACGCTTCGGTGTTTCTCGCGCAGCCGGTGCAGGGCGGCCCGGCGCAGGTGCTGAAGGTGATGCGCGTGGACGGGCCCGAAGGCGAATCCGGCCTGCAGCGCTTCATGCAGGAATACGCGCTGCTGGCCGGCATCGACCACCCCAACGTGGCGCGCTTCTTCCGCCAGGGCTTCTCGGCCGGCAGCGCCTACATCGCGATGGAGTACTTCCCGCTGGGCGACCTGCGCCAGCGCATCCGACGCGGGCTGGACCCGGCCATCGGCCTGTACTACCTGCGGCAGATCGCCGCCGGCCTGGAAGCCATCCACCAGGCCAGCATCGTCCACCGCGACCTCAAGCCCGACAACGTGATGCTGCGCGCCGACGGCATCGTGGCCATCACCGACTTCGGCGTGGCCAAGCAGGTGTCGATGCTGCTCACCGACACCGGCGCCGGCGAGATCGTCGGCACGCCCTACTACCTGAGCCCCGAGCAGGCGCTGGGCCGCCGCGTGGATGCGCGCGCCGACCTGTACAGCCTGGGCGTGATGGCGTACGAGATGCTCACGGGCAACAAGCCCTACCACGCCACCACCACGCAGGAGCTGCTGCGCCTGCACGTGGAAGCGCCCGTGCCCGCGCTGCCGCCGCAGCACCGCCGCTTCCAGCCGGTGCTGACGCGCCTGATGGCCAAGACGGCGGAAGAGCGCTACGCCTCGGCCACCGAGCTGCTGGACGACCTGGACCGGCTGCAATGACCACGCTCGATCTCGCCACGCGCATCGGCCCCTACCGGGCCGGCCAGGTGCTGGGCCGCGGCCGCCACGCGACCGTGTACTACGCGCGCCGCGAGGAGACGGGCGAGGGCGTGGCGGTGAAGCTGGCCGCGCAGGCCGACCTGGAGCGCGAGCACCGGTTGCTGACCGCATGCGCGCATCCCAACGTCGTGCGCGTGCGCGCCCACGGCCACGGCCCGCGCGGCCAGTGGCTGGCGATGGAATGGGCCGAAGGCGGCCCGCTGTCGCTGCAGACCGGCGCGCCGGTGCGCACGCCTTTCGTCCATGCGTGGCTGCAGGACGCGGCCATGGCGCTGGCGCACCTGCACCGCCTGGGCTGGGTGCACCGCGACGTCAAGTCCGCCAACCTGCTGCTGCGGTCCGACGGCCGCGTGGTGCTGGCCGACTTCGGCGAGGCGGCGCCGGCGGGGCTCACCATGCCGGTGCCGCCCAACACCGTCGTCGGATCGCCGCGCTACGCGGCGCCCGAGCAATCGCAGGGCGCGGCGCCCACGCCCGCGGCCGACGTGTACGGCCTGGGTGTCGTGCTGTACGAGTGGCTCACCGGCCGGCCGCCGTTCACCGCCGAAACCACCGCCGAGGCCCTGGCGCAGCACCTGTGCGCGCCGGTGCCGCGGCTGGACGCCGCATTGGCGCATTGGCAGCCGCTGCTGGACCGCATGCTGGCCAAGGACCCCACACGCCGGCTGCCCGACGGGCAGGCCGTGCTTTCCAGGAAACCATCGTGACCCCGTCTGACCATTACCTCGTCGACGTCATCGGCTTCAACGACGTCGAACGCCAGATGCTCGCCAGCATCTTCGCCCTGGCCGCGCGGCGCGACCCCGGCTTCGCCCAGTTCGAGCCGGGCACGCCGGGCCGCACGCCGGACATCTACCTGGTCGATGCCGACCAGGCCGAGGCCTTCCAGGAATTCCGTTCGCTGCACAAGCGCGCCAAGCTGCCCGCGGTGCTGATCGGCACCAGCGCGCACGGTATCGACTTCCCGGTGCTGCCGCGGCCGCTGCAATGGGCGCGGCTGCTGCAGGCGCTGGACGATGCGCTGAACGCCGGCGACGACATCCCGCCCGCCGAGGCGGTGCAGGCCGTTCTCGCGCGCACGCAGCCGGGCCTGTCGCAGCCCGGCCGCTCCAACTCGCCCCGCACGCTGCCGCCGGCCGAAGCCACGCAGCGGATGATGGGCGACACGGTGCTGGTGGTGGACGACAACGCCACCGTGCGCGCCTTCATGCAGGCCAAGCTGGCGCCTTTCGGCTTCGACGTCGACTTCGCCGAGACGGGCGAGGAAGCCATCGGCCTTGCGGGCACGCACGACTACACCTGCGTTTTCCTGGACGTGGTGCTGCCCGGCATCGACGGCTACCAGGTCTGCAAGCTGATCAAGAACAACAAGCAGGCGATCAAGAAGACCGCGGTGGTCATGCTCACCAGCCGCAGCTCGCCGTTCGACAAGCTGCGCGGCTCGCTCGCGGGCTGCGACGAGTACCTCACCAAGCCGCTGGACGAAGACCGGCTGCTGGAAGTCATCGCCAAGTTCCTGCCCAGCGGCCGCAGGCAGGCCAGGAAGGCGGCGCACAAATGAGCGGCAAGAGCATCCTGGTGGTCGACGACACGCGCAGCATGCGCAAGATGGTGTCGGCCGTGCTGGCCGGCGCGGGCTACGACGTGTCCGAAGCGGGCGACGGCGCCGAGGCGCTGGAACTGGCGAAGGCGCGCCAGTTCGACCTGGTGGTCACCGACCACAACATGCCGGTGATGGACGGCGTGACGCTGGTGCGCGAACTGCGGCAGCTGGCGCAGTACGACGGCGTGGCGCTGATCGTGCTGTCCACCGAAGTCGATCCCGCGCTGAAGCAGAAAGGCCGCGAGGCCGGCGCGACGGGCTGGATGGCCAAGCCCTTCGATCCCCAGCGAATGCTGGACATCGTGGGGAAGTTCGTCTGACATGACCGGCTTCGGCGACCCCAACGCCTACCGCGCGATCTTCTTCGAGGAGACGCAGGACCACCTGGCGCAGGTGGAAGCGATCCTGCTGCGCCTGCAGCCGGGCGACACCGCGGCCACGGCGCTGGCCGACTTCAACGCCATCTTCCGCGCGGTGCATTCCATCAAGGGCAGCGCCGCGATGCTGGGCTGCGCCGACATGGCCGGCCTGGCGCACCTGCAGGAAAACCTGCTGGACGTTCTGCGCAAGGACGAGCGCGCGCTGGAGGCCGCCGACATCGACGCGCTGCTGCGCGCCGGTGACGCGCTGCAGGCGCAGGCGCTGCGCCACCGCGGCATGGCCGAGTACGCGCCCGACACCGTGGCGGTGGAAGCGCTGCTGCGCGGCCAGATCGCACGGCCGCGTGACGGCTCGCAAGGCGCCGCTTCCGGCCCGGTGCGCCGCCGCTTTCGCGTGGCGCTGGGCCCGCTGGAAACCCCCATCGCCGACGCCGAGCTGGAGATGATGCTGGCGGGCCTGGCCGAGATGGGCCGCGTGCACGAGCCCCGGGTGGACAACACCGAAGGCGGCAGCGTCGCTTTCGAGGTGGAACTCGAAGGCACGGCGATGGACTTGCAGAGCGTTCTCTCGCTGCTGGTGGCGCCGGAGCTGGTGAACATCGAATCGGCCGATGCCGCCGTGGCGAAAGCCGCGCCCGCGCCTGCTTCCGCTGCTGCGCCCGCGCTGCCGTCCGGCGAAGACCTGGGCGACGAGCTGTTCGTCGATCCCGAGGAGTTCCGCCGCAAGCGCGCCTCGGCGCCCGTGCCGGCGCCGGTGTTTGAGCCCGCGCCCGTCACGCCGCCGATCGCCCGCTCGCCGCTGGCGGACTTCGACGCGGTGGGCCTGGCGTCCACCGACACCGGCTACATCCGCGTGGCCACCGAGAAGATCGACCTGCTGGTGAACCTGGTGGGCGAACTGGTCATCACCGAAGCCATGCTGGCGCGCAACGGCGCGCGCGAGACCGAGGAAGGCGTGACGAACGCCTCCGAGAACGGCTTGGCCGACCTCGCGCGCCACACGCGCAACCTGCAGGAAGCGGTGCTGGCCATCCGCATGCTGCCGATCTCCAACGTGTTCTCGCGCTTCCCGCGCCTGGTGCACGAGCTGAGCCTGCGGCTGGACAAGCGCGTCGAGTTGAAGTTCGGCGGCGAGACCACCGAGCTGGACCGCGGCCTGATCGAGAAGATCTCCGATCCGTTGACCCACCTGGTGCGCAACGCGGTGGACCACGGGCTGGAGACACCGGACGAGCGCCTGGCCGCGGGCAAGCCAGCTATCGGCATGCTGCGCCTGCACGCCACGCAGCGCGGCGGCAATGTGGTCATCGAAGTCAGCGACGACGGCCGCGGCCTGGATCGCGATCGCATCCTGGCGCACGCCGAGCGCCGCGGCCTGCCGGTGCCGGCCGACGCCACCGACGCGCAGGTGTGGCAACTGATCTTCATGCCCGGCTTCTCCACCGCGGAGAAGGTCACCGACCTGTCCGGCCGCGGCGTCGGCATGGACGTGGTCCGCCGCAATATCCAGGCGCTGGGCGGCACGGTGGACCTGTCGTCGGCCGTGGGCTGGGGCACCACGGTCACGGTGAGCGTGCCGCTGACGCTGGCCATCATCGAAGCCATGACCGTGGCCGTGGGCAGCGCGACGTACGTGCTGCCGCTGTCCGCGGTGGTGGAGTCGTTGCGCATCCAGCCCGGCGAACTGCACAGCCTGCCCGAGCACGGCGACACGCTGCGCGTGCGCGAGGACTACCTGCCGGTGCTGCACCTGGCGCGGCTCTTCCCACCCGAGCCCGGGCCCGCGGCCGGCGACGGCATCGCCGTGATCGTGGAAGCCGAAGGCCAGCGCGTGGCGCTGGTGGTCGACGACCTGGTCGGCCAGCAGCAGATCGTGGTGAAGAGCCTGGAAGCCAACTTCAGGCGCGTGCCGGGCCTGTCCGGCGCCACCGTGATGGGCGACGGATCCGTCGCCCTCATCCTGGATGTGAGCCACCTCGTGCGCCTGTGCAGCGGGCGCGAAGCCTCCACCGCCTGAGGCGAAACAAGAAAGCGATCCCACCATGCAAGCGGCACAGACTTTCCGCGGCCCGTCGCCCGACCTGCCCCTGCAGGGCCCCGCGCAGCAGCGCGAGTTCCTCACCTTCACGCTGGGCTCGGAGCACTACGCCATCGACATCCTGAAGGTGCAGGAAATCCGCGGCTGGGAAAAACCCACCGCCATCGCCAACTCGCCGGCCTTCATCAAGGGCGTGATCAACCTGCGCGGCGTGATCGTTCCCATCCTGGACCTGCGGGTGAAGTTCAACCTGGCGGACGCGCGCTACGACGAATTCACCGTGGTCATCATCCTCAACATCGCCTCGCGCGTGGTGGGCGTGGTGGTGGATTCGGTCAGCGACGTGCTGGCCCTGGCGGACGAAGCGATCCGACCGACGCCGGAGTTCGCCTCGGCCACCTTCGACACCCGCTTCATCACCGGGCTGGCCACCGTGGACGAGCAGCTGCTCGTGCTGCTGGACATCGAGAAGCTCATGACGTCGTCCGACATGGCCCTGGTCGACGACGCCACCCACTGACAGGACACACCATGGCGACGCCCAACCCCAAGACCCCCAACGGCAGCACCGCCGAGGCGGTGCTGCACTACCTGATCGGCACGCTGCTCCTCACCACGGTGCTGGCCGCCGGCTACGGCTGGTACGCCACCCAGCGCGTGGGTGCGCTGGCCTCCGCGGCGTTCACGCACGTGCGCCAGCAGGGCATGGCCGCCGGCCGCCTGCATGGCCAGGAAGCGGTGATCCGCCGGGAGATCACCGAGTTCGAGAACGCGCCGCAGGCCTACGACAACCCCAACCTGGACCCCGGTGAAGCCGCCGCGTTGCGCGCCTCCGCCGCGGCGAAGCTCAACCACATGAAAGGCCAGGCCGACGAGCTGAAGGCGCAAGCCGGTGCCGCGGCCATCGCGGCCGAGCAGGAAGGCGAGCGCCTGGCCGACGCCAGCCGCAGCGTGGTGCTGCAGGCGGCCATCGTGCTGGCGATCGTGGTGGCCGGCGCGATGGCGCTGGCCTACAGGTTCCGTGACTGGATCCGCCGCGCCAACGTGGCGCCGATGCGCACGGCCGTGCAGCTGGTGCGCAAGGTGGCCGACGGCGACCTCACCGTCAGCGCCGAAGGCATGGACCAGCTGCACACGCGCAAGCTGGCCGAAGCACTGGACGTGATGACCAGCAAGCTGCGCGCGCTGACCGCCGGCGTGCAGCGCAGCGCGCGCACCGTCGCCGACACCAGCACGCAGATCGCGCAAGGCCACCTGGACCTTTCGCAGCGCACCGAGGAACAGGCCAGCACGCTGGAAGAGACGGCCAGCTCGATGGAGGAGCTGACGTCCACCGTGGCGCACAACGCCGACAACGCGCGCCAGGCCAGCCAGCTGGCGGCCAGCGCTTCGGAAGTGGCGCGCAGGGGCGGCGAGGCGGTGTCGCAGGTGGTGTCCACCATGAACGACATCTCGGCTTCGTCGCGCCGCATCGGCGACATCATCGGCGTGATCGACGGCATCGCCTTCCAGACCAACATCCTGGCGCTGAACGCCGCGGTGGAAGCGGCGCGCGCGGGCGAGCAGGGCCGCGGTTTCGCCGTGGTGGCTTCGGAAGTGCGCGGCCTGGCCAAGCGCAGCGCCGCCGCCGCCAAGGAGATCAAGGGCCTGATCGGCGACTCGGTGCAGAAGGTGGACGCGGGTTCGCGCCAGGTGGACGCCGCCGGCCGAACCATGCAGGAGGTAGTGGACTCGGTGCGGCAGGTGACCGCGCTGATCGCCGAGATCGCCGCCGCCAGCCAGGAGCAGAGCGCCGGCATCGGCCAGGTGAACACCGCCGTGGCGCAGATGGAGCAGGTGGTGCAGCAGAACGCTTCGCTGGTGGAAGAGGCCACTGCCGCCACCGAGTCGCTGAAGGAGCAGGCCGACCTGCTGCTGGACGCGATCTCGCGCTTCAAGATCGGCGACGAAGAGGAAGAAGAGTTCGACGAGTACGAAGAGGACGGGGACGAGCCGGTGGCGCTGCGGCCCGTGGAACGCGTGGCCGCGCCGGCGACGCCGGCGCCCATCCGCGTGCGGCCTTCGCCGCAGAAGCTGCCGCCCGCCTATGCCGCGTTCGCGCGCCGCGTGCGCAACGAGCCGCCGACCGACAGCCGGTGGCAGGAACTGTGATGCCCGGACGCAACATGCTGAACAGGTTCGAGGACGTCTCGGTCATCACCAAGCTGAACCTGTTCGTCGGCCTGATGGTCGGCACGCTGCTGGTGGTGGGCGCCATCGGCCTGGCTTTCATCCCGCTGGCCGGGATGCTGGTGCCGGCGCTGCTGATCGGCTTCGTCATCCTGGGCGCGGGCGCGGTGGCCGTGTGGCTGCGCCTGCAGATCCGCGCTGGCATCCTGCGCTCCATCCGCGCCGCCGCGCACGTCATCGGCCGCGTGGCCGAAGGCGACCTGACGGCCAAGGTGGACGTCGTGGCCTACGGCGAGACGCAGAAGATGCTGGAAGGCCTGGAGGGCATGACGCGCGACCTGGCGTCGCTGGTCAGCCAGGTGACGAACGCTGCGCGCAACGTGGCCGACACCAGCGCGCAGATCGCGCAGGGCAACCTGGACCTGTCGCAGCGCACCGAGGAGCAGGCCACCACGCTGGAGGAAACCGCCAGCTCGATGGAGGAGCTGACGTCCACCGTCACGCACAACGCCGACAACGCGCGCCAGGCCAGCAAGCTGGCCGCCGAAGCCGCCGACATCGCGCGCAAGGGCGGCGAGGCGGTGGACGAGGTGGTGCACACCATGGACGGCATCCTGGATGCTTCGCGCCGCATCGGCGACATCATCGGCGTGATCGACGGCATCGCTTTCCAGACCAACATCCTGGCGCTGAACGCCGCGGTGGAGGCCGCGCGTGCCGGCGAGCAGGGCCGCGGCTTCGCCGTGGTGGCGGCCGAGGTGCGGCAGCTGGCGCACCGCACGACGGACGCCGCCAAGGAGATCAAGGCGCTGATCGCCGATTCCGAACAGAAGGTGCAGGACGGCTCGTCGCGCGTGGACGAAGCCGGCCACACCATGGTGGGCGTGGTGATGTCGGTGCAGAAGGTCAGCGGCCTGATCGCCGAGATCGCCGCCGCCAGCCAGGAGCAGAGCGGCGGCATCGGCCAGGTGAACACCGCCGTCTCGCAGATGGAACGCGTGGTGCAGCAGAACGCCTCGCTGGTGGAAGAAGCCGCGGCGGCGACTGAGTCGCTGAAGGACCAGGCCACTACGCTGCTGCAGCTGGTGTCGCGCTTCAAGCTGACGGAGGACGCGCCCGCTCCGCGCCGCCGCCGCGTGCGCCGTGCCGCGCCGCCGCAGGAACCCGCGCGTTCGCGCGAGACCATGCCGCAGCCCATTCGCGTGCGGCCCGCCAAGTCTTCCGCGCTGCCGTCGGCCTATCCGCCCGCCGCGCGCGCGCCGGCCGCCGGCAACGGCCAGTGGGAAGAGTTCTAGGACGGCGCCCATGTCGGTTCCGGGCGAGGCGCTGCTCGGGCAGGCGGACTTCGAGCTGGCCTGCCGCCTGATCGGCGACTACGCGGGCATCCGCATCAGCCCGCACAAGCGGCAGATGGTGCACAACCGCCTGTCGCGGCGGCTGCGCGTGTTGGGGCTGGACAGCTTCGGCGACTACCTCGACCTGGTGCAGAACGACCCGGTGGGCGAGCGCGAGGCTTTCGTCAACGCGCTGACCACCAACCTCACCGCCTTCTTCCGCGAGCCGCACCACTTCGAGCTGCTGCGCGAGCGCGCCATCCAGCATCGCCAGACGCAAGCCGAACCGATGCGCGTGTGGTGCTCGGCGTGCAGCACCGGCGAGGAGGCGTGGTCCATCGCGCTGACGCTGCGCGAAGCGGGCTGCCCGGCCGAGGTGCTGGCCACCGACATCGACACCGACGCGCTGGACCGCGCGGAGGCGGGCCTGTACCCGATGGAGCGCGTGAACGGCCTGCCGCCCGAGCGGCTGCGTGGGCTGTTCCTCAAAGGCTATGGCGACAACGAAGGCTGGGTGAGCATCCGGCCGGAACTGCGGCCGATGGTGACGTTCGGCCAGCTGAACCTGCTGGCGCCCGCGTGGCCCGAGTTCGGCCCGCTGGATGCGATCTTCTGCCGCAACGTGGTGATCTATTTCGACCGCGAATCGCAGAAGCGCCTGCTGGGCCGCTTCGCGCAGCGGATGCACCCGGGCGGCCTGCTGGCGGTGGGGCACGCGGAGAGCTTTCCCGCGGGGCAGCAGGCTTTCAGGGCCTGCGGCCGCACGGCGTACGAGTACACGGGACAGGCGGTGCGATGAAGTCGAGGTCCGAACCCGCCACCAATCCCGTTCGCCCTGAGCCTGTCGAAGGGCTTGCGCCAAGGCCACTTCGACCTTTCGACAAGGCTCAGGACAGGCTTCGACAAGCTCAGCCCGAACGGCTGGGGACTCAGCCCGAACGGTCGGGAGCTCAGCCCGAACGGAGTGGGGCGGTGGTCCCCCTCACCTACTTCGACCGCGACTTCCAGGTGGACGCGGTGAAGATCCTGCCGGGCCAGTACCACGCGTCACGTGGCCCGGGTTCCATCACCACGGTGCTGGGCTCGTGCGTGAGCACCTGCCTGTGGGACCCGGTGGAGCGCATCGGCGGCATGAACCATTTCATGCTGCCCGGCCAGCCCGGCGCGGTGGCATCCCCCTGGGAAGCTTCGGGCCGCCTGGGCGTGCACGCGATGGAAGTGCTGATCAACGACATGGTGCGCCTGGGCGCGGATCGCCGCCGGCTGGTGGCCAAGGTGTTCGGCGGCGCGCGCGTGCTGCAGGGTTTCGACACGCTGGACGTGGGCGCGCTGAACACCGAGTTCGTGCTGGCCTTCCTGCAGGAGGAAAACATGCGCATCCTGGCGCAGGACCTGCAGGGCACCAGCCCGCGCAAGATCCACTTCTTCCCCGAGACCGGCAAGGTGCAGCTGCGCAAGCTGCACCTGCACCACGACGCCGTGCAGCGCCAGGACCGCGCCTACCTCGACACGCTGTCGAAGGCGCAGCGGCCGGCCGGCGACATCGAACTGTTCACGCCGCCGCGATGATCAAGGTCCTGGTGGTCGACGACTCGGCGGTGATGCGCACCTTCCTGGCGAAGGTGGTCGGCGCGCAGCCCGACATGGAGCTGATGGGCGTGGCTTCCGATCCGCTGCTGGCCATCGACCGCATCCGCCGCGCGCCGCCCGACGTGATGACGCTGGACGTCGAGATGCCGCGCATGAACGGCCTGGATTTCCTGCGCAAGCTGATGGCCGTGCGGCCGCTGCCGGTGGTGATGGTGTCCTCGCTCACGCAGCAGGGCGCGGAGGCCACGCTGCGCGCGCTGGAGCTGGGCGCGGTGGACTTCTTTCCCAAGCCCTCGTCGATCGAGGAACTGGAAGCGACGGGTCCGGAGATCGCCGAGAAGATTCGCGCCGCGGCTCAAGCGCGCGTGGGCCGGCGCGGCTGGACGCCGACGCCCGCGATGGACAGTGGCTTCGCGCCGCTGCACGCGCCTTCGGTGTTGCGGCCCGCGGCGCCGTCCGCGGCCTCGGGCACCATCATCGGCATCGGTGCTTCCACCGGCGGCGTGGAGGCGCTGCGCCACATCCTCACCGCGCTGCCCGCGGACATGCCGCCCATCGTGATCGCGCAGCACATGCTGCCCGGCTTCACGCAGACCTTCGCGCGCCGGCTGGACGCGATCTGCGAATTGCATGTGAAGGAAGCGCAAGACGGACAGGAGGCGCTGCCCGGCGGCGTCTACGTCGCACCGGGCGGGCGCCATCTGGTCGTGCAGCGTTCGGGGAATGGCGGCTATCGCCTGCGCCTGAGCGACGAAGCGCCGGTGAACCGCCACCGGCCTTCGGTGGACACGCTGTTCCGCTCGCTCGCCGAAGCCGCGGGGGAGAAGTGCATCGCGCTGATCCTCACGGGAATGGGCGCGGATGGGGCGGAGGCGATGGTCACGTTGCGCCGCGCGGGAGCGATGACGCTCGCGCAGGACGAGGCGAGCTGCATCGTGTTCGGCATGCCTCGCCAAGCGATTGCGATGGGTGGGGCGCAGGAGGTCGTGGGGCTCGGCGAAGTGGCGGAGAGGTTGCGGGAGCTGGCGGGAGAGTCCTGACCTCTTCGTCATTCCCGCGGAGGCGCACTGCTGTCCGGGATCGCCGTCATAGCAAGGAGCCCTGAACGCAGGCGATGTGCTCGCGCAGGAGCTGCCG
>NZ_SMLK01000015.1 GCF_004681975.1 Ramlibacter humi
CACATCGCCTGCGTTCAGGGCTCCTTGCTATGACGGCGATCCCGGACAGCAGTGCGCGAAGGCGGGAATCCATGGCTCCCGCATCGAAGGCGGAAGCCATCGGTCCCCGCCTCCGCGCGGGGACGATGCCGCGCCGGCTCAGCGGCGGCGCTGCTGCGGCGGCGAGTTGCCGTCGCGCGGGGGAAGGTGGCGGAACATGATGCGGCCCTTGCCCAGGTCGTAGGGCGAAAGCTCCAGCGTCACGTAGTCGCCGGCGATGATGCGGATGTGGTTCTTGCGCATCTTGCCGCCGCTGTACGCGATGAGACTGTGCCCGTTTTCGAGCACAACGCGGTAGCGCGAGTCGGGCAGGACTTCTTCCACCCGGCCGCGCATCTCGATGAGTTCTTCCTTGGCCATGTCGCCTGGAATTGTAGAGGCGGGTCAGCCTTCCGCGCTGGCCTCGTTCAGCTTGCGGATCGCGGCAGCGTCCAGCTTCAGGCTGGCCGCTTCCACCAGTTCCTTCAGCTGGTCCAGCGAGCTGGCGCTGGCGATGGGCGAAGTGATGCCGGGCTGGGCCATCACCCACGCGATGGCCACCTGCCCCGGCGTGCGCCCCGCCTGGCGCGCGACGTCGTCCAGCGCGTCCAGGATGCCGGTGCCGCGCTCGTTCAGGTACTTCTTCACTGCCGAAGCGCCGCGCGGGCTCTTGTCGGCGTCGGCGGGGCGGCGGTACTTGCCGGTGAGGAAGCCGGCCGCCAGCGAATAGAAGTTGATCACGCCCACGTTCTCGCGCCGGCACAGCGGCGCGAGCGCGTCCTCGAACACGGCGCGGTCGTACAGGTTGTAGAGCGGCTGCAGGCTTTCGTAGCGCGGCAGGCCCTGCTTGCGGCTGGTTTCCAGCGCCTGCGCGAACCGCGGCGCGGTGTAGTTGGAAGCGCCGATCGCGCGCACCTTGCCTTCCTTCACCAGCTTGGCGAAAGCGTCCAGCGTCTCTTCCAGCGGCGTGGCCGCGTCGTCGTCGTGCGACTGGTACAGGTCGATGACGTCGGTCTGCAGGCGCTTGAGCGAAGCTTCCACGGCTTCGCGGATGTAGGCGGGCTTCAGGCCGATGCGGCCGTTGCCCATGTCCTTGCCCACCTTGGTGGCGATGACCACCCGGCCGCGCTTGCCCGACTGCTTCAGCCACTTGCCGATGACCGTCTCCGATTCGCCGCCCGCGTGGCCGGGCACCCAGCGCGAATACACGTCGGCGGTGTCGACGAAGTTGAAGCCGGCGTCCACCCAGGCGTCGAGCAGCGAGAACGAAGTCTTCTCGTCGGCGGTCCAGCCGAACACGTTGCCGCCGAAGCACAGCGGCGAGACCTGCAGGGACGATTGGCCGAGGGGGCGGAAGTTCATGGCGGGACTGGCTTGCTTCGTGAGGGGAAAAGGCGATTCTGCGGCAGCCGCGCGGAGCTTGCAGGGCGGCGCTACGATGGGCTGGCGCGGCACGTGCCGCGCGCGGAGCACCCCATGCTGATCCATGGCCGCTGTCACTGCGGCAACCTGCGCTTCGAACTCGACTGGCGGCCCGAGCCCGCCGCCATCCCGGCGCGCGCCTGCGACTGCGGCTTCTGCACGCGCCATGGCGGCGTGTGGACGTCCTGCCCGGCCGGCGCGCTGCGGGTCACGGTGGAAGACCCGGCGCAGGTCAACCGCTACACCTTCGCGACGCGCACCGCCGTGTTCCACGTCTGCCGGCGGTGCGGCGTGGTGCCGCTGGTCACCAGCAGCATCGAAGGCCGCGAGTACGCGGTGGTCAACGTGAACAGCTTCGATGGCCTGCCGCCGGGGCTGGTGCAGCCGGCACCGGTGTCGTTCGGGAACGAGACCGAGGCGCAGCGGCTGGCGCGGCGCGCGCGCAACTGGATCGCCGACGTCCGGTTCGCCTGACCGCACCCGGCATGAAGCGCCGCACGCCCGCCCTGCACTGGCTGCTGGCCGCCGCGGTGCCCGCCGCCGCGACCGCCGCCTGCCACGCGCTGGACGGCCGGATGTCGCTGGCCGGCCTCGCGATGGTGTACCTGGTGGCCGTCGTCGTCACCGCGCTGGCGCTGGACCGCGGTGCCGCGCTGCTGGCATCGCTGCTGTCGGTGGCCGCGCTCAATTTCTTCTTCGTTCCGCCGCAACACAGCTTCCGCGTCGACGGCGCCGAATCCTGGTGGATGCTGGCCGTGCTGCTGGGTTTGTCGGTGGCGCTGCAATCGCTGATCGCGAGCCTGCGCGAAAAGCGCGTGCAAGCCGAACTCGCCCACGCGCGCGCGGCGGAACTGCATGCATTGGGCGAAGCGCTGGCGGCCTGCCGCGGGCATGAAGCGATGGCGCTGGAAGCCGCCCGCTTCCTCGAAGCATCGCTTCGCCGGCCATGCGCCGTGTTCCTGCGCGAAGGCGAAGGCCTCCGCCGCATCGGTGGCGACCCCGCCGCGGCCTGGCAACCTTCCGCCGCCGAGTGGGCGCTGGCGCACGGCCGCGTGGTGGGCCGGGGCTGCGACGACTGGCCCGACCTGGCCCTGTGGTGCGCGCCCTTCCACCGCGACGCGCCGCTGGGCGCCATGCAGTGGCTGCTGCCGTCGGACGGCAGGCCTTCCGAAGAAACGCGCCTGCACTGGCAGGCGCTCGCGCGGCAAGCGGGCCTGGCCATCGAACGCGAGTACGCCGCCGAATCGGCGCGCCAGGCACAGGACAGCGCGCACGCCGAAGCGGCGCGCAACACCCTGCTCGCCTCGCTGTCGCACGACCTGCGCACGCCTTTGGCCGGCATCCTGGGCAGCGCCAGCGCGCTGCGCACGCATGGCGCGGACCTGCCGCCGGCCGAGCGGGATCGCCTGCTGGCCGGCCTGGAAGACGAGGCGCGCGACCTGTCGCTGATGGCGGACAACATCCTGCAGATGGCGCGCCTGTCGCAGCCGACATCGCAGCTGCGCCTGCAGTGGGAATCGGCCGAGGAGATCCTCGGCGCCACGGTGGCGCGCATGCGCCGCCGCTGGCCGCACGCGCGCATCGAGCTGAAGGTGGCGCCGGGCCTGCCGCCGCTGCGCGCGGAGGCGGGCCTGCTCGCGCAGCTGGTGGCCAACCTGGTGGACAACGCGGTGCGCCATGGCGGTAGCAGGCCGCACGTGGTGCTGCGCGCCGGACGCGGCCGCGATGGCCTGTTCCTGGCCGTGCGCGACCACGGCGAAGGCCTGCCTGCGGGTGATCCGCAGGCGCTGTTCTCGCGCTTCGGGCAATCGCAGCGCGACGGCGCATCGGGCCTGGGCCTCGCGCTGTGCCGTCTCATCGCGCAAGCGCACGGCGGGACGATCGAGGCGCGGCGCTGCGAGCCGGGCGCCGAGTTCCGCGTCGACCTCCCCGTGCCGGAGAAGGAGGGCACGGTATGACCCGGCCGGACATCCTGGTGGTCGAAGACGAAGGCCCGATCGCGCAGTTCGTCGGCGCCAGCCTCAGTGCCGCGGGCATGTCGCCGCGCGTGGTGGGCACCGTGCGCGATGCCCGGCGCGAGTGGCGCGATGCACAGTTGCTCGTCGTGGACCTCGGGCTGCCCGACGAGGACGGACTCACCTTGATCCGCGAAGTGCGCGCGCTGGCCCCCACGCCCATCCTGGTGCTGTCGGCGCGCGCGCAGGAGGCGCAGAAGATCGAGGCGCTGGATGCCGGCGCCGACGATTACCTGACCAAGCCGTTCGGCGTGGGCGAACTGCTGGCCCGCGTGCGCGCGATGCTGAGGCGCGCCGGCGCGTCGCCCCTGCCCGCGCCGCGCCTGCAGATCGGCGAACTGGACTTTGATCGCGAATCGCGCGAACTGCAGGTCGGCGGCCGGCCCGTGCACCTGACCCCGCTGGAGTTCAAGCTCTTCGAGCGCCTGTCGCGCACGCCCGGCAAGGTGGTCACCCACCGCCAGCTGCTGGCCGACGTGTGGGGCAACGACCAGGTGGACCAGCTGCACTACCTGCGCATCTACATGGGCCACCTGCGCGCCAAGATCGAAGCCGACCCGGCCGAGCCACGCTGGCTGCTGACCGAGCTGGGCGTGGGCTACCGGCTCGCTGACGAGTAGCACGGGCCCGAACCACGTTTATGCGTTTTTTATGCGCCGCGGGCGACAACCGCGGCCATGGACACACCCTCAGCCGCCCTTCCCTCCCCCATCGCGCCTTCCGCCCGCGGCCACGGCACCGCGGGGCTGGCGCTCGCCGCCCTGGGCGTCGTGTACGGCGACATCGGCACCAGCCCGCTGTACGCGGTCAAGGAGATCTTCTCGCCCGCCACCGGCGTGCCGCTGCAGCCGGACACGATCGTCGGCGCGGTATCCGTCGTGTTCTGGCTGCTGATGGCGGTGGTCACGCTCAAGTACGTGACGCTGATCATGCGCGCCAGCAACCACGGCGAAGGCGGCATCATGGCCCTGCTCGCCCTGGCGGCCGGCACCGCCGCCGGCAAGCCCGCGCTGCGCCGCCGCCTGCTGCTGGCCGGCACCTTCGGTGCCTGCCTGTTCTACGGCGACAGCGTGCTCACGCCGGCCGTGTCGGTGATGAGCGCGGTGGAAGGCCTGGAGGTGGCGACGCCCGCGCTGAAGCCCTGGGTGCTGCCGCTGTCCGCCGGCATCCTGGCGGCGCTGTTCCTGGTGCAGCGCCACGGCACCGGCACGGTGGGCCGCTTCTTCGGCCCGGTGATCGTGTTGTGGTTCGCGGCGCTGGCCGTCGTCGGCGTCTGGCAGATCGCGCAGGCACCGCAGGTGCTGCAGGCCCTGGACCCGCGGCACGCGTGGCATTTCCTCGCGACGCGCGGCTGGGGCCTGTTCGCCGCCGTCGGCGCGGTGGTGCTGGCCATCACGGGCGCGGAGGCGCTGTACGCCGACATGGGCCACTTCGGCGCGCGGCCGATCCGCCTGGCGTGGAGCCTGGTGGTGCTGCCCGCGCTGGCGCTGAACTACGCCGGCCAGGGCGCGCTGCTGCTGCGCGACCCGCAGGCCGTGGCCAACCCGTTCTACCTGAGCTTTCCGCCGGCGCTGCTGCTGCCCGCGGTGGCCGTCGCGACCGCCGCGACCATCATCGCTTCGCAGGCGGTGATCTCGGGTGCGTACTCGCTCACGCAGCAGGCGGTGCAGCTGGGGCTGCTGCCGCGCATGCGCATCGTGCACACCTCCGCCAGCGAGCGCGGCCAGGTGTACGTGCCTTTCGTCAACTGGGTGCTGCTGGCCGCGGTGGTGCTCGCGTGCTTCGGCTTCGGCAGTTCGTCGGCGATGGCATCCGCGTACGGCATCGCGGTGACCGGCACCATGCTGATCACCACGGGCCTCACGTGGTTCGTCGTGCGCCGCGCGTGGGGCTACCCGCTGTGGGTGTCGGTGCCCGCGACCGCGCTGTTCATCGCGCTGGACACGCTGCTGTTCCTTTCGTGCTCCACCAAGTTCGTCGAAGGCGGCTGGTTCCCCCTGGCGCTGGCCGCGCTGCTGCTGGTGGCCATGACGGCGTGGTACCGCGGACGCGAGGCGCTGTCGCAGGCGATGCGGCAGGACATGCTGGCGCTGCCCGATTTCGTCCGCGGCACCGACCTGCCCGCGGCCGTGACCCGCGTCGACCGCACCGCGGTGTTCCTGGCCGCCGAGCCCGGCATCGTGCCGCAGGCCTTGCTGCACAACATGAAGCACAACCTGGTGCTGCACCGGCGCAACGTGGTGCTGACCGTGCGCTTCCTGGAAGAGCCTTCCGTGCCCGCCGCGCGCCGCGTGGAAGTGGAAGACCTGGGCCACGGCTTCTGGCAGGTGACGGCCAGCTTCGGCTTCATGGACACGCCCGATGTGCCCGCCGCGCTGGCCCTGTGCGAGCCGCACGGGCTGCCCATCGACCTGTTCGCCACCTCGTTCTTCCTCAGCCGCGAAACCGTGGTGCCGCGCCTGGGCTCGGGCATGGCGCGCTGGCGGCAGAACCTGTTCGGGGCGATGTCGCGCAACGCGGGCCGCGCGGTGGACTTCTTCCGCATCCCCAGCAACGCGGTGATCGAGCTGGGGACGCGGGTGCAGCTGTGAAGGCTACGCGCCGGGCACGGCGGCGACCGCTTCGACTTCGATCTTGAAGCCGTAATGCAGCGCGCCGGCGGGCACCACCGCGCGGCTGGGGCGGTGGTCGCCGGCCCACTTCGCGTACACCCCGTTGAACGCCGGCCAGTTGGCGAGGTCGTCCACGTACACGCGCACCTGCACCAGGTGCGCGACGCCGCTGCCGCAGCCTTCCAGCACCGCTTGCACGTTGGCCAGCACCTGTTCAGCCTGGCGCTCGAACGGCGCATCGCTCAGCTTTTCGCCGGCGGGCGTGATGGGCAGCTGACCCGAGACGAACACGAAACCGTTGGCGACCGTGCCGTGGCTGTAGTGGCCGCCGGGGGTGGCCATCGTGGCCGGATTGACCGACCTGATGTCACTCCCTCCCTCTCTGGGGGAGGGTTGGGGTGGGGGCACGCTCACCATCCGTAGAACCTCGGCCAAGTCACCACGGCGCCATCCTTCCCCACGGCTTCGTACTGCGGAAACTGCGCCCCCGTCGCGCAGGCATGGTTCGGCAGGATGCGCAGCCGCGTGCCCACCGGGAACCGCTTCTCGATGTCCTCGTCCTTCGCGCCTTCGCGCGACAGGATGCCGTGCTCCTGGTTGGCGCCGGTGAGCACGTAGCCCGGGAGCACGTTGCCGTCCTCGCCGCACACCTGGCCGTAGCCGTAGTCGTGCCGCTGCTTCTGCGTGCCGCGGTCGCGGCTCATGGCCATCCAGCCCGCGTCGACGATGGCCCAGCCTTTCTCCGGCTGGTGGCCGATGACGGTGGTGAGCACCGACAGCGCGATGTCCTGCGGCGCGCACACGCCCACGTTGGCCATCACCAGGTCGAAGAACACGTACACGCCCGCGCGCACTTCCGTCACGCCGGGCAGCGATTTCGCGCTGAGCGCCGTGGGCGTGGAACCCACGCTGACGTTGGGGCAGGCCCAGCCTTGCTCGCGCAGGCGCTCGGCCGCGCGCACGCAGCCCGCCCTTTCCTGCTCGGCCATCGCGGCCAGCGCCTCGGGCGTGTCCAGGTCGTAGCTGCTGCCCGCGTGCGTCATCACGCCGCCCAATACGGCGCCGCTTTCGACCAGCGCGCGGCCCACCTCGATGAGCTGCGCCGATTCGGGCTTCACGCCGGAGCGGTGGCCGTCGGTGTCGATCTCGATCCACACCTCGAGGGTGATGCCCTCCTCGCGCGCGGCACGCCCGATCTCCGCCGCGGCCGCGGCGTTGTCGGTGATCACTTTGAGGTTGCAGCCGGCCTGCCGCAGCGCCAGCACCTGCTGCAGCTTGCCCGGCACCAGCCCGACCGCGTACAGGATGTCGTCGAAGCCGGCGGCGTGGAACTGCTGCGCTTCCTTCAGCGTGGACACCGTGATGCCGCGGGCGCCGGCTTCCAGCTGCGCGCGGGCGATCTCGATGCACTTGGTGGTCTTGACGTGCGGGCGGAACTTCACGCCCAGCGAATCCAGGCGCGACTGCATGCGGGCGATGTTGCGCGCGAGGCGCTCGCGGTCCACCAGGGCCGCGGGGGTGTCCAGGGTTGAGAGCATGGGCCGCATTGTGCGCCGGGCCATGCGCCCGGCGCGCTGAAGCGCGTCAGTCCAGCGGCGAAGGCGCGGTGGTGATGGGCGGCTCCAGGCCGTCGGGCAGCAGCTCGGCCAGGCGGTCGCGCACGGTGGCGGCGCGCTCCGTGCCTGCCACCTGCTCCACGTGGTCCAGGATCTCCTGCGCGGCCGCGACCATGGACAAGCCGTCGCGCGCCTCGCGCAGCATCGACCGGAAACGCTCGGCCACCTGCGGCGAGCGGCGCACGAACATGCGTTCGCAGACGTCGAAGAGGAACATGCGCGCGGCGGCGAGCGAGCGGCGCGACTCGGGCGCCGCGGCGGATGGCTCCGCCGCAGCCGTTGGGACGGGCTCAGCCGTTTGGGGCGGCGGCACCGCGCCGGCCTGGGCGGCTTCGACGTGCCCTGTGGCCAGCAGCGCTTCGATCAGCGCCGGCGTAGAAGGCCCCAGCGCCGCGTGCAGGTCGCGGGCTTCCATCGGGGCATTGAGCATGAACAGCACGCCGCGCTCGCGCAGGCCCAGCTCGCGCGAGCGCGAACGCAGTTCCTCGGTGCCTTTGGTGGTTCGACGCAGCAGCATGGATGACGCACTCCGGCGAGGAGTAAACACCGCGCGCGTGACCGGCGCATGGCAGCGGCCGTCACGGGGCTGTCATGCGGCCCCGAGGGTGCCCTTGCCTTCGTCCACCAGTTGCAGCGATTTTCATGGGGCGTCCCGGCTGCGCTCGCAGCAAGACCGCTGCTACTTCGAAGCCGCCTCGGCCGCCGAAGCCTCGGTGGCCTGCATGGCCTCGCCCAGCTTCTTCTTCAACTGCGCTTCCTGCGCCTTGGCTTGCTGCGCCTGTTCGGCCTGCAGGTTGCCGACGGTGGCCGCCGTGCTGGCGACGTCGGCGCCGCAACCGGCCAGAAGGACCGTGGCAGCGGACAACAGGATGGCGGGCTTCAACATGGGTTCTCCTTGAATTCAATCGGGATTGGGCATGCGCGGCAACGCGAAGTCAACGCGGAACGATCAGCGATGCAGCGTGCCCAGCATCTCGTGCGTGTCGTGCGCCATCACGGCCAGGAAGGCGAGCAGCCCGAGGTAATACATGGCGTACGTGAAACGCGTCTCCGCGGATGCGGCGTAGTACTGCGCGTTTTCCGGCGCGCCGGCGTCGTACTTCCAGGCCTTCACCAGCTGCGGCGCCGCCAGGATGGCCATCAGCACCAGCAGCGGGCTGGGCCGCCACAGGAACATGCCCACCAGCAGCGGCGCGCCCAGCAGCCAGATGCGCGGCGACAGCACCGCGGTGATGCGGCCGCCATCGAACGGCGACAGCGGGATGAGGTTGAACAGGTTCAGGAAGAACCCCGCATACGCGAGCGCCAGCAACAGCCGGCTGTCGTTGTCGCGCGCGAGGAAGTAGCAGCCCAGCGCGCCGACGGTGCCCAGCAGCGGACCGGCCAGGCCCACCCACGCTTCGGTCTCGGCGTTGTGCGGCTGTTCCTTCAGTTCGATCCACGCGCCCACGAAAGGCAGGAAGGTGGGCAGGCCCACGTCCAGCCCGCGCTGGCGTGCCGCGAGGTAGTGCCCGAGCTCGTGCACGAAGATCAGCCCGACGAACCCCACCGCGTAGCGCCAGCCGAAGACGAAGGCGTACGCGACGATGGACAGCAGCATGGAGCCGCCGGACAGCAGGACCTTGCCCAGCTTGCCGGCGGCCAGCAGGGCCAGGAGCAGCTTCATGCTCAGGCCTTGGGCGGCGTGCCGCCCGGGCCCATGGGCGCGGGCACGGTGTCTTCGGCGGCGGCCACCGCCGGCTGGCGGCGCTTGAACAGCTTGGTGATGCTCCACAGCGCGGCGCCGCCGGCCACCACGATGACCTTGGCAAACTTCGCCAGGAAGGCCAGTGCCAGCGCGAACAGGCCCAGCTTCTTGGCCGCCGCGCCGGCCACCAGCGCCGCCAGCCCGTACGCGGCGACGTGGTCGGTGGAGCTGTTGAAGTCGGTGTAGCGGCGGCCGCCGTTGTATTCCAGCGAGGACAGCAGCTGCAGCGCCGAAGGCTTGTGCTGCGGCAGCAGGTCCAGGTCGGTGACCAGGTTCAGGCTGATGTAGCCTTCGCGGCCCAGGGCGTAGGTGTTGTAGTTGACGCCCAGGCCCTGCGTGCCGGTGGTGCCCTTGTCGCGCGTGGAGGCCGACCACACCAGCCGGTGATTGCCGGCGTTGTAGGCCGGTGCTTCGGCCCAGCCCACGATCTCCATCTCGGGGATGCCCTTCTTCGCCCTCTCCTGGTTGCCGGCTTCAGTGCCTTCACGCAGGCTCTTCAGCAGGTCGTCGGCGTTCCAGTCCTTGGCGTCGCTGTCGGCGATGTGGCCTTCGTTGATGTAGCGCACCACCGCGAACCAAGGCGCCTTCCCCACCGGGAACACCGTGCCCACCAGCGTGCTGCCGCCGCTGTTGCCCATGCTGCGCAGCAGGCGCTCGCTTTCCGCCTGCGGGATGAAGACGTAGCCATCCGGCAGCTTCAGCACCGCCTGGTCGCGCACCGGCACGTCGGCCGGGCCGGCCACCTTCACCTTGCCGGCCGCTTCGAAGGCCGCCTTCTGCTCCGCCTCGGCCTGCGCGTTCTGCGCGTGCGCCGCCGCGGCGCCCAGCAGGCCCGCCACCGCGAGCACCCACGCCAGCATCCACTTCCTGTTCATGCCGCTCTCCTCCTCGTTGATCGGGTCAATGTAGCGGCATCGCGCGGCGAAGCCATGGCCTGCAAGTGCAGTAAGGCGCGGGTGCGCTGGGCCACCAAAGCCGGGGGTTCACCCCATCACAGCCGGGATCCCTCGGCCCACAACCTGTCTTTCCCCACGGATCGATACCACGCGAGGAAGTCGCTGCGGTACCCCTCGAAAGGCTGGGAGAGCGGCACGCGAGGATCCTCGCTGAGGCCGTAGGCCATGCCTTCCACGAACCACGACGGCTTGGCCAGGAGCCGCAGCACGCCGAATTCCCGCGCCTGCAGGTAGTGGATCAGTTCATGGCGCACGTAGTACGGCTTCCACGCCCGCGGACCGATCACGGTTCCGAATGTCCCCACGGTCACCGCCGACCGCGCACCCAGGCCGAAGTGGTCGGCACAAGCTTGCGACGAGCAAAACGTCACCCGCGGGTGGCCGGGGATGCGGGAGACCTTCGCATCGACGAACTGCACGGCCTGCGCGTACAGGGCCGCGGCTTCAGCCGACTTGGACGTGTCGTCGACACAGACCGTCGTAGTCGTGCAAGTGACGCCAGCCCACTCGGGCGCGATGACACGGACGGGCTTCACCAGGGCCCAGGCCAGTGCCGGCACGATGGCAAGGACCACAAGCGCCAGGCGCTTCAGCGGAGGTTTCTCAAGCGGCATGGCGCAAGCTTCGTGCGGGTCCTGTTTCCATTCTCAACGCCCAGATTCCTTCGCTCCGGCCTGCCCGACCTCCTGCGCGAGCCCGATGAGAATGCCTTCCGGCCCGCGGATGTAGCAGAGCCGGTACGAGTCCTGGTACCGAACGACTTCACCGACCAGCTTCGCGCCGCGCTTGCCAAGACGCGCGAGGGTGTCGTCGATGTCTTCGACGGCGAACATGATGCGCAGATAACCAAGCGCGTTGACCGGAGCGCCGCGGTGATCGGCCACCACGGGCGGCGCCAGGAATCGGGAGATCTCCAGGCGGCTGTGGCCATCCGGCGTGCGCATCATGGCGATCTCGACGCGCATGTCGGGCAGCCCCGTGACACGGCCCGCCCAGGCGCCTTCGATGGGCGCGCGGCCTTCCAGCCGAAGGCCAAGTTCGCTGAAGAACTCGATCGCGGCGTCGAGGTCTTCCACGACGATGCCGACGTTGTCCATGCGCTTCACTGTCATGCTGTTTCCTTTCAGGACATGTCTTCCGGGGCGTGGAGAGACAAGGCCCACTGCGCGTAGCGCCGGACGTACGGCTTGTCGCTTTGCGCGATCTGCCGGCACGCCAGCAGTGTCTTCTCCAGATCGAGGTGCATCGCGAGTCTCAGCTGGTCCTTGAACTGCTCCGAGAACAGGCCGAGACGCAGCCGCTGCGTGATGCAGTCGACAAGCGCTGTTCGATGGGTGCGGCCCAGGTCGCAGTGCTTCAGCCTGCGACACATCAGGGCGCGGGCGCGGCCGTGCCAGAGGCCTTTGGTGTCCGCCAGAACGAAGTTGACGCAACGTTCGACGGCGGCCGTGTCACAGGCCAGGAGTTCATCGGCCAAACCGTGGAGTTCGACCTTCGTCAAGGTCTTGAAGTCGGCGTGCGGTTCGGGAACTGGTGATCGGTTCATGTGCGCTCTGGCGGCCGATTTGACCAGCACGCTTTGTAGAAAAAACATACCCGCGGCCCGCGATTGTGGACAACTTCCAGTGGCCATGCGTGTATTGGCGCCCGCGCAACTCAACTGGACAGGACGGCGCGCGAGAGCAGATGTCCGCTTCCGGCCACAAGAGGACGAAGCGGAGGCGGTGCGGGCGCCTGGCTGCGGCGGCTTCGGGCCTCAGCGCGACGCAACCGGTTCGTCGGAGCGGTCACGATGAAGGATCAGGGCGTGACGTCCAGCGGGATTACCTGCATCCACCCGTCAGGGCAGGACACGACCGCCGGGTAGTACGCACCCAGGCCCGGGCAGTAGAACCAGACCGGCGCGCCTGCCGGCACCACGACCTCATAGGGCCACGGGTACCAGAAGCCGTCGGCCACCCACCACCAGCCGGGCAGGCCGCCACGGAATCCATGCACGAAGTGCCCGTGATGCGGGAAGCGACCATGATGGACGAAGCGGCCACCTTGCACGACCCCGGCCCCGGGGACCACGCCGTTCGAGAGCCGGCCATCGTGCGCGAAACCGCCGCCCCGCAATGGCGCCTGGTGGACGTTGCCCGCGCCGCGAGAACCCGGGCCAGCGCCTCCGCGAGCCATGCCGCTCCCGTGCCCCATGTCGCCGCCCTCGCGCGCGAACGCGCAGGAGGCTCCGGCCACCAAGATGGCAGCGATGAGACCTGCGATGCGAAGCGATCCCATGGCGACCTCCTCGACAGTGGCAGCCGCGACGTCAATGTTGGACTCGTTTCACCTCGCCGAAGTTCGCTCGACAGCGCGCCGCCGCGGCGCAGCGATTGCGCCCGCCGCGGCGCCGAAGCACAGTGCCGGCATTCAAGTCGCGGCAGCCGGACGCCGGCTGCCGCGACACCAAGCTCGGCTTGATTCTGGCGCACAAGTCGCTCGGCATCGCGGCGCGCCTGGATCAGGAAACCGTTGTTGAGGCAGCGGCTCGCAGCATGCATGCGATCCACTTCGATCACGTGCGCAATCAAGTTGCCGCGCTGGCAGCCCGGCTTCGTGGCGAATTCGATCCGCCGGCCTGATGTCTGCTTCCGGCCAGGATCAGTCCTGCCACCGCGTCCCTCGCAAGGTTGCTTGAGTAGGCCCTTGTAGTAGAAATGACCGGCGGACAGTAGGCCGGCGAACGCTGGCCGATAAGACGCCCGTATCGATTGCCAAATTAGGGCGCAACGCGAACCTCCACCCGTCGAATGTCGTCAGCGGGCGGACCATAGCGCAGTGTCGCGACGACATTCCGAATGCAGGCAGTTGAAGCCAGGATAGGCTTCACCGCCGAGAACAGAGCATCTGCGTCGGGGCCGTACATATAGAGGACTCCGTCCCTCCCGCTCACTGCAACTTCGTTACCGTCGTACTCGCCGGCATCAGCAGCAGCGATAGCCTCTTCAAGCTCCTCCTCGAGGCCGAAGAGTGGTTCGAGGTCAGTGCTGCCGTAGTCGAAGCGGACGATGACTGCATGTTCTGACATGGCGTTTCCTTGCGCTCTAACGTGAAGGTGACCGGCACGTTGCGGCAAGGGGCCGCACGGTGCAGGATATCCAACGGCGCCTCGCTGCACCTTGCCGCAACGTGTCCGAGTCGACCGACCTGTTAGATGGCGCCATCACGAACGCCCGCCTTCGAAGTCATCCGCACTACAGCAAGAAACGCCACGATAAACACCGCTATATCCACTAGCGGAACCCACCAGCAGCACGCTGATGACAGTTGCCGATCCGCGGTGCTTGTTCAATACCCGAGTTTTCATATGCGGTCTAACGTCGAAGTTGACCGGCACAAGCCGGCGGTGCGCCGCACGGCGTAGGCTCGTCCACACGCCGTGCGGCGCGCCGCCGGCTTGTGTCCGTGTCGAAGCCGTCACTTCCTGCCGTCCCTGCGGTCCCAAGGGGTCGCGCCGAAAAACATCAGCACGGCACAGAAAAAGATCCCCAAGAACTCAAGTCCGCTCGGACCATCTGGCGCTTCTTCGGCCATCAGTCGCTGCACACCTGCCGTATCCGGATTCGCTCTCCGCGCCGAATCAATGTCCTTCACTCTAGCCCGCGCTGGGCAGTGACATACCAAGCAACGCTCTGCATTCGGCTCGTTTGCATGACCGCAAGCGAGACAACGCCAAACGAAGGTAGGCATGAGGGCTAACGTAAAGGTGACCGGCACGTTGCGGCAAGGGGCCGCAACGTGTCCGAGTCGACCGACCTGTTATCCCTCATAGGGCCTTACGCATGATCGCGAGGTAGAAGTTGCCAATGTACTTGTCCATGCGCGCCACCTCCTCGTAACCGTGACGCGCGTAGAACTGCGGCGCTTGCCATTCAAACGTTTCAAGTGCAGCGTTCCTGGCGCCCAGACCACGCGCCAAGCGCTCTGCCTCCACGAGCAACTGTGAGCCAATTCCTTTTCCCCGCAGATCGTCGCTGACCCAGAGCACTTCAACTCGAAGCCAATGCATCGCGACGATGGCCCGGAGGCCACCCACGACTTGCGCCTTCGAGTCGCGAGCGTTCAAGCGGATGTACTGGACCTCTGGGTACTCGCCGACATAGCGGTAGTTGAACTCACGCAGCTGGCGCCCGACATATCCAGAACGGACCTCGTCGCCGGTGGCTGGCGCGACGGTGTAGTTCATGAGGGATAACGTTGAAGGTGACCGGCACGCGCCGGCAGTGCGCCGCGAGGTGCACGATCACCTGCGCGCCTCGCGGCGCGCTGCCGGTGCGTGGGAACTTGCTTCGGTTTAGTTGACACTGGACGCTCCCTGCGTGCGGCTCTCATAGGCCGTTGGGGGCAAGTA
>NZ_SMLK01000016.1 GCF_004681975.1 Ramlibacter humi
CGACTGCACCTAACCAGAACCCGAGCTCGCTTGGCACGTTCACGTTCAACCAGCGCTTCCCGGGGCAGGTGTTTGATACGGAGACAGGGCTCAATCAGAACTGGAACCGCGAGTACCGAACCGCTTGGGGGCGCTACGTACAGAGCGATCCCATAGGGTTGGCGGGCGGCATCAATACGTTCAGCTATGTCGGTGCGAATCCTCTGAGCTTTTCGGATGCGAAGGGGTTGCAGGCGGTCCTGCCCGGCCCAGGGGGAATTCCGATTCCTGTGATCCCTCTGCCGGATAGGCAGAACATGTCACCTGTTCCAGGTAGGGATCCTGCCGACGGTCCTGCCCCGCCACCTGGTACCGGGACGATCATTTGGCCGTCAGGGTTTGGCCCGGACTCCCAGCCGACGCAATGCAGAATCGAGATCCCGTGCACGCCGCCGCCGCGACCGCCGAAGAACGACTGTGAGAGCCAGCTGAAGGTCTGTACCGACATCGCCAGGTCGTACTCGTTCGTGACCAAGGCTGCATTGATGGGCGCGTGCTTTGTGCAGTACGCGATCTGTAAGAAGGTCTTCAAGGACAACTAGCGTGAAAGCCGTTTATCCAAGCAAGACGTTCTTGACTCAAACGCGCGACGCGTTCGTCAAAAGGCAGGATCATGTGATGCTGATTACCAGCCCATGGAGAAGAAAGCTCGTCGCGCGGGAGATTCAGGGGTGGGCAAAGTCACTCCGCCAAGCCAATGAAATTGCGACAGGAAGATCAAAAGGATTTCCTCTTTGCATGATGCTGATGCCATCTCTGATGAGCATGCATCATTTCGCCATAGCTCACGGGTATGTTATGAGCTTTCATTTTGCCGATGATCAAATTGAAATCAGGTACGAGTTCAAAGGTCAAGATGTACCTCTTGCTCAAGAAAGAAAACCGACCGCAACTCCTTAGCTGCTAAGGCTGGGGTGCGAGTGCGGCGGGGCTCCTGTCAACAGACCGCGTCAGCGGAACTAGAGTACTCAAGGTGCACTCACGCCACTGTCCGGCGCGCGGTGTGGGCTGTGAGTTAGTGGAAAGTCGAGGAAGTGGTTTTCGCAGGATCCTACCTATGCGATGAGCTACGCGTTCGCCGACGGCAATCAGTTCGGAGCACCCTTACTCTGGGTTTGCGAGGCACGCCGCAATGTCGCCGCATTGCACGGCAGCCAAGTAGGGTTGTTGCAGTCGCACGCGAACCTGCTGTCCCAGATCACCTACAACGCCGACGGGCAGGTGCAGGACTGGCAGTGGTCGGATGGGACCGCCCGCACGATCACGTACGACGACGCCGGCCGCATCGCAGGGTACAGCTTGGGCAACCCGGCGGGGACAGGCAACAAGGCTGGCGTGGTGCGGCAACTGCAGCGTGATGCGGCCGGCCGCATCACCGGGTACACCCACAGCAACAGCGCCGGGTCGGTGAACGCGCTCGACCAGAGCTTCGGGTACGACAGTCTTGATCGGCTGGTGACCGCCACGTGGGCGACCGGCAGCATCGGCTACAGCTACGACGCGAACGGCAACCGCACGGCCAAGACCGTGGGCGGGACGACCTACGCCAACTCCGTCGACAGCCAGAGCAACAAGCTGCTGAGCGTGACGCATGCCTCGGGCACGAGCATCGTGAGTCATGACGCCGCGGGCAACGTGACGGGCGACGGGACCTCCACGTACACCTACAGCGGGCGCGGGCGCATGGCCACCGCGTCGCCCGGTAGCCTGACCTTCGCCTACGACTGGCTGGGCCAGCGCGTGCGCAAGCAATCCACGGGCGCATCGCCGACCAGCACCTACTACGTCTACGACGAAGCGGGGCGACTGACCGGGGAGTACGACGCCAGTGGGACGCCGGTGTACGAGACGATCTACCTGGGTGGCACGCCGGTGGGCGTGATGAAGCAGGGCGCGGCGTACAACGTGTACGCCGACCAGATCGACACGCCGCGCATGGTCACTGCGCAGGATCAGACCATTGTGTGGCGCTGGGATGCTGCAGAAGCGTTTGGAGCGACTGCACCTAACCAGAACCCCAGCGCGGCCGGGACGTTCACGTTCAACCAGCGCTTCCCAGGGCAGGTGTTTGACTCGGAGACCGGGCTCAATCAGAATTGGAATCGCGACTATCGTGCCGCCTGGGGGCGCTACGTCCAGAGTGATCCCATCGGGCTCGTCGGAGGTATCAACACTTTCGCCTATGTCGATGGCAACCCACTCAGCTTCATTGACCCTCTCGGTCTGGCTGGTGACAGTCCCGAGGGGGCCAAGGGAAAGTATGAAAAACCCCCAAATCCGAACAAGAAGCCTCCGCCGCCGCATCGACAGCAGAGCGGCGAGCGCGAGCGCAACGTAGGCCATGAGAATGCGGAGGAGCACTCTCGACAGTCAAAAGGGCAGCGAGGTACTCGTGGTTCGCGCGGCGCGCGAGGCATCGGCGGCCTGTTCATCTGGGAGCTGCTAAATGAAATGTGCGGAGAGAATCCGGAGCTCCCTGGCTGCGAGATGTTTCGCAAGGAACCGGAGCCTTGTCCGAGCTGAGGAGTCGAGAAGTGCCCCATGATCTGTTTGACTTCGACGACATCCATGCACTGCTGCGTGCGCAGCAACCTCGAAAGGCCTTGCGCCGACTGCTAACCCCAGACGGTGGCCTACGTGCGGGCTACTTTTACGACAAGAACCATGCGTGGTATTGCGTCGGATGCGCGCATTTCGATTTGGGCAACTATCCGGATGCTCGGAGCGCCTTCCGTAAGGCGCTCCGAGCTGACAGCAGTGACCTGCAATGTTTGCTGGCCATAGGAAATTGCTACGACGCGGAGGGAAAGCCGAAACTCGCTGAGAAGGCTTTCCTGAGCGGCCTTGCGATGAATCCGAATCGCACAATCTCAGCCAAGTTCAAGTTGAACTTGGCCAATGCTTTGTTCGACCAGGATCGCGACACTGAGGCTCTCACGCTCTACAAAGGGCTAGCCAGGCGGCGCGACTTGGTGGGAGACCGTGCTCGAGCCAACATAGATCGACTGCGAAAGCGGCGTCATCCACCGTTGAAGGCTGTAGTTCCGAACTTGGATGAACCACTTAAAGTACATGGACGGCTACAAAGCAGCGATCTGGTCGATGATCTCTCTCGGGCGAAAGATGGGGTGTGACATGTCGGAAGAAACTGCCGCCGCACTCACGCTGATTACGCCTGGCGCTCCTCGATAGGAGCACGCATGATCGTTCATATCTTTTTCTCGCTGTTGGGCTCTCCATCTGACGCGTTTGGCCGTGTGAGCGGCGGGTTCGAGATCGACTTGCCGATTGAGAAGGGCCGAGAAGTTCATGTCCTCAGACCGAAAGAGAGCGATTGGTTTGGGGGCTCTCTAAAAATCGAAACGGTAACGCGCTTCCCAAATCAGGAGCGGCTGTTCGTGGGTTTGCAGGACATCGTAGTCAAATCGAAGGATGACGCGTCTCGACTTGGCGGGAGATTTGAAGCGGAGGCGGGACTACTCTGGGACGCGTACGACTGACCGCTGTAGCTTCTTAAAGGAAGACCACTCCCCAAACGTCTGCAGCGGTTTAGCTGATAAGCCAAAGAAGGGCAACGATTGCAGCCATTGTTCTTCCCCCACCCTGCGAGCATGGCATCAATCACGTGGATGGAGACGCTGGGCCCCCGAGGAATCTCCGAAAGCGCCCGCTTGAAAGCGGGGAAGTGGGGCGGAGAGGAAGTGCCCGGCCAGTGCTAGCCGCGGCTGGCCTGTGAACGAGTGCGCCTTGAGCGCCGCCGAAACGTGCGTAACCACCCGAAAGCAGCAATAGCCCGCTTCAGCTGCTACTGGGGAGAACTCAACGTCCGCTGACGCCGCTCTCCGGCACGAGGCCAGGCTTTGAATTAGAGAAAAGATGAAAACAATGAAAACATGGAGTGAAGTCCTCCGGGTTCCATCCGCGGACGCGGCTGTGCCGCGCTGCTGGAATCGACTCATGCGCATCGCGCGCGGGAGGGCCACAGCAGCTTGTCTTCTTTCGGCGAGCGTGCGCGGCCTAGCCGTGCTGGCGACGCTCTTGTCGATGCATGCGCATGCCTCTTTCCCGGCTGCTGACACGACGCCTGTAGACCCTCTGGCTTGGGTGACGGTAGCTGACCCCTACGGAAAGGTGGGGGTAGATTCAACGCCCAGCGCAGCTTGCGCTCAGTTGACACCGAACGGCGGGTACACCTTCACTGGCGCAGTCAAGAGTGGACTACAGTGGTACTGCACTGGGACGGGAAATGGACACGACCCTTCTGTCGGCTTCCCGAACCTGCCTGTCAGTGTCCGGTGTGCTGCCGGCGCTACCTTCAATCCGGCAACTGACAAGTGCGTGGCTGCGGCGTGTCCCGCGACTGCCGACCTGGAGTCCTCCAGTTGCACGTGCAAGGCTCAGTTTCGCGAAAACGCCGCTCACAACGGCTGCGACGTCAAACAGACGTCTCGCGCATTCCTGCCGTTCCAAGGCGCTTCTGGCGTCTCGCCGTCTCAATGGATAACCGTCAACACCTCCTATGGTCAGTATGTTGGGGCGACGCCAAGTAGTGCTTGCTCTCAATTTCCCGCCAACAACGGCTACACCTTCACAGGTGCGGTCAAGAACGCGAGCGGTTGGTTCTGCACGGGAACGGGTAATGGCCACGATCCCTCTGTAGGGTTTAGCAACCTCCCGGTATCGCCGATTTGCCCCAGCGGCACGACGTTTGACCTGGCGTCGGACCGGTGCTTCGCCGGTCAACAGTGCCCTGCCAACGCGACGTACGACGCTGCTTCGAACACCTGCGGCTGCGCGTTGGGCTATCAAGTGGCACGCAACGGCACCGCTTGCGAGGCGCCGCCGCTGCCCCCTGGTGCGGCGTACGGATCGCAAAACTCCTGCCCTCGCGAGGATGGCTCGGAGGTGGGAAAGCCGATCCTGCCGGGCACGGGAGCCAAGGCGAAAGTCCAGGTCGACTACGTTGATCCGGCGGGACGTGGGCCCGATGTCGTTCGCACCTACTTGAGCAACGTACGCGATGCCGTGGTGCCCATGGGCATCGGCTGGAGACTGGGTCTGCTGCACGTGCTCAGGTCCACCAGCACGAAGGCGGTGATCACGCTGGGCGATGGCTATGTCATCACGTTCACCCGCGCCAACACGAGCTCGCCCTGGGCGGCGGTGGGTGCCGCCGACACGCTGACGATCTCCGGCACGCAATGGCGAATCAAGGATTCCCGAAACGATGACGTGTACCTGTTCGAGCCCGCGGGCACAGGCACTGACTATGCCAAGAGCGTCACACAGCGGAACGGCTGGGTGACCAGCTATGCGTACACCAACGGCCAACTCACACAAGTCGTCAATCCGTTCGGCCGAACGCTCTCGCTGGTGTACGCACCGAGTGGGCTGCTGAAGTCCATCACGGCGCCCGACGGCCAGCTGATCCAGTACGCCTACGACACGGCCAACCGGCTGACCTCTGTCACGTACGCCGACGGTGCGGTTCG
>NZ_SMLK01000017.1 GCF_004681975.1 Ramlibacter humi
CCCTCCATCTCCTCCCAGCGCCAGCCTTCAAACCCGCTTCCCGATTCCGGACAGCAGTGCGCGCAGGCGGGAATCCACGATCCCTCGGAAGTTCTCTTTTCGGCCTTGGCTGATCGCGCGCCCAACCGTGGCGCTTGAGGGATTACCCGCGCCGGGCTATACTGGCAGGCTTTCCCGCATTTGGGGCGGGGAAGCCGTGCGCGCCGCAGGCAGGACATCGCAGGATGTCGCCACTTGGGCGGTGCGCCCATATTTCCAGCACGCTTAGGGACATTTTTTTAATGCCAACCATCAACCAACTCGTGCGTCAGGGGCGGGAGGTCGAAAAGACCAAATCCAAGTCGCCCGCGATGCAGAACAGCCCCCAGCGCCGGGGTGTGTGCACCCGTGTGTACACCACGACGCCGAAGAAGCCGAACTCGGCGCTTCGCAAGGTCGCCAAGGTGCGCCTGACCAACGGTTTCGAGGTCATCTCGTACATCGGCGGTGAAGGCCACAACCTGCAGGAGCACTCCGTGGTGCTCGTGCGCGGCGGCCGCGTGAAGGACCTGCCGGGTGTGCGCTACCACATCGTCCGCGGTTCCCTGGACCTGCAGGGCGTGAAGGATCGCAAGCAGTCCCGTTCGAAGTACGGCGCGAAGCGCCCGAAGAAGGCTTAAACGGTTTTGTCGTTTGTCGGTGCTTCAATCGCTCGGCAGGCGGTTGCAAGCGAAGTGACCCGGTTGTGGGTCGAGTAAGCGGAAGGCCCGGATGGCCCTCCAGGTCCGTCAGAGGACCAGCTGAAGCAAGAAAGGAACAGAAATGCCACGTCGTCGCGAAGTCCCCAAGCGTGAAATCCTGCCGGATCCCAAGTACGGCAATGTCGAGCTCGCCAAGTTCATGAACGTCATCATGCAAGGCGGCAAGAAGGCGGTCGCCGAGCGCATCGTCTACGGCGCGCTCGAGCAGATCGAGAAGAAGAACCCCGGCCGCGACCCGGTCGAGGCGTTCACCATGGCCATCAACAACGTCAAGCCGATGGTCGAGGTGAAGTCCCGCCGCGTCGGCGGCGCCAACTACCAGGTGCCGGTGGAAGTGCGTCCGGTGCGCCGCCTGGCGCTGTCGATGCGCTGGATCAAGGAAGCCGCCAAGAAGCGCGGCGAGAAGTCCATGGCCCTGCGCCTGGCCAACGAACTCATGGAAGCCACGGAAGGCCGTGGCGGCGCCATGAAGAAGCGCGACGAAGTGCACCGCATGGCCGAAGCCAACAAGGCCTTCTCGCACTTCCGCTTCTGAGAACCGCCCCCATCTGAAGCACCTGGGAATGGGGCCCGCCACGAGCGGGCCTTTCCCCTTTAACGAAAGACCATCATGGCCCGCAAAACGCCCATCGAGCGCTATCGCAACATCGGGATCTCGGCGCACATCGACGCCGGCAAGACCACGACCACCGAGCGCATCCTGTTCTACACCGGTGTGAACCACAAGATCGGCGAAGTGCACGACGGCGCCGCCACGATGGACTGGATGGAGCAGGAGCAGGAGCGCGGCATCACGATCACGTCCGCCGCGACCACGTGCTTCTGGAAGGGCATGGACATGTCCTTCCCCGAGCACCGCATCAACATCATCGACACCCCCGGCCACGTGGACTTCACCATCGAGGTGGAGCGCTCCATGCGCGTGCTCGACGGCGCGTGCATGGTGTACTGCGCCGTGGGCGGCGTGCAGCCGCAGTCCGAGACGGTCTGGCGCCAGGCCAACAAGTACAAGGTGCCGCGCCTGGCATTCGTCAACAAGATGGACCGCACCGGCGCCAACTTCTTCAAGGTCTATGACCAGATGAAGACCCGCCTGAAGGCCAACCCCGTGCCCATCGTCATCCCGATCGGCGCCGAGGAAAACTTCAAGGGCGTGGTCGACCTGCGCAAGATGAAGGCCATCATCTGGGACGAAGCCTCCCAGGGCATGAAGTTCACCTTCGAGGACATTCCGGCCGACCTCGTCGAGCAGGCCAAGGAATGGCGCGAGAAGATGGTCGAGGCGGCCGCCGAGGCCAACGAAGACCTGATGAACAAGTACCTGGAAGAGGGCGACCTCTCCGAGGAAGAGATCACCAGCGGCCTGCGCACGCGCACCATCGCCGGCGAGATCCAGCCGATGCTGTGCGGCACGGCGTTCAAGAACAAGGGTGTGCAGCGCATGCTGGACGCCGTGATCGAGCTCATGCCTTCGCCGCTGGACATCCCGCCGGTCGCCGGCATGGACGAGGACGACCAGCCCGTCACCCGCAAGGCCGACGACAACGAGAAGTTCTCGGCGCTGGCGTTCAAGCTGATGACGGACCCGTTCGTCGGCCAGCTGACGTTCGTGCGCGTCTACTCGGGCGTGCTGAGCAAGGGCGACAGCGTCTACAACCCGGTGCGCGGCAAGAAGGAACGCATCGGCCGGATCGTGCAGATGCACGCCAACAACCGCCAGGAAATCGACGAGATCCGCGCCGGCGACATCGCCGCCTGCGTGGGCCTGAAGGAAGTGACCACGGGTGAGACCCTGTGCGACCCCGCGTCCATCGTGACGCTGGAGCGCATGGTGTTCCCCGAGCCCGTGATCGCGCAGGCCGTCGAGCCCAAGACCAAGGCTGACCAGGAGAAGATGGGCATCGCCCTGAACCGCTTGGCGCAGGAAGACCCGTCGTTCCGCGTCCGCACGGACGAGGAATCGGGCCAGACCATCATCGCCGGCATGGGCGAGCTGCACCTGGAAATCATCGTCGACCGCATGAAGCGCGAATTCGGCGTGGAAGCCAACGTCGGCAAGCCGCAGGTGGCGTACCGCGAGACCATCCGCAAGACGGTCGAGGAAGCCGAAGGCAAGTTCGTGCGCCAGTCGGGCGGCAAGGGCCAGTACGGCCACGTCGTGCTCAAGCTCGAGCCGAACGAGCCGGGCAAGGGCATCGAGTTCGTCGACGCCATCAAGGGTGGCGTGGTTCCGCGCGAGTTCATCCCGGCGGTCGAGAAGGGCATCAACGAAGCCGTCACGCAGGGCGTGCTGGCCGGCTACCCGGTCGTGGACGTCAAGGTGACGCTGCACTTCGGTTCGTACCACGACGTGGACTCGAACGAACTGGCGTTCAAGATGGCCGCCATCTTCGGCTTCAAGGAAGGCGCCAAGAAGGCCAGCCCCGTCATCCTCGAGCCGATGATGGCCGTGGAAGTCGAGACGCCGGAAGACTACGCCGGCAGCGTGATGGGCGACCTGTCGTCCCGCCGCGGCATGGTGCAGGGCATGGAAGACATGGTCGGTGGCGGCAAGGCCATCAAGGCCGAGGTGCCGCTGTCCGAGATGTTCGGCTACTCCACCTCGCTGCGCTCGATGTCGCAGGGCCGCGCCACGTACACGATGGAGTTCAAGCACTACGCCGAAGCTCCGCGCAACGTGGCCGAGTCCATCGTCGCCGAACGTTCGAAGTGACATGACCAGGGCAGGCGCGAAGCGCTTGCCTCGTCACGTCATCCCCGCGAAGGCGGGGATCCACGAATCAGCCGCGCAAGCGGCGCCGTCTGCGACCCGACCCCCTTCGCTGCCCGTGGCGGAGGATCCAGGAGCCGGGTGCAGACGTAAAACCGGATCACGGGCATTGCTCTTTAGCTAAGGAAAAGACATGGCAAAAGGTAAGTTCGAGCGGACCAAGCCGCACGTGAACGTTGGCACGATCGGCCACGTGGACCACGGCAAGACGACGCTGACGGCGGCCATCACGACGGTGCTGTCCACCAA
>NZ_SMLK01000018.1 GCF_004681975.1 Ramlibacter humi
ATCAAACACCTGCCCCGGGAAGCGCTGGTTGAACGTGAACGTGCCAAGCGAGCTCGGGTTCTGGTTAGGTGCAGTCGCACCGAAGGCTTCCGCCGTGTCCCAGCGCCAAACGATGGTTTGGTCCTGCGCCGTGATCACTCGCGGCGTGCCGATCTGGTCGGCGTACACGTTGTATGCCGCGCCCTGCCTCATGACACCCACCGGCGTGCCGCCCAGGTACATCGTCTCGTACACCGGCGCACCGCTGACGTCGTACTCACCGATCAGGCGCCCCGCTTCGTCATAGACGTAGTAGGTGCTAGTCGGCGATGCCCCCGTCGATTGCTTGCGCACGCGCTGGCCCAGCCAGTCGTAGGCGAAGGTCAGGCCACTTGGCGACGCCGTGGCCATGCGCCCGCGCCCGCTGTAGGTGTACGTGGAAGTCCCGTCGCCGGTCACGTTGCCCGCGGCGTCATGACTCACGACGCTGGTGCCCGAGGCGTGCGCCACGCTCAGCAGCTTGTTGCTCTGACTGTCGATGGCGTTGGCGTAGATCGTGCCGCCCACGGTCTTGGCCGTGCGGTTGCCATTCGCGTCGTAGCTGTAGCCGATGCTGCCGGTCGCCCACGTGGCGGTCACCAGCCGATCAAGACTGTCGTACCCGAAGCTCTGGTCGAGCGCGTTCACCGCCCCAGCGCTGTTGCTGTGGGTGTAGCCGGTGATGCGGCCGGCCGCATCACGCTGCAGTTGCCGCACCACGCCGGCCTTGCTGCCCGTCCCCGCCGGGTTGCCCAGGCTGAACCCCGCTATGCGGCCGGCATCGTCGTACGTGATCGTGCGGGCGGTCCCATCCGACCATTGCCAGCCCTGCACCTGGCCGTCCGCGTTGTAGGTGATCTGGGACAGCAGGTTCACCGTGCCCCCGCCCGCCGCCGCAGCAGTGATGCCCGTCACGCGCCCGTTGGTGTAGCTGTACCCAACGATGCTGCCTGACGGCGTGGTTACCTGCGACAGCTCGCCCGCGCTGTTGTACGCATAGCTGACGGTGAGCGGCGCCGCCGCCGGCGAACCCGCCACGGTCTGCGTCTTGCTCGCCACCCGTCCCGCCTGCGTATACGTGTAGCTTGTCGTGACCGTGCCATCAGCCACGCTGCACACCCGCCCCACGCCATTGGTACAGGCGTCGTAGGTGTAGGTGATCGTCTGGTCCAGGTAGGTGATCGTCGCCACCCGGCCGAGGACATCCCACGTGTATCCCGTGGTCACGCCGCGGGCGTCTGTCTTGCTCTGGAGCGTACCGTTCGCGTTGTAGACGAAGGTCGTGGTGCCCGTGTCCGGCGAGGATTGCGTGAGCAGCTGTCCGAAGCCGCTGTATGCGTAGGTCGTGTTCAGGTTCTTCGGGTCAGTGACCTTGGTGAGGTTGTCCTGCGCGTCGTACTCGAACTTCGTCACGCCGTTGTTCGCGTCGGTCACCTGCTTCACCCGGTTCAGGACGTCGAAGGTGCGGCTGCTGTTGCGCCCCAGCGGTGCGCTTGTGGCCGTCGGGTTCGCGTTCAGGTCATAGGTGACCGTGGTCGCCTGCGCAGGCGGTGCCACCCCTTCGATCGCATCCTGCAGCCGGTTCAGGCTGTTGTAGACCCAGCTTCTCGTGCGCACCACCGCGTCCGAAGCATCCCGGGCCTCTTCCTTCGTGCGGTTGCCCATCGCATCGAGCGTGTAGACGACCTTGTTGCCTTGGCCGTCCTGCACCTGCGTCAGGCGTTGCGCCTCGTCGTAGGTGAATGCCCAGGTGGCACCGTCGGGCAGCGTCACGCTCTCCAGCAGCCCGGCTCCATCCCACACGTACGTCGTCGACTCCGTGCCAGCGGTCGCATTCGTCAGCCGCCCCCTCGCGTCGTACGCGTACGCGGCCACCAGTCCATTGGGATCCGTGCGCTGGCTCAGGCGGCCGGCCGCGTCGTAGTCGAAGTGCGTCTCCTGGTTCAGTGCGTTGGCCTGCTTGGTGAGCTGGCCCGCGGCATTCCAGGTGTAGGTGGTGGTGCCTTGCCCGGGCGCCGAACTCGTGGCCATCAGCTGCTGCGCGTTGTACGTCCAGCTCCACGTTCTCGTTTGCCCCGTCGCCGTGTCCGTCACCATCTGGGTGAGCGGATGGCCAGCCGCGTCGTACGTCCATGCCGTCGTCTTGCCAGGTTCGGTCACCGTCGCCGGAAGACTCAAGGTCGAGTGCCACGTCGTGCTTCTTGTGCGGGCCAGCGGCGTTCCATAGGCTTGGGTGACCGAGGCCGGCAGCATCCTTGGCGTGAGCCACTGGAAGGTCGTCACGCCGCCGAGGAAGTCCGTCTCGCTCAGCACCAGCCCCGTCGCACTGTCCTGGGTGCGGCTGGCCGCATCGGCCGTGCCGTTCGGGCTCGGCTTGTCGGCCGCACTGACGGTCTGGCGTCCGGATGCCGTGGCGTAGGTGTACGTCCTCACGGTGCCCAGCGGGTCCGTCACGCTCGATTGGCCACCGCTTCCATAGGCGATCGTGTACTTGAACACCCCACCGGCACGCTCCGTCGTGACGGCACGCTCCAGGCTGTCGTACGTGTACGTCTCCAGGCGATTGCCCCGCTCGTCGACGATGCCGGTCAGCGCGTCCAGCGATGCCGGGTTCTCATAGACGTAGCTTCGAACCGCACCGTCGGCGTACGTGACAGAGGTCAGCCGGTTGGCCGTGTCGTAGGCGTACTGGATCAGCTGGCCGTC